>NZ_LNSA01000005.1 GCF_001468465.1 Sphingopyxis sp. H115
GGCTGGGTGACCAGTCCAACACGCTGACCTTCCGCTGGTCGATCGCCGATACCGGCGGCTGGTGGCAGATGCGCTTCGTCGGCGGCAACGATCCCGCCGTCGCAGCCTGGTGGGCCGAGGCCGATGCGCGTGCCGTCAGCCGCCGCCGTTACTTTGCTGCCGAGCCCGGCGATATCGAGGGCTTGTGCGATGTTTAAGCTGACCCGCCTCGTCACGCTGGCGGACCCCGCGCGGCTGGCACCGCTCGCCGACGAACTGCGCGCGCTCGCAAGAGCGCATATGGCCTACCGAACGCTCGTTGCACCGACCCTGCCGGGCAGTCACTTCGGCGGCGATCTGCTCGCGCATGTCGCATTCGACAGCGCCGAGCAACGCGACGCATTCGGCGCGGCGCTCGTGCCGCTGCTCGCCGGCGATGCGGCCGACGGCGCCGATTATCAGGGCTCGCCGGACGGCAAGCAAGCTCCCGATCTGGCGAACGGCGTCTACCGCGTTCTGCTGCTCAGCGTCGACGAGGGCAGCGATCCCGCGGCTGTCGAACAATTCGAGGCCGAAACGCGGATGATGCCGCATTACATCCCCGCGATCCGCAACTGGCAGCTCAGCCGCGCAGACGCGGCGGTCGGCGAGCGGCGCTGGACGCATGTCTGGGAACAGGAATATGCCGGGGTCGAGGGGCTGCTCGGCCCCTATATGCTCCACCCCTATCATTGGGCGCGGATCGATCGCTGGTTCGACCCCGAATGCCCCGACCGCATCGTCGACGCGCGGCTGTGTCACAGTTTTTGCGCGCTTGAGGCGTCGATCCTTTAGGGTGATAAGCGCCCGATGACGGCAACCGAGCCCCTGCATATGCAAAGCGCCTATCTGGTCGAGGCGCTGAAGCGTGTGTTGAAGGAGCGCGGGATGACCTATGCTGATGTCGCGAGCGCGCTCGGTATCAGCCACGCGAGCGTCCGGCGCACCTTTGCGCAGCAGAGCTTCACCCTCGCGCGGATCGACGAGATTTGCGAACTCGCCGGCATCGACTTCCTCGCGCTCGCGCGCATGGCCGACGAGATGCGGCCCGCAATGCCGGCGACGCTGACCGACGCGCAGGAACAGGCGCTGGTCGACGAGCCGCTCGCGCTCTTCTGCTTCCACCTCGCACTCGGCGGCTGGACGGTCGACCGGATCGCGGCCGACTATGGCATCGACCAGACGCAGCTGATCCCCGCGCTGCTCAAGCTCGAACGGATCGGGCTGATCCGGCTCCTCCCCGGCAATGTCATCCAGCTGATGACCGCGCGCAGCATCGGCTGGCGGCGCGGCGGGCCGATGCGGCGCTTCTTCGACCGGCGCGTCAAGGAGGAATTTCTGCAATATGATTTCTCGACGCCGGGATCGATCTGGGAATTCGAGATTGGCGAGCTGTCGGATGCGTCGCGCGCGCTGATCGAACGCCGGCTCGCGAGCCTGTTCCGCGAGGTTCGCGACCTGATCGCGCGCGACGCGCCGCTGCCGCCCGCGGTCAAGACCAACGTCGGGCTGCTCATCGCCTCGACCCCGATTCCGCTGCCGATGGTCGCGCGCGATGTCGGGTCGGGCTCGCTGGGCACCGGCAGGCGCGCCAGACGATCCTCAAAGGATTGAAATTCGCGATTTGACCGCGAGGCGCTCGCGATCTGCCGTCGGCGCGCGATGATCCCTCCCGTTCGGCCGCGCAGACGGCGTCGAGAGGAGAATCAGCATGCCGGCAATCGCCATGAAACCGCCCGCGATGGACGGAGGGATGCCGTTCCTCGGCCACCTCACCAGCTTCTTCAAGGACCCCGTGGCGTTGCTGCGCAAGGGGTATCAGGAGCACGGCCCGATCTATTCCTTCCGCATGGGCGGGCGGAACATGGTCGTGATGCTGGGCCCCGACAACAACCGCTTCGTATTCCAGGAAACCGACAAGCTACTGTCGATCCGCGAATCGATGCCCTTTTTCCACAAGATGTTCTCGCCCGACTTCTATTCCTTTGCCGAAATGGAGGAATATCTGAATCAGCGCGCGGTCATCATGCCGCGTTTCAAAGCGTCGGCGATGAAGCAATATGTGCCGGTGATGGCCGAAGAGGCGATGGCGCTCTGTCACCGGCTCGGCGACAGCGGCGAGTTCGATCTGATCCAGACGCTGGGCCCCGTGGTGATGGACATCGCGGCGCACAGCTTCATGGGCCGCGATTTCAAGCAAAAGCTCGGCCATGAATTTTTCGAGCTGTTCCGCGACTTTTCGGGCGGGATGGAATTTGTCCTGCCGCTGTGGCTCCCGACGAAGAAGATGCGCCGCAGCCAGGCCGCCAAGAAAAAGCTCCACCGCATCCTCGGCGACTGGATCAAGCAGCGCCGCGCGCACCCCGTCGAGCCCGCCGACTTCTTTCAGGACATGGTCGCGTCGACCTATCCCGACGGCCGCCCGATCCCCGACGAACTGATCATCCACATGATCCTGCTGCTCGTCTGGGCGGGGCACGAAACGACCGCGGGGCAAGTCAGCTGGGCGATGATCGATATCCTCCAGAACCGCGACTATCAGCAAGTGCTGCGTGGCGAGATCGAGACGATCCTGGGTTCGGCGTCGGGCGCGGACCTCAGCTGGGAACAAGCGATCGCGATGCAGAAAATGGACCTCGCGCTGCGCGAGACCGAGCGCCTGCATCCCGTGGCCTTCACGATGATCCGCAAGGCAGCGGCCGATTTCGAGCGCGACGGCTATCAGGTCCGCGAAGGCGACTGGATCCTGCTCGCGCCGTCGGTGAGCCACCGGATGAGCGAGATATTCGACCGGCCCGACGACTATGATCCCGAGCGTTTCAACACCGAACGCGCCGATGCCAAGGTTGAATCGAACAGCCTGATCGGCTTTGGCGGCGGCATGCACCGCTGCGCTGGCGTCAATTTTGCGCGGATGGAGATGAAGGCGCTGATCGCGATCCTGCTCCAGCGCTATGATATGGAATTGATCGACACACCGCGCCCGATCGCCGGAGCGGGGACCTATTGGCCCGAACAGCCGTGCCGGGTGCGCTACAAGCGGCGGGCCATCGCCGCGCGTGCACCCGCCGATCTGGAAGCCGCGGCAGCGGCTGCGGGCTGCCCGGCGCACGCGAAGGGTAAGAACTGATGGCGCGTGTCACCTATGTCCAGCCCGACGGCAGCGAGAAGACGTGCACCAATTTCGAGGGCATGGCGGTGATGCACCTCGCGATCGGCAATCTCGTCGACGGGATCGATGCATTATGCGGGGGCGTGCGCCAGTGCGGCACCTGCCACGTCTATGTCGACGACGCGTGGGCGGCGCGGGTCGGCCCGCCGGGCGGCGACGAGGCCGAGATGCTCGAGGCGCTTGCCGATTTTATCGAAGTCAAACCGACCAGCCGGTTGAGCTGCCAGATCCACATTACCGAGGAGCTGGACGGGCTGAGGGTCCATATCCCGAAAGAACAGCCGGGAATTTGAACGACTTGCCATGAGGAGACACCTTGGGCGACCTGGGGCGGCTTTGCCGCCCCTTTTTTCGTTCGCGCACCTACCACCAAAAGGGGGTAGGGAATTGCCCTCTTGCGTAGGTATATATTGCTGACGTTACGCATATCGTGATACTAGATCGATAAATTGCGCATCTTACGCCGCAATGGACAGAAAGAGGGATGGGACTGATGAAGCATCGCACATATTGCCGCGCACAAATCGCCGCCGCCGCGCTGATCGCGCCCTGGATGGCGGTCGCCGCGCAGGCGCAGGAGGCGGCGCCCGCCACCGAAGAGGCCACGGCCGGGGGCCTCGACGAGATCATCGTCACCGCCCAGAAGCGTTCCGAAAGCCTGCAGGACACCCCGCTCGCGATCAGTGCGATCGGGGCCGAGGCGATCGAGCAGCGGGGGATCACCAGCGTCGCCGCGCTCGGCAGTGCCGCCCCGAACCTGATCATCACCGAAACGCCGTCGGCGACCGCCAACCCGTCGATTTCGATCCGCGGCATCGTCGACAACGATCCCATCCTCACCGCCGACCCGGCCGTCGGCCTCTATGTCGACGGCGTCATTGTTGGCCGTTCGGCGGGCGCGCTGTTCGATATGATGGACCTCGAACGCGTCGAGGTGCTGCGCGGGCCGCAGGGCACGCTCTACGGCCGCAACACGACCGGCGGCGCGGTCAACCTCATCTCGGCCAAGCCGTCCAAGGATTTCGGCGGCAAGCTGCAGGTCGGCTACGGCAAGTTCGACGAATTTATGGTGAAGGCGCTCATCGACACCGGCGAGCTCGGCGATACCGGCCTCGCCCTCAAGCTCGGCTATTATCACAGCCAGCGCAACGGGACGGTCGACAATCTGCTCGAACCCTTGGACAAGCGCGACCCGGGCGCGCGTAACACCGACGCCGTGCGCGCGGCGGTGCGCTTCGACAAGGGCACGGGCTTCACCGTCGATTATGTCTTCGATTCGAGCGATCGCAACGGCCGCGCCAACGCCTTCCAGCTGCGCGCGGTGCGTCAGGACATTCTCGACTATCTCAATTTCTCGTCGGCTTTCGGGGGAACTGCGCCGGTGGTGTCGCAGGACCGGCTGTCGCAGGTCCGCCTAGATAACGACGGCAATGCCCATGACAAGGTGCAGGGTCATGCGCTGACGATCAATTGGGAGATCGGCGACGCGACGCTGCGGTCGATCACAGGCTATCGCAAATGGGACAATGTCAGCGACAGCTCGGATCTCGACGGCAACGGCGGGCTGGTCGGTTTCCTCGTCAGCCCCGCGATCCTCGTGCCGCCCAACGCCTTCATTCCCCAGGGCATCGGGCCGATCGACCTGTTCAGCACCAGCAACGAGCGGCACCAAAAGCAGTTCTCGCAGGAGTTCAACCTGATCGGATCGATCGGCGACGAATTCGACTATGTGCTCGGCGCCTATTATTTCCGCGAACGCGCGACGGAGGATAATCCGCAGCGCTTCACGCTGGTCCTCCCTTCGCCGGTGCCGATCCCGATCGCCCCGGGCGTCAATCTCAACAGCTTCGGCGTCAATCTCGGCACCTTGCTGTCCTATCGCCATATCTCGCGATCGATGGCGGCATTCAGCCAGCTGACGTGGAAACCCGCTGCGCTCGACAGCAGGCTCAGCATCACCGGTGGGCTGCGCTACACCGAGGACAAGAAGCACCTGATCCAGTCGGCGCCGGTGCCGCCGGCGCCGCGCGACCTGACGCGCAAGTTCAACCGGCTCAACTGGCTGGCCAACATATCCTATGACTGGAGCGACGACATCATGACCTATGTCCGTGCCAGCACGGGCTACAAGGCGGGTGGCTTCAACGCGCGCGCGGCCGATAACAATGGCTTCAATCCCGAGGACCTGACCTCGTACGAGATCGGGTTCAAGAGCGAGCTGTTCGATCGCCGCGTTCGCTTCAACGTCGCGGCGTTCCATGCGATCTACGATGATCTGCAGGTGCAGCAGTTCCTCGCCGGTACCGGCGGGGCGGCGAGCACCACGGTCAACGCCGCGAAGGCGACCTATACGGGGATCGAGGCCGAGCTTCAGGCGCAGATCACGGACGGCCTCACGATCGACGGTTCGATCGGCTACACCGACCGCAAGTATAAGGAGTTCCTGTTCGTCGATCCGATGACCGGGGTGGCGAGCGACATTTCGGACGTCGCCAAATTCCAGTATTCGGCGGCGACCACGGCGAATGTGGGTGCGCAATATGAAACCGAACTGGGCAATTTCGGAAAGCTGACCGCGCGCGCCGACTGGAGCTATCGCAGCAAGATCTATTGGCACCCGGTCAATCCCTTCAACGACGCGATCGCCGACGGCGGCGTCGGGCTCGTCAACGCGCGCCTGTCGATCTCCGACGTCGATGTCGGCGGTGCGAAGGCTTCGATCGCGGTCTGGGGCCGGAACCTCACGAAAGAAGAATATATGCTCTCGGGCATCGACTTCGGCTCGCTGGGGTTTGCGGGCGTGATGTACGGCGACCCGCGCAGCTATGGCATCGAGGTCGGATTTAAATTCTGACCTGATAACTCGGTCATGGAGGGCGACTGAGCCGGGTGCCGTTCCGTCGGCATCCGGCTTTCTTTTTTGGGCGCGAGGAAGGTAGCGAGCGAACTTGGCCGTTACCGCTTCCCCAACCCGTTAGCGCCGAGCGAAGCCGAGATTCCCCTCAGGCTGGGAGAAGCGTCGGTGGGTGTCTCGACTTCGCTCGACACGAACGGGAAAGAGGTTCGTCGGCTTTCGACCGGAAGTGGACATTGTTTCTTCGTCATCCCGGACTTGATCCGGGATCCATCGCGGCGTCGAGGTCATGGACCCCGGATCAAGTCCGGGGTGACGAGGGTGGGGAGGAACGTCGGCTCACCACCCCAACTCCGACGCCCGCCCAAAACGTTTTTCTTACAATATTCGGCTATGCCAGCCTTCATCGCGCCTCTTTCATCCGCTAGATAAATGCAGTTGCCAGCCGGTTGGCGCAAGCGATCGCGGACAGCCGCATCCGCGGCGTCAAATCGAGCGGCGCACAAGGCTGACCTTCACTGATCTTTGAGCGGTGTCACCGACAGTTCCGGCTCACCGCCACGCGGCAGCAACGTCCCTTCGCCGGTCGGCCGCCAGCCCTCAGGTAAAGTCGAGCTGGATGATATCGCTCGGCGTCGCGCGGCAATACATTTCGATCTGCTTTGCCCCGTCGGGATAGGTCGCGGTCATCGCCGCGCGGATACGCCAGCCGCCGTTGCCCTGCTCGAGGTGGATCAGCCGGTCGTACGACAGCCGCGTGCCCCCCGTGATCCCGATCTGCCGTGCAGCATCGTTCATGCAATTCTGGACCGACGGTCGTGACGCGCTCGGCAGACTGTTCAGGTTTGCGCTGAGCATTGCCGGGCCCTGCGGCGGATGCGTCGTCGCGCTTTCGTCGGCGGTGCCGTCCGCCTTCTTCTTTTTCTGGCTTGCGAGCAGCGCGAGCAACCCGCCGGCGACAACGATACCCCCAATGATCAGCCCCGTACTCGGCCCCTTGTCCTTTTCGGGGGGGCGCGTGTTGCGATAGCCATAGCCGAACTGGGCGCGGCACCCCTTGTCGACCCATATATAGTCGTTGGTATAGCCCCATTGGCGTCCGGCATTGCACTTGCCCGCAATCTTTCGGGTCAGCTCGACACGATTGTCGGTGCGTACATTGCACTGCTCATAGCGATACTGCCAGGATTCGCAGTTCAGCGTCCCCGCAAAATCATTGCTCGGATAGCCGCCGCCTCCGCCAGCGTAGCCATAGCGGAATTCGGCGCGGCAACCGCCCGACACCCATATCTGGTTGGCGTCGAACCCCCAGTCGCGTCCCTTCGAGCAGCGCCCGCCGATCACGCGTGTCAAATCGACGCGATTGTCGGTCCGCACCTTGCAGCGTTGCTGGCGATTGCCATTGGATTCACAGCGGATCGTGCCCGCATAGCCCCGATCATATCCCGGCTGTGTCGGCGGGGGCGGATAGGGATAGGTGGTCGCCTGTGCGAAGGCCGGGACCGTCATTTGCGATGCGATAAGCGAAGCCGCAGTGACGGCTGTGACGACTGGATTACGCATGCTCTTTTCTCCCCTGTTGAACCTGCTTCCCGTGCGCCCTTATCCTGCGATCTTTGCGCGATAGTTTCACAATTTCCTCCCGAACGCCATGTGCAAAGCGCGGCACGCGGAAGAAGGTTTATCGATGCTTTTCTTCTTCCACAGGATCGGCTAGCCTTTTTCCGCCCCTGGGTCGCGCCACAGCAGGGGATCCAAAAATGAGCGTTTCGATTATCGACGGCAGCATCGAGTCTGCCGACTTCAAGCGCGCCCGCGGCGGCGTGAGCATTTTTCGCAGCATTGGTTTTCAACAGGACGGCGTCGGACCGCGGACGATCCGCAACGCGGTCGTCACCGACAGCATAGCTGCCGAACTGGTGCCCGGCACGCGCGGCCGCTTCTACGTCTATAACGCATTCGATTTGAGGGGCGTCCACGGTATCCGCACCGCCGACGGGCGCGAAGTCCATGGCTTTCCCGGCAACAACCAGAAGATTTTCCTGATCATGGGCATCGTGAACATCCTGTGGATCGCACTCGTCGTCGCGACGCGCGACGCAGTTCCGATGCTAGGGGTTGCGCTGCTGATCCTTGCCGTCGTCGGCTATATCTTCATGGGCAAAGGACGGCGCGAGGCGCAGGCGCAGTTCGAGGGCGATGCGGGCTATCGTTCGCCTTCGTCCGCATAGCTAGTCCGCTTGCACGGCCCCGCGCATGCGCTAAAGACGGCCGATGGATCAAATCGTCATTCGCGGCGGCCAGCGACTCAAGGGCCGGATTCCGATCAGCGGTGCCAAGAATGCGGCGCTCACCCTGTTGCCCTGCGCGTTGCTCACCGACGAACCGCTGACGCTGCGCAACCTGCCGCGCCTCGCCGACGTCGACGGTTTCGGGCATTTGCTCAACCAGCTTGGCTGTTCGACGACGATCGAAGGATCGCGTCCTGAAGATTTCGGCCGCGTGATGACCGCGCGCGCGACAACGCTGACCTCGACCGTCGCGCCCTATGACATCGTGCGCAAGATGCGCGCGTCGATCCTCGTCCTCGGTCCGCTGCTCGCGCGCGCCGGCGAAGCGACCGTGTCGCTGCCCGGCGGCTGTGCGATCGGCAACCGTCCGATCGACCTGCACCTGAAAGCGCTCGAAGCCTTCGGTGCCGAGATCGAGCTGGCTTCGGGATATGTGAAGGCCGTGGCGCCCAGCGGGCGCCTGACCGGCGGCAAATTCACCTTTCCCGTGGTGTCGGTTGGCGCGACCGAAAATGCCGTCATGGCGGCGGTGCTCGCCAAGGGCACCTGCGTCCTCGAAAACGCCGCGCGCGAGCCCGAGATCGTCGACCTGTGCAACTGCCTCGTCGCGATGGGCGCACATATCGACGGGATCGGAACCGAAACGCTAACGATCGAGGGCGTCGATCGCCTGCACGGCGCGACCTATCGCGTGATGGCCGACCGTATCGAGGCGGGCAGCTACGCCTGCGCCGCGGTCATAACCGAGGGCGATGTCGAACTTGTCGGTGCCAAGGCGGGGGAGATGGACGCGACGCTCGCCGCGCTGCGCGAGGCGGGCGCGACGGTCGAGGAAACCAAGGGCGGCATCCGCGTCGCCATGTCGGGCCGCGCCGAACCCGTGACGCTGTCGACGGCACCCTATCCGGGCTTCGCCACCGACATGCAGGCGCAGTTCATGGCGATGGCGACGCTTGGCAAGGGCGCATCTCTATTCACCGAAACCATCTTCGAGAATCGCTACATGCACGTTCCCGAACTCGCGCGCATGGGCTGCGACATCGATGTGCGTGGCCGCAGTGCGGTGGTGCGCGGCGTCGATCATCTGGTCGGCGCACCCGTGATGGCGACCGACCTCCGCGCATCGATGAGCCTGATCATCGCCGGCCTCGCCGCCGAGGGGCAAACCGAGGTCAACCGCGTTTACCACCTCGACCGCGGTTACGAACGGCTCGAGGAAAAGCTGCAGGCCGTCGGCGCCGACATCGAACGGATCAGCGCGGGGTAAGCTTCTCCGAACGGCCATAAGGTCCGCGTGCGTCACCCTTGATCCAGTCGCCGAGCAGCTTGAGATAACCGTCGGTGATACGCGTTGCGCTGCGTGATCCGTCTGCGTTGGTCGTATATTCGAACATGCCGTGATCGGTGTCGGGGAACAGATATACTTCGAAAGGCTTGCCGTTCTTCACCAGCCCGAGCAGCGCGCCGCGTGTCGTTTCGATCGGCGCCTCGCGATCCTCGCCCGCAAGCACCCAGAGCAGCGGCGCATCTAGCTTCTTCAACGCCGCCACGGCGTCATAGTCCCAGATCAGTTCCAGATTGTCGAAGCGGGCGCGGCCGACCCGCCGGAGTTCCTCGTTCGGCATGCGCGCGATCGCGCCGCTATATTCGCCCTCGATCTTTGCTGCCCACGGCTGGCCCGTCATCTCGCGTCGCACGGCGTCGAGCGCGTCATAGCCGGTGCGAAAATCGGACAGCAGCAGGCCCGTCGTCGCCTGCGACAGGCGGGTGACCAGCGCTTCGGCATCCTTGCCCAGCCCCGCCGCGCGAACTTCTGATACCATCTGTTCGCGGTCTTCCTCGATCGGCGAGGCGACAAGGCCAAAGCCGATCGCGACGAAATCGGCCTTCGTGCGCGTCGCGGCAAGCGGCGCGACCCAGCCGCCCTGGCTGCCACCGAAGAAGCCAGCACGACCAAAGCGACCCGCCGCCATGCCGCGGGCGGTGTCGAGCGCTTTCGCCGCATCGGCGCCGAGCAGTTCGAAATTTTGCGTATATTCGCCGTCGGACGCGCCCGTGCCGCGCTTGTCGTAGACGAAAACCGAAATGCCCTGCGCCGCCATCGCATAGCCGTAAAGCCCCCCGATCGGCGAATTGCGCTCCGAACCGTGGACCATCACCACCAGCGGGCGCGCCGGATCGACCCCGGGCGGTTCGATCAGCATCCCGGTCATCCGCGTTCCCGCGCTGTCGAAATTGGCCGGCGTCTCGCGGAACGCGACAGGTTGCCACGCCACGCCTTTCACCGTCACGCCATCGGCATTGCAGGCCAGCGGTGCGTTCGCGTCGGAGGTGGCGCCCCGGCGGCCGTCACGAAACAGGTAGCGCAGTCCGGGCGCGGGAATTGTCGGCAACTTGACGAGAACGACGAAATCGCCGTCGGGGGCGGCATAAGCGCCGGGCTGGCAGGTTGTTTGGGCCAACGCCGGAGCGCCCGGAATCGCGGCGAGAAGCAAGAGCGTGCTGGCGAATATTCTCATGTCACCGTATTATTACGGCAATACAGTTATGGCAACTGGTCTTCGGGCTGCACCGGCATCGAAACGCTGTTGCCGCTGACCGATGGCCGCTCGGGCCGCCGCGCGACCGCGATTCCGAGCCCGATCAACGCCACGACCCCGCCCGCGATCGACAACGCCGCCCAACGATAATTTTCGAACGCGGTCGAAAAGCCCATCGCGATGATCGGGATCAGCACGCTTGACCAGGCTGCCTGCCCCGGCCCAACCGCGCGAATGACGTTAAAATAGAGCGGAAAGGTCACCGCGCTCGCGACGATGCCCAGATACAGGACCCCGCCGACATAGGCGGCGGTCGGCTCGATCGCCGGCGGGCCCGTCGTCACCCACGCATAGCTACCGTCGGCGATCGCGCCGAACAGCATCGCCCACGCGATCATCACCACCATCGACTGCGAGCGCGCCATGCGCGTTCCCTGCATGATATTCGCCGTCGAGGCGCTCAGCACGCCGGCAAGCGTCAGCGCGGTGCCGAGCAGGACCTCGTCCGCCCCAACCGAGGCGACGCGATATTCGTGAAGGATCATCAGCCCGACGCCGACGATCGCAATCCCCGCACCGACCAGAAAGCGGCGCTCGAGGCGCGTCTTGAGGAACGCGCGGCCAAGCAGCGTATTGGGGACGATCAGCAGCGCGAACAGCACCGCGACGAGCCCCGAAGTGATATGCTGCTCGGCGCGATAGACGAAATTGAAGTTGAAGGTGAATTGCGCCACGCCGAGCACCGCCGCGAACGCCATCGCGCGGAAATCGAGCAGCAGATGTTCGCGGCGTACCATCGCAAATGCGAACATGGCGATCGCAGCCACCGCAAAGCGATAGGTCACCGACCAGCTTGGGGGTACGATACCAAGCTGCCCCTTGATGACGATCCACGTCGAACCCCAGATCAGCGTCACCAGCGCAAAAGGCAGCAAGATACGCGGGCTGAGCAGCGTCGGCTGCTCGCTGGTCATAGCGAGCCGATCGCGGCCGCAAGCGGCGCGACCGCCTGTGCATCCTGGTCCCAGCTGACGACCAGCCGTGCCGCCCCCTCGCCCCAGTCATAGAAGTCGAACCCGGCCGCGCGCAGCTTTGCCGCCTCTGCGGCGGTGAGCCGTACGAACAGCTCGTTCGCCTCGACGGGATACATCAAGCGGCTGCCGCACGCAGCCGCGAGCTTGGCGGCGCCGGCGTTGGCCGCGCGGGCATTCGCCAGCCACAGATCGTCCTTCAGCATTGCCCGGATCTGCGCTGCTACAAAGCGTCCCTTGCTGAGCAGGTGGCCGCCGCGTTTCTTGAGTTCGCGAACGCCCGGGCCACCGCTGCCGCCGAAAAAGACGATCGCTTCGGCCATCATCGCGCCATTCTTGGTGAAACCGAACGACAGCGCATCGACCCCGGCGCGCCAGGTGACTTCGGCCGGCGCGCAGTCGAGATAGGCGACAGCGTTGGCGAAGCGCGCGCCGTCCATGTGCAGCTTCATGCCGCTGCTCCGGGCAATTTCGCTGATCTCGCCGATTTCCGCCGCGCGCCAAGCAAGGCCATATTCCGTCGCGTTGGTGATGCTGATCGCGGCGGGCTGCACCTGGTGCACATCCTTGCGGATTCCGGCGATACGCGCCTTCAGCGCTTCGGTGTCGATCTTTGCACCGCGCCCCGGCACGGTCATCAATTTCGCACCGCCCGAATAGAAGGTCGGCGCCCCGCATTCGTCGACTTCGATATGGGCTTCCTCGTAACAGAGAATGCCCTGCCAGGGCCGCACGAAATGCGCCAGAATGATGCTGTTCGCCGCGGTGCCGGTCGGGATCCACACGACTTCGCACGTCGTTTCGAACAGGTCGGAAAAGGCGGCATCGAGCGACTGGCTGAGCGCGTCGCCATCATAGGCGGTGTCGACATGATTGGCGGCCGCCAACGCTTCCATCACCAGAGGATGCACCGTCGCAGCGTTGTCGGAGAAAAATCGGGTCGCGGTCACGATTCGCGCCTTAGCGCAGTCGTGGCGCGCTGCTAAGCCTTCATTTCGGCTTCGCGCTTCCCGGCGGATAGACCGCCTATGCCGCTTTTGTCCCGTCGCTTCTCTTCAGGCCGAATAGCTGCGGTAAATGCGGCGCCCCATGCTGCGCGATTGGCGCACCATATAGCGCCCGGGCCAAAGCAGGCTGAGCCGTGTCCCGAAGCGCGTCGTCTTCAGCGCTATCTGCGGCAGCAGGATCGAACAGGGCCGCCATTCATAGACGGCCGGATCGATCGGCGTCGTGTTTTCCATAAACCACCTTGTGACCGAGTGCGGCCTCTCCCGGATGGTTCCGATCATCCTGTCGAAATCCAGGGAACAAAATACCGCATTGCGGCACCGCTGTCCCGGCGAAGGTGGTAAAGGCGGCGACGGTGGGGCGCGCATTTCCAACCGCTCGGCACGGCGATGCAGCGCGGCGCGGCGAACCGAATGGTAGCCAAGCCCTTAAAATGATTGGAGCCGGCGCCGCAAGGCGCCGACTCGGTCAGCGATCGCGCTTGGCGAGCAGCTTCAGTCGCAGCGCGTTCAGCTTGATGAAGCCCGCCGCGTCCTTCTGGTCATAGGCGCCGGCATCGTCCTCGAAAGTCACATGACGTTCGCTGTAAAGGCTGTTGGGCGACTTGCGGCCGACGACGCTCGCATTGCCCTTGTACAGCTTCAGTCGCACCGTGCCGCTCACCTTGTCCTGGCTATGGTCGATCGCCGCCTGCAGCATCTCGCGCTCGGGCGCGAACCAGAAGCCATTGTAGATGAGCTCGGCATATTTCGGCATCAGCTCGTCTTTCAGGTGTGCCGCGCCACGATCGAGCGTGATGCTTTCGATGCCGCGATGGGCGCGTGCGTAGATTTCGCCGCCGGGCGTTTCGTACATGCCGCGCGACTTCATGCCGACGAAGCGATTCTCGACGAGGTCAAGCCGGCCGATGCCATGTTTGCGGCCGAGGTCGTTCAATGCGGCGAGCAAGGTCGCGGGCGACATCGCCTGTCCGTTCAGCGCGACGCCGTCGCCCTTCTCGAAATCGATCTCGATATATTCGGGCGTATCGGGCGCATCCTCGGGATTGACCGTGCGCGAATAGACATAGTCGGGGGTTTCATCCCACGGATTTTCGAGCACCTTGCCCTCCGACGAGGTGTGCAGCAGGTTCGCGTCGGTCGAAAACGGGCTTTCGCCGCGCTTGTCCTTCGGCACCGGAATCTGGTTCTTTTCGGCGAAGTCGATCAGCGCGGTCCGGCTGGTCAGGTCCCATTCGCGCCACGGCGCAATCACCTTGATGTCGGGATTGAGCGCATAGCAGGAGAGTTCGAAACGCACCTGGTCGTTGCCCTTGCCCGTCGCGCCGTGCGCAACCGCGTCGGCGCCGGTTTCCCGGGCGATCTCGACGAGCCGCTTCGAGATGAGCGGGCGCGCGATCGAGGTACCGAGCAGGTAATCGCCCTCGTAACGTGCGTTCGCGCGCATCATCGGGAACACGAAATCGCGGACGAACTCTTCGCGCAGGTCGTCGATATAGATGTGCTCGGGCTTGATCCCCATCAGTTCGGCCTTGGCGCGCGCGGGCTCAAGTTCCTCGCCCTGTCCGAGATCGGCAGTGAAGGTCACGACTTCGCAGCCATAGGTGACCTGCAGCCACTTCAGGATGACGCTGGTATCGAGGCCGCCCGAATAGGCGAGGACGACGCGCTTGAAGGACTCGGACATGGATACACCTTTGGCGAGGGAAGACGCGGGCGCGGCTAGCAGGGCGTCGCCGAAGGCGCAACCGCATAGGACGCGACAAATGCGTTGGCGGCTCTTCGGAAAGGCCGCGGGAATCCGCCGAACTTCACCCGCGTTTCGCTCTCCGGCCCGCCGTCCACGCGCCCCGTCGCCGCGCTTAAAGCGACAAAGGATACAGTTTCGCGCCGCACGGGGCCCCGCTGGTATCGTGCGATTTTGTAGGACAGAAGCTATTTTGCGATGAGCGCGGAGCGCAACGTCCGGCTGGATTTGCCGCTGGGGGCCGCTATTTTCTGGTTCGGGAGGACCGGGCATGGGCAAGACCGAAATCAAGACCAAGGCTACCGAAGTCGATGCCGCCGATTTTATCGCGGCCGTCCCCGATGTGCGGCGCCGCGAAGAAGCCGAGGTCATCGACGCGATTCACCGCCGCGTGACCGGCCTCGAACCCAGGATGTGGGGACCATCGATCATCGGCTATGGCAGCTATGATTATGTCTATGACAGCGGTCGGTCGGGAACGATGTGCCGTGCCGGGTTCAGCCCCCGCAAGGCCGCAATGACGCTCTATCTGATGGGCCATTACAGCGACCGGCAGGATGAGGCCGATGCGCTGTTTGCGCGGCTCGGCAGGCACAAGACCGGCAAATCCTGCCTCTACATCAACAAGCTCACCGATGTGGACCTGGACATCCTCGAGCAACTCGTCCGGTTAAGTTGGGATGTCATGAACGCACGCTACCCGAAGTAGCTGGTTGTCCGGAAACGATCGATTGCGGACGTCGGCGGACCCTTCTTTCATCGACATCCCGGCGAAGGCCGGGATCTCTACCTAACGGAATAGCGCGCCGGCGAGATTCCGGCCTCCGCCGGGATGACGAAAATGGCGGGTGGTAGCTCCCTACCCCAGAGCGACCGCTGACCGCGACTTTATGAAGCCGCTTGCATCGCCTCGGCGCGGGTCTTGAGCGCCCGCGCGGTGTCGTCGAAAGCACGCTTCACCCACGGCCCGGCGAAGCGCATGACATGGATGCCGTTCGGCCCCAGAAACGCATCGGTCGAATGATAGGCGCATCGTTCATCGCCCAGCGGTTCGATGATCTGGTCGCGCCGCGCGGGATAGGGCCAGGCGTCGTCGTGTGGCAGCGCCCACGACAGCAGGCGTTCCGGCTCGAAGGCGCAGATATATTCGCAATTGGGAAAGGTTACGCCCTCCTCGATATAGCTTTTGAGCGTCATATGGACGGGGGCGCCCATTTCGAGCGTCGATTCGGCCGCGATGCAAAAGGGGTTCCATTCGCCGTAGCGCGGCAGGTCGGTCAGAATATCCCAGACGAGCGCAGCGGGCGCATCGATCTCGATGCGGTCCGATCGCACGATCGCGTCGGGGTCGGTCCAGGTCAAGTCGTCGCCGTCATGGGCCATGTTCGTCTCCTGATTTGCGTCAGCTTCCATGCCGGCGGATGTCGAACTGGCTGGTCGGGATGCAGTCGATCCGGTCGAAATCGATGAAGCGCGCGCAGCTTTCCATCATCAGCCGCCGATGTTCGGCGAGCCGGCCGGCGTCGCCGACGGCGTCGAAATAGACGGCTTCGTCGTGCAGCGCTGCGGCGGGAAAACACTCCTCGATCATCGCGACATAGGGCGGCGCGTCACAGGTCAGCGGGCGGACGATCAGATTCTGGACATATTCGAAATTGGCCTGCGTATCGACCGCGACCGCCGAATGCTGGCGCTCCCATATGTCGCGCCACGCGGTCCAGCCGAGCCGCGGCGGCAGGCCGAGGAAGACGATCTGCGAAAATCCTTCGGTGCGCGCGCCGTGGGCGGGTGGATGAAGCCGGTTCGGCAGCACCGTCGATTCGCTCGCCAGCCACGCGGCATGGCGCGGCGCCGCCTCTGCAACGACGGCATCGACCCCGGCGCGCGCCGCGTCGTTGGCGCTGTCGAGCCACAGCTGGATGACCGCCTCCATCTGCGGCCGGGTGGAGGTGATGCGCGGCGAGGTGCCCGTTGCCACGGCATCATCCTGGACGTTGATCCGCAGCGCGTGCACCATCGGCGAGAGCTGCGGCGCGACCTCGCCGAGCAGGCGCGCGTTCAAATCCGCCCGAGCCTCGCCGGAATCCGCCCACAACGCGTAGATGACCTTTTCCATGGAGTTTCCTTTTTTGCCGTTCAGTCGGCCGCCTCGCCCGTCGCCCAGGGATCGGGCAGGCCGGGGTCGGTGCTGTGGATGACATGTTTGAGCAGATGCTTGAGCAGCGCCTTTTCATTGTCGTCGAAGGCGCCGAGCGCGTCTTCCTCCGCCGCCTTCGCCGCCGCCGCGAGCTCGATCAGTGTCCGGCGGCCGGCGGCGGTCAGCCACAACCGCCCGCTTGGCGCTTCGCGTCGGACGATGCCGCGTTCGGCGAGCGAGTGCGCCCGGTCGTCGGTCAGCCGCGCGCCGGTGAAGCCGATCATCTCGGCGATCTCCACGGCCGTCCGGCCGTCCTGTATGCCGAGGATGCTCAGCGCGAAATGGTCGGTGGCGTCGAGGCCATGTTGCGCAAGGCTCGCCTGCATCCGGCCATAGAGCTGGAAATGCGCGCGGCCGATCAGATAGCCGATGAAATCCTCGCCGAAACGGCCCGGCGCATCGCTCCCGACGTCGTTGCTGGCGGTGAGTGCCGCGGCCCTGCGCGCCGCGAGCGCGTAGCGGCCGCCGTGGAAGAGCAGGGGCGCGCGGTCGTCATGGTCGAAGGCGATGACCTCGCCGACGAAGATGACATGGTCGCCGCCCTCATATTGATAGGCGGTGCGGCACTGGAAGCGCGCCGCGCAGCCTCTGAGCAGCGGCACATCCCCCGTGCCGCGTTCCGTCTCCAGTCCCGCGAATTTGTCGGCGCCGCGCTTGGCAAAGCCGTTCGAAAGCGTCTCCTGATCGGCGGCAAGGATATGCACCGCGAAATATTCGGCGTTGCGAAAGGCATCCATGCTCAGCGAACTGCGCGCGAGGCTCCAGAGCACCATCGGCGGATCGAGCGAGACTGAGTTGAAGCTGTTCGCGGTCAGCCCGCAATCGAGCCCCGCCGCGTCGCGCGTGGTGACGATCGTCACCCCGGTGGCAAAGGAACCCAGCGCGCCGCGAAAGGCGATCGGATCCGCGTTGGTCGCCATGGCCTGTCCTCGCTCCTCTCCCACGCCCGCTCGGCGGGCTATCGGGGAAGCTTAAGGACGCCGCACAGGGTCGCATCGCCCAATTGGACTAGATGGACGTGCGGTCACCCCAAGACTGCGACGCTGCGCAGGATCAGGCGGACAAGGTCGGCCTGCCGTCCGACGCCGGTCTTGCTGAGGATCGTCTTGCAATAGCTGCGCACCGTATTTTCAGTGAACTCAAGCTTTTCGGCGGCTTCGGACAGGCTGAGCCCCGACGCCAGAAGTGCCGCAAGCTGCGCTTCGGAGGGGGTCAGGTCGAAGATCTGCGCGACGAGCCCCTCGAGCGGCTGGCTGTTGTCGAGCCCCGAGACATAGACGACCGCCGCCGGGCCCGCTTCATTGCCATAATGCGATCGCGCCTCGATCGAGCGGACGAGAACGCCGAGATGTCCGTCGAAATCGGCCTCGACGCGAAGTCCCTCGGCAAAGCTGCCGCCGTCGCGATGCGCCGCGATCGCGCTGCCGATCAGTTTCTGGAGCTGCGCGTTGCCTGTCTGGCTGGTCAGCGCAAGCCGGTCATTGGCGGTGCGCAGCCCCTTGTTCGAGCGCACCAGCGCGCGGCCCGCGCTGTTGCTGCGCAGGATGCGCCCCGCGCCGTCGAGGATGAAGGTACAGAGCGTCAGCCGGTCGAGCGTGTCGATCATCACCTGCACCTCGGTCTCCTCGCGCCGCAGCCGGGCAAAGAGCGCGAGCGAAAGTTCGAGATGCGGGCGCAGCTTGATCAGCATCGCCTTGTCGTCGTCCGTAAAATCCTCACCGCCGGGGCCGTCGGTCAGCCCGACATTCCCCTCCCATCCTCCGGGTTCGGAAATATACATGCCGAGCTGATATTCGATGCCATAGGGGTGCAGGATTTCGGCATAGAAGCGGCTGGCGTGGAGGTCTTCGGCCGAGACGATCTCGCTCAGCCGGTAGATGTCCCCCGGCCGCGCGAGCGCGTTGCGCAGCGGGTCGAGGTCGCCGAGTTCGGCGTGGATGCGGTGGATGCGGCGCGCTTCCTGCTCGGCGATCGGCAGCGGCGGTGCCCAGATGATGAAGGGCGGCATGCCGGGGCGGCTGAGCCGCAAGGTGATCGCGGCGCTCTGGCGCTGCATCCGGCGGCTCAGCGCCTCGAGGAAGCCTTGCCATGGCGTTTCTTCAAGCGGGCCGCGATAGATCAGCGTCACCAGCTCGTCGACGTCGGCAACAGGCGTATAGCTGGGCATGGCGACTCGATTTCCTCCTGCTCCTCTATAGGCCTCGGCCTCGCCGCGGCAACATGATGCCGGAGCCCCCGAATAGGGGTTGTGGCGCGCGGTGTGCCGCGTCACCGGGGCGAAGGAGAAAATGGACGTGCGCGACGCGCGCGCGAACGGAGAGACGATGGCCGTGTCCGAAGCGAATATGACGATCCCGCACATGATCCTTGCGTCCGCGATCGCGCATGGCAATCGCGTCGCAATCCGCGGCGAGGACGGGAGCGAAATCGCCTATCGCGACCTGCCGGACCTGGTGCGCGCGAGCGCGGCGGCCTTCCTCGCCGCCGGCATGCTGCCCGGCGACCGCGTCGCGATCTGGGCCCCGAACTCGGCCGAGTGGATCGTCGCGGCGCTCGGCGCGCAGGCCGCGGGCGCGGCGATCGTGCCGCTCAACACAAGGCTCAAGGGACGCGAGGCGGGCTATATCCTGCGTGCGAGCGGCGCGAAGCTGTTGCTGACCGTCGGTGATTTTCTCGGCACCGATTACCCGGCGCTGATCGCTGGCGAGGATTTGCCCGACCTCGTCGGGGTCGTGCTCCTCGCAGGCGAGGGCGCCGGCGTCTCCTGGCGCGAATTTCTGCGCCGCGGGGCAGAGGTCGCCAAGGCGGCGGTCGCCGAACGGCTCGACGCGCTCGGCGAAGACGATGTCAGCGATATCCTCTTCACCTCGGGGACGACGGGCAATCCCAAGGGTGCGGTCACGACACACGGCCAGAATGTCCGGCTCTACCGCGCTTATGGCGGCGGGCTTGGCTACGGCCCCGACGATGTTTTCCTGATCATCAACCCCTTCTTCCACAGCTTCGGTTACAAGGCGGGCTGGCTCGTCGCGCTGTTGCACGGCGCGACCGTGCTGCCGCACGCGGTGTTCGACGCCCAACAGGTGTTGAAGCGGATCGAGGCCGAACGCGTGACGCTGCTGCCCGGCCCGCCGACGATCTTCCAGAGCCTGCTCGCCGGACCCTGGCGCGACCATGACCTCTCCTCGCTGCGCGTTTCGATCACCGGCGCGGCGTCGGTCCCGGTGACGCTGATCGAGGAGATGCGCGGCAAGCTCGGCATCGACGTCGTGCTTACCGCCTACGGCCTCACCGAGACATGCGGCGTCGTGACGATGTGCAGCGCCGACGACAACGCGGAAACGGTCGCGAACACCGCGGGGCGCCCGCTCGCGGGAATCGAGGTCCGGCTCGTCGGCCGCGACGGCCACGACGTCGCGGCGGGCGAGGCGGGCGAATTGCTGGTACGCGGACCCAATGTGATGCGCGGCTATTTCAACGACCCCGCGGCGACCGCGGCCGCGATCGATGCCGACGGCTGGCTCAGCACCGGCGATATCGCCGTGCGCGATGCACGCGGCAATATAAGGATTACCGACCGCGCAAAGGACATCTTCATCGTCGGCGGCTTCAACGCCTACCCCGCCGAGATCGAAGGCCTGCTCGCTGCACACCCCGCGGTGCTGCAATCGGCGGTGATCGGGATTGCTGACGAACGGCTGGGCGAGGTGCCCAAAGCCTATATCGTCCTTCGCCCCGGCGCGAGCGCGACGCCCGAGGAGATCGTCGCCTGGTGCCGCGACAATATGGCGAATTACAAAGTGCCGCGTCAGATCGTGATCGTCGATACGCTGCCGGTGAACGCGGCGGGCAAGGTACAGAAATTCCTGCTCAGGGAGTGACCGGTTTCGACCCCATTGTTGCCGTTGGTTCCGCAAGATCGACACCCTAGTTACAGACATAGATTGCGGGACGAGTTTTGAGACCGGAGCACCGCAGCGCGTGATTTTACGACCTGTTGGCGAATTGTGTCTTGGAAACCAGCGTTTTTCAGACGGGTTAACCCAATGGCGGGAATCTTGGATTATCCATTGAGGAATTAAGAAACGACATCCCTTTGAGTGTAGAAGTTAAGCAATGGTCCAGCTAATGAGCCGAAGCGCATTTTTCTGGCGAGCGGTAATGGCGATCATCCTCACAGGAGTGATCTCACCTTTTCTGCTCGCCGTTGGCAGTGCAGCATTTTTCATGCTGGCCGAACACTCAATTAGAAACAGTGGCGGGGTTATAGCATTCGTCGGCGTAGTCTGGTTCTTTGGTAGCATTGTGGCGACTGTATGCGCCGTTTTGCTTGGCCTGTTCGTCGAGTGGCCTAAGCTGAAATGGCTCACAAAATTGAAGCAAGCGGGGGCAAAGCGATCTCTTTTCGTGAGCATTGTGGCGGCCGAGATACTTCTCTTGTCAGCGCTGACGATCTCCACTGCATTGCAACCCTCTTCGCAATTTTCCAATGGGGCAGACAAAGGGGCTCTATTCGTCGTCATAGCCGCAGCAATTGGCGGGGCCTGTTCTGCCGCGTTCTGGTGGAAACTGATCCTTGTGCCGATGCGTAGAACGAGGGAAATCTACAAATAGTCGAAAATGGCCGTTTTCTGAACATACCTCCGGATAGCCGCCGGTCCGCTTCCCACCCCTTATCGGACA
Organism: Sphingopyxis sp. H115; assembly: GCF_001468465.1. Taxonomy (GTDB): domain Bacteria; phylum Pseudomonadota; class Alphaproteobacteria; order Sphingomonadales; family Sphingomonadaceae; genus Sphingopyxis. The sequence goes on from NZ_LNSA01000005.1 coordinate 21,541, forward strand.
TCTAAAAAAACGCTGTCCTACATCACGCGGCTGTGCCAGCCTTCATCTCAGCTCTTTCAATATGTGGACAACAGCGCTTGCAGCCCGGCGCAGGGATGCGCTCAGAAACCGCGCGCGGCCTATCCGCCCGGTGGGCTAATCGGCGGCTGCACAAGGCTGACCTTTCCTGACCTTTGGACGGCCTGCGCGGGGGCGACGCCCTCCGCTCCCCCTATGGAAATGGCCACTGGAATCAGTTCTTGGGATAGAACCGGCTGATCGTATCGACGACACATGCCGGCTTCTCGGCGCCCTCGATCTCGACCGTCACCCGGACCACCGCCTGGACGCCGCCCTTTGCTTCCTCGGCCTTGACCAGTTCGCCCACACCCCTGATCCGGCTGCCTGCGCGGACGGGATTGAGGAAGCGCAGATTGTCGGTGCCGATATTGATCCCCATCGAAACGCCCCGCACTTCGACCAGTTCAGGCAGGAAGCGGTTGACGAGGCTCATCGTGAGATAGCCGTGCGCGATCGTGCCGCCGAACGGACCATCCTTGGCGCGTTCGGGATCGACATGAATCCATTGGTGATCGTCGGTGGCTTTTGCGAACAGGTCGATGCGATCCTGCTCGATTCCGACCCACGCGGTCGGTCCGAAGCGCTCGCCGACCGCGGCGAGCAGCGCGGTCGGGGTATCGAAGATGCGCGTGCTCATGCCTGCTGGCTCGACACCGACACGACTTCGCCGGCCATATAGGAGGACAGGTCGCTTGCGAGGAACAGCATCACATTCGCAACCTCCCACGGCTCGGCATAGCGGCCGAAGGCCTCCTTCTCGGTCAGCTCCTCGAGCAGGCCCGGCGGGGTGACCTTGGACAGCGAGGCGTGCATCGCGAGGCTGGGCGACACCGCGTTGATACGGACGCCATGCTCTGCCGCCTCGAGCGCCGAGCAGCGTGTGAAGGCCATCACGCCAGCCTTGGCCGCGGCATAATGCGCCTGCAGTTTCTGCGCGCGCCAGCCGAGGACCGAGGCATTGTTGACGATCGCGCCCTTCTGGCGTTCGTACATGTGCGGCAGGATCGCGCGCGTCATGCGAAAGACGCTGGTCAGCGTAACATCGAGTACTTTGTGCCACTGGTCGTCGGTCATCTCGACCACCGGCGCCGCGCCGCCGAGTCCGGCGTTGTTGATCAGCACATCGACATGCCCCATCGCGGCGATCGCGCCGGAAACCAGCGCGTGCACCTGATCCTCGTTGGTGACGTCGCAAACGCGCGCGCCGGGGCGTGTGAAGCCGAGCGCTTCGATCCGGTCGGCGGTTTCGCCGAGACGGCGTTCGTGCATGTCGGAGAGGAACAAGGTCGCGCCTTCCTCGGCCGCGCGTTGCGCGACCGCGCCGCCGATACCGCTGCCGGCGGCGGCGGTGATCAGCACGGTCTTGCCCTTGAGCAAGCCGGTTGGCGTGGGATAGTCGGGGGCTGGTCGTGCCACGGTCGGTTCCTTTACTTGAGGTCGCCGCGCGGTTCGCGCGGGAGGCCGAGCGCGCGCTCGGCGATGATGTTGCGCTGGATTTCGTTGGTGCCGCCGTAAATCGTGTCGGCGCGGCTGTAGAGATAGAGGTTGGGGAGCGCGGGGAAGGCATAGTCTTGCCCCGCGACGGTCTCGCCCGCCTGACCGAGCACGTCCATGGCAAGCTCGCCAAGGTCGCGGCGCCAGGTGGCCCACTGGATCTTGTAGGTGAGCGCCGACGGGCTGAGCTTGCCGCCCTCGGCATCGGTCAACATGCGGAGCGCGCCATAGCGCATCAGCCGGAGGCCGATTTCGGCTTTGGCGATGCGCTGGCGGATCAGCGGATTCTTCGCCTCGCCATTGGCGCGCGCCGCGGCGATTACCGCATCGAGTTCATTGCGGAATCCCATCTGCTGCGCGAGCGTCGAGACGCCGCGCTCGAAACCGAGAAGGGCCATTGCGACCTTCCAACCGTCGCCGGGTGCCCCGAGGATATTGGCGGATTCGGTCCGTGCGCCGTCGAAAAAGGTCTCGTTGAACTCGGCTTCGCCGGTGATCTGGTGGATCGGGCGGATCGTGACGCCGGGCTGGTCGACGGGGACGAGCAGGAAGGAAAGGCCCTTTGGTCCCTTCGATCCTTCCTCGCTGCGCGCGATGACGAAGATCCAGTCGGAAAATTGCGCGAGGCTGGTCCAGACCTTCTGCCCTTCGATCACCCACACGTCGCCCTCGTGCCATGCGCGGGTGCGGACGTTGGCAAGGTCGGAACCCGCGCCGGGTTCGGAATAGCCCTGGCACCAGATTTCCTCGCCGCGCGCGATTGCGGGGAGGAAGCGCGCCTTCTGTTCGTCGGTGCCAAAGGCGAGGATCGTCGGGCCGGCAAGTTCGATGCCGATATGGTTGAGCCGCGGCGGCGCCCCGGCGCGTGCATATTCCTCGGCAAAGATCACCTGCTCGGCGAGCGTCGCGTCGCGACCGCCATATTCCCTGGGCCAGCCGACGCAGCTCCAGCCTGCCTCGCCCAGCCGCTTTTCCCAGTCGCGGCGCCGCTCGGGCATTTCGACCAGGCTCGTGATGCCGCGCACATCGGTAAAGGGGCCATTCAGTTCGGCCGACAGCCATGCGGCGGCCTCGGCGCGGAAGGCTTCTTCCTGCTGGCTAAACCCGAGCTTCATGCGGCTTCGTCCAATCCGATGCGCTGCGCGACCTGCTCGCGGTGCCAGTCGGGCGTGCCGAGCAGGCTCGCGTTGCTGCGTGCACGCTTGAAATAGAGATGGGCGTCATGTTCCCAGGTGAAGCCGATGCCGCCGTGGAGCTGGATCATCTCGCCCGCCGCATGGCTGTACGTGTCGCAGGCGAAGGCCTTGGCGGCATGGACAGCGAATTGCGCTTCGTCCGATCCCTCTTCGATCGCGCACGCCGCCCAATAGACCGCCGAGCGCGCCTGCTCGATTGCGACCATCATGTCGGCGAGACGATGCTTGATCGCCTGAAAGCTGCCGATCGTGCGCCCGAACTGGATGCGTTCCTTCGCATAAGCGACGGTGCGGTCGAGGCACGCCTGCGCGCCGCCGAGCGCGTCGGCGGCGATGACGAGCGCGCCGGTGCGATGCGCGGTGGCGATCGCCGCCGCCGGGTCGGCGAGCGGTTCGGCGGCGACCCCGCCAAAATCGAGCCGGGCATAGGGGCGCGTCTGGTCGAGACTGGTGAGCGGCGCCACGGAAAGGCCGGGCGCGGAGCGCTTGACGAGGAATGCGTCGCTGCCCACCGCAACGATGAACAGCCCTGCACTCGCGCCGTGCGGAACATGGAGTGCGGCTCCGGTCAGCGTCCGGTCGTTCCACGTCGTGCCGGGCGCGGCTTGGGCAAAGCTTGCCACCAGCTCGCCCGAGGCGAGAGAGGGAAGCAGGCGCGCCGTCTGGTCGGTGCGGCCTCCTGCCAGGGTCGCGGGAATGGCGAGGCCGATGCTTGCGAGCAGAGGCAGCGTCGCGACATGTCGTCCCGCTTCCTCGGCGAGAATGGCGAGTTCGACCATGCCAAGACCGACCCCGCCCTGATCCTCCGGGATCGCGACCCCGGCGAGACCCAAGTCGCCGGCGAAACCCTGCCACAGTGCGTCGTCGATGCCGGTGCGTGCCATCGCGGCGCGCGTGCGCTCGCTCGTGGCGTTGGCGGCAAAGAAGGCCTTTGCCGTTTCGGCGATCATCGCCTGTTCGTCGGTAAAGGCGAAATGCATCTAGCTGCCCCAGACCCTGCGTGGTTCGCTGCGCTCCGCGAGCAATTCTGCGACCGCCTCGCCGACTTCGGCGGGAGCCCATTTTGCCTGCTTGTCGACGGTGGGCCCGAGCTTCCAACCATCCTCGAGCGTGATGCGTCCGCCCTCGAGTTCGAACACGCAGCCGGTGACATGCTTCGACGCCTCGGAACCGAGCCAGACGACGGTCGGCGCGATATTGTCGGGATCCTGGGCGTCGAAGCCGCTTTCGACCGCCGCCATCTTGTCGGCAAAGGCCTGTTCGGTCATCCGCGTGCGCGCGGCCGGGGCGAGCGCGTTGGCGGTGATGCCATAGCGGCCGAGCTCAGCCGCCTGCACCAAGGTCAGCGCGGCGATGCCGCCCTTGGCGGTCGAATAGGCGGCTTGCGCAATCGAACCCTGCAGCCCTGCGCCGCTCGTCGTGTTGATGATACGCGCGTCGACCGGCTTGCCCGCCTTTTGCTGGCCGCGCCAATAATCGACCGCGTGGCGGCTGACGCAGAAATGCCCGCGCAGATGAACGTGCATCGTCGCATCCCATTCCTCGGGCGTTGCCGACACGAACATGCGGTCGCGCACGATGCCGGCATTGTTGACGACGACATGGAGGTCGCCGAACGCGGCGACCGCGGCGTCGACGATGCGCTTGGCGGCATCCCAGTCGGTGACGTCCTCATAATTGGCGATCGCGCGGCCGCCCGCTGCCTTGATCCCCTTGACCAGATCGGCGGCGGCCGAGGTGTCGCGGCCTTCGCCCGACAGGCTGGTGCCGATATCGTTGACGACGACATTGGCGCCCTCGGCGGCGAAGGCGAGCGCATAGGATCGTCCGAGTCCGCGCGCTGCGCCGGTGATGATGACGGTCCGTCCGTCGCAGATACCCATTAGTCTTACAGCCTTTCGATGATGGTGACGTTGGCCTGGCCGCCGCCTTCGCACATGGTCTGGAGGCCGTAGCGGCCGCCGGTGCGTTCGAGCGCGCCGAGCAAGGTGGTCATGAGGCGTGCGCCGGTGGCGCCGATCGGATGGCCGAGCGCGATCGCGCCGCCCTGCACGTTGACCTTTTCATGGGGGACGCCGAGTTCCTGCATCCACGCCATTGGAATGCTCGCGAACGCTTCGTTGCATTCGAACAGGTCGATGTCGCCCACCGACATGCCCGCCTTTTCAAGCGCATATTTCGTTGCGGGGATCGGGCCGGTGAGCATCCACACCGGATTGTCGGCGCGAACCGACAAATGGTGGATGCGCGCGCGGGGCTTCACCCCATGCGCCTTCACCGCCGCCTCGCTCGCGATCAGCAGCGCGGCCGCGCCGTCGCAATTCTGGCTGGCAATGCCGGCGGTAATGACGCCGCCCTCGTTGACGGTCTTCAGCGTCGCGAGCCCTTCGGGGGTCGTCTGCGGGCGGACGGTTTCGTCCTGTTCGAGTCCTTCGAAGGGGGCGATTTCGCCCTTGAACCAGCCATTGTCGATCGCGGCCTGCGCGCGGCGATGCGATTCTGTCGCGAATTCTTCCATCGCCTCTCTGCTGATCTGCCACTTATTGGCGATCATCTCGGCCGACTTGATCTGGTTGATCTCCTCGGTGCCGTAACGCGCGTCCCATCCCTTCGCGCCGACGAAGGGACTGTCGAAGCCATAGGCTTGCCCAGCATACATGGCGGCCGAGATAGGAATGGCGTTCATCGCCTGACTGCCGCCCGCGACGACCAGATCCTGCGTCCCGCTCATCACGCCCTGCGCGGCGAAATGCACCGCCTGCTGTGACGATCCGCATTGGCGGTCGATCGTCGTGCCGGGGACATGCTCGGGCAGGCCCGCAACCAGCCATGCGGTGCGGCCGATGTCGCCCGCCTGCGGGCCGATCGTATCACAGCAACCCCAGACGACATCGTCGACCAGATTGGCATCGATCCCGGTGCGCTCGACCAGCGCCGTGATCGGGTGCGCGGCAAGGTCGGCGGGGTGGACGGCGGCGAGGCTGCCCTTCTTGCGCCCGATCGGGGTGCGGACGGCGTCGATGATATAGGCTTCAGCCATTGATGATTTCCCTTATGCGAAGCTGTGGCCGGGGCCGATCGGCAGCGCGCCGCCGATGACGGCGGCGTCGATGCGCGCGAGGTGGAAGGCGCGGTCGCCCCATGCCCCGGACAGCGCCCAGGCGCGTTTCATCCAGAAATGCAGGTCGACTTCATAGGTATAGCCCATCGCGCCGTGCGTCTGGATCGCGGTCTCGCTCATCGCCCACGCGGCGTCGGCGGCGGCAAGCTTCGCATGGCTCACATGCACCGGCGCGCTGGCCGATCCTTCGGCTAGCGCCACCGCGGCTCGCTGGATTACGGGCTTGGCGAACTCGATCTTGACGACCGCGGTCGCGAGGTGATGCTTGACCGCCTGAAAGCTGCCGATCGGCTGGCCGAACTGGCTGCGGTTTTTCGCATAGTCGGTCGCCTGTTCGAGCATCGCGTCGGCGACGCCGACCAGCTGCGCGGCGTCAATCAGCGCGGCATGGTCGAGCAGCGCATCGGCCGAGCCCACTTCAGTGCCTTCGGCTGCCACCGGCGCATAGAGGCGGCGGAGGGGATCGACGCTTTCGAGAAGATCGGCGCGGCCATTGTTTTCGGCGAGCAGCAGCGCGCCGTCCTTGACCGACAGGACATGGCTCGCGCCATTGAGATCGGCGACCCACGGATTGACCGGATGCTGGAGCGCGATTTTCGCCTCGCCGGTGGCAATTGCCGCGAGCAGTGCATCCTGATTGCCCGCCTTGCCGAGCAAAGGCGCGGCGATGAGCGCGGTGTCGGCGAGCGGTTCGGCGACCCCGGCGCGGCCGAGTTCGGCGGCGATCAGCACGCCGTCGAGCAACGACAGGCCGAGTCCGCCTTCCGCCTCGGGAACGAGCAGGCCTGGCAGGCCCATTTCGACAAGGCCCTGCCAGACATCGGCCGACCGGCGGCTGTCGCTTGCGTCGAGCGCGCGGAGCAGCTCGGGCGCGTGAACGCCCGCCAGATAGTCGCGCACGCCCTGCGTCAGCACCGCCTGATCTTCAGTGATCGTGAAATCCATCGCGGCTTACCTCGGCAGGCCGAGCAGGCGCTCGGCGATGATGTTGCGCTGGATCTCGTTCGACCCGGCGTAGATCGGGCCCGAGAGTGAGAAGATATAGCCTTCGAGCCATGTGTTGAGCGCGCCACCGTCGAAGTGCCGCAGCTCGGCCGAAGCGCCGAGAAGCTGCATCGCGGTGCGGTGCGCGGCGCGGTCGAGTTCGGACCAGAATATCTTGTTGAGGCTCGCTTCGGCGCCGATATGCCCGCCCGCCATGATCTTCGAAGCGACGGCATAGGTATTGTAGGCATAGGCTTGCGCGTCCATCCACGCCTGCATCACCTGCTCGCGCGCGGCGGGCGCGGCGGCGGCCTCATGCTTGCGGAACAACGCGACGAGGCGTTCGGCGGCCGCCTGAAAGCGCGCGGGCGAACGCAGCATCAACCCGCGTTCGAAGCCCGCGGTCGCCATCGCGACGTTCCAGCCTTCGCCTTCGCCCGCGATGCGGTTTGCGACCGGCACGCGTACCTCATCGAAGAACAGCTCGGCAAAGCCCGGATCGCCGTGAAGCTGGCGGATCGGGCGGCGCGTGACGCCGGGGGCGTTGAGGTCGAAGAGGATGAAGCTCAACCCCTTGTGGCGCTTCGAGTCCGGATCGGTGCGGAACAGGCCGAAGCCCCAGTCGGCAAAGCTTGCGCGGCTCGACCAGGTCTTTTGCCCGCTGATGACATAATGGTCGCCGTCGCGGATCGCCTTCGACGTGATCGCCGCCATGTCCGACCCGGCGTTTGGCTCGGACCAGGCCTGCGCCCAGATCAGTTCGCCCTTTGCCATCGGCGTGAGGAAGCGTGCTTTCTGTTCGTCGGTGCCGAACTCCATCACCGTCGGGCCGAGCAGGAAGATGCCGTTCTGGTTGACGCGCAGGGGCGCCCCGGCGCGGTAATATTCTTCCTCGAAGATCAGCCACTGGATCAGGTCGAGCCCGCGTCCGCCATAGGCTTCGGGCCACGTCACCATCCCCCAGTTGCCGCTCGCGAGCTTGCGCTCCCATTCGACGTGCTGATGATAGCCGTCCTCGCGCTCGAGCGTGACCAGCGGCTTCTTGGGGACATTCGCTTCCATCCACGCGCGCACTTCAGCGCGGAAGGCCTGTTGTTCGGAGGTATAGGCGAGGTGCATCAGAATTCGGCCGCCTTGCCCGTCTCGACAAAGGCATCGCGCGATTTCTGGCTGTCTTCGTGCATGTACATTTCGAGCGTGAAGCCCTGTTCCCAGCGATAGCCGCGGTCGACGTCGCGTGCTTCGAGCCCGTTCAGCGCTTCCTTCGCGATCACCAGTGCCTTGCGCGACTTGCCCGCGATGACGCTCGCGAAGGCGCGTGCCTCTTCGACGAGCTTTTCGCGTGGCACGACTTTCTCGACCGCGCCGAGCCGATACGCCTCCTCGACGGGAATATTGCCGCCGGTGAAGAAGGCCGCGCGCACCTTGTGCAGCGGCAGCATGCGCGAGAGGTGCGATGCGCCGCCCATCGCCCCGCGATCGACCTCGGGCAGCGAGAAATAGGCGTCGTCGGCGGCAATGATTGTGTCGCTCGCGCCGCAGATGCCGATGCCGCCGCCGATCACGAATTTATGCACCGCGACGACCACCGGCACCTCGCAGTCGCGTACCGCCTTGAAGGTCAGATAATTGCCACGGTTGAGCAAGGTGATACGGTCGGGATGCGCCTGCATTTCCTTGATATCGACGCCGCCGCAGAAGCCGCGCGCGCTTTCGGCAGCTCGGATGAGCACGACGTTGACCTCGGGATTGCTGCCGGCGTCGCGGATGATCGCGGGCAGGCTGTTCCACGTCGCGCTGTCGAACGCGTTGACCGGCGGGACGTCGAAGACGATCTCGGCGATGCGGTCCTTGATCTCACTATGGATCGGCATGGGTCAGACCCCTGTTGTCGAAGAAGAGGAGAGGGCGGCGATCCGCGCGCGCGCGTCGCGTTCGATGCCCGCGAGCAGGTCGGCGCAGCCCGGCAGATCGTCGAGCCGCCCGGCGACGAGGCCGGTTGCCATCAGGCCGCGGTCGGGGTCACCTTCGACGACCGCCTTCTGGATCAACATCGGTGCCGAGGCGGCCATCATCGCCTGCGGCAGCGTCAGCCCGCCGTGGCTGGTCATGCCCTTCGCGGCTTTGAACAATTCGCCGAACGAGGCGCCGGTCTGGCGTTTCATCGCAAGCCCGCTCTCGACCGCGCGGCGCCAGATGCCGAGACCCGTCGAACGCTCGATCCGGTTGAGCAGGGCGTTTTTGATCATCCGCTGCGGCAGGCCGTCGACCTTGGTCGAAACGAGGATATCGTCGGTGCCCGCCTTGACGTAGCGCGCCTTGGTGAGGTCGGGGATCGGGCTTTCGCGCGTCATCAGGAAGCGCGTTCCCATCGCGATGCCGACCGCGCCGAAGGCCAGCGCCGCTGCGAGCCCGCGCCCGTCGCCGAAGCCGCCCGCGGCGATCACCGGCACCTTCACCGCGTCGAGCACCTGCGGCAGCAGGATCGTCGAGGCGACCGAGCCCGTATGCCCGCCGCCTTCGCCGCCCTGCACCGTGACCATGTCGACGCCCAATTGCACCATCTTCTGCGCATGCTTGACCGCGCCGACGGTCGGCACGCAAAGGATGCCTGCGTCCTTGAAGCGGCCGATCATCTTCGCATCGGGGCCGCGCCCGAAGCTCACCGCGCGGACCTGATCGCGGTGCTTCAGGATGATCTCGACGATCTCGACCGCGCCGGGCTGGAACATGTGGAAATTGACGCCGAAAGGCTGCCGCGTGCCCTGTTTGACGCTGAGGATCGCAGCTTCGAGCTCGGCAGGCTGCATCACCGCGCCCGCGAGGAAGCCGAACGCGCCCGCCTCGCTCGACGCGATCACCAGCCCCGGTGTCGCGATCCAGCCCATCGCGGTCTGGATCACCGGCAAGCGGCAGCCGAGCCGCTCGGTCAGAAGGGTGGCGAGCGGGTCGGCCATCAGCCCGCGGCATCCTTCTTGTTCGCCGCCGCCATCTTCTTGCCGTCGAAACCGGCGATATAGTCGCCCTTGACGAGGCTGTTGTTCGCGTGCGCGAAATGATGATAGCCGAACGCCGCGTCGATCCCGGCATTCTTGCCCGCCAGCGTCTCCATATGGTTGCACGCCTGCTTGGCGAGCTGCAGCGCGAGACGCGGCTGGGTCGCAATCCGCTCGGCGACGCGCTTGACCTCGTCGGCCAGCTCGGCGCGCGGGACGACGCGGTTGACCATCCCGGCTTCGCGCGCACGTTCGGCGCTCATCCGTTCGCCGAGGAACAGGAATTCCTTCGCCAGCCGGACATTGAGCTCATGACAGTGCGCGAAATATTCGAGCCCCGGGAAACCCATCTGCAGCACCGGGTCCTGAAAGAAGGCGTCGTCGGAAGCGATGATCAGATCGCACACCCACGCGAGCATCAGCCCGCCGGCGATGCAGCCGCCATGGACCTGCGCGATGGTGGGCTTGGGAATGTCCCGCCACCTCTTGCACATGCCCAGATATTGCTCATGCTCGCGGGCATAGGCCTTTTCGGCGCCCGCCTTGGTTGCATGGTCGTACCACATCAGCCGCCGATCGACGCGCGAGTGAAAGTCGCGCCCCGGCGTGCCGATGTCGTGACCGGCGCTGAAATGCTTGGCGTCCGATTTCAGCACGATGACCTTGACCGCATCGTCGTCGACCGCGCGGAAGAAGGCGTCGTCGAGAGCATAGGTCATCTGGCTGTTCTGGACATTATGATATTGCGGGCGGTTGAGCGTCACCCACGCAATGCCGTCCGCCGCCTCATAGAGGACCGGCGTGTCGGTCTCGTAAACCGGCGCTTCGTCGACCGGCGGGACCAGTCCGTCATTCTGCTCGCTCATCGTTCAGTTCCTCTTGCCCGCAGGATTGTCCTTGATCACCGTCGCGCGGAGATTGTGCGGATCGAGCTGCGCGATGATCGCAAGTTGCTCGGCGGTCGGGGCCGGGGTGGTCTTGATCTCGGCGGCGGCTTCGAGCGCGAAGCCGGTCGCCTCCTGCACCTGATCGAAGATCACGCCGGGGTGGAGCATGACGACGCGGATCGCATGGTCCTTGCCGCCGAAATCCATGACGCAGAGGTCGGTGACGATCAGGCGCAGGTCGACGCGGCTGAAATTCACGCCTGGGGCACGCCGCGCGGGATTGTAGCCGACGCTCGACACCATATCGACTTCGCCCTCGACGAAGACGCGCTTCGAATGCGCGGGGACGAACATCGAATTGATGTGGCAGATGCTGTTGCCCGGAAAACCGCGCGCGCCGAGCATCTGCACCTTCGGCTGGTCATAGCTGCCGCCAAGGTAGGAGATGTTCGTCTGGCCGAAGCGGTCGATCTGGCTCGGCGTGACCATCGCGTGGCGCTTGCCCGGCCACACCGCGGCGTCGAAGAAGCGCGAGAAGGGGAGATAGCCCGCCGCCTTGCGGTCGTCATAGCCGCGCGGGCCGAGCGGCACCGGGTCCTCGACCAGATACGCCTCGCCATCGGTCATCATCAGTTCGGGTGTGTGCGTCAGCTTGGCGAGCGACGCGGCGAGGCGCGGCGCGGGGCCGATGCCGGTCGCGACGAGTTCGCCATTGCCGCGCCACGCTTCGGACGCGGCGACGATCAGTTGTTCGCAGAGGGTGAAATCGGGTGCGGTGGTCATGGTGTCGGCCGCCTCAGAAGATGGGAAGGGGGAGGGCGGCGACGGCGTCCTTGCCGCCGACGCGGTCGAGGTAGCCCGCTTCGTCAGCGCCGACGACGTCCGCGGCATAGGCGTCCCAGCCGCCGTCCTCGCGCGCGCTCGCGGCGTAAGCCTTGAGATGCTGCATGTCCCAGCCGTACGAAGGCGGCAGCGAGGTCGGATGCGCGCCGAGCGGGGCCGCAATCACGGCGTGGACGAAACAACGCTCGACGATGTTGGCGCGGGCCTCCTCGGGATAGCTATGATCCATCCGGTCGACGATTTCTTCGGCCGAAACGAATGTCTTGTCCGCCGCACGCGCGAACCATTCGTCATAATAGGTATCAGGCCCGAGCGCCTGGATATTGCCGAGCTTGTCGGCGCGGTGAACATGGAGCAGCGCCGCATCGAGTTTCAGCGCGGGCATCGCGAGCAGCACCTCGCCATCGTCATAGGGCGACTGCACGGTCTTGAAGCCCCCATGCGTCATCACATCGGTGCCGAGCCCGACATGGGTGGGGAGGAAGGGCAGGCGGAACGCCGCGGCCTTGAGGCCCCACTGCAGCATCCCCTCGTCGAGTTCCAGGATGTCGAGCGTTCCGGCCTCGCGGGCCTTGCGGAAATAGGGCTCGAGCGGGATCGCATCCATCGAGACGAAGCCGAAGATCAGCTTCTTCACCTTGCCCGCGGCGCACAGCATGCCGACGTCGGGCCCGCCATAGGCGACGATGGTGAGGTCCTTGAGGCCCGAACGCAGGATTGCACGCACGAGCGCCATCGGCTTGCGGCGCGGTCCCCAGCCGGCGATCCCGATCGTCATCCCGCTCTTCAGCGAGGCGACGAACTGCTCGATGGTTAGCTGCTTGTTCAATCCACTCTCCAGTGATCATGCGACGGGAGGTGTGTGCTCCGCCATTGTCCGATGCGATTAGGGACTCTGGCGGCGGGTTCGATACCGCCATATGGGGGGAGACTTTCTGTTGGCCGGAGCGAAGAGGTCGGTCGAAGGACGGAGGCGGAAATGACAGACGGAAAACGGCGCGTCGCGCTGGTCACCGGTGGTGGTAAGGGTATCGGCCGCGCGATAGCGGGGCGCCTGCTCGCCGACGGTTTCGACGTCGTGATCTGCGGCCGTAATGCGCCTGCCGAACCCCCATCGCACGAGGCGCGCGCCGCCGAATTCGAGGCGTGCGATGTTCGCATCGCCGACGAGGTGCAGGCGATGATCGACCGCATCATCGCACGTCATGGCCGACTCAATCTCGTCGTAAATAATGCCGGCGGCTCGCCTGAGGCCGACGCCGCGACCGCATCGCCGCGCTTCTCCGAGCGCGTGCTTGCGCTGAACCTGCTCGGCCCGCTGCACGTCGCGCAGGCGGCGAACCGGATCATGCAGTCGCAGCCCGAAGGCGGAAGCATCGTCAACATCGCCAGCGTGTCGGGAGTGCGCCCGTCGCCGGGGACCGCGGTCTATGGCGCGGCAAAGGCCGGGCTGCTCAGCCTCACCGAATCGCTCGCGATGGAATGGGGACCGAAGGTGCGCGTCAACGCGGTCGTCGTCGGACTGGTCGCGACCGAGGCGGCACTCGACCATTATGGCGGCGAGGCGGGTATGAAGCGTATCGACGCGATGTTGCCGCTCGGCCGCATGGCGGGCGGAATGGACATCGCCGGGGTGGTGAGCTTCCTTGCTTCGACTGACGCCGCTTATGTCAGCGGAGCGAAGATCGCGGTGCACGGTGGCGGCGAACGTCCGCTATTCCTCTCGCTCGCGCAGATGAACGGCGGATAGAGGGTTGGCAGGGCCGCCCGCCCGCCGATTGGTGGCCCTGCCAATTCGGATCAGCTCGTCATTCTTTGACGCAGCCGCGCGACCGCGGCGGCGTCGACGCCCAGTTCGCGGTCCAGATAGGCATCGACGCTGCCATAATCCTTGTTGATCTGCTCGAAGGCCGCGTCGAGATAGGCGCGCTCGACCCCGAGCAGAGGCTTGGCGACATCGGCGGGCAGCGCCGTCATCGCGGCCTTCATCCCCGCGTCGGCCTGCAAGGCATCGGTGTCGAGCATCGTGTTGCTCAGCAGATAATCCTCCATGATCGTCTCATAGGGAACGCTGAGCGCGCTGAGTACCAGCGCGACGCCAAGGCCGGTGCGGTCCTTGCCGGCGGTGCAGTTGACGATCACCGCCTTGTCCGAATTAAGCAGCCGATCGAACAATATCCGGTAGGACGCGGCTTGCTCCTTGGGAAAGCCGCGGTAGCCCTGGATCATCACGCCGCGCATCGTTTCGGCGTCGAATTTCGCGCCCTTCGCGAACAGCGCGCCGAGATTGCCGCCCGAGAGGTCATAGTCGCGCGTCCAGTAACCGACATCCGCATCCTGCATCCACGGCGTCTTGTCGGCTTGCCGTTCACGCGTCGAGCGCAGGTCGATGATCGACCCCACCGACAAGGTGCGGATCAGCGCCTGATCCCCGGCAGTGTAACGCCCGACCGACGCCGAGCGATAGAGCTTGCCCCACGCCACGCTATGGCCGTCGGCGGTACGATAGCCGCCGACGTCGCGGAAATTGTCGCCGCCCGCCAGCGCAATCTCGCGCGTCCGTTCCTGTGCCTGGGCGGCCCGGGTGGTCGCGGGCGCGCCCTGCGCGATCGCGGGGAGCGGCGAGAGCAGCAACAGCGCGATAAATGCCTTCTTCATTTTTCGTCTTCCTTCCGAAAATCCGCCCGGTGACGGCTCCGCCACCGGGCGCGCCTCAGAACCTGACCCGAGCTTCGAGGCCATAGGTGCGCGGTTCATTGTAGAATGTCGCGGTCGTCCGCCCCCTGATGCGGAAATCGAGGAGATTGTAAGTGGTGTTGGTCAGGTTCTTGCCCCAGACCGCCACTTCCATCTCGCCGCCGCCCAGTTCGATCTCGCCGAGCGACAGGCGGGCGTTCAGCAGCAGCGCTTTCTCCGCTTTGTTTTCCACCGTTCCGTTCGGAATATAATTGCCTGCCGTGTCGAGCCCGACATGCGCGCGCAGCTGGCCGAACGAAAAGGCCGGGAACAGATAGTCGGCCGAGAAAGAGGCCGAATGCTTCGGCGTGAAGGCGGAGAATACTTCCTCGACCTCGCCGGTGAAGATGTTGCGCACCGGTGTCGGCGGCGCGTCGGTGTAGACGTAGTTCGCCGACAGCGACAGGCCGCGCAGTGGGGCGAGGGTGATATCCGCCTCGATACCTTTGATCTTGCGCTTTTCGGGCGCGTTCACCGTTTCGGTGTTCGACACGAAGGCAGGATTGACAAAATCGACCTGCTGGTTTGACAGGCGGCTCGCATAGGCGGCGAGGTTGACGCGGAGGCGGCGGTCGAACAGGTCGGTTTTCACCCCCGCTTCCCAAGCGGTCAGCTCTTCCTCGCCAAAGGTTCGCAGGATCGTCGATCGGGTGTTCGCCCCGCCGGCACGATAGGCACGGCTCCACTTCACATAGGCATTGATATCGTCGCTGAAATCATAGGCCACCGTCGCCATCGGATCGATACGGCTCGAGTCGAATATGAACGACAGATCCGGGTCGGCGCCCCGAATGAAAAGCAGGCGCCCGTCCTTGTGATCGTCGGTGTAGCGCGCGCCCGCTGTCAGATGCAGCCCGCGGATCGCTTCAGGCGACCAGGTTGCTTGGCCGAAAAGTGCTTTTGATCGCACGCGAACGTCGGCGGCACGATCGGGGAGGGCAGCCCCGCCGTCGGGCGAAGGTTCGGGGAAAAGGTTGACCCCGGTCAGTGTCGGATTGAGCGTACCCAGCGAATAGACGATCGCCTCGTCGCGACCATTTTCCTTGAAATAATAACCGCCGAGAACGAATTTCAGTTCGCCCACGTCGCCGACGAGTTGCACTTCCTGACTGAACTGGTCCTGCGTTACATTGGCGTAGCTCAAACGGCCGAAGCGGCGACCCGGACCCCAGCTTGTATTCGAGCCCTCGTCGCCGTCATTCTGCGTCGAATCGAGGTTTCGCCAGGCCGAGATCGAGCGCAGCGTCAGCGCGTCGCTGATTTCCCATTCGGCGGTCAGGCTGTGGCCCTTCGCCTCCTGCGGATTGCGATAGACGGGAAGGCCGATCCGCCCCACGTTGACGCGGCCCGTGTCGAGCGTGATAAAGGAGGGGGTGTTGGCGGGCGACTGGTCGGACGCCGTGATATAATGATAGAGGCTCGTCGATTTGTCGCGCGACAGGTCATAGGAATAGAGGATCGAGACATTCTCGGCGGGGCGCATCAGCGCCGAGATTTTGAAGCCGTATTTCTCGATCTCGCCATAGTCGCGCGCGTCGCCGCCCAGCGGGTTCTGGACCAGTCCGTCGCGGCCTTCGAAAACTCCGTCGACCTTGACGCTGATCCCGGCTGCTTCGGGCAGGTTGACGTGCGCCGCGAAGGAACGGCCGCGATAATTGCCGATCCCGGCCTTCATGTCGAAGCCGAGTTCGCCTGTCGGGCGCTTTGACACGACGCTGATCGCGCCGCCGATCGTGTTGCGTCCGAACAGCGTGCCCTGCGGCCCGCGCAGTACCTCGATGCGCTCGATGTCGGCCAGTTCCATGCCCAGTCCCGACACGCGGCCCAGATAGACGCTGTCGACATACACGCCGACGGTCGCGTCGCGCGTCACCTGCGTTGCATCGACGGGCACAAGCCCGCGCATACCGATGCTGACCGCCGATACGCGGCCAACGAAAGGCGCGATCCGGATCGACGGCACCGCGCCGGTAAACAGGTCCGACAGCGAGCCGATGCCTTTCGTTTCGAGTGCGTCGGCATTGAGCGCGACCATCGAGATCGGGGTGTCCTGAAGATTTTCCTCACGCTTCTGCGCCGTCACAACGATGTCGGCGATGCCGATTTCCTGCGCGGTGTCGCTTTCCTCGGCATGCGCCGGTGTCGCAATCAGCCAAGTGGCGGCGGATGCTGCCAGCGTCACACGCGCCAAACCGGTTCTTTTGATAATCATGTGGCTCCCTCCCATTCTGCGGTTTTGCCCGCTTTCAATTGCCTACTCGTGAGTAGGTGAATCGTGTAATCGCAAGTTGACGAATTGCAAGGGATAAGAGAATCGGCCAGAACCCCCGGATGCAGGTGACCCTTCAAAGCCATGCGACGCGCAAGGAACGCGCGGATGCGACCCGCGAGGCGATTTTATGCGAAGCGGAGCATGTTTTCGCGTTCGTGGGTTTTCAGGCTGCGCGCCTGGAGGATATCGCCGACGCCGTTGGTATTCGCAGACCATCGCTGCTTCATCACTTCACGACGAAGAAGAAGCTCTATGACGCGGTTGAACAGCGAATATTTGACGATATGAGCGCGGCGAGCGCGGCGCGAACCGCCGAAACGGGCGATTGCACCGCGAAGCTGCTCGCGCATCTCGACGCGTGGCTCGATTTTTTCGTCGAGCGCCCCTCTGCGGCCAGAATTCTCCAGCGTCTCGTCGCGGATACCGCCGTGCGCCAAGGCAACCCGGTGGAATTCTCCTATGTTGTCCTTGACGATATGGAGCGCACTCTCGCTTGCGGAATAAACGAAGGCGTTTTTCGTCCCATATCTACGATGATGTTCATAAATGCGGTAGCGGGCGGAATTCTATTCTACATTTGCAACAGCAGCCAGGTGGGGGAGCGGCGCAACTATGAGCCCTCCAATCCTGCCGATCTCGGTCAGTTCAGAAGCCTCCTGCACAAACTGGCTCGAACAGCCGTGCTCGACTGAAGGCGCGCGCTATTGTCGAAGACCGAACCGCTTATCCGTCGCGCCAAGAGCGGATAGTCGCGACATCGAAGGAGCGGGACGCTCGGGATGCCGCCGGCGGATATGTGGTGCTGGTACGGGACGGCCAGCGACGTCGGCAGACGTCATGACGGGATGCATGTCGCGACGGTCCCGGAATGCACCTCGATCGGGCGACCCATCGATGATTAGACGTCGGCTTTCATGTTCGGACGCCCGGTGCGTTCGACCTCGAAATCGCTTGCAATACCTTGGTCGTCGATCGCGAAAGCTGGCTGCCGACGGCTCCTAGGCAGTGTAGCGAACGGGGCCTTCAGGGGGATGGCAAGAAGAGCGATGGATGAGAACGACTGATGGCCAGACTTCCAGTCGCGAGTTCGCGCGCCGCAGCTGTTCAACGCGCCCCCAAATGGTGATTGCAGCGGATCAAGACGATGAAACTTCGCCGAACCAGCATCGGGGAGCTGAACGGGCGCAAGCTGTTTCGGGGAGCAAGCGGCGATCCATTGGTCGCCGGCGTGGACAGTCTGTCCTTGAACTAAACTTTATCGCGCGATCACCCCGCCTATTCTGACCCTGCCGCACTTCTGGCGCGTACGAACAAATATAAATGGCAGGTAGCGAGGCAAAACAACTCGCGCTGTCCAGGAGAGGAATGCAATGGCCAATCTGAAACCCCTTTTGTTGGCGGCTGTCGCGGTCGCTGCAATCCAATCTCCGCAATTGTTCGCGCAGGTGGCGCCGGCGGCAGAGCCCGAAATCGCCCCCGACGACGGTGTGATCGTTGTTACCGCACAGCGCCGCGAACAGCGGCTTGTCGACGTTCCGATTTCGGTCTCCGCAGTGAGCAGCGCGGCGATCGACCGCGCGCAGGTCCGCAACGTGTCGGACATCGCGACGGTCGTCCCGAACATCCAGATCAACGAAACGATCGGCAACAGCTTCGGCCCGCTGATCACGATCCGCGGCCTGTCGCCGTCGGCCGACACCAGCCTCGCCCGCGACCAGCCGGTGGGGCTCTATATCGACGGCGTGCCGATCGGGAAATCGACCGGCGCGGCCTTCGATACCGTCGACCTCGAACGCGTCGAAGTGCTGCGCGGGCCGCAGGGCACGCTGTACGGCAAGAACACGATCGGCGGCGCGGTCAATCTGATCACCCGCAAGCCGAGCGGCGAGTTCGGCGGGCAATTTCTCGCAGGCGCCGGAAGCTGGGGGCAGTTCAACCAGCGGATTTCGGTCGACCTGCCCGAGGTTGCGGGCTTCAGCGCCAAGGTCGGACTGATCACCAAGCTCGACGGCGGCTATTACCGCAACTCGCTGCGCAGGAAGAATTTCGGCGAGGAAGAATTGTGGGCGGCGCGCGCCGACCTGCTGTGGCGCCCCTCGGGCAGCTTCAGCGCGCTCTACAGCTATGACATTTCGGACAGCAAGGGCACGCCGAACCAGCTTGCGGCGACCGCGGTCACCGGATCGGGCGCGACCGCGTTCGTCAACGCGCTGATGCGGCCCTATGTCGTTTCGGGGCGGACGCGCGAGATCGGGGCGCAAAGCGCGCTTCGCAGCGATTATCGCACCAACGGCCATGCGCTGACGCTCGAATGGGAGCCTGGTCTCGGGGATCTGACGCTCAAGTCGATTACCGCGCGGCGGACCGCGATAACGCGGTCGGCAAGCGATTTCGACGGTAGCCCGCTGGATCTTTTGCGCATTGTCCTCAACAATGACTACAAGCAGTTCACGCAGGAATTGCAGGCGATCGGAACTGCCGGCGATTTCAAGTACACGCTCGGCCTCTTCTATCTGAACGACGACTATGACGTCTTCAATCCGCGCTGGAACTTCCAGTTCGGGGGCAACGCGTTTGACATCAGCGAGCGCGGCGGCGGGTCCAAATCCTATGCCGGCTATGGCCAGTTCGCCTGGACGCCGCAAGCGCTCGACGAGAAGCTGACCGCGTCGGTCGGGCTCCGCTATACACGCGAATCGAAGCATGCCTACGAGCTGCTGCTGTCCAATTCGGCCTACCGCGCCAATCCGGCTGCGCCCGGGTCGGGCGTGTTCGAGCGCGACGCCAACGGCAATCCGATCACCCGCAGCGGCGAACCCGCCGCCGGCGCCCGGCCGGGCGCGGGCGGGATCGGCTATACCGACCTGATTCCGCTCGAAAACTCGGGGGTGTGGAAACGCTTCAACCCCGAATTCAACATCCTCTATAAGTTTCAGCCCGATTTCTCGGTCTACGGCCGTTTCGCGACAGGGTTCAAGAGCGGCGGGATCAACGATACTGCCGCGACCAACACGGCGTTCATGACCGCCTATAATCCCGAAAAACTGACCTCGTTCGAACTCGGCATGAAATATGCGGGTCTTGGCAATGCGCTTAACCTGAGCGCCGCAGTCTACCATTCGATTTACAAGGATTTTCAGGCGGGCGTATTCGTGCCCTCGCTGGTGACGACGAACATCATCAATGCGGGCAAGGCGAAGTTCACTGGTTTCGAGGTCGAAGGAACGCTGCGCCCGGTCGACGGCTTCACGATCAATTTCGGCGGCGGTTATGTCGATGCGCGCTATACCGATTTCATCCTGCCCGACGGCACCGATGTCACCGATACCTATGTCCTGTCGCGCGTGCCCAAGTGGAATTACCAGATCGGCGCGCTCTATCGCCACGATGTCGGCATCGGGCAGGTCGAGGCTGGGCTGAACTATAGCTGGCGCAGCAGCCAATATTCGTCGATCACTCCCGACCCGCTCTCGAAGATGCCGTCCTATGGGCTGCTCGACGGGCGAATCGCTCTCACCGACATCGAGCTCGGCGGCGGCGCGACCGCCGAAGTCGCGCTGTGGGGTAAGAATCTGACCGACAAGGAGTATTTGGTCAGCGCGATCAACCTCAGCATCCTGACGCTGAGCCAGTTCGGCGATCCGCGCAGCTTTGGAGGAGAGCTGCGCATCCGCTTCTGATCGGGGCCATCCGATGCCAGCCTGTTCCTCCCCGCCCGCGACGGGGTCGCGATGGGTACTGCCCTTTTTGGGGGCGGTGACCTTCCTGACCGCAATCGGCAACATCGGGCTCGTGTCGGTGATGCCTGCGATCGGCCGGATGCTGCGCATCCCCGATTTTCTTGTTGCCGGCATCTTTTCGGTCTCGGCGCTGACCTGGGCGGTCAGCTCGCCCTTCTGGGTGTCGCGGATCGGGCGTGCCGGGCCAGCCTTTTATATTCGCGCCGGGCTGGTCGGCTTCATATTGTCGATGGGCGGCTGCGCGCTGTCGGTCGAGCTCGGGCTGCTCGCGATCTTGCCACCGCTCGCGACCTTCGGCTGTTTCGCCGTGCTGCGCTCCATCTATGGTCTGCTGGGCTCCGCGGCGGCGACCGCGACGCAGGCGCTGGTCGCGGCGCGAACCGAGGGGATGGCGCGGACGCACGCGATCACCGGGCTGGCCGGCGCGCTCAGCCTCGGTACGATCGTCGGGCCCGCGATCGCCCCTGCCATGATGATAGAACCGTTGGGGCCGCTGGGCCCGATGCTCGGCTTCGCCGTGCTCGGCGCGCTCGCGTTGGCGTGTTCGTGGCGGCTGCTTCCGAAGACCCCGCCTGCTGCTGCGGCGGCGGCATCCGACCCGGCCGCGCCGTCGCTCATCGATGTGTGGCGGCGCAAGTCGATCGGGCGTCACCTCAATTTCGGGCTGTTGCTGTGTTCGGCGCAGGCGATCAACCTCTACACGATCGGCTTCGTGATCATCGACCGGGCGCCCAGTGGCGCCATGACCGCGCAGCAAATCATCGGCATTGCTATGACGGCGGGAGCCGTCGCGGCGCTGATTGCCCAATGGGGGCTCGTGCGGCTGCTGGGGCTTTCACCGCTGTCGATGATGCGTTGGGGCGTTGCGCTCGCCGTCGCCGGCAATGCGGCCGCGGCGCTCGATGGCAGCATCGGGGCGGCGGTGTTGGGGTTCGTGGTGGCGAGTTTTGGCTATGGTCTGGCCCGGCCCGGGTTCAGTGCTGCGGCCTCGCTCGCCGGTTCGGCGAGAGAGCAGGTCGGCATCGCATCGGCGACGACGTTGATCGCGGGTGCGTCGATCACTTTGCCGCCGATCTTGGCCTCGATGGCCTATCAATGGTGGCGGCCCGCGCCCTTTGCGATCGCGGTGGCGATCGGTGCGCTGCTGTTGCTCGACGCTCTGGTCCGGCGGCCTGCGCCGGCCTCCGACCCGAGTATTGTCCATGATGAGCGATAGTGCGTTGCCGCCCGGCCGCTTTTTCCTGCGCGCGAAGCGCATAGTGTCGGGACATGACAAAGCGCCTGGTCCGGCTTGAGCTGGGGCGGAGCGCGCATCTCGAAAGAATGAAGCGGAGAGGAAATATGGACCGTTATCTTGTCATTTCGTCGGACGGCCACGTCGGCCTCCCGCCCGAGCGCTATCGCGACTATCTCGAAGCGAAATATCACCAGCAGTTCGACGAGACGGTACAGCTCGAAATCAAGGCGCGCGAGGAGCATGAGAAGCGCTTCCTGATCGACGATTTCAACACCAAATGGCGGGCGCGCGTCGGCGACGGCCTCGAAGGCGCGTGGGACGGCACGATCCGCAACCGCGTTCTGAACCAGGACGGCGTCGCGGCAGAGGTGCTCTTCCCCGACGGCATCACCGAACGCAACGCGCCGCCCTTCGGCGCCGACATCGGGTTGAAGCCGTCGCCCGCACGCGCCGAGCTGCAATGGGCAGGCGCCCGCGCGCACAACCGGTGGCTCGCCGAATTCTGCCAGGACGATCCGCATCGCCGCATCGGCCTTGCCGTGATCCCCGCGCTCTATGATCTCGACGAAACCGCGAAGGAGATCGAATGGGCGCGCAAGAACGGGCTCAAGGGCGTGTTCTTCCCCGCGCTGACCGAGGGGTACGACCTTTATAACCACACCAAATATCACCGGATCTGGGCGATGCTCCAGGATTACAACATGCCGCTGCATTTCCATTCGGGGGCGTCGCCGGGCTACGACACGACGCAGCCCGGGTGGATCGGAACCTATCTGTGCGAATTCGCCTTCTGGATGACGCGGCCGTTGTGGTCGATGACCTTCGGCGGGGTGTTCGAGGAATATCCGAAGCTCAAGGTCTGCTTCACCGAGGCGGGCGGTGAATTCTGGTTCCCGTGGGTGATGCAGCTGATGGACATCCGCGCCTCGGCCAAGCACACGAGCGGCAAACTCGGCGATTATTATGCCAATATGAGCATGAAACCGAGCGAGTATTTCGCGCGCAACGTGTGGGTTGGCTGTTCGGCGCTGCCCGACGAGGAAACGACGCAGGCCTATTATGACATAGGCGTCGACCGTATCCTGTGGGGCACCGACTATCCGCACCCCGAAGGCACCTGGCCGAGTACGCTCGAAAAGATGACGGTCAGCCTCGGCGGCCTGCCCGACGACGATATCCAGGCGATGCTCGGGATCAACGCGCTCGACGTATATGATGTCGATGCCGACGCACTTTGGAAGGTCGCTAGGGAAATCGGTCCGCGCCGCGAACTGTTCGTCAAGCAGGCGGCGGAATAGCCTAACGCGCCCCTTCCCTTCGGGGGAGGGGCGGCCGATAGCCAATTGCATTCGGGCGCCTGCTTGATAGAGCATCCCGGCCTTTTGGGATGGGATGATGTCGAGCTGGCGCGGAATCGAGGAATTTCTGGCGGTTGTCGAGCAAGGCAGTTTTACTGCCGCTGGCGATCATCTTGGCGTTTCCAAATCCTATATCAGCAAGACGGTCCATGAACTGGAAGAACGGTTGGGCGTCCAGCTGCTCGTCCGCACCACGCGCCGCCTGTCGCTGACCGGCGCGGGCGAAAGCTTCCACCGCGAATGCGCCGAGCTCCAAATGCGCCTCAGCGAGGTCGAAAAGCAGGTCGGACGGTACAGCACCGAACCCGTTGGACGCCTGCGCGTGGGACTCAGCGACATCTTCGGGTCCGATTTCATGTCGGCCTTGCTCGCTGAGTTTAGCACCGACCATCCTGGCATCGTCATCGAACCAATTGCCTATCTTAACGAGAACGAGATCGTGCAAGAGCGTTTCGACGTCGTCATCCGTTACGGCGCCCTGCCCAATTCGAATCTGCGCGCGCGGACCTTTGGCTATCTGTCCTATTGCCTGTGCGCCGCGCCCCAATATGTCGCAGCGCGCGGCTGGCCCGCGACGCCGCAGGACCTGATCGAACACGATTGCCTGACCGATCTCAGCGCGACGATGAGCTTCAACGACGAGATCAGCGTCAAAGTGGGGCCGCGGTGGATGAGCAACAGCGGGATCGCGCTGCGCAGCGCGGCGCGCAAGGGTATCGGGATTGCAAGCCTGCCGGTCAGCATCGTCCGCCAGGACCTCGCCAGCGGCGGGATGCTCGCGCTCGACGCCGAATGGTCCTTTTACGACCGCAAATGCTGGGTCGTCTATTCGCCGGGGATCATGTCGGTCGCAA
Organism: Sphingopyxis sp. H115; assembly: GCF_001468465.1. Taxonomy (GTDB): domain Bacteria; phylum Pseudomonadota; class Alphaproteobacteria; order Sphingomonadales; family Sphingomonadaceae; genus Sphingopyxis. The sequence continues at coordinate 45,319 of NZ_LNSA01000005.1, forward strand.
CGCGGGCCTTCATTGATTATCTGGTCCGCCAATTTTCGCGCGTGAAGGTTCGCCCGTCGATGGCGGCGTCGCTCGCGGCGCGGTACTGACCCGCAAGCACTGGCGCTCCATTGTTCGCCGCTGCGCACAAACTGTGCGCGATTTGGGTCTTACCTCTGCCGCCGCAGGCGATACACTTGCCCGACAAGAGCCGCCCGGGAAGGGCGGCCGTCCGGGAGACTGACGTTGCCAAAGGTTGAACGCTTTCCGATGCCCATCCCCTATGGCTGGTTCGGAGTAGGCTATGGCGCCGAACTGAAGGCCGGCGATGTACGGCCTGTACATTATTTCGGGTGTGACCTCGTGCTGTTCCGCAACGAAAGCGGCGAGGCGGGGCTGCTCGACGCCTATTGCCCGCACCTTGGCGCGCATATGGGACATGGCGGGCAAGTCGAGGGCGACAGCCTGCGCTGCCCCTTTCATCATTGGGCGTTCCGCCCTGACGGGTTTTGCAGCAAGATCCCCTATGCCAAGGCCTTCCCGCCGCGCGCGAAGCGCGAGCCGCTTGCCAAATCCTATCCGGTCGTCGAAAAAAGCGGCGTCATCTGGGCCTGGTATCATCCCGATGATGTCGCACCGATGTTCGACGTCATCGACTATCCCGAATTCACCGACCCTGCCTTTGCCGAACCGATCAAGCGCGAATGGCGCTTTGCCAGCAATCCGCAGGAAATAGCCGAAAACGGCGTCGACGTCGCGCATTTCGCCTATGTTCACGCAATGGACGCGGTGCCGGAGGGTGAAACCGACTATGAGGGCGTGCGGCGGCGCAGTGTGGCGCGCGGTCATCGCACGATCGACCTGCCGACGGGGGAGCGCAAACAGCTCCCTTATTCGGTCGAAACGGTCCAGAACGGCGCGGGGCAGAAATTCACACGGCTGAGCGGGCTGGTCGAGCTGTCGCTGCTCGTCATCGCGACGCCGGTCGAGGCCGACGATGTCGAGCTGCGTTTCTGCTTCACCCATCCCAGGGTCGAACCGGGATCGCCGCAGGAAAAGGCGATCGAGGCGGCGATCGAGAGCACCTGTGGGCAAAAGGGTGTCGAAGGCGACATTCCGATCTGGCACAACAAGATCCACCGTGCGCGGCCCTACCTTTGCGACGGCGACGGCCCGATCCTGCGTTTTCGCCGCTATTTCGAGCAATTTTACGCCGACGGGCCCGACGGGAGCCGCCTCGTCGAAGCGGCCGAATAGACCCATTTTTCGTTTCGTGCGGATCGATCCGCTCACCGCGCCTGCGGGCGCCATTGGGAGAATTGCGATGTCCAGACTGCGTTATGTTCAGGGCCCCGTCGAAACGCGCGCGCCGGGAATGCTCAAAAACACCGTCTATGGAATCCGGGCGACCTATGAAACCGATCCCGAGGTGATCGCGGCGCTGCTGCCGCAGCCGCTGGTGGCGATCGAGCGCCCCGAAATCTGGCTGCAGATGGTCCATGTCGCGATGCACGTGACCGAAACCGACACGGTGGAGATCGGTGCGCTCACCGTTGGGGTCAATTGCACCCACGAGGGCGCGCCCGGCGCCTATTGCTTCCATATGGCGATGGAGGGCGAAACCGTCGTTACCTCGGGCCGCGAGCGTTTCGGCGAGCCAAAAAAGATTGCCGAGACGCATTTCGAGCGTAACGGCGACCATCTGCGCGCAACCTGTTCGCGCCACGGCGTCGCCTATTTCGAGATCGAAGGCACGATCGGCGAGGCGATCGACGCGCCGCTCAAATTCGAGGAACATCTCTTCTGCTACAAAGGCATGCCGTCGATCGACACGCCGGGCGAGTTCGACGGCGACGTCTTCCTCACCCGCCTCAATTGGCAGCGCAACTACAACCGTCGCCGCGCGATGACGGGGTCGATCACCTTGCGTGAATCGCCCTACGACCCGCTCGCCGACATCCCGGTCCGTCGTCTTATCGACATGGAATATGTCGAGGGCGGCACCGCGACCGGCGGCACGCTGCTGCGCAAGGTGCCAGGCGAATGGATCGCGCCGCACTGGGTCGGGCGCCACGACGACCCGCGCAACACCGGGGTCGAACTCGGCGTGCGGAAGGCCGCCTGATGCGGGATTTTTCTGGCCGTGTGGCGGTCGTCACCGGTGGAGCGAGCGGAGTCGGCAAATGTCTTTGCGCCGACCTCGCACGCGCCGGCGCGCATGTCGCGATCGCCGATATCGATCCGGCGCGGCTCGAAGCGGTGCGGACGGAGGTCGACAAGCTCGGTGGTGGGGAGGTGCTCGGAATCGCGTGCGATGTGACGAAAGAGGCGTCGGTGCGCGCGCTTGCCGACCGTGTGTTCGATCGGTTCGGCACGGTGCATCTTCTCTTCAACAACGCCGGGGTCGGGCTGGGCGAGGCGCAGCGCAAGCTCTGGACGCTGCCGCTCAGCGACTGGCGCTGGGGGATCGACGTCAACATCCTCGGCGTCGTCCACGGCATCGCCGCTTTCGTGCCGCGCATGATCGAGGCGGGCGAGGAGGGGGTCGTGATCAACACCAGCTCGACCAACGGCGGGCTGCGCTCGCTGCCCAACACGCCGATCTATGCCGCGACCAAGGCGGCGGTTACCAGCATCTCCGAAGTGTTGCACCAGCAGTTTCTGCGGGAGGGCGGTAAGCTGCGTGCCGCCGTCCTGTTCCCGGGTCCGCACACGGTCAACACGGCGATCATGGCGTCCGGCGAGGTGCGCCCGGCGGAATATGTGGAGAATGAGGCGCAGACGAAGGTCGCGTATCGGACGATGGAGGATCTGGTGCGTACCACCGGGCTCAAGCTCCAGTTGACCGAGCCCGACGAGGTTTCGGCCTTCGCGCTTGACGGCGTGCGCGCGGAGCGCTTCTGGCTGCTGCCGGAGAGCGGGGAGAATGATGTGCTGATCGCGGCGCGTACCGAACAGATACTGGCGCGGCAGGATCCGCCCTCGGCATGGTGACCGCGGCGGCGGCCGACGATCCGGCGACAGGCACCGCACCCTCTCGCGGCGTCTATCGCTGGCTCGTCGTAGCGATCCTCTTTGTCGGCTATTGCTTCAGCGCGATCGACGCGCGCGTGCTGACCCTTATGGTTGAACCGATCCAGAAGGACCTGGGGCTCAGCGATTTTGAGATCAGCCTGCTCCAAGGCTTCGCCTTCTCGCTCCTCTACAGTGTGGCGGCGCTGCCGATCGGGCGCTTTGTCGACCGCACAAAGCGGCGCGCGACGCTGATCGTTTGGGGTGTGCTCTTCTGGTCGCTGATGACTGCGGCGTGCGGTTTCACGAGCAGCTTTATCGGGCTCTTTCTTGCGCGCGTCGGGGTAGGGGTGGGCGAAGCGACGCTCAGCCCGACCGCCTATTCACTGATCAGCGACTATTTCGAGCGTCGCCGCCGCGCGCTGGCGATCAGCTTCTATGCGATCGGCTATCCGATCGGTGGCGGGCTGGCACTCCTATTCGGCGGCTGGTTGCTCGGCTATTTTACGGAGGAAGGGGGCTGGACGCTACCGATCCTCGGCAGCTTCGCGCCATGGCAAGCGGTGTTCCTATGCGCCGCCGCGCCGGGTGCGATCATTGCGGCCCTGATGTTTACGATCCGCGAACCCGCGCGGCAGGAGATTGCGACCGATCTGTCGGCTCGAAGCAGCCTTCGCGAGGGGGCCGACTATATCAAGCAGCGTTGGGCGCTGTTCGGTTCGCTGATTGGTTCGCTGAGCCTGATCGCACTGCTCGCGATCGGCACTGCGCTCTGGTTTCCGACCTTCCTCATTCGCAGCTATGGTATGACCCCGACCGAAGTCGGCTTGTCCTACGGCATGGTCATGCTTGTCTGCGGCACTGTCGGCACGCTTTCGGGCGGCTGGTTTGCAGGGCGGCTGATGCAGAGCGGGCGCGCCGATGCAAATATGCGTGTCGTATTATTCGCAACCGTCCTCAAAGGTTTGCCGCTGATCGTCGCGCCGCTGATGCCGACTGCCTTCCTTTCGCTGACGATGATGGCGATCGGTACGTTGATCGGCCAAGCGTCGCAGGGTGTTATGCTGACCGCAATCCAGGATGTCACGCCGAACCAGCTGCGCGGTCAGGTTACCGCGATTTCGCTGCTTTGCGTCAATCTGGTTGGCACCGGGCTCGGCGCTAGCGTCATTGCCGCCATCACCGACTTCGGGTTCGGCGACCAGGCCGCGCTCGGCTATTCGATTGCGATCGCAGGAGCGGTCGTGCTGCCGCTGATCGTCGCACTTTTGCTGGTGGCGCTGCCGCATTACCGCCGTGCAATTTCCAGCCTGTCATCGAACCCTGGATAAGGGCCGCCCGCCGCCGCGCTCTTAACGGGGTGGCGGGCTCAGTCGAACTTTACGCCGCGCGAATAGCGATCCGCTCCTCGTTCTGGCGCTAATGGAGCGGTTCGAGCGCGTGGGCACGCTTTTCCTAGGACATGTTCATAATCGTCCTGGTCTTTGAATGCGGATCGGCGGCCGAAGGTTGGATTATTGGCTCACTCCGCACGCTGGACCGAAATTCGCCAATGATTATAATTGCCATCTTCGTCGTCTTCCGGGCAACAGGGACCCTTCGAGGGTCCTGCGATCGGCAGAATTCTCGAAATATGATTTTTGGAACACGCTGGCAGTCCACGCGGTCCGCTGGGTGCATGTTGCCGACCGGGGATGCGGCATCGCACCCCGATGAGGCGGATATGGGGGGCCATGCTGTCCACGAAACCGGACCGTCGAGGGCGGGGGGCAGGGCGGTCTGCATCGCCATGGCGTTTCTTGCGTAATGGCGCTTGTTTTCGCATAGCAGCGCTGTTAGAGGCGCGCCTCGTTGCCGCTTTAGCTCAGTTGGTAGAGCACATCATTCGTAATGATGGGGCCACAGGTTCGAGTCCTGTAAGCGGCACCATTTCCCTGTTCGCCAATGGCCGGGAATGATTGCAAAAACCCCGGAAATCTGCCAAAAACTAAGTTGGAACGGTCGCCATTGTGCGCGACTGATCGCCGACAATCGCATCCCGTTGGGGCATATGTGAGAGTACGCGGCCGTATAATATACATACCTGCGCCGATTTGGCGCCTATGCTCGGGGCGCAGGGCTATCGCGTTCTGCTTCCTACCTGCGCGGCTATGGCGCGACGCGTTTTCTGTCGGACGCGACGCCCCGAAACGGCCAGCAGGCTGCGCTCGCGGTGGATTGCTTTCCGGCGATTACGGTGCCGACGATCACGCTCGAGGGCGATGAGAATGGCGCGCCGCATCCGCAGGATTATCGTACCAAATTTACCGGCCTATATGAACACCGGACGATCGCAGGCGGGAGCGGGCACAACCTGACGCAGTAAGCGCCCCAGGATTTCGCGTGCGCTATCGCCGATGCCGACCGGATGGCAGGATGCCAGGGGCCACGTCCCGGGCTCCCTCCGTCGGCGCCTCGTCGACAAGATATTCCCACCGGATGTCGGTTCGCGTTATTGCGTAGCGGGCCGCAGCGCAGGTTGAGGGATAACGCGGCGGCGTGCGTATCCGAGTCTGGAAGGAATTGCGAGGCCGATGGACGATGAATTGCGAATTCTGGCGGGTGCGGCGACGCCGGCCGCACTCGCCGCGCTCGACGACCGCGTCCTGGATGCGCTCGCGGCGCGGCGGCGCGAGGCCGCGCTGCTCAACCGGATGATGGCGCTTGCGGCATTTGTTTCGCTGGGCGGCGGTGTTCTCGCGGGCAGCAGTTTTTCCACGGCGGCCGTAGCGGCCAGCCCGATGACCCCGCTCGCGCCCGCAACCCCGCTGGATTCGCATTCATGATGTCCTCGCGACGCTTGCTCGTAGTGGGCCTGATCGCGTTTCTGGCGGCGCTCGCCGGCGTGTTCCTTGGCCGCGCGCTGGTCGATGCACCACGTGCGAACGAGACCGAATTGCATGCGCTGCTCCACAAGGAACTGAAACTGTCGCCCGCGCAGCGGCGCAAGCTCGATCCGATCGAGGCGCGATTCAAGGCGCGGCGCGAGGTGCTGGAGCGGGAGATGCGCGCGGCCAATGTCGAGCTTGCCCGGGCAATCGAGGCCGAGCATGGCTATGGTCCGCGGGTCACTGCGGCGATCGACCATATGCACAAGGTCATGGGCGATATGCAGAAGGAAACGCTCCAGCACCTGTTCGCGATGCGCGACATACTCGATCGCGATCAGGCTGCGGATTTCGACAAGGTTGTGGCCGGGGCGCTCACCGCCGACGCGCGGTGAGACGCGATCTTTCGCAATGTAGCGACGGCGAACTCGCCGCGCTTGCCGGGGGCGGGGCGGAGCATGCCTATCGTGCGTTGCTGGCGCGCCACAAAGTGCCGGTCTTTCGCCTGATCAGGGCGCATGTCGCGGATGCCGACGAAGCGATGGATTTGACGCAGGAAACATTCGTCGCCGGGTTCGCGGCGATCGCGCGCTACGATCGCGAACGGCCTTTTCGCGTCTGGATTTCGCGTATCGCGATCAATAAATGTCGCGACTGGGCGCGGCGCCGCGCGGTGCGCGCCTTTTTCGCGCGCGCACTGCCGCTCGACAGCGCGCAGCATGTGGCGAGCGACGCGCCGGCGCCTGATGCGGAAGCGGCCGACCGCGCCCAACTGGCGCGCGTCCGCGCCGCCATGGCCGCGCTGCCGCGCAACCTGCGCGAGGTTTTGATACTGCGCGGCGTCGAGCAACTCAGCCAGTCGGAAACCGCCGAGCTGTTGCGGGTCAGCGAAAAGACGGTCGAAACGCGGCTGCACCGCGCGCGTGCCAAATTGCGGTCGCTGCTCGGTACGGCCGGAGAATAGCGGGCGGTCATCAAAAAACATCCGATTGCGGCAAGGGACGACCCGTGGCGCTGCGTAAGAGGGGCAGGCAATCGTCAACAATCGGGAAGATCATGCAGATAGACAGGCGTCGTTTCGTTGGCGGGGCGTTGGGCGGCGGCGCGGCGGCTGCGCTTGCGCCTTGGTTCCCGGCCTGGGCGCAGCCGATATCGCACGGCATCGTATCGACGCTGCCGACCGTATCGGGGAGCGACATCACCCTGCGCATCGCGCGCCAGACGGTGCGGATCGACGGCAAGGCCAGCCGCGCGATCGGGATCAACGGCACGGTGCCGGCGCCGCTCGTGCGGCTGAAGGAAGGACAGACCGCGCGCCTGACGGTCGTCAACGATCTCGACGAGGATAGTTCGATCCACTGGCACGGGCTGATTCTGCCCTTTTACATGGATGGCGTGCCGGGGGTCAGTTTTCCTGGCATCAAGCCGAAATCGACCTTCGTCTATGAATTCCCCGTCGTCCAGTCGGGGACCTATTGGTACCACAGCCATTCGGGGTTGCAGGAGCAACTCGGCCATTACGGCCCGATCGTCATCGACCCCGCGGAAGCCGACCCGATCGGATACGACCGCGAGCATGTCATCCTGCTGTCGGATCACAGCCGGCTGTCGCCCGAAGAAATCTTCCGCAAGCTCAAGGTCGATCCCGGCCATTTCAACATGCAGCGCCAGACGCTCGGCGGGCTGCTACCGGGCAAGGACCAGCCGCTCAAGGATCGTCTCGAGTGGGGTGCGATGCGGATGGACCCGGCCGACATCGCCGACGTCAGCGGTTCGACATACAGCTTCCTCGTCAACGGCCATGGTCCGCGTGACAACTGGACCGGTCTCTTCCGTCCCGGCGAGCGCGTGCGGCTGCGCATCATCAACGCCTCGGCGATGTCGATCTTCAACGTCCGTATCCCGGGGCTCCGCATGACGGTGGTGCAGGCCGACGGCGTCAACATCGTGCCGACCCAAATCGACGAATTCCAGATCGCGGTTGCCGAAACCTATGACGTGATCGTCAACCCCGTCGAGGATCGCGCCTATACGATAGCTGCCGAGGCGAACGACCGGTCGGGGATGGCGCGCGCGACGCTGACGCCGCGTGTGGGCCTGGTCGCCGAGGTGCCGCCACTCCGCGAACGTCCGCTCGCGACGATGCAGGATATGGGAATGGTCGCGATGGCGAGCGGCGGCGATGCGCCGTGCGCGCCCGAACATGCTGCCATGGGCCACTGCGTCCTCCCGCCCGCCGACAACGCAGCGGCGGATCATGCCGCAAAGGGTCATGGTTCGGGCGGCATGAAGCACAGCATGCGCGACTTCAGCGTTGCGCCGCAGGTAAAGCGCGATCCCGGCGTCCAGACGATATCGCCCATGCCGGTCGACCGCATGGGGGAGCCAGGGCAGGGGCTGGAAGACGCGCCGCACAAGGTGCTGACCTATCACGACCTTGTCGCGCTCGACCGCAATCCCGACGTGCGCGCCGCGTCGCGCTCGATCGACATCCATCTGACCGGGAACATGGAGCGCTTCATGTGGTCGTTCGACGGGGTGAAGATGTCCGACCATCACGAACCCATCCCCTTCACTCTGGGCGAGCGCGTGCGGATCAATTTGATCAACGACTCCATGATGAGCCATCCCATCCACTTGCACGGCCACTTCTTTGAACTGGTGACGGGCAAGGGCGACCGCTCGCCGCGCAAGCATACGGTGCTCGTCCAGCCGGGCGGGACGGCGAGCTTCGACTTTACCGCCGATGCGCTCGGCGACTGGGCGTTCCACTGTCACCTTCTCTACCATATGCATGCCGGCATGATGCGCGTCGTCAGCGTCCGTCCAAAGGGTGACGCCGAATGATCCGGCGCGCGTCCTTCCTCGCGGGCATCGCGTTGCTTGCCTTTGCGGTGCCCGCTGCGGCGCAGACGATGGATCATTCGGTGCATGGTTCGCATTCCGCGCAACAGCGCGAGGCCGATGCCCCGGCCTGCACCCCCGACCATGCCAACATGGGGCATTGCACGCCGATGTCGGCACCCGCACACGATATGGGGGTGATCTTCGAAACTGCGGGGAAGAGCGGCACCGACCTGCCGCCGGGCGATGCGCCCGCGCCGCCGCCGCCGACCGAATGGTATGCCGACCGTATCTTTCCCGCGGCCGCGATGGAGCATTCGCGCCACGAAATGATGAAGGAAAATGGCGCGCAGCAGCTTGGCTTCGTCAGCCTGAACCTCGCTGAATATCAGGCGCGCAAGGGCCGCGATGGCTTCCGCTGGGAGGGCGAGGCCTGGTACGGCGGCGACATCAACCGGCTGACATTGAAAAGCGAAGGCGAGACGGTGTTCGGCGAAGGCGTTGAAAACGGTGAGGTGCAGGCGCTCTACAGCCGTGCGATCGGGCCCTATTTCAACGCGCAGGCGGGCGTGCGCCAGGATTTCGGGCGCGGGCCCGACCGCAGCTATGCGACGCTCGGCTTCGAGGGGCTCGCACCCTATTGGTTCGAGGTCGAGGGTGCGCTGTTCCTGTCGGCCAAGGGCGACCTGCTCGCCCGGGTCGAAGCCAGTTACGACCAGCGGATCACGCAGAGGCTGATCCTGCAGCCAATGGCGGAGGCGACGTTCGCGCTGCAGGACGTGCCCGAAAGCGGCGTCGGTTCGGGGCTTTCCGATATCGAGCTTGGCCTTCGGCTCCGCTACGAGATCGTCCGCGAATTCGCGCCCTATGCCGGCGTCGAATGGGTGCGCCAGGTCGGCGACACCGCGCGTTTCGCCCGGTTGGCGGGCGAGAATCCGGAGGGCGCCTTTCTGGTCATGGGCGTCAAGGCCTGGTTCTGACGGCGCTGGCCGGCCGCCCATAAGGGCGTCGATCTTTTCGCTCCTGCCTGCTCGGGACGGGGTGCGAAAGGATACAGGTGTTCGATTTCTTCGCCTTTCTGGCGATCATCATCCTGGGCATCTTGCTCCTCGATACGCGAGGCCGGCTGAAGCGGGCCGAAAAGACACTTGCCGAAGCCGCGAGGCGGATCGGCGCGTTGCAGCGGCATGCGGGCGTCGAGATGGCCGAGCGCCGCCCGCCTGTTGCAGACTTCACAGCGGACCGGGATATCCTTAAATCCCCGTCGACCGGCGTGTCCGAACATATTGCGCCGGTTGCTCGGCCGGATCGCGCGGCGGCGGCAAGCGCGACGGCCGTTGCGATGGTTCACGATGGTCCGCCCTCCATTCCGTCCGAAGAGACCGCCGCCGAACCGCCTCCACCGCGAACGGACTCGCCGCAGGGGAAAGAGCCTGCCGCCCCCGTCAACCTGTCGGCGCGCTTCGAGGATCTGTTCGGCAAGACGCTACCGATATGGGCCGGCGGGATCACCCTCGCCATCGCGGGCGTCCTCATCGTCCGCTATGCGATCGATCTCGGCTTTTTTGCGCGCGTCTTCACGCCGGGCGTGCAGGTGGTTGCGGGGGTCCTGTTCGGTTTCGGGCTGATCGGCGGTGCCGACTATGCCTGGCGTAACGAAGACCGGGTGCGCGATGTCCGCGTGCCGCAGGCCTTGTCGGGCGCGGGCATTGCGACACTCTATGCCGCGATAGTGGTCGCCGCGAACGTCTATGGTCTGATCGGCCCGCTGTTCGCTTTCGTCCTGTTGGCGCTGATCACGGCGGGGGCACTCGCCCTGTCGCTGCGATTCGGATCGCCAAGCGCGCTGCTCGGGCTGGCGGGTGGCCTCGCCGCGCCGGCGCTTGTCGGCGCGCTCGAACCCGACATACCCTTGCTCGCCATCTATCTGGCGCTGACCATCGCCGCGATGACCGGCGTCGCGCGCATGCGCCGCTGGCCGTGGCTCGCGGTCGCGGCGCTCGTCGGCGGCGCGGGGTGGAGCCTGTGGATTATCTTCATCGGCGGCGCGTTCGACGCGGTCGGATCGCTGTCGATCGGCGCCTATGTCCTGCTGCTCGGCGTCGCCCTGCCGCTCTTCGCCTATGAAGGCCCGCGCGCGGTGCTGCTCCGCGCGGTCGCTGCAATCGTCGGTGCGCTGCAACTGGCGCTGCTCGTTGCCTACGCGGGCTTCAGTCCGCTCCATTGGGGGCTGTTCGCGCTGCTCGCGGCGGCGGGTCAATGGCTCGCCTGGCGCGAACATCGCCTTGGGATCGTGCCGACGACGAGCCTCGCCTTGTCGGTCCTGCTGATGGCGCTCTGGCCCGATCCGTCGCCCGTCTGGCTCGCGGCGATCGGGGCAGCGCTGGTCCTGATCCACGCGGCGCCGTTGCTGGCGCGGTTGTGGGATGCGCCGCCGCACCTGCGCCGGACGCTCGAACTTTGCCTGCTCACGCTGGCCCCTGCGCCGATCGTCAAGTGGCAGATGTGGAGCGTCGGCGACGGCGCGCTCGCGCTGGTTGCGCTTGGCGCAGCGCTGTTGCCGGCGATCGGCATCGCGCGCGGCTGGCGCGTCGAAGGCCGCGCGTCGGACAGCCGCTTCGTCTGGCTGACGGGAACCGCTGCCGCGCTGATTGCGCTGGCATTGGGGTTGTTCCTGCCCTTCTGGCTCGCACCCGTCGCGATCGCAGCCATCGCCGCGGCCTTGCTGGTCTTCGGCAAGGTGGCAGCCGATCGCCGCATCGAATGGGTGGGAACCGCTTTTCTGGCGACGGCCCTCCTCGCGCTGGTGGCGACGCCGCGCGCCTTCGACGAACTGCCACGCCTCGCAAGCGGGGCCGGGGCTATCGCTGCCGAGGCCGTTCTGCGCTGGGCCGCCCTCGCACTTGTCGGCCTGGTCTTCGCGCTGCGCGCCGAGCGGGCGGTGGTGCGCCGGCTGGGGCAGGCGGTCGCCGCCGCGCTCGCTTATGGGGCCGCGGCGCAGATGCTTCCCGCGACGCTTCTGGTGTTCGTGCCCGCCGTCGGCGTCGCGGCCTTGCTGCTCGCGGCGCGGCGTATCGCCTTCGATCGGCTCGATGTCGGTGCTGGCGTGTTTGCCGCGATCGGCCTTGGCTGGGCTGCGCTGCCGGTCGCGATCTGGTCGAGCAAGGGGGTGCTGTCGCTCGGCGGCGTGCCAATGCTGATCGACGATCCGGCCCTCGCGGTCGGCGAACTGCTGCGCCGCCTCGCCATTCCGGCGCTCCTTGCCGGTGTGCCGCTCTGGCTCGTCCGCGATCGCCTGTCGCGCTGGCCGTTGCTTGGCGGACTTGGGGTTGCGGGTGCGCTCGGCCTGATCGCCCTTCATATGCTCTACCGATTGGGCTTTGCCGCCGTCGCGGGCGGCGATTTCGTCACGACCGGCGTGGCGCAGCGCCTTGTATGGGACGCGTTGCTGATCGGTGCCGCTTGGCTGCTGTGGCGCCGTGACTTGCGCATCGGTGCGCTGGCGTTGGCGGTCGCCGGGACCGCGCACGCTGTCCTCTACAGTCTTGTCCTCCACAATCCATTGTGGAGCGAACAGGCGGTCGGCGGCCTGCCTTTGCTCAACCTGCTTGCACCGCTGTTCCTCTTGCCATGGCTCGGCGCGTGGCTGATCGCGCGGCTCTCGGGCCCATGGGTAGAGCATGCCGACCGCGTCCTCCAGATCGTGACGATGCTGCTTGTCGCGCTGTTCGCATGGGCGAGCCTGCGCCACCTTTTTCACGGCAGCCTGCTTGTCGAGCCCGGGGTCGCGCCGGCGGAGAATATCCTGCGCTCGCTGCTGATCCTGTTGCTCGCGATCGGCTTCCTGCTCTGGGGCATCCGTGCGCAGCGGCGCGACTGGCGCATCGCTTCGCTCGTCCTGATGCTCGCCGCCGCCGGCAAGGTATTCCTGTTCGATGCCTCGGGGCTCGAAGGGCTGCTTCGCATCGGCTCCTTCGTGGCGCTCGGTTTCAGCCTGATCGGGATCGGCTGGCTCTACAGCCGCCAGCTCGCGCCGCCGGCGTCCGTTCCGTCCGACCCGGACAGCTGATGCCATGGCGGTAAATATTCGGAGTTTCGGAACAGTGATGCCGTCGGGTCTGTCCTGACCCGCAGCTTTTCTTTCGTCCCGTCAAACAAGCAGCGGCTTGCCTCGCTTGCACCCGCGTGCAAGGGCCGCGTCACGGGAGGCCGCAGGAGACGAAAGCGATGCAGTTCGACGTGGTGATTGTGGGTGCGGGACATGGCGGGGCGCAGGTTGCGGTCATGCTGCGCACGCAGAAATTCACGGGAAGCATCGCGATCGTCGGCGAAGAGCCCGAACTTCCTTACGAACGCCCGCCGCTGTCGAAAGAATATTTCGCGGGCGAAAAGGAGTTTGAGCGCATCCAGCTGCGTCCCGCCAAATATTGGGACGAGCGCGAGGTCACGATGCTGCTGGGCAAGCGTGTCGTGTCGGTCGATCCGGCGGCGCATCGAGTCACCACCGACGGCGGCGAGACGATCGGCTATGGCAAGCTCGTCTGGGCGACCGGCGGCCATCCGCGCATGCTGCCGATCCCCGGCGGGAACCTGCCCGGCGTGCAGGGCGTGAGGACGCGCGCCGACGCCGATGCGATGAAGGCGGCATCGGAAACCGCAGGGCAGGTCGTCGTGATCGGCGGCGGCTATATCGGGCTCGAAGCCGCGGCGGTGCTCAACAAGGCGGGCAAGAAGGTCGTGCTGCTGGAGGCGCTCGACCGCGTGTTGGCGCGCGTTGCCGGTGTCGACCTGTCGCGCTTTTACGAGAAGGAGCATCGCGAGCATGGCGTCGACCTCCGCCTCGGCGTCTGTGTCGACGCGATCGAGGGAGAGGCGCATGCGACCGGTGTGCGCCTGTCCGATGGCGAGGTGATCCCCGCCGATCTCGTCATCGTCGGTATCGGTATCGTTCCCGCGGTCGAACCGCTCATTGCGGCTGGCGCGGATTGCGCCAACGGCGTTCGTGTCGATCGCCTTTGCAAGACCAGCCTGCCCGACGTCTATGCGATCGGCGACTGCGCTTTGCATGTGAATGATTTTGCCGAGGGCGCCGAGATCCGGCTCGAATCTGTGCAGAATGCCAATGATCAGGCGAATGTCGTCGCCAAGGCCATCGTTGGCGACGAAGCGCCCTATCATGCGATCCCCTGGTTCTGGTCGAACCAATATGACCTCAAGCTTCAGACCGCAGGCCTTTCGAACGGCCATGACCAGGCAGTGCTGCGCGGGGACCCCGCGACGCGCAGCTTCTCGGTCGTCTACCTGAAAGCGGGCAAGGTCATCGCGATCGACTGCGTCAACGCGACCAAGGACTATGTCCAAGGTCGCATGATCGTTACCGCAGGACTGCGCGCAACCGCCGAGCAACTTGCAGACACCGAGACGCCGCTCAAGGCCTTACTCCCCGCCTGACCTTTCTGCAGGACCGGGTCCTTTATGCGGCGGGACGATCGGGCGCGCGCGGCGAGGTGTCCGGTAGGGCGGGGCCATCCCCCATTGCGCCTTTCAACGCCGCCTTGATGTTGCGAAGCAGGCGGCGCAGTGCGACGATTACAACGACGGCGGCGATCGCCATCACTATTGCAATGACGATCGCGAGCGGCGGGTAGGCGATGGCAAGCGCAAGCAGGCCGCCGGTCGCGACGTCTTCGCCGGTCGATACCGCCGCATTGCTGAACGGTTCGGGGCTGACGTTGACGACCGCGCGCGTTGTCGCTTTCGCGCCATGGCTGAGCAACGCGCCGCCGCCACCGAGAAGGAAGGTGACGACCTGCCAGGCCGGGTCGGATGAATCGACCAGCGCAAGCGCGAGGAGCGCGCCGCCGAGCGGCCGGACGATGCTGTGGATCATGTCCCACGCCGAATCGACCCACGCGACCTTGTCTGCGAAAAACTCCGCCAGCGTGCCGACCGCCGCAACCCCGAGCACCCACGGGCTCGCCAGCACCTGCAACGCGGCAAGATGTTCGGGAAGCGGCAGCCAGCCGAAATGCATCGCGGTGCCCGACGCCAATATCGTGAGGTAAAGCCGCCACCCGGCGAGGAGGCTGAGGCTGCCGGCGACACCCAGAATCTCGATGATTCCCAATATCCTGCTCCCGTCCTGTCTTGGCGGTATCTTGCACCCGCCCGCGCCGTCCGGCAATGCCGGGATGACAAGGCTTCGCGGCAGGGTTATCGCCAGCCCATGACACGCGCCGATCCGCCGTCCGCTTCGCCCGCCGTTTTGCCCGATGGGGCTGTTCCTGCGGCGACCCTCGTCATCATGCGCCCGTCGGATAGCGGTGGCCCCGACGAAATCCTGATGGTCAAAAGGTCGGCCGCGATGGCCTTCGCCGCGGGGGCGGTCGTTTTCCCGGGGGGGCGCGTCGACCCCGACGATTATCTGGTCGCACGCCGCCATGCGCCCGCGCTCGACGAGGCCGACGGAGCGGCGCGTGTCGCCGCGCTGCGCGAGACGCTGGAGGAAACGGGGCTGGCGGTCGGCTGGCCCGGACTGAAGGAAGACGATGCGGCCGACATGCGGCGGGCACTGCTTGCGGGCGAACTATTGTCCGACCTGCTCGCGGCACGCGGTGACCGAATCGCGATTGAAACGCTTGTGCCGTTCGCGCGCTGGTGCCCGAATTTCAAGGAAGCGCGTACATTCGATACGCGCTTCTATGCCGTCGCGGCGCCGCCGCACAGTCATGAACTGACGGTCGAAGAGGCCGAACACAGCCATATCTTCTGGGCGAGCGCGGAAGAAACGCTGTCGATGGCGGATCGCGGCGAGGTATCGGTGATCTTTCCGACCCGTCGCAACCTCGAACGGCTTGCCCTTAGTGCTGATTTTCCGGCCTTTTCCGAATATTCTTCGCGGTTCCCGGTCGATCTGATCACGCCATGGATCGAGGAGCGTGACGGCCAGTCGTGGCTCTGCATTCCAGGGCACCTCGGATACCCTGTCACAAGGGAGTCTTTCGACCGCGTTCGGCGGGGTTGAAATGGGTTCGATCGCGCAACTTTTTTGTCTGTTTGCAAATTGCTAAGATTTACGCTGTTAGGCAAAACGTCGTTGCAATTGCGAACTGCTGTGCCTAAGAGGGCGATGCAGAAGCAGATCGGGGACTATTCTCCGATGTGATTCGACAAGACTATCCAGTGGACGGAGAATAAGATGAACCTGCTTAAGAAGGCTGCGATCTCCCTCGCAGCGACCTCGATGGTTGTGGCGCCCGTGGCGGCGTCGGCGGCTCCTGCAGCCAGTGCAGTTTCGACTGTTGACGGCCAGAGCGAACTCGAAGGCAGCACCAGCTGGATCATCGCTGTTCTCGCTCTCGCGGCCATCATCGGCGGCATCATCATCGCGTCGGACAACAACGACGACACCCCGACCAGCCCGTAATTTCGGCTGATCGAGACTGATACCAAAGGGCTCCGAGCTATGCTCGGGGCCTTTTGTGCGTCTGGCCCATGAGTCCGGGCCCGATGTGCTTAAGGCCTGATCCTAAAGCGCGATATTCCGGACGGCGCGCGATCGGGCCAGCGGGATCGATTGGCGGGCACGATCGCGCGGGACCGGATCGACCGGCGCCAGGAGGACGCGATAGCCGCTGTCGCCCGCGACGGGGCCGGCGTCGGCAAGCACGCTGCCCCAGGGATCGACGGCGAGGCTGTGGCCGTAGGTCTGTCGTCCGTCGGCATGGGCTCCCGCCTGCGCTGCGGCGACGATATGGCATCCGGTCTCGATGGCGCGGGCGCGCAGGAGCACATGCCAGTGTGCCTCGCCTGTCGAGACGGTGAAGGCGGCTGGAACGGCGATGATCGTCGCGCCACTCTCAACGAGCGCGCGGAACAATTCGGGAAATCGCAGGTCGTAACAGATGGTGAGGCCAAGCCGTCCTAGCGGCGTGTCGATGACGTCGATCGACGCTCCGCCGGCATAGGCGGCGGACTCCTGCCAGTTCTCGCCTGACGGCAGCGTGACGTCGAACATGTGGATTTTGTCGTAACGGGCACGGATGCTGCCGTCGGCGGCGATGACATGGCTGCGGTTGACCCGCCGTTCGCCGTCGTCCGCCAGCAGCGGTATCGATCCCGAATGGAGCCACAGTCGGTGCTTTTGCGCCAGCGCTTGCAGCGCGGCAGGCCAGGGGCTGTCGGCCTCGCGGGCGATGTGCGCGGCCGAGCGCGCGCGGTCGCGATCGAGCAGCAGGGACATTTCGGGCAGGAACGCCATGGCCGCGCCGCCGGCGGCCGCGTCGGCCATCGCACGGTCGATGATTGCCAGATTGGCGGCGGGATCGATGCCGCTCGTCATCTGCACCAGTGCAGCGCGCGGGGAAGAGGGCGACGATCCGGCTATGCTGTCCATCGCGTCTGGCTAAGCGCCTGCCGCGCCGAGGACAAGCGCCGCGCGACAGTTCAGTGGCCAGCAAGGTTCGAACGCGATAAGATAAGCCATGTTCCATCTCCCCGCATGCGCGTCGTCCTGTCCCGCCCGATCCTTTCTTTTTGCCGGAGCCGCCGCGATTTTGTCGCTCGCGGCCGTTGCCGCCCAAGCGCAGGACCGCGCGCCGCCTGCCGCGCAAAGCGACGCCCGAAATGGCGACTGGCTCTATGCCGGCAGTGACATTCCGCGCGACAAGGCGTGGAAATTCGGCGTATTGCCCAATGGCGTCCGCTATGCAGTGCGAAACAATGGTGTTCCGCCGGGTCAGGTGTCGATCCGTGTGCGGATGGACGTGGGCTCGATGTTCGAGACCGATCGGGAACGCGGCTATGCGCATCTTCTCGAACATCTGACCTTTCGCGGCTCGGTCCATATTCCCGACGGCGAGGCGAAGCGCATCTGGCAACGTTTCGGCGTCACGTTCGGCAGCGATTCGAACGCGCAGACAACTCCGACGCAGACGGTCTACCAGCTGGACCTCCCCAGCGTCACGCCTGCCAACCTCGACGAGAGCATGAAATTGCTGGCGGGCATGGTGCGCGAACCACGCATTTCCGAAGCCGCTGTGACCGCCGAACGTGGGGTCGTGATGTCCGAACTGCGCGAATCCGACGGTCCGCAAAAACGCATCGGTGACCGCACGACGGCGCATCTGTTCGCCGGCCAGTTGCTCGGCGATCGTTCGCCGATCGGGACGAATGAATCGCTCGCGGCGGCGCGGGCCGATACGGTAAAGGCGTTTCACGATCGCTGGTATCGTCCCGACCGTGCCGTCGTCGTCATCTCGGGCGATGGCGATCCCGCCGAATTCGAGCGGCTCGTGGCGAAATATTATGGCGACTGGAAAGCCGAAGGCCCCGCGCCTCAACAGCCGGATTTCGGCAAACCCGACCCGAAGGCGCAGGTGGCGACGGTCATTGTCGAACCCAACCAGCCGGTGTCGATCACGCTTGCCATGATCCGTCCATGGAAAAAGCGCGTCGATACGATTGAAAATACCCGGCGACTCTATCTGGAATATCTGGCGCAGGCGCTCGTCAACCGGCGCCTTGAAAACCGGGCGCGCGAGGGCGGCAGCTATTTACTCGCCGGTGTTTCGCAGGAATATATCAGCCGCAGCGCCGATGTGACCTCCGCCGTCATCTCGCCGATCGGCGACTGGAAAGTCGCGCTGGCGGACGTTCGCGGCGTCATCGCCGATGCGGTGACGACGGCGCCTTCGCAGGCCGATATCGATCGTGAGGCGAACGAGGTCGAAGTCGCGCTGCGCAAGGAGCTGGAAAATGCGCGCAACGAACCGGGCGCGCGGCTGGCGGACGACCTGGTCCGCTCAGTGGACATAAACGAGGTCGTATCGACGCCGCAGGGCCAGGTCGACATGTTCGCCGCGATCCGGGCTTCGGCCACGCCACAGGTCATGCTCGACATCAGCAAGGCGATTTTCAGCGCGCCGGTTTCGCGCATCGTGCTGACGACGCCGACCCCCATCGCGGGCGGCGAGGGTGCCTTGCTCGCGGCGCTGGCCGCGCCGGCGAAGGTTCGCGACGACCGGCTGGCCGCCCTGACCGCCGACTGGAGCCAGCTTCCGCCGATCGGCAAGCCGGGCACGATCGTGTCGACGAACGCTACGGCGGGGTTGATGGCCGAACGGATCGAGTTCGCCAATGGCGTAACGGCCTTGATTTCCGATAACCGGATCGAACCGGGGAAGGTCCGCGTCAACGTCCGCTTCGGCACCGGCAATCGCAGCGTCGCGGCGGATGCGCCAAACCTGTTGTGGACGGGCGACTATGCGCTCAATGCCAGCGGCATCGGGCCGTGGGGGCTGCGCGAGATAGAACAGATCACCAATGGGCGGCAGATCCAGATGAACTTTTCGGTCGAAGACGATGCCTTTGAATTTTCGGCGGAAAGCAAGCCTGCCGACCTGGCCGACCAGATGAAGCTGATTGCCGCGAAGCTCGCCTTTCCGCGGTGGGACGCGACCGCGGTCGAACGGCTCCGCGTCGGCTATCTGACGGGCTACGACCTCAACGACGCGACACCCAATGCGGTGATCGACCGCGACCTGAAGGGGTGGCTGACGAACAATGACGCGCGCTGGACCGCGCCCGATAAGGCAGAGATCAGCGCTCTGACGCCTGCCGCTTTCCGCGCTTTCTGGGAGCCGCGGCTGGCGTCGGGACCGATTGAGGTCCAGCTGTTCGGGGATCTCTCTTCGGTCGATTATCGGAAAATTTTGTCCGAAACCATCGGCGCGCTGCCGGCGCGCAAGCCGATTGCGCCGCCGTCGGGGCAGGCGGTCGCCTTTGCGGAGCATAATGTCACCCCTGCTGTGGCCTATCACCGTGGCGACAAGGGACAGGCCGCCGCGATGACCGCGTGGCCGACGGGTGCAGGCACCGCCAATTCGCGCGACGCGCGCGGGATGGAGATATTGGCGGCGATCTTCAACGACCGGCTTTTCGACCGGCTGCGGGCCGAACAGGGCGCCAGCTATGGCCCCATCGTCGACAGCCATTGGCCCACGGGGTTCGATAACAGCGGCGGCTATCTGCTCGTCGGAAGCCTGCTCGCGCCGAAGGATATCGACCGCTTCTATGCCACCGCACGCGAGATCGCGGCGGACCTCGTCGCGAACCCGGTGGGCGCCGATGAACTGGCGCGCAATGCCGGTCCGATCTTCGAACAGGTCGCGCGGGCGACGACGGGCAATGCCTATTGGATGCTTCTGCTCGAAGGCGCGACACGCGACCCCAGGGTGACGGAGGCGGCCTTGTCGATCGGGAAGGACATCAGCGGCGTAACGCCCGCCGATATCCAGCGGCTGGCGCGCCAATATCTGACGCCCGACCGCCAGTGGTCGCTGGCGATCCTGCCTAAAGGCATGACGCTGGCCGACGCGTCGGCGCTGGGAAGGGCGTCGGCGCGGCCGGAATTGGCGGTAACGGCCGCTGCGGGCGGCCAGTAGACGCTAGCCGTCGCTGCCTGCAACGGGTCTGCGGGTGCGACGGATGCGCGGTTCCTGATCCAGCTTGCCCTTCGCCATGATGTCGTGCCGCATCTTTGCGCGGACGTCGTGAATCGACGCGATGACCGGTCCCATCGCGACGCCAAGGTCGATCAGCACCGCTTCCGCCAGTTGCAGCGAGCTTTCGAGCGTTTCAGGCACCGCATCGCTTGCCCCCGCCTGATAGAGCGCACCGGCATGGTCGGCGTCTCGCGCGCGGCTGATGATCGGCAAGGCCGGATATTTCTGCCGCAGCTGGCGGGTCATGCGAAGCTGCTGCACCGGATCGTCCATGGTGAGTACGATGGCCTGGGCATGCTCGATGCCGAGCTTGTCGAGGCTGCCCGGCCGCGCAACGTCGGCGAAGCGTACGCTGAAACCAGCGCGCCGCGCCGCCGCGACCGTATCTATGTCGGCATCGACCGCCACATAGGGACGGCCATGTTCGCGCAGCAATTCGGCGACGGTGTGCCCGACGCGCCCGAAACCGACGATCACCGTGCGCCCCTCGGGCGTTTCGTCCTCCTGCGCATCTCCCGAACGCATTTCGATCCGCCGCGCGATGTCGTGACCGACCCGCGCCAGCAGCGGCGTGATCGTCAGGCCGATCGCGGTGACGAGCTGCCAGAATTCGGCGGTATCGCGGCTGATGAGCTGCGCCTGCAGGGCAGTCGCAAGTACGATCAATGTGGTTTCGGACGGGCTCGACATGAGCAGGCCGACCTCGGCCGCAGTGCCGCGCCGCGCCGCGCCCGCAAAGCGCAGGAGCGCCGCAGTGACCACGGCCTTGACCAGCACGACGCCGACGACCGCCATGACAAGCGAAGGCCATTGGCTCGCGATCGTCTGGAGGTTGAGCCCCATGCCGACGCTGATCAGGAACACACCGAGCGCAAGGCCCTTGAAGGGCGCGGTGATCGCTTCGACTTCCTCATGATATTCGGTTTCCGCGATCATCAACCCGGCGAGCAGCGCGCCGACGATCGGTGACAGGCCGACCGCGGCGGTCGCCAGCGCGGCGACGATGACGACGAGCAGGCTCGCCGCAAGGAACAGCTCGGGATCCTTCGCGCGTGCCGCCTGCGCGAAGATTTTCGGGAGCAGGAACCAGCCGCCGATCGCGAGCGCTGCGACGACGAGCGCGCCCTGCCACAGCGTCGTCAGCAGCAGTTCGGCGCTGTCGCCGGAGGCGGCGGGGGAGAGTGCGGCGAGGATGAAGATGATCGGGACGAGCGCCAGATCTTCGAACAGCAGCATCGAGAAGGAGGCGCGGCCAACAGCCGACTTGGTTCCTGCGATCGGGAGCACGAGCGCGGTCGAGGACAGAGCGAGCGCGATGCCAAGGCCGTAGGCGGACGCGAGCGGCTGGTCGCGGAACAACAGGATCGCCGACCCCAGGATTGCGCCGCCAAGCAGCAATTCGGCGGCGCCGATCCCAAAAACCAGCTTGCGAAGCTGCCACAAGCGCCGGAACGAAAGTTCCAGCCCGATCGAAAAGAGGAGCAAGACGATGCCGAATTCGGCGAACAGCGCGATATCCTCAGTCGAGGCGATCGTGACATGTTTCAGCCAAGGGTAGTCCGCGGCCAGCATGCCGAGCCCGGACGGGCCGACGAGCAGCCCGACGAGGATGAAGCCGATCACCGGCGAGATGCGGAACCGCGCGAAGGCGGGGATGACGACGCCCGCCGCGCCGAGAACCACGAGCGCGTTGCCGATAGCGGAGGTTTCTGTTTCGGATACCATAAGGGCCGACCTTATGCAGGCCGGCCCCGATTGGCTAGAGAGCTATCTCAACGAATTTGCTTGTTAAGCGCCCATCTTCTTGTCGAGATTTTCAACGATCGCCTCGAAAAAGCCCTCGGTGGTCAGCCAATTCTGGTCAGGACCGATCAGCAACGCGAGATCCTTGGTCATCTTGCCGCTCTCGACCGTCGCGACGCAGACCTTTTCGAGATCGTCGGCAAATTTCACCAGCGCGGCATTATCGTCGAGCTTGCCGCGATGCTTGAGGCCGCCGGTCCACGCAAAGATCGACGCGATCGGGTTGGTCGAGGTCGCCTTGCCCTGCTGGTGCATGCGATAGTGGCGCGTGACGGTGCCGTGCGCGGCTTCCGATTCGACCGTCTGGCCATCGGGGGTCATCAGGACGCTGGTCATCAGGCCGAGCGAGCCAAAGCCTTGCGCCACCGTGTCCGATTGAACGTCGCCGTCGTAATTCTTGCACGCCCAGACGAACTTGCCCGACCATTTGAGCGCCGAGGCGACCATATCGTCGATCAGGCGATGTTCGTAAACAATGCCGACTGCGTCGAACTTCGCCTTGAATTCGGCCTGGAACACCTCCTCGAAGATGTCCTTGAAGCGCCCGTCATAGGCTTTCAGGATCGTGTTCTTGGTCGACAGATATACCGGCCATTCGCGGGCGAGACCATAGTTCAGGCTGGCGCGCGCGAAGTCGCGGATCGAATCATCGAGATTGTACATGCCCATCGCGACGCCGGCCGAGGGGAATTGGAACACTTCCTCGTCAATCAGCGTGCCGTCCTCGCCCTCGAACACCAGGCGCAGCTTGCCGGGGCCGGGGACGCGGAAATCGGTCGCCTTATACTGGTCGCCGAAGGCGTGGCGGCCGACGACGATCGGGTCGGTCCAGCCGGGGACGAGGCGCGGGACGTTGCGCATCACGATCGGTTCGCGGAACACCACGCCGCCCAGGATGTTGCGGATGGTGCCGTTCGGCGACTTCCACATCTTTTTCAGGCCGAATTCTTCGACGCGCGCCTCGTCGGGGGTGATCGTCGCGCATTTGACGCCGACGCCATATTTCTTGATCGCGTTCGCGGCTTCGACGGTGATCTTGTCGTCGGTGCGGTCGCGTTCCTCGATGCCGAGGTCGTAATAATGAAGGTCGACATCAAGATAGGGGAGGATTAGCCGTTCGCGGATCCACTGCCAGATGATCCGGGTCATTTCGTCGCCGTCGAGTTCGACGACCGGGTTGGCTACCTTGATCTTGCCCATGCTTTCAGCCTTTTTCCTTGGGGAGTCGGAGTTGCAGCGGGCCTTAGGCAAAGCGGGGCGATTGATCAACCGCCCCGTCGTTTTCGCGCGGGCAACGATCGGGTAGCCTTATCCATTGTCAGTATAGAAGCGGCACCCTAGAAGACTGGTCATGTCCAATATCATATCATCGAACCGGCCCGGCGGCGGCATCAAATGGCAATGGCCCTCGGTTCATCCCGAGGGACGCAAGTTCCTGCTGATCGCCGGAATTGTGACGCTCTGTTTCTGGCTGCTCGGCTGGGAAATCCTCGGCTGGCTGATGCTCGGCGTGACCATCTGGGTCGCCAGCTTCTTTCGCGATCCGGTACGCGTGACGCCGGTCGGTACCGACCTGATCGTCGCGCCCGCCGATGGCTTGATCACCCAGATCGCGGAGGTCCCGCCGCCGCCCGAAATCGCCGGAGCCGACGGGCTGGGCGCGGCGCCGATGCTGCGCGTGTCGATTTTCATGAGCGTGTTCGACGTCCATATCAACCGGACGCCGATCGCCGGGGTGCTGCGCAAGCTTGTCTACATCCCGGGCAAGTTCGTGAACGCCGACCTCGACAAGGCGAGCGAAGAAAATGAGCGCCAGCATTTTGTTGTCGAGCGTCCCGATGGCGTCCGCATCGGTTTCACGCAGATCGCGGGCCTCGTGGCGCGGCGCATCATGCCGTTCGTGACCATGGGCAACGAACTCACCACCGGCCAGCGTGTCGGCCTCATTCGCTTCGGCAGCCGGGTCGACGTCTTTCTGCCCGCCGGCACGACGCCGCAGGTGCTGCTCGGGCAGCGCACGCTGGCGGGCGAGACGGTGATCGCGCGGATCGGCATTGCTGCGACGATCGAAGGCATCGGGCAGTAAGGATGGCGGAAGACGGCCTGGTTCCGCGCGACGCCGAGCATCGTCGCATTGGCGGCATTCCGCTGCGCGCCTTTGCACCCAATGCGATCACATTGCTGGCGTTGTGTTCAGGGCTGACTGGGGTTCGTTTCGCGATCGATGGCGAGTGGGCGGCCGCGATCACGATGATCATCGTCGCGGGCGTGCTCGACGGAATGGACGGGCGCATCGCGCGCCTGCTGCGCGCGCAAAGCAAATTTGGCGCCGAGCTGGATTCGCTTTCCGACGTCATCGCCTTTGGCGTGGCGCCGGCGATGATCCTGTTCTTCTGGTCGCTCGACGAAGCGCCGAAATTCGGCTGGACCGCTGCACTCGCGCTCGCGGTGTGCTGTGCGCTTCGCCTTGCGCGCTTTAATTCGCGCATGGATGCCGAGTTTCAGCCGCACAAGTCGGCGGGCTTCAACACCGGCATTCCTGCGCCGGCGGGCGCCGGCATGTCGTTCGTGCCCATCTATCTATGGCTGACGACGGGCAACGACCTGTTTCGCGAATGGTATGTCGTGATGCCTTGGGCGCTGGGTATTGCGATGCTGATGATCTCGGCAATCCCAACCTATAGCTGGGCGTCGATCCGGCTGCGCCGGTCGTGGCGGCTGTTTGCCCTGGCGGGGGTCGGCCTTCTCGGCGCTGCGCTTGTCACCGCGCCGTGGCTAACCCTGCTTGCGGTCTGCGCACTCTATGCCGCAACCTTGCCCTTTGGGCTAGCAAGCTATGCAAAGGTCAGGCGGCGCGGCTGAGCGCCGGTTGTAGAGGGGAGGAAACGCGAACGCGGCGCGGGGCATCGCGGCGCGCCGGCGAATGGCGCAGCGTCAGTTTCTGAGGCGCGGGACCGGATTGCGGCGCGGTGTCGGCAGGAAAGGCTCCCTCGCCGAGCAAGGCCGAGAGAATCGCATTTTCGTTATTCTTGAGCATGCCCAGAATCACGGTGATACCCAGCCCGGCGGCGAGGGCAAAGAGGAGGGCGGCAGCGACCTGAACCATGATCTTGTCCTTTCGGCTTTCTTGTGCGAAAGCTTTTGTTAACCAGCGACGGTTTTCGTGGGCTTTTTGTTCCGTGTTCCCGCTTTGTTCTCAAGTCATTTGCGACGAACCGAGTCGCTTTGTCGCCGAATTGAGGCGCGGTCGTCGCCGGCATCGATGGCAAGCCCGGCGGCAAACCCCTTGCTTTTGATGCGAAGGCCCGCTAACGGCCCGCCCATTCCACATGGAAGGCGCACATAACCGGTGCCGGGATCATCCGCTTGCGGATCCCGGTTCTTGCTTTCCAGAGGACCAACCGGAAGGAGAAAGACTATGGCGGCACCTGTCGTCACGATGCAGAATCTTATCGAGGCTGGCGCCCACTTCGGCCACCAGACCCACCGCTGGAACCCGCGCATGAAGCCGTATATCTTCGGTGCGCGCAACGGCATCCACATTCTCGACCTGTCGCAGACCGTGCCGCTCTTCGCGCGCGCGCTCGACTTCATCGCTTCGACCTCGGCCGCCGGCGGCAAGGTGCTGTTCGTGGGCACCAAGCGCCAGGCGCAGGGCCCGATCGCCGACGCGGCTCGCGCGTCGGGGCAGCATTTCGTCAACCACCGCTGGCTGGGCGGCATGCTCACCAACTGGAAGACGATCTCGAACTCGATCAAGCGCCTCAAGACGCTCGAAGAGCAGCTCGCCGGCGACACCTCGGGCCTCACCAAGAAGGAAGTGCTCAACAAGACGCGCGAGCGCGACAAGCTGGAGCTCAGCCTTGGCGGGATCCGCGACATGGGCGGCATTCCCGACGTGATGTTCGTGATCGACGCGAACAAGGAAGAGCTGGCGATCAAGGAAGCCAATGTCCTTGGTATCCCCGTCGTCGCGATCCTCGACTCGAACGTCTCGCCCGACGGCATCGCCTTCCCCGTCCCGGCGAACGATGACGCCGCGCGCGCCATCCGCCTCTATTGCGACGCGGTCGCCCAGGCGGCGACCCGTGGCGGCCAGCAGGCCCGTGCGAACCGCGGCGAAGATCTGGGTGCCGCCGTCGAACCGACCGCCGAGCCGGCGCTTGAGGAAGCCGCCGCTCCGGTGACCGAGGACGAACAGGTCCCCGCCGAAGCTGCCGCGGAAACCGAACGTCAGAGCGACGCATAGGCGTCCATTGGCATGACGGGACGGTGCGGCGATAAACCCGCGCCGTCCCGGTCATCACTTTGACTTATCACGCCGCCATGCGCGCGGCGGACAGCGGGCGCAACGCGAGCCTGCTGCTTTTGGAAAGGAACATCGCATGGCTGAAATCACGGCCGCTCTCGTCAAGGAACTGCGCGACCGCACGGGCGCAGGCATGATGGACTGCAAAAAGGCGCTCGCCGAAAACAACGGTGATATCGAAGCGTCGATCGACTGGCTCCGCACCAAGGGCCTCGCCGCCGCTGCCAAGAAGGCTGGCCGCGTCGCCGCCGAAGGTCTGGTCGGCGTCGCCACCGACGGCGCGCGCGGCGCTGTCGTCGAAGTGAACAGCGAAACCGACTTCGTCGGCAAGAACGAGCAGTTCCAGGAATTCGTCCGCGACGTGACCCAGGTCGCGCTCGCCGGCGGCATCACCGATATTGAGGCGCTGGGCGCCGCCGGCTATCCGAGCGGCGGCACCGTCGCCGAAAAGCTGACCAGCAACATCGCGACGATCGGTGAGAACCAGTCGCTGCGCCGCGCTGCGATCCTGTCGGTCGCGTCGGGCGTGGTGACCGGCTATGTCCACAACGCCGTCGCTCCCGGAATGGGCAAGATCGGCGTGCTCGTCGCGCTCGAATCGACCGCCGGCGCCGATGTTCTCGAACCGCTGGGCAAGCAGCTCGCGATGCACGTCGCGGCCGCGAACCCGCTGGCGCTGAACGGCGATGATCTCGACGCCGACCTCGTCGCGCGCGAACGCGCGATCGCCGAGGAAAAGGCTGCTCAGTCGGGCAAGCCCGCCGAAATCGTTTCGAAGATGGTCGACGGCGCGATCGCCAAGTATCGCAAGGAAAATGCGCTGCTGTCGCAGCTGTTCGTGATGGATGGCAAGACCGCGGTCGCCGAAGTCGTCGCCGCCGCCGGCAAGGATGTCGGCGCGACGATCACGCTCAAGGGCTTCGTCCGTTTCCAGCTCGGTGAAGGCATCGAGAAGGAAGAAAGCGACTTCGCGGCGGAAGTCGCGGCCGCCGCTGGCGTCTAAGAAGAAGTATCGGATTGCTGCGCCGCGGCGCCGCAGTCCGCTTGGCAATGGCGCGCGCCTTCACTAGGGTGCGCGCCATTCGCGTATATAGAGTTTGCAAGAGGTTCCCCCGACATGGCATTGCCCGGCATGAAACGCATATTGCTCAAGCTGTCGGGCGAGGCGCTGATGGGGTCGACCCCCTTCGGCATCGACCCCGAAACGGTCGCGAGCATGGCGGCAGAGGTCAAGGAAGCCAAGGATCGCGGCCTTGAAATCTGCCTTGTCATCGGCGGCGGGAACATCTTTCGCGGCATGGCGGGCGCTGCCAAGGGGATGGACCGCGCGCAGGCCGACTATATGGGCATGCTCGCGACGGTGATGAACGCGCTGGCGATGCAGAATGCGCTCGAGCAACTCGGCGTCCAGACACGCGTCCAGTCGGCAATCGAGATGGACAAGGTGTGCGAGCCGGTGATCCGCCGCCGCGCCGAACGCCACCTCGAAAAAGGCCGCGTCGTGATCTTCGCCGCCGGTGTCGGCGCCCCCTATTTTACCACTGACAGCGGTGCCGCGCTGCGCGCCGCCGAGATGAAATGCGACGCGCTGCTCAAGGGCACCAGCGTCGACGGTGTCTATAACGCCGACCCCAAGAAGGACCCCAAGGCGGTCCGCTATGACACGCTCGGCTATGACCGCGTGCTCGCCGACAATCTGAAGGTGATGGACGCCAGCGCAGTGGCGCTGTGCCGCGACAACCATATCCCGATCGTGGTGTTTAACATTCGCGAACCCGGCAATCTGGCGCGCGTCCTGGCGGGCGAGGGCGTTTCGACCGTCGTCAGCGACGCCGCCGGCAACGCATAAGAGAGGAAATACAGATGGCGAAATATGACAAGGCCGACCTCGAACGTCGCATGCACGGCGCGGTCGAATCGCTGAAGAGCGACCTTGCGGGTCTGCGCACCGGCCGCGCGCACACCGCGCTGCTCGATCCGGTAACGGTCGAGGTTTACGGCAGCCACATGCCGCTGAACCAGGTCGCCTCGGTCAGCGCCCCCGAACCGCGCATGCTGTCGGTGCAGGTGTGGGACAAGTCGAACGTCGGCCCGGTCGACAAGGCGATCCGTTCGGCGGGGCTCGGCCTCAACCCGATCGTCGACGGCCAGATGCTGCGCCTGCCGATCCCCGAAATGACGCAGGAACGCCGCAAGGAACTGTCGAAGCTGGCCGGCCAATATGCTGAAAAGGCTCGCGTTGCGGTGCGGAACGTCCGCCGCGACGGCATGGACAATCTGAAGGCCGACGAGAATAAGAAGGAAATCGGCGAGGATGAGCGCAAGCGGTCGGAAACCGAGGTCCAGAAGCTGACCGATGCGACGATCGCCGAAATCGATGCCGCTGCGACCGCCAAGGAAAAGGAAATCCTGGGCTAGTGCTGCCTGGCACGACCCCCTTTCCCGTTCGTGTCGAGCGAAGTCGAGACACGCCGAGTTTGCGCCCTACTTCACGTGTTTCGACTTCGCTCGACACGAACGGGTTCTGAGGCTTTTTGTGACCATTTCCGATCACGGCGCGCGCCATGTGGCCATCATCATGGATGGCAACGGCCGCTGGGCGAAAAAACGCCTGTTGCCGCGCGTTGCCGGCCACAAGGCGGGGGTCGAGGCGGTGCGCACGATCGTCCGGGCGGCGGGCGACCTTGGGCTGGAGGCGATGACGCTTTACGCCTTCAGTTCCGAAAACTGGAAGCGGCCCGAAGAAGAGGTCAGCGACCTGATGGGGCTGATGAAGCGCTTCATCTTGTCCGATCTCGACGAATTCGCCGCGAACGACGTGAAGCTGAAGGTCATCGGCAACTGGCGCGCGCTCGCGCCCGATGTCGTTGCCCTCATCGACAATGCACTCGAACGCACCGCGGGGAACAAGCGCACGACGCTTGCCGTTGCGCTCAACTATGGCGCGCAGGACGAACTGGTGCGTGCGGCGTCCGCTGCCGCGGCGCAGGGCGACATTACCGCCGAGGCGATCGAAGCGAACCTCGACACCGCCGACATGCCGCCGCTCGACCTGCTCATCCGCACCTCGGGCGAAGTGCGGCTGTCGAATTTCCTGCTGTGGCAGTCGGCATATGCCGAACTTTATTTCACCGACAAGCTGTGGCCGGATTTCACCCCGGCCGACCTGAAGGCGGCGCTCGATCAATTTGCGCGGCGCGATCGCCGCTATGGGGGACTTTGACTATGGCGGCGGGTAAATCGGACCTGTGGGTGCGGATCGGTTCGGCGATCGTGCTGTTCGCGATCGCGGGGACGGCGCTGTGGTTCGGCGGTCTCGCCTTTGGGTTGCTTCTGCTCGTCGGCGGCGCGCTGGTCCTCGTCGAATGGTTCGCGCTCGTGCGCGCGATGGCGGTGGGCAGCGGAGGTAAGGCCGCCCTGAATATCCTTGGTCCGATCCTCGTTCTGGGTGCGGGAGCGGGACTGTGGTTCGTTCGCGACCATCTGGGCATAACCGCCGCGCTATGGGTCTTCGGCATGGTCTGGGCGACCGATATCGGCGCCTATTTTGCGGGCCGCGCCTTTGGCGGCGCGCGCCTCGCGCCGAAGATCAGCCCGTCGAAAACCTGGTCGGGCCTGATCGGTGGCATGGTTGCGGCGCTGATTGCCAGCGCGACGATCGGCGACCGCGCCGGCATCGTCGGCGTGCCGTTGTGGATCGGCCTGTTCATGGGGCTGCTCGCGCAAATGGGCGACCTTGCGCAAAGCTGGATGAAGCGCCGCGCCGGGGTCAAGGATTCGGGCAAGCTCATCCCCGGCCATGGCGGGCTGTTCGACCGCGTCGATGGCGTTCTGCCGGTCGCGCTGCTGCTCGGCGCGCTGGCTTTCGCCGGGCAGATCGCCGTGCGGGCGGCCGGCTGACATGACGCGCCGCCTTTCGCTTTTCGGCGCCACGGGATCGGTTGGGCAATCGACCGTCGACCTTGTGCGCCGCGACGGCGAGGCGTGGGAAATCGGCGTGTTGACCGCGAACAGCGACGTCGCCGAACTGGCGGCGCTCGCAAGGGAATTCCGCCCTGGCGTCGCGGTGATCGCTGACGAAAGCCGCTTCCCCGAGCTTGTCGAAGCTCTGGCGGGCACCGGTATCGAGGCCGCCGCCGGCGTCGATGCACTGGTCGAAGCGGCGAAGCGTCCGGCCGACCTCGTAATGGCGGCGATCGTCGGCACCGCGGGCCTCGCCCCGACGATGGCGGCGCTCGAAGCCGGCACCGACGTTGCGCTCGCGAACAAGGAAGCGCTCGTTTCGGCAGGCGAACTGATGACCGCTGCCGCGCGGCGCTCAGGTGCGACGATTCTGCCGGTCGACAGCGAGCATAATGCGATCTTCCAATGCCTTGCCGGCGGGCGCATCGACCAGGTGCGGCGGATCATCCTGACCGCGAGTGGCGGACCGTTGCGCACGATGAGCGTCGCCGACATGGCGCTCGTCACCCCGGCGCAGGCCGTCGCGCATCCGAACTGGTCGATGGGCGCCAAGATCAGCGTCGATTCGGCAACGATGATGAACAAGGGCCTCGAACTCATTGAGGCGCATCATCTTTTCCCCGTCGGGCTCGACCGCATCGAAATCCTCGTTCATCCGCAGTCGGTGATCCACAGCCTTGTCGAATATATCGACTGCTCGACGCTGGCGCAGCTCGGCTCGCCCGACATGCGCATCCCGATCGCGTCGGCCTTGGCGTGGCCGCAGCGGATGGCGACGCCATGCGCTCCGCTCGATCTCGCGACCATATCGCGGCTCGATTTCGAGGCGCCCGACGAGGTGCGCTTTCCCGCGACCGCGCTCTGCCGCACCGCGATTGCCGAGGGCGGCGCGCGGCCCGCGCAGCTCAACGCGGCGAACGAGGTGGCGGTCGCCGCCTTTCTTGCGGGCCGCATTTCCTTCCCTGCGATCGTCGATACGGTGCGTCGGGTGATCGACGCCGCGGAACCTGCGCCTCCGTCATCGCTTCAGGACATATTCAGCGTCGATGCGGCAGCGCGTGCGGCTGCGCAGCATTTTGTGGACCAGTACGAACATGCTTGAAACCCCGGGCTTCGGCTTCACCATCCTTGCTTTCCTGCTGGTGCTGGGGCCGCTCGTGTTCGTGCACGAATATGGCCATTATATCGTCGGGCGCTGGTGCGGGGTGAAGGCCGATACCTTCTCGATCGGTTTCGGCCGCCGCATCCTCGGCTGGACCGACAAGCGGGGCACCGAATGGAAGATCGGGTGGTTGCCGCTCGGCGGCTATGTCCAGTTCGCGGGCGACCGCGATGCGGTGAGCCAGCCCGATGCCGAATGGCAATCCTTGCCCGCCGAAGAACGCTCGCACACTTTCCCCGCGCAGCCCGTGTGGAAGCGCGCGGCGATCGTTGCCGCGGGGCCGATCACTAATTTCCTGTTCGCTATCTTGATCCTCGCCGGGTTTGCGTGGGTCGGCGGCAAGGTCGTGACCCCGCCGGTCGCCGGCGCCATCTCGGCGGGATCGGCCGCCGAGACCGCCGGGCTGCGCGAGGGCGACCGCATCGTTTCGATCGACGGCCGCGCGATCGAAACCTTTAGCGACATACCGATGGCGGTCGCGCACCGCCCGGGCGAGGTGATGCAACTGCGCGTACTGCGCGCGGGGAGCGAGCGGACGGTGACGCTCGCTCCGCGGCTGGTCACCGAAAAGGATCCGTTCGGCAAGGAGCATCAACGCGCGATCATCGGCCTGGCGCCGCCGCCGCAGAAGCTTGAAAAGGTGTCGATCCTCGAAGCCCCGGCGGTCGGGCTGCACCAAACATGGCAGATCGTCCGCCAGACGGGCGAGGTGCTGGCGCAGTTCCTGACCGGGCGCCGCTCGATCAAGGACATGAACGGCCCGGTCAAGATTGCCGAGATTTCCGGTCAGGCGGCGACACTGGGGCTGGCGTCGCTCATATTCTTCATCGCGCTCATCTCCATCAATCTGGGGTTCATCAACCTCTTGCCATTGCCGATGCTCGATGGCGGTCATCTGGCCTTTTACGCCTATGAGGCGATCCGGCGGCGTCCTGCGCCTCCCGAGGCGCAGGAATGGGCGTTCCGATTCGGTTTTGCGGCGATCGTCACGCTGATGCTGGTCGTGACTTTCAACGATTTGGGCTCAATTGGGGTTTGGGACGGGATCGCCCGCTTGATTGGCTAGCGAGTCTGGGGCAGGGAGTGGCGCGCGAACCCGCGGTCAGGCGGGTTTGTCGCTTTTGAGTTATTTTTTCGGGATGAACAGCGTGGCTTCACACAAATTCTCGGCGCGGACCCAGCTGTCGGCCTTCCTCATGGCAGGTACGATGCTCAGCGCGCCGGTGATGGCGCAGCAGGTTGCGCCGCCAACCGTCCCGGCTCCCGCGCCCGAAGCCGCGCCGACGGCAACGACCATCCAGTCGATCACCGTCGTCGGCAACCAGCGGCTCGAGGCGCAGACGATCCTGTCGTACCTGCGTTTGCGCGTCGGTCAGACCTACGACCGCGCCACGCTTGACCAGGCGCTCAAGGATCTGGCCTCGACCGAGTTGTTCAAGGATTTCCAGATCACCGACAATGCGGGCGCGCTGCAAATCCAGGTCACCGAAAATCCGGTGATCAACCGTGTCATCCTTGAAGGTAATAAGCGCCTGAAGGAAGACAAGATCCGGCCCGAGATTAAACTTGCCCCGCGCCAGATATTCACCCGTTCGAAAGTTCGCGCGGACGTCGCGCGCATCATCGAACTGTACAAGCGGCAGGGCCGCTTCGCCGCGACGGTCGAACCGAAAATGGTCTCGCTCGACCAGAATCGCGTCGATGTCGTCTTCGAAATCAACGAAGGTCCGAAATCGAAGGTCCGCCAGATCAACATCATCGGCAACGAGAAGTTCAGCGACGGCGACCTCAAGGACGAGATGGCGACCAAGGAGTCGGGTCTGCTGACGATCCTGTCGTCGAACACCAGCTACGATCCCGATCGCCTGGCCTATGACCAGCAGAAGCTGCGCCTGTTCTACCTGCAGAACGGCTATGCCGATTTCCGCGTGATCTCGGCGGTCGCCGAGCTTACCAGCAATAAGCAGGATTTCATCATCACCTATGTCGTCGAAGAAGGCGAACGCTACAAGTTCGGCGACGTCGACGTGAAGAGCGAGCTGCGCGACTTCCAGCCCGAGATGCTGAAGAAGTTGCTGCCCATGAAGACCGGCGACTGGTACGATGCCAAGCTGGTCGAAGACACGGTCGAGAGCCTCAGCGAGACCGCGGGCCTGTTTGGCTATGCGTTCGCGGACATCAACCCCGAATTCCGCCGCGACGCCGATACGCGGACGATGCAGATCACCTTCAACGTCGGCGAAAGCCCGCGGACCTATGTCGAACGCATCGACGTCAACGGCAATACGCTGACCCACGACAAGGTTGTGCGCCGCGAATTCCGCCTGAACGAAGGCGATGCCTTCAACAGCTTTGGCATCAAGCGCACCGAAAACCGCCTGAACAGCCTCGGTTACTTCCAGGAGAATCTGGAAATCGAGCGCAAGGAAGGCAGCGCGCCCGACCGCATCGTCCTCGAAACCAATGTCGAGGAAAAGCCGACCGGCGAGTTGTCGCTGTCCGCCGGTTTCTCGTCGATCGAGAATTTCCTGCTCCAGGCATCGATCCGCCAGCGCAATTTCCGCGGCCTTGGCCAGCAACTTCAGGCGTCGGTCAATTATTCGAGCTATTCGAAATCGATCGAACTCGGCTTTACCGAACCCTATCTGTTCGACCGCAACATCTCGGTCGGCGGCAGCGTCTATCGCCGCGACCTCAATTCGTTCAACTTCATCAACAACGATCGCCGCACGACGTTCCAGCAGGTCACGACCGGCTTCCAGCTCAACGCCGGTGTGCCGCTGACCGAGTTCATGTCCTTCTTTGCGCGTTACAGCCTGAATTACGATGATGTGACACTGGACCGCGACCTTTATTATTTCGGCGGCGAGTGCGATCCCTTCGTCGCGGGCCGCTATCTTTGCGACGCGATCGGCACGCGCACCACGTCGCTGGTCGGCTATACGCTTGCCTATGACGACCGCGACAACCGCCTGCGTCCGACCCGCGGCCAGTCGCTGTCGCTCAGCCAGGATTTCGCGGGTCTCGGCGGCAGCGTCAAATATGTCCGCACGCGCCTCAACGCATCGAAGCATTTCAACCTCGGCAGCCGATTCATCCTGAACCTGTCGGCCGAAGGCGGCTATATCTACCCGTTCGGCGGCCGCCCGACGCCGACCAGCGACAAGGTCCGTCTCACCGATCGCTTCTTCCTCGGCGAACCGCAGATGCGCGGCTTTGACATTCGCGGCGTCGGTCCGCGCGTCATCCGCTACGGCGTCGACAATACCGATCCCACCAACCCCATCGTCATTACCGACACCGATGGCGATCGCGGGCAGATCGACGACGCGCTCGGCGGCCGGGCCTATTATCTGGGCCGGCTCGAGCTCGACATTCCGCTGGGCACCGGCGCTAAGGAATTGGGGTTGCGGCCGTCGATCTTCCTCGATGTCGGGTCGGTGTTCAGCGTGAAGCGTCCCACGCTCACCACGCTCGCCAACTTCCTCGACCCGTCGGACGGCCTGACCAAGAATCTGTGCCGCAACGCGACCACGGGCAGCGTCAACTTTGCCCAGCAAAGCCTGATCGATCACGACAACAACGCCAACACGCCGTCGATCCCGGGCGGCGCGTACAACTCGTGCGCGGCGTTCGAGGGGACGACGTCGAATCTGCCGCCGTTCGAGGAGCGCTTCTTCGGCGATACCTGGATGCCGCGCGTGTCGATCGGCGCCGGGGTCAACTGGAACTCTCCGTTCGGTCCTTTCCGGATCGACTTCGCTTACGCCCTTCGCAAAGAAGAGGGCGATGATACCAAACGCTTCTCATTCAATGTAGGAACCCAATTCTGATGAAGAAAATATTTGTCGCCTCGGCCCTCGCCGTTGCCGCCGTGTCGGTTTCGCCGATGTTCGCTGCCCCGGTCGCCGCCCAATCGACGAAGGGTTCGGCGGTCGCCGACCTCGAAGCCGCGGTCGCCCAGTCGAACGCTTTCAAGACGGCTTTGACCCAGATCGGCACCACGTACAAGGCGCAGATCGACCAGGTCGAAACGCGCAGCCAGACGCTGGAAGCCGAACTGAACGTTCTGCGCGCGAAGGCCAATGAGGAAGCGAAGAAAACTCCGCGCAACCAGGCGGCGGTCGATGCCGCGATCAAGGCTTTTCAGGACAAGTCGGCCGCGGCGCAGCGCGAACTCAGCCAGCTGTCGCAGCCTTTCGATATCGCGCGGACCTATGCGATCGACCAGATCAGCGTGCGCCTCGACGAAGCGGTCAAGGCCGGCATGACCAAGCGCAAGGTCGACCTGCTGCTCAGCTATAATCCCCAGATCGTTCTGGCCGCCGAAAAGAACGTCGACATCACCGACGCGATCGTCGCCGAACTGAATACGCTCGTGCCGAACGTCCAGATCGTTCCGCCCGCCGGCTATCAGCCCGGCCAGCTGATGCAGCAGAAGAATCAGGCGGCTGCCAATGCGGCGCGCGCCGCGACACCGGCGGCACCGGCCACCGGCACCGCGCCGACCACGCGCTAAACTCCATGACGGACGGGGAAAACGGGGCAGGGGCGCTGGGCCTGGTGGACATTCGCCGGATACTCACGCTGCTGCCGCACCGTTATCCGATGCTGCTCGTCGACCGGGTGGAATCGATGGTGAAGGACACCTCGATCCACGCGGTCAAGGCGGTGACGATGAACGAGCCCTTTTTTCAAGGTCATTTCCCTGGCCGGCCGATCATGCCCGGCGTGCTTATCGTCGAGGCGCTGGCGCAGGCTGGCGGCATCCTTGCGATCGAATCGCTGGGTCTCGGCGGGTCGGGCAAGCTCGTTTATTTCATGGGCATCGACGGGGTGAAATTCCGCAAGCCCGTCGAACCCGGCGTCCTGCTCGACCTGCACGTCACCATCCTTCAGGCAAAGCGGAATATCTGCAAGTTCGAGGGCAAGGCGATGCTGGACGGCCAGCTCGCGACCGAATGCCAGTTCACCGCGATGATCGCCGATCCGCCGAGCGACTAAGTGACACGTCTCCGCTTCGTAACCCCAGATCAAGTCCGGGGTCACGAAGCAGGGGAGTTGCATTTTTCTAGCCAGCCCACTAAGGGCGCCACTTCGCGTTCTCGGACGCACAGACTCAGCCGCTGGTCGGTAACCAGTGGCACAGGAGCCAAGAGATGAAAAAAGACGTTCACCCCGACTATCACATGATCACGGTCAAGATGACCGACGGCACCGAATATCAGACGCGCTCGACCTGGGGCAAAGAGGGCGACGTGATGACGCTCGAAATCGACCCCACCGCGCACCCGGCGTGGACCGGCGGCACGGGCCGCATGCTCGACGCGGGCGGTCAGGTTGCGAAGTTCAACAAGCGTTTCGGCGGTCTTACCCTCAAGCGTTAATTCGCTCGCTTGCCCCCGCGAAGGCGGGGATCAGCCCAAAACCTTTGCAAGCGCGCTTTGCCACCCGGCAAGGCGCGTTTTGCGTTTATCTGCACCCAGCGCGGGCGTGAAGCGCGTCGCGGTGCCGCGCATCGCCGTCGCCGCGCTCGCAAGGTCGGGATAGAAGCCGGCGCCGGTCGCGGCGAGCATTGCGGCGCCGAGCGCGGTGCTTTCGACAAAATCGGGTCGTTCGACGGTCAGGTCGAGCATGTCGGCCAGGTCCTGCGCCATCCAGTCGTTCGCCGCCATGCCGCCGTCGATGCGGAGTTCCGCCCAGTCGACCCCGTCGGCGGCAAATGCCGATTTGAGGTCGTGCGCCTGATAGGCCTGTGCCTCCAGCGCCGCACGCGCGACATGGGCCTTGCCGCTCGCGAAGCTGAGGCCCGACAGCGCGGCGAGCGCGTCAGGCCGCCAGTGCGGCGCGCCGAGCCCCGATAGCGCGGGAACCAGGTAGACGCCGCCGTTGTCGCCGACCGAGCGTGCCAGCCCCTCGCTCTCGCCCGCGCTCGCGAGCAGGCCGAGCCCGTCGCGCAGCCATTTGATCAGGCTGCCCGCGACGAACACCGATCCTTCGAGCGCATAGGAGCGGACGTCGCCTTCCTGCACGAGCACGGTTGCGAGCAGACGGTTCGCCGATTGCGGTCGTACCGTGCCGCTTGCCGACAGGATGAAGGCACCGGTGCCGAAGGTCGCCTTGGTCTGCCCGGCCCACAGGCATGCCTGGCCGATCGTCGCCGCCTGCTGGTCGCCCGCCATGCCGCAGATCGGGATGGCGCCGCCGAACAAGTCGGGATCGGTGGTGCCGACCGTCGTCGTGCAGCCGGTGATCTCGGGCAGCAGGCCCATCGGCACGCCGAGCAGATCGCAGAGCTCGCCATCCCAGCAGCCCTTGCCGTTGATGTCCATCAGCAAGGTACGCGATGCATTGGTCGCGTCGCTCACATGCACCCCGCCGGTCAGGCGATAGACCAGATAGGATTCGATCGTTCCGACCGCCAGCCGCTCGCCCGCCTCGCGCAACTGCGGCCAATGCTTCAGCGCCCAGCCGATCTTGCTCCCGGAAAAATAGGGATCGAGCAGCAACCCGGTCGTTGTCTGCACCGCCGCCTCATGCCCCGCGTCTTTCAACGCCGCGCAATCCTCGGCGGTGCGGCGGTCCTGCCACACGATCGCAGGCGCCAGCGGTTCGCCGGTGGTGCGATCCCAGAACACGATCGTCTCGCGCTGGTTGGTGATCCCGATCGCCGCGACACGCTCGGCGCCGCCCGCCTTTTTGATCATGGCGCGGGTGCAGGCGAGCGTGGCGTCCCAGATTTCGGCGGCGTCGTGCTCGACCAGTCCCGGCCCCGGATAATGCTGCTTGAACTCCCGCTGCGCGCTGCCCAGCGGCGTCCCGTCGGCGGCGAACAGCATCGTTCGGGTCGACGTCGTGCCCTCGTCGATGACGATGATCTTCTCTGTCAAAGCACTATCCCCTCATCCGTTCGTGCTGAGCTGGTCGAAGCACCGTTCTTCTGTTTCAATTCATGAAGAAAGATCGGCCCTTCGACAAGCTCAGGGCGAACGGGAATAGGTGGGCAAGCAATTATCTTGCAAAACCGCGCAACCCATGCCATATGTTGTGCAGCGCAGCATGGCGGACCTATCCGCCGCAACACCCGGCAGCGTGATTTTCCCGCCCGATTTCAGGCGCGGGACGAGCCGGACCAGCGCTTTGTCCCCAGAGGCACCCTTTCACGCGGGTCGTTTCGAACCCGCGGCCCGTGCGCCGTCCGTTCGATGCGAACGGATGCGCCTGCGCGTCGCCCTATGTGAGTAATTTATGACGACTTTTAACGACTTTGGCCTGCACGCCGACATCAATCGCGCGCTTGCCGCCAAGGATTATACCGTCCCGACCCCGATCCAGACGCAGGCGATCCCGCCGCTGATGAAGGGCCGCGACCTTTGCGGGATCGCGCAGACGGGCACCGGCAAGACCGCCGGTTTCTCGCTGCCCTCGATCCACCACCTGATCACTTATCCGCACAAGACCAATCCACGCAGCTGCCGGATGCTCGTGCTCGCGCCGACGCGCGAACTTGCCGCGCAGATCGCGCAGAGCTGCCGCGACTATGGCCGCTTTACCAAGCTGCGCGTCACCACCGTGTTCGGCGGCGTGCCGATCAACAAGCAGATCCGCGAGCTGGCGCAGGGCGTTGAAATCCTCGTTGCCACGCCGGGCCGCCTGCTCGACCTGATCGACCAGCGCGCGCTGCGCCTCGACGATGTCGAAATCTTCGTCCTCGACGAAGCCGACCAGATGATGGACATGGGCTTCATCCATTCGCTGCGCCGCGTCGCCAAGCTGCTGCCGTCGCGCCGCCAAAACCTGTTCTTCTCGGCGACGATGCCGAAGGAAATCGCGCACCTCGCCGAACAGTTCCTCGAGGATCCGGTGACCGTGTCGGTCGCGCCGCAGGCA
The DNA here is from genome assembly GCF_001468465.1 of Sphingopyxis sp. H115. GTDB lineage: Bacteria > Pseudomonadota > Alphaproteobacteria > Sphingomonadales > Sphingomonadaceae > Sphingopyxis. The sequence continues at coordinate 84,652 of NZ_LNSA01000005.1, forward strand.
ACGACCGCCGAAAAGATCCGCCAGTTCACGACCTTCGTCGAACAGAAGGAAAAGCAGGCGCTGCTCCATCATGTCATCAAGACATCGGATATCGACCGCGCGCTGATCTTCACCCGTACCAAGCATGGTGCCGACCGCGTTGTGCGCCATTTGAAGGGCGCGGGCATCGAAGCCTTTGCGATCCATGGCAACAAGAGCCAGGCGCAGCGCACCACCGCGCTCCAGGCCTTCCGCTCGGGGCAGGTGCGCCTGCTCGTCGCGACCGACATCGCCGCGCGCGGCATCGACGTGTCCGGGGTCAGCCATGTGATCAACTTCGAGATTCCGAACGTCCCCGAACAATATGTCCACCGAATCGGCCGTACCGCGCGCGCCGGCGCCGAGGGCATCGCGATCAGCTTTGTCGCTCCCGACGAGCGCACCTATCTGCGCGACATCGAACGCGTCACCCGGACCAAGTCCGAACCGATGCCGCTGCCCGAAGGCTTCAACGAATTGGTGCGCAACCTGCCCAAGCCCGTGGCGCCGCCGCGCGATACGGGCAGCAAGGGCCGCGATCCCAATCGCCAGCGGCAGGAAGCCAATCGCGGCCGCGGGAACGGCAAGCCGCAGGGCGAACGCGGGCCGCGCCGCGACGGCGCGGCGGGTGAGGGCGCCGAAGGCCAGCGCAAGCGCCGATTCCGCCCGCGCAATAAAAGCGTCGGCGCGCACAAGGGAGCGGTCAAGCGCGTCGGTTGACGCATCCCGCCCATTCGCTAGACCCTTGGCCCGACACGATAAAGGGCGAAGGGGTAGCGGATGAGCGAACAAGTCGAGGCTGCAGCGCCCATCGTTACCCGGCAGAGCGAACGCAAGGTCATCCTGGCATCGTCGCTCGGCACGGTGTTCGAATGGTATGATTTCTACCTCTACGGCCTGCTCGCGACCGTCATCTCGGCGCAATTTTTCTCGGGCGTCAACGAAACCACCGGTTTCATTTTCGCGCTCGGGGCTTTCGCGGCGGGTTTTGCGGTAAGACCGTTCGGCGCGCTCGTGTTCGGGCGCATCGGCGACCTTGTCGGGCGCAAAAATACGTTTCTGGTCACCATGGGGCTGATGGGGGCATCGACCTTCCTCGTCGGCGTCCTTCCAAGCTATGCCTCGATCGGCGTCGCGGCGCCGATCATCCTCGTATTGCTCCGCCTTGTGCAGGGGCTCGCGCTCGGCGGGGAATATGGCGGCGCGGCAACCTACGTCGCCGAACATGCGCCCGAGGGCAAACGTGGGCTTTTCACCAGTTTCATCCAGACGACCGCGACGCTTGGCCTGTTCGCCGCGCTCGGCGTTGTGATCCTGATCCGCTCGGTCCTCGGCGAAACCGCCTTCACCGACTGGGGCTGGCGCATTCCCTTTCTCATTTCGATCATCCTGCTCGGTGTTTCGCTGTGGATCCGCCTCCAGCTCGAGGAAAGCCCTGTCTTCAAACAGATGAAGGAGGAAGGCGCGACCTCGAAGGCGCCGCTGACCGAAGCCTTCGGCCGCTGGGCGAACCTCAAATGGGTGTTGATCGCGCTGTTCGGTGCGGTCGCCGGGCAGGCCGTGGTTTGGTATTCGGGGCAATTCTACGCGCTCTTCTTCCTCGAAAAGACGCTGAAGGTCGACGGCGCGACCGCGAACATATTGATCGCGATCGCACTCGCGCTCGGTACGCCCTTTTTCATCTTCTTCGGCTGGCTCAGCGATAAGGTCGGGCGCAAGCCCATCATTCTTGCGGGCTGCGCGCTGGCAGCGATCAGCTATTTCCCGGCGTTCCAGATGCTGACCGCCGCCGCGAACCCCGCGATGGCGAAGGCACAGCAGAATGCCGCCGTGATCATGGCGGCCGATCCGGGCTCCTGCGCGTTCCAGTTCGATCCGATCGGGGGCAACAAGTTCGAAAGCACCGGCTGCGACATCATCAAGTCGACGCTGGCAAAGGCCGGCGCCAGCTATACCGCTTTCACGCGCGAACGCATCACGGGCGATCCGGCCCGCGTGCGCATCGGATCGCGCGTCCTCGCCGCCCCCGATCCCTGGCGGATTGCCGAGGACGATCGCGCCGATGCGATCGCGGGCTTCCGTTCCGACCTCGAACGCGCGCTGGCCGACGCCGGCTATCCGGCAAAGGCCGATCCGGCCGAAATCAACAAGCCGCTCGTCGTCGCGATCCTCTTCTACCTCGTGCTGCTGGTGACGATGGTCTACGGCCCGATCGCGGCGTTGCTCGTCGAGCTGTTCCCGAGCCGCATCCGATATACCGCGATGTCGTTGCCGTATCATATCGGCAACGGCTGGTTCGGTGGTTTCCTGCCGACGACTGCCTTTGCGATGGTCGCAGCGACGGGCAACATCTATTATGGCTTGTGGTATCCGGTCGCCGTGGCGGTCATCACGCTCATCATCGGACTGCTCTTCCTGCCCGAAACCTTCCGCCGCTCGATCCATCATTAGGATGGATTGACGGGGCGGGGCCGTGCGCTAGGGTTGGGCCAGCCTTGAGGGGGCATGATGATTACCGACGACGATGAATTCGATCCGCCGCCACCGCGGCGCCCGCTGCTCCGTCGCAAGCGAGTCCTGATCCCGCTCGGCCTGCTGCTCACGATCCTCGTCGCGTTCCTCGCTCTCCGAACCGCGGATACCGACCGCGACGAGATGGTCGCCAAATATGGCGGTCCCGATGCTGCCTTTGCTGCGGGGCCCGCTGGCCAGCGCATCCATTACCGCGATCAGGGCAAGCGCGACGGGCCTGCGATCGTCCTGCTGCACGGATCGAACAGCAGTCTTCACACTTGGGAACCGCTGGTAAAGCGGTTGGGCGCGACATATCGGGTCGTCACGCTGGACCTGCCTGGGCACGGGCTGACCGGCGGCACGCCCGACAAGGATTACAGCGCGGCGGGAATGATGGCCGCGGTCGATGTCGTTGCGGCAAAAACCGGACTCGACCATTTTATCCTCGGCGGCAATTCGATGGGCGGCTGGGTCGCCTGGCGCTACGCGCTGGCGCAGCCCGACCGCGTCGATGCCCTGCTGCTGCTCGACGCCGCGGGCATGCCGCTGCGCAAGGGCGAAAAGGCACCACCGTCGAATATCGGATTCCGCATACTCGAATATCGCTTTGGTCGCTGGCTCGCGACCCAGATCACGCCGCGCGCGCTGGTCGAGGAATCGCTGCGCGGGTCGGTCGCAAGGCAGGCGATCGTCGATGACGCGATGATCGATCGCTATTGGGAATTGCTGCGCTTTCCCGGCAACCGCGAAGCGACGGTGCTGCGCGCGCGGATGGACCGCGAACCCGCGATGGCCGCGCGCGTCGGAGAGATCGAGGCGCCGACGCTGATTCTGTTCGGCGACAAGGACCGCCTGATCAACCCGACGGCGGCAAAGAGTTTCAACGAACGCATCGCGGGGTCGGAGGTCGTCCTGTTGCCCGGCATCGGCCATCTGCCGATGGAGGAAGCGCCCGATGCGACGGCTGCGGCGATCGCCGATTTCCTTACGCGGCGGCTTGCGCCGACGCCGGTCGGTCCAGAAACGCGCTGATCCGATCGGCGACCGCAGCGGCGTGGGTAAAGGGGAAAAGGTGCGAGCCCGGCAGCACCTCAAGCAGTGCCCCGTCGATCTGTTCGGCCAGCATCCGGGCATAGCAAACGGGCATCACGCCATCCTGCTCGCCCGCCAGCACCAGCACTGGCATGGTCTTGAGCCCCGCCAGCAAGCCGATGCTTGTCCAACCCGCCATTGCCGCGCTCTGATAGGCGATGCCGAGCGGCGTAGCGGTCTGGATCTTCAGACCGCTCGCCAGCATGTCATCGTCGAACATCGCCGCCCAGCCGATGCCCGGCGCGCCCATGACGGGGGTCGTCGCCATCAAGACCAGGCGACGCACGCGGCCTGGAAACTGGATCGCGATCTGCTGCGCCAGCGCGCCCCCCCAACTGAACCCGGCAAGGTCGACCCGCTTGTGGCCCAGCCGGTCGGCGATTTCCATCACGACGGCGGCGATCGTCGGCGCGCCATAGGGGAGGAGCGCGTCGGGCGACCCGCCGACACCGGGCATATCGAGCGTCCACACCTCGCGTCCGTGCATCCGGGCAAGCAGCGGGGCGGCGGCGGCGATGTCGGCGCCGATCCCGTTGAGGAACAGCAGCGGCGTGCCGGATGTGCCCTCACGCCAGCGCGCAACCCGCAGCGACAGGCCATAGACATGCTCGGTGCTGATGGCCGGCCGGCCGCTGATCCTGCTCATGGACGTGCCTTCGCATATCGCGATGACGGGCGAAAGACCGATGCGGCTCAGTCCGCCTGTTTTGCTATGGCCTCGGCCTGCTCGTAGCGAAGGCAGTCGAAGATTTTGGCGCCGGCAAGGAATACCGAACCGGTGCAGGCGAGGAGCAGCAATTTGCCGCCCGTTCCCGGATATTCATGGATATAGGCTGCACCGCGCGCCATCGCGCCGACCGCCAGCGCATAGATGATGAGGCAAGCCTCGAACCGGGTCTTGATGACGAACAGGCGTCCGATCTTTTTCAGCATCACCAGACCTCAAGCAAGCGTCATGCCACTGGCGCAAAAGCGGGATTCGGCGCGCCGGGTTCATGGTAAATTGTAAGTTAATCCGACAAATTAGGGAAGGCGGCCGGTCGATATTCCGCCTCAACCCAACTCGCTCAGACCCATCGCTTCGAGCAGCGCGATGCGCGCCGCGCGAACGTCTGACGCCAGCGCCGCCGAAGCGATGTCGCCGGGCGCGATCGCCTCGGGCCAATGCTTTGCCACCACGGCGGCGATCCGGTCGAGTTTCGCCGCGTCGGCCATGAAGCGCGGATCGACTGTCGCGGGGTCGGCAACGACGCGCAGCCGCAGGCAGGCAGGGCCGCCGCCATTCGCCATCGACTGGCGCACATCGACCGGCAGCAGGCGACGAATCGGGCCGTTGCCTGCGATCATTCCCTCGAGCCAGTTCCAAACCGCGGGCGTGTCCCGCGCTTCGGTCGGGAGGACCAATCCCATGCCGTCGCCGCCGGGCAGGGTGACGAGTTGGGCGTTGAAGAGATAGGATTTGATCGCGTCGGGCAGGCTGACGGCCGCCGCTGGCACTTCGACGATCTCGACCGGGGGAAAAGCCGCACGGATCGCGGCATGGGCGGCTTCACGGTCCTCGAATGCGGTTTCGTGAGTGAACAGCACATGTTCGTTCGCGACCGCGACGACGTCGTTATGGAAAGCCCCGCCCTGGATCGCGGTGTCCGACTGACGGATGAACAGCGTCCGCGCCGGGTCGAGCCGGTGCAGCCTCGCGATCGCTTTCGATGCGTCGAGATGCTGGCGTGCCGGGAAGCGGCCACCGCTTAACCCAAAGACGAAGATTTCGACGCCAGCTGTGTCGTGTCCGCTGCACAGCCGCATATGGTTCGCCGCCCCCTCGTCGCCAAAGGGTGCAGGGATCGGTGGGTGCACCGCAAAGGCGGAATGCGCAAAGGCGAGGCGAAGCTGCGCCAGCGTTCCCGGCCATTCGTGGCTTCGGTGCGGCATGGTTACCAGGTTGGCGACGGTCAGGTGGCATTTGCCGTCGGTGCTGTCGGGGGCGGGGGAGACGGTCGCCGCGTTCGCCGCCCACATCGACGATGCCGACCAGGCCTGCGCGCGCAAATGACCCTCGGCGTCGTCCAACGTCGTGCCGAGCGTTTCGAGCCATTTCGCATCGGGCCGATCGAGCGGCATGAAAAAGCCTTGCGGTAGGCCAAGCGCGAGGTTGTGGCGCATCTTTTCGATGCCCTGCAGCGCCGCAGCGCGCGGCTGCGACACGTCGCCGGCATGGCTCGCCGACGCGATATTGCCGCGGCTGAGCCCTGCATAATTGTGGCTGGGGCCAATGATTCCGTCGAAATTGATTTCGGTGAGCATGGCCTAGCGTCCGATCCAGCTGATCGCATCGCCCTTGCCGACGCCAAGGATGCGGGCGGCGTCGGCATCGATCGTCCCGTCAGCGCCGATCTTGCCGAAACAGCAGCGGAAATCGGCGAGCCGCCCGGTCGCGATCAAGGCGTCCTCGCCACCCTCGCCCACGCCCGTCACCTCGACATGTTTCGCATCGCGGATGCTCGCGACCTGGTCGGTGCGCGCGGTCATCGTCGGGCCGCCGTCGAAGATGTCGACGTAATTTTCGAACGCAAAGCCTTCGTTTTCCAGCATCCGCATCGCGGCGCGGCCGGTCGGGTGGGGGACGCCGATCACACTGCGCGCATGTTCGCCGAGCATCGCGATATAGACGGGATGCTTCGGCATCAGGTCGGCGATGAACTGGTTGCCGTGGACCGCATTGAACTGATCGGCTTCCTGGAAATTCATCCCGAAGAATTTGCCGGCGACCCCGTCCCAGAAGGGCGATCCGCCCGCCTCGTCGATCACCCCGCGCAGCTCGGCGAGGATGCGGTCGCCGAAACGTGCACGGTGGCGCGCGATGAACAAATAACGCGACCGCGCAAGCAACAGCCCGAGCCCGCCGGCGCGCGCCGCTGGGTGCAGGAACAGTCCGCCGACTTCGCTCGCGCCGTTGAGGTCGTTGCTGAGCATCAGCACCTGTGCGTGAAAGGTGCGGCCGAGCTGCTCGCTATGCTTGCTGTCGGTGCCGATACGGTATGAGTAGAAGGGCCAGCGCTGGCCGACCTGCCCAAAAATCTGACAGGTGCCGCGTACTTCGCCGCTGTCGAGATCCTCGAGCACCATCAGGTACAGCTCGTCGGCGGGATATTCCTTTTCCGAAGCGAAGCTAGCTTCGGCGCGTTCGAGCTTGGCGCGCAGCGCCTTTTTGTCGGGGGGCAGGTTAGTGAAGCCGCCACCGGTCAGCTTCGCCATTTCATAGATGCTCTGCAGGTCGCCCGGCTTGGCCGCCCGGATCACATAATTCACACAGTCCCCCGTTCCGCTATTCTTATCATGGTGAGTGTCGACAGCTGCGCGCGTTCGGCGAGGCTGTCGACGATCAGAAATTCGTCCGCAGAATGGATGGCGCCGCCGCGCGGACCCATCGTATCGACCACCGGGACGCCGCAGGCTGCGATATTGTTGCCGTCGCATACGCCGCCGGTGGCGTTCCAGTTGATCGGCGGGAGGCCGAGCGCGGCGCCACAATCGCGGACAAGCTCGAACAGCCGTGTCGCGGCGGCGTCGAGCGGCTTCGGCGGGCGGTTGAAATTGCCGTGGATATGGCAATGCACGTCATGTTCGCGCGAGATGGTGGCGACAGCAGTGCGCAGCGCCGCTTCGGCCTCGATCATCGCTTCGGGGGTCGCGGGGCGCATGTTCACACGCAGGATCGCGCTGTCGGGCACGACGTTGTTCGGTCCGCCGCCGTCGATCTTCGCCGGATTGACCTTCAGCGCCGGCGATTTGAGTGCGGCGAGCCGCAGCGCAAGGTCGGCGGCCGCTAGCAAGGCGTTGCGTCCGTCGTCGGGATTGCGCCCCGCGTGCGCCGAGAGCCCGTGGACGATCACCGAGAAATTGCCGCTTCCCGGCCGTGCCCCAGCCAGCGTGCCGTCGGGCAGCGCGGGTTCATAGGTCAGCGCGGCGGTCTTGCCTTTCGCGAGTTCGGCGATCAGCCCGGCGGAGGCATGGCTGCCCGTTTCCTCGTCGCTGTTGATCATCACATCATAGCCGAGGCGCGAGGCGAGCGGCGAGGCCTCTAGCGCGGTCAGCGACGCGAGGATCACCGAAATGCCAGCCTTCATGTCGGCAGTGCCTGGACCATTGAGGACGCCGGGTTCGAGCCATTTGAGCGTCTGGAACGGATGGTCGGCGGCAAACACCGTGTCCATATGCCCGGTCAGCAGCAGCTGTACGGGCGCTTCGGGCCGCACACGAAGGTGGAGATGGTCGCCGCGCTGCGTCGTCCTGATCTGTCCTGCGGCATCGACGCTCTCGACCGGATCGGGGGTCACGAGCCGTATGTCGCCGGGCAGTGCGGCGAAGGCATCGGCGAGCTGGCCTGCGACGGTCCTGAGCCCTGCAAGATTGCCGGTGCCGCTGTTGACCGCCGCCCATTGCTCGACCTGGCGCAGCATTGGCGCGTCGGCGGCGCGCTCGAGCGCGGGCGTTTCGGCGGTCGTGATGGATGTCATGCACCGGCTATAGACGCGGCGGCCGCCCTTTTGCCACCCCCGACGATGCTACGGCGTCTTCGCGACCGGGCCCGCTGGTTTGAGGAGCGGCGTATAACCTTGAAGCTGCAAGGCTTTGCGCGGCGATAGTGTCGCGGCGAGTGTGTCGAGCGTTCGCTGCGCCCGCGCATCCTTGCCTTGCGCAAACAATGTCCGCGCCAGTTCGACCCGGGCGCGTTCATGCACGTCGAGATTGCCGAAAGGATCGAAAAAGGAATCGATCCGGGCCCGATCCTTGACTCCGTTCCAGCTGAAGGGTTTTGCGCTTCGCGCGTCGTCGGCGATTGCCTGATAGGCGCGAGCCGCATCCGCGAGCCCCATCCTGCCCGTCAGGACGCCGTAGCGCGTCCGAAACAGCTGCGCTTCGGGCGAGGCATCGGCGCCGGTGAATTCGGCGAGTATGCGATCGATCCAGCCCCAGTTCACGACGCCGGTGGCTGCCTGCATCCCCAGCAGGTTGAACGACAGGATTGCCGCGCGATGCTCGGCGGTCGTGGCGGCTTGGACCGCGGCGGCGTCGGGGCTGCCCAGACGCGCTGCGGGCACCAACTCGATCGCCGGATCATTTTCCAGAATCGCTTCGATGTCGCCCTTGTGGAAATAGCCGACGACGACGACCATCGTCTCGCCTTTATGTTTGTGCGCGATCGCCCGGATGCGCTGCGCTTGCATGAACGTGCGATAGAGATAGAGCCGGCGCGGAAGGTCGCGATCGGCGCGCGGTGCGGGGTCTGCCGCCCATTTCAGCGGCGGCGCGAGCGTCGCGGGATCGTCTGCGGCGAAAAAATTCCAGTCGAGGATCTTGCGGTCGGGAAAGGCCAGAAAGCCCTGAAAACCCTGTGGCTTGCGGATTTCGGGCGGCGCGTCGAGGTCGACCCCGAAGCCGAGTAACTGGTCGTCCAGCGGCGGCATCCAGTCGATCGGGCAAATCTCGGCGGGGTTGCTGGCCGCCCAGGGCAGGATGATTCCCTGCACCTCATAGGTGAATTCGTAATAGTCCTGCCGTGATGCCTGTTCGGGCGGCCGCTCGATGCAGACGGCGGCTGGCCTTACGAGATCCAACCAGGCCGCGAGCATCCCAGGCTGGTCCTTTTCAGCGACGAGCTGCGCGGCATGATCGACGCCCAGGATCGCGATGCGCGCCCGATCTTGCGGGACCTGCGCGGGGGCAAGATGCGGAAGGCTTGCCAACAAAAGGGCCAGCCACGAAAGGGCGCGTCGCAGCACGGTCGATGTCCTTGTCGAAAGCAATGAAGAGTGCATAGCATGGCCGCCGTCCGGGGCAACGCCTGCAGGAAAATCCCGCGTCGTCGATACGGTAAATCACTGTTCCGCGTGCGGGAATCAGGTAAGGACGCGCGAAAATTGTCCCGAATCGCAAAACATTAACCAAAAGTTCGGGACATAATCGTTACGCTTCTCTCACCGATGACGAGTGGGTCGATGACTGCAGCCTTCGTGCTTGGCATTAACATGTCTGTGGCCGGCGTTTTTGCCGTCGCCTTTGCCGTGGTCGCCGCAACCAACCGTACGGCCCGCGGCGCGTGGTGGCTTGCTCTCGGTTACGGCATGGGGATCATCTATGTCGGCCTGGAATTCATATTGACATGGCAGGACGATCCGACGCCCGTCGGCATCGGCATCTTCCTGACATTTCTGCTCGCGCTCAGCTTTGCGCTGGTCGGCGTCGCACATTATTATCGCGCCCCGCCGCCCTGGCGGGCGATGGCGGCGATATGGGTGCTCACGATCCTCGCGGTGCCGGTGATTTTCAGCCTGACTTACGGTTCGACCCTGCGGCTGAGTCTTTACCAGCTTCCCTATGTCGCGATGCAGGCCTTGCTGGGGTTTGTCATCTGGCGATCCCGGCGCCGGCAGCCGCTCGACCTGTTGCTTATCGCGTTGCAGGCGATTGCTGCGGCGATCTATGTCGCCAAGCCTTTCATCGCGGCGCTCGTCGGTACGGCGAGCGCCCCGCAGGGCTATATGGCGACGACTTATGCAGCGATTTCGCAAAGCGGAAGTGTCGTAACCCTGATGGCGATCGCGCTTGTCCTGTTGCTGGTGATGATGCGCGATTCGACCGCCGAAATGATCGCGCATTCGGAAACCGACGCGCTTTCGGGCGTGCTCAACCGGCGCGGTTTCGAACATCATGCCGAACAGGCGCTGCTCCACGGCGGCGATGCTGCCGTGCTGGTCGCTGCGGATCTCGATCATTTCAAGGCGATCAACGACAACTTCGGCCACGCGGCGGGTGACGGGGTGATCGCCCATTTCGCGGCGATGCTGGTCGAAGCCGCGCCACCGGGCGCGATCGTGGGGCGTATCGGCGGCGAAGAATTCGCCGTCCTCATCCCCGGCGGCTTGTTGTCGGAAGGGCGCGCCTATGCCGAAACCGTGCGGGCTGCCTTTGCTGCGGCGCAACTCCCGGTACTCGGAATCGACCGCGGCTTCACCGCGTCGTTCGGCATTGCCCAGCGCGGCGTGGACGATTCACTGTTTGAACTGTCGCGCCGGGCCGACGCCGCCCTATATCGCGCCAAATCCGGCGGCCGAAACTGCGTGCGCGTCGCGCTTGGCGAGCTCGCTTCGGCGCCCGCCGTCGGTGCTGCCTGATTTAGCCGCGGTCACACGGCGAGGAGCGGAGTATCTTCTTCGCGGGGGGCTGCGGGTTCAAAGCCGGGCAGCGGATCAAACGTCTCTTCGGTCAGTTCGATCGATGCAAGCCCGCCGAGCTTGAAGTGGCCCAGCCGCGGATCCTCATCCGACCGCCAATTCTTGTTCAGATTCAGCGCGCTGATAAACAGGTCGCCATGGCGTTCGAACAGCAGGTGCGGCGCCAGCGTCAGCACCTGGCCGTTATAATGGGCGGTTACCCTCCGCTTGCGCGCGATGGCTTCCATCAGTTTCAATCGTGTGTCGTCCATGGTGTCCAGGATCGTTCTTGGGGAGTGGATTATTATGTTGTGCGTTGCAGCATATTGTATACCTCCACGATTGGAAAGGACCCATTGCCAATTAAAACCAATCGCGGCATAGCGCGGCGGCCCTTTCCTCCCCGGATCCACTGGCGCAGCCGCGCCGACCAGAGGGTGTTTAGATGACCGAATTTCTCGATCGCTCCGGCCTGTCCGTCGATTCGCGACTGGCCGATTTTATCGAGCAGCGCGCGCTGCCTGGCACGGGGCTCGAGGTTGCCAAATTCTGGAGCGACTTCGCGGACCTGCTCGGCAAATTTGCGCCCGAAAATGCTGCCTTGCTGGCGAAACGCGAGGATCTGCAGGCGCAGATCGACGCCTGGCACAAGGGCCGCGAGGGGCAGGCGCATGACCCCGCTGCCTATCAGGCCTTCCTTCGCGAAATCGGCTATCTCGTCCCCGAACCCGCGCCGTTTCAGGTCGGCACGCAAAATGTTGATCCCGAGATCGCAACGATGGCGGGACCGCAACTCGTCGTGCCGGCATTGAACGCGCGCTTTGCGCTCAATGCCGCCAATGCGCGCTGGGGCAGCCTCTACGATGCCTTTTACGGCACCGACGCGCTCGACGCGCCGCCGGCGAAGCCCGGTGGCTACGACACCGACCGCGGCGCGGCGGTGATCGCGCGCGCCAAGGCTTTCCTCGACGAAACGGTGCCGCTCGCGACGGGAAGCTGGGCCGATTGGCAGGGCGGGCAATTGACCCTCGCCGATCCGGCGCAATGGGTCGGAAGCAAGCCCGGCGGAATATTGCTCCGCCACAACGGCCTGCATATCGAATTGGTGATCGATTCTTCGAGTGCGATCGGCAAGGCCGATCCTGCGGGCATCGCCGATATCCTGCTTGAGGCCGCGTTGACGACGATCATCGACCTCGAGGATTCGGTTGCCGCCGTCGACGGCGAGGACAAGACGCTCGGCTACACCAACTGGCTCGGCCTGATGCGCGGCGACCTTGTCGAACGCTTCGCCAAGGGCGGGGCGACCGTCACCCGTGCGATGGAGACCGACCGCGAATGGACCTCGCCATCGGGCGACGCCTTCACGCTCCATGGCCGCAGCGTGATGTTCGTGCGCAACGTCGGCCATCTGATGACGACGCCGATGATCCGGCTGCCGAACGGTGCCGAAGCACCCGAAGGCCTGTGCGACGCCGTCATCACCAGCCTGTGCTCGCTCCACGATCTCCAGGGACTCGGCACGCTCACCAACAGCCGTGCGGGCAGCATCTATATTGTGAAGCCCAAACAGCATGGGCCGGAAGAGTGCGGCTTTACGAACCGCCTGTTCGACGCGGTCGAGGATATGCTGGGCCTGTCGCGCCATACGATCAAGGTCGGCGTGATGGACGAGGAACGCCGTACCAGCGCGAACCTCGCCGCCTGCATCCACGCGGTGAAGGACCGCATCGTCTTCATCAACACCGGCTTCCTCGACCGCACCGGCGACGAAATCCACACCTCGATGCGCGCGGGACCGATGATCCCGAAGGGCGAAATGAAGGCATCGGACTGGATCGCGAGTTACGAGGATCGCAACGTCCGCATCGGGCTCGCCTGCGGCCTCAGCGGCAAGGCGCAGATCGGCAAGGGCATGTGGGCCATGCCCGACCTGATGAAAGCGATGCTCGACGCGAAGATCGGCCATCCGAAATCGGGCGCGAACACCGCGTGGGTGCCGTCGCCAACCGCCGCGACGCTGCATGCGCTCCACTATCATCAGGTCGACGTGTTCGCGCGACAAAAGGACATCGCGGGCGAGGCGGTGCCGTCGCTCGATCGCCTGCTCGCCATCCCCGTCGCCACCGGGCGCAACTGGAGCGAGGCGGAAATCACCCGCGAGCTCGACAATAATTGCCAGGGCATCCTTGGCTATGTCGTGCGCTGGATCGATCAGGGCGTCGGCTGCTCGAAGGTGCCCGACATCGACGATGTCGGCTTGATGGAAGACCGCGCGACGCTGCGCATCAGCTCGCAGGCGCTCGCCAACTGGCTGCTCCACGGCGTCTGCACCGAGGCGCAGATCGACGCCGCGCTGGCGCGCATGGCGGTGAAGGTCGATGCGCAGAACGCCGGTGATCCGCTCTACGAAAAGCTGGCGCCGGGCGGCATCGCTTATCGCGCGGCGCGGGCGCTGATCTTCGAAGGCGTTGCGCAACCGTCGGGTTATACCGAACCACTGCTGCACAAATATCGGCAGATGAAGAAGGCGGCCTGAACGGCGGCTTTCGACCGGAAGCGGACACTTGTTCTTCGTCATCCCGGACTTGATCCGGGATCCATCGCAGCGTCGAAGTCGTGGACCCCGGATCAAGTCCGGGGTGACGAGGCGGCGGAACGAACGGCCGCTTCCCACCCCTAAGCAGCCGTCCGGCAGTTCATCCCTCCGCCGCATCTTGTCGAATAAGCCGCGATGCGAAATAGATAGGGTGCATGTCCGAATCCCCGCCCACCCAGCATTTGCACGACTTCCTCGGTTCCTCGCACGACGAGAATGCCAAACGCACCCTGTGGGTCGTCGCGCTCACCGCGGTGATGATGGTAGGCGAGATTGCGGCGGGTTACTGGACGGGTTCGATGGCGCTGCTCGCCGACGGCTTTCATATGGCAACGCACGCGGGGGCGCTCGGCCTCGCAGCGCTCGCCTATCGCTATGCGAAGAAGCATCGCCACGACCCGCGCTACAGCTTCGGCACCGGCAAGGTCGGCGACCTCATGGGCTTCGCCTCGGCGCTGATCCTCGGCATCTTCGCGATCGGGATCGCGGTCGAATCCTTCCTGCGCCTGATCGATCCCGTGCGCGTCGATTTTGCGAGCGCGACGCTCGTCGCCATACTCGGGCTCGCGGTCAATATCGTCAGCGCGCTGCTGCTGATGGGTGGTCATCACTATCACGGGCACGACCATGACCACGCCCATCATCACCACGGTCACGATAACAATCTCCGTTCGGCCTATTTCCATGTACTCGCCGACGCGCTGACCTCGCTGCTCGCAATCGGGGCGCTGCTCGCGGGGCGCTATCTCGGCTGGCACTGGATGGACCCCGCGATGGGTATCGTCGGCGCGATCGTCATCGCGCGCTGGTCGTGGGGACTGATGCGGGATACGGCGGCGATCCTGCTCGACGCGAATGATGACGAAGCCGCCGCGGCGATCCGCACGCGTGTCGAATCGACCGGCGCGACGCTGACCGATCTCCATGTCTGGCGCGTCGGCCCCGAAGCGCGCGCGGCGATCGTCGAGGTAAAAGGCGAGGTGTCGTGCGAGGAGTTGCGCGACCGGCTGAAGGATATCGTGACGGTCGCGCATCTGACGATCGCGCTGCGCTGATCGACGACAGGGATTGCCGCGCGGGCAAAAGGGACTAGAACATAAAGGGTACAAAATGGAGTGCCCGCCACGTTCGCCGCCGTCGATCCCGTCTATCGCCATTACCCGAAAAGAGCCCGATATCATGCGCGTATCGATGTGGGCGGCGTGGCGCTAAAGCTCTATTTCCTGCTCGTCTCGGTATGGCGCGGATTGAACGAGCTGTGGGAGGCGGTCTGGTATCGCGAGGGCAACATGCCCGCCTTTGCGCCCTTCGATCCGGGCTATCCGTCGAAACCGGGTGTCGTGCGGCCCACCTTCTGCGTATGGGAACTCGGCATCGACGCGCATGAAAGCGGGGCATGGGGCCGCTTTCTCGCGTGTCCACGCGACGATGCGGCGCGCTCGCGCTGGCTTGAGGATGGTTTCGAAGGCGCGGTATAGCCGGCCTTGGTTTACAGGAGTTTCGACGTGCAGATTGCGGTGCTGACCTTTGACGGCTTCAACGAACTCGATTCGTTCGTCGCTGCAGCGATCCTCAACCGTTTGCGGGGGCAGGGCTGGGAAGCGCATATCACCTCGCCGACACCGCAGGTGACATCGATGAACGGCGTGACGATCGAGCGCCAGCAACCGCTCGATTTCGCTGCCAAGGCCGATGCGGTGATCATCGGCAGCGGTGTCAAAACGCGCGAGATCGCGGCCGACCCGCTGATGCTCGGCCGCATCCGGCTCGACCCCGCGCGCCAGCTTGTCGGTGCGCAATGTTCCGGCACGCTGCTGCTCGCGAAGCTCGGGCTGGTGGGCGACTTGCCGGCCTGCACCGACCTCACCACCAAGCCCTGGGTGATCGAGGCGGGGGTGGAGGTGCTCGACGCGCCCTTCGTCGCACACGGCAATGTCGCGACCGCCGGCGGCTGCCTGGCGTCGCAATATCTTGCGACGTGGATCATCGCGCGGCTCGCTGGCACGGTGGAGGCGGAAGAAGCCCTCCATTATGTCGCTCCCGTCGGCGAAAAGGCGGAATACGTCGGCCGCGCGATGGCGGCGGTGCGGCCCTTCCTGCCGGTCGAGGCGGCCGCCCGTTCCGCATAACTGGCGATACCATACAATACAGCTTGTTCCGTCGTGCCATAATCCGGCATTTTGCAACATACGCAAACTGGGGGCAGGGCGATGACGGCACCGTTCAATTTCGGGCAGCTCAGATTTTTGAAGGCGCTGACCGAGGCGCTATTCCACGGCGCCGACATGGCGATCACGCCCGATCAGGTCGTGACCAATGTCTGCGACCTGTTCGCCAAGGTCGGCGGCACGAAGCTGGACGAGATTCGCCTGTCGCTGACCGCGACCGAAGTCGTGCTCGGCGGACCCTTCTTTACCGAGGACGATGTCGCGGGACGAGCCGACAAGCTCCGCGACCGGCTCCAGAACAGCCAGATCGACCTGTTTCAGGACATGGCCCGGCTGCGCGGCATCATCTACGCCTGCTACTATGGTCATTGGCAGCCGGGGCTCGAGCCCGGCGACCAGGACGCCAACACCGCCAATCCGGTGCATCGCCAGATCGGCTTCACGCTGCCAAAATTTCGCCAGCGCGGCAATTATGACGTCCCCTTGACGCCGGTACTCGGGCGCGAGATCGACCCGGCGCACATCCTCGATGCCAACAGCCTCGCTGCCGAATATGACGTGATCGTCATCGGATCGGGTGCGGGCGGGGGCGTCGCGGCCCATAATATCGCGGCGCGGGGTTATAAGGTTCTGATCGTCGAGGCGGGCCCCTTCTACCCCAGCCACGCCATCACGCATCACGAACTCGACATGGTCGCCAATCTTTACAAGCATGGCGCGTTGCAAACCTCGACCAACCGCGATTTCGTGGTGTTTCAGGGACGCTGCGTCGGCGGGTCGTCGACGATCAACAACGGGATATGTCTGCGCGTCAATGAAGCGGGGCGCACCCACCCCGACGCGCAGGACGTGCTCGCCAAATGGGCCAGCATCGGCGCCCCGGTCGACGCCGCCGCCTTTCACGCGAGCTACGACGCGGTGCAGGCTCGGCTGGGCATTGCGCCGATCGAACCGCGCAGCGGCCGTCACAATGGCCCGCATCTGATCGAAGGGTGGCGCGCCTATGCCGCGGCGTCGAGCGATCCGCGCGAACGCCGTGCCGTCACCGACTGGTTCGCCAAGAATTTCGGGCCGCCGAACACGGTCAACGCCTGCGCCTATTGCGGCTATTGCAATTCGGGCTGTGCTTATGGCCGGCGGATGGGGATCGCGCAGACCTATCTGCCCGATGCGTGCCGCGATCATGGCGCGCGCATCCTGCCGAATACAAAGGCAGACCGCATCGTCTGGCAGACCGCCTACGATGGCCGGCGCGAGGCCGAGGCGGTGAAGCTGATCCTGCCCGATGGGTCAAAGGCGCTCGTGCGTGCGCGTGTCGGCGTGGTCGTTGCGGCAGGGACGATCGCCTCGTCGAAACTGCTCGACCGCAGCGATATCGACGGCACCGGCTATCAGGTCTCGCTCAACGTTGCCTCGCCGGTCGTCGCGCTGATGCCCGATGGCATCGGCGGCAACGCGTGGGACGAAGACCAGATGTCGAGCTATGTCGATTGCGGCGACTTCCTGCTCGAAAGCCATTTTCAGCCACCGATGTCGATGGCCTCGCTGATGCCGGGCTGGTTCGGCGATCATGCGGCGCGAATGAAAAATTTCGGCCGCGTCCATTCGGCGGGCATCCTGTTCCCCGCCGACCGGCGCGGTCGCGTGAAGGATGGCAAGCTCAATTTCCGGCTCGATGTGCAGGACGACCTGCCGATGCTGCGCCGCGCGATGGCGACGCTGACCAAGGTCCATTTCGCCGCCGGCGCGCTCGAATGCTATCCCGCGCTGGCCAAAGGGCAAAAGGTCACGCCGGGCATGGATGTCGATGCCTTTTTCCGTGACGCAATCCGCGAACAGGATGATGTCACCCTGTCGAGCAGCCACCCGCACGGCGGCAATGCGATGAACGAGGATCCGCAGCACGGGGTCGTCGACCTCGATTGCCGCGTCCATGAAACGACCAATGTGTTCGTCACCGACGCGAGCGTCTTTCCGAGCTGCATCCGCGTCAACGCGCAATGGACGACGATGGCGATGGCGCAATATGCGACCGGGCGGCACGATCCCTTTCGCTGAGCCTCAATCGCGCCTATGTGGCGCGCGCATGTTTCAGGTTGCCGCCCTTTATCGTTTCGCGTCGTTCGACAACCCCGCCGCGCTGCGTCAGCCCTTGCTCGACCTGTGCGCGGCAGAGGGGATCAAGGGCACGCTGCTTCTCGCGCGCGAAGGGATCAATGGCACCATCGCCGGGACCGAGGCCGGGATCGCGGCCATCCTCGATCATATCCGTCGCCTTCCCGACTGCGCCGAACTCGACGTCAAATATTCGACCGCCGCCGCGATGCCGTTTCAGCGGATGAAGGTGCGTCTGAAGAAAGAGATCGTCACGATGAAGGTGCCGGGGCTCGACCCCGCGCGCGACGCGGCACCTTATGTCGATCCCGCCGACTGGAACGCCTTGGTCGATGATCCGGACACCATACTCATCGACACGCGCAACGGGTTCGAGGTTAGCTATGGCAGCTTCGCGGGCGCGATCGATCCCCAAACGAAGAGCTTCGGCGACTTCCCCGACTGGTGGCGCGCCAATGCCGATCGCTTCGCGGGCAAGCGCGTCGCGATGTTCTGCACCGGCGGCATCCGCTGCGAAAAATCGACCGCCTTTCTGCGCCATCAAGGTGTCGAGGATGTGGTGCATTTGCGGGGCGGCATCCTCGCCTATCTTGAGCAGGTGCCCGCCGAGCAGAGCCGCTGGCACGGCGGTTGCTTCGTCTTCGACGAACGGGTGAGCGTCGGGCACGGGCTCGTCGAAATGGGCGAGAAGGAATAAGCGCGCGTTCCGTCATCCGGGCCGGTGGCCGCGGAACGGATAGGGCGCTATCGAACGAAACCGCCCGTTCAGCTCGCCGTTGTTGCGTTCATCTGTCGGGCATAGCCCGCCTGCACCATCGCGCTCATCCGGTCGAACAGCGCGTCGGGATCGCCGCGACGCATCGCCGCGATCGCGGCCTCGGCGCCCTCGGCCACCACCAGCTCGCGGACGCCGGAATCGACGGCGGTGAGCATCCGCGCTGCGGCATCGTCGGGCGATAGGCCGTTGTCGATCGCCGCGTCGCTTTCCCCGCGTGTGCTGCCGTCGGCGTTGAGCGCATTGCGGCTGACATTGGTACGCACCGATCCCGGCGCGACCACGAGCACTTTCAGGCCGAGATGCTCATTCTCGGCACGCACCGCGTCATGATAGCCGATGATGCCATGCTTTGCCGCCGAATAGGCGCTGCGCAGCGGCACGCCCGCGATGCCCGCAACGCTCGAGATAGCGATAATCTGCCCGCCGCCCGCGCCGACCATGCGCGGCAGCAATTGTTGGGTGAGAGCGATGGGGGCGAGCAGGTCGACCGCGATGATCTGCTGGTACACCGAAAAATCGGTCTCGACCGCAAGGCTGCGCTGCGAGATGCCGGCATTGTTGACGAGGCCGTCGATCCGGCCCTGCCACGCCCAGGCCTGGTCGGTGATCGTGGGAAGGGCGGCATAGTCGGTCGCCTCGAACGGCAGGATCAGCGTTTCGGTGCTGCAGGCGGCGGCGACCTCTTCGAGTGCCGCGACATTGCGCCCCGACAGAATCAGCTTTGCGCCACGTGCGCCCAGCGCGCGTGCCAACGCTGCTCCGATGCCCGAAGAGGCCCCCGTGATCCACCAGATTTGATTTTCCATTTCGGCTCCCCATCTGTCGTTTCGTTTCAACTTGAAACGGGTGCAAGGGGCCGTCAAGGCACCAACCCGCGGATTTTGGCGCGGGGGTGGTAATTTTGTTGCGAATCTGTTATAATTGCTAACAACACGTCGGTTTTTTGCCTCTTCCCGTCACTGGGCTGGGGCACTTTTCGACGTTCCGATGGAGCCATATCCCTTGTCACTCTGACTGGCTAGCGCCGACCGAATGGTAATCCACCTCCCCTTGGAGGGCGGGATGCAGTGGTGTTGTCGCACTTTCAGATTAGGGTCAAGGTACAAGAAAAGGAATTTGCATGTCCGTGAACACGCTCTTGTTCGAAGTCGGTGATTATGTCGTTTATCCCAAACATGGCGTGGGGCGCGTCATTGAACTGCAGCGGTCGGAAATCGCCGGCATGCAGCTCGAACTTTATGTCCTGCGCTTCGAAAAGGAAAAGATGACGCTTCGCGTGCCGACGAACAAGGCCGAAGGCGTGGGCATGCGCAAGCTGTCGTCGGACAAGACGCTGAAGGAAGCGCTGCAGGTCCTGACCACCAAGCCGAAGGTGAAGCGCACCATGTGGTCGCGCCGCGCGCAGGAATATGAAGCGAAAATCAATTCGGGCGACCTCGTGTCGATCGCCGAAGTGACCCGCGACCTGTTCCGCGCCGACGATCAGCCCGAACAGAGCTATTCGGAGCGCCAGATCTTCGAAGCGGCGTCGAGCCGCCTCGCGCGCGAACTCGCGGCGATGGAAGAAAGCGACGAAAAGACGGCGCAGGCGAAGATCCTCCAGATCCTCAACGAGCATGCACCGCTTTATTACGCCGAAAAGGTGTAAGCTTCGCATAGCGACAGACAAAGGGGCGGTCCGCAAGGGCCGCCCTTTTTTCTTGGGCCGCTTCGGTGTCCGCCAATTCTCTTTCGTCATGCCGGACTTGATCCGGCATCCATCACGGCGTTGAAATTGTGGACCCCGGATCAAGTCCAGCGTGACGAAGTGTGGGGAATACTACGGATAGGTTGCACCCACGAAATAGAGCCCGTCGGGCGGCGCGTTCAGCCCCAAGGCGTTGCGGTCGGCGGCGTCGAGCGCCGCCTTCAAGTCGCGCGCCGACCATTTTCCGTAACCGACGAGCACGAGGCAACCGACCATCGACCGCACCTGATGATGCAGGAAGCTGCGCGCCGCGGCTTCGACGATCACCTCTTCGCCGTGGCGGCTGATAATCAGCTTGTCGAGCGTCTTCACCGGGCTTTGCGACTGGCAATGCGCCGAGCGGAAGGTGGTGAAATCGTGGAGGCCGATCAGTTGCTGCGCTGCCGCGTGCATCGCGTCGACGTCGAGCGGCTTGGCAACCTGCCACGACAGGCCCCTGTCCCATGTCAGCGGCGCGCGGCGGTTGACGATGCGATATTCGTAACTGCGCCCGGTGCAGGCAAAGCGCGCGTGCCAGTCGTCGGCAACGACCTCGCACCCGATGATGGCGACCGGCGCCGGGCGCAGCTGCGCGTTTAGTGCCTCGGTGAGCTTGAACGGTGTCAGCGGCTTTTCGATGTCGACATGCGCGCGCATCGCGATCGCATGGACGCCGGCGTCGGTGCGGCCCGCGCTCAGCACCTGCACCTCCTCGGCGGTAAAGCGGTGGATCGCTTCCTCGATCGCCTGCTGGACGCTCGGGCCGTGCGCCTGCCGCTGCCAGCCCATGAACGGGCGGCCGTCATATTCGATGGTGAGGGCAAATCTTGTCATCGCCGCCCCTTAGCCGTTCGCATCGAGCGAAGTCGAGATGCCCATCGGCAATGCACGCCTTCGCGTGTCTCGACTTCGCTCGACACGAACGGAAGTCAGGCGAGGCGCGTACCTTTGGCGATCGCACGGCCGCGCAGCAGTTCGGCGGCGTCCATCGCAGGCTTGCCGGCGCGCTGGACGCGCGTCGCGCGGATCGCGCCGGGGTTGCAGGCGATGGTGAGCGCGTCGTCGAGCGTCAGCCCGGGCGTGGCGCCGGCGACGGTGTCGGCGGGATGCACGACCTCGGCGGCGAGGATCTTGTAACGCTCGCCGTCGAGTTCGAAAAAGGCTCCCGGGACCGGATTGAAGGCGCGTACCTGCCGTTCGACCTGCACCGCGCTGGTCAGGAAATCGAGCCGCGCCTCGCTCTTGTCGATCTTTGCGGCATAGGTGACGCCGTCGTCGGGCTGCGCTTCGGGGATGAAAGCGTGGAGCTCGCTCAGCGTCCTCACCATCATCAGCGCGCCCATCTCGGCGAGTTCGTCCGTCAAGGCGCCCGCACTCTTGCGCGCGACCGGCGTCTTCTCGACCAGCCGCATCGCACCGGTGTCGAGCCCGGCATCCATCTGCATGATCGTCACGCCCGTTTCGGCGTCGCCCGCGAGGATCGCGCGCTGAACCGGCGCTGCGCCGCGCCAGCGCGGCAGGATCGATCCATGGACGTTCAGGCACCCCTCGCGTGGAGCGTCGAGCACCGCCTGCGGCAGGATCAGCCCATAGGCGGCGACGACTGCGACATCGAGATCGAGCGCAGCAAATTCCGCCTGCGCTTCCTCGCTTTTCAGGCTGCGCGGCGTGCGGACGGGCAGGCCATGCTCCTCGGCCCAAACCTGCACCGGGCTTTTCTGCAACTTCTTGCCGCGCTGCGCGGGGCGGGGGGGCTGGCTATAGACGGCCACGATGTCGTGCCCCGCCGCGTGGAGCGCGGCGAGCGTCGGCACCGCAAAGGGCGGCGTTCCCATGAAGGCGATGCGCATTGTCATTTCTCGTGCGCCGCTTAAGACCATCCGTCATGGCATCGCAAGAGATTGAAGCGCTCGTCCAGCAACTCGCCCGCCTGCCGGGGCTCGGTCCGCGTTCCGCGCGGCGCGCGGTGCTGCATCTGATGAAGAAGCGCGAGAGCGCGTTCGCGCCGCTGCTCGCAGCGCTCCAGACGGTGTCCGAACGGCTCGTCACCTGCACCATCTGCGGCAATGTCGACACGCAGGACCCGTGCGCGATCTGCGCCGACCCGCGCCGCGATGCGCGCAGCCTGTGCGTCGTCGAGGAGGTGTCGGATCTCTGGGCGCTCGACAAGTCGCGGCTCTTTCCCGGCAAATATCATGTGCTCGGCGGGCGGCTGTCGGCGCTCGAGGGCGTGCGCCCGCAGGATCTCACCATCGACGCGCTCGTCGCGCGTGTCGCCGCGGGCGGGATCGACGAGGTCGTGCTCGCGATGAATGCGACGCTGGAGGGCCAGACGACGGCGCACTATCTCGCCGAGCGGCTTGAGGGCTATCCGGTGCGGCTGACCCAACTGGCGCATGGCCTGCCGGTGGGCGGAGAGCTCGATTATCTCGACGAGGGGACGCTGGCACAGGCACTCAGGGCGCGGCGGCCGGTGGGGTGATCCGCCTTTGGCTCATCACTTTCCTGTGCCTAACGGGCTGCGCATCGGCAGAAATCAAACCTACTAGCGATGAGATGGATCGTGTCGAGACGGTTCTTCAACAAGTACCATGCGTCGGTGATCTGGACGGGTGGGAACGACGCTACTTCTATCATCCCGAATTCTCGGACGAAGAAAACGCTCGTGCCCTCAAAGAAGATAGGATGTCTAGGCCGACCGGTTATGATCGTTCGCTCATCGAAGTTGATCTACGTGAAGCGAATTTCGGAGAGTTCCGCAGCGGACGGAGAAGCTATTCAGATTATCCGCCCGGATCGGCCGACAATGATGATCGGAAATACCGCATGGTGTTCGGAACTTACGATCTGAAAACGAGAAAGCTGAATCTCTATCACTGTGGCGGCAATATCGGGCCCCCTTGACCCCGGCCCCCCGCGACCATACCTGCACCCCATGGCCATCTTACCCATCATTGAGACCCCCGATCCCCGGCTGCGCGTCATTTCCAAGCCCGTCGAGACGTTCGACGCAGAGCTCAAGACGCTGGTCGCCGACATGTTCGAGACGATGTACGACGCGCCCGGCATCGGGCTCGCCGCGATCCAGGTCGGGGTGCCGAAACGCATTCTTGTCATCGACCTGCAGGAACCCGATCCCGACGACGAAGAGGGCAAGAAGGTGATCCGCACCCCGCGCGTCTTCATCAACCCCGTCTTCTCCGACGAGAGCGAGGAGCATAGCGTCTATCAGGAGGGCTGCCTGTCGGTCCCCGAGCAATATGCCGATGTGACGCGTCCCGCCGAAGTCACCGTCGACTGGCAGGACGAGGACGGCAAACCGCATCGGGAACGCATGACGGGCCTGATGGCGACGTGCATCCAGCACGAGCACGACCATCTGGAAGGCATTCTCTTCATCGATCATCTGTCGCGGCTGAAGCGCGAGATGGTGCTGAAGAAATTGGCCAAGCTACGGAAAGCGGCTTGAGGGCTCGCCAAAATGTGAACCCCGGCGAAGGCCGGGGCCCATAATGTCTCAACCTATGTTCGATTAGTCCCATGGGCCCCGGCTTTCGCCGGGGAGCGCTAATCGATTATTCGGCCTTCTTCGCAACCCCCACCATCGCGGGGCGCAGCAGGCGATCCTTCATCATATAGCCCGCCTGCATCTCCTGCACGATCGTGCCGGGTTCCTTGTCGCTTGGGATTTCGAGCATCGCCTGATGTTGGTTCGGGTCGAGCGGCAGGCCGATCGCGGCGATGCGCGTGATGCCGTTGCGTTCGAAGACGCTCAGCAGCTCGCGTTCGGTCGCCTCGAGTCCGGTGATCAGCGGCTTGATCCCCTCGTCGGCGCGCTGTTCGTCGCTGAGTGCGGCGAGCGCGCGGCCGAGATTGTCGGCGACTGACAATATGTCGCGCGCGAATTTCGTCGCGGCATAGGTGTGCGCGTCGGCAATTTCCTTGTCCTTGCGTCGCGTGACATTCTGCGTCTCGGCGCGCGCATAGAGCAGGTCCTGCTGCAAGGCGGCCAGCTGTTCGGCAAGCTTCGCCGTTTCGTCCTGTGTCTCGGTCGCCGGGGTTTCGGCGGCGGTGTCTTCGGTCGCGCCGTCCTCGACGGGCGTATCATTTTCGATATTCGTCATAAACCTATCGTATCAGTCTTGAGAGCGATTGTGCGGTGAAATCCACCATGGGAACGATCCGGGCATAGTTCAAGCGCGTCGGGCCGATTACCCCCACGACACCGACCACGCGCCCGTCCGCGCCGCGATAGGGCGCCGCTATCACGGACGAGCCCGAAAGCGAGAATAATTTATTCTCTGACCCGATGAAAATCCGGGTTGCGCTGCCTTCGCGCGCGCTGTCGAGCAATTGCGCGATATCCTGTTTCGTCTCGAGTTCGTCGAGCAGTTGCCGCACGCGGTCGAGGTCGCCGACCGCGCTGTCGTCTAGCAAATTCGCCTGTCCGCGCACGATCAGCACGGGGCGGTCGGCGCCGTCCGACGACCAGATGGCGAGGCCGCGGCTGACGAGGTCCTGCGCGGCGCGGTCGATCGCGATCCGCTCGTCCTCGATCTCGCGTCGCACTCGCGCCATCGCTTCGGTGAGCGTCAAGCCCGACAGCATCGAGGAGATATAATTGCCCGCCTCGACGAGCGCCGAGGGATTGAGTCCGGCGGGAATCTCGATCACGCGATTCTCAACTGTTCCGTCGCCGGCGACAAGTACGACGAGCGACTGGTTCGCCGACAGAGGCACGAAGGCGAGTTGCTTCAATACCCGCTCATGCTTGGGGACGAGGACAAGGCCGGCGCATGCCGACAGGCCCGACAGCGCCGAGGTCGCCTGCGCGAGCGCGCTTTCGATCGGGCCGCCTTCGGACAGGCTCGCCTCGATCTGCGCGCGGTCCTCGGCGCTTGGCTCGGCAACTTGCATCATCCCGTCAACGAAGAGGCGCAACCCCTGTTCGGTCGGGAGGCGTCCGGCGCTGGTGTGCGGGCTGGCGAGCAGGCCATATTCCTCAAGGTCCTGCATCACATTGCGGATCGACGCGGGCGAGAGGTTGAGCGTCGCGAGCTTTGACAAGGTGCGCGACCCGACCGGCTGTCCGGTCTCCAGATAGGCATCGACGACCAGCCGGAACACATCGCGCGCGCGCGTGGTGAGTTCGGTGATCGGCGGCGTGGTCATGCGAGGGATTTAGGGATGGCAAGCGGCGGGGGCAAGCTATGCTCTGGCCAAGCCGGGTCCGCGCGGCTAAGCGCGCCGCACACATTACAGGAGAATCCCGATATGCGCCCTTCCGGCCGCGCGCCCGACCAGATGCGTCCCATCGCCATCGAAACCGAATTCACCATCCACGCCGAAGGCAGCGTGCTCGTCAGCTTTGGCAATACGAAGGTGCTGGTGACCGCGAGCGTCGACGAGAAGGTGCCGTCGTGGATGCGCGGCAAGGGCGCGGGCTGGGTGACGGCCGAATATGGCATGCTGCCCCGCGCGACGCATACGCGTGGCAGCCGCGAGGCAGCGAAAGGCAAGCAGTCGGGCCGTACGCAGGAAATCCAGCGACTTATCGGCCGCTCCTTGCGCGCCGTCGTCGATATGAAGAAGCTCGGCGAGCGCCAGATCATCATCGACTGCGACGTGATCCAAGCCGACGGCGGCACGCGCACTGCGTCGATTTCGGGCGCGTGGGTCGCGATGCGGCTCGCGGTCGACAAGCTGCTCGCGGCGAAGACGCTGGCCGAGGACCCGATCGAGGACAAGGTTGGAGCGATCTCGTGCGGCATCTATCGGGGCACGCCGGTGCTCGACCTCGATTACGACGAGGATTCAACCGCCGAGGCCGACGGCAATTTCGTGCTGACCGGCAAGGGCCAGATCGTCGAAGTGCAGGCAAGTGCCGAGGGCGCGACCTATGACGAGGAGGGCCTGCTTCGTCTGCTCCGCCTCGCGCGCATTGGCTGCGGCGAGATTTTCGCGGCGCAGGACAAGGCCACCGGACGCTGATGACGCGCAGGCTCGCCCCCGGCAAGCTCGTCATCGCCAGCCACAATGCGGGCAAGGTGCGCGAGATTCGCGCGCTGATCGAACCCTATGGGATCGAGCCGGTGTCGGCGGGCGACCTCGGGCTCGCCGAGCCCGAGGAGACGGGCAAGACATTTCGCGAGAATGCGCTCTTGAAGGCGCATGCGAGCGCGTCGGCGGCGGGGCTCCCCGCGCTCGCCGATGACAGCGGGCTGGAGGTTGCGGCGCTCGGTGGCCGGCCGGGGGTCTACACCGCCGACTGGGCCGAGCGGCAGTGGTTCGAAGGCAATCCGGGCCGCGACTGGTATATGGCGATGGGCAAGGTCGAAGGGCTGCTTGCCGAACAGGGCCCGGATGTCGACCGCAGCGCACGCTTCGTGTGTACGCTGGCACTCGCATGGCCCGACGGCCATGCCGATGTTTACGAAGGGGCCGCGGAGGGCAGCCTGACTTGGCCGCCGCGCGGCAAGCTGGGATTCGGTTACGATCCCGTCTTCATTCCCTCTGGTAAATCATTGACCTTCGCGGAAATCGACCCCGCGGAAAAGCATGCGATCAGCCACCGCGCAGATGCTTTCGCCAAGCTGGTGGCGGGAGCCTTCTAGCGAACGCCCGCATGGCCGAAGCGCTCGCCCTCTATGTCCACTGGCCCTTTTGCGTCAGCAAATGCCCCTATTGCGACTTCAATAGCCATGTACGTGACAGCGTCGATCAGGAGGTCTGGCGCGCGGCGTTGCTGGCGGATTTGCGGCATGAAGCCGCATTGCTGCCGGGGCGCGCGGTGGGCTCGATCTTCTTCGGGGGCGGGACGCCGAGCCTGATGCCGCCGGCAACCGTCGCGGCAGTGATCGCCGAGGCCGACGCATTGTGGGGGCTCGCCGACGATGTCGAGATTACGCTGGAAGCGAACCCCAACTCGGTCGAAGTTGCCAATTTCGCCGATCTTGCCGCCGCGGGGGTCAATCGCGTTTCAATCGGCGTCCAGAGCTTCGATTCGCAAGTGCTTGAATTTCTGGGACGTGCGCACAGCGAGGACGAGGCGCGCCGCGCGATATCGACCGCGCAGGCGCATTTCGCACGCGTCAGCTTCGACCTGATCTATGCGCGGCCCGGCCAGACGCTCGCCGTATGGGAAGCCGAACTTTCGGGCGCGCTGGCGTTCGGCACCGACCATCTCTCGCTCTACCAACTCACCATCGAGCCCGGGACGCGTTTTGCGACGCTGGCGGCCAAAGGCGATCTCGTTATCCCCGATGGCGATGCGGCCGCCGACCTGTTCGACGCGACGCAGGCGATGACGCACGCCGCGGGCCTGCCGCGCTACGAAGTGTCGAACCATGCGCGCATCGGACAGGAAAGCCGGCACAATCTCGCCTATTGGCGCTATGCCGATTATGCGGGTGTCGGCCCCGGCGCGCATGGGCGGCGGCTCGCGCAGGCGACCGAACGACACAAGAAGCCCGAGAATTTCGTCGCGGCTGTGACACGCAACGGCCATGGGCTGAAGGTCGAGACCGACCTGCCGCCGCACGAACGCGCGACCGAGGCGCTGCTGATGGGGCTGCGGCTGACCGAGGGAGTCGACCTTGCGCGGATCGAGGCGCGGAGCGCGCTGGAGCGCGCGGCGTTTGTCGATGCCGATGCGGTGGCGCGACTGGCGGGACAGGGGCTGATACGGCACGACGGCGACCGGCTTGCCGTGACCGACGACGGCATATTGCTGCTCGACTCGATCCTTTCCGAGGTGGTGCGGACCGGCTAGGCTCTCTCTCGCCCCGTTCGTGGCGAGCGAAGTCGACACACCCCTCGACCTCGCGCGGCACCTATGGGCATCTCGGCTTCGCTCGATGCGAACGGGAATGGGGACGTGATTTGGCGCAAGACTTGATCCGCAACTGGGATGCCCATCTGGCGCATGAAAAGCGCCGGTCGGAGCATACGCGCCGCGCCTATATCGCGACCGCAGAGCGGTTTTGCGCCTTCCTGTCGCGCCATCGCGGCGGCGCGGTCGATGCGCGGATGATGAACGGCCTGACCCCGAACGACCTGCGCGCCTATCTGGCCGCGCGGCGCGCCGAGGGATTGGGCAATGCGTCGGCGGCGCGCGAGCTTTCGGCGCTGCGCGGCTTCCTGCGTTTCACCGGCGGGTCGAACGCCAGCGTGCCGCAGATGCGCGGGCCGCGGGTGAAGAAGGGCCTGCCGCGGCCGGTCGCGCCCGCCGAGGCCTTGCAATTGGCGCAGGATGTCGAGGACAATGCGCGCGAGGGCTGGGTCGGCGCGCGCGATTTCGCATTGCTGCTGCTGCTCTATGGCGCCGGACTTCGCATCGGCGAGGCGCTGGCGCTGACCGGCGCGGTGCTGCCGCTCGGCGATACGCTGCGCGTAACCGGCAAAAGGGCCAAGACGCGGATCGTGCCGGTCCTGCCTGCCGTGGCGAAAGCGGTGTCGCGCTATGCCGACACCTGTCCTTACCCGATCGCGAAAGACACGCCGCTGTTCCTCGGCGCGCGCGGCGGCCCGCTCCAGCCGGGCGTGGTTCGGGCGAGCGTGCGATCGGCGCGGCGCGCGCTCGGCCTGCCCGAACGGACGACGCCGCATGCGCTGCGGCACAGCTTTGCGACGCACCTGCTCGCGGGCGGCGCCGACCTGCGCAGCCTGCAGGAATTGCTCGGTCATGCGAGCCTGGCGTCGACGCAGGTCTATACTGCGGTCGATGCCGCGCATTTGCTCGACATCTACCGGAGCGCGCATCCGCGGGCGTGAGGGCGGTTCGGGGTGGGTAGCGGTCTTTAATGTCCTTCCTATGGCGCAGCCTTTGGAAGCGGCGGCGCAGGCGATGGTGGAGGGGCCGCAACCTCGCGGCCATAGCCCCTCCGTCAGCGCTTCGTGCTGCCACCTCCCCATGGCTGCGCCACAGGGAGGATTAAGGCCCACTTCCGACGGCAGCCTGCTATCATCCCGCTATCAGGCCAGCGCCTTGTACAGCCCGAACGCGCTCGTCGCGGTCAGTACGACGCCGACCAGCATCAACATCACCTTGGGCGAGAAACGCTTTGCCATCATCGCACCGATCGGCGCCGCAACGACGCCGCCGATGATCAGCCCCAGCGTCGGTCCCAGGATATCGTCGATGCCGAGGTGCCAGATGAAGGCGAGCGAGACCGCGACGGCCAGAAAGAATTCGACGCTGTTGACCGTACCGACGACCTTGCGCGGTTCGCCGCCCTGGACGAGCAGGTTCGAGGTCACGACCGGGCCCCAGCCGCCGCCGCCCGCGGCATCGAGAAAGCCGCCGACGACCGCGAGCGGGCCGACCACCCTGGGTTTGGAAAATTTGGGCGGGTAGAGCACGCCGCGGATCAGCAGCCAGATGCCGATCAGCACGAGATAACCGAGCACGAAGGGCTTCACGACCTCGGCGTGCAGCGACGACAGCACATAGGCGCCGATCACGCCGCCGATCACGCCGGGGACGAGCAGGCGAAAGAAGAGCGCCCAGTCGATGTTGCGGTGGAACATATGGCTGAGCCCCGACACGCCGGTGGTGAAGATCTCGACGACGTGGATGCGCGCCGAGGCGGTCGCGGGGGGCACGCCGAGCACCGCGACGAGCAGCGTGTTGCAAATCACGCCAAACGCCATGCCGAGCGCGCCGTCGACGAGCTGCGCGGCGAAACCGATCAGGATGAAGGGCAAAAGCGCGCTGAAGTCGATGGCCGCAAGATCGATCATGATTCTTCCCAACTCTTTTAGTTGACAACCTGCTGCCGAGATTTGGGGAAATGCGCCAGCCCAAATTTTCTGCTGGCGACAAAGGGATTTGTTTTTGCGCCCGGTCGAATATCGAGGGGACAGGTTTCGGGGGCCGCAGACCCTAGCTGGCGATCTCGTCGGGCAGATATTCGCGCACATAGTCGATGAAGGCGCGCAGCTTGGGCATCACCTGCTTGCGTCCGGGATAATAGAGGAAGAGGCCCGACGTCGTCGCCGCATAGTCGGTCAGCACCAGTTCGACTTCGCCCGTTTCGACCATCGCCTTCGCCATCGGTTCGGCCATCATCGTCATCGCGACGCCGCTGCGCATCGCGACCAGCGCGGCGATCCAGTCGTTGACGATCACCGGCCCGGTGACGGCGACGTCATATTCGCGATTTCCCTTTTCGAAGGTCCACGGCATCAGGGCGCCGGTTGCGAGCCGAAAGCGGATACAGCGATGGTCGCGCAATTCCTCGGGCGCCGCGGGGCGGCCATATTTTTCGAGATAGGCGGGCGTCGCCGCGACGACGAAGCGGAACGGCCCGGTCAGGCGAACGGCGATCACGTCGGCGTCGAGCGATTCGCCCATCCGCACCCCGGCGTCGAACCCGCCGGCGCTGAGGTCGGAAAGCGCATCGTCGGCGTAAATCTCCAGCTCGATGTCGGGATAGGTTTCGCAAAAACCCGCGATGATCGGTTCGAACAGCGGCTGGACGGCGCCGCGCATCAGGTTGATGCGCAGCCGCCCCGCCGGCCGGTTGCCCAGGTTGCGCGCCGCCTCATAGGCGTCGGTCAGGCCGCTATAGGCGGGCGCGGCGCGTTCGAGGAACATCTCGCCCGCCTGCGTCAATCCGACGCTGCGCGTCGTGCGCATGAACAGCGGCGCGCCGACCCGTGCTTCGAGCGCCTTGACGGTCTGGCTGATGGCGGATGGCGAGACGCCCAGATCGGCGGCGGCGGCAGAAAAGCTACGCCGCTCCGCAACGCGGAGGAAAGCTTCGATCCCGTCGAGCGCCCCATGGGGGATTGTTAAATCCTGCTTCAAGGCACTTGCAGATTATAGAGGATTATCTAAGTGCGCAAGCGCACCTATAAAGGTTGCACAACGAAACGAAAGGAAACCTCTCCCATGTCCTATCAGCTCTCCGCTTTCCGCCGCTTTCCGACCGCTTTTGCCATCGTCGCCGCTTCGGGCCTCGCCTTTGCCGGCCTGATGGCATCGACCACCCCCGCTTATGCCCAGTCGGGCGGCGACTATCGCTGCGCCGGCCTTGCCGAACAGGCACATGTCGCCGCGAACGGCGCCGAAGGCAGCAAGCAGTCGAGCGCGAAGCGCTTTGTTTCGACCGGCAAGAAGCTGTGCGAAGCGGGCAACGAACGCGCCGCCGCCAAGCAGTTCCGCGCCGCGCTCAAGATCGCCGGCGTCGCCGAAGTCGAAACCGACAGCCAGATGGCCTCGCGTTAATTCGCGGCGCCAAGACACACTGACATCAATCTCCGGACCGTCTCTCTCCCTCTCCCCGACGGATCCACTAACTGGGGCGGCACCTGAAAGGGCCGCCCCTCTTATTTTGGGATCGGCACGCCGCACGGCGGCAGCGATCGGCCCTCGCCGCCGTCCCTACCGCGCGCGAATGAAGGCGCGCACATCTTCCGACAATTTATGCCGGTCTTCGTCGCGGATATACATCATGTGGCCCGCGCCATAATATGTGTATTGGATGCGGTCCTGCGGGATGCCGGTGCGCGACAGCGCATATTCGGCGGCGAAAAATGGCGTGGCGAAATCATAATAGCCCTGTGCGACGAGCACCCGCAGCCCCGAATTTTCGCGGAGCGCCTGCCCGATATAGGGCGCGACATTGAGATAGGCGTTGGTGTCGCGGCCGCCGACACGCCAGTCCCACTGGCCGCCGATCCGGCCGATCGACTGATATTCACGGTCGGTCTTGAACCCCAGTCCGTCGCGGCTCCAACTGTTGATCGCGGCGGTGTAGCTCGCATCGATGCCATAGAAGCTCGGATCATTGTCGGGAGTTTCGCCCGCGCTGTCATAATCCTTGCCGGTGTAGCGGCTGTCGAGGCGGCCGACGGTGAGCCCGCGGTCGCGCAGCAATTCCTTGTAGAATCGGCCGGGCGTGACGCGCAGGTCGGCATTTTCGAGGAAAGTTTCGCTGAGGCCGGTGAAGCGCGACAGCTCGCGGCGGATCGCGGCGCGCTCCTCGCCCTGCAATTTCTGGCCCTTGAGCAGCGCGCTGGCATAGGGGCCGATCGCCCATTGCCGCGCTTCCTCGACAAAGGCTTCGACCGACGGCGCGGTTGCCTTGCCATGATAGAGCGCGGTCGCGGCCATCGAGGGCAGGTTGGTGATCGGCGACAGCTCGTTGCCCGGCGTGTCGGCGCCCGCCGCGAAATCGAGCACGGTCGATATCAGGATGATGCCGTTCAGCGCGACGTCATTATAGGTCTCGTTCATCAGCTGGTTGGCGACCGCGGCCGAGCGCGTCGTGCCATAGCTTTCGCCGCCCAGATATTTGGGGCTGTTCCAGCGGCCATTGTCACCCAGCCAGCGGCGGATCACTTCTGCGACGAGCTTGGCGTCCTGGGTGACGCCGTAATAATCCTCGGGGTCGGCCTTGCCGATCAGGTGCGAAAAGCCGGTGCCCGGCGGGTCGATGAACACGACATCGGTGACGTCGAGCAGCGCGTCGGGATTGTCGACGATGGGATAGGGCGGGGCGCCGTCGTCGACGCCGGTGCCGGGGATCGCGACGCGCTTCGGCCCGAATGCCCCCATCATCAGCCAGACGGTGCCCGAACCGGGACCGCCGTTGAACAGGAAGGTCACGGGGCGATTGGGATCGCGCGGTTCCTTGACATAGGATGTGGTGACGACCGCAACTTCGGGCACGCCATCCTTGTTCTTGATGATCGTCTCGCCGATCGTCGCGGCATAGTTGATCCGCTGGCCGCCGAAAGTGCCCGACAGCTTGGTCGTGCGAACCTGCGGCTCATAATCGGCGGGCTTTTCGGCCTTCGCCTTCTCGTCGGCAGGCTTGTCCTGCGCGTGGACGGCGGCGGGCGCGGCGGCGGCAAGCGCCAGGGCGATAAGCGACAGACCTGTTTTCATTGATACTTCTCCCCGTTGCGGGGCGGACCCTAGGCAGCGCGCGGGGAGGGGGCAAGGGTGCTGGTCGGTTGCAGTGGGGTTTTGGTCGAAGGGGTGGCTACCGCCCCCACTTCGTCTTGCTCTGCTTCCCGAAACGCCCCTTGCGCGTCCCCGGTTTGCCCTCGTTGCTGCGCCCCACGCGCGGTGCGACCTGTTGGTCCGGTGGCAAGCCCAGCTCGTCGGCCTCCAGCTTGCGGATTTCGTCGCGGAGGCGGCCAGCTTCCTCGAATTCCAGGTCTGCCGCGGCATCGCGCATCTTCTTTTCGAGTTCCTGGATATAGGCGCGGAGGTTGTGGCCGACCATGTGCTGCGGCTTGTCGTCGCCAATGTCGATGACGACGCCGTCCTTCGATGCGACATGCGCGATGATGTCGCCGATGTTGCGCTTGATCGTCGTCGGGGTGATGCCGTGCTCGGCGTTATAGGCCTGCTGTTTTTCGCGGCGGCGGTCGGTTTCGCGCATCGCGCGCTCCATGCTGCCGGTGATGCGGTCGGCGTAGAGGATGACGCGGCCGTCGACGTTGCGCGCGGCGCGGCCGATCGTCTGAACGAGGCTGGTTTCGCTACGCAGGAAGCCTTCCTTGTCGGCATCGAGGATTGCGACCAGCCCGCATTCGGGGATGTCGAGCCCTTCGCGCAGCAGGTTGATGCCGACCAGCACGTCGAACACGCCGAGCCGAAGGTCGCGGATGATCTCGATGCGCTCCAGCGTCTCGACGTCCGAGTGCATGTAGCGGACCTTCAGCCCCGCTTCGTGGAGGAACTCGGTCAGATCCTCCGCCATGCGCTTGGTCAGCGTCGTCACCAGCGTGCGGTATCCCGCCGCCGCGGTCTTTTTCGCCTCGGCGATCAGGTCGTCGACCTGTTCCTCGACCGGCTTGATCTCGACCGGCGGGTCGATGAGGCCGGTGGGGCGGATCACCTGTTCGGCAAAGACGCCCTGCGTGCGGTCCATTTCCCACGTGCCGGGGGTTGCCGAGACGCTCACCGTCTGCGGGCGCATCATGTCCCATTCGGCGAAGCGCAAGGGCCGGTTGTCGATGCACGACGGTAGGCGAAAGCCATATTCGGCGAGCGTGATCTTGCGGCGATGGTCACCCTTCGACATCGCGCCGATCTGCGGGATCGTCTGGTGGCTTTCGTCGACGAAGAGCAGGGCGTTGTCGGGGAGATATTCGAACAGCGTCGGCGGCGGTTCGCCGGGGAGGCGGCCGGTGAGGAAGCGGCTGTAATTTTCGATGCCCGCGCAGCTGCCGGTCGCGGCGATCATTTCGAGATCGAAATTGGTGCGCTGTTCGAGCCGCTGCGCCTCGAGCAAGCGGCCTTCGGCCTCGAGTTCCTTCAGCCGCTCGGCGAGTTCGTGGCGGATCGCCTCGCTCGCCTGTTTCAGCGTCGGGCCGGGGGTGACATAGTGGCTGTTCGCAAAGACGCGGACGTAATTGAGGCTCGCGATTTTCTTGCCGGTCAGCGGATCGAATTCGGTGATCTCCTCGATCTCGTCGCCGAAGAAGCTGACGCGCCACGCCATATCCTCATAGTGCGACGGGAAGATTTCGAGACTGTCGCCACGCACGCGGAAATTGCCGCGCGCGAACGCCTGGTCGTTGCGCTTGTACTGGAGCGCGACGAGCTTGCGGATGATTTCGCGGCTGTCGGCGACCTGGCCTTTTTTCAGGTCGAAGATCATCGCGGAGTAAGTCTCGACCGATCCGATGCCGTAGAGGCACGACACCGACGCGACGATAATCACATCGTCGCGTTCGAGCAGCGCGCGTGTCGCCGAGTGGCGCATGCGGTCGATCGCCTCGTTTACCGAGCTTTCCTTCTCGATGTAGGTGTCCGACCGCGGTACATAGGCCTCGGGCTGATAATAGTCGTAATAGCTGACGAAATATTCGACCGCATTGTTCGGGAAGAAGCTCTTGAATTCGCCATAGAGCTGCGCCGCGAGGATTTTGTTGGGGGCGAGGATCAGCGCGGGGCGTTGGAGCTCGTCGATGACCTTCGCCATGGTGAAGGTCTTGCCCGACCCGGTGACGCCGAGCAGCACCTGGTCGCGCTCGCCGGCGAGTGCGGTATCGACCAGTTCGCGGATCGCGGTCGGCTGGTCGCCCGCGGGCTCATAATCGCTAACCAGTTCAAATCGCTTGCCGCCTTCGACCTTGTCGGGCCGGGCGGGGCGATGGGGGACATAGCCTTCGGCGGTGTCGATTTCGTCGAGCGAGGTGCGAATCTGGATTGCCATTGCCGCCAATATGGTATCGATTGCGGCCAACGACAATAATGGCGGTTGCAACCAAGTCGCAGCATCTGGGTCCTCCCATTTGCTCAACAGGAGGATGAATGATGAAGAAATTTCTGACGGTCGCCGCGATCGGCGTGCTCGTCGCCGTCTCGGGTTGCGGCAAGAGCGAAAATACCGACGGCCCGGTGAAGCGCGAAGCCGGCAACTGGAAAAATGAAGTCAAGCTGGTGAAATTCGAGGTTCCCGGCATGCCCGCCGAGATGAAGGACGGCATGGCCAAGATGATGGAAAGCGCCGGCAGCATCGACCAGTGCCTGACCCAGGAACAGGCCGACAAGGAAGATATCGCCTCCGAAATCTCGAAAGCGCAGGCCGGCGGCGGCGACTGCAAATGGTCGAAGAACGATATCGCCGGCGGCAAGGTCGACATCGCGGGCACCTGCACCGCCAACGGCCAGACGGTCAACATGACGATGGCCGGCAACGTGACCGCCAAAAAGTCGGACATTGCGGTGACCATCAACGGCAAGACCCCGACGGGCGAGCCGATGGAAATGGTCATCCAGACGAACAGCACGCACACCGGCCCGTGCAAGGCGGCGACGACCTGAGCCGCCGCGCTCCAGCGCAAAATATTCGGGGGGCGTCGATGGCAATCGGCGCCCCTTTGTTATAGGCCATAGGCGGAAGGGGATGGCGATGCTTGGCTATGTCACGATGGGAACCGACGACCTCGATCGGGCGCGGGAATTTTACGCGGCGTTGCTCGGCACGATCGGTGCGAGCGAATTGATGCGCATGTCGGACAGCGAAGCGAACGGCTTTACTCTCTATGCCACCGGCTGGGGCCAACCGGGCATCGCGGTGACACGGCCCTATGACGGCAAGCCGATGGATCGCGGCAACGGCCATATGGCGGCGATCGTCGTCGACGAACGGGCCAAGGTCGATGCGCTGCACGCCAAGGCGCTCGAACTCGGCGGGACGTGCGAAGGCGCGCCGGGGGTGCGCGGCGACGAGGGTGAGCAGGCCTTCTATGCTGCCTATTTCCGCGACCTCGACGGCAACAAGCTCTGCGCATTCCGCATCGGCGCGGCCTGAATTTGGGCGGCTGGCCGGGTCACCGCGCCACCCCACTGCTGCTGGGCCTCGCTGCCGGGCTGGCCGCGGTCGCGGCGGGTCTGCTGGCGAGAAACGAAGCCGCCGAACGCGCCGCGCGGGCCCCGCGCTGGACCGCGCGGGCCGGACTGCCGCTTTTCCTCGTCGCGTTCCTCGCCTCCGCGCTCGTGCGGCGCTGGCCGGGGAAGGCGACGCGCGCGCTGCTTCGCCGCCGCCGCCAATGGGGGCTGGGCTTTGTGCTTGCGCACACGATCCACCTCGTCGCGCTGGGCAGCAATGTGATCGTCTATGCGCCGGGGCGGACGTGGCAGTCGCTGATCGGCGGCGGGCTGGCCTATGTCCTGCTCTATCTGATGGCGCGAACCTCGACCGACGGGTGGCAGCGGCGGCTCGGCCGCTGGTGGGGCGGCTCCACACCGTCGGCATTATTATCTGTGGTTCATTTTCACCGCGAGCTACGCTGGTCGCGCGCTGGGCGACGATCCGGACAAGTGCGTCGTCGGGCTGGTCTTTACCGGCATCATGATCGCCGCGCTGGCGCTGCGTCTGTGGCCGCGCCGAGGTAGCGCCCTTGCTGGACCGAAGGGATGAGGAAGGGATCGACTTGCCGGGCGGACGGACAGGTGGGGCTGTCGCGCCGCCCGGCGAAGTCTTGGAATGAAGCCGGAGGGGGGTTGAAAAGTGCCAGGGACCAGCTCGCACCTTTCGCCTTTCGGCCTCAACGCCGCGCCATCGTAGGAATGTCGCGACGCCCGAAAAGATGACACAATTTGACACGCGTGGCAGTTACAAGGGGTCACATGCCGAAATGTTGCCGTTTGATAACCAATTCTTAACCCGATTTCCCCTTTTTCCGGGCGGATTGGCGAGCGGGTTTTCTTCTGATATGCCGTGCGGCCCGCCTGTTACCGTTACGTGGAAGTAACAATGGCTGGTCGCACTCGATGATTGGCGTATCTACCGGCCCGCCCGTCGGGGGCATTTGAGGGTAGCATGGACCACGCGAAAGCGAATGAAGCACAGAGTTCGGCCGAGACCGACCGGATCATCGCGGAGGAGCTAGAGCGACTGCTCGAGTCCCCGATGTTCGTCCGTTCACCCGTGCTGTCGCGCCTGCTGCAATTCCTTGTCGAGCATCGCCTGCGCGGCGGGCGCAGCGCGCCGAAAGCCTATGCCATCGCGACCGAGGCGCTGGGCCGGAGCGAGGATTTCGACCCCGCCGTCGACAGCTATCCGCGCGTCATGGTCGGCCGGCTGCGCACGCTGCTCGACCGTTATTATGCCGATACGCCATGGATTCACCGGCTGCGCGTGCCGCAAGGCAGTTACGAGGTCGTCGTCCAGCATCGGTCGGCGCCGCCGACGCGGTCGTCCGATGACGCGGTCGGCGGCGATGACGTCAAGGCAGCGGCCGCGGCGGGCAATTCCGGGCGGCCCGCCGGGGCATCGCGTCCTTCGGCCAGCGGGCCCGCCTTGGGTCGCTGGCTGGTCGTCCTTGCCCTGCTGATCGTCGCGCTGTCGGCGCTCTGGACGCTACGCGGCGGGCCGGGCCGCCTGTTCGCGGGCGAGCCGGTGCCCCTGCCGCTGATCGAGGTCAGCGCCCCGGCGGCGGGCAATTCGCCCGAATCGCGCGCGTTGGCGCGGGCGCTCGACGGAAAGCTGCGCGACGGCCTGCGGCGGTTCGCGCTGGTCGACCTGCTGAGTGCGAAGGCGCCGGGCGCTGCGACCCCGCGGACGGGTGACTATCGGCTCGATACGTCGCTGGTGCGCCGGATCGACGGAAGCTCCGACATCACGCTGGTACTCAACCGCGTGGCGGATCAGCGCACCATCTGGTCGCAGCTCTTGCGCGTGGGCGACGAGGATACGCCCGAATATGTCGGGCTGGAGCCCGCGATCGCGCAGATCGCGGGCGACTATGGCGTGATCGTGCGCGACCAGGTCGAACGCCAGCCCGATAATTTTTCGGCCGGTTATCCCTGCCTCGCCCAGTTCAACAAGGTGCGCCAGCTGCGCAACACAGCATCGGTCAAGCAGGTCGATTCCTGCCTGCGCGCGACATTGCGGGGCAACCCTCGCGATTCGGCCTCGCTCGCGGCGCTGTCGCTGCTCCGTTACGGCGACTGGCAGCCGCTGCGACGGACCGCGGCAGGCCACGAGGCGCTGACCGAAGCGCGCGCGCTGGCGGAGCAAGCCTATGAGAGCAGCCCCAATTCGGCGGCCGGCATGTTCGCGATGGCGCGCGCGCATTTCTACGCCGGCAATTGCCCCGCGGGCAATGCGATGGGCGACGCGGCGCTGGCGCTCAACCCCTATGACGCCGACATGTCGGGCTTCCTGGGCCTGTTCAAGGTGACGTGCGGATTGATGCCCGAGGGCGAGGCGCTGCTCCGCCGGTCGCTCGCGCTCGACGCCTCCTATCCGGGGGTTCCGGCGGTGACGTTGGCGTTCATCCTTTCGCAGCGCGGCGAGCAGGAGGAGGCGCAGTCGATCCTCGACGATATGCCGTCGCCCAGCAACATGGAGCCGCAATATATGATGGTGCGGTCGATCGTGCTCGCCCGGCGCGGCCGGTTGCCCGAAGCGCGGGCGCA
Source organism: Sphingopyxis sp. H115 (assembly GCF_001468465.1). Classification (GTDB taxonomy): domain Bacteria; phylum Pseudomonadota; class Alphaproteobacteria; order Sphingomonadales; family Sphingomonadaceae; genus Sphingopyxis. The sequence continues at coordinate 123,768 of NZ_LNSA01000005.1, forward strand.
ATGGCAGCAACTGCTCGATTATACGCGGCAGCCCGCCGGGGCCGCGCCGGAAGTGGTGGTGAGCCGCTTCGTCATCACCCCCGTCGTCGTCCAGCGGGCCGCGGCGGCGCTGCGCGAATCAGGCGTCGTTCCGGCCAGCCCTGCACGCTGACGGCGCCGCGCCCCTCGCCGGGCGGCGGCCGGGGCGATGGTTCGACCTTGAAGGCGGCGGGGGCATTGCCTATTTTCGGCAAGCAGGTGCCGAAAGGGGCAGAAAGGACACGGACGGCACGGGGTATTTGCGGACGAAATCCGGGGCAATGCGGCGGTTCGCCGACCGGCTGGCGCCAGCCCTCTTGCCAGTCCCGCCCACGCGCACTAGGGCAATTTTCAACATTCACGAACAGGTCAGAAAAAAGGAACTGTGCATGAGCGATTCGGCCGAAAAGGTTAAAAAGATCGTCGTCGAACATCTGGGCGTCGAAGCCGACAAGGTTACCGAGGAAGCGAGCTTCATCGACGATCTGGGCGCCGACAGCCTCGACATCGTCGAACTGGTGATGGCGTTCGAAGAAGAATTCGGCGTCGAAATCCCCGACGATGCGGCGGAAAAGATCGCCACCGTCAAGGACGCGATCGACTATATCGAAGCGAACAAGGGCTGATCGAGCCCGTCCGGCGTTGCCGGACGCGGCGGCGACGCCGTCAATGCGTTTCCGGCTTCCCGGTCCATGGCCCCGCGCCCTGTGACCGGGGAGCTTTTTTTATGCGCGATGTTTCTCTAGAAGCGCGCCGAGCGAATTGATGCGGGTCGCTGCGGGGGCAGGGCCGATGAAAGGAATGATTATGCGCCGGGTTGTGGTGACGGGTCTGGGTTTGGTGACGCCGCTGGGCGGCGATGTCGAAACCAGCTGGAAGAATCTGATCGCGGGCAAATCGGGCGCCGGCACGATCACCCATTTCGACGCGTCGGACCAGAAATGTACCATCGCGTGCGAAGTCAAAGGGCCTGATCACGAATATGGTTTCGATCCGGGCAAGCGCGTCGACCACAAGGTCCAGCGCCAGGTCGACCCCTTCATCATCTTTGGTATCGACGCCGCGGGACAGGCGCTCGAAGACGCCGGCCTGACCGACATGCCCGAGGAATTGAAGGTGCGCGCCGGCTGCTCGATCGGCTCGGGCATCGGCGGGCTGCCGGGCATCGAGAGCGAAAGCCTGCTGCTCGCCGAAAAGGGCCCGGGCCGCGTGTCGCCGCACTTCGTCCACGGCCGTCTGATCAACCTCATTTCGGGGCAGGTCAGCATCAAATATGGCCTGAAGGGCCCGAACCACGCCGTCGTCACCGCCTGCTCGACCGGCGCGCACTCGATCGGCGACGCGGCGCGGATGATCCGCGACGACGACGCCGACATCATGCTCGCGGGCGGCGCCGAGGCGACGATCTGCCCGATCGGCATCGCGGGCTTCGCGCAGGCGCGCGCGCTCAACATGACCTACAACGACCGCCCCGAACAGGCGAGCCGCCCCTATGACAAGGACCGCGACGGCTTTGTGATGGGCGAGGGCGCGGGCGTCGTCGTGCTCGAGGAATATGAGCATGCCAAGGCGCGCGGCGCGAAAATCTACGCCGAGGTTGTCGGCTATGGCCTGTCGGGCGATGCCTATCATGTCACCGCGCCCGATCCCGAAATGGACGGCGCCTTCCGCTCGATGAGCGCCGCGCTCAAGAAGGCGGGCATGACCCCCGCCGACATCGACTATATCAACGCGCACGGCACCTCGACGATGGCCGATACGATCGAACTCGGCGCGGTGAAGCGGTTGTTCGGCGACGCGATGGCCAATGTCTCGATGAGCTCGACCAAGTCGGCGATCGGCCACCTGCTCGGCGGCGCGGGCGCGGTCGAGACGATCTTCTGCATCCTCGCGATCCGCGACCAGATCGTGCCCCCGACGCTCAATCTCGACAACCCCGACGAGGGCACCGAGGGCGCCGACCTGGTTCCCAAGGTCGCGAAGAAGCGCAAGGTCAAGGCCGCGCTCAACAACAGCTTCGGTTTCGGCGGCACCAACGCCAGCCTGATCGTCAAGGCGGTCGAGGACTGACCGTTCAAATCCTCCCTGTGGCAAAGCCATGGGGAGGATCTAATCCCTCTTTCCTACATTGCGCGGCCATGCTCTAGCAGCAGGGAGTTCGCCGAGGCTTCGCTTAAAGCCACAAAGGACACAGTCCGGCCCGGCGCACGCGGGTCTTTTGTGGCTTTAAGCTGGGCCAATGACTGACGGGAGAATCCGGTGCATCCGTTTCGCTGGCTGACGATCGCGATCTTTGCGCTGCTGCTCGCTGCCTGTTCCCCCGGCGCGCCGAAGGATGCCGAAGTCGTCATCCCGCAAGGCGCGAGCATCGCCAAAGCAGGCGAGATCCTGGAGGAAGCGGGGCTCGTCTCGGCCTCGAGTTTCCGCAATCAGGCGCGTTTCTTCGGCTCGGACGATCCGATCAAGCCCGGCGAGTATAAAATTGAAAAGGGGATGGACGCGGGCGACATCCTCGCGTTGTTCCAGTCGGGCAAGACGATCCAGCGGCTCGTGGTGATACCCGAAGGCATGCCGTCGATCATGGTGTGGGAACGGCTGATGGCCGAAAAACGGCTGAAGGGCGAAATTCCAGTTCCCGCCGAGGGCAGCATCCTGCCCGACTCCTATGCCTTCACGACCGGCGAGAGCCGCGCCGCGGTGGTGAAGCGGATGCAGGCGGCGATGGACAAGGCGTTCGCCGAACTCTGGGCCAAACGCACCCCGCGCGCCGCGGTGAAGGACCGCAACGAAGCGATCACGCTCGCGTCGATCGTCGAGAAGGAAACCGCCGTCGCGGCCGAACGCCGGACCGTCGCGGGGGTCTATACCAACCGGCTCGGCGTCGGGATGCGGCTCCAGGCCGATCCGACGATCATCTATCCGATCACCAAGGGCAAGCCGCTCGGCCGCCGTATCTTGCGTTCCGAAATCCAGGCGGTGAACGGCTACAACACCTACAGCATGGCCGGGCTGCCCAAGGGGCCGATCGCCAATCCGGGCAAGGCGTCGATCGCCGCCGTGCTCGATCCAGAGGCGAACGATTATCTCTTCTTCGTTGCCAAGGGCGACGGCAGCCATGTCTTTTCGCGCACGCTATCCGAACATAATGCCAATGTGCAGAAATGGTATGCGCTTCGCCGCGAGCGGGGGGAGATGGAGTAGCAACCGCGCCTGGGAAGTCAGAAGGAGGACGCCGATGCGCCGATTGTTGGGATTGTCCGCCGCCGCGCTCGCGCTTGCCGCCTGCATGAGCGGCGGCGGGGCGGCCGAGAAGGACGCGGCCGACGTCCGCATCGAACAGGGCCCCGGGCTCGGCGCGCCGCGCGCGACGCACCAGCTGGTCGCCGTGGGCAGCGACACTCTGCTCGCCATCGGCGGCTGCGTCGAATCGGGCTGCGAGGCTGGCCCCGCCAGCGCGACGGTCGATATTATCGCGGTGCCGGGCATGAAGGTAATTGCGACCGGACGCCTGCTCGCGCCGCGAATCCAGCCTTCGGCGGTGGCGTTGCCCGGCGGCAAGGCGCTGATCCTCGGCGGCTGGGTCGACGGGCGCGTGAGCGCCGCGACCGAAATCTTCGAGCCCGCCACCGGCCGCTCGGTGGCGGGGCCGGCGTTGGCGGTACCGCGCAACGCGCCGACCGTCGTCACATTGACCGACGGGCGCATCCTGATCGCTGGGGGATATGACGGCAAGGACGTGCGCGCCGACGCCGAAATCTTCGATCCGGCGACGGGCCGGTTGACGCGCACGGGATCGCTCGCCGCCGCGCGCAGCGGCGCGACGGGAACCTTGCTCGCCGACGGCCGGGTGCTGATCGTCGGCGGCGGCCGCCCCGACCGCGAACCGCGGCGCGCGCTCGCGAGCGCCGAGATTTTCGACCCCGCGAGCGGGCGCTTTGCCGCAGCGGGCAGTCTTGCGCAGGGGCGCTACAAGCATGGTGCGGTGCGGCTCGCCGATGGCGATGTGCTGATCGTAGGGGGCTCGGACATCCGCGACTACGGGGGCAAGCTGCGCTCGGTCGAACGTTACGACGTTGCTGCGGGACGCTTCGTCCCCGCCGGCAATCTCGCCGATCCGCGCTTCAAGATCGCCGACGGGCTGTTGCTGCTCCCCGGGGGGCGCGTCCTCGTCGCGGCGGGCGACACCGCGCCCGAGATTTTCGATATCGCCAGCGGTACTGGCCGCCGGATCGACTACGACCTCGGTGGCCAGTGGAATTATATGACGCTCGTGCGCGCCGACGCGCGCACCGCGTTGCTCGCCGGCGGCTATCGCGAGGGGCGCATCGAGCCCAGCGCGCAAAGCTGGATCGTCCATCTGCCGAAGGGGTGAAGGTCATGACCACTGCGAAGCTGTTCATCCATGGTGTCCCCGACAGCCCGTTGATCTGGGAGCCGCTGCTGGCTGCGCTCGACCTTGGCGACACGCCCGTCGCGGTCCCCGCGCTTCCCGGCTTCACCGGCCCGCTCCCCGCGGGCTTTCCGGCGACTAAGGAAGCCTATGCCGACTGGGCGGTGGGACAGGCCGAAGCCTTGTTCGCCGCGCACGGCCGGGTCGACATCGTCGGCCACGACTGGGGCGCGTTGATCGCACAGCGCGTGGCGATGCTGCGTCCCGACCTGATCCGCAGCTGGGCGATTTCGAATGCGGTGATCGAACCTGACTATCGCGGGCACCGCATCGCGCGCATCTGGAACACCCCCGTGCTCGGCGAAATCTTCATGGCGCTGAGCAAGGCCGACAAGCTCGTCGACGGGCTCGCCGCGCAAGGGATGCCCGCCGACATCGCACGCGAAGAGGCGGAGCAATGGAAGAGCAGGGACAAGCGCCGCGCGATCCTCAAGCTCTATCGTTCGGCAAAGGGGCTGAGCTTCGCACAGGACTGGGCGCTCGATATCCCGAAACTGCCCGCGAACGGCGCGCTGATCTGGGGCGAGGGCGATCCCTATGTCGCGCTGGCGGTTGCGCAGCGCTATGCCACGAGCACCGGTACGCCGCTGACGGTGATCGAAGCGGCGGGGCATTGGGCGATTGCCGAGCGCCCGCAAGCGGTCGCCGCGGCGCTCCATAGCTTCTGGAACGGCCTGTAAAGCGACGATAATATTATTTCATCGTTTTGAACGATTATTGTGACACAATAAATCGATTGGATTGCCGGGCCGGCCGGGTCCATTCGTTGGCTATCGAGAAAGGGCGTCCCATGGACGATGGCAAACCTCCCCCTGAATTGCCTCGCCCATCCCTTTCCGAAGCAGATGGCCCGGGCTTCTCCCCTCCCTACCGGACCACTGGCGCCGTGCCCATCATCGTCACCGCGACGATGGGCGCGGCGGACCAGCGCCTTTTCGACGCGCTGCGCAGCGCGCATTTCCCGCCTGATCGCAATCATCTTGCGGCACATATCACGCTTTTCCACCAGTTGCCGCCATCGGGCCTCGACGAACTGGAACGGCTGGTGCGCAGCATCGCGGCCGATACGCCGCCGCCCGCCGCGATGCTGCGTGAAGTCTATTCGCTAGGGCGGGGTGTCGCCTTTCGAGTCGAGAGCCCCGAATTGCTCGCCATCCGCGACCGCATCGCCGATCGCTTCGCCGGAATGCTGACCGCGCAGGACCGGGGGACGCCGCGCCTCCATGTTACGGTCCAGAACAAGGTTCCCCCGGCAGAAGCGCGTGCGCTGCTTGCCGAACTGGCGTCCGGTTTCCGCCCGCGTCCGCTCGCGATCGTGGGCCTCGCGGCGCACCATTATCGTGGCGGCCCGTGGGAACCCGCCTTCGCGCACAGTTTTCGCGCGACGCGCAGATGATATTGACCGGCGCGATGAGCCTGCCTATAGGCGCTGCTCGTCCGATACGGCGGCCTTTCGGGGCGGAGTAGCTCAGCAGGTTAGAGCAGCGGAATCATAATCCGCGTGTCGGGGGTTCGAGTCCCTCCTCCGCTACCAACCCGGATTGTCCACCAGTGACCCACTGAGGCCACTGGCAGACATTTTTCGAGGAAAATCAAATATTTTTCGCGTCCCGTTGCGTACGCCGGCGTCCCGGTGCGACCGGCTGCGGCCACCCACGGCGATTTGGATTGGGGGTATTTTGGGGGTATTTTTCGGCTGTCCCCAAAACAGGCGATACCCCCAGATGGCTTTGAAAGAACTTGAGGTCAAATACGCCACCAAGCGGCAGCGCCCCTACAAGCTGTCCGATGGAGAAGGCCTGCACCTGCTCGTCCAGCCGAACGGATCGAAGCTCTGGCGCCTGAAATACCGCTTCGACGGCAAGGAAAAACTGCTGAGCTTCGGCAAATATCCGACCGTCACGCTGGCGATCGCCCGCGAGAAGCGGACCGAAGCCAAGCGGCTGCTCGATCAGGGTGAGGACCCCGCCGAGGCCAGGAAGCGGGCGAAGAAGCAGAGGGCCGCGCTCAAGCTGTTCGAAGAGATTGCGCGGGCCTGGCACGCCAATCGTATTGAAGGGCTGGACTCGGCCCATGCCCTGCGCGTCATCAACCGGATGGAGCGCGACGTCTTTCCGGTCATCGGGAAGCGTCCGATCACGGAAATCGACCCGCCCGAGATTCTCGAGATGATCCGCGCGGTCGAAGCGCGCGGCGCCCTCGATATCGCCCGTCGCCTCAAGCAGAACGTCAGCCAGATCTATCGCTTCGCGATCGCGAGCGGCTGGGCGACCATCGATCCGACGCTCGGCCTCAACGATGCGCTCAAGCCCAAGCCGCCCGTCAGGCACATGGCGCGCGTGCCGCTCGCGGAGTTTCCGAAGCTGGTGCGAGCGATCTTCGCCTATGACGGCGAGGACACGCCGCGCCGCCGCGAGATCACCCGTGACGCGCTGCTGTTCACCTTGCTCACATGGGTCCGAACCAGCGAAACCCGCTTCGCGGCCAGGGACGAGTTCGAGGATCTCTATGGACCGAACCCGCTATGGCGTCTGTCGCCGGAGCGCATGAAGATGGAACGTGAGCATCTTGTTCCGCTGTCCCGCCAGGCCGCAATGATCGTTCAGCGCCGCTTGCAGGCGACGAACGATGCGTTCCTCTTTCCCGGAGCCAAGCCTGGAAAGTCTATTTCCGAGAACACCATGATCTATGCCTGTTATCGGATGGGGTATCTCCATCGGCAGACGGTACATGGGTTTAGGGGGCTCGGCTCGACCTGGGCGAACGAAGCCGAACGCTACAAGCCGGATTGGATCGAGATGGCGCTCGCTCACGAGGACGAGGATGAGGTGCGCGGCGCTTACAACAGTGCGCTCTATCTCACACCGCGAAGGCGGATGCTCCAAGACTGGGCCGACGTGATCGACGCGGCAACCGCAGTGTCGAATGTCGAGAAGAATCCTATCGAGTTCTCACAATTCATGCGCTGTTCCGCTCCCATCCAGCACCTGCCACCAAGCGACCAGAGACAGCCGTATTGGCAACGCCCCCTTCGGGCGGCTTCGCGATGAGCCTCAAAAGTCAGAGCCGCCGATTTAGAGGCGCGGTTTTCTGCCATAGTTGTTAGAAATATCAGCTACTTAGATGCATCCGCGAATAGTAGAATGAACTCCAAGAAACCGTATCTCACTACATCTCATCATAGCTGATTCCCCTTGCAACTCGACAAGGGAAACCGCCGGGACCGCCAATTACGCCGATACATCGTCTGGAAGGGCTCGATTGGGGCGAGCAGAACGCGCGCATCCGTCCCGATGGACGCGCTCAGCGTGACTAATTCAATGAAATATATGGGGTTATTTGCGTCGCCACGAAGCGTCAGCGGTGCAGGCTCATCAGTCCTTAATCAATGAGTGGGAGGAATAGTTCGCCAACAAATTGAATTGGACGATGAGCCCCAAGGCGCGGCAAATGGCGCCAAATCAAAAAATGCCGTGGGGAGGACAGTCATGGTCACAGCCTTTAGGACAAATTTGCTTTGTGCCACCGCGCTATCGATCGCGTGTGCGCTTGCAGTGCCGGCACATGCCCAGGACGCTGCATCGCAGGGCGAAAAGCCCGAGGCGCAGGAAGGTGGCCTTGAGACAATCGTCGTCACGGCGCAGAAGCGCGAACAGAATTTGCAGGATGTTCCAGCCGCCGTTTCCGCCATAGGCGGCGAGACGCTGCGCACGCGCGGCATCACGGAGACCTCAGACTTGATGGGCGCGATCCCCAGCCTGCAAGTCACCACTCCCTATGGTCGCACCCAACCGAATTTCTCGCTGCGCGGGATTTCAGTGGCGAACGAATTTTCCGCCTCCACTGCGTCGCCGGTTGGCGTCTATGTCGATGAAGTCTATCAGAGCTTCCGGGCGAGCCATGGCCTGCAACTCTATGACATCGACCGGGTCGAGGTACTGCGCGGACCGCAAGGAACACTCTACGGTCGCAACACCACGGGTGGCGCGATCAGCTTCTTCACGCGCAAGCCGGATCTGGGAGAGGCCAATGGCTATCTGACCGCCGGCTATGCCAATTACGACACTTTCACGGTGCAGGGCGCCGCTGAAGCGACGCTGGTTCCCGACATCTTGGGCGTCCGCGTCGCCGGTACTTTTGCAAAAGGGGATGGTTGGCAGCGCAATGTACTGCCTGGGAATGAGCGCGACCTAGGGACCACCGATACGATCGGCGGTCGCATCTCGATCCGCTTCCGGCCCGATCCCGATCTCGACATCAATTTGAAGCTCTATGCCGCGAAGGACGATCCATGGGGCACCGCGCCCTATGCAGGTGGTCAACTCGCGGGCGGGCAGGATGCGCTCGGCTATTCGCGTTACGATCCGCAACCTTTCCTAGGCGGGCGGTTGCTGCGTGACAATGAGGTCGCAGTTGATCGGGTAGGTAAGAACATCAGCAAGTCGAAAGGGATAGCCCTCAACATCAAATGGGATGTCAGCGACCAATTCTCCGTCACCTCGATTACCGGCTACGACACCGGCGACTATATCAACAATCCTGATGATTGCGATGGCGGCCCAGCCGATCTCTGCTCGATCGGCTACACGTCGACGAGCAAGAATTTCAACCAGGACCTGCGTTTCAGCTATTCGAACGACCGCCTCGATATCATTGCCGGCCTTTATTATGGCAGGGACAAGGTCAAGACGGTCAACTACCCGGACTTTTTCGGGGCGCTGAGGCCGCTGCTGCTTGGCGCCGGTCTTCCGGGCAGCTACAATAACGCCGCAATCGGAACGCCCGACGCGATCCGCTATATCCCAGCCTTTGCCGCCAATCCGGCGTTGGGGCCTGGCGATGCCGGATTCTGCGACGCGATCGAGATCAATCCCAACGGCTTCCTTGATGCACGCTCGCTGATTGCACTCCAGACCGACATCGCGATCAATAATACGGGCAATGGCGGCATGGGGGGTAGCTTTTCGGCGGGCTGCGCCGGGGCAGGCGCGCCTCCGTTCACCCCGATCCTCGGCGAACAGCGTTTTGACGTGTCGCGCCCCTCGAAGGCGATCTACGGCGACGTAACCTGGAAAACGACCGAGCGGCTGACCGTGGCGGTGGGTGCACGCTACACCCAGGATAAGGTCAATTACCTTAACGGCAGCACTTTCCTCTATGCGCTCGACGGTACGACGCCGGTTGTCAACCTGATCCCCTACAGCAATCCATACAACCCCAATCTCGCGCCGCTTGAGCAGCGCGAAAAGGCAAACAGGCTAACCGGCCGTATCAATGTCAGCTATGAGTTCGCCGATGATATCATGGGCTATCTCCAGTACAGTCGCGGTTACCGCAGCGGCAGCTTCAACGGGCTTGCCTATCAGGGCGTCAATCAAGTCTATTATATCCAGCCTGAAAAGGTGAATGCATATGAGGCGGGGCTCAAAACCCGGCTGTTCGATCGCCGCGTCCAACTTAACCTCGCGGGCTTCTACTACGAGTATTCGAATCACCAAGTAACGCAGGTGGTTGGCGCTACAACCTTCACGCGCAGCGCCAATGGTCGCCTGTTCGGTGGCGAGGCCGAACTCGCCTGGCAGGTGGCCGATACGTTGCGTTTCGATGCTTCGCTGGGCTATCTCAACAGCAAGTACAAAGGCAATGTGATCGATCCGGCAAACCCGGCAAGCCCGACATTGAACGTCAACGGCAATCCCTTCCCGAACGCGCCGGAGGTTACGTTCCAGGCCGGATTCGACTGGGATATGATCGATGACGGCACCAACAAGCTGACCTTGCGCGGTGATGCGTCCTACATGGGCAAGTACTATTTTGATCCGTTCAAGAATTATGGGCAGACACCGTGCGATACACCCCCAGCGGGATCGAACATAACGCTCGCGGGTAAGGCGATTACATGCGCAAATCCGGGCTACTGGCTCGCCAATGCGCGATTAACCTATGCGCACGACAATATGTCGGTTAGCTTGTGGGCGAAGAATCTGTTCGACAAATATTACTACACCTACGGCCTCAACCTCAACGTGTTCGGCTACGATTATCTGAACCGCGGCATGCCGCGCACTTATGGCGTCGAAGCGACAGTCAAGTTCTGATCGCTGCTGCGACGGGGGCGGCGGGCATCCTCTCCCGCCCGCTGCCCCCGATTTTTTCGACCTGACTTTCAGACCGAGGAGCATCCATGATACGTTCCACCGGCAACGGTCCCTCATTCATCGGCACGGCGTACAGAATCGAGCGCGCTGTGATCACTGAGATCGGCGCAGCTGAAAGCACCGCCCAGGCGAGCAGCGCCGAGCGGCCAGCGCGCCTCCGGACGATTTAACGTGGATGCGTCTCGGAACAGAACTGAGCTGGAACGAATTTTCGCGACCCAACGCGAAGGGACGCGTGAGCAGGTTTCGCGCAGCTACGAAGAACGCATGGACCTGCTCGGGCGCCTTGGCCGGATATTTGAGCAGCACAGAGACGAATTGGTCGATGCCGTTGCCGCCGATTTCGGCATTCGATCCCGCTACGAGACTATCCTGCTCGACCTGATGCTTGGCATATCGGAAATTAAATTTGCGCGCCGCAATCTGAAGACGTGGCTGAGGCCGCGGCGGGTGAAGACTGACATCTTCGGCCTTCCCGGTTCATCGCGCCTGGTCCCCCAGCCCCTAGGTGTGGTGGGCGTTCTCGGCACGTGGAACTATCCGCTCGGCACCATATTCGTTGGCGCGGCCGGTGCATTGGCGGCCGGCAACCGCGTGATCGCAAAGCCGAGCGAAGTTTCCGCCAACGCCGCCGAAGCCAGCGAGCGGCTTGTGCGCCGGTATTTCGCCGAAGAGGAATTCGCGATTGTCCAGGGCGGGCCCGACATGGCACAGGCGATGACGGCCCTACCTTTCGACCATATTCTCTTCACCGGTTCACCCGCGGTTGGCCGCAAAGTCTATGAAGCGGCGGCTGCCAACCTTACACCTGTTACTCTGGAACTTGGCGGCAAATGCCCTGCCATCGTGGGCAAGGGTGCATCGCTTGCACAAGTCTGTGAAAGCTTAGTGTTCGGCAAGCTGCTCAACGCCGGCCAGACCTGCATCGCCGCTGACTATGCCTTCGTCCATGTCGATCAGATGGAAAGCTTCGTCGCCGCACTCCGCGCTCAGGTTGCCAAATGCTACCCCAACGCGGCAAGCAACCCCGATTTCACCAGTATCATCAATGACCGACAGTTCGCGCGGCTCCAAGGTTTGCTCGATGATGCCGAAGCCAAGGGCGCGACGGTGCTCAACCTCTCGGACAACGGCGATGGAACGCTTCCTGAACGGCATCGGATCGTGCCGTTGGCGGTTCTCGACGTTACCGATGACATGGCGATGATGCAGGAGGAGATTTTCGGACCGATCCTGCCGATCATGCCATATCGCTCCGAAGACGAGCTCATTCGCTACGTAAACCGGCATGAGCGCCCGCTGGCGCTCTATTATTTTGGCGACGAAAGTGAGGAACGGCGCAAGATCATTTCCGAAACGCACGCTGGCGGCGTGACTCTCAACGGCACGGTCATGCACGTCTTCCAGCGCCGGCTGCCTTTCGGTGGCATCGGACAGAGCGGCATCGGTGCCTATACCGGCGTCGCCAGTTTCGAGCGCTTCACTCATTACAAGCCGGTGTTCTCTCAGCCGAAACTCAGCCTGCTTGGTCAACTTCTGCCACCCTATTCGAGCAAGACCGAAGGACTACTCAACATCTTCGAAAAGATCCTCTGACGTGGCTGCGGCGGTTGATGCTGGCATGTTGCATGACGCCGGGTCGCCAGCATGGGTCGAATGACAAGGGAAGCAAATGGCTGACTATGTAATTATTGGAGGTGGGTCGTCGGGCGGCGTTATCGCCAGCCGGTTGTCCGAGGACCCCGATGTCACCGTTTGCCTGCTCGAGGCAGGCGGCCCAGGCACCTCGCCGCTTGTGTCCACGCCCGGCGCTTTTGCGGCGCTGATCCAAGACTATCGGATCAATACGCTCAACTGGCGGTTCAACACCGACCCTTCAAAGGCGCTCAACGACCGCCGCCTCTACAATCCGCGCGGGAAGATGCTGGGTGGATCGAGCGGTATGAACGGGATGGTCTATATCCGCGGCGACCGGTCGGATTTCGACCACTGGGCCGAACTCGGCAACGACGGCTGGGGTTACAACGATGTCCTGTCCTATTTCCGCAAGGCTGAGAATAATGAGCGCGGTGAGGATGAGTTTCACGGCTCGTCGGGACCGCTTCACGTATCCAACGGCAAGCGCGAATTCGATGTCTATGATGCTTTCATCGAGGCGGCGACTGGACTGGACCATCAAGCCAATCCGGACTTCAATGGTGCCAGCCAGGAAGGTGTCGGCATCTATCAGTTTACCGTGAAGGACGGGAAGCGCGCCAGCGTGAAGGCGTGTTACCTTGATCCGGTGATGGGCAGGCGCGGCAACCTCCGCGTCGAAGTACATGCCCGCGTCCATCGTATCAGGTTTGAGGGCAACCGCGCGGTGGCAGTCGAGTATTCCCAGGACGGGCAGTTGAAGACGATCCCGTGCGAAAAGGAAGTCATTGTCAGCGCCGGCGCCTATAATTCGCCCCAACTGTTGATGCTTTCCGGTATCGGACCGCGTGATGAGTTGGAGAAGCATGGAATCGAAGTGATTCATGATATTCCCGGTGTCGGCCAGAATCTTCACGACCATCCTGACCTGATGCTGAGCTTCCAGTCGAAGAAGCGGCTCGGGATCGCACTCAATGTCGTTGGCGCGCTCAAGACCGTGCGAGACCTATTCCAGTATCTCACGCAAAGGAAAAGCTGGCTGGCATCGCCGCCCACGGCTGCAGGCGGTTTCTTGCGATCCGCGCCGGGGCAGAACCGGGCGGACTGCCAGGTCCATGTCGTGCCGCTCGCCTATCGCGACCATGCGCGCGACTACAAGCTGATGACGAAATGGGGCTATACGATCATTCTCAATATTGGGCGCCCAAAGAGCCGCGGCTGGGTTGCCTTACATGACTCAAACCCCGAATCCGATCCCAAGATGGACCTCAATCTCTTGAGTCATCCCGACGACCTCAAGACGTTGCGCAATGCCTTCCGTGTCGTGCAGGAGATCCTGCATTCGGATCGCATGAAGGCGATGATGAAACGGCCTCTCTATCCTGACCGCTACCTTGAAACTGATGAAGAGATCGACGCCTATATCCGGGCAGAAGCCAATCATGCTTATCATCCGGTGGGAACATGCAAGATGGGCACCGACGAGATGGCGGTGGTCGACAACCGCCTGCGCGTTCACGGCCTCGCAAATATCCGCGTGGCCGATGCCTCGATCATGCCATCAGTCGTCAACGGCAACACCAATGCAACCTGCATCATGATCGGCGAGAAAGCCGCCGACATGATCCGGCACGATAATATGAGCAGCAAGAATAGCATCGCAGAATATTGAATTGGACGATTGGATCAATGCTGCAGACACAGATGCTTACGAAAAGAAGTCCGGAGAGGCCTATCGCATGTCAGTTTATTATGTGTCGACTGCGCCATTGTGGGCGAGCGCCTTAGAGGAGCGCGGCTGATGGACGTCCGTACGCAAATACGTCGCGCCGCACGTTATTTCGCCCAGCAAGAGGCTCTCGTTCACGGCCACAGGCGGTTGACTTTCTCGGAAGCCTGGTTGCGCGGCGTGAAGCTCGCAAATGCTCTTGCGGAGTGCGGCCTTCAACCGGGTGACCGGATTGCTACGCTGGAGAAGAACTCCATCGAGGCCGCCGACATCATACTGGCGGCTGCCATTGGAAACTATACGCGTGTTCCTCTCTATGCGCGCAACCGATGTGAAGCGCACGCCCATATGATCGCGAGTACCGGATCTCGGTTGGCGCTGGTCGATGAGGCATTGGCTTCGGAGTTGGCGGGGCTGGATGCCCAAGCTCCGACGCTTGAGCGGATCATTATCCGCGATCACAACTATGAGAATTGGTTGGCGACAGCCTCGGACCGGGATCCTGATCCCGTCGTCGCGCCGGAGGACTATTGTGTCATCCGCCACACCGGCGGCACGACGGGCAAACCCAAGGGCGTTGCCTATCGGCACCGTTCATGGATGACGATCTCCGCCGCATTTTTCAGCATCGGCCCCCAAGTGGCCCCAGGGGATGCCATTCTGCATGTCGGCCCGTTGTCCCATGCATCGGGCTTCCTGTTCGTGCCGGCCTGGTATTGCGGCGCCCGCAACGTGATGATGGACGGCTTCGATCCAGCGTCCTTTCTTGACACTCTCGAGCAGGAACGGATCAGCCATGCCTTTGTAGCCCCCACCATGCTCAATGCCATAGTGCATCACGACGGGGCATATGGCCGCCACTTTCCGAATTTGAAGTTTCTGCTGAGTGCTTCAGCGCCGATCTCCGAGCCGACGCTTCGCAAGTCGTGCCAGATATTCGGGAATCATGTTCTTCATTCGGGCTATGGACAGACCGAAATCCTGCCCATCGCGTCTATGGGGCCCAACGAGTGGTTCGGCGAATTTGAAGGTTCTGCCCCAATTCGGGCGGTCGGACGTCCCATGAGTGGCGCCGATATCGAAATCCGTAACGAGGACGGAAAGGTGCTGGGACCAAACGAGCCCGGCGAGATCGTCGCACGGTTCGAAAATGGCCAGATGGAGGAATTCTGGAACGATCCGGAGGAAACCGCCCGGCGCATGGAAGATGGCTGGGTCAAAACCGGCGATGTCGGCATGATCGACACAAACGGATTTTTGTATCTGCTCGATCGCAACAACGACATGATCGTGTCAGGCGGCTTCAATATCTATCCCACCGAAATCGAAAACGTAATTGCCGACCATCCCGGTGTACTCGAGGTCGCGGTCTTTGGCGTGCCCCATGAAAAATGGGGTGAAACGCCGCTTGCAATGGTGCGTGTCAAGCCCGGAGCACAAATCACGGAGACCGAGATAATAGATTTGGTGCGCCAGCGTCTGGGCTCCGCAAAAAAGCCAAGCAAGGTCGTTTTTACCGCCGAGCCACTGCCGTTGAGCAATGTCGGAAAGGTGCTTCGTTCAAAGCTTCGAGAGCCCTATTGGGCGGGCCAGGACCGGCGCATTTCGGGGGCATGACCGACGCAGCCATCCTAGCCACATCCTCTATTCCGGTGACCGCCTGCCGGCGCGCGGGAGACTGCAATGGACTATGAATACATCCTGGTTGAGCAACGCGGCCCAGCGCTTTGGGTGACCCTCAACCGGCCGGCAGCGTTGAACAGTCTGTCGTTGGCTTTGGCCGAGGAACTCGCCGCAGCGATCGAGGCAGCGGAAGCAGATGCGACGGTGCGCGCTTGCATTCTTACCGGCGCCGGACGGGCGTTTTGCGCTGGCGCGGATCTGCTCGCAATTGGCGATGGAACAGGCGGACAAACTCTCGCCGAACGCTTAAATCTGTTTCTGCCGCCGCTCGGTCAGGCTTTTAACAGGATCGAGACGTCGCGCCTTCCGATAATTGCGGCGGTCAACGGCCTTACGCTCGCCGGCGGCTTGGAACTGGTGTTGTGCTGTGATCTCGTCATTGCCGCGCACCCGGCCAGATTTGGCGACGCCCATGCAAATTACGGCCTGTTGCCCGGCGGTGGAGGGTCGGTTCGACTCCCTAGGAAGATCGGCGAAGCGCGTGCGAAACATCTGATGATGACCGGCGGGACCATCTCGGCTGCCGAGATGAAGGAAGCCGGACTCGTGACCCAACTGGTTGCTCCCGAGGATCTCATTGCGGCAGCGCAAGCGCTGGTAGAATCTCTTGCAGAAAAGAGCCGGCCAGGGCTCGCCTACATGAAGCAGCTAGTCCGCGCTGCGCAGGATAGCTCGCTCGAAGTCGGGCTGCGTCAGGAACTCGAAACCATGGCTGCTTACGCCTTGTCCAACGACATTGTCGAAGGACTGGCGGCATTCCGGGAGAAGCGGAAGCCCGATTTTTCCGACCGGTGAGACCTGATCGGATGCGGAACACATTGGAAGAATGGATCAACGAATGACCGACATATTCGTCATGGGGGTTGGGATGACCCCGTTCGGAAAACAGTTCGACAAGAGCCTGAAAATGCTCTGCGCCGAAGCTTCGTCGCAGGCCTTTTCCGACGCAGGATGCACCGCCGGCGATGTCGAAGCCATCTTCTTCGGCAATTGCGTCCAGGGGCATATGGAGGGCCAGGACATGATCCGCGGCGAAATCGTGGCGCGAGCGATGGGCATCTCAAGCGTTCCCGTGGTGAATGTCGAAAACGCATGTGCGACGGCTTCCACGGCCTTGCACATGGCCGCCGCCTATGTTCGATCGGGGGCAGCGGATGTCGTACTCGCGCTCGGCGCGGAGAAGATGTACTCGCCCGACAAGGCGCTCATGTTCAGTGCATTCGATGGCGCTTGGGACGTGCATGAAACCGAGTCGGGCCGCGCGCAGCTGCTGGCCATGGGCAATGGCGTCGATGTTCCGGAAGGAACGACATCGAGTCAGCCTTACAGCGTTTTCATGGATGTATACGCCGCGATGGCACGCGCGCACATGAAGACCTACGGCTCGACGCAAGCGCAAATCGCGGCCGTCTCGGCGAAAAATCACATGCATTCGACGCGCAATCTGCTTGCCCAGTATCGCCTCCCATATACCGTCGAAAGTGTACTCGCTGCGCCTCCGATCGTTTACCCGTTCACACTGCCGATGTGCTCCCCGATCAGCGACGGCGCCGCCGCTGCGATCATCTGCAGCGAAGCCGGTCGGCGCAAACTGTCGGCAGCCCCGGACAGGGCGCTAAGAATCCTGGCGTCTGTGCTGCAAACCGGCGCCGCGCGCGATCCCTTTGATTATGACCACCATGTCAGCCGCCTTGCGGCGAACCGGGCCTATGCGATGGCCGGCGTGGGGCCAGAAGATATTGGCGTCGCGGAGGTGCATGACGCCACGGCGGTTGGCGAGATCATTGAAATCGAGGCGCTCGGCCTGACGCCGCCTGGCGAGGGCGGACTCGCGGCAGAGCGCGGTGAGACGGCGCTGGGTGGGCGTATTCCGGTAAACACGTCGGGCGGGCTTGAATGCAAGGGACATCCGATCGGCGCCACCGGGCTCGGCCAAATCTACGAGCTTGCGCTGCAATTGCGCGGCGAGGCGGAAGATCGACAGGTTCCGAATGCCCGGTTCGCGATCGCGCAGAACGGCGGAGGTGTCATCGGGGTGGAAGAGGCGGTGGTCGCCGTCACGATCCTGGGCCGGTAGTTGTCAGAGCGCGCCTAGGGAAACACGGGGTCACGATATGAACTTTGAGCTGTCCGATGAACAACGCATGGCGGTGGAAACCGTCCGCCGCTTTCTCGACAACAAGCTTGAGCCGGAAATCCGCCGGCATGGGGAGCGATTCATCCCCAAACCGCTCATGAAGGAATGGACTCAAGCACTGACCGGCTATGGCCATATTACCGCACCGCATCAGGAGCAATGGGGCGGGCTTGATATGGGATGGCTCACTCATCTGCTCATTTTCGAGGAGATCGCCTATTCCTCGCTCGATGTGGCCATACCCGGCTTCATCAACGCGGTTGGCGCAGAACTCATCCGCCGCTTCGCCCCGGAGACGATCAAGCAACGCTATCTTGCCGACCTCGTCGCGGCCGAGAAGTTCGTTTCGCTCGGCATCTCGGAGCCCGATGTCGGCTCGGACGTCGCCGCCATCAAGACACGCGCCGTACGAGACGGCGATTTCTGGGTCATCAATGGCGAAAAGACCTGGATCACCAACGGAGCCTACTCGGACATCTTCATCTGTACGTGCAAGACTGGCGAAAATGAAGTCACTCACATCCTGGTCGATCGTGACGAGAGTGAGTATGAGGTGCGCGATATCCAGAAGATGGCGCTCAACGGCCAATCGACTGCACAGATATTCCTGTCCGATTGCCGCGTACCGGTGGCAAACACGATCGGCCGGGTCGGCGATGGATTGCGCAATACGTTGCAAGTGTTCGAGATTGCCCGCTGCCATATGGCGATGTGGAGTATCGGCATCGCACGGCGAGCAATGGATGAGGCGATCGCGTACGCTCGCGATCGCGCGCAGCATGGCAAGAAGATCGCCGGCCATCAGCTGATCGCCGACAAGATCGCCATCATGGCGACCAAGATCGACGCAGCCCGTCTGTTGACGCACCGGGCAATATCCCTCGTCCAGGCGGGCACGCGCGCAGAGACGGAATGCTCGATGGCCAAGTGGTACGCCACCGAAATGGCGATCGAAGCGACGCGCGATGCGCTTCAGATCCATGGCGGCAACGGCGTCACCCGCGAATTCATCGTTGAGCGGCTGGTGCGTGAGGCGATCATTTGCCCCATCCCCGATGGCACGACGGAGATTCAAAAGCTTGTTGTTTCGCGCGCCCTGACCGGCATTCAAGCCTTTCGGTAAGGCTCAGACGAAAACGACAGCGTCGACGGAAATGGAGCCGCGTGCCTGACTCGCACAGGATCAAATGCGCAGATGCGTCGCTCAGGTAAAAGAGGCAGACAAGCGATGGACGAAGAGCTTCGTTTCGATGGCAGGGTAGTGGTTGTGACCGGAGCCGGAGGCGGACTTGGGCGCCAGTACGCGCTGATGTTTGGCGGGCGCGGAGCCAAGGTGGTGGTGAATGATCTGGGTGGCGACGAGAAAGGGAGCGGCAGCTGCTCCACAGCCGCTGACAATGTGGTCGACGAAATTCGAGCCACGGGCGGTCAGGCGGTGGCAAATTATGCGTCGGTCGAGGAGGGCGCGCTGATCATCCAAGCCGCGGTTGACAACTTCGGAACCGTTGACGTCGTCATCAACAATGCCGGCATCCTGCGCGATGTGAGCTTCCACAAAATGACCGACGAAGACTGGACACTGCTTCAGCGGGTCCATCTGAATGGGACGCGGGCAGTGACGCAGGCAGCATGGCCGATACTGCGCGACAAGGGCTATGGCCGCATCGTCATGACCACGTCTGCAGCCGCAATCTACGGCAACTTCGGTCAGGCCAACTATGCCGCAGCCAAGCTCGGAATATTGGGGCTTGCGAACGCGCTGGCGGAGGAGGGGCGGTCCAGAAACATCCAGGTTAATACGATCGCCCCAATCGCCGCATCGCGTATGACCGCGACTGCCTTTCCACAAGAGTTTCTCGCCAATCTCAGAGCGGAAGCGATCAGTCCATTGGTCGGTTGGCTTGCGCACGAGAATTGCAGCGAAACCAAAGGGCTTTTTGAAGTTGGAGCCGGCTATATCGCCAAGCTTAGGTGGGAGCGCGCGCTTGGGCACGCCTTCGGAGCGGACAGGGCGTTCACGCTCGATGATGTCGCCCGGCACTGGGGTAGAATTGTCGACTTCACGGATGCCGAGCACCCGCTCGGGCTGAATGACAGCCTTGAGGCGGTAGAACGGGCGCTGAGAGCGTAATCAACCCGATGAATTACCATGATATTTTTGAGCGGCCGTCGGGCTGCCGATGGCGTCGTGCTGCCGCCAGATATCGATGAGCAGCAGGAATAGTTCTGCAGCGAATTGAATTGGACGACGGCCCTCAAATGCCGCCAAACGGCATGAACTACACAATATCTCCTGGGAAGAGAGGATCAGCCATGAGAGGATGTCTATTGGCTTCTGCCGCGTTGTTGTGCTCGGGAACAGCATTTGCCCAGGAAGCAACGCCCTGGGCGAACGACCAAACCGGGAGCGCCACGGAAGCGCTGGCTGAGGACATTGTCGTTACCGCCACCAAAAAGGGCTATGGCGAAAGCGTGCAGAAAGTACCGATGGCGGTCACGGCTTTTGGTGAAGCGCAGCTGGATGCCAAGTTCGTCCAGAATCTTCAAAGTCTGAGCTACGACGTTCCCAACGTCCAGCTCGAGGATGTGGGTACGGCACCGGGCTATGCCAATTTCACTATCCGGGGCCTCGGCATCAACAGCACGATCCCATCGATCGACCCCACCGTAGGCGTTTTCACTGACGGTATTTACCTCGGCATCAACGCTGGTGTCGTGCTGGACAACTTCGACCTTGAGGGGATCGAAGTTCTGCGTGGACCGCAAGGCTTGCTTTTCGGTCGCAACGTTACCGGCGGTGCCGTGGTTGTGCGGACCACGCGGCCCAGCTTCGATTTTGGAGCCAAAGCCAAGCTATCCATTGAAACGGGACTGAAAAAGACCGTAAGCGGCACGGTTACCGGACCTATCGTCGATGACGTTTTGGCTGCCAAATTGGCCGTCTACTACAGCGACGACAATGGCTGGTTTCGCAACCGCTTCGACAATCGCAGCTTCGGTAAATCACATGACCTTATCATTCGCCCGGCACTTTCGCTCAAGGGTGGCGACCGCTTCCGAATGGATCTCCGCTATGAGCATGGCGATGTCGAAAGCGATGGAGCCCCTGTCCAGAGTCACGCGCTGTTTCCCCGCGACAGCTTCAGGTTTTCGATCAATTTCCCAGGTTTCTATGATGCCAAATGGGACCAGGCGATCGTGGAAACCAACATCGATGTTGGTCTGGGCGAAGGCGTCTTCACCAACATCGCTGGCTATCGGAAATTCCGATCCTCCGCGGGCGCTGATATCGATGGAACACCACAGTCCTTCTTTCATGCCTTTTTCGAAATCGACCAGGATCAACTCAGCGACGAACTTCGTTATGCCGGAAGGTTCGGTGACGTCGAATTGACAACCGGTCTATACTATTTTTCCCAGGATCTTCGTTACGCCGAGCTGCGGAATCTTTTGGGCGGTGCTCGGATCGTTTCCGGTGGGGGTACGCAAGACCAGACAACATGGGGCATTTTTGCTTCGACCGACTGGCATTTCACCGATACGCTGACCTTGAATCTCGGCGCGCGGTATAGTTGGGAACGCAAAGCCGTTCGGGTCTCGGCCTTACGCGCAAATGGTTGCAATCTAGACACGCTGATCTGTGCAACCAATTTCGCCGACGCGGCAAAATGGCGAGGGTTTACGCCGAAAATCGGCCTTCAGTGGAAGCCGGATGACGACACGCAGATTTATGGCCTTTACACGCGCGGGTTCCGCAGCGGCGGATATAATTTGCGCAACACCGATCCCGCTGTGCCGCCGGGGCCATTCAATCAAGAGACCCAGGACAGTTTCGAACTCGGCGCCAAGAAGCAATTCGGGCGCCACCGGATCAACCTGGCGGCCTTCTACAATCGCATGAAGGACCTGCAGCGCGAGATCAACCTGCCCGGACCGCTTGGCCTCAGCCAGGTCATACGGAACACCGCCGACGCCACAATCAAAGGCGTCGAGGCCGAGGGGCAGTTTTTTCTTTTGTCCAACCTCGTGATTTCGGGTCAGCTCGGCTACGTGAATGGCCAGTATCGCAACGTCCAGTTCGACCTCAGCGGTGATGGCGTCATCAACGATGTGGATCGTGCGCTCAAATTGCCAAGGCTGTCGCCATGGACCTATGGCGTGGGGCTGACTTATGATCAGCAGCTTGGCGAATTGGGGACAGCAACGGCGCGTGTCAGCTTCACGCATCGCGACAAGGCGGCATTCACCGACAACAACGTCGGCTTCCTTCAGGGCGCCGATATGCTCGATGCGAGCCTCACATTGGCGACCGACAACAAGCACTGGCGCTTCTCCATCTATGGCCGAAACCTCCTGAATGAGGTGACGATTGGCGGCGATACACCTTTGCCGGCGGCCTTCGGGGGCACGGGTGCAAGCCTTTCACCGCTAAACAGGGGGCGCGTCATCGGCGGAGAAGTGGCGATTAGCTTCTAGGCCATTTTCGAGGCGAGTGGAATCACCCGCCAACTCGGAAAATGCCCAAGATCAATTTGCTAGAGCATTTCCTGCCGGAAAGCCGGTTCCCACTTCTGCGCGAAATGCTCTAGCTGATCGCGACGGATGCAGCGGATTTCCGATCGCACCCCGCCCCCTTGCCGTTAATCCGATGATGCGGTGCGCCATGCCTGACGAACAAGGCTGACGAGCGCACGGCCAGCCGGTTTTACCTGCCAGCGGCTACGCACAGCATAACAAAGCGTCAATGGATCGAATAAACCGATTCCCTCCAAGGCCACGAAATTGGCGCGAAACCATGAGTTCTCGGTGAACTGTTTTGCAACCATCCCGATAGCATCGGATGTGGCAACGATCCGTCGAACCAATTGAAAATAGTCTGTCATGTGGATCCAGTCAGCGGGACGCTTACCGCTTTTTTCGTACATCTGCTGAATGATCGATGTGTAGGGTTCGGAAGATGAGGGCACTACGAATTCGAACTGGACCAGCGGCTCCTTGCTGGTCGGGTTTATCCCCAGAATGGGATGATTGTTCCGCACAAAAGGCAGTATTTCGATCGAGGCGACCCGCTCGCACTTGAATTCCGGCCAGCGTGCAAAGGCCGCTTCAAGTCCAAAGGCGACATCGATATCGCCGCGCGACAGGAGTCGCACGCCCCTTTCGCTGTTGCCCGAAACGACTTCGACGCGCACTGCCGGATGGCGCCGCAGCAAAGAAACCAGAGGTTGGGTGAGCAACCAGTCGATTGACCCTGGGAACAGTCCGATTCGAAGCGGGCCCGCATAGGCGTCGGCGCGGCGGGCTGTATCTCCGAGTAGTTCAGCTGCGTCGGCAAGCAAGCGCGCTGCGCGATCAATAAATTCGCGTCCCTCCTCTGTCGGCATCGCGCCCCGTGAGGTCCGATGGAAAAGGGAATAGCCAAGATGCCGTTCGAGTTCAGCGACACTCTTGGTCACCGCCGACTGCGTGACACCAACCGCATCCGCTGCCCTGGAGAAGGAACGAAGCTGACCAACCGCGACGGCATGCTTGAGGCGAGAATCGAGCATGGACATGCCCCACAGGAATAATTGCTCCAGAGAATGAATTAGGCGAATCAAGGTCATTTTGCCAATCTTACTTTCGACACTGCCGCCCAGCACGACTGCAACCCGTCTCGAAATCTGGAGCGGCGAAACGGCCTGGATCAAAGCGCCAAGGTCTCAGACGCAGGTATGCCTGAATGACGAAAACTGGTCCGCTTGCAGGCCTCAAAATACTCGAAATTGCGGGCATCGGCCCGGCGCCGTTTTGCGGAATGCTGTTGGCCGACCTTGGCGCCGATGTCGTCGTCATTGAACGCGTAAGCCCTAACTCCGAAAATATCGATCTTGGCAGCGGCGCCATTGTGAACCGCGGGAAACGTGTAATTGCCTTGGATCTGAAGTCCCCCGAAGGCGTCGCGCATGTCCTGGATCTCGTCCAAAGGGGCGATGTACTGATCGAAGGCATGCGGCCTGGGGTGATGGAGAGGCTCGGCCTTGGTCCCGAGGTTTGCCTAGCGCGTAACCCCCGCCTTGTATTCGGTCGCATGACGGGTTGGGGGCAGCAGGGACCTCTCGCCCAAGCGGCCGGCCATGACATCAACTATATCGCGCTGTCAGGAGCCCTTTGGTATGCTGGGCATCCCGGTGAACCGCCAATGGCGCCGCCAAGCCTGGTAGGCGATATTGGGGGTGGAGCGCTCTATTTGGCCATCGGCGTCCTCGCAGCGGCAATGCACGCGCGGGATACCGGGAATGGGCAAGTGGTTGACGCCGCGATCGTCGATGGGAGCGCTCACATGATGAACTTGCTCCTGAGCCTGAAGGCCGCCGGCCAGGTTGCCAGCATACGCGGCTGCAGCATCCTTGACGGCCCTCACTGGTACTCGACCTATCGGTGCGCCGACGGGAATTTCATCTCAGTCGGATCACTCGAGCCCAAGTTCTATGCGCTGCTTTGCAAAAAGCTGGGGTTGGCCGGCGATAGCAGTTTTGACGACGGCTATGATCGTGATGCCTGGCCCGAGCTCAAGCAGCGTTTTAGCGAGATATTCGCCATGCGGACACGGGAAGAATGGCGCACACTGCTGGAAGGCAGCGATGCCTGCTTTGCCCCCGTGCTTGATCCGGACGAAGCGGCGCGCCATCCTCATATGGCAGCGCGAGGCGTCTATCGGGAGATCGACAATATCCTCCAGGCAATGCCGGCGCCACGTTTTTCGGGCTCGTCACTACCGATCCCCGGACCGATCCCGCTGCATCATGAAGATCCGAGTACAATTCGGCGGGGCTGGAGCAAACCGGACCGCTGCGGGATTACCGCCAGAACCGACTGTTGCGAGTAGTCGGTTGGCATGGTGGGCGGCCAGCGGCCCGACACGAACGGTGATTTCATAACTATGAACCAATGCGACGCTCCGCTTCGCTGCGCTGCATTCAAATCAAAGGAGACAACGACACACAGGCACGTCAAACTATCCGATGATTCCTGTACGCCACGCCGGAACGGCGATTGCGGACGTGTCCACGGGACGTTGTTCGCATCGTGATTCGCTCGGCGCTTGAAATCAATGCTCGCCCCGGATGTGACGACGCCGATGGGATTTCCACTGCGGCGTCCACGGCCAATGTCCTGGCGTGAGGGCTTCGGTCATCGACCGATTCGACCGTCCGAATGCGGTCTTTTGGCGCGCCTGAGAATCCGCATCAGAGTTGAGTGCGCGTTGTTCGGGAATCTCATTTAAATATTTGTAAAAACGTAATAATATAGATAATAACTCCAACCTGTATCCAGTGTGGAGTAATGGTCGCAGGGCGTGAACTTACGCCCTTATGGATGCGTCGAAGTCCTTCAGTTTGAATCTCAGGAAATTGCGGCTTGCGATGCGCATCACGCAAGAAGCGCTCGCCCATGATGCGGGCACGAGCAGCTCTTATCTGAGTGCGATCGAAAATGGCCGGTCGAGCCCGACGCTGAAAGCAATGGAGCGGCTCGCGAAGGCACTCGGCGTTAATGCCGTCTATCTCTTGTCCGGCCGGATATCGATCTCGATCGTTTCGGACGACGAACTGGAAATCGGCGCGATACTGGCGCGCCCGGCGGTGACGCTCCGGCGCCATCCGCACAAGCCGACGGGGCGGCCGAGCAAGACCAAGTAAATCATCGGGGGCTGCACGCGCGTGGGCTGGAACCACGCGCCCGATAGACGCGCCCGCAACGCGCGCGTCGAAAGGAGTGCCCCTCGGTGCCGTTTCGCGACCTCGATGCCTATATTAAGCAGGCCAGGCGCGCGAACAGTGATCGCGAGCTGTTCAGTTGCAGCGAGGCCGCCGCACGCCAGCTCGGCCTCCCATGGCTCGCGATCGTCCAGAGCATGGCCTTCTTTCAGCCCGGTGGGCGATATTTCCGCATGGACAATTTCCAGAGCTGGGGCGACGTTTTCGTCGCCGAAGGCTATTACCGCGACGATCCCGCCTTGCTCGCGGCGCGCTCGACAAGCCGGGCGTTCTGCTGGCACGAAATGGAGCGACTGCTGGGCGGCTTCACGCGGCGACAGGCGCGCATCGTGCGCGAAGCCGCGCGTCATGGCCTGCGCAACGGCCTCACCGTTCCGATTGGCGTCGCCGGCGAGCCGCCCGGATGCTGTACGTTCGCAACGCGCGACGGGCAATTGCCGCCATCGCATATCTGCCGGATCGCGACGCTGATGGCGAGCGAGGCGTTTACCGAGGCGCGGCGCTTGCACGGCTTTCCGGCGCGCCCGCTGAAATTACCCCATCTCAGCCCAAAGCGGCTCGAATGCTTTCGCTTGGCGGCGATGGGCAAGAGCGACGTCGAGATCGGGATCATGATGAACATCGCCCCGACGACAGTGCGCACCTACATGCGTGACCTGCGCGAACATTTCGGAATCTATTCCCGCGCGCAGCTCCCGGCGATCGCGCTCGCCTGCGGAATCGTCTGCATCGAGGAGATCGTCCCGCGGTTCTGAGCGGGATCGCCGCATCCTCAATATTGACGACTGTTTGAGCCCTTCATCTCTGCTCCCTTCGCGACTGTTCAATTTGAACGGGAGCTACTGCCATGATCCATATTGTCAAAGGGTGCTCGCTTACCGATGCGCGCGCCGCCTCGATGTTCGAGGACCGCAAGACCCTGTTCGTCGATCTGCTGGGCTGGGATGTTCCGGTCGTCGGCGGCCGCTATGAAATCGACAGCTATGACGGCGACAAGGCGGTCTATCTGATCGCCACCGACGATGGCTGCATTCACCAGGGGTCGATGCGGCTGCTATCGACAGAGGGCGCACATCTTCTCGCCGATCGTTTCGCGTCGCTCTGCGAGTGCGATGCGCCCCGGGGGGAGCAGGTTCGCGAGATTACGCGACTTTGCCTGCCGCAACGATTGGGCGCCCCCGGACGCCTGCGTGTCCGCAACCGGCTCATCTCGGCGATGGTCGATCATGCGCTCGGCAGCGGAATCACCATGCTAACCGGCGTCGTGACCGCTGCTTTTCGCGAGGAGGTTTTGGCGATGGGCTGGCGCGCAGCGCCGCTCGGCCCCGCGCGCCGCATCGATGGCGCGTTCCTTGGAGCGTTCCGCATCGAGATCTGCGCCGGTACGCCTGCGCTGCTGGCGTCGAACGGCATCTATGTACCGGGTGCGATCACTCCCGATGCGGCGGCAAGAGCCGCGTGAAGGGAATGGCGATGCACGACCCCGCCCGCCTCGCCGCGATGCTGCTCGCCGACGGTTATGTCATTGTCGATAACGCCGTGCCGACCGAGCTAATCACCGCGCTCGAAGCCGAACTCGCACCGCGCTTCGTCGCCACGCCCTTTTGCGAAGGCGGATTCTACGGAGCCCGCACCAAGCGCTTTGGCGCGTTGTTGCGGCGTTCACGGCATATCGCCGGCCTTGTGCTGCACCCGATCATCCGCGGTATCGCCGAAACGGTGCTCGGGGAATGGTGCGATCGTATCGTTCTCAACCTCACCCAGGCGATCGAAATCCATCCCGGCGCGCTCGCGCAGGTGCCGCACCGCGACCAGGATCTCTGGGGCGGCGTCAAGACCGGGATGCACTATCAGATCAACGTCATCTGGCCGATCGATCCGTTCACGCTGGAGAGTGGCGCGACGCTGGTCTGGCCGGGCAGCCATCACGATGCGGCATCGCAACCGGGCGATGCACGTCCGGTCGCCGCCGAAATGCCACCCGGCTCCGCGCTGCTGTTCCTCGGATCGATCCTGCATGGTGCCGGCGCTAACCAGTCCGATCATGTGCGCCGCGCGGTCATCACCTCCTATTGCCTCGGATGGCTGCGGACGTTCGAGAATCAGTATCTCGTCTATCCGCCCGCCATCGCTCGAGCGTTCGATCCCGATCTGGCCGCGCTCATCGGCTATGCCCAGCATCGCCCCAATCTCGGCAATGTCGAAGGCCAGTGCCCGTCCGTGCTGCTTCACCGGGACGATATCGACGGCCTCCCTGCGATCGACGCGCTGCTCCCCGGCCAGGCCGACATGCTGGATGCCTATGTCGCCGAACAGGAAGCCGCGCGTGCGGGCCTGATCGGCGGGTAACGCGGGTTCGTCGGACCGGGCGCTGCACTCATGACACACGATCCAAACCCCGAAGCAGGCGGCGGCGCGCGAACACGGATCGAGGCGGATTCATCCGCTGTGGACGGTGGAGCCACGGCGTCGTCGGCCGCGGAGCGCGCTCGGCGGGCACGCGAGCATTGCCCGTTTCTGACAACCAAGCAGGCCGCGTTCCATCTCGGTCTCGCGGGGGACACGCTCAAGAAGATGCGCCGGGAGCGGCGCGGCCCGCCGTGCCGAAAGCATGGCACCGTCTGGCGCTACCATATCGACGATATCGAGGCCTGGTCGCGCGCGAACATGCGGGAGGGAGGCAATGGCTAGGCTGCTACCCTCCCGTCTGCCGGCTAAACCCACCGCGCTGATCGGTCTCGGCGCGGCCGCGCTGGCGACCACGATCGCGCTGCCGCCAACGCCGTGGCTGGTCTGGAACGCATCGGCCAGCGCGCCGATCGGTCTCTATGCCGTCAGCGGACGGCAGGACATCGCATCGGGCGACATGGTGCTGGTCCGGGTGCCCGACCGCTGGCGCCGGCTCGCCGCCGAGCGGCGCTACATTCCGATCAATATCCCGCTGGTCAAGCGCGTCGCGGCCGCGCCCGGCGATCGCGTCTGTGCGCGCGGGCGGGAGATCTATGTCAACGGCCACCCGGTGGCCGAACGCCGCGAAGCCGATGGCCGCGACCGTCCGATGCCGTGGTGGAATGGCTGCGTGATGTTGCGTTCGGGCGCATTGTTCCTGCTGATGGACAGCCCGGATTCGTTCGATGGGCGTTATTTCGGACCGACATCGCGCGGCGACGTCATCGGCGAGGTGCGACTGCTGTGGCTGGGCTGAGGGTCGCCA
Organism: Sphingopyxis sp. H115; assembly: GCF_001468465.1. Lineage (GTDB taxonomy): Bacteria > Pseudomonadota > Alphaproteobacteria > Sphingomonadales > Sphingomonadaceae > Sphingopyxis. Next base: position 152,552 of record NZ_LNSA01000005.1, read on the forward strand.
TCACCGCCCTGGCGCTGCTGGCGGCGGCACCGGCTGACGCGCAGTCGGTCGTTCACTGGCGGCCCTATATCGAGGCAGCCTCGGCGCGTTTCGGCGTGCCGGTAGAATGGATCGAGCGCGTCATGCGCGCCGAGAGCGGCGGGCGCACGGTGCTGGACGGGCGCCCGATTACCAGCCACGCCGGCGCGATGGGACTGATGCAGCTCATGCCCGGCACCTGGTCCGAAATGCGCGCGCGGCTCGGGCTCGGACGTGATCCCCATAGCCCGCGCGACAACATATTGGCGGGGACGCTCTATCTTCGTCTGATGTATGACCGCTTCGGTTATCCCGGACTGTTCGCAGCCTATAACGCGGGACCGGCACGCTATGCCGAGCACGTGCGGACCGGCCGCGCGCTGCCCGGTGAGACCCGCGCCTATCTCGCGAGCGTCGCCGGAGTGCCCGTCAATTCCCGGTCGGCTGTCACGGCCGCCAGTGCAACGCCGCGTACCGTCAATGCCATCTTCTTCGCGATCGGCGACCGGCCCCCTGCCGGCCGGAGCGAAGCCGGTGCGGCCACGCTGTTCGTCGCGCTGCGATCGACGTCGCCCGAGAAGAACGCGCCAGACCGCCCATAGTGCGAGCCGATCGGGGCTTCATGCCGAATCGTGTTTCTGCTATGTTCCGAGCCTATGGAGTTGGTCGTGATGTTGCTCGGTCTGATCCTGTCCGCCACCGGCATCGTCCTCTTCGCCTGGGCGATGTTCCGGCTCGCCGTCTTCGCACTCCCGGTCGGGCTCGGTGCGGCCGCATTTCTGTGGGCGGGGGGTGGCGAACTGGGGCCGTTGCTCGGTCTGCTTCTCGGCCTCGTCGTCGGCGTCGCGGTCTTGCTGATCGGACGCATGCTCATCGCGTCGCGGTTGCCCGTTCCGCTTCGCGGAGCGATCGCGCTTCTCTTCGCCGTGCCCGCCGGGATCGCCGGCGGCAGTGTCGTCTCCAGCCTGATGCAGCTCGGCGGTGCGGGGCCGACCGCGACCGGCATCGCCGCGGCGGTCGGCGCGATCATCATCGCCGGTGCCGCCATGATGAGCCTGTTGCCCGCGATGACCGCTTGCACCGGTTCGAACGGATCCCCGCTGCACGGTTGATCTGTTGGGGCCAGTGGGCCGAGTGCTCGCTCCTCGTGTCACCGCGCGCATGGCGACCACGACGAGAGTGCTTCAAGACGGCAGGGTCTGACCTGACGCATCCGGGTTTTCAGGCGCCTCGCGCCTGCGGCGCGACCGCCGCTCTATTCCGCTAGGCTCACATCCGTTCGCCAAGCTCCACCGGGCCACGCTTCGCGCGTCCCGGCCAAAGGTGACGATCGGACTGGCGGGATGCCGGAGCCTTGCTCCGGCCTGTCGTCGCCGCGCCTGACCGGCGCGGCGGCATTTTTCGTTGGGCCTTCCCCTCGTCGCGCGGGTGGGCGGCGCTCCCTTCTGGGCCCGGCCCGGCGTCCCGCAAGCCGGCCTTCGACTGCGCTCGGGTCCGGCTCCTCCATTGCATTTCGGCCCTGCGGGTGCGGACCGCCTCCTGGCCGCGCCCGGCAGGTCGCAATTCGCCGCCCACCCCCGCTCCGGGGGAGGCCCTGGGGTTTTTGGGGCGGCATTGGAGGATAGCCATGCACCAGACCGGCAGCCAACGCGCGCGCGCAGAGGGCAGCAAACGCCAGCCCCCGGCGGAGCGCGCCAATCTTTACGACGAGGTGACGGGCCGCATTGTTTCCGAACTTGAGGCGGGCCGCTTCCCTTGGGTCCAGCCTTGGGGCCGCCCCAATGGTCAAGGCTTCTCCGCCGCCCCCGGCCTCCCGCGCAACGGGCTCACCAGCCGCAATTACAGCGGCGTCAATGTCCTGATCCTGTGGGGAGCAGTGATCGAGAACGGCTATCCGTCGCAATCGTGGCTGACCTTCCGCCAAGCCTTGGAGGCGGGCGGCAATGTCAGGAAAGGCGAGCGCGGGACAAGGGTTGTCTATGCCGACCGCTTCACCCCCGAAGCCGAGAAGGAACGCGCGCGCCAGACCGGCGGCGAAGCCCGCGCGGTGCCGTTCCTCAAACGCTTCACCGTGTTCAACGTCGCACAGTGCGAAGGCTTGCGCCCCGGCCTTGCCACCGACCCCGCACCGCTTCCCGAACGCCAAGTCGTGCCGATCGCCGAAGCGGTCATTGCGGCATCGGGCGTCGATTTCCGCATCGGTGGGGACAAGGCCTACTATGTCCCGAGCGCCGACTATGTGCAGGTGCCCCCGCAACCGGCCTTCCACGAACAGATCAATTTCTACCGGACGGCGCTGCACGAACTCTGTCATGCCAGCGGCCACCCGTCGCGCCTCAATCGCAATCTGCGCAATGCGTTCGGCAGCAAGGACTATGCGCGCGAAGAATTGATCGCCGAGATGGGATCGGCCTTCCTTTGCGCCGCGCTCGGCATCGTGCCGACCGTTCGTCACGCCGATTATCTGGCATCATGGCTCGACGTGCTGCGCGAGGACAATCGCGCGATCTTTCGCGCGGCCAGTCAGGCGAGCAAGGCCGCCGATTGGCTGCTTGCCCGCTACGCCGAGACGCAGGACGAAGGGAGGGAAGCGGCATGATTACGCTCCCCCATGCGATCCTTTCGGCGCTGCGCGCGAATGCGCGCGCCAGCCGCCTCCACGAGCAGCGCGACGAACGGTTCGACCCGTTCCCGGTGGTCAAATTCTTCAATCCGGTCGGCGCGGCGACGTGGATCGCCACCGAGCTTTACGACGATGGAGACACGCTGTTCGGCCTCGCCGACTTGGGGTTCGGATGCCCGGAAATGGGCGTGTTCTCGCTTACCGAGATTGCGGGCGTCCGCTTGCCCTTCGGCCTGTTCATCGAGCGCGACGAGCATTTCGAGCCGCTGGCCCCGCTTTCGCTATGGTCCGATACCGCGCGGCGCATGGGTGCAATCGTTCTGGCCGAAGCCGAACTTCGCCGCATCACCGATAGCCGGAACGGCAACGAGCTTCCGCCGCCTCTTGATGATCGAGGGGCCGGATGACGCGCGGCGCGTTTCGCCGCATTGAGTGCCGGTCCCGCCCATCCAGCAAGACAAACGGGACCGGCGCTCCAGAAGGAGCAGACCAATGAAACTCGACTTTATCGACCATAGCAAGCTGGTTCCGTCCAAGGTGAACATGCGGCACGGACCCAAGCCCCCGGACGTGGGCGACATTCTGCCCTCGATCCGCAAGCGCGGTGTCATCGTGCCGCTGATCGTGCGCCCGCAGGCGGGCAACGATAATGGCGTCCACGAAATCGTCGCCGGGCGGCGGCGCTGGACGGCGAACGCCATCGCGCTTGTCGAGGGCATCGACCACGGCCCGCTTCCCGTCGCCATCCTCGACGCCGGGGACGACGCCGACGCCATCGAGGCATCGCTTCTCGAGAACACCCGGCTCGATCCCGACGAGGTGACGCGATGGGAAACCTTCGCACGGCTGGTCAAGGAGGGCCGCGACATTGCGGATATCTCCGCGACGTTCGGCATTCCCGAGCTTGGCGTGAAGCGTATCCTAGCGCTCGGCAACCTGCTTCCGCGCATCCGCGATCTTTACCGCAAGGAGAAGATCAACGCGGCGACCGTCCGGCATCTGACGCTGGCGAGCAAGCAGCAGCAGAAGGCATGGCTGGCGCTCTACGACGATGACGACGCCTATTGCCCGACCGGCCAGCAATTGAAGGCATGGCTGTTCGGCGGGCAGTCGATCAAGGTCGAACATGCCCTGTTCGACGTCGATGCGAGCGGCCTTGCGATCGTCGCCGATCTGTTCGGCGAAGACCGCTATTTTGCAGATGCCGACGCGTTCTGGACCGCGCAGAACGCCGTAATCGACGCGCGCAAGGAGGACTATCTGGATGCCGGATGGTTCGACGTGGTGATCGTCCCGCCCGGCGAATATTTCTACCGCTATGAGTTCGCCAAGGCACCCAAGCGCAAGGGCGGGCGCGTGTATATAGATGTGCGCGAAAGCGGCGAGGTCGAGGTCCACGAAGGCTATGTGACGAGCAAGGAGGCCAAGCGGCTCGAACGCGGCGAGGCAATCGAAACCGGCCCCAAAGTGCCGCGCCCCGAAGTGACGAGCACGATGCAGACCTATATCAACCTGCACCGTCATGCCGCTGTCCGCGCCTCGCTGACCCGTCATCCCAAGGTCGCGCTGCGCTTGATGGTCGCCCATGTCATCGTCGGGTCGCCACTGTGGACGGTCAAGCCCGAGCCGCAGACCGCGCGCAACGACGATGTGCGCGAAAGCGTCGAAACTTGCCGCGCGGAAACCGACTTCGACGCGAAGCGCCGCGCCGTATTGGACCTTCTCGGCTTCTCGCCCGAGGAACCGACCGTCACAGGCGGCAACGGCGACGACTTCGGACTGGTCGGCGTGTTCCTGCGCTTGCTCGACGTGCCCGACCGCGCCGTAATGGACGTGATCGTCATCGTCATGGGCGAAACGCTCGCCAGCGGCAGCGCCGCCATCGAGGCGGTCGGCGGCGAGATCGGCGTCGATATGGCCCGCTACTGGCAGGCCGACGACGCCTTTTTCGAGTGTGTCCGCGACAAGGAGGTGCTGACCCGCATCGTCGCCGAGGTGGCGGGCGAACCTGTCGCCGCCGCCAATGCGAAGGAACCGGGCAAGGTCTTGAAGCGCATCGTCCGCGACCATCTGGAGGGTGCGAACGGGCGGCCCAAGGTCGAGGGTTGGGTGCCGAAATGGATGGCGTTCCCGCCCGCTACCTATACGGCGCGCGGCGGCGTCGGCACCGTCGCGGCTCATGCCAAGGTGCTCGCGGCGCGCCCCGACCGCGAGCCGGAACCGACCGGCCCCGGCGCGGTGATTGCGCTTCCGGCCCCTGCCAAGGCCGAGCCGCAGGAACAGCCCGAGCGCGAAGCCGCATGAAACTGGACGGGCGGCGGCGCACCCGCCGCCCGTTCCGTCCCCCATAAAATCGCCGCGCCGCTCGGCCGCAAGCGGCCCTCGCGGCGCGGATTTCAGACAGGAGACTTGTCATGGCCGACCGTGTTTCGGCATCCATCACCATCGGCGGGACGCTCCCCGCCAGCCAGCTTCCCGCCTTCGCCGAGGCCATCGCGAACGAAGGGCTGTCCACCGAATGGGACGGCGAACCCTTCGCGCTCGGCGATCTGCCCGAGGGCGAGCCCTTGGCGCTCATGGCGCACGAGGTCGCCTGGGGGCGGTTCGAGGGACTCGAAGCCTTCTGCATCGCGCATGGGCTTTTCTTCGCGCGCTGGTCGGGCGCCTATGCCTGCCAGTGGGGTGCGGAACGCACCGTGTTCACCGGCAGCGGCGAACCGCAAAGCTACGCTGCCGACGAGGACGACTATATCCTCATGGGGCGCTGCACCGCCGAGCGATTGGGCAGCTATGCGGCGATCATCGCGCATTTCGATGCGGCCGACTTCGCGGTGCCCCCGCTTGTCATCACGCCCGAACGGGAGGAGGCGAGCAATGGCTGACATCTGGATTCAGGGCAGCTTCGCCTTTCGCTGCACCGCCGCCGAGTGCGCGCTGATCGAGGAAGTCGCAAACGCTGGCTACGCGCTAGCGAATGACGACGCGCCCGATCCGCCGAGCGCGGCGCTGCTCGCAGCCTTTCCGCCGGACGATGCGAACGCGCGGTGGAGCGGGTTTCGCGAGGCGTTCAACGATCCCGAATTTCCCACCATCGGAGCCGATTTCATCGCTGAAACCTGCCCCGACGATCCATCCGCGCGGATCGTGTGTTTCGCCAGCATGGACGATTTCGATGCCGCTGCCATCGCGGTGGTGATCCAGCGATGTTGCCCCGAAACGCTCGCCAAGGGGCCGATCGGCTTTGAATGGGCCATGACCTGTTCCAAGCCCCGCATCGGGGAGTTCGGTGGCGGCTGGTGCGCGATTTTCGCAGACCGCATCGAGATCGACGCGACCAACGAGGCGCTGTCGCGCGCGCTCGCGGGCGACGGCAACTAGCCCAAATCGCGCCGCACTGCGCGCTCGCGTGCCGAAAACCCCTGCCGCCTGACCTACCGGGCGGTGCGGCGGATCACCGTCCGGGCGCTTCCGCATAACGTGCATTCGTCCTTCTGCCGCTCGAATCCGCGCGTGCCGCCGAGCGCGCAGGTGACGACATTGGCCTGTGCGGTAACCGACAGGTTGAGCCGGTCAGTCACGCAGGCATCGCACACCGCCGCGCCGTCCAGCCGCACGATCAGCCGTTCGATCTGCCCCGCAATCGTCGTTCCTTCGTTCATCGCCGTGAGGCTATAGCCGCGGCCTCGTGGCCGCGAAAGCAATCATGGCTTCCCGGAAAGACGCCGGACTGGGCTTCCTGTCCGCGCGCGCATCTCGTCCTTTCGTGTCTCACCAACCCGTCGCCGGCTCCTTGGGCGCATGACCTGGGACGGCCGCGCGCCTCGCGAAACCATCGCGCGGAACTGATTTCCCCGCGCCGCTTTGGCGGCGCTCCTCGCGGCCGCTTCGCTCCAAATCAGCCCCGCGCTTCCGGTCCTCCGCTTCGCTTCGGCCTGCGGTTCGCAGCGCGCTCAAGGGCCGTCCCTTCGGTCCGCCCATCGCCCGGCATCGGGTCGGGCGAATGTGCAAGGAGACGAGAAATGCCCTCAATCGGTCATGTCCAGCGCCAGAACGACGGTTCGTTCCGGGGCGCCTTGAAGACGCTTTCGGTCAATGCCGAGATCGCCATCATCCCCAACCGCAGTAAGACCGGGGACCAGCCCGACTACCGCGTGCTGTCGAACGGCGTCGAACTGGGCGGCGGCTGGATCCGCACCGGCGAGGTGAGCCAGCGCGAATATGTCCGCCTCGCCATGTCGGCCCCCGAACTTGGCGGCCGCACCCTCTACGCCAATCTCGGCCGCGCCGCCGGGCAGGACGACGACGACGCGTTCGCCGTTATCTGGAACCCCGGCGACTGAGCCGGATCGGCCCCGCGCCGGTCACCCGGCGCGGGGCTTTCCTCATGCCTTGAGGGCTTGGCGTGGGCCTTTTCCTGCACCGGAACGCGCTTGCGGGCCTGCAGAGAGGAAGAAATCCGCTCAGCAAGCACCGAGTATCCGGCGGCGAACGGACCGCCTCAACCATCGACGGTTCCCCCAATTTTCACGCCACCTGCGTTCCGCTTCGCTCCACTCCGGCGACGAGAAAATCGGCTCCCCCGTCGCCCGCTTCGCGGCCGCTGCGCGGTGGTTGACCCCGCCCGCTCCCCGCCGGGCGATGGCTCATCTTTCGCTTGTATCAGGAGGATGAGATGTCGGTTGAACAACAGATCGAGGAGCTTCGCGCGGAGCTTTCATGGTGCGATGACGCGGGAGAACGGCGGCAGATCGAAGCCGAATTAAGGGCCGCTGAGAAGAGGCTGAAGCGGTGCAATCGGGCGCTGCGTCAGGCCGAACAGGCAGGCTGGCAATAAGGCGATGCGCTGTTGAAGGGGCAGGTTCGCGGGAGTGGTGCCGCATGGCGCCGCTCCCCTTTTTTGATCGGGAAGGCGGGAAGGCAAAGCGGGCGTCTGGGGCGGCAGGTGGCAGTCGGGCTCGATGGCAAGATAGAGGCAAAATCTCGCGATTTTGTAAGTGTTTGTCTGCACATCGTTTTTTGAAGGCTTTTGCGAGACTCGCCCTTTGAGTGCGAGACAGGGTTACCAGGAGTGGCGGTTTTCTGGGCTTTTCCGATCCCAATCGCGAGACTCCTTGCGCTCTGGCGAGGACGCGCCATTCTTATCGGCGGGGAGCGTCATTCCGGCATGGAAGGACGCCGCTATGCGCGATGATGAGTTCGAACCGCAGCTGGGCCGGATGCGCGGCCGGGGCAAGGAGCAGCGCTACCTGAGCCGCGTCGTGAAAGCGGCAAAGCGGGCCGGCATGAAAACGGGCAGGCGCGGCCGTTTCGACGGCAGCCGGATCGGGCGCGGCGCGAGTGTTGCGCGGGTGCTCAGATCGCGCGACCGATTGGGCGCGTTCCGGTCGCGCCGCGTGATCGTCAAGATACGGCCTGTCGGCCTTGGCGGGAAAGGCATGGGCGGTGCGAAGGCGCACCTTCGCTATATTCAGCGCGACGGCGTGACCCGTGAGGGCGAGGCTGGTGCGCTCTACTCGCCCGACAGCGACGTCGCCGATGGCAAGGCGTTCCTCGAACGGTGTGACGGCGACCGCCGCCAGTTCCGGTTCATCGTGTCGGCCGAGGACGCCGACCAGTATCCCGACTTGAAGCCGTTCGTGCGCCGGCTGATGACGCAGATGGAGCAGGATCTTGGGACAAAGCTCGATTGGGTGGCGGTCGACCATTTCAATACCGGCCATCCGCACACGCATATCGTGGTGCGCGGCGTAAACGATCGGGGTGAGAATCTGCTGATCGCGCGCGAGTATATCTCGCACGGGAGCCGGCAGCGGGCGATCGAGATCGTCAACCTCGACCTGGGGCCGCGCACCGACCTTGAAATCGAAGAGCGGCTTCGCAGCGATACGGGTGCCGAGCGGCTGACCGCGATCGACAGACGGCTGATCCGCGACATGGATACCGCGCGGCTGGTCAGCGCGAGCGATGGCGATCCCTTCCAGCAATCGCTTCGCGTCGGTCGCCTGCAGAAACTCGGGCGCATGGGACTCGCCTCGCATGTCGGCAACGGCACCTGGCGGCTTGAGCCCGACCTTGCGAACACACTGCGCCAGATCGGCGAGCGCGGCGACATCATCCGCACCATGCAGCGCGAGCTGACCGCGCGGAAGCTCGATCGTGCTGCGGTCGATCGCGTCATCTACGACCCGGTCGCGAAGGAGGCGACGCCGATCATCGGCCGCGTCGTGATGCGCGGGCTCGCCGACGAACATGAAGACCGTCATTATCTGCTGGTCGACGGCATCGACGGGCGCACCCATTATGCCGAGATCGGCAAGGGCGAGCTGGTCGACACGATCCCCGAAAATGCCATCGTCCGGATCGCGCCACGCGAGGGCGGCATTCGCGCCGTCGATCGGACGATCGACGAGATCGCGGCGGCGAACGGCGGGCGCTATTCGATCGACGCCCATCTGAAGCACGATCCGACCGCCAGCGAACGCTTCGCCGAAACGCATGTCCGGCGGCTTGAAGCGATGCGAAAAATCTCGGGCGTCGTCGAGCGCGAGCCCGACGGAAGCTGGATCATCGCGCCGGACCATCTCGCCAGGGTCGAGAGGTTCGAAGCCATGCAGTTCCGCGACCACCCCGTTGCCATTGAAACCCTGTCGGCGATCCCGCTCGACAAATTACCGGGAACCGATGCCGCGACCTGGCTCGATCGCGAGCTGGTCGCCGAAGCGCCGGTGCCAGTGCGCGATGCTGGGTTCGGGCACGAGGTTCGTTCAGCGCAGGCGATGCGACGGCAATGGCTGATCACCGAACAGCTTGCAGACGAACAGGATGGGCAGACGGTCTATCGGCGAGGGATGCTCGCCGCGCTCCAGCGGCGAGAATTGCTGCGTGTCGCCCGCCAGCTCTCCGACAAGTTAGGCGTTCCGTTCGCCGAGGCCAGAGAGGGGGAGGCTGTTCAAGGCAGGCTCGTGCGCGCAGTCGAGATGACGAGTGGTCGCCATGCGCTCATCGAACGGTCGCGCGATTTCACGCTGGTGCCGTGGCGCTCTGTTCTCGATCGCCATGTCGGTAAATCGGTCTCGGGCATCATGCGCGACGGCGGGATCAACTGGACACTCGGGCGGCAGCGCAGCGGGCCGAGCGTCTCCTGATCCGGAGGATTCGGGCTTTCTATTTTCATGAAATTATGTTTTCATGGATTCATGAAAAATATCGCAGCGCAAACCGATGTCGGCGACGAGCATCTTCAGGTGCAGATTCCTGCCGTTACGAAACGCGATCTCGGTCAACGGTCGCTCGATTCCCGCGAGCCGATCCGGATGATCGTACTGCGGGCACTTGAAGCCTATGGCGTGAGCGTCCCCGCAGACGCGATATCGGATCGCCGGAAGGGCAGGCGATGAGCGAGGATTTCGAAGCTCTCACTGTTGCGGATTATGCGAAGCAGGCCGCGCGGACTGATCAACGCAGCGGTGGCCGCGCACTGGGCTTCTCGATGCTTGGCCTTTTCGGCGAAGTCGGCAGCTTGCTCAGTGAGGCCAAGAAAAAGCAGCGCGACGATGCCTCCTACCTGGGTTACGCTCACGCCGTCGCGGAAGAGCTTGGTGACGTCCTTTGGTATCTGGCGGCGATCGCACGGCGCAGCCGCATGGCGCTCAGCGACATCGCTGCCGCCGCGGCGACAAACGGCGGACAATGGCAGACGGGCGGCAACGAAACGCTCAGTTTCCATGCGCTGCAGCCGCAGCACATTCCGCTTGCCAAGGCACCGATGCCGCAGTTCGAGCATAGCCTGCTCGCGCTGGCAGGCGACGTTGGGCTGCTCATCAACGATTTCCAGGCGGGCGGTCTTGCGAAGGACCGCGAAGCACTCGCGGGCCGGCTGGTCGCGGTCATGCGCCGGTTGATCCAGGCGGCAAACGAATCCGGTGTTACCATCGAGGCTGCCGCCGTGAAGAATCTTCACAAGATCTTCGATCGCTGGCCGCGCGAGCGCATCTATCCGGCGCCGACCGATGCGGCGCTCGACCCAGAAGAGCAATTGCCGCGGCGGATGGCGATCGACGTCTATGAACGCACCGTTCGCGGGCAGACATTCGTGTATCAACGCTCAAGCGGTGTGTATGTCGGCGACCGGCTCACCGACAACGCGCTCGAACCCGACGACTATCGTTTCCACGATGTCTTTCACTACGCTTATGTCGCGGTGCTTGGCTGGTCGCCAGTGCTGCGTGCGCTGCTCCGTCTCAAGCGCAAGAGCGATCCGAAACTCGACGACGCCGAAGACGGTGCTCGGGCGATTCTCATCGAAGAGGGCATAACTTCCTGGATTTTCGGACAAGCGCAGCAACTCCGGTACTTTGAAAACGTGAAGCGCGGTGGCCTTCCGCTGGACATGCTGAAGCATGTCCGCCAGTTCGTCGCCGGCTACGAATCAGAACGCTGTCCGCTGTGGCTTTGGGAGGAAGCGATCCTCCAGGGCTATACGGCTTTCCGCTTCCTTCAGGAGCATCGGCGCGGCCGCGTCCTGATCGACTTCGCCAATCGCCGCCTGCGTATCAAGGAATTGCCGTCATGACCCCGAAATCCTTTGTGTCCACCCTGGCGGCGACCGAACTTCCCTCAGTGTTCAATCCCTGGCGCGATCGCTGCACGGTCCATGACCGCAGCGACGCCGCCGCCCGGCGCCGCGACAATCTCGAAATGCTGCTCACCGCGGCGCTTGATCATCGCGTCGAAACGATCTGGATCGCGCGTGATCTCGGCTATCGCGGGGGGCGGCGTACGGGCGTACCGCTGACCGACGAAATTCACCTCGGACATGCCGGCACGCTGATGGGCGGCATCGCATTTGAACGTGCGACGCAGGGACCCGCCGTGGCGGAGCGCACCGCGGCGATCGTCTGGCGTGTGCTAGAGCGGATCGGTCAGCCTGTCATGCTCTGGAACGTTTTCCCGTTCCATCCCCATGAAGCGGATGATCCGATGTCGAACCGATGCCACACGCGAAGCGAGCGCGAGGCGACCTGGCCGATATTGCAAGCCCTCGTGTCAATGATCCGGCCCCGCCAGATCGTCGCGATCGGGCGCGACGCTCACCTGGCGCTGGACGGTCTCGACATTCCGACCACCGCGGTCCGCCATCCGAGCTACGGCGGGCAGCGCGAGTTCATCGAGGGCATGTTCAGCCTGTACGGTGTCGCGGATGACAACGATGAGCCGCTAGAACTGCCGTTGGGCGCGCCTCACGCCGCAGCACGGAGATGTGCGCTCGCCTGATCGCAGCGTTCAAAGAGTTGCTTAAGATCGCCGCGGTTCCAGTTGGCGGTGTCGACCGTGGCGTTGGTCGAGACGATCGTGAGCGGACCCAGCGCGACCCCGCCTTCCTTGGCGATGAATTCGAGCAGACGGCCGAGGCCGATCAGATTGCCGAGCAGTTTTTCGATATAGTAGTGATTGCGGTAGAGCGCGGTCATGCCGAGGCGACGATCGTCGCCCTTGCCGATCAGCTTGAGACTGGCAAAGCTCAGGCACTGACCGCCGTAGGGCGAGTCATTCACGTCGCGGGCGGGGTCGAAGATCAGCAGTTCGAATTTGTTGAGCGCTCGGACGTTCGGGTTGCGCAGGCGCTCGACGATGCCCCAGATTTGATTGATTGGCTGGCCGTCGGCGCGGGGCAATTCCATCATCCGTTCGAAATAATAGCCCGACCAAGCGCCCGACCTCCGGACCTTCGGCAGCACGTTGTCGCGAAACCGGTCGAAGAATTGCGGCGCGCCGTAGCGCCTGTACAGCGCTGCCGGAAAAATCGTGTTGGCGACCGTCTCGATGGGCTTCTTGCCATGGCCCGAAAGGAAGGCATCGACTTCCGCCACGACGGGATCGGCGAGTGTTGCGCGCGCAGTCGGCTCGGCCACGGAGATGACGACATTCTGCGCCTGGTGTCCGGTGGCGAGGTCGACGAGCCGGACCGCCTCGCGCCAGCCAGCAACGCAGTCAGGCTGCGGCGGTATGGGAAGATACATCGACTTCCTCCGTCAAATTTGCCGTGGCGAAAAGGCGCGGCGCTAGAAAGCGCTCAGTAAGCCAGGCGTGGCCTTCCAAGCCCCAACCTGGTCCCCAGCTGTTGCGGATGAGAATGGCCGGGGTGCCGTCCACGGTTCCATGCCCGACCGCGACGACCGCGTGCCGTTGCGCTGGCTCGGGGAGTTCGTCGTTCGCCGGATCGACGACGCCATCACCGCGCGGCTGGAAGAAAGACCGTGACAGCATCGTCAGCATGAGCACCGGCGTGTCACGATCCAGCGCGGCAAGGATGGATGACAGGTCGGTTCCATCCCTCTGTCCGTTGCGGCCATAGAGCGGGCCAACGGTCGCCGGCGGCGTCCACAGTCGATGATCGGCTGGAACCGCTGCCAGATACGGCCAGCCTTTCTCGTCGGGTTGGCCATCGAGCCGTAGCGCGTCCAGCATTGTGGATAGCAGTGCGCCGCTCGTCGGCGGTCTGCCCGCCCGTTTCTGCGCGGCATAAAAGGCGAATTCACACGACAGCGGTGCCCAGCCGTCGCGAAGCCCGGCGTGGGTGTCGCTCGCGGCGAATGCGAGGCATGTCGGCCGCGCGCCTTGATCGCGCGCAGGCCCGAACAGCGGCCGAAGGTCACGGACGATATCGATCATGGGGCGTCAGGCGGCCTCGAGCAGGTGCCGCCGTTCGGCGCGCGACAGGCCCGTCTGTTCCGGGCCGGTGAGGTCGAAATCGAGCGTCAGGCTGGTGAGGGCCGGCGCAGGCTGCCACGGCCGCCGCTCGTCGAGCGACATGCGGCCGCGCCGCGGCGCATCGGGCGCCGCGGTGACACGGCGGACAACGGGACCACCGATGCCATCGCCGTCGATTGCCTCACGCTCGTCTCGAACGACGGCGAAGCCGCTGGCGATCAGTTGGTCGAGATCCCAGAGATACCCACCGCCGCTATGTTCTTCGAGCTGCAGCACGAAAAGATCATTGCGACTGCCATCGATCCGCGAGCCGGCATCGCGCTCGGTCAGCAGCCAGACGTCGCCGCGATAGTTGTCGGGCCGATAGTCCTTGAGGAGATCGACCTTCAGGCTGCGCGGCTGCGTCCGGAGCAGGTCGGTCATCACCGATGGCGAAATCAGATTGTAGCGAACCAGGGTGCGGCACGTCGCCTCATAGCTGGCGCCGATCCGCAGCGAGAGCTGATAGACGACATTGGGGCGCCGGAAATGATCGATCTGCCATCCTTGTCGCGCGCTGTGCGCGAGCACCAGCCATTTCGGCATCATGAAGGCGATCGCAAAGGCGTCGGCTTCGGTTTCCTCGAAGTTGTTTCCCGGTTCGGGCGACATCGGCATCCGGCGCAGGATGCTCTCATCGTCGAGGCTCGGCTCGTGTCGCATCGAAAAATGCCCGAGTTCGTGCGCGGCCGTGAAGCGCTGGATGCTCATCGGTCGTTCCGTCGTGACGAGAACGCCAGGAGCAGGTGCGCTGAGATAGGCGCCGAGCAGGCCTTTCAGAGGACGAAGCAGCAAGGGTAGACCCACGGCATGGATCGCGCCGAAGACATCGACGCTGCCGCCTTGGGTCTCGATCAGTGCGCGCGTATCGAGTTCGCGATGCAGGCGGCCCGCTGCCATCGTACCAGCGCGAACCGCGCTCGCATAATCCGACGCCATCGATCAGCTCCGTTCGCCGCCAGACCGCGAGCGGAGATATTCGGCAAACCGGCTCAGCTCGGCCCGGTCCTCAGTCGACAAGGCCGCAACGCGTCGCGCCAGATGGGCGACATCGGCGGGAAGGCTCGCGGAGGCCTCGTCTTCGCCGGTAAAATAGGCCACCGACTGGCGGTAAAGACGGGCAAGCCGCGTCAGTTCGATCGCTTCAACGCGGCGCTGGCCATTCTCGATATCGGTAAGCGCGGTCCGGGGAATCTTGAGATAGGCAGCAACTTCTTCCTGCTTGAGGCCGAGATATTTCCGTGCTTCGCGCAGACGGTCGCCCAAGCGCCGCCGCTCCTGCTCGTCGCCTTCCTGGCGGAGTGCGAGATTGGTCATGGCTTCGACCCTTTCTTCTTAACCCAGACGCGTTCGATCTTAGGGAGGAGGTCGTCAATCGCCTTCTCGATCGAATTGTAGCCGCCGGTGCGGACGATGCTGTCGCGAAGCTCGATGTCGAGGACCTGCTCCACCGCGCAAAGCGTGTCGACCACGGACAAGGAGTCGAGTGGCACGGGCGCCTGGATGATCTTCGGGTTTTCCGGAGGCAGGGCAATTCCGCGCACCTGTGCCTCAGCCCTGGCCACTTGCAGCAGTTCGTCGACCAACGCCCTAATGGCGTCGGCTTTGGGAAACGCGGTTGCCGCGGGCTGCGGAGGAGCGATTGTCGCCATGCATGCCTCGCACGATTTCACTACATTAAATGCGATATAATGTCTGATAATCCGACACGCAAGCCCGAATTTGCAGCTCGGATTTTTGCAGGGTGTAGCGGGTCATCGGCGGTGCGGTGTGGTGGTCAGTGCCACCTCGAGGGACAACGACAGGGCAGAATCATCAACTCGGGTCATAGCTCGATCAAAAGAACAGAGCTGGAATATTGAGTCAGTCGCCGACGAGTGATCTCCTTCGGTCACCCACCAGCCCCCAGCGGCTCCGTTCATTTCGGGCGGCCCATAGCCGAGTCTTGAAGCCGCGCCCCGACCGCATCCGGCGGTATGGGCGGGAGCTTCAACGTGACCCCGACCAAATTGCTCATCGGCCAGATCCTTGTCGTGTTCGCAATCGTGATCGCGGGCCTCTGGGCGGCGACCCAATGGGCGGCGGCGATGCTCGCCTACCAGCCCGAACTTGGTCCGGCCTGGTTCATGGCTGGAAGCACGCCGGTCTATCGTCCCTGGGCGCTCTTCCCCTGGTGGTATCACTACGATGCCTATGCGCCGCATGTTTTCGACAAGGCCGGCGCGCTCGCCGGCGCGAGCGGTTTCATCGGCTGCGGCGCGGCGATCGCAGGCTCGCTCTGGCGCGCGCGGCAGTCGCGTCACGTCACCACCTATGGTTCGGCGCGCTGGGCCAGGCCGAACGAGATCGAGCGGGCCGGCCTTTACGGTGATGCCGGCGTATTCCTGGGCCGCTCGCGCGGCCGCTATCTCCGGCATGACGGCCCCGAACATATCATGGCGTTCGCGCCAACCCGTTCGGGCAAGGGCGTCGGGCTGGTCATACCGACACTGCTTGGCTGGACCGGCAGCGCCGTGGTTCACGACATCAAGGGCGAGAACTGGCAGCTCACCGCCGGCTGGCGCGCGCGCTTCTCCCACGTCCTGCTGTTCAATCCGACCGATCCCGCTTCCGCCAAATACAACCCGCTGCTGGAGGTCCGGCGCGGCGAGCATGAGGTCCGCGACGTCCAGAACATCGCCGACATCCTGGTCGATCCCGAAGGCGCGCTCGAACGGCGCAACCACTGGGAGAAAACCTCCCATTCGCTCCTGGTCGGCGCGATCCTCCACGTCCTTTATGCGGAGGAAGAAAAGACGCTCGCACGGGTAGCCACATTCCTGTCGGACCCGCAGCGGCCGTTCACCGCCACGCTCCGGCGGATGATGACCACCAATCACCTCGGCACGAAGGATGCGCCGCAGATCCATCCCGTCGTCGCCTCGGCGGCGCGCGAGGTGCTCAACAAGAGCGAGAACGAGCGCAGCGGCGTCCTCTCCACCGCAATGTCGTTTCTCGGGCTCTATCGCGACCCGACCGTCGCCGCGGTGACATCGCGCTGCGACTGGCGGATCGCCGATCTCGTCGAGGCCGGCCATCCGGTCTCGCTCTACCTTGTCATCCCGCCATCGGACATCAGCCGCACCAAGCCGCTGGTGCGGTTGGTGCTCAACCAGATCGGCCGCCGCCTCACCGAAAAGCTCGATGCCGATCCCGCCAGGGCGGGCAAGCACAAGCTCCTGATGATGCTCGACGAGTTCCCGGCATTGGGGCGGCTCGACTTCTTCGAGACCAGTCTTGCCTTTCTCGCGGGCTATGGAGTGCGCGCCTTCCTGATCGCGCAGTCCTTGAACCAGATCGAGAAGGCTTATGGCGAGCACAACTCGATCCTCGACAACTGCCATGTCCGCGTCGCGTTTGCGACCAACGACGAGCGCACGGCGCGGCGGATTTCGGACGCGCTCGGCATCGCCACCGAACAGCGCGCGATGCGCAACTATGCCGGCCACCGGCTCGCGCCCTGGCTGGCGCACGTCATGGTCAGCCGGCAGGAGACCGCCCGGCCACTCCTGACCACCGGCGAGGTGATGCAGCTCCCGCCCAAGGATGAGCTTGTCCTTGTCTCCGGCATGGCCCCGATCCGCGCGAGGAAGCTGCGCTATTACGAGGACCGCAATTTCCGCGAGCGGATCGCACCGCCGCCGCAGCCCGCGCCCGGAGACTATCCCGACCGGCCGCAGGCACGCCCCAACGACTGGAGCGGACTGGTCCGCGCGCCCGATACCCGGCTCGGCAAGCCCGATGACGATGCGAAGGCGGATGAGGACGGCGGCTTGCAACAGCAGCGCCACCCCGGCCTCGGCGAAGAACCCGCCAAAAAACCCGAGCCGCCAAAGCAGCTCGACCTGCTCGGCCTGGACAGCGACGACACCGACACGATCGCCGACAAGCACGCGATGGACCGCGCCGGCGCCACCGGCACGCTGATCCGCGCTCACGCGATCAATCAGGGTCGCAGCGCCGACATGCTGCCGGACTTCTGACAATGGCCGCGATCAAACCCAACCGCGTCCGCTACCAGCTCTTCCTGCCCGAAGATCTGAGCCACCGCTTCGAGGCGCTGGCGAGCCAGCCCGGCGCGTCCAAATCGGCGATCCTCACCGACGCGCTCACCGCCTGGCTCAACCGGCAGGCGGCGAGCGAGCTGGAGAACAAGTTCAGCCAGCGGCTCGATCGCATGTCGCTCGCGCTGGGGCGTGTCGAGCGTGACGGGCATGTGCTGCTCGAGAGCCTGGCGCTGTTCATCCGCTATGAACTGATGGTGCAGGCCCCTTTGGCCGAAGCCGACGAAGCGGCGCGTGCGATCGGCCGAGACCGCTTCGAGGCGTTCATTGCCCGCGTCGGCGAAGCGCTCGCCAGCGGCCAGCGCACGCTTGCTGCCTCCGCGAAAGACAATGGAGGTGGGCGATGAGCGACACGCTTTTCGGCTCCGATAATTCCGCAGGGCGTCGGCGCGCGATGCTGCGCACCGCGATGGGGCCGACCATCGCCGCAGCGCTGGCCGATCCGGTGGTCATCGAGATCATGGTGAACCCGGACGGCGTGTTGCGCCTTGATCGACTCGGCGAAGGCCGGATCGATACCGGCACCAAATATGAGCCCGCGCAGGTCGAGCGGATCATCCGCCTGGTTGCCAGCCACGCACGGACAGAGGTTCATGGCAATGCGCCGATCGTGTCAGCCGAGCTGCCACCGCACGGCGAAGGCGCGGGCGAGCGGTTCGAGGGTATCCTGCCGCCGGTCAGCCTCGCGCCGTGCTTCTCGATCCGCAAGCCCGCGGCGCGCATCTACACTTTGCTCGACTATGTGCGGGACGGCATCATGCCCGCCGACACGGCGCGACTGCTGTCGATGGCCGTGGTCGAGCGCAAGAACATCCTGGTCGCGGGTGGCACCAGTTCGGGCAAGACGACGCTTGCCAACGCGCTGCTCGCCGAGATGGCGCACCTCGACGAACGCGTCATCATCATTGAAGACACGCGTGAGTTGCAATGCGCCGCGCCCGACGTGGTGGGGCTGCGCACGCGTACGATTGGCACTGCCGGAGCCGGCGGCGTCACGATGGCTGATCTTGTCCGCTCGACATTGCGGCTCCGCCCCGATCGCATCGTCGTTGGCGAGGTGCGCGGGCGCGAAGCGCTCGACATGCTCAAAGCCTGGAACACCGGGCATCCGGGCGGCATCGCAACCGTCCACGCCAATTCGGCAGTGTCGGCGCTCTACCGGCTCGAGCAGCTCGTGCAGGAAAGCGTCGTCACCGTTCCGCGCCGGCTGATCGCCGACGCCATCGACATGATCGTGTTCATCGCCGGGCGCGGCCTCGCGCGCCGCGTCGACACGATCGCGCGCGTCGCCGGCCTCGATCCCGACGGCGGCTACGCCGTCCTCGACCTTACTCCCGACCACGCCCTCGAACCCCAAGGAGAATGACCATGCGCTTGTCCCGTATTCCTGCCCGTATTCCCGATCGTCGGAGCATCTTCCTCACCGGCGCCGCCATCGGCCTCGGGCTTGCGCTCGCCGCCACCGCGCAGGCCGCCGGCTCGGGCATGCCGTGGGAGGAACCGCTTCAGCAGGTCCTCGAATCGGTCCAGGGTCCTGTCGCCAAGATCGTCGCGGTGATCATCATCATCGTCACCGGTTTGACGCTCGCGTTCGGCGAGACGGCAGGCGGGTTCCGGCGCCTCATCCAGATCATCTTCGGCCTGTCGATCGCGTTTGCGGCGTCGAGCTTCTTCCTCAGCTTCTTCAGCTTCGGCGGCGGGGCGCTCATCTCGTGAACGCGCCAAATTCCTATGGCGCCAGCCATATCGAGGGGTTCGAGGCGCCGATGCACCGCGCGCTTGCCGAGCCGATCCTGCTTGGCGGGGCGCCGCGAGCGATCGCGATCGTCAATGGTACGATCGCGGCCGCGCTCGGACTCGGTCTCCAGCAGTGGATCGCCGGGCTGGCCATGTGGGCGTTCGGGCACACTCTCGCGGTGTTCGCCGCCAAGCGCGATCCCGACTTCGCCCCGGTCCTTGTCCGCCACCTTCGCCAGAAGGGGCATCTGTCATGCTGAATCTGCGCGAATACCGTCAGAAGGCCGACCGGCTCGCCGATCATCTTCCATGGGCGGCGCTTGTCGCGCCCGGCGTGGTGCTCAACAAGGACGGCAGCTTTTTGCGCGTCCTCAGGTTCCGCGGCCCCGATCTAGAATCCGCCACCGAAGCCGAGCTTGTCGCCGCCTGCG
The DNA here is from genome assembly GCF_001468465.1 of Sphingopyxis sp. H115. Taxonomy (GTDB): domain Bacteria; phylum Pseudomonadota; class Alphaproteobacteria; order Sphingomonadales; family Sphingomonadaceae; genus Sphingopyxis. The sequence goes on from NZ_LNSA01000005.1 coordinate 172,213, forward strand.
CGCGGGCGAACAATGTCCTGAAGCGCTTCGGCTCGGGCTGGGCACTCCATTTCGAGGCCGAGCGGCGCGAAGCGCTGGGTTATCCCGACAGCAGCTTTCCCGATGCGGCGTCGTGGCTGGTCGATGAGGAACGGCGCGCGGCGTTCGAAAGCGCGGGCGCGCATTTCGAGAGCCGCTATTATCTGACGCTCACCCTCCTGCCTCCGCCCGATCAGGCGGACACGGCGGGCCGAGCGCTGATCGAGCGCAGCGACGACGCGAAGGGCCGCGACTGGCGACAAGCGCTTGCCGGCTTCATCGCCGAGACGGATCGTGCGCTTGACCTGTTCAGAGGCTTCATGCCCGAGGTGCGCGCGCTCGGCGACAGCGAAATGCTGACCTTTCTCCACGGTGCGATCTCCGCGCGCCGCCATGTCGTCGCCGTGCCCGAAACGCCCATCTATCTGGACGGGCTGCTCGCCGACACGCCGCTGACCGGCGGGCTCGAACCGATGCTCGGCGACGAGCATCTGCGGACGCTCACCATCCTCGGATTTCCGAACGCGAGCCGTCCCGGCATCCTCGACGGACTCAACCATGAGGATTTTGGCTATCGCTGGGTGACGCGCTTCATTGCGCTCGACAAGACCGACGCAACCAAAGCGCTCACTCGCCTGCGGCGGCAGTGGTTCAACAAGCGCAAGTCGATCACCGCGCTGCTGCGCGAAGTCATCTACAACCAGCCGGTCCAGCTTCTCGACAGCGATGCCGACAACAAGGTGGTCGATGCCGACCTCGCCTTGCAGGCGCTCGGCGGCGATCATGTCGCGTTCGGCTATCTGACGACGACGATCACCGTTGCCGATATCGACCGCGCCCGCGTCGAGGAAAAGGTCCGCGCGGTCGAGCGCATCGTCAACGGGCTCGGCTTCACCTGCATCCGCGAGGGCATGAATGTGGTCGAGGCGTGGCTGTCGAGCCTGCCGGGCCATGTCTATGCGAACGTCCGGCAACCGATCGTCCACACCCTGAATCTCGCGCATCTCATGCCGCTGTCCTCGGTATGGGCAGGACCGGCGCGTAATCCGCACCTCGACGGTCCGCCGCTGCTTTATGCGGAAACCAGCGGCTCGACGCCGTTCCGTCTCAGCACGCATGTCGGCGACGTCGGTCATATGCTGATCGTCGGACCCACCGGGGCCGGAAAGTCGGTGCTGCTCGCAATGCTCGCGCTTCAGTTCCGGCGATATCCAGACTCCCAGGTCTATGTCTTCGACAAGGGATTTTCGGCGCGCGCGGCCGTGCTGGCGATGGGCGGCGCGCATCACGCGCTCGGGCTTGGCGGTGAGAGCGGTCATGCCGATGACGTGGGCGGGCGAACGATCGCCTTCCAGCCGCTGCGCCACATCGATCGCTCCAACGCACGCGCCTGGGCGACCGAATGGATCGGCGCGCTGCTCGCCCATGAGAAAGTACTGGTCACACCCGAGATCAAGGAGGCCGTCTGGTCGGCGCTCACCAATCTCGCGACCGCCCCGATCGAGGAACGCACGCTCACCGGCCTGTCGCTGCTGCTGCAATCGGCACCGCTGCGATCGGCGCTCGCGCCCTATACGCTCGAAGGATCGTTCGGCCGCCTGCTCGACGCCGCCGAAGACGATCTAGCGATCGCCGACGTGCAGTGCTTCGAGACTGAAGCGCTGATGGGGCAGGCGGGCGTCGTTGCGCCCGTGCTGACCTACCTGTTCCATCGTCTCGAGGAGCGCTTCACCGGGCGGCCGACGCTTCTCGTACTGGATGAAGCCTGGGTGTTCCTCGACCACCCGCTGTTCGCCGCGCGCATCCGTGAGTGGCTGAAGGTGCTGCGCAAGAAGAACGTCAGCGTCGTGTTCGCGACACAGAGCCTAGCCGATATCGCCGACAGCACGATCGCGCCGGCCATCATCGAAAGCTGTCCGCAGCGCATCTTGCTGCCCAATGATCGGGCGATCGAGCCGCAGGGCCAGACGGTCTACGTCCGCTTCGGTCTCAACGCGCGCCAGATCGAACTGGTCAGCCGCGCGACGCCCAAGCGGCAATATTATCTGCAATCAGCGCGCGGCAACCGGCTGTTCGAGCTTGGGCTAGGCCCGATCGCGCTGGCGTTGTGCGGCGCGTCCGATCCCGACAGCCAGAAGCGCATAGACGCGGTGCTGGCCGAAAAGGGCCAGGCCGACTTCGCCGCGACCTTTCTCTCCCAAGCCGGCCTCGATTGGGCGGCCGACCTGCTTGGGCGTCACCCTGCCGCCCGCCCCCCAGAAGACAAGGAGTAATTTCCCGTGCCCCGTATCCCTATCCGCAAATATGCGTGCCTCTCCGCTCTCGCGCTCGGCGCCGTCGGCTCGCTCGGTATCGGCATCGCGTTGACCTCGACGCCCGTCGCGGCCCAGCTCAGTGTGTTCGATCCATCGAACTATTCGCAAAACCTGCTCACCGCCGCGCGCACGCTTGCCCAGATCAACAACCAGATCCAGAGTCTCCAGAACGAAGCGCAGATGCTGATCAACCAGGGCAAGAACCTGTCCCGGATCGATTTCCCGCAACTTCAGGAGCTTCGCCAGCGCCTCCAGCAGATCGACCAGCTCATGGGCCAGGCGCAGGGCGTCGACTTCCGCATCGATCAGCTCGACGAGCGCTTCCGCCAGCTCTACCCGCAGGAGTTCGATCAGGTGTTCCGCCGCGATCAGCGTGTGGCTCGCGCACGCGATCAACTCGATACCGCGATGTCCGCGTTTCGCCAGACGATGGGGGTCCAGAACCGCATCGTCGACAACGTACGGAGCGACACGCAGGCGCTCGCCGACATCGTCGCGCGCAGCCAGGGCGCGGAAGGCTCGCTTCAGGCGCAGCAGGCCACGAACCAGCTTCTCGCGCTCACCGCCAAGCAGCAGCTCCAGCTTCAGCAAATGATGGCGGCGCAGTTCCGGGCGGAATCGGTCGAGCAGGCGCAGCGGGGCCAGATCGCGCGCGAGGCACGCGAGTCGACGCGCCGCTTCCTCGGCGACGGCAAGGCTTACACGCCACGCCAATGAGCTGAGGCAGGCGAGGACCGCGCCCCCAGCTCCCCCCGGGTCCGAACCTGTCTCGTCGCGGGGGCCGTAGGGCTTGCCCCTCTCATGGCCGCCGGTCCCCGCGACACCTTTCAACTTCAAGCAGGAACCCGCCCATATGGATGACCTGAATGTCATCGATCAGTTCATGGAGGCCTTCGCCTCCTACATCGACAGCGGGTTCGGCCTGTTGGGCGGTGACGTCGGTTTCCTGACCACGATCCTGATCGGCATCGACATCACGCTCGCCGGGCTGTTCTGGGCGCTCGGCGGCGAAGACGACGTCATCGCCAAGTTCCTCAAAAAGATCCTCTATGTCGGCGTCTTCGCCCTGATCCTCAACAGCTTCTCGACACTGTCCGATATCATCTTTCGCAGCTTCGCCGGCCTCGGCCTCACCGCAGGGGGCAGCGCGATTACGGCTGACGATTTATTGCGACCCGGCAAGCTGGCCGGGACCGGCTTCGAGGCAGCATGGCCGCTCCTCGAGCAGGCGAAGGAGTTGGTTGGCCCGATCGCCTTCTTCGACAATTTCATCGAGATCGCCGTGCTGGTGATCGCCTGGGTCGTCGTCATCGCCGCCTTTTTCATCCTCGCGATCCAGCTTTTCATCACAATCCTCGAATTCAAGCTTACTTCGCTCGCCGGCTTCGTGCTCGTGCCCTTTGCGCTGTGGAACCGCACGTCGTTCCTCGCCGAACGGGTGCTCGGGAACGTCGTCAGTTCGGGCATCAAGGTCATGGTGCTCGCGGTCATCGTCGGCATCGGCTCTAACTATTTCGCCGACTTCACCAGTGCGATCACCGGCGACGAGGTGTCGATCGAACAGGCCGTGTCGCTGATGCTCGCGAGCCTCGCGATCTTTGGCCTCTCCATCTTCGGCCCGGGAATCGCATCCGGCCTCGTCGCCGGCGCGCCGCAGCTCGGCGCCGGATCGGTGATCGCCACTACCGTGCTTGCCGGCGGAGGTCTTGCGATGGCAGGCGCTGGCGCCGTCGGCGCGGCACGCGGTCTCGCGGGGGCCGGTCTCGGCGCGATCCGCGCCGGTACATCGATGGGGTCTGCCGCATCCACTGCCTACAAGCTCGGGCAGGAAACCTCGGGCTCGACCAGCGTCGGCGCGGGCCTCGGCGGCGTTGCGACCGCCATGCGCGGCGCGGCTGCCAACCGGATGAGCGGCGGTCTCGGCGTTAGCGCTGCCGCCGATCGTGGGCAGCGCGCCGCATGGGAAGCAGGAAGCACCCGTGCCGGCGGCGCCGCCCCCGCAGCCGCGCCGATAGGCGCAGCTGAAGGAACACCCGCCTGGGCGCAGAAGCTTCATGCCAGCCAGAATGCTCGCCACCGCCGCCAGATGGCGATCCACGCAATCCAGGGCGGCGACCGCGGCGGCGCTGGCGCCACTCCAGACATCAAGGAAAGGGACTGAGCGATGAAATTTCGACGCGCATTGCAGCGCTATGGGCGAACGCCCGAACCCGAGACACCCTACCAACGAGCGGGCCAGCTTTGGGATGAGCGTATCGGCTCGGCTCGCGCACAGGCGAAGAACTGGCGGCTGATGGCCTTCGGCGGCCTGTTCCTGACCACTGGTCTGTCGGGCGCGCTGGTCTGGCAATCGATGCAAAGCCGCGTCGTGCCCTATGTGGTCGAGGTCGATGCACTCGGGCAAGCACAGGCCGTCGCGCCTGCCGCCAAGGACTATCGGCCGACCGATCCGCAGATCGCATGGTTCCTCGGCCGGTTCATCACCGGCGTTCGAGCGCGCTCGCTCGATCCGGTATTGATGCGTGAAAACTGGCTATCAGCCTATGATTTCGCGACCGAACGTGCGTCACTGTTCCTCGGCGAATATGCCCGCACCTCCAATCCGTTCGCCGATGTCGGGCGCAAGACGGTTTCGGTGCAGGTGACGAGCGTCGTCCGCGCGTCGGATACGAGCTTCCAGGTCAAATGGACCGAGCAGCAATATGAGCGGGGAAGCCTCGCCAGCACGTCACGCTGGACGGCGATGCTCACGGTGAAGATCAAGCCGCCGCGCTTGGCCGATGTGCTCCGAAAAAACCCGCTCGGTCTCTATGTTGACGCGATCGACTGGAGCCGCGAACTGGAAACGCCTCAGGACCGGCCGCCTTCGCCGCAACCATCGGCCGTGCCCGATCCCGCACAATCACTCCCGGTCGCGCCGCCCACCGACATTCCGCTGGGCTCGCCGCTCGATCCGACCCTTGCTCAACCCGCAGCCGCACCATCCCCCGAAAGGACCGACCAATGATCCGTGCCCTCATCCTGGCGGCGAGCGCGATGGCGCTTGCCATGGGCGTCGCTGCGCAGAGCCGCGAACCCGCGTCACCCACCGCGCGCGTCACTGCCGCCAACCGGGCGGCACTGCGCGAGCCGTCGAGCGCGGGATATATATATGCCGTCCAGGTCTATCCCTGGGCGGAAGGCGTGCTCTACCGGCTCTATGCCGCGCCCGAGCGCATCACCGACATTGCCTTGCAGCCGGGCGAAACGATTGTGTCCGTCGCCGCCGGCGACACCGTGCGCTGGACTGTCGGCGATACCACCAGCGGCATCGGCGAAAGCAAGCGCGTGCACATCCTCGTCAAGCCGTTTTCGGCGGGCCTACGCACAAACCTTGTCATTGCTACCGATCGCCGGACCTACCATCTCCAGCTCGAAAGCACGCCCGCGACCGCGATGGCGGCGATCTCCTGGACCTATCCACATGACGAGCTGATCGCGCTCCGGCGTCAGCGCGATGCAGCCGTGGCGGCGACGCCGATCGCGTCGGGCCTCTCGGTCGAAAGCCTCAACTTCAACTATGCGATCTCGGGCGACAAGCCGGCCTGGCGGCCGCTGCGCGCGTTCGACGATGGGCGGCAGACCTACATCGAGTTCTCGCCTGCGATCGCCGTGGGTGAGGCGCCCCCGCTGTTCGTGATTGGCGAGGATGGCGAGGCCCAGCTCGTCAACTATCGCGTCGCCGGCCGCTATTATGTGGTCGACCGCCTGTTCGGTGTCGCCGAGCTGCGCCTTGGCGGCAAGAAACAGCAGATTGTCCGTATCACCGCCGCCCAGCCGAAGAGCCGGCAGCGCAAGGCCGGGAGGGGCGCGTGACCGATCCAACCGCTTCTTCCGCGCCGATCGCGGCGCCCAAAGCCGACCCCGAAACGCTCGTTCTGCGCGCGGCGCCGGGCCGCGTCACCCGTTTTCGCCGCGGTGCGATCGTCGCCATCGCTGCCGCCGGCTCGACCGCGATCATCGGCGTCGCCTGGCTGGCGCTCAAGCCCGCGACCCTGAGCCTGATCGCACGAAGCGATGAAAAGCTGGTTGGCGCGAAGGCGCCGCCTGATGCGCTCGCGGGCGCGCCGACGAGCTATGGCGACGTGCCGAAGCTCGGGCTACCGCTTCCCGGTGATCTCGGGCGGCCGATCCTCGAGCGCCAGCGGCAGCTTGGCGGGATGGTTCCCCCTGACCCCGCTGCCGATGCGGTGAGCCGGGCCGCGCAGGAAGCCGAAGCCGAGCGCCAGCGCATCGCCGCTGAGCAGAAGGCCGCACGCGAGTCTGGCGTCATGCTGCAATTGGCGGGCGGCGGTCGCGCCGCCGCCCCTGCACCGGTGACTACCGATGCAAGTGTTCCGCCAGCATCGGCCGAGACTGCCAAGCCGCTCCTCGACCCTGACCGAGATCCTAACGCCCAGGGGCGCAAGAACGAATTGGTCGGCCACGCCAATCGCGACGACGACATCAATCCGCACGCGCTGGCGCAGTCCGTATCGCCTTGGACCTTGCAGGCCGGCAGCATCATTGCCGCGAGCCTCATAACCGGGCTCAACTCGGATCTTCCCGGGCTCGTCACCGCGCAGATCACGGAGAACGTCTATGACAGTGTGACCGGGCGCGGTCTGCTCATTCCGCAAGGATCGCGGCTGATCGGCAGCTACGACAGCGTTGTAGCGTTTGGGCAGAGCCGTGCGCTGGTCGTCTGGCAGCGGATTATCCTGCCCGACGGCTCGTCGATTCGTATCGACAATGTGCCGGCGACCGATACGCAGGGCTATGCGGGTCTGTCCGACCGGATCGACCGGCATACTTGGCAACTTCTGAAGGGCGTCGCCCTGTCGACACTGCTGGGCGTCGGCACTGAATTGAGCTTCGGCAGCACCGAAAGCGACCTTGTCCGGGCGATCCGCGAGTCAGCGCAGCAGAGCGGCGCGCGCGCCGGCGATCAGCTCGTCACGCGCAATCTCAATATCCAGCCGACCTTGCGCGTGCGTCCCGGCTGGCCGCTACGGGTGGTCGTGCACAAAGACATCATATTGCCCGGACCCTGGGGAGGCCGTCATGGCTGATTTGAAGCTGCCAAGGCTGCCCGATCGGACGCCGGCTAAGATCACGATCAACGTCATGCCGGATCTCATCGAAGCGCTGAACGACTACGCCGAGGCCTATGAGGCGGCCTACGGCCGACGCGAGTCCGTACCGGACCTCATTCCATTCATGCTTAGCGGCTTCCTGGCGAGCGACCGCTCGTTCAGCCGGGCACGTAAGAAATAGTCCGATGTCGGCCCGGCAGCCTGCAACGAATGGCGACGACGCGCCCCCGATTGGGCCGATAAGCGTTCGCATTCCCGACGCAGTACGGATGACGGGGCTCAGCAAATCCAAGATCTACCAGCTCATCGCTTCCGGCGACATCGAGGCAGCCAAGGTCGGCCGTGCAACCGTGGTGTTTGTCGATAGTCTGCGGTCCTTTCTGCGATCACACTGTAAACAGCCGCGTTCTCGGGCGTAGCAGGGATCGCGCATGTCGGCCTGTCGATATTTCGGCACGGCCTGTCGCGAAGGGGTAAAATTGGGGGTGGATTGAGCGGAATTATCGGCACGACGATCAAGAACGTTGTTATAAATCAGTATCTTATGTTTTTCGTGTGAATCCCTCCTCCGCTACCAATCCTCATTTTCCACCAACGACCCGTTTTAGCCACCGGTGGATTTTTTCACAATAAAATCAAATATTTTTGACGTGATATTTGGCGCGCCGGTGTCCGGTTGCGACCCGCTGCGAGCACGGGCGACGATTTGATTTGGGGGGTGCTGGAGGGGGTACTTCCGGCCTGTGACGAAAACAGGCGATACCCCAGATGGGGGGCAAGGAACTCCAAGTAAAATATGCGAGCAAGCGACAGCGCCCCTACAAGCTGTCGGATGCCCGATTTCATCGCCCGGCATCCCGACATCGACGTCGATGTCCGGACCTCGACCGCGTTCGAGCGGCTCGATGGAAATGGGTACGACTTGGCCAAGCTTGTGCGCGTCACCGTTCGTTGCCGAACATGCGCCCGCTTGTAGAAGGCCAATTCTACTGGTCAGATACCCTCGAAGCAGCTAACAATGATATGCTGTATCCTTGGTCAGTGTTTCCTGTTCGGAACTGACATTGATCGCGCATTCTAATTTGGTCGTGGATGGATTTTTCGATGAACTATGTGCTGAAGCCCTTTCTCTCGGTCGCCCTCGCGGGCACCGTTCTTGCATCGTCGCCGGCGCTCGCCGAGGAGGGGATGTGGACCTTCGACGCCTTTCCCGCGGCGCAGGTGAAGCAGGATCTGGGATGGACGCCCGAGCGCGCCTGGCTGGACAAGGTCCAGGCCTCCGCGGTGCGCCTGACGGGCGGCTGTTCGGCTAGCTTCGTTTCGGATTCGGGCCTGATCCTGACCAACCATCATTGCGTCGCAACCTGCCTGTTCGACAATTCGAAGGCGGGCAAGGACTATCTCGACGCGGGCTATGTCGCTGATCGGCGCGACCTCGAGCTCAAATGTCCGGGGCAGCAGGCCGAAGTCGTCACGGGCATCGCCGACGTGACCAAGGATGTGAAGGCGGCGATCGGATCGCTGACCGGCGAGGCGCTGACCAAGGCGCGCGACGCCAAGATCGCCGAGCTCGAGAAGGCGGGCTGCGCCGACACCGAAAAAATGCGCTGTCAGGTCGTGACCCTGTTCGGCGGCGGGCAGTACAAGCTCTACACCTATCGCAAATATTCGGACGTGCGCCTCGCCTGGGCGCCCGAGGATCGGGCCGCGACCTTTGGTGGCGATCCCGACAATTTCAATTTCCCGCGCTACTCGCTCGATGCGAGCTTCCTGCGCGCCTATGAGAATGGCAAGCCGGTTGCGACCCCCAATCATCTCAAATGGACTCCGCGCGCACCGCAGGAGGGCGAGGCGACCTTCGTCGTCGGCAACCCCGGTTCCACGAGCCGGCTGTTCACGACGAGCCAGCTCGCGTTCGAGCGCGAAGTGCGCCTGCCGGTCACGGTGACGACGATGTCCGAGCTGCGCGGTCGGCTGGTGCGCGCGATGGAGGAAAGCCCCGACCATGCGCGCGAAGGGCTGGACATGCTCAACGGCATCGAGAACAGCCTCAAAGTCTATATCGGGCGTCAGAAGGCTCTGAACGATCCGGCGTTCACGGGCACGCTCGCCGCGAAGGAAGCCGATCTCAAACAGCGCAGCGCGGGCAATGCCGCGATCGGCGATCCCTGGGCTGCGGTCGACAAGGCGGTGGGGGCGTATCGCGCGCTCTATCTGCCGGCGCGCTTCTCGACCCCGACGAGCGATCTTTACGGCTATGCCGAAACGCTCGTGTTCGCGGCGGAAGAGCGCGAGAAGCCCAATGGCGAGCGGCTGCCCGGCTATACCGACAGCGCGCTGCCGCTGACCAAGAAGCGGCTGCTCGACGAAAGCCCGGTTTACCCCTGGCTCGATGAGCTGACGCTCGAATGGAGCCTGTCGAAGGCGCGCGAATATCTGGGTGCCGACGATCCCGACACCAAGCTGCTGCTCGATCGCGAGAGCCCCGAGCAGCTCGCGAAGCGGCTGGTCGAGGGATCGAAGCTCGCCGATCCCGCCTATCGGCAGCAGCTATGGGATGGCGGCCGCGCCGCGATCGAGGCGAGCGACGATCCGATGATCCGCTATGCGCTGCGCCTCGCGCCGCGCCAGCGCGCGCTCAAGAAGGCGATCGACGAGGCCTATGCCGGGCCGCTCGCCGCCGCCGCCGGCAAGCTCGCCGACGCGCGCTTTGCCGCCTATGGCGACAAGCTTTATCCCGATGCGACCTTCACGCTTCGCATCAGCTATGGCTGGGTCAAGGGATGGGACGAGCGCGGCAAGCCGGTGCCGATCGCGACCACGCTCGGTGGCACCTTCGACCGCGCGACGGGCAACCCGCCCTTCGACGTCGCGCCGGCCTTTGCCGCGAAGAAGGCAGCAATCGATGGCTCGACAACCTATGACTTCGTCACCACCAACGACATTATCGGCGGCAATTCGGGGTCGCCGGTCATCGACAAGGATGCGGGCGTCATCGGCGCGGCATTCGACGGGAATATCCACTCGCTCGGCGGCAATTACGGCTATGATCCGTCGCTCAACCGGACGGTGGTGGTGTCGTCGGCCGCGGTGCAGGAGGCGTTGGAAACGATCTATCCTGCGCCGGCGCTGGTGAAAGAACTTGCCGGCAAATAGGCTCGGCGTCGGACATGGCAGCGCGCCGCGGCGTCGGCGCGCTGCATGGCCAGCGCCCTTCGAGCGCGATTTTGTTGAACCGACCGGGCGAAGGCTGCGGCTGCCCGTCGACAGCAAGCGCCCGCCGGGTCATCCCGGCTGCCGTGATGCCGGGGACGTCAGCGCCCCATTTCTTCGAGATAGAGGCTTTCGAGCTCCGCGGCGCTGATGTCCTTGGCGGCGATCATGCGTTGCAGGCGCCCTTCGCGCATCAGGCCGATCCGCGTGCCGACTTCGCGCGCGCGGAACAGTTCGTGGGTGTGCGAGCTGGAGCCGAGCGCTGCCATTTTCGACGTCGCGCGACCAGAAATCATAGGTCGCCGCGATCAGCAGCAGCGGCAGCAGGAAGACGATGACGAAGGCGAGGTCGAAGCGCCCCGCGCCGAGCACCGCCGGATTTTCGAGCCCTGCCGCGTGGCGATCGAAGATCGCATAAGGGTCGGCAAAGGACAGACCGCTATCGGCCATTCTAGTCGCGCGAGAGATTTTGGTCGAAATCTCCGCCGACGGAACTGCAGGCGAAGGAGGGCGGCGGCTTACCCCGCCGCCCTCCGCATGTCAGAAGTCCATCGCCGGCATCGGCGCGGCCTTCTCTTCCTTCGGCAGCTCGGCGACCAGCGCTTCGGTCGTGATCAGCAGCGAGGCGACCGACGCAGCATCCTGCAGCGCGGTGCGCACGACCTTGGCGGGGTCGATTACGCCGGCCTTCACAAGGTCCTGAAATTCGCCGGTGGCGGCGTTGAAGCCCCAGCTATACTCCTCGCTTTCGAGCAGCTTGCCGACGATCCACGCACCGTCCTCGCCGGCATTGTCGGCGATCTGGCGCGCCGGGGCACGGAGCGCGCGGCGGACGATGTCGATACCCGACTGCTGGTCGTCGTTCGCGGCCTTCAGGCCCTCGAGCGCTTTGAGCGAGCGGAGCAGCGCGATGCCGCCGCCGGGAAGGATGCCTTCCTCGACTGCCGCGCGCGTCGCGTGGAGCGCGTCGTCGACGCGGTCCTTCTTCTCCTTGACCTCGACCTCGGTCGCACCGCCGACGCGGATCACCGCGACGCCGCCCGCGAGCTTGGCAAGCCGCTCCTGCAGCTTCTCGAGGTCGTAATCGCTCGTCGTCGTTTCGATCTGCTGGCGGATCTGCGCGACGCGGGCGTCGATGTCGGACTTCGCGCCGACACCGTCGACGATCGTCGTATTGTCCTTGTCGATGACGACCTTCTTGGCACGCCCGAGCATGTTGACGGTCACGCTTTCGAGCTTGATGCCGAGCTCCTCGCTGACGACATTGCCGCCGGTGAGCACCGCGATATCCTCGAGCATCGCCTTGCGGCGGTCGCCGAAGCCGGGTGCCTTGACCGCCGCGACCTTGAGGCCGCCGCGCAGGCGATTGACGACGAGCGTCGCGAGCGCGTCGCCCTCGACATCCTCGGCGATGATGAGCAACGGCCGGCCCGACTGCACGACGCTTTCGAGCAGCGGAAGCATCGCCTGGAGGTTCGACAGCTTCTTCTCGTGGATGAGGATATAGGGGTCGTCGAGCTCGACTTTGAGCTTCTCGGCGTTGGTGATGAAATAGGGGCTCAAATAGCCGCGGTCGAACTGCATGCCCTCGACCGTCTCGAGCTCGGTCGCGAGGCTCTTGGCTTCCTCGACCGTTATCACGCCTTCGTTGCCGACCTTCTCCATCGCCTCGGCGAGGATCTTGCCGACCTCTTCGTCACCGTTTGCCGAAATCGTCGCGACCTGCGCGATCTCGCTGTTGGCCTCGACCGACTTGGCATGCGCCTTGAGGTCATCGACGACCTTGTTCACGGCGAGATCGATGCCGCGCTTGACGTCCATCGGGTTCATCCCCGCGGCGACCGCCTTCGAGCCTTCGCGAACGATCGCCTGCGCGAGCACGGTCGCGGTGGTTGTGCCGTCGCCGGCCTTGTCGTTCTGTTTCGAGGCGACCTCGCGCAGCATCTGCGCGCCCATATTCTCGAACTTGTCGGCAAGCTCGATTTCCTTGGCGACGGTGACGCCATCCTTGGTGATGCGCGGCGCGCCGAAGCTTTTGTCGATCACGACGTTGCGGCCCTTCGGGCCCAGCGTGACTTTCACTGCATTCGCAAGCGTATCCACGCCGCGCAGCATGCGATCACGCGCGTCCGACGCAAATTTCACCTCCTTGGCAGCCATTTATACCTCCTTCTTGCTGTCCTTTCAGTTGTTGGATGGATGTGGCGTCAGGCGGCCTTTTTGAGCGCCTCGGCCTCTTCGATGACGCCGAGGATGTCGCTCTCCTTCATGATGAGCAACTCCTCGCCGTCGATGCGCACCTCGGTGCCCGACCATTTGCCGAACAGGATGCGGTCGCCGGCCCGAACGTCGAGCGCGGTCACCGTGCCGTCCTCGGCGCGAGCACCCGGTCCGACGGCGACGACTTCGCCTTCCTGCGGCTTTTCCTTGGCGGTGTCGGGGATGATGATGCCGCCCGAGGTCTTCTCCTCGGCTTCGATGCGGCGGACGACCACACGGTCGTGCAAGGGACGGAAATGCATGCATAACCTCCATGTTGCATAACGATATGATACAGACCGCGCGCCTGTCCGGGACGCGCGGCGCCGAAGAGCTAGGAAGCGCATTTTTTCGCTTCAAGAGGATCGCTCAAATTTTTTGTCACTCCTTGCGCGAGAGCGACAAAATGCATGTTGTGAGCGGCGTGAGCCCTCTTGACTCGACTCGCTCCGCTACCAAAATCTGTCGTCGCGGCGCCATGCCGCACAACGAGAAAGGAATGGCGACAAGGAAGGAGGCACGATCATGTCGCAGCCATTTTCCCGGTTTCTACACCCGTTCGACGTAGCGCATCACCCGAGCTTCGAGCCCGAAGTCAAGCGCGCCCTTCTTGCATCCTGGGTATCGGACCGCGTGTCGGTCCGCGGCAAGCCCGCGCTGCGCAAGCCGCCGGGCGCGCGGCGCGCGGTGCCGGTCGACGATGTGCTCGCGGCGCTTCGCTCGCTCGACGGCGGCGAGGCGCATTCGCCATGACCGACCGCGCGCTGATCGCGCAGCTCGACGGCTACGGGCTGACCACCGCCGAGATCCATTATTACCGACCCGATCATCCTTCGCTGCTCCAGCTGTACGTCTGGCAGGAATATGATCTTCCGCCGGACTTTCCGGTGTTGTTCGATTTTCTGGCGATGTGGCGCCGCCAGATCGAGGCGACACTGCACTCGGTCCGGATCGCGCACAACGGGCTGATCAGGCCAGCCGAGTGGCGCGCGGCCGACGTCATCCGCGCGATCGACTGACCGAGCGATGGAGCGTCTCCGGCCTTTCAGTTGGACTTCATCAGAAAAGCGGGGCCGCTGATGAACAGCGGCCCAAAGGATTGTCAGGCGTTTTCGGGCGTCTTTTCCTTCGATGATCCGATCCGGCGCGGTTCGGTGTTCCCGCTGCCGATCTCGATCTTGCGCGGTTTCATCGCCTCGGGAATCACCCGCTTGAGCTCGATCGCGAGCAGGCCGTCGGCGAAGCTCGCGCTGCCGACCTCGACATAATCGGCGAGCTGGAAGCGCCGCTCGAAGGCGCGGCGGGCGATGCCGCGATGAAGATAGTTGCGCTTTTCATCTTCCTCCGCCGGCTTGCCCGTCACGCTGAGCTGATTCTGCTGCGCGACGATCTCGATCTCGTCGGCCTTGAAGCCGGGCACAGCGAGCGTGATGCGGAAGCGGTCGTCGACCTCGCGCACGATGTCGAAGGCCGGGTAGCCGTCGGACGTCTCGCCGCGCTGCCCTTTTTCGAGCAGGTCGAATAGATGATCGAAACCTACCGTCGAGCGGCGGAAGGGGGTGAAGTCAAAATCGGTTCTCATTTCCAAATCCTCCTGATTGAAGCAATTCGGGCATGAGGCGCGCCGGTACATAGAGCCGACGCTCTCTATGTCCTAAAGACCCGGCAAATCCGGCGTCCGGGAAGAAATTAGGAAGCGATTTTTCCGGTTTCAAGACTTGTGATCGATGCTCGCCGGCAGCGCGTCGCAGAGCTCGCGAGGTCGGCCGGGGCTGGAGCGCGGAGCCGCGGTGAAGCGCCCCAGTCTTCCGGATCAATGCAATGACCGCAGCATCAGTCGTGCGACTCTTAAAGGCGACAAAGGAATGATCACTCTTTGCTGATTTCCGCTTTCCGCTGCTTTCGATCCAAAAGCCGCCGGTCCGTTACCGGCCCATTGTGATCATTCCCTTTCAGAATGCACGCGGATGGAGAAACGAACTGCGGAGCACCGCGATGTAAGGAGAGGGCGGCTACGTGCGGCCTTTGCACTACAACTCGACGACATTTTCCAACGTCCCATCGATTGGGGGTGGAATTGGGGTAGATTGAGCCGGCGGATAATCCGGCCACCTAAAAGTTTAGATAAAACAGCCTGTTAACAGATATGTTCAGGTCCCTCCTCCACTGCCGACTCTATTAAGATATTAAAATAACTCGGAAATATTTCAGCTGGGCAACTGTGCGTTGATTGGTCCAAGCTGCTAACGCATCGAAGTCTTGAAAGGCAGTATTGACCTCGAGTTCGTGAATCGCTGCTCGGCCGTAGCTCTTGGGAATATCGGTGGCGGCGTCACACATGGACTGCTTCGCGCCTGAAGCCGTCAAGCCGGCTCCGCTTCGGCTGCCGCGAAGCTGATCCCCAAATCGTTCAATAAACTGTCGATGCTTCCCGCTCGCTCCCCCGACAGTGTTCTGCCCGTCGGTGGCTTCGCCCCTCTGAATGCATCTCTCGACACCTGTTTGTCACAATGAATTCCTAGGTCGCGACCGCAACCAGAACATAATTCTCCCCGTCGAGATCCAAGGAGCATCCATGAAAAGCCTCACTGCCTGCGCGCTTGTCGCGCTGCAATTTTCTGCGCCTGCAACGGCCTCTGCCGAAGAAATGGCTTCGGTCGGAACCGGAAGCTCCGATGGCGAAACCATCATCGTTACCGGCACGCGCGACGCGCGGCGAACGCAGTTCGACACGCTGGCGCCGATCGACGTCTTGTCGGGTCGGGCAATCGACAATAGCGTGTCGAACGACCTGTCGGATACGCTTGCGCAACTCTTGCCCTCATTCAATGTGCAGCGCCTGCCGGCCGCCGACGGTCAGGCGTTCGTCCGTCCGGCAACGCTGCGCGGCCTGTCGCCCGACCAGACGCTCGTGCTCGTCAACGGCAAGCGATATCACCGCTCGGCGCTCCTCGGCACGCGCGGCGCGCAGGCGGCCGATCTCGCGACGATCCCAAACCTTGCGATCAAGCGGATCGAGGTGCTGCGCGATGGCGCATCGGCGCAATATGGTTCGGATGCGATTGCGGGCGTCATCAATATCATCCTCGACGACCGGCCCGGCATGACTGCCTTCGGCCAATATTCGAGCTATTATGAAGGCGACGGCCAGAGCTATCAAACCGGCGGGCAGGGCGGCGTGGCGCTCGGCGACCGCGGAACGCTCGTCTTCACCGGTGAATTTGCGAAGTCCGATGCGACCTCGCGCACACGACAGCGGCCGGACGCCGAAGCCTTTCAGGCGGCAAATCCGGATATCGAGGTGCCTAATCCGGTGCAGCGTTGGGGCCAGCCCGACCTCAGGTCGGTGCGCGGCAGCGTCAACGCCGACTATGAGATTGCCGATGGCGCGACGCTCTACGCGTTCGGGACGGTAACCGACGGAGAGGGTGTCACCGACTTCAACTGGCGCAATCCCGCGGGCACGGGGAACGTCTATAATCCGAGCACGGCGTTCCCCGGTTTCAGCTTCACCAGCCTTTATCCCGCCGGCTTTACTCCGCGCTTCGGCACCGAATATGACGATTTCCAGACTGCGGGTGGTTTGCGAGGCGAGGCTGGCGATGCCTTTACCTATGACCTCAGCGCGTCGCTCGGCCGCAGCCGCATCAACTATAATATGAGCGAATCGCTCAACGCGTCGCTCGGCCCCGACAGCCCGACGAGCTTTTATCTCGGGCGCCTGCGCCAGAGCGAGTTCAACCTGAACGCCGACTTCGTCTACAGACTGCCTCTTGGACTGATCGAGCCCGCGAACATTGCGTTCGGGGCCGAGCGGCGCAAGGAAACCTATGCGATCCGGCCGGGCGATCCCGCCTCCTATGCGATCGGACCTGGTGCGGCGACAGGACTGGCGCCGAACAGCAACGGCTTTCCGGGCTTCAGCCTGCTGAATGCGGGAGAGTGGTCGCAAACGAGCTACGCCGGTTATGTCGATGTCGAGGTCAAGCCCGCCGAAGTGTTGACGCTCGGCGCGGCCGGGCGATACGAGGATTTCTCGGCCTTTGGCGACACGTTCAATTACAAGCTTTCGGCGCGCCTCGAGCCCCTTGACGGTGTGGCGCTACGTGCAACCTGGTCGACGGGTTTTCGCGCGCCCACGCCCGCGCAGCTCAATGCGGTGAGCACGACGCAGGGCCTCGACACCACGACCCTGCAGATATTCAATACGGGGCGGCTGTCGCCGTCCGATCCCATCGCCATCGCATTGGGCGCTCGGCCACTGACACCGGAAAAGTCCCGAACGTTGACCGCAGGCTTGACTTTCCAGTCGGGTTTCGGGCTGACGGGCAGCATCGATCTGTATCAGATCAAGCTGCGCGACCGCTTCGGGCAGTCGAGGACCTTTGCGGTGCCGGCCGATTTGCCGAATCCGCAGCGTTTCACGGCGGTCACCTACTTCACCAATGATTTCGATACGCGCACGCGCGGGATCGATGTCGTGCTCGCCTTTGCGCGCGACCTGGGTCCGGGCAAGGTCGATCTCAGTCTTGCCTATAATTACAACCAGACCCGGGTGACGAGCGGCACGAGCGCGTCGATCGGCAACGAGACGCAGCGAATCCTGTTCGAAGACCGCTTGCCCAAGCACAATGGCACCGCCTCGCTCGGCTACACGGTCGGCCGCTTCGGACTGCAGGGCCGCGCGCGCTACTACGGTCCGTGGACCGACGTCAGCGGTAACGCGACGGGCGACATTTTCCAGCGGTTCGGATCGATGGTGATGTTCGACCTGTCGGCCAGCATCCAGCTCAACGATCATCTGTCGATCCGCGCCGGGGCCGAGAATATTTTCGACACCTACCCCGACGAGGCGACGAATCAGGCGGTGCGCGGGCTGATCTATTCGCGAAACGCCCCCTATGACACCGACGGCGGCCAATATTATGTTCGCCTCGGGATCAATTTCTGACGCGAAGGGAGCGGGCGTGGAGCTCAACCGGAGGCAGATGCTGATGGCCGCCGCGGCGGCGCCGGTGGCGGGGCGGCTGGACGCCGCGCCGCTGCCGGCGGGCGCCCGGTCCGACGACGAGACCTATTGGGCGAAGGTGGCGGCGCAGTACGATGTGATCCCGGACATCATCCAGCTCGAGAACGGCAATTGGGGCATGATGGCGCGGCCCGTGCTCGAACAATATGAAGCCGCCGTCCGGCAGGTGAACCGTGCGACGAGCTATTATGCCCGTCGCGGGCTCGCCCCCGATCTCATCGCCGTGCGGGCCCGCGTCGCGACGAAGCTGGGAGTCGCGCCCGAGGAGATCGCCTTTACCCGCAACGCGACCGAGGCGCTAAAAGCGCTCATCGGCGGCTATAACCGGCTGCGCGCCGGGGATGCGGTGCTTTACGCCGACCTCGACTATGACAGCATGCAGGCGTGCTTTGACTCGCTGGAGAAAAGCCGCGGCGTCGATGTGGTGCGCATCGCGCTTCCCGAACCCGCGACGCATCAGGGACTGATCGACTGCTATGAAGCGGCGCTCAAGGCCAATCCCCGCGTTCGCCTGATCCTGCTTACCCACCTCAGCCACCGGACCGGCCTTGTCATTCCGATTCGCGAAATCGTTGCGATGGCGCGCGCACGCGGGGTGGATGCGATCGTCGACGCGGCGCACAGCTGGGGGCAGCTCGACTTCTCGTTGCCGGATCTCGACGCTGATTTTGTCGGATTGAATCTGCACAAATGGGTGGGCGCCCCGCTGGGGGTTGGTGCGCTCTATATCCGCAAGACGAAGGTCGAGCTGATCGATCCCGACATCGCCAACGAACCGCCGTTCGCCGCGACCGCCCAGGCGCGCGTTCACACGGGCACGGTCGATTTCGCGGCGCAGCTCACCGTTCCTGCCGCGCTCGATTTTCAAGACCGGATCGGCGATACGGCGCGCGCGGCGCGCTTGCGCTATTTGCGCGATCTCTGGGCAGAACCGCTGCGCGACACGCCGGGGGTCGACATATTAACCCCGGCCGATGCCCGTTTGCACGGCGGCATCACATCTTTCCGCCTCACGGGCCGCATCAGCGAAGCGGACAATATCGCGGTCGCCAAGCGTCTGCTCGACGATCACAGGATATTCTCGGTGCATCGTACGGGGCCGGCGCGCGGGGCGTGCGTCCGGATCACACCAGCGCTGTTCAACGGGCCCGGCGACGTCGACATGCTCGCAAGGGCGATTAGGGCGTTGATTTCCTCCCCACACTGAATTGCAGGCATTTTGCGGGAACAACCGCTAGATTTCTCGTCGCTGGCCCGTCCAGCAGGCGAGCTCGAAGGTCCGCCAGCCTAATATCACCGGTTTCCTTTTCCTCCGGACCCCCCGGCGGGCAGCCGGTGTCCTGGATTGGGGAGGCGGCAAACTCAGAGCGCCGAACCGCCGAGCTTGTAGGTCAGCTGCAGAAACACGCTGCGCCCGATGCTGTCATACCAGCTGGCGTTATAATAGGGATAGGCTGACCAGGTCGGGTCCTTCACCGGGTTGGTGTCGAACAGGTTCCGGATCGTCAGCGACCCGCGCAGATGATCGGTGAAATCATATTGCATCGTCGCGTTGAAGAGGTAGCTCGCCTTCAGGAAGGCGTCCTCGTCGTAATTAGGCAGCTTGCCGAGGCGGGTGCCCGAGACGGTAAACTGCAGCCCGTCCTTTTCCCAGCTGATGCTGCCGTTCGACTTGTCTCGCGGCAGATAGAAGCCGCTGTCGAACGCCAGCTTGTTCTCGATCGGATCGCCCGGATATTGCTGGAAGCTGTGTTTGAAAACATGGCTGTGCGCCAGGGACAGGGTGAAGTCGCCGAAGCTGGTCGGCAGCGTCCCGCGGAAGGCGACGTCGATGCCGCTCGTCTTTTCGCGCGCGATGTTGATGGGGTTGACCGCAACCGACGAAATTTGCCCCGCGAGGCCGCCCGTGGTGAAGCGGGTGACGCGCGCGATTGCGTCTTGGCAGGTCGGCGAATTGGGGTCGAGCTCGGTCTGTCCATTGGCGTCGGGGCGGCACGCCGCCTCGTCGCGCGCGATCTGGTCGACGCTGAGGTCGTCGACCTGATTGTCGAGCGAGACGCGGAAATAATCGACGGAAACATGGAGGCGGCTCGACGGC
Source organism: Sphingopyxis sp. H115 (assembly GCF_001468465.1). Lineage (GTDB taxonomy): Bacteria > Pseudomonadota > Alphaproteobacteria > Sphingomonadales > Sphingomonadaceae > Sphingopyxis. The sequence goes on from NZ_LNSA01000005.1 coordinate 192,259, forward strand.
GAGAAGACGATGCCGGCGGTCAGCGTCTTGCCCGTTTCGGCTCGCAGATCGCGGTTGCCGTTCCGGTTCACGACAATGCCGCTGCCCGAATAGCTGCAATCGCCGATCTCCTCGTCCGGCTCCTCGATGCCGCAGAGATAGTAATCGTCGACGCTGCTCTGCACATTGCCCGGCCCGGTGAAGACATAGTGGAGGTCGGGCGCGCGGAAAGCGGTACCATAGGCGGCGCGGAACAACAGGCTGTTGGTCGGCCGCACCTCGACCCCGCCGTTATAGGTGAATTTGCCGACGTCGCGGCCCGCGAAGCCGAAAGTGTCGTAGCGCCCCGCTCCGGTCAGCGTCAGGAACTCGAGCACCGGCACGCGCAACTCGCCGCCGATCGCGGCGTGGCTGCGCTTGCCTTTGCCGTCGCTGTCCTTCCAACTGTAATAATAGTCGGTGAGCGCGAGCGGATCGGGGCGGAGGTTATAGCCCTGCTTGCCATATTCGGCGACCGCGGCGAAGCCGACGGGCCCCGCCGGCAGCTCGAACAATTCGCCGTTGGTCAGCGTCGCCTGCAGATTGTTGGTCCAGCTGTACGGACGATAGACGGTATCGGCCGAGATGCTGTCATATTCGGCCGGGGTCAGCGCGCGATAGAGATAGATATTGGGGTCGCGGTTGTAGATGGGATAGCCGCTGTCGGCATCGATCCCGAGCTGCGGGCCGAGGAAGAAGTCCTTCGCCTTCTGGTTGATGATCTGCGGCCAGCGGACGACCGACTGATAGCGGCTGTAGTTGAACGACGCCTCGTAATTCCAGCCGTTGCCGAAGTCGCCGCGAATACCGGGGGTAATGCTGTAGGTCGTCTGCTTTGACCGCTGCATCTCGAACCCGCCGGTTTCTTCGGGCGCGAACTGGCGCGACCAGTCGTCGATCGTGTTGTCGAACGCGTTGTAGAAGCTGTTGTCCGAGCTCGACGAGCTGTTCTCGAACGCCCAGCTGGTGACGTCGTACATCAGCCGGACCTTGCTAATCCCGAACTGGAAATCGGCGAACAGCTTGGCATTGTCCGACAGTTCGTACGACATGGTGCCGAAGCTGTTGAAGCCCTTGCGGCCCGAAACGATCGTGCCATAGCCGATCGATTCCTTGCTGCCGCAATAGAAACCGGGCCCATAATCGTCGATCACCGGGTCATAGTCGCCATAGCGCGGGCGCGAGGCGTAAATGGTCGAGCCGCGGTTGAGGTGCGACAGGCGCGCGCAGGTATCGGCGCCGGGGTCGATGTAGGTGTCGTTGTCGATGCTGTAGCGCAGAAACGTGCGCCGCGCGATCGTGCTAACCGGATTGTCGTCGGTGCTGTCTTGGATGCTACGCTGATACGCCCACAGGGGGCGCTGGTCGAGATATTCGACGCCGCCCGCAATGCTGAAGCCGCCCGACGACCAGCCCCCGGTCGCGGTAAAGCGGTGCGACAGGCCGCCGCCATGCTCGGTACGCCCGTGGCGATAGTCGAGCGTGATGCCGTCGAGCTTTTCCTTCATCTTGAAGTTGACCACGCCCGCGATCGCGTCTGAACCATAGATCGCCGATCCCGCGCCGCTCAAAATCTCGACCTTGTCGATCAGGCTGACGGGAATGTTCGAGATGTCGGTGAAATTGCTGCGACCGATATAGGGCAGGGGGAAGTCGGCGATGCGGCGGCCGTTGATCAGTACCAGCGTGTGATTGGGGCCGAGCCCGCGCAGGTCGACCTGCTGCGCGCCCGGCGTGAAGTCGGCGCTGCTCCCCGATTGCGGGCTCTGCGTCTCGCCGCTGTTCTGCGTCATTGCGGCGAGCAGTTCGGGAACGCTGGTATAGCCGTTGGCGCGGATCGTGTCAGAATCGATCGTGGTGACGGGGGCAGGGCCCTGGTCGCGGATCGTCGGAATGCGCGACCCGGTGACGATGATTTCCTCATCGGCATCGGCGTTGGCTGCATCTTGCGCAAAGGCGGGCGCGGTGAGCGCCGGCACGCAAACGCTCAGCCCCAGCAGCACCCGGATCGATCGGTTGGAGAATTTCGTCATGATACAACCCCTTGTTGCCCGGACAAATTTGATGCCCCACGCGCCCCGCGTCCGGATGTTTCGCACACACCACCAGAAACCGTCGATAATTTCAATCATTATGACAGATTTGGAAATCATATTGTCTTTGTCACGCTACATTATGTAACATCGGCCACCGTTTAGGGTCGAAGGGAAAGCCATGCTGCGCGCGTTGGTCGGGAAAATTTGGCTGTTTTTCTTGTTGTGCGGCCTAGCGCTGGCGCCCGCCGCCGCCAAAGAATCGAAACAAAAGCCCGTCGAACATTATGTTTTCGGCAAGCTGAACACGCCGATCCCCGGCCCGGTGTCGGGCGGTCTGTTGCTGATGGGCGGCGGCGACCGCAATATCGACGCAATGAAATGGTTCTTCGGAAAAGCGGGGAACGGGCATATCGTCATCATCAGCGCCTCATACGGCGAGGAGATGGGCAAGGAATTCTTCGACGAGATCGGCGGCATCCAGTCGGCTGAAATTTTTGTCTTCCACGCGCGGACGCAATCCTATGACAAGAAGATCCTCGACCGGCTGCGCAAGGCCGACGGCATCTTCATCGCGGGCGGCGACCAGGCGCGCTACGTCCGCTACTGGCGCGGCACCCCGGTCGCCGAAATCCTCGATGCGCATGTCGCGGGGGGCAAGCCGCTCGCCGGGACGAGTGCCGGGCTCGCGATGCAGGGCGAGAAACTTTATGGTGCGATGGACGACGGCAGCATCAAGAGCCCTGAGGCGCTTGCCGACCCGCTCGGCCCCGCAAACACGATCGAGGACAACTTCCTGCATCTGGCATTGCTCAAGGGCATCGTCACCGACACGCATTTCAAGGAACGCGAACGGCTCGGTCGCCTCTTCGCCTTCGTCGCCAAGGCGCAGGTCGGGCGCGACCCGGCGCTGCCCGCGATGCTGGGGCTTGGTGTCGACGAAAGCGCTGCACTCGCGGTCGAACCCGACGGGCGCGGGCGCATCTATGCCACCGCGCCCGATGGCTATGCCTGGGTCGTCGATGGCGCGGGCCTAAGCAATGTGACGGCAGGCCGCTCGCTCGACGCGCCGCGCGTCAAGGTGACCGGGGTCGGGCCGGGATCGGTGATCCACCTGCCCTCGGGCCGCGTCGACAATCCGGTGTTCGAGCGGCATTACGCCGCCCGCGCCGGCGCGATCGCCGAAGTCCCGCGCTGGTCGCTTGCGATCCACGGCGGCGCCGGGGTGATCGAACGCGGATCGCTGTCGCCCGACAAGGAGGCCGCCTATCGCGCCGGTCTGGACGAGGCGCTGCGCGTCGGCGGCGCGGTGCTCGAGAAAGGCGGTCCCGCGCTCGATGCGGTCGCCGCCGCAGTGCGCGTGCTCGAAGATGATCCTTTGTTCAACGCCGGGCGCGGCGCGGTTTTCACTGCAGAGGGCAAGAACGAACTCGACGCCGCGATCATGGACGGGAAGACGCAAAAGGCCGGGGCGGTCGCGGGCGTCACCCGCACGCGCCACCCGATCGACCTCGCGCGCGCCGTCATGGACAAGAGCCCGCACGTTATGCTCGCGCGCGACGGCGCCGATCGCTTCTCGCTCGAACAGGGGCTCGAACAGGTCGACCCAGCCTGGTTCCGCACCGAGGAACGCTGGCAGGCGCTGCTCAAATGGCGCCAGAAACAGCCGCAGGCGGCGATCGACCCGACGCATTTGTTCGGCACCGTTGGCGCAGTTGCGCTCGACGCCGAAGGGCATCTTGCCGCGGCGACCTCGACCGGCGGCATGACCGGCAAGCGCTGGGGCCGCATCGGTGATTCGCCGATCATCGGCGCAGGCACCTATGCCAAGGACGGCCAGTGTGCGGTGTCGGCGACCGGATCGGGCGAATATTTCATCCGCGAGAGTGCCGCGCGGCAGCTCTGCGACCGAGTCGCGTGGCGGGGTGAGAGCCTGAAGGAGGCGGCGCAGGCGACGATCATGGCGGTCGGCGCAATCGGGGGCGATGGCGGGCTGATCGCGATGGGCCCCGACGGCGACCCCGCCTTTGCCATCAACGACCTTGGCATGTATCGTGGCCGGATGAGCGCCGGGGGGACTCCACAGACCGCGATCTTCGCGGATGAAAAACTGGCCGACTGATGCCGAACGGCGGCGTCACCCTCGACGATGTCGATGAACGCCTGCTGACCCTGCTCCGCGACGACGCGCGCCAGACGATCGCGCAACTGGCCAAGGAGCTCGGTATTTCGCGCGGCGCCATTTACTCACGCCTCGCCCGGCTCGAGGAAGGAAAGATCGTCGCGGGCTACACCGTCCGCCTCGGAAACGCCTTCACCGCCAGCCGCATCCGCGCGCATATGATGATCAAGACACTGCCGCGTTTCCATCGCGAGGTCGAAGTCGCGCTCGCCGCGATGCCACAAGTACAGGCGATTCACGCGATCAGCGGCGAGTACGACATCATCGCCATGCTGGAAGCCGAAGATAGCGCCCAGCTCAACGAGCTGATCGACGAGGTTGGGCTGCTAGATGGTGTCGAACGAACGACGACCTCGGTCATTCTGGCGACTAAGGTTGAACGTTAGTTCCCGCGCGCGCGTCAAGAATAGCTCTCGTCCGGCTGTGCGATCGCCGTCGAGGTGGAAATTGCCTATCATCTTGAGTGTCCGCTGTCTTTGATTGCTCTCCAACAGCGGACTGAACGCAAACGGCCATTCCGTCTCAGGCCTTGAGCTGCGTTTGGCGCGCGTCGCAGCTGGTTCGATTGGCCGCTTCCTCACGTCAGGCCGCGTCGCTTATGGCTTTGTCAGCGTTACCGCGTCGAGCGGTTCACCTGAGGCAGTATAGGCCTTGTACGCGAGCCGGTCGCCTTCAACGTCGATGATCTGGAACGCCTGGGTGCGTTCGGCCGATTTGCGCGCCCAGGGCAGGTCGGCGACCTCGTACATTTTTGGTCCCGCGACGGAGACGACATAGGTCGCACCGGCATCGTCGGCGACGGGACCATCGGGACCGATCGCGCCGCGCGCATAGCCATGATCATGGCCCTGCAGCACCAGATCGACATCATATTTGTCTACCAGCGGTTTCAGCGCGTCGCGCACCTTGGGATTGTCGCGTCCAGGGTCGCTGGAAAACATCGGGAAATGCAGGAAAATCACTGTCCAGCGGTTTGGGTTGTTTGCCAATATCCCTTCAAGCCAGGCGATGGTGGCACCGCGCGCGGCCTCGTTGCGGTCAAGCTGGGGTGAATCGATCGAGATCAGGCGCAGTCCCTGATAATCGGTGTACCAATGGGTTTCGCTCGCCTCGGGCACTCCGTCGGGGCCATTTTGGGGCAGGGTGAACTGGCGGCGCCATTGCCCGGTCACTGACGATCCCGCGCGCGCCGCCGTGTCACGGCCATATTCATGATTGCCCGGCGTCGGCATTTGCGGCGTCTGGGCGTAAAGGAATCCCCCGGCCGCAAACCACTCTCCCCACTCGCGATCGGAGCTGTGACGGTTGATCAGATCGCCCGCATGAATGACGAAAGCCGAATCCCCCGCCATACGCAATGCCATGCGTAACGTGCGCGAAGCTTGCGACAGAACATCGTTCTGCATGTCGCCCAGATAGATGAAGCGAAAGGGCTCGGGACGCTCCGATGCCGTGCGAAACTGGAACCATTCGGACCAGCGTGTGCCGTCGCCGACGCGATAGGCATAGACGGTGGCGGGCTCCAGCCCGGTGAGCACCGCCGAATGATAGGCGGCGCGAAAGGCAGGGTCTTCCTGCACCGCCAACGTCGCATCGTCGGTGGTGGCGTCGAGCATCATCGGTGATCGCACGAAATCGGGGCCGGGGGTCGCCTTCGCATATTGGACCTTCCCGGCAAGGCCGGGCGCACTGCGCCAGGTCACCGCCATCTCATGCGCCGTGTCGGCGGTCAGGTTCAGGATGATGCGTTCGGGTGCCTGCGTCGCCGGTGCGAGCACCGGCTGCTCCGCCGCCTGCGCCGCCACGGGGACGACGCAGTTGGCCAGCAGCAGGGCGGACAGAAGCGCGACGGTTCTGGTGGTCATGGGTTCGCCCCCTCAAAAGATCAGGTTGAAACCGAGCGTGACCGAACGCCCGTTCTTGATATAGGCACGGCTCGCCCCGTCGCTGGACGAGACGGTCTGCCAATAGGTGTGCGAATCGAGCAGGTTGCGAACCTGCAGCTGTATCGACGATTTTTCCTTGAAGCTTTTGCGGAAGGTCAGGTCGATGAAGCTATAGGCCTGTTCATAGGGGTCGTTGCCGAAGTCGTTGATCCCCGCCAGGAATTTCGATTGATAATTCCACGCGCCATAGACTTCCCACCCGTCACGCTGCCAGAAAAGCTGCAGGTTTGCGATGGTTTCGGGGGTCTCCATCAGCGGCAGTGTATAGCCTTCGGGGTGCCACGACAGGCCGGTCGCCGCCTTGGAACGCTGCAGCGTCAGATTGCCGCCGACGCCCAGCGAACCGAACACGCCGGGCAGCCAGTGCAACAGCTGCTGCGCGCTGAACTCGACGCCATAGACATCGGCCCATTTGCCGTTGTTGGGCATGGAGATCACGACGCCCTCAGGATTGATATTCTCCCCCGTCGTACCGTCGCGGATGTTACTCGACGAGGAACGGAACAGGAAATTGTCGATTTGCTTGTAGAAGGCGGCGATCGAATAGGCTCCCGTCCGCCCTGCATAATGTTCGAGCGACAGGTCGAAATTGGTCGAACGCAGCGGCTTCAAATCGGGGTTCCCCATTTCGATACCCGCCAGCACCCAGTCGCTCGTGGGATTTTCCACGCCGTCGCCATCGGGATCGCGGTCATAGCTATATTCACGCGCCGAACTCATCCGCGCGATGTCGGGCCGGGCGAAGCTGGTCCAGATCGCGCCGCGCAGCTTGGTGCGGTTATTGAAATCATAATTGACGTGGATCGACGGCAGCCAGTTGGTGAAGTTCGACCGGTCGCGCGTGTAGCGCGCACCCTGGACCGGATCGATATTCCATGCCTCGATCGTGTTCCGGGTATTTTCCATGCGAACGCCCGCTATCACTTGCGCGCGGCCGATTTGTGCTGTCGCCATGGCATAGGTGGACAGGACGCGCTCATTGAAACGAAAGCTGTCTTCGTCGGATATTTCAGCCTGCGAATGATCGACCGCAAAACCGTCGAATATCGTGCTTTCGCCGCGTTCGGCGCGCTGCAATTCGGCCAACATCGCCTTGTTGTCGATGGTGGTGCCCAGGCGATAGAGGTCCTTATAAGCGCCGCCGAACAGGCTGGTCACTTCCTTGCCATAGAAGGGCGCGAAGTCTGCGAGCGTTCCATCGGCATTGAGGTCGAGGAACGATCCTTCATAGGTGCGGCGGCGCGAGTTATAATATTTGAAACCGGTCTTCACTGTCTCCAGCCAGTCGCCGCCGACATCCCATTCCGCGTTGAACTGCGCTTGCCACAGCTTCTCGCTGCTGCCGCCGACTTCGCCTTCCAGGCCGGCGAAGTCATATTCGGACGGGTCCTGCACAGCCGCCATGCCCGCGTCGTTGAGCAGCCATTTGGGAAAGCGGGAGTCCTCGGCGGCGGAAAACAGCACCCCGCTGTTACCAAGCCAGCCATATTTGTCGCTGCGAAACTCCAACTCGTAACCGTCGTCCAGATTGTCCTCCGACCGCGAATAGGACAGGTCATAATCGATCTTCACCGCGCCGAAACGCGATTCCCCCCCGAAATTTGCCGAAGCCAGGTTGCCGGTTTCATTCGACGCCTGCCAGAAACGGCGCAGACGAAAGCCTTGCGGGTCCCAAAGCCCCGATCCGCCGAAAAGACTGTAGAAAGAACGCGAAGAACGATCCGCATCACTAATGATCCCGTCCTCGTCGCGATCGACGATCTGGCCGGGCGTATAGCCATAGATGCGGCCCAGCGCCGAGTCATGGCCGACGACATTGTCATCGGGCTGCAACAGGCCGGTGTCCGATTTGTCGACCTGAACTAGTCGTGCGGAATTGCGCGTCGTGTCGTTGCGGAAGTTCAGCCGGCTCCGAAATTCTTTCTTGCGGTACCGGTTATACTGGCCGCGCAGGTGAAAGTCGTGATCGTCCGACCGGTAATCGATGCTGGAATTAACGCCCCAGCGTTGCACTTCGGTCTCGCCAAAGGCCAGATCCATGCCGCGCAGGACAAAGCGATTGGGGTCCCATCCCAGCGTTTCGCTATCTTCATACCAACGGTCGGGCTGGTTATCGCCATCGACGCCATTCTGCTCGAACTGTGATTTGCGTTGGCTCCAGCTTGCCGAGACAAATACACCGAAATTGTCAGTGAACTGGCGTGATGCCGCCGCAGATACTTGTGCCGATTTGCGATGGTCGAACTTGTCGAGCAGGCCGCCCTCGGCCGACAGACGAACATAGGTCGGACCCTGATCGAAGGCAGTCGGGGTCGAAATGTCGATCGAACCGCCCAACGCGTCACCATCGCGATCCGGGGTCAGCGTCTTGAACACCGATATTTCCTTGATCCCGTCGGGGGGAAGTACCGACAGGCGGACGCCGCGATAGAAGACATCGTCGCGTGACCCGGCCCCGCCCAGGCGCACGCCGTTGATCGAATAATTGTTGAGCTCGGTAGACAGGCCACGCACCGTTACGCGGTCCCCTTCGCCGGTCGTCGCGCTCCGTACTGCGTTGACGCCCGGCATGCGCGCCATCGCCTCCGACACGTTATTTGCGGGCAGCTTGCCCATGTCGTCGGCGCTGATAGTGTCGGAGACGACGTTGCTCTTACGTTTTTTGTCGAGCGATTCTTGCACCGCTTCGAAATAACCGGTGACGACGATTTCTTCGGGTTCGCTCGGGGCCACCGCTTGGGCCGTCACGGACGGAGCAGCAAGCGTGCGGGTGGTTGCGGCCTTGGTGTTTACCGACGTTGCGGCTGCCTTTCGCGATACCCGGACGATAACGGTGCGCCCTTGGAGGCGCGTATCGACCCCGCTGCCCGCGACCAGCCTCGCCAAGGCCGCTTCGGCATTCAGCGTACCCGATACGCCGGGGCTGCGCCGCCCGCGCAATATGTCGGCCGACGCCGCGACCTGAATGCCGGTCACGCGTGAATATTGGCGCAATGCCCCGGCCAGGTCCTGCGCCGGAATGGCAAAGGAAAAGACCCGGCTGTCGGCCGCGCGGGCGGCGTCAATCGGTATGGTGGCCGCGATCGAGGCGAGCGAAAGGGTCAGCGCCGAAATTCCGGCGCGGGTCGACGTCGAGACAAACATGAAATCCCCCGGCAAATATGTTGATACCGCGAGTAAGACGGGATTCAATCTGGGAACCCGACAAATATTTTTTCTTACATTTTTGTGTAATTATTTTTAAATTTCAGAGACTTTCGTTTTTCTTCTGTCGCTTATCGTGACAGGACATAATGGGTCGATTCCTCTTCCCAGCGCAGGTCGTGGACGGCGGCGAGCGTTTCGAGCAGTTCGCGCGTTTCGTTCATGCGAAAGCGGCCGGTGATGCGCAGCGCGCCAAGCGCGGGGTCGGCGAGGACCACCGGCCGGTCCGAGGTGCGGTTGATCCGGTCGACCAGCCGGGCAAGCGTGGTGTCCTGGGCGTCGAACCATCCGTCGATCCAGGCGGGTCGCGCGCCCAGCACATTGTTGAGCCGCTGCACGCCGTCTTTTGAGACGCTGAGCCCGCTGCCCGCGGGCAGGCGCCATCCCGTGCCGCCCGCCTCGACTTTGACAAGCCCGCGATAGACACGAACCTCGCGTGTGCCTTCTGCCATCATGTCGACGTCGAAGGCAGTGCCGAGCACGGCGATCGAAGCATTGCCGACGTCGACCGAAAAGGATCGGAACCGTTCGTGTGCCACGTCGAAATAGGCTTCGCCTTCCTCCATCCGCACGTCGCGTGACCAAGGTGTCATTCGCACCGAGAGACGCGATCCGCCGCTGAGGTTAAGTTTCGACCCGTCGGCCAGCACGATCATGCGATTTGCGCCGCGCGCTGCGGTATAGGATTGCTCGGGCGCCAATATTCCCTGCACGACCGGTATCGTGAGTAGCAACAGGAGGATCGACGACGCCAGAATGGCCGCCCGCTGCGAACGCGGAAGCGTACGGGCGGCGACCGCTCGGTGCGGCGCACCGCTGTTTCCTGGCGTCCAGCGATATCCCTGCTGGTCATTGTCGTTTCGGGCACGCGGACCATTTGCCGCCGACAGACGAAGCGCCGCATCCAGCCCATCCGACTGCCAGAGTGCGGCCATTTCGGCATAGCTTTCCACATGGCGTGGATCCGCGGATATCCAGCGGTCGAACTCGGCAGCCGCGCGCGCATCCTGAAGGGGGCGGTTCATCAGCTCGGCCCAGGTCGCGGCCTGGCTCTCAATCTCTGCCTTGTCACTGCGCATCATGCGTTCCACACTGCCGGATCGATGCCAGCCCTCTCCATCGCACGTCGCAAGTCGATAAGCCCGCGCGTGATATGTTTTTCGACCGCCTTGGTGCTGATCGACAATTCTTCGCCTATAACGCGGCAGCTTTCTTGCTGCAGGCGGCGGCGGATCAATACTTCGCGGCGCAGGCGAGGCATCCGGTTCAGGCATCGCTGGAATACTTCGACTGCGCGTTGGGAATCGAGCGCGCGGTCGAGTGAAGGCGCTTCGCTGACCACATCAACTTCGGGTTCGTCGGCGAGCCGGCTGTCGGCGCGATAATGGTCGACCAGAAGGTTGTCGGCGATGCGAAAGCCAAGGGCAAAGACGCTTGCGATCCTCTTATCGCGGTGGACGACGATCAGGCGGGCGATTGTCTCCTGCGCAATATCCTCGGCTACATCGGTGCGGGCGCCGCGGGCGCGGATATAGCGCACCAGCGCGACCTGAACCGCTCGCCAGTCCTGCTTATCCGCCTCGTTGGGCGCGGCAACTCTGATGCCATTGTCCAGTAACCTATCGCTATGTGACACATTGACTCCCGCCCGTTGGTCGGGCGCCGCAGCTAGCGAAGCTTGATGACAGTTTTGCGAGCGGGGAAGGGTGGGTCGCGAGTCATTGTCTGACTGGCGGATCGGATTCTACACCGGAGTCTAAAATGCCACCCGCTCGTTTCCGGCCGACTTCGCGGGTAGAGTATCTCGTTTACGTCGCGAGGGCCGGCGTTCGAATGTCCGCCAAGCAAAGTAGGCGCTGGAAAGCCGCCTGTCCGTTACCGGCCATTCAAGTCCGTCAGCATCGCCTCTTTACAGTTTGAGAAACACCTCGGTGCCCACCATGTGGATCGTGCGCGCGGGGCCGTTGTCGCGAATGAAGGCGCCGGGGCGGAAGGCCGAGAGCGAGGCGCCGAAGGACAGAATCTCGCTGGCTTGCCAACCGGCCGAAATCTCGATCTGGTTACCGATGCGGCGAGCGCGGCTGTCTCCTGCGGAGCGGATCAGCTGTCCGGGTATGTCGTAAATGCCGTCGCCGCGGTTTTGCCGCCAGAAGCGAGCTGCCGCAAGTTCAATGCTGATACCGGCGCCAAGATCAAAGTCGATGCTGGGATGAATATTGACGATATTGCGGGGGCCAATGGGCGATAGCTCGCCGAAATATTTTCCCTTGGGAAAGAGGGCATTGAAGGTTCCGAGCCGGCGGTCGGCGGGATCGCGGTCGCCGCTCGCGATATTGGCGCGCAGTCGCAGGCGCGGTTCGAGCGGTACGCCCGCGAAACGCCAAGCGGTCTCCGTCGCGATGGACCAGGCGCGGATCGGGTCGTTGCCGAACCGGCCGCGCTGGATCATCGCTTCCCAGTTCCAGCCGAGACTGCCGCGCTGGCCGAAGATTCGCAGCCCGACGGTGTCGCGCGCCTCGCGGCCGGTGCGACCGGCAAAGCGAGCCTCCTCATTTTCATAGCCGAGCCAATAGGCATCGACGCCGATCCCCGTCGCTGGTCGGGCCGTCGCATAGATGCCATCCAGCCGCCGTGTCTTCGAGGTTGGGTCGTCGAAATCGCCGCCTCCCACCGCGACAGGTCGCAAGCGGAAGGCATCGATGCGAACCGGGCCGCGATCGACGATCGCGCGGACGCCGTCGAAGGCCTGCGGAATGTTCGGGCCGTAGCGAATGCCGACGAGCCGTTCGGACCCCAACGCGACCAGCTCGCGGCCTCCGCGCACGGTCAGGCTGCCACTATTACCCAAGGGGATGCGGACATCGGCAAAGCCCTGCAGCAGGTCGAGCCCGGTCTCGTCGGCGGGGCCTTCGCCCGCGCCGACGCCGCGCGCATGGCCCGCGATGCCCTGCACGAAAACGCGTGCCGGGCCGGCATGCAGATCGGCATGCGGCATGGCGCGGAGCCAGAGATAGCCGTCGTCCGGTGCAGGCGGATCGCCCCATAGATTATTGTCGAAGCCCTCGAACCGCGCCCGCGCTTCGCCGCCGAGGGTCAAATAGATCTCGCCGTCCGCGTCGAGCGGAAGATATTTGACCTCGCGCCAGCCGAATTGCTCCTTCGTCCGCAGCACCGACCAGTCTTCGTCATAGCGCAGGTTGGTCTGATCGACCTCCTGCGCCCATGCGGCGGCGGGCGCGAGCGCAGCGAGAAGCGCCAGAGAGCGCATCAACGGCGCGTGACGAAGTGGCGCGCTACCGGCGGTGTATCTTCCGAACGGAAAGCGGCGAGCGCCTCTTGCTGAATGCGGTCGGCATTGGTGACGCGGTCGTGCTGGCGTAGATGTTCGAGCCAGCTTTCCACGGTGAAGGTTTCGACCACAGTGCCGGGCTGCGACGTATCTTCGTAGACGCCCCAATGGATCGCGCCGTCGCGGCGGCGGATGCGTCGCATCTCCTGCATCGCGGCAAAGAAGTCGGAGACCTTGGCAGGATCGACGCGATATTCGATCGTCACGAGCACCGGGCCGCTGTCATGCTCGACCGTGCCATCGACGAGCGGCGCTGGCCAATGCGCCGAGGGGGCGAGGTCGAGCGTGCTCGCGCGGTCAAGCGGAAAGCGCCAGGCGAGGGTCAGGCCGACGGCGGCGAGCAGACCGGCCGCGACGAGCAACGTCGAAGGCACGCCGATTGACGAGGCGACCGAGCCCCACAAGGTCGAGCCGGCCGCCATCGATCCTTGGAAAACGAGGAGATAGATGGCGAGCGCGCGCGCCTTGACCCATCCGGGCGAGGTTGCCTGCGCGCCGCCGTTCAGCGACGCCATCATCGCGATCCACGCGAGCCCGGCGACGAAGAGCGCGGCGGCGGCGGTCGCGAACACGCCCGCTTGCGACAGGCCGGCCATCGCCACAGCGAGCAGGATCGAAGCCGCGAGGGTGATCGCATTGGCGCCCATCTTGCCGCGCAGTTTGGGCATCACCAGTGCGCCCGTGATCGCGCCGAGACCCATGAAAGTGAGCAGACCGCCATAGCCGAGCGGGCCGAGTTCGAGGTCGCGCCGCGCGATGATCGGGAGCAGCGCCCACAGCCCGCTTGCGAAGAGGAAAAAACCGACCGACCGGATCAGCACCACCTGCAATTCCGGCGCGCGCAGCGCATAGCGGAGCCCGGCGCGCATTGCGCCGACCATATGTTCGGCGGGAAGGTGGCGGTCGGGCGCGACGCGCCGCCAGCGTGCTAGCACCGCCAATATGCCGAGGATCGAGAGCGCGTTGGCCGCGAACACCGCGGCGGGTCCCGACGCGGCGATAATCAGCCCGCCAAGCGCCGGGCCGATCGCGCGCGCGATATTGACCCCGAGCGAGTTGAGCGCGACAGCCTGTTGCAGGGCGGGCCTGGGGACGAGTTCGGGGACGATCGCCTGGAAGGCAGGCGCCGAGAAAGCGGCACCCATTGCGATCGCGGCGGTGAAAACGAGCAGGATCCACGCGGTCGTGAAGCCGGCGAGCGTAATTGCCGCGAGCGTCATCGCGGCGACAAGGCCGAAGAGCTGGGCGCCGATCAGCAGCTTTCGCCGGTCGACGATATCGGCGAGCGCGCCTGCAGGCAGCGCAAGCACGAACATCGGAAAGGTGGTCGCGGCCTGCACCAGCGCGACCATCAGCGGATCGGGCGACAACGAAGTCATCAGCCAGCCCGCGCCGACATCGTGCATCCAGGTGCCGATGTTCGAGACCACGGTCGCGATCCACAGCGCGCGGAAAACGGGATTCTCCAGCGGGCGCGGGTCGGGTTGGGCGGTGTCGGTCATCCCTTGCGGTCGCGCAGGATGGCCGCCAGCATCAGTCCGCCGATCAGTCCGAGATGTTCGAGGAAGGTGTTGCGCTCGTGGAAACGCGCCATCGGGTCGGATACCTGCCAGAAGGGGTGCGCGATCAGCGTGGCGATCGCGGTGAATATCCCGAGCGCGCCCGCGCCGAGCCACGCGTGGCGGCCGAGGATAATCAGCAGCGACCCGCCGATCTGGACGAGGATGGTCGCGGCAACGGTCAGGATCACGGGCTCGAGCCCGAAATGCCGCGCTTCGCCGAGCGCGCCGGGCAGGTCGGTGAGCTTGGCGATGCCGCTTGTCCAATAGGGAAGCGTCAACAGGGTCGCGGCGAGGATTGCGAAGCGATTGTCTTCAAGCAGGCGGGCGATGGGGGCTGGAGTGGCCATCGGTCAGACCGCCCAGCAGCCGCAGCCGAACGCGCCCCAGAAGCTCTGGACATCGGCGGCTGGCACATTGGCGCCGAGCGCCGCGGCATGGTCGTGGCCGTGGACCGCGCAGGCGGAAGCGCAGCCGCAGGCCGAAGCCATCTTCTGCGCGGCTTCGGGCCGGCGATAATAGCCGCCGAAGGTGGCAACGGGCGACCAGTCCGGCATTGGTTTCGGCAGCGCAGGGGCGATCGGGCCGTAATCGCCTTCGCCGTGGACGACCTTGCCGCCGAGGATGGTCAGGACCGAACGGAGGTGCACGATCTCGCTCTCGGCGACACCGAAATAATCGTCCGACAAAAGCGCTAGATCGGCGAGCTGGCCGGCCTTGATCTGGCCCTTCTTGCCGACCTCGTTCGAGAACCACGTGTTCTTTTCGGTCCACAAGCGCAGCGCGGTCTCGCGGTCGAGGCGGTTGCGGACGGGATAGAGCGTCGTGCCGCCGAGCGTCTTGCCGGAGACGAGCCACGACAGCGAGACCCACGGGTTATAGCTTGCGACGCGCGTTGCGTCGGTGCCCGCGCCGACGGGCAGGCCGGCCTCCATCATCCGCTTGATCGGCGGGGTCGCCTCGGCGGCCTTGGAGCCATAGCGTTCGATAAAATATTCGCCCTGGAACATCATGCGGTGCTGGACCGCGATACCGCCGCCGAGCGACGCGATGCGGTCGATGTTGCGGTCGCTGATCGTCTCGGCATGGTCGAAGAACCAGTTGAGCCCCTTGAGCGGAATGTCCCGGTTCACCTTCTCGAACACGTCGAGCGCGCGAGAGATCGTCTGGTCGTAGGTCGCGTGAAGGCGCCAAGGCCATTTGCGTTCGGCGAGCAGGCGGATGACGGGTTCGAGGTCGGCCTCCATGTTCGGCGGCATGTCGGGGCGCTCGACCCGGAAATCCTCGAAATCGGCGGCCGAATAGACGAGCATCTCGCCCGCGCCATTGTGCCGATAGGTGTCGTCACCATCGCCCGGCTTTACCTGTGTCGACCAGGTGGCAAAGTCCTTGAGTTCCTCTTTCGGCTTCTGCGTGAAGAGGTTGTAGGCGATGCGCAGCGTCAACTCGCCGTCCTGGTGCAGCTTCTCGATGATCGCATAGTCGTCGGGATAATTCTGGTAGCCGCCGCCCGCGTCGATGACGCTGGTGACGCCGAGCGAATTGAGTTCGCGCATGAAATGCTTTGTCGAATTGACCTGATAGTCTTGCGGAAGCTTCGGCCCCTTGGCCAGCGTCGCGTAAAGGATCGTCGCATTGGGCTGCGCGAGCAAAAGGCCCGTCGGATTGCCCGCCGCGTTGCGGACGATCTCGCCGCCTGGCGGGTTCGGCGTATCCTTGGTGTAGCCGACGGCGCGCAGCGCCGCGGCGTTGAGCAGCGCGCGGTCGTAGAGATGAAGTATGAACACCGGCGTGTCGGGCGCGGCGGCGTTGATCTCATCGAGCGTCGGCAGCCGCTTTTCGGCGAACTGGTGCTCGGTGAAGCCGCCGACGACGCGGACCCATTGGGGCGGCGGCGTGTTCTGCGCTTGCTTCTTCAGCATCGCCATCGCATCGGCAAGGCTCGGGACACCGTCCCAGCGCAGCTCCATATTATAGTTGAGCCCGCCGCGGATGACGTGAATATGGCTGTCGATTAGCCCGGGGATCAGACGGCGGCCCTTGGCATCGATGACCGTAGCATCGGGCCCGGCGGCGGCGCGGGCTTCGGCTTCGGTTCCGACGGAGAGGAACTTGCCGTCGCGGATGGCGATCGCCTCAGCCGCCGGATTGGCGCGGTCGAGCGTGGTCACCTTGGCATTGACGATAAGGAGATCGGGCATGTTGGCCTTTCCGCTGCTAGCCCAGCTGTTGGTCGCGAGCAGCGCAGAGGCGCCGCCGGCGAGGATTGCGCGTCGATCGGGACCGGCTGGCATCAGCTTTGCTCTTCGGCATGATGCGGCCGCGACGCGGGAAGCTGTCCCATCACGTGCTCGGCGCACTCGGTGCGGACGTAAGCGGCGACCTCGTCGCCGCGCATCAGTCGCTTGGCAATCGGGACAATCTGTTCGCCGATGAGAATGCCGAACAGGCCGACGAGCGCGATCACCGGCGGGGCGGGCGAGCGGACGTTGAGCGCGCCATAGATGCCGCCGACGAGCAGTCCGACCGCCAGCGCGATTGCATAGGATTTGACATCGGCCATGGCTTTTCTCCGAAATCGACCCGCGCCGGCGGGGGCGAACCGGCGCGGGTCCGGGGGTCAGGCCGCGATGGGGTCGAGCCGCGGTCCGTGGGCGACGCGTTCGTCGGCGCCGTGCACCATCGTATAGGCGTAGTCGACGCCCATCCCGTAGGCTCCGCTATGTTCGCGCACGATCGCCATGACCCCGTCATAGCGTTCCTTGCGCGCCCAATCGCGCTGCCATTCGAGCATAACCTGCTGCCAGGTCACCGGGACGATCCCGACCTGGATCATGCGCTGCATCGCATAGTCGTGCGCGGCCTGGCTGGTGCCGCCCGAGGCGTCTTCGACCATATAGATCTCGTAGCCGCCCTCGAGCATCGCCGAGAGCGCGAAGCTGTTGTTGCACACCTCGGTCCACAGTCCCGACACGACGACCTTTTTCCGGCCATTCTTCGCGAGCGCGTCGCGCACCTTCTGGTCGTCCCAGCTATTCATCGACGTGCGCTCAAGGATGGGATGCTCGGGGAACACACCGAGCAACTCGGGATAGGTGTGGCCCGAAAAGCCGAGCGTTTCGACGGTCGTAATCGTCGTCGGAATGTCGAACAGCTTGGCGGCCTTCGCCAGCGCGACGGCGTTGTTCTTGAGTGTCTGGCGATCGATCGACTGGACGCCGAACGCCATCTGCGGCTGGTGATCGATGAAGATCAGCTGACAATTGTCGGGGGTCAGCAGTTCAAGTTTGGGGTCAGTCATGATTGGCTCCGTGGTCAGGCTTTGATGAAGGCGAGAAGGTCGGCGTTGACGGTGTCGGGGTGCGTTGTGCACATGCCGTGCGGGAGACCTTTGTAGGTCTTGAGCTCGCCCTTCTTCAGCAGCTTGACCGAAAGTGGCGCGGAATCGGCATAGGGGACGATCTGGTCGTCGTCGCCGTGCATGACGAGCGTCGGCACGGTGATCGCCTTGAGATCCTCGGTGAAATCGGTCTCGCTGAACGCCTTGATGCAGTCGTAGTGCGCCTTGGCGCCGCCCATCATGCCTTGGCGCCACCAATTGTCGATGACGCCCTGGCTGACCTTCGCGCCCGGCCGGTTGAAGCCGTAGAAGGGGCCCGCGGGCACATCGTGGAAGAATTGCGCGCGGTTGGCGACGAGCGCGGCGCGAAAGCCGTCGAACACCTCGATCGGCAGGCCGCCAGGGTTCGCCGGGGTCTTGAGCATGATCGGCGGCACCGCGCCGATCAGCACCGCCTTCGCAACGCGGCCCGGCTTGGCACGCGCGACAAAGCGCGCGACCTCGCCGCCACCGGTCGAATGGCCGATATGGACCGCGCCCTTGAGATCGAGATGATCGGTCAGCGCCGCGACATCGGCGGCGTAGGTGTCCATCTCGTTACCGGTATCGGTCTGGGTCGAGCGGCCGTGGCCGCGGCGATCGTGCGCGATCACGCGAAAGCCCTGCAGCCGGAAGAACATCATCTGGTTGTCCCAGTCGTCCGCAGACAGGGGCCATCCGTGATGAAACACGATCGGCCGCGCGTCCTTCGGGCCCCAGTCCTTGTAGAAAATCTCGGTTCCGTCCTTGGTCGTGATCCTGGGCATGTCACTGCCTCCTTCGCTTGCGGGATTGGCAAAAAGTGGTCCGGGAAACGTGGCGAGCGCGGCCGCGGCGGCCATGCCGCCGCCGAGCGCGCTCCTTCGGCTGATAGAAAAAGTCGGGTCGCTGGTCATATTGTCCTCCCTCGGCTCCGATCAGGGGATCGGCCGCCCTATTCTGGCTGCTCTTCGTCGGCTTCGGTCAGCGAAGCGTGCAATCCGCTCATGCCCGCCTGTCGGTCCAGCCTGATCACCCTTCGACCGAAAAGCAGTGCGTCGATCGAATAGCCCCCGGCGCCGAGCATCGACAGCGCCACCATCGCGGTTGCGTGCAGCGTCGCCGAGACGCCCAAAACCCCCTCCAATTCCACACCCATCGCCACCATCCCGATCGCACCAATGGCCGCGGCGAGGCGCGTGAAGGTCCCCAACGCCAGCGTTCCGGCGAGCAGGAACGCAGCAATCTGCCCGTCGCCCGGCGCCGCCAGCAGGGCGCCGCCCGCCAGCGTCGCCGCCGCCGAAAGGCGAAGCAGGACCAGCGCCAACCCGACCATACCCGTAGGATATTGGAGGAAGCTCCTGGTCATGGGCCAAGTCTATCGCGTGCCGCGCCCTGCAACCATGCCGGTATGAGTAGTCATACAACTACCCATTAGAGTGGTGCCGGCCGCCGCACCGGCATCGACACGGCGCGAGGTGAAAGCTAGGGATCGGCCATGAGGGCGGCCGGGAAACTATGGGCATTCGCGATCGGCGGACTGGCTCTCGCTGTAGGGCACCCCGGCCTCGCGCTCGATCCCCAGCGCAGCCTGACCCAGCTTCATCACCGGGCGTGGACGATCGCCGACGGCGCGCCGCCTGACATATGGGCGCTTGCGCAATCGCGCGACGGCTATCTCTGGCTCGGCACTGGCGCGGGGCTATATCGTTTCGACGGGGTGCGCTTCGACAAATTCCGCCCTCTTGCCGGCGACCGCATGCCGTCGGCCAATATCAACGCGCTGCGCGCCGCATCGAATGGCGACCTGTGGATCGGGTATAACACGGGTGAGATTTCGCGATTGCGCGGTGGGCGGCTGACAAATTTCAACCTCGGAAAGCGCGGCATCCCGGTGATCCAGATCGCCGAAGACAAGCGGGGGGCGGTCTGGGCGGCGATCAAAAGCCGGAGTGGCGGCGGTCTGGCGCGGTATCGCGACGGGCGCTGGTCGATGGTCGGCGCCGCATGGGGACTCCCCGACGGCGGCGTGTCGGGGATATTGCCCGCGGCGGACGGTTCGCTGTGGGCGGCAGCGGGCGACGCGATCTGGGTGCTGCGGCCCGGCGCGAAGCGATTCGAGCGTACCGGCGAGCGTGCATTCGACCGGACACGCATCGTCCAAGCGCCCGACAGCCGTATTTGGATTTCGCCGGGCGGTAACCTGCCGATCCACCCGGTGGTCGACCGGTTGCAGCCCGGCGCGAGCAAAGGCCGGCCCGGGCGAACGCGGTCGCTGCTCCTCGAAGGAAGCGGCGAGCATATTCTGGTCGACCGCGACAATGTCCTGTGGGGAACGCGAAGATCGGGCGGCATTTTCCGTCTCGTCGACCCGATAGAGCGAAGCCGATCCGACAGCGAGCCCGGCGAGCAATTCACTCTGGCCGACGGGCTGAGTTCCGACCTTGCCAATCCGCTGATCGAGGACCGGGAAGGCAATATCTGGGTCGGCACCAACCTCGGCCTCGATCGCTTCCGCCAGGCGAACGCGGTCGCGGCGCCTGGCTTGCCGAAAACGTCCCGCCTCGGTTTCCTCGCGGTCCCCGGCGCCGATGGCGCCGTCTATGTGACGACAGGCGACGCCCTGTTCCTGGCGTTTCCCGACCGGCCGGCCGTGTGGATATCCGCCGTTGCGGATGTGCCTTGGTCGCTCCACGTCGACCGATCCAGAACGCTTTGGCTCGGAACCGACCACGGCGCATTCTATCTGGAAGAGGGCGCTTCAAGGCCGGTGCCGTCGCCCGGTCTGCCCGCCGGACCGGTGGCGGGGTGGGTCGAGGATGGGGCCGGCACGTTATGCGTCTTAATCCTGCGCGAGGGCGTGTTTTGTCGGGGCGCGGGGACATGGCGACGCGCGCCGTTCGTTACGGGCGATGCGGAACGCGCGCCGGTGCAGATCGCATCAGACAGCAAGGGGCGGATGTGGCTCAATTTCGAGGACCATCTCGTCCAGATTGAGGACGGAACGCGGAAGGTTTTTGCCGGGCGCGAGGGGCTGGACGTCGGCAGCATCGAGGTCGTCGTCGCGGCCGGCGAGGACCTTTATGCAGGGGGCGATTTCGGGCTGGCGCGACTGGAAGAAAACCGGTTCCGGACGTTGCGCGCCGAGAGGCATCCGTTTCTGAGCCGTATCTCGGGTATCGTGCGCGACGCCGACGGCGACTTGTGGCTCAACGGCATCGAAGGGGTTACTCGCGTATCGTCGGCCGATCTGGCGCGTGCCTTCGTGCGTCCCGATCAGCCCCTCGCCGCAACGTTGTTCAATCTCGACGACGGGCTACCCGGAGTCGCCCAGCAGGATTCCAACACCCAAACCGCGATCGCCGCAAGCGACGGCAAACTCTGGTTCGTGACCAGCCACGGCGTGGCGTGGATCGATCCTCGCCGCCTGAACCGAAACCCGCTGCCGCCACCCGTCTCGATCACCCGGCTGATCGCGGGCGGGAAGTCCTATAGCTCCCCGACATTGCTCGACCTGCCCGCGGGAACGTCGAGCCTGCAGATCGACTATGCCGCGCTCAGCTTGTCGATTCCCGAACGCGTGCGATTCCGTTACCAGTTGGAGGGCGTCGACGCCGGCTGGATCGATCCCGGAACGCGGCGGCAGGCTTTTTATACGGGCCTTGGACCGGGCCAATACCGGTTCCGCGTCATCGCGTCGAACAATGATGGCGTGTGGAACCGGACCGGCGCGATGCTGACCTTTGCGATCGCGCCGACCTTCCTGCAGGGTATCTGGTTCAAGCTGCTTGTCGCGGGCCTCGTCGCGGCGGGCGCGTGGCTTCTCTATTCGCTTCGCCTGCGCCAGGTTTCAGAGCGGATCCAGGGCCAGCTCGAGGAGCGGCTGCGCGAACGCGAACGCATCGCCCGCGAGCTGCACGACACACTGCTCCAGGGTTTCCAGGGGCTCGTCTATCGGTTTCAGTCGGCGATGAGCCTTCTTCCAAAAACGCATAAAGCCTATCGCGGGATGGAGGAGGCGCTCGACCTTGCCGACGCGGCGCTCGCTGAAGGGCGTGACCGGGTCTACAAGCTGCGTGCGGCGGCGCCCGAAGATGATGTCTCGCAACATCTCGCCAATTTCGCGGCGCGTGCGATTCCCTCATTTTCGGGTGATTTCCGTGTCGTTGTCGAGGGCCAGCCGCGAACGCTGCACCCCGTCGTCTGTGAGGAGATCTTGCGGATCGGGGAAGAGGCGGTTTCCAATGCCCTGCGGCACTCCAGAGCGGAAAATATCGAGGTGAATATCATGTACCATGCGCGCGATTTCGTGCTGCAGATCCTGGACAATGGCGACGGCATGGAAGCCGACATCGCTTCAGGCGGCGGGCGCAAAGGTCATTTCGGATTGACCGGAATGCGCGAACGCGCCGAAATCATCGGCGGCCGCTTCTCGCTGGCGAGCCGTCCGGGGGGCGGCACGCAGGTGACGCTTACCGTTCCGGCGAAGATCGCCTATTCGCAAGCGGCAGCGGGCGGTTGGGCGCAGGCCATGCGCCGCTATTTGGGCAGGGGATAGAAGATGCCTCTTCGCAAATCGGCGCGCGCCATCCGGGTGATGACCGTCGACGATCACCCGATGCTTCGCGACGGCCTGGCGTCGCTGCTCCGGGTCGAGCCCGACATGGAACTCGTTGCCGAAGCGTCGAACGGGCTAGAGGCGATCGAACGTTTCCGGGCCGTCAGGCCCGACGTCACCCTGATGGACCTCCAGATGCCCGAATTCGGCGGCGTCGATGCGATCAAGGCCATTCGAAGCGAATTTCCGGCGGCACGCATCGTCGTGCTGACGACCTATGCTGGCGACAGCCAGGCTGCGCGCGCGCTCAGGGCGGGGGCCGTCGGCTATCTGCTGAAGAGTGCCGTGCGCAAGGACCTGCTGGAAACGATACGCGCGGTGCATGCGGGCCAAAGGCGGATCCCGCCCGAAATCGCGCACGAGATCGCTGTCCATCTCGGCGATGAGGAACTCAGCGAGCGAGAAATCGCCGTGCTCGAACTCGCGGCGGGCGGAAACGCGAACAAGCAAATCGCCTGGCAGCTTTCGATCTCGGAGGACACGGTGAAGGCCCATATGAAAAGCATCTTCGCGAAGCTCGGGGCTGCCGATCGAACGCATGCCGTAGCGATCGCCGCGAAGCGCGGGATAATCACAATCTAACGGCAGCAGATGGCAGCTTGGCTCGAACGTCGCGGCGGATCGATCGAGGACTATGCGTTCCCGAGCCGCATCGACCACTCTGCCCATGTGAGCACTAGCGCGAGCGTTCCGAAGCCTCACGGAACGTCCGCTCTCTTTGTTCGATCGCCAAAAGCGGCCTGTGTTGCAGCTGGCCATTCAGGGCAGGCGCCCTAAGCAAATATCAGCTTGAGTACATTGCGCGCATATTCTTGCGTCACCGATTCAACGAGCATGTTCGAACGATATTGCACCGCGCCGACGAAGATGTGGATGAGATCGTCGAGCGGAACGTCGTTGCGGAGGAGGTCACGGTCACGCGCAAGGCCCAGCACTGTCTCGAGCGGCTTGCGGCGATCATAGTGATGCGCCTGCGCCAGCGCACGCAGGTCGGGATCCTCGTACATCGCGGCTGAGACCGCGATGCTCACCGCGGCGACGCGCCGGTCGGCGACGATCGTGACGAAACTATCGATCATCCGCTCGATCAGGTCGCGCAGTTCGTCATCGCTCGCGCCGGCCAGGATCCGCGCGACGTCGGCGTCGGCGCTATGGACCCGCATTACATGGTCGAGCGCAGCGAGGAGCAGGTCCTCGCGTTTTTCCCAGCGGCGATAGATGGCCGGACGCGTCGTGCCCGCGGCCTTGGCAACGGCGTCGAAGGAAAAGCCGCGATAGCCGTGCTTTGCTAGCACATCGCATGCCGCTTCAAGGATCGCATCGTCGAGTTCGGCGCTCATCGGCCGTCCGCGGCCCGGCGGATCCTTCAACTGTTCTCCCGTCATGTCCACCTCTTTTTCCCGCACCGTCCATCGCGGCGGGGGCTTTCACAAAACTGTCGTCTTTTTTCAATACACGCCCGTATCGAAAATATAAACGTTACGAAGAAGTATCGTAATTCACTGGCTCTTCCAACGAAAGGTTTTCCGTGTCCTTCCAGTATTTTCTGCTTGGCGCCAGCCTGCTCGCGCTGCTCGCCGCCAATCCCGCTCACGCCGATACGCTCGAGTCGCCCGGCGCGGACGGCGGTGATTCGGAAATGATCGTCGTCACCGCGCAAAAGCGCGAACAGTCGATCGTCGACGTGCCGATCAGCCTGTCGGCGTTCGACGCCGAGATGCTCGACAAGATCGGCGCCGACACGCTTGAGGATGTCAGCCTCTACACGGCCGGTTTCGAGGTGCGCGAACAGAGCGTTGGCGCGCCGGGCTTCATCATCCGCGGCATCACCTCCGATGGGATCGGTGAGCAGCGCGTCTCGATCTATCTCGACGGCGTATCGACCTCGTCGGTCGCGGCGTCGGCGTTCGAGCTTTACGACATGGAACGGATCGAGATCGCGAAGGGACCGCAATCGACGCTCTTCGGGCGCGGCGCGCTGATCGGCGGGGTCAATGTGATCCAGAACAAGGCGGGTGACAATTTCGCGGTCCGCGCTTCGGCGGGGGTCGGCGACTATGGCTATCGCATGGCCGAAGCGATGGCGAACGCGCCGATCGCCGACGACCTGCTTGCGGTGCGCGTCGCGATGAAGTGGCGCAAGCGCGACGGCTATGTCGAAAATCTCGCCGGCGGCACCGATTTCAACGGGGTCGATACGCTGGCCTATCGCGGCGCGCTGCGTTTCACGCCCGCAAGCGGGCTGCGCTTCGACCTCATCTATAACCGCGAGGAAAATACCCCACGCGGTGGCACCGGCTTCAAGTCGAACGTCTTCCTGCCGCGCGACCCAGTGAGCGGCGCCGTCCTCGGCGACACGAAGCCGCACAGCGGTGTCGTTCTCGGTTCCTTCGCGGGGCTGGCGGGCGACCGCCTCTATATCGACCGGACATTGAAGGACGTGACGCTGCTCGGCGCGTGGGACATCAACGACGTGCTGACGGTGAATTCGATCACCAGCTATCGCAAATATCGCAACGTCGAGGCGTTCGACCCCGACGGCACCTTCATGAACATCATCGCGGGTGTCGGCGAAAGCTGGGGCGATCAGACAACGCAGGAACTGCGCCTGACCTATGATAACAAGGGTGCCTTCACCGGCGTGATCGGCGCTTCCTATGTCGACCTGGCGAACAGTGACCGCTACCTGTTCCAGTTCGACGAGCGCGCGACTGCACTGCTCTTTTCGGGCGCCCTCCAGCCCTCGGCGCCGATGGGGCTGACGCAGGCGCAGATTCTTGCCGCGCTCGGCCCGCTTGCGGGCGCACTCAAGCCCGCGCATCAGGACGATTCGACCTTCGGCGGTGCCGCGAAGACGGTCGATATCTTCGCCGACGGCACCTGGCGTGCGACCGACCGCCTGTCGTTGACCGCAGGCCTGCGTTGGACGCACGACGACAAAACGGCGACCGTGATCGGCACGCTGCCGAACGGCCCGAGCCGTCTGACGCGCGGCGGAATTTTCTTCCAGCCGACGGCCGACGGCGCGTTGCTCTCGGCAGAAAAGAGTTTCAGTGGCTGGAGCTGGCGCGCTGCGGCGCAATATGAGCTCGGCGACAACTTCAACGCTTATCTCAGCTACAATCGCGGCCGCCGTTCGCCCGCGCTCAATATCTCGGCGACCGCGCCGGCGTCGGTGGCACCGGCGGAGCTCGTCAACAGCTACGAGCTGGGGCTGAAGGGCACCGCGGCGGGCGGCAAGCTGCTGTTCGAGGGCGCCGTCTATTATTTCGACTACAGCAATTTCCAGACGGTCAAGACGATCGACGGCACGCTGACCACGGTCAACGCAGGCGAGGCCGAAGCCTATGGTTTCGAGACGCAGGTGCAGGCGAATGCGACAAGCTGGCTCCAGCTTTTCGCCAACTATTCGTACAATCATGCGCGGCTGACCGGGGGCGCCTATGACGGCAACAGCTTCCGCAATGCGCCCGACCACAGTTTCTCGATGGGCGCCTTTGTCACCGTGCCGGTCGGCAATGCGGCCGAGGTCTATTTCAACCCGACCTACAGCTGGCAGTCGCGCTTCTTCTTCGATGACGACAACGACCGGTCCGACCTGCAGCCCGCAGACTTCGCGGTCGACGAAGTCCAGAAGGCCTATGGCCTGCTGAACCTTCGCGCCGGCATTCGCACGCCCGACCAGAAATGGCGGCTTGAGGTCGCGCTCAAAAATGCGCTCGACGCCAAATATGTCATCGATGCCGGGAATACCGGCGACAATTTCGGCATTCCCAGCTTCATCGCCGGCCAACCGCGCATGTTCACCGCCGAAATCGGCTTCCAGTTCTGACCCCCCCCGATCGAGGAGATCATCATGAAAATCTTCCACAGTTTCACCCGTCGCGCGGTCCTTGGCTCGGTGCTCGCGCTCGCGCTCGCCGGTCCCGCCGTCGCCGCCGACGACAGTTTCACCATCGCGGTGATCCCCGACACGCAAAATTACATGGATTACACGCATCAGACGGCCGAAGGCTTTCCGTTCGACGCGAACAAGATGTTCTTCGAGCAGATGCAATATATCGCGAACAATGTCGAAAGCGCCGGCGGGGACATTGCCTTTGTCACCGCGCTCGGCGACATCTGGCAGCACCAGACGCTCGAGATGGATCCGGGCCATGCCGCGCGCGGCTTCAAGCGGGTGCCCAATCCAATCATGGATTCGCATTTCGCGCCGACGCCAAGGGTGAAGACGGTCGAAATTCCGGCGGCGAAAAAGGGCTATGACCTCATCGCGGGCAAGGTTCCCTTCTCGGTCGTGCCGGGGAATCACGACTATGACGCGATGTGGACCGATTCCAATCATCCGCCAGCTGCGGTCTTCAAGGATATGTCGAGCCTCGGCATGCTCCACCCCGGCGGGCTCACCAATTTCAAGTCGGTCTTCTCCGACAAATCCGACTATTTTCGCGGCAAGAGCTGGTATGTCGCCGCGCACGACGATGGCGCTGACAGCGCGCAAATCTTCACCGCGGGTGGCTACCGCTTTCTCCACATCGGTCTGCAGTTCGACGCCCCCGACGCGTCGCTCGAATGGGCGGCGTCGGTGATCAAGCTTCATCCGGGGCTGCCGACGATCATCTCGACGCATAATTATCTCGACACGCAGGGGCGTCGGCTCTCAAACCCGGCAATCGACAGCCACGCCGTCGACAAGCAGGACAATAATCCCGAAATGGTATGGGACAAGCTCGTCAGCCAGCACGACCAGATTTTCATGGTTCTTTGCGGCCATCAGCATGCCCAGTCGATGCGCACCGACGCGAACCGTTTCGGGCACAAGGTCTATCAGATCCTCTCCGACTATCAGGCGCGCGGCCAGACCGCGAAGGATGCGGGCCGCAAGCTCCAGCAGGGCGAGGGGATCGGCGACGGTTGGATGCGGCTGATGCGGTTCGACATGGCGCCCGAAACGCCAGTGGTGCATGTAAGCACCTATTCGACCCACTATCGCAAGGCCAGCCGCGACACGGCAGATTATGTCAACTGGTACAAGGCGCAGGAGCAGCCGCAGCTGAGCGACGCGGCCTATCTCGCGGGCGACGATTTCCGCATCGATCTCACCGATTTTCGCGCGCGTTTCGACAAGACGGCGCGTATCCGCAAGTAGAGAGGCCGTCAAACGGCTCTCGGTGAGTGCGCGGTATTTGCGGATCCTGCATCGGCTGCCGCCGCTCGCCGCATAATAGAAGACCGCCGCTCAGGCACACCGCAGCTATGCAGGTCCGCCAACTTCGGCGGGCCTGCGAAGGAGCGTCATATCCAAAGCTGATTCGTCCGCTACCAGCCAGATCAGCTATTCGCATAAAAGATTCGCGAAGCTTGGCGTAGTGGGAGAAGCGTACAAAACTTCGAGCGGTCAGGCGAACCCGCATCTCGCGCGGGTCAGTGCTGTTCTTTTCGCGATACAACAGGCGGATTGCTTCCAGCTTGTATAATGTGACGGAAACAATGCCGAGATACCGCTTTATGCTCTGATAGGTATATTAAAATTATGCATTGTCCAAAAGTAATTGGAAAAAATTTCAATTTTATTTCTGTAACTCTGAAAAGTTTACATTAATAACTGAATAAATACAATCAATTATGTAGACAAGTACACTTGTCCCCCTTTTTCCTGCAGAGTCTTCGATGCCCATGAGGTCATGACGGTATATTTTATTGACCGCGTTGATTGTACATTTCGGTCGGGCCAGGATACTCGCGACCATCATCTAGCCCCTTGCCAATTTCTCGCTCCGACAAGGCATTCACCATGGCGTTCAGTCGCATGACCGTCTTGCGATGCTCCGGATCCATCGCGAGATTGAAGAGTTCTTTCGGATCGGCGTGGGTATCGTATAGCTCAAGGTCGTTGCGATCATTCAGGGTCTTCCAGTCGGACGGCATATGGTGATGAGCCGGCGCGAAATAGCGCGCGAACTTCCAGCGCCCATCATGCACGCCGCGGTGTAGTCTGCGCTTCGACAAGTCGTAGATCGCACTATAATCGGGCACTTTCTCGCCGGGCGGGCGAGGCCCCACGACGCGCGACGAATTGGGTTCCCACATATGCGCGACAGCATAATTGAAGAAATGTCCGCGCTTGTCGCGTTCGGTAGCTTCGCTCGGAGACGACAGCAGCGCCGATACATCGACGCCGGGCAGGTTCGGGAAGCGGTTGCGCCCTTCATCGGCAGACAGTCCTGCCAGCGTCATCAGCGTCGGCGCGATGTCGATCGCGCCCATCAGCCCTTTAGTCGTCCGGCCGCCCGCATGGTCGGGATGCGCTATGATCATCGGGATATTCGTCTCTTCGCGATAGATGGTGCCCGCCTTCTGCCGAAGGCCGTGGGCCGCGGCGCGTTCGCCATGATCGCTCGTGTACATGATGATCGTATTGTCGATCTGACCGCTCGTTTTGAGCGCCCACAAAAGCTGGCCAAGCCGGCGATCCACATCCCGAAGGCAGTTGTAGTAGTAATTGTTGAAACGGTGCCAGCTGTCGAGATCGGACAGTGGGATGGGGCCGTAGAACAGGTCGTTGAGACGCTGGATGCCGCGATGCGCCTCGGGCTTCGTCGACAGATCGTCCTTATAGAAGCTTTCGGGAAGGTCGAATTTATTGTCGACCTCGTAAATCGGGTCACCCGGCTCGCGGCGCAGCGGGGCAAGGATGTCTGGATGCGTGCGATGCTTCGCCTGTTCGCCAGTCGCGTCGTAAAACATGATGTCATGAGGGTTGATCAGCCCTACGACCATGAACCAAGGCTTTCCGCCTGCCTTGTCGCGGCGCACGAAGTCGAAGATGCTGCGCGCCGCATCGCCCGCAACATACATATCGGCACGATACCCGTCCCAGGTCAGACCTAGTTCTTCGCCATCAAAACCATAATCGTGGAACCCGTATTTCTCCATCGCGCGTTCGGTGCTGGGGTAAACACCGCCGGGCACGCGGTTCCAGTTACGCTCGAAGTTCATGCGGCTAAGGTGCCATTTGCCCTTGTAGCTGGTGTAATAACCCGCCGCTTGCATCATATGTCCGAGTGTCGGCATGTCCTCAGCTGCAACCGGATTGGGGGCGTTGTCGCTGTTGAGGAACAGTCCGGTCTGCTGCGTATGATGCCCCTGAAAAATGGTCGAACGCGAAGGCGTGCAGGGCGTGGTGTGGACATGATAGTTTTCCACCAGCATCCCGCGTTCCAGCAACTCACGGTGCGCCGGCAATTTTTCGAGCAGCCCTGCGGGATAGCTTGCGATGCCTTGTTCCTGATCGGTCACGATCATCAGGACGTTTAATTTCTTACCGCTTCTGGCAATGGCAGGCATTGCCAGCCCCCCAGCAGCCATTGCCCCCATGCCGCCAACAAAGGTGCGGCGATCAACGTTCCAATTCATCCCGTGTCTCCTGAAAGCGCTGTTCGTCAGAACTTGAACGAGAAATCGACGCCGAACTCACGCGGTGCCTGATAGAATTGAGAAATCGGTGTCGCGCCGGCGTTGGTTGCGCCCGAAATCACGTCCTGGTCGGAGAGATTGGTCCCGTAGAGCGTTACTTTCCAACGTTCGTCCTCGCCGGCAACCGCGATGCTCGCGTTGAGCAGCACCACTTCGTTCCGATAGTAGCCAGAGAGGTTGCTGCGCCCCCAGGTATTGAAACGCGACGAGTAGCGCGCGTCGCCGTGGAGCTTCACTTCACCGAACGATACAGGGATCGCGTAGTCGATCGAGAGGCTGCCGCTCCATTCGGGCGCGTTGGCGAGGTCGAGACCCGAGGAATCGGTCGGCACGGCGAAAGTGCCATTGGGCACGCCATTGATCAGGATCGGCACTGCCGGGGCGCATTGACCGGGTTCGGGCGCGCCATTGGTAAAGACGCCGTTCGTGTCGGCGCAAAAATCGGTATAGCGCGCATCGAGATAGGCGACATTCGCCCCGATCGTAAGCCCCGAAGCCGGTCGAAGCAGGCTCTCGATCTCGAATCCGGAGATTTTCGCCGCGGCAATGTTCGTGGTGATGTTCTCCGCGCGCACCGCTCCCATCCGGGTAACCGAGCTTTGCAGGTCACGGTATTTGTTGACGAAGCCCGCGATGTTGAGCCGCAGCAGCCGGTCGAAGAGATCACTCTTTATCCCGATCTCGTAAGCAGTGACGCGCTCCGGATTATAGGGGCCGATATTCTCGGGGATCGTGCCGCGCGAGTTAAATCCGCCAGCCTTGTAGCCTTGCGAATAATTGGCATAGATCATGGCGTCCGGCGAGAGTTCGTAATTGACGGTCAACCGCGGCGTGAATTCCGACCAATTCGCCTTGAGGTTGCTCGTGAACGATGAAATCTGGTTACCGTTGACAAAAACCTGCGATGAAATGTCATAATCCTTGCTGTCGTGGCTGTAGCGCCCGCCAATCGACAGCGTGAGCCCCTCCGCTGGATGCGCGTTCACCAGCGCAAAGACGGCATAGCTTTCCGTGTCCTGGTTGAGCTGCGCCAGTGTCGTGGTCGTCGGATTTGCCAGAACAGTGTTAAACTGCCGCCATTGATCGGTCTGATAATAGACGCCGACGACAAAATCGACCGGCTCGCCTGCCGGCGAGACATAGCGGAGTTCGCCGCTTTTCGACTTGCCGCTGAAGTCGCGCGTGACGTCTAGCTGTGGGGCGGGTGTTATAAGGCCGTCGAAATCGCCGCGCGTGACATAGTCGAGGTGCCGATAACCCAGTACGGCGGAAATCGTGCCCCAGCCGACATCCAGGTTCGAATTCCACGAGCCGCCATAGCTTTCGGTGTTGGCGAAGGGATCGAATAACACCGCGGCCTTGCGAACGTCGGTCTTGACCTCGTCGGGAAGCAAATCCCAGTTCGGGTCGCCATTGTCGAGCACATGAGGGGCCGGACCCGTCGTTTTCTGTTTGAGCCAATCAACGATCAGCGTCGAATCGAACGATCCACCCCGGTCATATTCCAGTGCACCACGCACCGACTTCACATTGGCGCCGTTCAACCGGTTGCCGGTGATGACGTTGCGGCTGTAGCCATTGTAATCACGAAAATTCACGGCAACTTTTGCCGCAAGCGCATCGTCAGCAAAGCGTCCCGAGTTGAGCTTGCCGCGAAACTGTTTGAGTCCGAACGATCCGAACGACACGCGTGCCTCGCCGCCGAAATCGTCCGTGGGGCGCGAACTGATCACATTGAGCGTGCCGGCGAGGTTGTTTTTGCCGAAAAGCACGCCTTGGGGACCCTTCAGGATTTCGATGCGTTCCACATCGAACAGATCGAGCATCGTGCTCGACACGAAGGGGATGTAGACTCCATCGATAATCGTGCTGACCTTCGGGTCGGCATTCGGGTCGGGATCCGACGTATTCATGCCTCGAATTGAGATCATGGGAACATTGGCAACGAGGCCCTGCGTCTGCAGGACGACGTTGGGAGCCAGCCCGTTCAGACTGGTGATATTGGTGCTGCCACTCGCTTCAACCATGTCAGAGTTGAACGCTGAGATGGCGATAGGCACATCCTGTACGCTCTCGGAGCGGCGCTGCGCGGTAACGAGAATCTCGCCGTAGGGATCGTCGCCCGCCGACCCGCTTTCGCCTTCGCCAACGCTCGCAGCACTTGCCGTCGGCTCGGTTTGCGCCTGAACGGGCATTGCCATCAATGCAACGGCCGCGGTCGAAAGCATAAGAACAGTGCTTTTCATCGAATTTCCTCCCATATCGCGGACGAACTGCTCCCTTTCCGCACGCGTCATCGCGGCGGAAATGCGGCTAGCGCATCCGGCCTGTTTTTCGGGATGAGGTGATTGGGCGACTGCCTGCTCCGTCCGGCGGCGCGGGATTTCGTCGATCCCCTACTCGCGCCGTCGATATATCCTCTGTTCCCACACTAGGCATATCACCTTGCAAAAATACTTCAAGTACTAAGTAATTTCGCGAAGAGGGATGATCGCAGGCTCGAATGCCGGCCGAAAGGTTGGTGCAAAGCGGCAGGTAGTGCCGCGGCAAATATGGGCAATTCGCTTCCCCGGATCGAGAGCATCCGCTTTGGAACAGGGTGCATTTCGATCTTGCGATCGACAGCAAGGCGAGCGGCTAACCTGGTGAAGATAAGGATCGGCTACTTGTCACCCGCGGTCAGATGAGAACGCGGGCGAAGGTGATCCAGCAGGAGACTGGTCGACCAGTTCAACACATCCCGACATTTTGAGGTATCGCCTCGCCCCATCCGCGTTTCCCGATGGTAAACGCGCGTTTAACCATGTTGCTGAAGCCAATTCTCACTTCGCTTCGGCATGCCTTGCGCCATGTTCGCGCGGTTCCGCCTGTCAGCTTTCATCAGCGTCGCCGCGCTCGGGCTCGCCACCTGCACGCTCGCGATGCCCGCGACTGCGCACGCTGTCGAGGGGCCTGCGGCGAAAATGGCGAACGCCAAGCTTGCGATCGGCAGCGCCTGTCAAGCCCGCGTCGCTTTGCCACCGCCGAGCGCCGAATTTGCGGACGCCCGGGAAGGCGGGTCGCAGGCACCAAGCGCGCTCGACCGGATCCGCATGAGCCAGGAACGCGCGACCCCAGCGGTCGATGTCGCGCCGGCGGGCGGTGATCCGGCGGCTGTCCGGCCGATTGCGGCGGACGCCAGCCGCCTTTTCCAATCGGATCGGCCGGTCACCGCCTCGGCGCGTATCGATTGCGGCGCGCCGGCTCCGCTGCGCGCGGCCCTTGCTCTGGATGAGGACAGCGAGCTGGGCACATTGGCGATCCCGGTCGAAACGACGCGCTTCGACGATCGTTGGACCCGCGTTCGCCGCGCGCCTGCCGCCCGCCTGATGCGGGCCGAGCTCGATCGCGCCGCCGTAAGCCGCGGCCTTGGCGAGGCCGCGACGCTCGAGCGCGTCAACCAGTGGGTCAACCGGCGGATCGCCTATATCGGTGATGAAGGCAACTATCGGCAACGCGACTTCTGGGCGACCGCCGCCGAAACCGTGGCGCGGGGCAGCGGCGATTGCGAGGATTTCGCGATCCTGAAAATGCACATGCTGCGCGCAGCGGGTATCGACGACGACCGCATGAAACTCGTCCTGCTGCGCGACCTCGCGATCAACGCCGACCATGCGTTTCTGATGGTGCGGTCGGAAGCGGGCTGGGTCGTGCTCGATAATATGACCGACCGCATCTACGACGGACGCCAGGCAAATGGCGTCCGCCCGATCATGTCGTTCAGCGGCGACCGGCGCTGGATCCATGGTTATCGCGACGCGGTGGCGACAAAGGCATCGATGGTTGCCTTGGGCAGCCCGCCCGCCACCGCAGGCGGAGGCAGATCCTTCAAGACCGATGCGGTGCACGCTGAGGGGATCAAGCTTGCGTCGGCGCCCGTTTCGATCGGGATTGACCTGTCTCGACTATTCGTGGGAGCGTTCACGCGCGGCGCCCGATAACGGCGCCGGCCGGGTCGGCGCCGCAAGTAACGCGACCCTTGCGGCCTCGCAAATGAAGCCCGAATGCCGCCAGATTGGCTCTGTCGAATCGATCCGCGACTCGCACGGCGAGAGGAGCGCGAATCGGTTCGGCATCGATCGACGATCGATATTAACTAAAATCATTAGGACTCGGCGCGGATTTCGGAGCCGCTCGCCAAGCGGGGATCACCCGAAAGTCTAGGAATTCGGCGAATTTGCGATCGAAACTTAAGTCTCTGCATTATGTGCGATTAAGATCGCCTTGCCGCCCGCGAGGGCCCGTTTTCTGCAGACATCGATGGAATGGTCCATACCTCTTTGTGGGTATATGTCAAAATCCGCGTAGATTATGTCATTTAGTTGTATAACCATTAGGGTAGTTATTGGGCAACAAAGCTAAAAGTTAACATATTCAACGTGGGGAGGGGTCCGCCGCGATGAGATCAAAGGGAATTTGGGGTTTAGACCGAAGTCCAGACAAGTGGGGTCGCCTTGACTGAGAATTCAGGAGGCGGGAATGTCGCAATTGATCAAGATTTCGCTTCTGGCGAGATATGAAATCGCAAGGGAAGGATTGCGCAACATCCTTTCCGGCGAGAGCTTTCAAATCCAGGCGTCGGTTTCCGATGCTGCGGCGTTGCTCGATACGCAGGGCAGGATCGCGGACGACGTCGACGATCATGTGATCGTCGTCGATGGTGGCGATACCGGCTTCGGCCTCGATGCGGCGCGTCGGATTGCCGCGAAAAAGGAGCATGCGCGCCTGGCGCTGCTGTTCGACCATTATGTCTTCGAGGACGTGGTCGAGGCGTTTCAATTGGGGGTCGATGCCGTCATCATCAAGGAAATCCTCTGCGCGCCGCTGGTCGAGTCGATCAAGCTGGTAGCGCTGGGGGAAAAGGTCTTTCCTTCGCAACTGGTCAACAATTTGACCAGTTGGGTTCCGGCGGCGCTTGGCGGCGACTGGAAAAGCAGCGCCGCGTCGGTCGGGCTGTCGGACCGCGAAATCGAAATTCTGGAAAGCATTATGGCCGGCATGGCCAACAAGGTGATTGCGCGCCAGTTCGGTATCTGTGAGGCCACCGTGAAGGTCCATGTAAAGGCGATATTGCGTAAGCTTGGGGTCGAGAACCGTACGCAGGCGGCAACCTGGGGGGTCAAGAATGGCCTGGGGGAGCCGGTGCAGCTAAATCTTCGCGAGGTAAGGCCCGCTCGCGCTCCCACTAGGCCGCGTTGACAAAAGACTTCAGCCATAGCCGCGTGGCGGCGAGGTTTAGGAAGCTCTCGAACGAGAGAAGGGTTTTGTCATATCGAGTGGCGAT
>NZ_LNSA01000006.1 GCF_001468465.1 Sphingopyxis sp. H115
GGCGGCGGCGGAGCTTCGGTCCGCGGGATCGCCGCGCAACCCGCCGCCGCCAGCATCAGCGTGCCGACGACGCCGTAGCGAAAAACCCCAAGTCTGCCGTTCATCCTCAAAATCCCTGCCAATCGATCACTTCTTCGAGTTCGGCGCGCGGCACCGGCCACCGGTTCACCGCCGCATCCCGGTCGGCATAGCCGATCGCAAGCCCGGTGAATAAGATCTGCCCTTCGTCCAGCCCGAGCGCGGCCCGGACCGTCTTGCCGTACATCGCCCAGCATTCCTGCGGACAGCTGGCAAGCCCGGCTTCGACGAGCAGCAGCATCACCGATTGCAACCACATGCCCATGTCCGACCATTGCGGCGGACCCATGATGCGCGAGCAATGGAGGAAAAGCATCACCGGTGCGCCGAACCCCCGATAATTCTCCACGAACTGAGCGATCCGTCCGGCCTTGTTGTCGCGTGGAATGCCGAGCGCGCCATACAGCGCCTCGCCGACGCCGAAGCGGCGGGCTTCCCAGGGCTCGGTCAAGCCCTTGGGGTAGATGTCATATTCGGGTTCGTAACCGTCGCGGCCCATTGCGATCCGTGCCGCGACCGCATCCTTCACCGCCGCCCAGCGGTCGCCGGTCACCACGGTCGCCTGCCAGGGCTGGAGATTGCCGCCCGACGGGGCGCGCTGCGCCGCGGCAAAGATATCGCTGAGCAGCGCCGGGTCGACCGGCGTATCGGTAAAGGCGCGCACCGACCGACGCGCGTGCAGAGCCTCGGTAACGGAAAGCGGGTCAGTCGCTGGCATATTTATCCTCTCGCCTCTTGCCGAACAGCAGCTTGCGTTCGAGCCGGGCCTTCAACTGGCGGTAGTAGGAAAGGAGGAAAGCGTCATCCTCTTCGGCCACGGGGCGTCCGATCTTGGCGCGGATCGCATCGGCCACCTCGCGCATCGCGCGCGGGTCGCGCCCGCGCAGCACGCGCTCGAGTTCCTGCAGTTCAAAAATGCCATAGACCGAAAGCTCGGCTTCGGTGAAACTCATTGCGTCGGCGGCGGCATCGACGCCGATATCGGCGTCGAGCTTGACGCGCTGCGCCATCACTACCCAGGTGCCGGCGATCAGGTCGCCCATCCGCATTCGGTCGCGATTGAACAGCAAGAACAGGCTGAGCGTCAGCGACCAGACAAGACCCGCGATGATCGTCCACGCCGATGCCATGTCTTCGGCCGCCGCAACGCCCATCATCATCAGCGGCAGAAAAAGTTCGAGTTCACGGATCAGGTTGCGCGCGACCACCGCGTCGGCGGTCAGTCGGCCGCCGTCGCGCGCGACGACGCGAATGCCCATCAGCCTTTTCCCCGGCGTCGCCGCGCGCGACCCGAGCTCGAAACCGATGAACCAGAAGGTCCGCAGCAGGAAAGCGCCGAGCATCCAGATGACCACCGTCATGTCGGATTGCGACCCGAAGCCGATCCAGATCATCAGCAGGGTGAAGAGGATCAGCGTCACAAGGATGAGAATGACGTCGGTCATCAGCGCGCCAAGACGCAGCCCCGAACTCGCGATTTTCAGTTCGAGGTCGACGCCTTCGGGCGTGATGAACTGGCGAACTTTTTTCGCGTCGGCTTCACGATGCTTCGCATGGGTCGCGGCGGCGGTCATGCCACGTCCTCGCGCCGCGGAATGTAATAATATGCGAGCCAGAACAGCAGCATCAACGACCCGATGGCATAGCGCAGCATGGTATCGGTGATGAGCTGGCGCCCGAATCCTTCGAGCAGCCCCGCGACGAACAGCATCACTATAACCCCGACCATCACCTTGCCCGCGGTTCGTCCGGCGTCAGCCGCAGCCTGCAATCGCCCCCTCGCGCCGGGAAAGACGACGGCGGCACCGATGCGGAGCCCCGCGGCACCCGACAGGGCCGCGGCGAATAATTCGGTGGTGCCGTGAATGAACAGCCAGCCGCCGAAATCGAACCCCAGCCCCTTCGCCGAGAAGACCGCGATCATCGCGCCGAGACCGATCCCCTGATAATATTCGAGCATCATCGTCGGCACGCCGAAGGCAAAGCCGAGCGCGAAGGACAGGATCGACACGCGGCTGTTGTGCGTGAACAAATAGGTCGCGAAGATGTGCAGCGCGCTTTCGCTCTCGTCGGCCGCGGCTTTGCCGTGGCCGATCGTCGATTGCAGGAATTCCGCGGTGGCGCGCGGGTCGCGTCCGCCCGACATGTCTTCGTCGACGAAGTTGAAATACCATTCGGGATTGTTCGCGACGAGCGAATAGCTGGTCAGCGCGCCGAGCAGGATGATCAGCGCGATGACGATCGTTTCCTTCCACACCGATCGCACCGCGGCGGGCCAATCGTAAAGGAAAAAGCGGCGGATCCGGCTCCAGCGGCTCTCGCGCACGCCATAGACGAGGAAATAGCCGCGAATCGACAGGGCTTCGAGATGATCGAGCAGTGCCTTGTCGAGGCTGGTGGCGCGCGCGATCGACAGCGACGACAATGTCGCGCGATAGAGCAGGGGCAGCTGCAGCAACTCATCGCTGGTCAGCGCCTTCGCGCCCTTTTTCTCGAGCTTGCCGAGCAGCAGGTCGAAGGCGATCCAGTCGGCTTCGCGTTCGGCGCGGAACCGGCTGGTCGAAAAGCTCGGTGCTTCGATCGTGCGCGAAGGGGCCGCGGGCGAGATCACAGGCTGCCCGCCCTTTTGAT
Organism: Sphingopyxis sp. H115; assembly: GCF_001468465.1. Classification (GTDB taxonomy): domain Bacteria; phylum Pseudomonadota; class Alphaproteobacteria; order Sphingomonadales; family Sphingomonadaceae; genus Sphingopyxis. The sequence continues at coordinate 2,710 of NZ_LNSA01000006.1, forward strand.
GCCGAGATAGGCTTCGACCGCGTTCGCACCCATCGCGTCGGCGGGCACCTCGAGGACGTCGGCGCCCAGCCGCTGGAGCCGCGCGATCACCAGCTGGCGATCGCGCAGCATCGCCGCCGCGACGTTCGACCGGGTGACGTCGGCGCCGGTTTCCGGGCGGCGGCGTTCCTCGCTCTCGACTTCTTCGTCGCGGATCACCACGAACAGCAGCCGGTGTTTCTTGACCAGCCGCCCGGCCGCCCGGATCATCAGGGCGGCGCTCGTCGCGTCAGTGAATTCGGTGAACAGGATGATCAGCGAGCGGCGGTTGAGCTGCGCGCTCAGGGTGGTCAGCGCGAGGGTGAAATTGCTTTCGACATGCGCATAGTCGATCAGGCTGGCAGCGCGCTGCAGCGCCGGGAAATCCTGCGTGTGCATATAGGCGGGGGTTAGCGCCTGCGGCTTGGCGGCGAAGGAGAACAGGCTGATCCGGTCGTTCATCTTCAGCCCGACATAGGCGAGCAGCAGCGCCGCCGACACCGCGCGGTCGACGCGCGGCATGTCGCCGACGGGTTCGGCCATCGTGCGCCCGCTGTCGATCGCCAGGACGACGCGATTGTCGCGCTCGACGCGATATTCCTTGGCCAGCAGCTTGACGTGGCGCGCCGATGCGTTCCAGTCGATCGCGCGCCGGTCCATCCCCGGCTGATATTCGGCGAGCGCTTCGAACTCGGTGCCTTCCCCGCGCAGGCGCTGCTGGCGCAGCCCGAACCAGCTGTTGCGCTGGAACAGACGGCTCCCCTCCTCGGTGACCGCGCGCAGGCTGGGGACGATATTGATCGCGCCGTCGATCGGGAATTTGCGCTGTTTCCAAAGCAGGCCAAGCGGCCCGGCCCAGCGGACCCACAGCGCCTCGACCCGCGCCTGTCCGCGCCGCGACGCGGCAAGCGGGATGGTGCGCAGCAGCCGGTCGCCAGCGTCGGTTCGGCGCATGTCGCCGGCAAGCCGCCCGCCTTCCACCAGCCGCTCGTCGAGTGCGAGTGCGATCTCGGCGCGCAGCGGAACTGCGGCACCGCCGGCGGCGAGCGACAGGTTGAAGCGATCGCCGACGCCGACCTGATGCGGAAAGCGCGCGTCGAGGCTGAGCTGGCGCGGGCTCGCTCCCGCGATGGCGTCGAGAAACAGGCAGGCGAGGATGACGGCGATCCAGCCGGGCGCGACAAGCCACAATTCGGGCCGCACGAGCCCGAGCGCAAGCGCCATCGGGGCGCCCAGCAGCAGCAGATATATCGCCCGCCGCGTCGGATAGATCACCTCGGGACTTCCTCGCGTTCGAGCAGCGCCGCGACGACCTGCTCGACATTCCGGCCCTCGATCTCGGCCGCCGCCGACAGGATGACGCGGTGGCGCAACACCCCAGCGGCGAGCCGCTGGATATCATCGGGGATCACATAGTCGCGCCCGTCGAGCGCCGCCGCAGCGCAGGCCGCGCGGGCGAGCAGTGTCGCGGCGCGTGGGCTGGCGCCGCATTCGAGGTCGGCGCTCTCGCGCGTCGCGCGGACGAGCCGGACGATATAATCGACGATCTCCTCGGCGAGCCGGACCGACGCGATCGTATCGATCGCGGCTTCGATCGTCTTGGCATCGGCAACCTGCGCGACGCCGAAATCGCCAACCACCGGGCTTTTGAAGCGCCCGCCATGATCGGCAACGATGCGGCGTTCCTCGGCGGCGTCGGGATAATCGACGACGAGCTTGAACAGGAAGCGGTCGAGCTGCGCCTCGGGCAGCGGATAGACGCCCTGCTGTTCAATCGGGTTCTGCGTCGCGAGCACGGTGAAGCGCGGACTCATCGCGTGCGGTTCGCCATTGATCGTCACGCGCCGTTCCTGCATCGCCTCGAGCAGCGCCGCCTGCGTCTTGGGCGGGGTGCGGTTGATTTCGTCGGCGAGCAGCAGTTCGGTGAAGATCGGGCCCTTGGTGAGCGTGAAGCTCGAGGTCTGGAAGTTGAACAGGTTCGATCCTAAAATGTCGCCGGGCATCAGGTCGGGAGTGAACTGGATGCGCCCGAAATCGAGCCCAGTCGCCCGCGCGAAGGCCTGGGCGAGCAGGGTCTTCGCAGTTCCCGGCGGACCTTCGAGCAGGACATGGCCGCCCGCGAGCAGCGCGATGGTCACCATGCGGGTCAGCGGGCCCTGCCCGAACACGGCCTTGGCGACCTCGCCCTCGATCGCGGCGCCGAGTGCCCGCACGTCCTCGATATTAGCCGTCACGGAGTAGATCCTTCCTGATGTCGTGCAGCGCCTGTGCGCCCTCTAGAAACTCATGGGTGTTGCGCGCGAGCGGCAGGCGCCGCGCAAGGCTCGAAAAAAGCTCGCTGTCCTTGCGCAGATGCCGGTCGATCCACGCATCGGTTTCGGCATCGCCCAATCCGGCGGGGGCGTGCAGGCGGCGGGCGATCGCGGTGCGCTGGCTCCTCACAAAGGCGTCCGCCCCGTCGAGTTCGCGCCGCGCCTGCTTGATCAGGTCGGCGCTGTTCGCGATCAGCGCGGCCTTCGACACCGGGATTGCGCGTCCGGGGCGGAGCGCCGGGCCAAAGCGCATCCATGCCTGCCACAGCGCCAGCAGGCCGGCCGCGATCAGGCAGAGCGTGATGCCGATGAATGGCGGGACGAAGGCGAAACGCAGCAGCGAGCGCCCGCTGCCGAAGCCATTGAGCGTCAGGTCGAACGCCAACGCGTCGGCTTCGGCATCCTCAGCAACGGCGTCGATCAGCATGGCGGCCGCCCGCGCGCTGTCGCGATCGGCAAAGGCGAGGTTGTTCACAAGGTCGGGCTCGGACAGGATATAGATATTATCGCGGCGATGCTTCGCGAGCAGCGCCCCGCCGTGCGGAAAGCCGACGAGCGTATCGAAATCGTTGGCGACGAGGATTTGCGAGCGAAGACCGCGGAGCGGGACCGACAGGCGGTGCCCGGCGATGGTCCCCGTCGCGGTGACGCCCCGCGCATGCGGTTCGCTGGCGATCCGTTCGACTTTTCCAGCGATCGGAGGCAGCAGGCGGGGCGAGGGGGTCAACGGAAAGCCGCCCGCAGCCCAGCCGGGCTTTTCGGGATGCTTGCCCGTCTGCCATTTGGGCAGGACGATCAGCGCCGGCCCGCCGCGATGCCCCTTGAGGATACGGGCAATCTCGTCGGGCTTGGTCCGATGGGTCGGCGTCAGGACGAGCAGCTCGCGCCACTCGCCGTCGTAGAAGGGCGCCTCTTCGCTGCGCCGCAGTTCGACACTAGCCCCGGCGCGTTCGACCAAGTCGACAATCCCGGCATAGCCCGGCGCGGCTTTCGACAGCGCATGGCCGCCGCCGTCATTGCCACTCGAAAGCTGGGGGCCGAGCGCAATCAGCGCCCAGAGCGCGATGAAAGCGATCACGCCGATCGCGACCAGTCCGGCCATCAGCCGTGGGTTAAACCCGTGATCGCTGGTGTCGGCGCCGCTCATGCCCGCGCCCAATTCTGCGGCACCGTCATTTCGGCGTAAGCGGCGCGGCACTGGCTCCAAGCGCCGCTGTCGATCGCGCGCCCCCCGAACAGGCTGATTTCGACCGCGCGCGCGATACGGCTGAACGCGTCGCGCGCAACCGAGGGCAGGTCGCGCGCTTCGGCGAGTTCGCGCGAGGTCATCGCGGGCTTCACCAGCCCCGGGCGCCGGCCCTCGATATCCTCGACGCTGCGATAGAGCAGCAGGTGGACCGCTTCGGCAAAGCGGCCCTCGGCGGCGAGTGCGTCGGCCTCGGCGAGCAGCGCGCGCGCCGCGCCCGCCTCGGCCAGCCCAACGCCGTCGGGTTCCTCGTCACCTTCGGCCTTGCGACGGAAGCGGAGGGCGTCGATCCAGCGGGCGAAGCCAGGAACGAAAAAATAGAGCAGCAGCAATGCGATGATGGTCACCGCGATCCACAACAGCGGCGTGGCCACCGGCGCGCTCCACCGAAAAAAACTTCCGATCGCCTCGGTCAGCGACTTCAGCCATTCGGGTACGTCTGGCGGTGGCGGTGGCGGGGGGAAGCCGGTCTGGATCTCGCCCCCCGCGATCGTCTGACTATAGGCGGGATCGACCAGTTCGGGATCGACCAGCCATCCCGCACTGTGCGGGTCCGACGCGGTCGAGGCTTGTGCGATCCACAAGGATATCATGTTGAAATTGTGGTCCCGCCCCGGTCGTTCATCGGCAATGGTGGTAGCGCGAGCGGGTGAGGCAAGGCAAGAGATGCTTGCGCGCCGGGCGGCCCCGTTCTAGCGCGCGGCGAAATCGGCCGGTTCGTTACGCTCGTAACCAGCGCCGCGATATAGGAGAGACAGGTGGACGCGGCGCAAGCGGTACATGAAAAATTCCTAGCGGCGCTGGCGGCGGGACGCTTGCCCGGCCGGGCCGACGCGCCCGATCCGACGGCAGCGGGCCTGTCGCGCGCCGAGGCAACCGATATCTTCCTGTCGCAGCTCACCAGCCGCCAGATGGACCGGCTGTCGCGCCACCTTCAGGCGCGCGGCGAGGGTTTCTACACGATCGGATCGTCGGGGCACGAGGGCAATGCCGCGGTCGCCGCGGCGCTGCGCGTTACCGACATGGCGTTCCTCCACTATCGCTCGAACGCCTTTCAGCTCCATCGCGCACGCCAGCTTCCGGGCGGTACCCCGACATGGGACATGTTGCTGAGCTTCGCCGCCTCGTCCGAGGATCCGATTTCCGGCGGCCGGCACAAGGTCATCGGCTCGAAACCGCTGGCCATCCCGCCGCAAACCTCGACGATCGCCTCACACCTTCCCAAGGCGGTCGGGGCGGCCTTTTCGATCGGGATTGCGCGGCGGCAAGGGATGAAGGATTTGCCGCTGCCCGACGATGCGGTGGTGCTCACCAGCTTCGGCGACGCCTCGGCGAACCATTCGACCGCGCAGGGGGCGTTCAACACCGCGGGTTGGGCGGCGTTCCAGGGTTCTCCCATGCCGCTGATCTTCCTGTGCGAGGACAATGGCATCGGCATTTCGACGCGCACCCCGACGGGCTGGATCGAGGCGCAGTTCCGCCACCGCGCGGGGCTCCATTATATCCAGTGCGACGGCACCGACCTCGCCGCGGCCTATTCCGGCGCGAAAGAAGCCGCCGACTATGCGCGGCGCACGCGCAAGCCGGTGTTCCTGCACATGGCGACGGTGCGGCTTTACGGTCACGCCGGTTCTGACGTGCAGGGCGCCTATCTTCCCAAGGCGTTGATCGAGGCCGACGAAGCGCGCGATCCGCTGCTGAAGGGCGCGGCGCTGATGGCCGAGCAGGGCTGGATGACGCCCGGCGAGATCGCCGAAGCCTATGAGGAGATCGGCGCGACGCTGGCGCGACAGGCCGAGGCCGCGATCCTGCGCCCGAAGATCACGACGCCGGCGCAGGTTATGCAAAGCCTGATCCCACCGAAGCGCGATTTGACGCGCGCGAACACGCCGTCGGGCGAGGACCGCAAGGCAATGTTCGGCAGCGACGCGGGCCAGATGGACAAGCCGATGCACATGGCGCGGCTGCTCTCCTGGGCGCTCGCAGACCTGATGCTCGCGCACAAGGAAATCGCCGTGATGGGCGAGGATGTCGGGCCCAAGGGCGGCGTCTACAACGTCACCGCCAAGCTCCACCAGCGCTTCGGTTCGTCGCGCGTGATCAACACGCTGCTCGACGAGCAGGCGATCCTCGGGCTTGCGATCGGCATGGCGCACAATGGGTTCGTGCCGATGCCCGAAATCCAGTTCCTCGCCTATGTCCACAATGCCGAGGACCAGATCCGCGGCGAGGCAGCGACATTGAGCTTCTTTTCCGACGGCCAATATACCAACCCGATGGTGATCCGCATCGCGGGGCTGGGGTATCAAAAGGGGTTCGGCGGGCATTTCCACAACGACAACAGCCTCGCGGTCTTTCGCGACATTCCGGGCGTCATCCTCGCGGTGCCGTCGAACGGGCGCGATGCGGTGGCGATGCTGCGCGAATGCGTACGGTTGGCGCGCGAGGAGCAGCGCGTCGTCGTCTTCGTCGAACCAATCGCGCTCTATATGACCCGCGACCTCCACGAAGAGGGCGACGGCCTGTGGACCAGCGTCTACGAGGCGCCGGGCGTGGGCGCGCCGATCGCCTTCGGCGACGTCGGTGTCCATGGCGACGGCAGCGACCTCGCGATCGTCACCTATGGCAATGGATATTATCTCTCGCGGCAGGCCGAGAAATTGCTCGCCGCCGATGGCGTGAAAGCGCGCGTCATCGATCTGCGTTGGCTCGGCCCGGTCGACGAAGAGAAACTGGTGGCGGCCGTCGGCGATGCGAAGCGCATCCTGATCGTCGACGAATGCCGCATCACCGGCTCGCAGAGCGAGGCGCTGATGGCGACCTTCGTCGAACGCACACCCGAGAAGAAATTGAAGCGGATTGCCGCCGACGACAGCTTCATCCCGCTCGGCAAGGCGGCGACGCTGACGCTGCCGAGCCGCGATTCGATCTATGCCGCCGCGAAGGAGCTTCTGGCATGAGCGCGCGCAAGACCGCGCTGGTCGTCGCGCCGGGGCGCGGAACCTATGGCAAGAGCGAACTCGGCAGTATCGGGCGGCTGCACGGCGCGCGCTTCGCCGCGCAGATCGCGAACTTCGATGCCCAGCGCCGCGACCGCGGCCAGCCGACCGTTACCGAGCTCGACGGCGCCGACCGCTTCAGCGTTTCGACGCATATGCGCGGCGATGTGGCGGCGCCATTGATCTATGCTGCGACCGCGCTCGACTGGCTCAGTATCGACCGCGACACGTTCGACGTAGTTGCCGTGGCGGGCAATTCGATGGGCTGGTACAGCGCGCTCGCGCTCGGCGGCGCGGTATCGATCGAAGACGGGTTCCGTATCGCGAACGCGATGGGGCTTAACAGCCAGACGCACGGCCCCGGCGGGCAGATATTGCTGCAGGTGGTCGACGAGGGTTGGCGTCCGGTCCCCGGCCTTCGCGAGAGGCTGTTCGACCTTGTCGCCGATATCAACGTTCGCGCGAACCACACGCTGGCGCTGTCGATCGATCTCGCCGGGATGCTGGTGTTCGCTGGCAATGAGGAAGGCCTTGCCGCCTTGCTCGCCGAAGCGCCGCCGACGCCGGGGCGCGATCCGCTGCGCCTTGCGGGGCACGGCCCCTTCCACACGCCGCTGATGTTCGGCAGCTCGGACAAGGCGAAGGCCGAACTGCCGCCCTCGCTGTTCGGGCGTCCCGCGCTGCCGATGGTCGACGGCCGCGGCCACGTCTGGCGCCGCTTTTCGTCGGACTCCGCCGACCTGTGGGATTACAGCTTCGGGCACCAGATCCTCGCGCCCTATGATTTCGCGCTGTCGGTGCAGGTGGCGATGCGCGAATATGCGCCCGACGTCGTGATCCTGCCCGGCCCGGGCGACACGCTGGGCGGCGCGATCGCGCAGTCGCTGATCGGTATCGGCTGGCAGGGGATCGCGAGCAAGGCCGACTTCGCCGCGCGGCAGGCGGCCGACCCCGTGCTGCTGTCGATGGGCCGTGCCGAACAGCGCGGGCTCGTCACCGGACTGCAATAGGGCCGACGGAGAGGAACGTCTCCGCCGGCCCTGTCGGTGGCGCGGGGTCAGGTGGGGTTGACCCCGCGCGGATGAACGGCAGCGCCCATGGGGACCAACTCAAAGGCGGTGCGCCGTTCATCATCCTTATAGGAGCTTTGCAGCCGCATCGGCCGGGGGACACCGCGATCATGCACCGAAACGGACCGGATTGGCCGGGGGGGCGTCGGCATATTCGGCGATGAAGCGCAGGCGCAGCAATTCGGCGACATTGCCCGCGCCCGCGCGGCGCATGATATTCGCGCGATGCACCTCGACCGTCCGCGGGCTGAGCGCGAGCTGCCGAGCGATTGCCTTGTTGCCGAGCCCCGCCGCGATAGCGTCCAATATGTCGCGTTCGCGCGGCGTCAGCGCCGCCAGCCGTTCTTCGGCCTCGCGATGCCGCGCCAGCCGGTCCTGCCGCAGACGCCAGTCGCCGAGCGACCGGTCGATCGCCCGGCGAACCAGGCCCGGATCGAGCGGCGCGGGCAGCAGGTCCTGTGCTCCGCCGCGAAGGATCGCGCGCGATTCGACGATATCGAGCCGATCGGCGGCGACGAAGATCGTCGTTCCCGCGCGTCCCGCAACGCGCTCAAGCAGCGCCGCACCGCTCATCCGGCCCGGCTGGCGCCAGTGAAAGAGCAGGATGCCGCCGTCGCGGTCGGCGCCGGCGTCGATCCAGTCGTCGGCGCTTGCAAAGCTGCGAACGATGCGCCCGCCGCCGCCCGCGAGCAGGCGAAAACAGGCTGCACGCTCGATCGGGTCGGGCAGGACGAGATGGATATGGCCCCCGGCGTCACTCACCGGGCGATGCTGCCGTACGCGACGCCGCAGGCCCAGCGCAGGTCGATCGGTTTTCGCGCCATTGCGGAAACAGTCGCCGCGACTTGACCAAAATCGTATACGATGCGACGAGACACTCTCCGCGGAATCGCCCACCACGACGAAAACAGCCAGGGCCTCGCCGACCCCATTCCTCCCCCGGGAACGATGAAGGACGATATATGATTGCTGGTTCGATACTGATCGGCGCGGCCGAAGATAGCGCGGCGGAAAGTTTTGCCGCGGTCGACCCCGCGACCGGCGAGGCGATGGCACCTAAGTTCGCCGCGGCCGATCCTGGACATGTCGACCGTGCCTGCGTACTCGCCGACGCCGCCTTCGCGAGCTTTTCCGAAACCGCTCCTGGCGAACGCGCCGCCTTTCTGGAGGCGATCGCCGACGGTATCGCCGCGATCGGCGACGCGCTGATCGAGCGCGCGATGGCCGAGAGCGGCCTGCCGCGCGCGCGGCTCGAAGGGGAACGCGGCCGCACGATAGGACAGCTCAGGATGTTCGCCGCCTTCGTGCGCGCGGGCGACTGGCTGCATGCGACGATCGACCCGGCGATGCCCGATCGCGCGCCGCTGCCGCGCCCCGACCTGCGCCGCCGCCATGTCGCGCTCGGCCCGGTGGCGGTGTTCGGCGCGAGCAATTTCCCGCTCGCCTTCTCGGTCGCCGGCGGCGACACGGCGTCGGCGTTTGCCGCCGGCTGTCCCGTCGTCGTCAAGGGCCACCCCGCACATCCCGGCACGGGCGAACTGGTCGCGCGCGCGATCCGCGCGGCGGTCGCAAGCTGCGGCCTACACGAAGGCGTCTTTTCCTATCTCCCCGGACCGTCGAACGCGCTCGGCGCCGCGCTCGTCGCGGATCCGCGGATCAGGGCGGTCGGTTTCACCGGGTCGCGCAGCGGCGGACTTGCGCTGATGCGCATCGCAGCCGCGCGCGCCGAGCCGATCCCCGTCTATGCCGAAATGAGCAGCATCAACCCCGTCATCCTGTTTCCTGCCGCGCTGCAAAATCGCGCCGACACGCTGGGCGAAGCCTTCGCCCAGTCGCTGACGATGGGTGCGGGGCAATTTTGCACAAACCCCGGGCTGCTGGTCGCAATCGGCGGCCCCGACTTCGACCGCTTCGTCGCGGCGGCAGGCGCGGCGCTGGCGGGCATTGCGCCGGCGACGATGCTCACCCCCGCGATCCACGCGAGCTTTGAAAGCGGGGTCGCGGCGCTCGAAGGACATCAGGGAACGCAGCTTGCCGCCCGCGGCGCCGATGGCCCCGGCGCCTGCGCGGCGCTGTTCGTCACCGACGCGGCGACCTTCGGCGGCGATGCCGCGCTTGGCCATGAAGTGTTCGGCGCTTCCTCGATCATCGTGCGGTGCCGCGATATCGACGAGGTGGCGTCGGTCGTCGCGGGGCTGGAGGGCCAGCTCACCGCCACGCTCCAGCTCGACGCCGACGACGAGGTGCTGGCGGCGCGGCTGCTGCCACTAATCGAACGCAAGGTCGGACGCATTCTCGCCAACGGCTGGCCGACGGGGGTCGAAGTGTGTCACGCGATGGTGCACGGCGGGCCCTATCCCGCGACGTCCGACGGTCGCAGCACCTCGGTCGGCACGCTCGCCATCGAACGCTTCCTGCGCCCGGTCAGCTATCAGAACCTGCCCGAAAGCCTGCTGCCGGCGGCGCTGAAGCCCGCCAACCCGTGGCACATCGCGCGCCGCGTCGACGGTGTGCGCATCGCGGGCGATTGAAGGGACATCCCGGCCCAGAAAGGGGGGTGACCATATCGCTACGGCCGCCCCAGTGGTCAGGATGACGGAAAATCTTACGGCGCCGCAGCGATTTCGGGCAGCGCGGCGTTGAAACCCGGGAGGCTGACCCCGCCGCCGGCGATGAACTGGTCGAGCCGCGCTTCGCCGAAAGGGAAGCGAGCGAAAGGGAAGCGGCACCGGACCGCGGACATGCGGCGCGACGGCGCATCGCCAGATCTTCGTGATTACGCCGCAACCTGCCCGACGAGCTGGTCGCGCTGATCGTGGAGAAGGATGTACTGCGCAGCGTTCGCGCAAATTACATTATCGGCGATTATCGGCGGAAACATCTGGCGAAATGTGCTGAGGTCGAGGCGCGGCAGGCGAAAATGCCAGCGGCGGCGGCGAATGCCGAACGCTGGCGGCGGCTCGAGGCGATGGACGACAATCAGGACGTGCAGGCGCGGAGTGCTGACGGAGGAGCGACCAGCGCGACGTCGCCGCGCTCTCGAGGCGCCTGCGGCGTCGCCCCCCTCTCCATGGCTTCGCCGCGAGGAGGATAAACCTCTGCAATCGGTCGCTTTCTTCCGCGCTCTAGCCGCCGCTCCGCGCAAGGAGGTCGATCAGGTCGGCCTTCCAATGGACCGCCCAGGTGTGCGTGCCATGGCCGCGCGTGGCGTCGCTTTCGGCGATCAGGCGAAAGCGCGCATTGGGCATCCGTTTTAGCGCCTGCTGCGGAATGTCCAGGTTGCGCGGATTGATGAAGTCGTCGGCCGAGTTGATCCACGTCATCGGCGCGGTGATCTTTTCGAGATGGGGCCAGGGATTATAGGTCCGCGACGATTCGAACTGATAGATCATGTCGTTGGCGTCACGGTTCGCGATATCGCGCGCGACCCGTTCGCGCACATAGGTGGCTGCGGCATCGCGCGTAGGATAATTTTTCTGAAGGTTCAGCGGCGCGCCGCCCGCGACCACGGACAGTGACGCCGCAGTGCGCAAGCCCAGATGTGGCTGGCTTTTATACTCGCCGCCCATCCACGCCGGGTCGGCCTTGATCCCGTCAATCAGCATCTGGCGCCACATGCGGTTCAATCCCGCAATCTCGACCGGCTGGCACGCCAGCGGCATCAGCGCCTGCGCAAAATCGGGATAGGCCTCGCCCCAGATGAAACCGTGCATGCACCCCATCGATGTACCCATGATCAGGCGCAGCTTCGTGATACCCAGTCCCTCGGTGAGCATCCGGTGCTGCAATTCGACCATGTCGGCATAATCATATCGGGGAAATTTCATGCGGAGCCCGTCCGACGGCTTCGACGAGGCGCCATGACCGATATTGTCGGGCAGGATGATATAATAGCGATCGATGTCGAGCGGCTGGCCTGGGCCGTAGAGTTCGTCGGCGAATTGCGGTTGCAGGAATTGCTTGCCGCTGCCGCCTGTGCCGTGGAGGATCATCACCGCATTGTCGATCTCGCCCTTGGCATTTCGGTGCGGCGTGCCGAGGGTCGTATAATGGATTCGCACCGCCGGCATCGCCTCGCCCGATCGGAAGCGGACATCGCGGATCGTGACGTCGCTTTCCTTCGTCGCCCATTTCGGCGGCGCGGCGGCCGGAGGCGTAGCCGGGGTGGCCGGCTGCATGGCGAGCAGGGCCAGGGTCAGAAACGTCATCGCTTTTCCTTCGGCATGTCGCGATCCGCCCGCGCAGTGATCGGCATTTCGGGGCGGACGGCGCCGCACGGCGCCGGCGCATATCGTATACTAAATGCCGGAGCGGGCGCGTCAATCGATGATGCGACGAATATGCGAAACTGGTGACCCCTACGGGAATCGAACCCGTGTTTCAGCCGTGAGAGGGCCGCGTCCTGACCGCTAGACGAAGGGGCCTTGAGGGTCGGAGATTTTGCAGAACGGGGAGCCGACCGCTCCCGTGACCGATGGTGACCCCTACGGGACTCGAACCCGTGTTTTCGCCGTGAAAGGGCGACGTCCTAGACCGCTAGACGAAGGGGCCGTCTGATCGGTGAGCGGGCGCCTTAGACGGGCCTTCCGGTGCGGTCAAGCGCGGTGGCGCGGTCGCACGCAAAAATGTTGCGTCGCGGCATGCCGACCGGCCGGCGACCCGCCTTCAATCGGCCCAGGCTGCATCCTCCAGATGTAGTTCGGCGGCGGGCCGGCTGCCCCAATCGTCGCGTTTCGCGCGGCCCGCGAGCCACAGCTTGCGCCCGCGGGCGTTCAGCAGCGTCTGCCCCAACTCGGTCTCCGCGCTGCGAAACGCGACCGCCTTGAACCGCGCGCCATCGTCGCCCGACACAATTAGCCGGACATGGTCGGTGCCAACGATCCCCGATTCGACGATTCGCACCGGCCCGGTCGCGACGCGCGGCGCGGGCCAGCCGGCGCCATAGGGCCCGGCGCTTTCGATCGCGTCGCACCACAGCGGATTAATGCCCCTCGGCGCGAGCACCGCGTCGATCAGCAGCGGCTTGTCGCCGCTCGCGCGCTCGACGTCGGCGGCGAGCCGGTCGTTCAGGAAGGCGCCGAGCGCGTCGACCTTGTCGGCGGCGACGGTCAACCCCGCCGCCATCGCATGGCCGCCACCCGCGACGAGCAGGCCGCTCTCTTTCGCAGCAAGGATCGCGGCGCCCAGGTCGACGCCGCCAATCGAGCGTCCCGACCCCTTGCCGACGCCATCCTCGTCGAGCGCGATCACGATCGCGGGGCGGTGCAGCCTCTCCTTCAGCCGCCCGGCGACGATGCCGATCACGCCAGGGTGCCAGCCCTGGCCCGCGACGATCGCGACGGGGGCATTGCCGCACGCCGCGCTCGCGTCGATCGCCTGTTCGAGCACGGCAGCCTCGATCGCGCGCCGTTCCTCGTTGAGCCGGTTGAGTTCCTGCGCGATTTCGGCCGCTTCCTGCGGGTCCGAAGTCGTCAGTAGCCGCACGCCAAGGTCCGATTTGCCGACGCGGCCGCCGGCATTGATTCGCGGGCCGAGCGCAAAGCCCATATCGCTCGCGCCCGGCGGCTTGGTGAGGCGCGCGGCGTCCATCAGCGCGGCAAGGCCGATATTGCCGCGTCGGGCCATCACCTTCAGCCCTTGCGTGACGAGTGCGCGGTTGAACCCGGTCAGCCGCGCGACGTCGGCGACGGTGCCGAGCGCGACAAGGTCGAGCAGGTCGATCAGCGCGGGCTCGTCGCGATTCGCGAAAAAGCCGCGCGCGCGAAGCGTCCGGAGCAGCGCCGCGCCGAGCAGAAAGGCGACCCCGACCGCCGCCAGATTGCCGTGGATCGCCGCGTCCGCGTCCTCGTCGAGCCGGTTGGGGTTCACCAGCGCCAGCGCCGCGGGAAGCGTGGTCGCGCATTGGTGATGGTCGACGACGATCACCTCGACCCCGGCGGCATTGGCCTCGGCGATCGCATCGAACGCCTGCGCGCCGCAATCGACGGTGACGACCAGCTTCGACCCAGCCTCGCCGATCTTGACCAGCGCGGCGCCCGAGGGGCCATAGCCTTCCATCAGGCGGTCGGGGATATAAGCGCCCGCGGGCAGGCCGAGCGCGCGCAGCAGCCGCACGAGCAGCGCCGCCGAGGTCGCGCCGTCGACATCATAATCGCCGAAGATGGTGACCGCTTCGCCCTTTTCGACCGCGTCGGCCAGCCGCGCGGCGGCGGCGTCCATGTCGCGGAACAACGACGGATCGGGCATGAACCCGCGCAGCGTCGGCGTCCGCTGCCGGTCGAGGTCGTCGCGCGGCACCCCGCGCGCGAGCAGCAATTGCGTGACGAGGTCGTCGGGCGCGAGATTCTCTGCCCCGGTGTCGGCGCTCATCCGCCGCCAATGCCACGGCTGACCGAGGATCGAACGGGTGATACCCAGCGCCGCGTCGGTCATCGCCGGGCCCTCGCCGCGAGAATGCGGTCGCGCAGGCTGCGGGCGGTTTCGATCGGGATCGCGGGAATTTCGTGGCTCGCCAGCGAGCTGCCGCCGGGAACGCCGAAAACGAGCGTTGCGAGGCCGAGCGGGCGGAGGATGAAATCGGTCTTGAGGTCGATGCTCTGCACCGACGCGTGAGGCAGCAGGGTCATCTTGGGTGTCCACAGCCCGCGGCGAATCGCGACCTGATCGCCCATGTCGGTCCAGCGGTGGAAGCGCGCGCCGACCAGCGATCCGGCGGCGATCAACAGACCTGCGAGCGGGCCGAACCAGCCGAGCGGCTGCCCGAGCGAGACCGCGACTAGCCCGCCGGTCGTCGCGCCGAGCGCGCCGACCAGACCGCCGAGCGCGATGATCCGGTGGCTGTGCTGCCAGGCGGTGTCGGCATCGGGCCGCGCGATCGCGACCTCGGCGAGCACCGGGTCAACTTCGCCCAGCTTGCCAAAGGGAACCACCTGATGATCGCGTTCCTTCTCGCCATCGCTGGCAAGGCTTTGCAGGCGCAGTTCGTGCCAACCGAAACGCTGGCGCAGCCACCCGGTGACCAAGATCGCCGCCTGCACGCGCTTCACCGGCACCGCGACGTCGGTGCGCGTTGTGAGGCCCCGCGTGCGGCGGAGAGCGCGCGGCTCGCGCGTCAGCCGGAACGCCCAGTTGGCAAAGACCATCGTTACGATCCCGCTCGCGAAACCGATCAGCAGCAGCGAGACGATGCCGCCCACTGCCGCGATCCAGCGGTGCGCGAGCAGCCATTGGTCGAGCCCGTAATCCTCGGCGATGTCGATCCAGTCCATCGGGTTGAAGATGTTGAAATCGAACGGCAGCAGGTTGTCGAAAAACTGCATGCCCGCGCCGACCACCGCCAGCGCCGCGAGCGAAAAATTGAACAGGCCGGCGATCAGCAGCCGCCCCGGCCCCATCGCGAAGAGCAGCCGGTCGTCGGCCGGCCCCGCCGCCTCGGGCGAATCGGGAGCGGCGGCGGGCGCGGCAACCGCGCTGCTGCGATGCGCGCGGATCGTGGTGCGCAGCGCCTGCGCTGCGTCGAGGGCGATCGCGTCGAGGCTCGCGTCATTCTCCTTGCCCCCTGCGCCCGTTTCGAACCCGACCTTGGCGATGCCGAGAGCGCGCGACACCAGCCCCTGTTCGATGCTGACGTCCTGGATGCGGTCGAACGGGATGGTGCGGTGCTGGCGCGAAAAGACGCCGCTTTCGATCACCACCTCACCGTCGCCGACGACGAAGCGGAAGCGCAGCCACTGGAACCAGGCCGCGGCGAGTGAGATGAGGAGAAAGGCGCCGATCGCAGGCACGATCCAGACCCAGTTGCCGGTAAAACCCAAGGCGGCGACGGCGGGGAGGAATTGCAGCGAGCGCGGCCCCAGCTCGACGACCGCGAGCGCGAGCGTCGCGGGGTGCAACCGCTGCCAGTCCGGCTCGGCTTCGACCGTCGTTGTCGCGGCGGCGTCGTTCATGCGAAGTCGGTCTGGATATGGCGGCGGATCGTCTCGCGCATCGCGGCGGCGAGGTCGCTGCGCAGGCCGGGCAGCGTCACCGTGCTGTTGTGCGTCCCCGACGTGTGGACGATCAGGTGCGACAGGCCGAAGAGGCGCTCGACCGGCCCCTGCCCGACGTCGATATGCTGGACGCGCACAAAGGGCACGATCGTGTCGGTGCGGAACAGCCAGCCGCGCGCGACGCGGAGCTGTCCCTCGCCGATCTTGTATCCCCAGCGCTGCATGCGCCGCGACGGAAAGCTGACGATCATCACGATCGCGGCCAGCCAGGCGAGCGCGGTGATCAACCCATAGGGTCCCTCGATATGGCGGATCAGCAGATAGTCGAAGACGCTCGCCGCGATCGCAAGCGGGATCAGGTTGAGCGCGGTCGTGATGCGGAGCACCTGCGCATAGGCAGGATCGACGTGGTCGAGCCCTTCGGCGGCGTTGATCGCCTCTGCGTCGAAGGGATCGGTCGGGTGCGCGGCAGTGGCGGTATCGGTCATGAGCTTGTCTTTAAAGATATCGCCGGCGACTGACACCTAGAATTCCGTTCGCGTCGAGCGAAGTCGAGACACCGTGAGGTCGTGTGCCGACGACCGGCATTTCGACTTCGTTCGATGCGAGCGGATTCGAGAGCTGGCTGCCCTATGGGACAACCACATTGAAGCGCGGGTCGGCGGGCGGATGCAGCGCGAACCATGACATGAACGCCGCGCGGTCACCATCGATGCGGATCGCGCCCGACTGCATCAGCGCCGGGAACTGCGCCGCGCCCAGCATCACATCGTCGAGCGTCTTGCGGTCGAGCGTGATCGTCGCCGTCGGTGCGGCATCGGTGACGCCGTGGCGCGGCACCTCGACCCCGCCGCCCACGACGACGGCGACCGTCTCCTTGCTGTCGGGCAGTATGAACTGGAACGTCCCCTTCAGTGCCGCGCCCTTCGCGGCGTCGAAGCGCGTTGCGAGCGCGTCGAAGAAGACGGCAGTCGGGATGGCGCTGACGAAGCTGCGGCTCTGTCCGTTGCCCGACAGGCTTTCGATCGCGGTACCGCGCAGCGTCGCGGCCGCGGCGAGATAATAGTTCCGCCACGCACCCGATTCGGCCTGGTAGCCGAGTTGGTCATAGGCCGATGCGAGCGCGGCGCGTGCTTCCCGGTTATCGGGTTCGGCGAACACCAGCTTGTTCAGCAGCTCGGCCGCCCAGCGATAATCGCCCGCAGCCACCGCCGCCTGCCCCGCCGCGAGCAGCTTATCCGCGCCGCCCGCCAGCGCGACATATTTGGGTGCCGATTGTTTGGGCGGCAACGGGTTGAAATTCGCCGGGTTGCCGTCCCACCAGCCGAAATAGCGCTGATAGACCGCCTTCATGTCGTGGTTGAGCGTGCCATAATAGCCCCGCGTCGAGAAATCCCGCCCCTGCACCGGCGCCTCTGCCGTCTGATCGGCCAATTCGTGCAACGTCGCGCCGCGGTTCGCGAGGAACAGCGTGCGGTCGTGGACATAGCGGTATGCGTCGCGCTGGTTCGCGAGCAGCGCCGTCACCTCGCCTGCGCCCCAGGTTGGCCAATGATGCGACGCCATCGCGACCTCGGCCGAGCCGCCCCATTTGAGCAGCATCGCGTCGATCACCTTCGACCAGCGCAGCGCGTCGCGCACCTGCGCGCCGCGCAGAGTCAGGATATTATGGAGATTGTGGGTCACCACCTCGGTCGTGTGCAGCGCCTTGTAGGCGGGGATATAGAAAACAAACTCCGAGGGTGCCTCGGTCCCGCCCGCGTCGAGGAAATCGAACTCCAGCCCGTCGATCGTCAGCGTCCCGCCCTGTTCGGGCACGGTTTCGGTCGGCTCCATATAGCCGATCGTTCCCGACGACAGTTTTGGCCCCAGCCCGGTATCGACCTGCCCGGTGGGTCCGGGGGCCAGGATCGACCCGAACATATAGAGCGCACGCCGCCCCATCGCGGTGCCGGCAAGAATATTCTCCGACGTCGCTTCCTCCGAAAAACCGTGCGGCGCAATGATGCGGATATGGGCCTTCTTTACCTGCTCGGGGCTGACGATCCCGCCGACACCGCCGAAATGGTCGCTATGGCTGTGGCTAAAGATTACGGCCCGGATCGGCAGCTTGCCCGATTTCGCCTCGACCGTGTCGGCAAACAGCTTCCAGCTCGCCGCCGCGGCTTCTTCGGACAAGAGCGGGTCTACGACGATCCATCCCGTCTTGCCGCGGATGATCGTCATCACCGACAGATCGTAGCCGCGCAGCTGCCAGATCTTGCCCGGCACCACTTCGAACAGACCATGCACCGCGTTCAGCCGCGCCTGTCGCCACAGCGACGGATTCACGGTGTCGGGCGCCTCGGGGGCGTCGAGAAACGCGTAGGACCGCCGGTCCCATATCGTCTTGCCATTCTTGTCGAGGATCACGCCTTCTGGAATTTCGGCCAGCTTTCCGCGCCGGGCATTGGCCTCGTCGCGTGGATCGCCTAGCGGCAGCCGCCCAGCGACTTCCGCCTGCGCGGTCCGCGTCGCCTCGCTCGCGGCATCTTGTGCGAGCGCCGCGAACGGCAGGCAACCCGCGAGCATCACGGTGGTCAGTCGTTGCATCGTCTCTCTCCCCTGTTGGCGCCCAGCTTGCGCCGCGCCGCGCGGCTTGGCAAGCGAGGGGTCGGCGATGCCGGCGGAGGCAGGATAGAGGATCGGCGCATGGAAGAATGTAAACTTCTTGTCATTTGGCACAGCCGCACCGGCGGCAGCCGCGCGCTGGCGGAGGCGGCGACCGACGGAGCGGCCGGCGCCCGGCTTGTCGCGGCGGACGATGTCACCCCGGAGCTGCTGCGCGCCGCCGGCGGCTATCTCTTCGTCGGCCCCGAAAATCTGTCCGCGCTGTCGGGTACGATGAAAGAGATGTTCGACCGCTGCTATTACCCCTGCCTCGGCAGGCTCGAAGGCCGACCCTATGCGACGATCATCTGCGCCGGTTCCGACGGCGAGAACGCCCAGCGCCAGCTCGACCGTATCGCGACCGGCTGGCGGCTGAAGCGCGTCGCCGACCCGCTGATCGTGAACACCGCCGCGCAGACACCCGAAGCGATCCTCGCGCCCAAGACGATCGCCGAAAATCGCCTCGCCGAAGCGCGCGACCTTGGCGCCGCACTGGCCGAGGGCATAGCGGCGGGCATTTTTTGAGCGGTGCGCGGGTCGGTCAAGCGGTGACCGGCGGCATTGGGGTGGTGATGAGCGGACTTTCCTTCCCCAGCCGGGGAGGAACGGCAGCAATCGGTCGCTAGCCGGCGCGAACCGTTTCACGCACTTGGCAAAAAAGAAAGGGGGCCGAAGCCCCCTTTCCCTTTTTGATCGTCCGAGCCGTCAGTTGAACGACGGTGCCGGTGGGACCGGCGGCGGCGGGGCGTCGCTGTCGTCCTCGTGGACCTCGACGATGCCACGGCCGACGTGGCTCTTGCGGTAGCCATAGAGGAAATAGAGAACGAGGCCGATGGCGCCCCAGACCGGCAGAACCATCTTCGCATCAAAGGGCAGGTTCAGGTAAAGGCCGAGCGTGCCGAGGACGGCGAGCGGCGCAACCACCCAGACCAGCGGCGTGCGGAACGGCCGATGGCGGCCCGGATCCTTGATGCGCAAGATCAGCACTGCGATCGCCACCATGAAGAAGGCGAAAAGCGTTCCCGAGTTCGAAATGTCGGCAAGCTTGCCGACCGGCAGGAAAGCGGCGAAGCAAGCGACGGCAACGCCGGTGATCATCGTCACGACGTGCGGAGTCTTCCACTTCGGATGGATCGTCGCGAGCTTTTCGGGCAGCAGCCCATCGCGCGCCATCACGAAGAAAATCCGCGTCTGGCCAAACAGCATGATCAGGATGACCGAGGGCAGCGCCAGGAAGGCGGCGATACCGATCGCATTGCCGATCGCGGGATAGCCGACTTCGCGCAGGACGTGCGCCAGCGCCTCGCGCGAGCAGACCAGAGGCTCCTGGCCCATAGCGGCGAGCGAAGCGCAGCGCTCGGCGAGCGCCGTTGAACCGGGCGAGAGAATCTCGCCGGCGGCACCGTTCACCGGCTGGGCGCCCATCGTGCCGATCGCGCCAGCGGCAACGAGGAGGTAGAAGACGGTGCAGATGCCGAGCGAGGCGATGAGCCCGATGGGGACATTCCGTTGCGGGTTCTTGGTTTCCTCGGCAGCGGTCGAGACCGCGTCGAAACCGACATAGGCGAAAAAGATCGAGGCCGCGGCGCCGACCGCGCCGAGCCCCGCCATCTGGCCGAACCAGCCGTTGGGCATGAAGGGATCGAAATTCTGGCCCTTCATCATGGGCAGCGTCAGGATGATGAACAAGGTCAGCGCGGTGACCTTGATAACCACAAGTACGGCATTCACGCGCGCGCTTTCGGTGGTGCCAATCATCAGCAACCAGGTGACGAGCAGTGCGATGACGAGCGCCGGCAGGTTGACGATGCCGCCCGCATAGGGCCCGACCGTCAGCTCCATCGGCAAGTTAATGCCCGCATTCGCCAGCAATCCGACGAAATAGCCGGACCAACCGACCGACACGGCCGATGCGGCGACCGCATATTCGAGGATGAGCGCCCAGCCGACCGTCCAGGCAAGCAGTTCGCCCATCACCGCGTAGGTATAGGTATAGGCGCTGCCCGAAACGGGCACCATCGAGGCCAGCTCCGAATAGCAGAGCGCTGCGACGACGCAGACGAGGCCCGCGATCACAAAGCTCCACATCATGCCGGGGCCTGCCTTTTGCGCGGCTTCGGCCGTCAGGACGAAGATACCGGTGCCGATGATGGCGCCGATACCGAGCATGGTGAGCTGGAAGGCTCCGAGCGTTCGATGGAGCGACTTTTTCTCGGCAGTCGCCAAGATGGCGTCGAGTGGTTTGACGCGGCCAAATATCATGTAGATGTCCCCTTTGGGGCCCGGTGCGGGCCCTTCTCCTGGCGGGGTAGACTAGCCGCTCTGCACGTCAGCGCAACTTAATTTCAGACCTGTGACACGCAGTTTATCGCACCGTAAAGCGCACGCGGTCGATCATCCGGCCGCCCGGATCGACGAGCGCGAGCATATGGCTGCCCGGGCGCGGCAAGATTTGCTGACCGCCATCGGCATCGCCGAGCGGCTTTTTGTCGAGAATCAGCCGGTATCCCGTCACCGAGCCGCTGACGGTGACGGCGAGCCGCTGGCGGTCCAACGGGATGTCGGGATCGAGCGCATAGACACTGCCGCTGACCGGGCTGGTGATGCGCGGGCGGCGCGCGGCTTGCGGCGCGGCGGCCATTTCGCTTTGCGCGGTGCCGGCGAGGAAATATTCGCGGCGCGGGGGCTCGCGGGTGCCGGGGAGGCTGATCCGGCGCGCCTCGACCCCGTCGGGTATCGCGGGGGACCTGCCGGGACTGCCCGCGTGGAGAGCCATCATCACATCGCGCCACACCGGCGCCGCGCCCGAGGTGCCCGAGACGGCGCGCATCGAATCGCCCTCGAGATTGCCGACCCACACCGCGACGGTGAAGCGGTCGGTGAAGCCGATGCACCAATTGTCGCGCATGCCCTTCGAGGTGCCGGTCTTGGCGGCGGCCCAGAAAGGGAGGCGGAGCGCGCTATCGGCGCCGAAGGCGTCGGCGCGGGCGGAGGCGTCGGCGAGGATGTCGCCGACAATGAAGGCGGCGGCGGGGGAGACGATCTGGTGCGTGGCGCCCGCCTTTTCCTTCGGTGTAAAACGAACCGAAGAGTAGCGACCCTGATTGGCGAACGTGCGGAAGGCATTGGCCTGTTCGACCAGCGACACTTCGGCCGATCCGAGCGCGAGGCTGAAGCCGTAATATTCGCCGTCCTCGACCAAGCCATGGTAGCCGAGGGCCCAGAGGCGGTCGCGGAACTGCTGAACGTCGTCGATGACGAGCGCCCGCACCGCGGGGACGTTGAGCGATGCGGCGAGCGCGTGGCGGACGCTGACCGGGCCTTTAAAGCTGCGGTCGTAATTTTTGGGGACGTAGAGCCCCGAGGCGGTGTCGAGCTGGACCGGGCTGTCGTCGAGGATCGATGCGGCGGTGAGCCAGCCATGCTCGATCACCTGCGCATAAAGATGCGGTTTCAGCGTCGATCCCGCCTGCCGCCGCGCATTGGCGCCGTCGACCGACGCAGCGGTCGATTTCAAACCGACGCCGCCGACATAGGCGAGCACTTCGCCGGTGGCATTGTCGAGCACGACGACCGCGCCGTCGCGCACGCGCGCCGCGCCGAGCCCCGAAAGCTGGCGACGCAGCGCGACGATCGCCGCGGTCTGGATGCGGCGGTCGATGGTGGTGGTGACACGCTTGCCGGGCTGGTCGAGCAGGCGGACGGCAAGGTGCGGCGCGAGCGCAGGGTCGAAACGCGCAGCATGCTCACCCGAAACGAGCGTCGCGGCGGCAGCGCGGATCGCGCTGCAATCCTTGGCGTGCGCGATGCGGCAGGCGCGGCGGCCGAGCGCCTCGGCGCCCGCGGCGGGGCTGGGCAGCAACCCCGCGAAGAGAGCGGCATCGGTGCGGCTCATCTGGGCGGGTGTCTTGCCGAAAAGGCTTTGCGCGCCCGCGCCGATGCCCTGCGCTTCGCCCCGCAACGGGAGGAGGTTGAAATAGGCCTCGAGCATCTGTTCGTGCGACCAGTTTGCCGCGAGCGCCTGCGCGGCGCGCATCTGGCGGATCTTGGTGCGCCAGTCACGCTGGCCGGGCTGCGCGAGGCTTGGGTCGAGAAAGGCCGCAAGCTGCATCGCGAGCGTCGAGGCGCCGCGCGAACGGTCGCCGCCGCCGCCTATCGCTAGGCGCGTGCGCACCGCACTCGCGACCGCGAGCCAATCGACCCCACCATGCGACCAGAAGCGGCGGTCTTCGTTCTGCACGACGGCGTCGCGGACCGCGGGGCTGATATCGTCCAGCGGCACCCATGCGAGGCGGCGGCGCTCGAAATTGACGCGCTCGCTGTCGAGCAGGCGGCCGTCACGGTCGTAGAGCCAGGCTTCGCTGGGCTGCCATTTTGCGCGGACGTCGGCGTATGCCGGCATCGCGGGCGGTTTGGTTGCGAGGTGCGCGGCGGTGACGAGGATGAGCGCCGCGAGCGCCACCCATGCCAGCGCGTCAAGCCAGCGGCGTTTGCGAGAAGATTCCATCGGTCGTTCTATTCGAGGAGAAACCGCGCCGGCCCTTCAATTCCCGTTCTTATCGAGCGAAGTCGAGATGCCCATCGGTCGCGTGCGCCTTTGGGGTGTCTCGACTTCGCTCGACACGAACGGCGGAAGGAGGGGCGGATGCGTGTCACTGCCCGACGCTGGCTACCGTCATCGGCGCGTTCGGCCACTGGCCGCGGATAGCGGGCGAATACATCGCCTCGACGCGCGTCGGCGGCAGGGTGAAGCGGCCCGAGCCATTGAGGCGGACGACATATTCGACCGCGTGCGTGCCCGCGGGCATCCAGCCGAAATAGCCGCGCCAGCTGTCCTTGCCGCGTTCGACATAGCTCGGCTGCGCGCCCGATCCGCTGGCTTGGCTGCCGAGCATTTCGGACTGGCCGCCGAGGTTGCCGACGATCGTCGCGCCGGGGGCGATGGGGTCGCTCACCACGACCCACGTCCGGCCCGCGGCCGCAACGACCTCGATCCGCACCTTGATCACGTCGCCGCGCGTCAGCCGGTCCTTGTTCGCCGCCTTGACGATGCTGACCGAACGCTTGATCCGGTAGCCGGCGTTTAGCGGTTCCTTCAAGGGCACCGCGGCCTTGACACTGACGGTCGCCCAGGGCGTGCCGGTGCCTTGGTGGCCGAGGCTCATCGTCGCGGCGTTCAGCGCGACGCGCAGCGGCGAAACCGGTTCGGCGGGAAGCGGCCAGCTTTGCGACGCGGTGGCGCCCGCAAGGCTGACATTGGTGACACCCGTGATCGCGCTCGCCGGATAAAGTTCGGCGAAGCGGCGGACGGTGACCGCGCCCCATGCGTTGGCGGGGGTGGTGTCCCAGTGGCCTTTGCGCTGGCGCTGCGCGACGCCGACCATCAGCTTGCCTGCGTCATCCTCCCAGCCCTTGCGGCCGAGCACGGCTTCCAAGGCCTTGATCGCCATTTCGTCGCCGCTGGTCATCATCCACCAGGGCGCGCGTGCGTCGTCGACAAGGTCGAGCCGCGTGCCTTCGTAGACGAGGCGCTTGCGCAGCTCGGCCTCGGCCGCAGTGCGCAGAGCGGGGGCGTTCCGCACGCCCGGCGTCTTTTCGAGCGCGACGAGCCAGTC
Organism: Sphingopyxis sp. H115; assembly: GCF_001468465.1. Taxonomy (GTDB): domain Bacteria; phylum Pseudomonadota; class Alphaproteobacteria; order Sphingomonadales; family Sphingomonadaceae; genus Sphingopyxis. Next base: position 26,607 of record NZ_LNSA01000006.1, read on the forward strand.
GGCGAGCGTGCCCGTCGCCATGTCAGCGGGCGCGACGTCGATCGCGGCGGCGAGGCTGGCGCTCGACGCATTGTTACGCGCGAGCGCGGCGAGCGCCGCGATCCGCACGGGGCGGATATCCCACGGGCCATAGCCCTTGCGCGTCAGCCGCCCTTCGACGACCGCCTGCAATGCCTTGACCATCTTCGCCTTTGATGCCTCGGGGATCGCGAAGCCGTTCGCCGCAGTCACGTTCATGACATAGGCGGTGAGTTCGATCGAGCCGGTGAGATTTTCGTTCGGCCAGTAGCGGAGCAGCCCGTCGTCATCGAGATAGGTCGGCATCGCACCCGCGAGCGCCTGCCACCGTCCGACATCACCCAATGCCACGGCGCGCGACGTCTGTTGCTCGAAACAGGTATAGGGATAGGCGGCCATATAATCGCGCACGCCGGTGAGCGGCGGCGCGAGCGTGCCGGCAAGCGCGATATCGACATAGCCTCCGGGCAGCGCGCCCGCGGGGATCGCGATCGGCAGCGTCGTCGCGGGGCCGACGCGGAAAAGGCTGGCGGCCCAGGTCTCGACGGGTACCGCGGGTTCGACGACCTGTTCGAAGACGAGGCGGTCGCGCGCCTTGCCGCCTTTCGCCACCGCATCGACGGTCCATTCGATCGGGCCGGTTTGTTCAGGCGCGGTCATCGACCAGCTGATCGGTACCGCGCCGCCGGCGGGGATGGTGACGGTAAGCGGCGGGGCGGTGGCGACGGCGGGCGACAGCGTCGGGGTCGCGGTGACCTCCATCGGCTGGTCGGTGCCGTTGCGCAGTGTAAAGCGCGCATCGTAAGTGTCGCCGGTGCGGACGAGTTCGGGCATGCCCGCGAAGACGCCGAGATCCTGCACGGTGCGCACGCTCGTTTCGCCGGTGCCGAAATATTGCGATCCGTCGGTCGCGATCGCGACGAGGCGGAAACCTGACAGATTGTCGCTGAGCGGCACGTCGACGGTCGCGCGGCCCTTATTGTCGAGCGGGACATTGCCCTTCCAGAGCAGCACGGGCCGGAAATCCTCGCGCGTCAGCCCCGACAGGTCGCCACCGCCCCCGCCACCGGGTTCGAGCGCCTTGCGGCCATAGTGGCGCTTGCCGACCACCTGCATCTGCGCGGTCGAGGTGAGCACGTCGAGCGTGCGTTCGCCCATCATCGCCGAAAGAAGTTCCCAGCTGTCGTTGGGGGCGAGCTGGAGCAAGGCTTCATCGACTGCGGCAAAGGCGACATCGGCGTTTTTCGGTGCCTTGCCGTCGGGAGTCTTGACCTCGATGCCGACCTTTGCGGTTTCGCGAACCGAATATTTCGCCTTGTCGGCCTTGACCTTGACGCCGAGCTGATGGCCTTCCCAGCCGACCTTGATGCGCGCGATGCCCATCCGATAGGCCGGCTTGGCAAGGTCGACGAGGGCGGTCGGGGGAGCGCCCTCGCTATTTTCGATCTTGAAGCCGACGGCGCGCTTCATCTTGCGGAACCAGCTTTCTTCGCCGGTCACGCGCCCGCGCACCGCCATCACCGAGACATAGACGTCGGGTGCGTAGGTGTCGGGCAGCTTGACCTTCACGACGGGGTTGGTGCCCTTCAGCGGCACGACGAAGCTCGACAGCACGCCTTCGCGTTCGACGGTGACGAGCGCGGTCGCTTCGCGGAAAGGCATGCGCACCTGGAAACTGGCGGTATCGCCCGCAGCATAGCGCGGCTTTTCGGCGATCACGTCCATGCGGTCGCCATTGTCGCCGCCGAACCACCAGTCGTCGTCGCCCGCGAGCCAGACCGAGCGCACCGCGCGCGCCTCGTTACCGTCGGCATCCTGCGTCGTTGCGACGACGGTGACCTCGCCCGAGACGCCGGGCGCCATTGCGCAGCTTGCGCGGCCGAGCTTGTCGGTCGTCGCCGAACAGGTCGCTCCGAGCCGTGTCGTGCGCATCTGGTTGTCATAGGCGTAGAAGCCGCCAATCAGCCGGCGCCGCGCGGTGATGATCTCGCGGTTGTAAAGTGCGACAGCGATGCGCTTGCCGGCGATCGGCTTGCCGTCGAGGTCGAGCGCGATGAAATTGAGGCGGAGGTCATTGTCGCGCATCAGCCAGCCGTCGGTCTTGAGGCCAAGCCGGACCGCGGAGGGGTAGAGGGTGATGCGGCGGCTCGACGTCAGCGTCTCGCCATTCGCATCCTCATAGTCCATTTCGGCAGCCATCAGCGTCGGTTCGGTGATCGGCTGATCGACCGTGACGCTCGTCGTCGCGGCGCCATTGGCATCGAGTTTGAGCGGCACCGAGCGCGCGAGCGGCAGGTCTGCCGAGGGGGTGTCGCCGCTGTCGTCGAGCTGGACGACGCCTTCCTTCACCGGCTGGCCGTCGAAATCCCAGTCGCGATAATCCTCCGGCGGGGACCAGCTCGCACGGAAATTGGTGCGCAGTTCGACGGGCAAGTTCGGCGCGGGACCGCCCGAGAGATAGCCGACGAAGAGGTTAAGCGGCACTGCGGCGGGGCGGACGAGCGCGGTCTTTGGCCCGGTGATCGTCGCCTTCATCGTCGGCAGGCGATATTCGTCGACCTTGACCGTCTGGCCCGACCAGATCGTCTTGTCCTCGCCATCCCCTTCGCCTTTGGGGTCCTTCGTCACGAAGACGAGCTCATAATCGCCCATCGGGGCGGATGCGGGGACATTCCAGACCGTGTCGCCGCTGCCGCTCGCGGCAATCGCGAAGGGCATTTCGAATTCGGTGTCCGAGCCGCGGTGGACGAGTCGGAGCTTGCCCGCCATCGCTTCGGGCGTGCGGAAGCCGAGCCCGACCGGGCGGCGCAGGATATGCTTCATGTGGACCGTCTCGCCCGCTTTCACGAGCGCGCGGTCGAAAACGGTGTGAAGGATATCCTCACGTTCCGACCAGCCATAGGGCAAGTCGAAGTCATAGGGGCGGATGCCGCGGCCCCAGTCGGTGAGCGTGAAGCTGAAATCGTCGCCCGATCGCGCGCTGACCATTAACGCGTGGCCTTCGCTGCTCGCCGGGTCGGCGTCTTCGCGGCAGCTCGAATAGGTTTCGGGCTGCGGCAGGCCGCCGGGGAAGGCGAGGCGGCCCGCCTTGTCGGCGATGCCGCGCGCGAGCAGGCGGCCGGTGCAGCTGTCGGAGACGCGAATCTCGGCGCCCGCGACGGGTAGCCCCGTATTGAGCGATGTCACCCAGGCGAGCGAACCTTCGCGGCCCCATTTGAAATGCACCGCCATATTGGTGACGAGCGCGGCGGTCGCGACATAACGCGTCGATTTGCGACCGAGCAGCGCGGCGCCGAGCTCAGGACTCGCAATCTCGACGACATGGAAGCCCTTTTCCGACAGGGGAATGCCGACGACCTCGAACTCCTTGCCGCCGCCCGGCGGGGTTAGCTGAAGGTTGCGGCGTTCGCCGCCCGATGGCGCGCCGTCGAAGACTGACTTGGTGCCCGTGTAGTTGACCGTGACATCCTTGCCCGCGGCGTTCTTTTCCTCGCGATAGTCGCTGTCGTCAGCGTCCTCGACGCGTTTGAGCCAGCGCGCGATCGCGGCGTCGTCGTCGCCGACCTTGAGCGTCGCGGCGGGCATTTTGAGGTTCGACTGGACGAGGCTGCTTTCGACCCCGCGCACGGTGACGGGCAATACGCCGCCCTCGCCGGCTTCAAGAATCCCGAATTCGGCGGCGAATTTCACCAAAGGCGGCGCGCGGTCGATGTGGAATTTCAGCGGGAAGTTCGACTGGTTCTGCAGCTTGCGGCCGCTCTGGTCGGTGACATCGGCGGGCAGGATTAGCGTCGCGTCGACATTCTGCGGCAGCGGGCCGGCGAAGCGGACCTGTGTCAGCCAGGCGTCGTTCTTGTCGTCCGCGTCGATCTTCGGCGTCAGTTTCTTGCCGTCGGCGGTGTTGAGCGTCGCGGCGAGGATCGTTTCGCGGGGCACGGGCGAGGCGAAGCTCAGCACGACATCCTTGATCGGGTTGCACCCCGCCTGCGGGTTGACGCGGCTGCACGACATCTTGGCGGTGAAGGCGGGGCGCACGTCATGGTCGAAGCGCTGGTCGCGCCCGGCGGTGCGGCTCGGCACACCCGCCTGCGAAATGCGCGCGTCCCACACGAGCGCCATCTCGCGGCCGGGGGGCAAGGGGCGGCGACATTTGACCGCGACGACGCGGTCTAGCGCGGCTTCGCGGTCGGGGCCCGCGACGGGCAGGCGCTGCGGCAAACCCGCATCATAGGTGAAGGACTGGCGCGACCAATTATTGTCGCCGAGCCCGGTCAGAATCTCGGTTGCGGTCGCGCGCGGCAGCACGTCGACGGGGATTTTTTCGCCGATGCCGTCGACCGCGCAATAGGCGAAGCGGCCGACCGAGGCGCGGTCGGCGGCGACATTCGTCGCGACGAGGAATATCTGGTTTTCCTCGATATCCCCGTCGATCCCGCCCGCAAGCACGGCGCGCGCCGAGGGGCCGCCGGTGTCGAGCGCGAAGCGGCTGTTGCCCGCGACCGACACGCCGCGTGCGGTCTTGAGCCCGTCGCGCAGCTCGACATGGCAGGCGAGTCCGCCGGGGAGCGGTTTGTCGAATTCGAGCACCCAGGTGCGCGTATCGACCCAGCGGCCGCTCGCGGGCAATTTGCAGTCGTTGGTCGCGGGCGCGGGAGCGCGGGGATCGCCGAGCGGGACCATATCTTCGGAAAAGCGCAGCGTGAAGCGGGTGATCGTGCCGTCGCCGGTGCCGCTGCTGCCCGGGGTCGCCAGCGTGACCTGCGGCACGGTGTCCGCGGTCGCGGTCGCGGCCATCGCGAGGGTGAGGGGGACGAGCAGCACCAGCTTCGCCTTGCCGGCCAGCAATGTAGCCAGCGCGCGCCATCCCGTTTTCATCGCCTCGTCTCCCCGGTTCCCGCCCGAATGCCTATCCTGCTGGAAACAGGGGACAGAGTCCACCCGTCGCCGCGCCTTGCACCCGGTTAGTCGCGCTTGAGGAAAAAGCTGTGACCGCAGTCACAGACAAAACTGGAAATCAGCGGGCGAGCATCGGGCCGAGCTTCCGACCCGCGAAGATGTGGACGTGAAGGTGGGGAATTTCCTGGTGGCTGTCGAGGCCGGTGTTGGCGAGCAGGCGGTAGCCGGGCGCGACAAGGCCCTGGTCGCGCGCGACATGGCCGACGGCGCGGACGAAGCCCGCGATTTCGGCATCGCTGCCGCGCTCCGAAAAATCGTCCCAGCTGACATAGGCGCCCTTGGGGATGACGAGGATATGGAGCGGCGCTTGCGGATTGATGTCGTGGAAGGCGAGGGCATATTCGTCCTCATAGACGGTCTTTGACGGCAGCTCGCCGCGCAGGATGCGCGCGAAGATGTTGCTGTCGTCATAGGGAAGCGTCGCGTCGATCGGCATGGGAAAGCTCCTATTGCGGCCGGCTGGCTTTTTCGGCGTGGCCCGAAGTGCCGTGGCGGCGGTCGAGTTCGGCGGCGATCGCGTCCCAAGTCAGGCCGCGCTCGGCGAGCAGGATCGAAAGGTGGAAAACGAGGTCGCTCGCTTCGCCGATCAGTTCAGGGTCGTCCTCGCTGACTGCGGCGATGACAGCCTCGACCGCCTCTTCGCCCAGCTTTTGCGCAATCTTGCCGCGGCCCTTCGCCGCGAGGCTGGCGACGTAAGAGGCGTCGGCCTCGCCCGCGGCGAGCCGGTCGTGGATGACCGCTTCGAGCCGTCCCAGCGTTTCGCCCATTGCCTTGCTCATCGCGCGATCCTTTCGCGAGCCTGCCTAGCCGCGCCGTGCGGGCGCGACAAGCGGCCCGTTCGGACGCGAAAACTTACCGTCCCGGTAACCATATCGAAACGCCCTGTGGCGTAATTTCCGACGCGCCGGGGGGCGTGATCAACTATTAGGTCGGAAATAGACAATGAAATCAGGCACCCATTCTCAGGTGTTGCTGGCCCAGGCGTTGCTGGCGACGACAGTTTCGGTCACCGCGCTTGCGGCGTCGCCCGCGATGGCGCAGGACGGGGGCGAGATTGTCGTCACCGGATCGCGCATCGCGAAAAGCGAGTTTACCAGCGCCGACCCGATCCAGGTCATCGACCCCGAAACCGCGAAATTGCAAGGCCAGGTCCAGCTCGCCGACATGCTGCGGCAAGCGCCGGCTGCGCAGGGATCGATCCAGGTTACCTCGGCGATTTCGAACCGTTTCGTCGCGAATGGCGGCAATGACGTGCAATCGCTGTCGCTGCGCGGGCTGGGCGCCGAGCGCACGCTGGTGCTGATCAACGGCCGCCGCGCGGGGCCCGCGGGCATTCGCGGGTCGGTGGCGCCCTTCGACCTAAACGTGCTGCCGCTGTCGGTGGTGCGGCAGGTCGAGATCCTCAAGACCGGCGCGTCGTCGATCTATGGTTCGGACGCGGTCGCCGGGGTGGTCAATATCCTGACCCGCGACGACCTCGACGGCTTCGAGGGCGGCGGTTTCTCGTCGATCACCGAAGATGGCGGCGGCGAGAGCTATGGCGCCGATGTGAGCTTCGGCAAAAAATTCGACCGCGGGCATTTCTTTGCGACGGTCGACTATTTCCGCCAGCAGAATCTGGCGCGGCGCGATCGCGATTTCCTTTTCTGCGCCGAGGAATATCTGAAGCGCGAGGCCGACGGCAGCCGAGCCGACATCGTCGATTTCCGTACCGGTCGGCCAGCGTGCAGCAGCACGCAGGCGAACATGATCGTGTTCAGCGACTTTTCAGGGGTCGACGAGAATGGCTTTCCCACCTTCGGCCCCGGGCTGATCGCGCCCAATGGACAGGCCATCTTCGCGGGTCAATATGGCAGCGAATTCGCGGGCGTGGGCATCCCGATCAACGCCTATAACCCGATCGGTGTGTTCGGCCCCGCCGACTTTTTCGGGATCAATTTCGACGGCCCCTCGACGGGTGCGCTCAACCAGTTCGAGCCCGCCGAACGGGACTCGGACGTATTTTCGGGCGTTCGCCGCGTCAGCGCCTTCGCGGAAGGCGCCTATGACATCGCCGACGGCATCACCGCCTATGGCGAATTCCTGTTCAGCAACCGCAAGTCGCATAACAATGGCGTCCAGCGGATCGAGCTCCAGCAGTTCACCGGCGCATCGATGCTGCCGTTTTTCCTCTGCGACCCATTGGCCTATAATTGCGACCCCACCGATTTGGGCGACCCGCTCAACGGCGAGTTTGCGGGCAACCTGATCCTGCGTCCGCGCGTGCTGGTGAAAAGCGAAAGCACGACCGACGTCGATTATTATCGCGGCGTGCTTGGGCTGCGCGGCGATTTCGGGGCAGGATGGAAGTGGGATGTCCACGGCCAGCACAGCCGGTCCGATGCCAGCTATACGCAGGATGTCATCTATCAGGATGCGATCGCGTCGCAGACGCTGCGCACGCGCTCGTGTACGGGCACGCGGACGGCGATCCGCGACGTACAGTGTATCGACATCGACTTCACCGATCCGCGCGTGCTGCGCGGCGATTTTACGCCCGAGGAGCGCGCGTTCCTGATGGGGCGCGAGACCGGGCGGACACTGTTCAAGCAGACGTCGGCCGAAGCGATGGTGACAGGCAAGCCGTTTACCCTGCCCGCAGGTCCGGTGGGCGTTGCGTTCGGGGCGAATATCCGCCGCGACGAGATCGACGACACGCCGGGCGAAGCGACGCTGACGGGCAATGTCGCCAATTTCACGACGTCGGGGATCACCGCCGGGCGCACCGTGTCGAAGGAGCTGTTCGGCGAGATCGAGGTGCCCTTGCTCGAAGGCGTGCCGATGATCGAGCGGCTGACGCTGTCGGGCGCGGCGCGCTATACGCATGTCGAGGCAACCGCGCGCACCGGCGCACGGGACAATTTCAGCGACACGACGTGGAAGGTCGGCGCCGACTGGGCAATCAACGACTGGCTGCGCTTTCGCGGCACCTGGGGCACCTCGTTCCGCGCTCCGGCGCTGTTCGAACTCTTCCTGCAGGACCAGACAGGCTTCCTTGGCCAGCAGGACATCGATCCGTGCATCCAGACCGCAGCGCGGCTCGCGGCGGGGGCGATCAGCCAGCGCCTATTCGACAATTGCGCCGCCGATGGCATTGCGCCCGACTTCACGGGCGGGATCGGTCCCGCGACAATCACCTCGGGCGGCGGCCTCGGCCAGCTGAAACCCGAAACCTCGACCGCAAAGACGGTGTCGGTCATCCTTACCCCCGATTTGTCGGGGGCGTTGTGGGGCGGGCTCAAGACGCGCCTCGCCGTCGACTATTTCGACATCAAGGTGAAAGACGAGATCACATTGCTCGGCGCGGGCAATATCCTGACCAGTTGCTATGATTCGGACAATTTCGCGGCCGAGCCCTTCTGCGGGCTGTTCACCCGCACCGCCACCGGGCCGGACGCGCAGAGCGTCGCGAGCGTCACCGACCGCTATGTCAACATCAGCCGCCAGCGCAATCGCGGCGTCGACCTGTCGCTGGCGATCGACCAGGATCTTGGCAGGCTCGGCGCGCTGACCGCGCGCGCGCAGATGACCTGGCAATTCGAGGATGAGGTCGAACTGTTCCCCGGCACGACGATCGACGACAATGGCAAGATCGGCAATCCGAAATGGGTCGGCGATTTCAGCCTCGGCTGGATGAAGGAGGGCTGGACGCTCTTTTACGGGCTCGACGTCATCGGCGCGGCATCGAACGCGGAGGATCTGCTCCGCGCGCAGGGCGGCGACGCCTGCCGCACCTCGAGCTTCCGCCCGGGTGGGCGCTTCTGCCCCGACGTCAGCGTTCCCGCGACCTTCTATCACTCGCTGTCGCTCAGCCGCGATGTCGCCGACCGTTTCCGGATCACACTGGGCGTCGCCAACCTGTTCGACACACCCCCGCCGCGTGTGTCGACCGTGGTCACCGCGACGCCGCCGGTGATCGGACAGGCGCCCGCCTTCGGAACGCAATATGATTATCTGGGCCGCCGTTTCTTCCTGGGCGTGCGCGGGAAGATTTGACGCACGCCGGTTGGATTTCTGCCCTGGGGGCGGATCGATTGCCGGATGTCGGTTTCGGGGTGGTCAGCGGACGTCGGTCGCGCCCCCTCGCCACCCCGGACTTGATCCGGGGTCGATGACTTCGACGCCGCGCTGGATCCCGGGTCAAGTCCGGGATGACGATGGGTGGAATATCCTCCCTGTGGCGCAGCCATGGGGAGGACCTTATTTCCGCAATCGGTCCTAACCGACGATCAGAGAGGCATTGCGCGCATTCGGCTCACGCCCCAAGTTGGTCGCATGGGTCTCCCCGCTCCCTTTGCTGACTGGTTCGCCACGCGCGGGTGGCGCCTCAGGCGGCACCAGACCGATATGCTGGCGGCGGGGCAGCGCGGCGAACATGCCTTGCTTGTCGCGGCGACGGGCGCGGGCAAGACGCTGGCGGGGTTCCTGCCCAGCCTCGTCGACCTCGCCGAACACCCCTCCGACCGTCTGCACACGCTCTATGTATCGCCGCTGAAGGCGCTGGCGGCCGACGTCGAGCGAAATTTGCTCGGCCCGATCGCCGAGATGGAGCTCGACATCAGCGTCGAGAGCCGCAGCGGCGATACGTCGTCGGACAAGAAGGCACGCCAGCGCAGCCGGCCGCCGAACATCCTGCTGACCACCCCCGAATCGCTGTCGCTGCTGCTCTCCTATCCCGACAGCTTTACGATCTTCGCCGATTTGAAGACCGTGGTGATCGACGAGATTCACGCCTTTGCGCCGGGCAAGCGCGGCGATTTGTTGAGTCTTGCGCTGGCGCGGCTCCAGAGGATCGCGCCGGGGCTGCGCCGCGTCGGCCTGTCGGCGACGATTGCCGATCCGGTGCAATATGCCGGCTGGCTCGCGCCCGATGCCGATGCGCGCGCGGTGACGTTGGTCGAGGGCGAGGCCGGCGCCGATCCAGATATCGCCATCCTGCTGCCCGAAGGCGCGGTGCCCTGGGCGGGGCATTCGGGGCGCTATGCGGTGCATCAAGTGATGGAGGTGGTCGCGGCGAACCGCACGACGATCATCTTCTGCAACACGCGCGGCCTTGCCGAGCTGATTTTTCAGGAGCTGTGGAAGGTCAACGACCTGTCGCTACCCATCGCGATCCATCACGGCAGCCTCGACCGCGAGGCGCGGCAGCGGGCGGAAGCGGCGATGGCCGAGGGGCGATTGCGCGCGCTCGTCGCGACGTCGAGCCTCGATCTCGGGCTCGACTGGGGCGACGTCGATTGCGTGATCCAGATGGGCGCGCCCAAGGGATCGTCGCGGTTGCTGCAGCGGATCGGGCGCGCGAACCACCGGCTCGACGAACCGAGCAGGGCGCTGATCGTGCCAGGCAACCGCTTCGAATATCTGGAGGCGCAGGCGGCACTCGATGCGGTCGAAGCCGGCGAGCGCGACGCCGACCGCTTCCGCCCCGGCGCGCTCGACGTGCTGGCGCAGCACGTGATGGCGCTCGCCTGCGCCGCGCCGTTCGAGGAGGAGGAGCTGCTCGCCGAAATCCGCAGCGCCGCACCCTATGGATGGATCGATGCCGAAACCTTCGCCCGCCTGCTCGGCTTCGTGCGCGACGGCGGCTATGCCCTCAAAAGCTATGACCGGTTTCGCCGCCTTGCCCCCGACGGACGGGGCGGTTGGCGGATCGCGCATCCGAAGCTTGCGGCACAGCACCGGCTGAACGCCGGGATCATCGTCGATGCGCCGACGCTCGACGTGCGCTTCAAGAACGGCCGGCGCCTAGGCAGCGTCGAGGAATATTTCGCGAGCACGTTGGTGACGGGCGACACCTTCGCGTTTGCCGGGCTCAGCCTCGAGGTCGAGTCGATCCGCGACACCGACCTGTATGTCCGTGCGACGACGCGGCCCGCGCGCATCCCCTCCTATGTTGGCGCGCGCATGGCGCTGACGACCCGGCTCGCTGACCGGGTACGCGGCTTCCTGGCCGATCCGGTGAGCTGGGCGCGCTTTCCCGAAGACGTCCGTTTCTGGCTGGAGATGCAGCAACTCCATTCGGTGCTGCCGCGCCCCGGCGAGCTGCTGGTCGAAACCTTCCCGCACGAGGGTCATCACTACCTCGTCGCCTATCCGTTTGAGGGATGGAACGCGCACCAGTCGCTCGGCATGCTGGTCACCAAGCGCATGGAGCGCGCGGGGATGCAGCCGCTGGGCTTCGTTGCGTCGGACTATGCGCTGGCGATCTGGTCGCTGAAACCCGTGACGCATCCTGAGACATTGTTCGACGCCGAGATCCTGTCGGACGAGTTCGTCGAATGGGTCGAGAATTCGCACTTGCTCAAACGCGCCTTTCGCGAGGTTGCGGTGATCGGCGGGCTGATCGAGCGCCAGCATCCCGGCAAGCGCAAGACGGGCAAGCAGGTGACCTTTTCGACCGACCTGATCTTCGACGTACTCCGGAAATATGAGCCCGACCATCTGCTGCTCGAAGCCGCCTGGGCCGACGCCCGCGAGCGGCTGACCGACGTCGCGCGGCTGGGTGACCTGCTCGACCGCGCAGCGGGGACGATGCTTCACAAGGCGCTCGATCGGATCAGCCCGCTCGCCATCCCGGTGCTCGTGCTGATCGGGCGCGAAAATGTCGCGGCTTCGGACCTTGACGACGCGCTGCTGGGCGAACTTGCCGACACGTTGGCCGAAGCCGCGATGGCCCCCGACCGCTGAGCGGCCTTTCGCTTGCTGCCAAAGCCGATGAGGCGTAGATTGCGGCAAAATATACAGAGGATGCCTGCGATGACCCAAGCCACCAAGCGGTTCGTCCCATGGGCGCTGCTGCTCGCCACCCCCGCGCTGCTCGGCGCGACGCCGGCGCCCGCCGACCGGCCCACGCCGCCGGCCGCCACGCCCACGCCGGCCGGCGAAGCGCTGGCCCCGCCGGTGACGATCACCCCCTTCATCCAGCCGTTCGATCTCGACGCAACGCGGCGTATGGCGGTGAAGGTCATGGTCGGCGGCGAGGGGCCCTTCTCCTTTCTCGTCGACACCGGCGCCGAACGAACGGTCATCGCACGCGAACTGGCGGCGCGGCTGGGACTGGCCGAGGGGGCGAAGCTGCGGCTCGCGACGATCGGCGGGTCGGCGATGGTCCCGAGTTTCCGCATCGCGGCGCTGCAAATGTCCGACCTGCACCTCGCAGCGGTCGAGGCGCCTGCCTTTTCCGGCCGTCATATCGGCGCCGCGGGCCTGATCGGCGTCGATATGCTCGAAGAGCGGCGGGTGCTGATCGATTTCCGCAAGGAAAGCATGTCGATCCTTGAAACGCGCAGGCGCGCGAGGCCGATCATTCGCGACGACGACGCGATCGTCGTCACCGCGCGCAACATGGCTGGCAGGCTGATCCTGTCCGACGCGCGGCTGGGCGGAAAGCGCGTCGACGTCATCGTCGATACCGGCGCCCAGACCAGCATCGGCAATATGGCGCTGCAGAAACTCGTGGCGAGGACGCGCCAGAATCGCCTGCCCTTCACCCCGACGGAACTGTCGGCGGTGACCGGCGAAACGGTCGCGGCGACGCGCACCGCGATCAAGCGCATCGTCCTCAATGGCATGGACGTCAACGACCTGCCGATCAGCTTCGCCGACAGCCAGGCCTTTCGCGCGCTGGGTCTCGACGAACGCCCGGCGATCCTGCTCGGCATGGATACGTTGGCGCTGTTCGACCGGGTCGAGATTGACTTCCCGAACAAGCGCGTCGTTTTCGACCTGCCCGACGGCGCGCATCGCCAGACCGGGCAACGCTTCGCCGCAAACATGGCCGCCGCAGGCGGATAGCCCGCCGGCGCGCGCTTGCGGCGCCGCCGCGGCATTGCCATAGCGGGCGCATGTCCGGCGCCGTCTCCTTCGATTTCGCGGGCCAGCAGTTCGACATGCTGGCCGACCGCGCGCTATTTTGGCCCGCGCACGGCGCGCTGATCGTCGCCGACCTGCATCTGGAAAAGGCCAGTTGGTATGCGGCGCTGGGCCAGCCGCTGCCCCCCTATGACAGTCACGACACGCTCGACCGGCTCGCCGCGCTCGTCACCGCGACGGGCGCCCGCGCGCTGTGGTGCCTTGGCGACAGTTTCCACGACCGCCGCGCGGCCGAACGGATCGCCCCCGCGGTGGCCGACCGGCTGCACCGGCAGGCCGCGTCGACGCAGCTGCTATGGATCGCGGGCAATCACGACGGGCTGACCGGCGGTGCGTGGGGCGGGCAAATTGCCGACGAACTGGTGGTCGACGGCATCGTTTTTCGCCATCAGAGCGAACGGGGCGAGACGCGGCCCGAAATATCGGGTCATTTCCATCCCAAATTGCGCCTCAGCCTGCGCGGCCGCCCCGTGTCGCGCCCCTGCTTCGCTGGCGACGACCGCCGGTTGATTCTGCCGGCTTTCGGGAGCCTGACGGGAGGGCTTGCCGCCGAAGACCCGGTGATCGCGGCGAATTTTTCCGGCGCCTACCGCGCGATGCTGGTCGCCCGCGGGCGCCGGCTCTGCATTCCCTGCCCCGGCGTCGGCGGCGATGACGCTACGGCAAGCCGCATCATCGGGCTCGCCGGCGCCTAAGCCTCGCCGAACAGGCGCTTTTCCGGCTGTGGCCAAAAAGCATCACCTCTCCAAAAACGACGCAAATACGGGGCTTCGGCTGGATTGGCCGCGCAATTGAGTTATGTTGCGCCCCGCAACAAAAATAATGAAATGTTGAGAGGAGTGCCCGACATGAAATCATCTTCCCTTCGTGCTGCCCATTTTCTGCGTAGTAGCGCACTCGGCGTATCGATCGCCATGGCCGCCATCGCGGTGCCCGCCTATGCCCAGGACGCCCCCGCCGACACTGCGGCCGACGACAGCGATGATACCCCGATCATCGTCACCGCGCAGGGCCGTTCGCAGCTCCTGTCCGACGTCCCCGTCGCGATTTCGGCGGTCAGCGCCGAAACCCTCCAGAACAGCGGCGCGAACGACATCCGCCAGCTGAACCAGGTGGCCCCGTCGCTACTCGTCTCTTCGACGGGTTCGGAAGCCAATGGTTCGGCGCGTATCCGCGGCATCGGCACGGTCGGCGACAACCCCGGCCTCGAAAGCTCGGTCCCGGTATTCATCGACGGCGTCTATCGCTCGCGCTCGGGCATCGGCCTCAACGAACTCGGCGAAATCGACCGCATCGAAGTGCAGCGCGGCCCGCAGGGCACGCTCGGCGGCCGCAATTCGTCGGCGGGCCTGATCAGCATCTATTCGAAGAAGCCGGATTTCCAGTTCGGCGCCACGGGTGAGGTCACCTATGGCAATTACGATTATTGGCGCCTGGGCGGCAGCGTCACCGGCCCGATCGGCGACACGCTCGCCGCGCGCCTCGACGGTGTGTGGGTCAAGCGCGACGGCTTCTACAACGATGTCAACAATGACCGCGACGTCAACAATCGCGACCGCTATTTTCTGCGCGGGCAGCTCTTGTTCGAACCGACCGATGCGCTGTCGGTCCGCCTGATCGCCGACTACACCTATCGCGACGAGGAATGCTGCGCGGCGACCTATGTCGGCCCGACGGTCAATCCCTTTATCGGGAACCTCAATACGCCGAGCCCGACGGGCACCCCCACGCCGACCACGAACAACATCATTCGCGTGCTGAACGATCTCGGCCAGCCGCTATCGGCGTTCAACCAGGGCTATAGCCGCGACATTTCGGTGACGCCGGGACGCAGCTTCGCCGGCAAGACCAAGGATTACGGCTTCTCGGGCCAGATCGACTATGATTTCGGCGGCGCGACGCTGACGTCGATCACCGCGTACCGCGAATATCGGTCGAGCCAGGCGGGCGACGTCGATTACGGCGCTGTCGACATCCTCTACCGCGCGCCCGATGCCGACGCCTATCGCCAGTTCCATACCTTCACGCAGGAACTGCGCTTGCAGGGTGAAGCCTTCGACGGCAAGCTCGACTGGCTCGTCGGCGGCTTCTATGCCGACGAAAAACTGCGCGTGCGCGACAATCTGCGCTTCGGTGAGGATTATGGTCGTTTCGCGGCGTGCCGCCTCATTTCGGGTACCCCGCTGTCGGGCCTCTATTCGCCGACCAGCCCGGCCTGCGTCGTGCCGTTTGCGGCACCCGGCGTACCCGGCCTGGCCGCGATTGCGGGGGCGAACGGCGCATCGGGACCCGATATCGTCGCCGCGCTGACCGCGCTCGACGGGCTGAGCGACCTTGGCAGCGTCAACGACGTCTATCGCCAGAACGGCAAGAATTGGGCGCTGTTCACGCACAATATCTTCCACATCACCGACAAGCTCGATTTCACCTTCGGCGTCCGGTACACCAACGACAAGAAGAAGTTCTCGGCAACCTTCACCAACGACAATACGGTCTGCACCACGGTCCAGGGCCTCGTGCTCGACGACCTGACCCAACCCGATATCGCGGGGACCGCCGACAATCTGGCGCGCGCCGTCGCGGGCGGCCTGATCGGCTTGGCCTGCCAGGGCAATTCGACCGCCGAGCTCAACAATGTGTCGATCCGCGACAAGCGCAGCGAGGACGAATGGACCGGCACCGCAATCCTGTCGTACAAGCCGGTCGACGACCTGATGCTCTACGCTAGCTATTCGCGCGGCTACAAGGCGGGCGGCTTCAACCTCGATCGCTCGGCGCTCAAATCGCCGATCCTGCCCTTCGCGGCAGCGGGCGGGGCACAGGCTCTGGTCGGCAATTTGCAGTTCGATCCCGAAAAGGTCGACAGCTATGAAATCGGCGCCAAATATGCGACCGGCCCGTTCAGCCTCGGCCTGACGCTGTTCCGTTCGGACTTCTCGAGCTTCCAGCTCAACACGTTCAACGGCACCGTCTTCCTTGTCCAGAACATCAACGGCTGCGACAGCGACCTGAACGGCGGCGATCGCGACCAGAGCAAGTTCGCCGGTGCGCCGAACTTCAATTCGGCGGCGGCAACCACCGGCGCCTGCCCGGCCGACGACGTCAGCCATGGCGTCCGGTCGGAAGGCTTCGAACTCGAAGCCTCGCTCGTCCCGGCGCGCAGCTTCCGCATGACCGCGGGCCTGACCTATGCGAAGACCAAATATCGCGATCAGCTGGTCGGCAATAATTCGGGCGCGCCGCTCGACCAGGCGCTGCGCCTGCTGCCCGGCAACAACCTGTCGAACGCGCCCGAACTGGTCGCGACCGGCAGCGTCGCCTGGACCCCCGACATCGGCAGCAGCGGGCTGACCGGCCTCGTCTATCTCGATGGCCGTATGACCAGCGACTACAACACCGGGTCGGACCTGTTCCCGCAAAAGGGGCAGGACGGCTATGCGATCTTCAACGCGCGTATCGGCATTCGCGGCCCCGACGAGAAATGGGGCCTCGAATTCTGGGGGCAGAACATCTTCAACAAGCAATATGCCCAAGTCGCGTTCAACTCGCCGTTCCAGGAAGGCGCGACATCGTCGGGCGCCGCCTTTGCCGACCCGCAATATCCGGGCGGCCGCCAGATCTTCTCGCAGTTCCTGGCCGAACCCAGGACCTATGGCGTGACGCTGCGCGGCAAATTCTAAGCCTTCACTTTGGCCGAAATTGGGGGCGGGACAGGCAATGTCCCGCCCCTTTCTTTTTGCCGGCAAAGTCAACCCGTCATTTCTGACAGCTGTGGCACAAAAGCCGCGCCCTTTCGGGAATGACGTTACGGCATGGCCCCGCGCTGGTGACAGATGCCCGCAGCATGATAGCCTCCGCTTCAAATATAATGGGAAGAGGAGGGCCTGTTCATGAACCATCATGCCTATCGTGCCGCCTGCCTGCTGCGCTCGGGTGCCGCCGGCCTGTCGCTTGTCGCCGCGCTTGCTGCGGCACCGGCCATGGCGCAGGATGCCGCCGGCGCCGAAAGCGACGACAGCACCATCATCGTTACCGCGACGCGCCGCAGCGAGGCGCTGTCCGACGTGCCGATCGCCGTGTCGGCGGTTACCGGCGAGACGCTCGAAAAAAGCGGCGCGACCGACGTGCGCGCGCTCGGGCAGGTTGCGCCGTCGCTGCTCGTCTCGGGTGCGACAAGCGAGGTCAATTTCACCGCGCGCATCCGCGGCATCGGCACGGTCGGCGAAAACCCCGGCCTCGAAAGCTCGGTCGGGCTGTTCATCGACGGCGTCTATCGCAGCCGCACGGGCGTCGGCCTGTCCGAACTTGGAGATATCGAACGGGTTGAAGTGCTGCGCGGCCCGCAGGGCACGCTGTTCGGTCGCAATTCGACCGCGGGCCTGATCAACATCGTCACCAAAGGTCCCGACCTGTCGGCGTTCAGCGCCAAGGGATCGCTGTCCTACGGCAATTATGATTATTGGCGCGTCGACGGCATGGTCAACGCCCCGCTAGGCGACAGGGCCGCAGTGCGGATCGACGGCGTGTGGCAGCAACGCGACGGCTTCATCCGGAACGTCACCCCGGGCGAGCGCGATATCAACGACCGCGATCGCTGGCTGGTCAAGGGCCAGCTGCTGCTCGAACCGACCGAAAATATCACGTTGCGGCTGATCGCCGACTATAGCGAGCGCAAGGAAAATTGTTGCGGCGGGGTGTTGTTGGGGCCCGTTCGAAACCTGACCCGCGGCCCCGACGGTTTTCCGGTTACCTCACCCAATACGCTGCTCCCGCTGCTGCAACTACTCGGCGCCAATCACCAGGTCCCGCCGCAGGGAAAGAGCTTCATCCGTCAGCAGGTGACCACCCCCGGGGTCGACTACCGGTCGGATACCAAGGATTGGGGCGTGTCGGGCGAGCTTGGCTGGGATCTCGGCGGCGCGACGCTGACTTCGATCACCGCCTATCGCGACTATCAGAATGCGCAGGGGCAGGACGCCGATTTCA
Source organism: Sphingopyxis sp. H115 (assembly GCF_001468465.1). Classification (GTDB taxonomy): domain Bacteria; phylum Pseudomonadota; class Alphaproteobacteria; order Sphingomonadales; family Sphingomonadaceae; genus Sphingopyxis. The sequence continues at coordinate 44,478 of NZ_LNSA01000006.1, forward strand.
GCGCGCTCGATATCTTGCGCCGCACCGACCTCGATCGCCGATTCCGCCTGTTCACGCAGGAACTGCGGCTGCAGGGCGAAGCCTTTGACGGGCGGCTCGACTGGCTCGTCGGCGGCTATTACGCGAACGAGAAACTCGATGTCGACGACGACATCAAATATGGCGCCGATTACCAGCGCTATGCCAATTGTCTGGCGGCGGCGACGCTTGCACCGGCGCTGCTGAACCCCGCGTCGGCGACCTGTTCGAACCTGCCCGCAGCGAGCTTCCCCGGTTTCCAGGGGATCGCCGCGCTGCTCGGCGCCACGCCACTCAATGGCACCGGCAACAACGGATCGACCTTTGCGCAGCGCAGCAACAACTATGCCGTGTTCACCCACAACAGCTTCGACATCGTCGAGGATGTGCTGACCTTCACCATCGGCGCGCGCTATACGCATGAAAAGAAAACGCTGGCTGGCGACGCCAATTTCACCAACACGCTGTGCCCGGCGATCGTCAATTCGTCCTTGCAGGCGCTCGCCAGCCTCGCGTGCGTGATCAATGGCACCGCGCCCGACATTGTGCGCGGCGCGCCGGGCACGAAATTCAGCGAAGGCCAATGGACGGGCACCGCGGTGCTGAGCTGGAAACCCGACCCGGCGTGGCTGATCTATGGATCGGCGTCGAAGGGCTATAAGGCTGGAGGCTTCAACCTCGACTATTCGGCACTCGACCGGCCGTGCAGCACGACCGCCGGGTCCGACGCGCAGGATGCCGCCTGTGTCGCAGCCCTGGCCCGGCCCGCGAACACACCGGGCAATGGACGCCCCGAGGCGAGCGACCTGCAGTTCGCGAGCGAAAAGGTCGATGCCTATGAATTCGGTGTCAAATGGGACGGCCCCGGGGTCGACATCAACCTCGCCGCCTTCTGGCAGGAATATAGCAATTACCAGCTCAACACCTTCAACGGCATCAATTTCGAGGTGACGAATATCCAGGCGTGCAAGGACGATCTGGGGACCGGGCCGATCGACAATAGCGCCGCGACCGGCGCCTGTCCGTCCGACAGGCTGAAGCCCGGCGTTGTCGCCAAGGGGTTCGAGATCGAGACCTTCATCCGTCCCGCGCGTTACCTGTCGGTCAATATGGGGCTGACATATGTCGATACGCTCTATCGCCGCAACCTGGTCGGCACCGGCGGGCGGCCGCTGTCGCCGGTGCTGTTCCAGCTTCCCGGCCGCGGCGTGTCGAATGCCGCCAAATATGTCGCGACGGCAGGGGTCAGCTGGACCCCGCCGATCGGATCGTCGGGGATGAGCGCACTCGTCTATCTCGACACGCGCCTGCAGAGCGACACCAACACCGGATCGAACCTCGATGTCGAAAAGATCCAGGACGGTTTTGCCGTCTTCAACGGCCGCATCGGCCTTTACGGCCGCGATCGCCGCTGGGGGATCGAGCTGTGGGGACAGAATCTTTTCAACAAGCGCTATTACCAGATCGGCGCCGACATGCCGCTGCAGGGAGCGAACAGCTTCCGGTCGGTTGCGGCCCCGGCGGCGCTGGGCTTCCCCGCGACCGCGAACAAATTGTTCGTCGGCTTCCCCGGCGAACCACGCACCTATGGCGTGACGCTGCGCGGCCAGTTCTGATCGACCTCTCCCCCTCCTCCTTGCGGGAGGGGAACCGGGGCCTGCCGCGACCGGGCACTGTCGCGGCAGGCCTTTCGGGTTGGGGCTGATGCGACGGGATGGCGGTTTCGGTTACCAGCCATTCGTGGGTCGAAACCGACCTTATCGCGCCCGTGCAGCCTGGTGCGCTATGTCGGTCATCAGCTTGCGGAACAGCACGGCGCCCGCAGTGCCCGATGCCTTGAGCGCGCGTTCGCAATCGAGAAGCCGGCTCATCAATCGCGCGATGCGCAGCGAATCCCAGATGTGCAGCTGCGCGGTCACCGCATCGCGCTCTTTCCAGAAAATGCCGCTCGTCCGCGCCGACACGACCGTCGCGGGGTGTGCGCCGGCGTCGACTTCGGCGCGCAGGCGCGCGAGCGCGGTCGCGCGGATCGCCAGCGCGCGGATGATGCGGATTTCGGCGACGCCGACCGCCGCGGCGGTGGACAACATCGCGGGAAGCTCGCGCACCTTGCCGCCCAACGCGACATTGATGCATTCGCTGACATCCTCTTCGTGCGTCGCGGCGCCCAGCGCGGCAATATCGGCCGCCGTCACCTGGCGCTGGCGGTCGGGTGCGGCATCCAGATAAAGCGCAATCTTCTCGATCTCGCGGCGCATCAGCGCCTGGTCGCCCGAAACAAGATCGACGAGCAGTTGCGCCTCGGCATGGGCGATACGCAGCCCCTGATCCTGACCCGCCGCCATCGCGATGCCGACCAGCGCGCGCCGGTCGGGCTGGTAGCAGATTGCGGCAACGGCATGGTCCGACGCTTCGACCATCTTGACCAGTTTCGACTTGGCGGTGACCGACGTGCCGGTCGCGATTACAGGGTTGATCGCGGTTTCGGCGGCGAGCAGCGCTTCGACCGCGGCAAGGCTGTCGTCGCCGCTGCCCGCGAGTTCGAGCCGGATGACGCGCGCGGACGAGAAAAGCGACATCGAGGCGGCTTCGGCCGCGAGCAGCGACGGATCCTGCGACAGTTGCGCCCCCGTTAGACCGACGCGTTCGGCGTCCCGCCCCGCCAGCGCGATCAGATGGCTCGCGACGGCTTCCATCGTCGCCTCGTCGGGGCCGGTGAGCAACGCGAAGCGGACCGCGGGATCAAGCCGCGACTGGCGTTCGAAGTCGGCGGGTTTGACCGTTTTCATACCCGCTAGGGGTTCGAGGCGGGCGCCGGGATCGCCTGTTCCTTGCCGCCACCACGGTTCGCAAAGACGGCAAGCCGCGTCACGATCTGGTCGGCGACCGCCGAGGCGAGACGTTCGAGCGCCGAGGATTCAGCGGCAATCGTGGCATATTCGCTGCCGACCACGTCGATACCGGCGTCCGAGAAGGCCGTCGCATCGAGCACGACTTGGCCCGATGCTGAATCGACGAGCTGGTAGCGCGCGCGCAAAGTCCGCCGCTCGCGTGTCACCGCATCGTCGGCGCGGACGCCGAAGCCGGTAATCGAATCCTCGAGCCGGACATCGAGCCGCAGCCGCTTGCCCGCACCATGCCCGCCCTGCGCCGCCTCGAGCCGGTCGCGCAGCGCGTTGCGCACAAGCCAGCCCGAATGCCCTTCGATCGGCGCGACGTCGACGTCGGCAAGCACCGTCGCGACCGGCCCCTTGCTGCCATTGGCGTACAAGGGGCGCAGCCCGCAACCGCCGAGCATCAGCGAAGCGGCGACGAGCGAGGAGACGAGGAGGCTGCGCATCTTAAACAATATTGACCCTTATCGCGTCCGTGTCGAGCGAAGTCGAGACATCCCGACGGTACGAACGAACGATGGGCATCTCGACTTCGCTCGACGCGAACGGAAATGGGGATGCCATTTACGGAACGATATTCACCAAACGGTCGGGTACCACAATCACCTTCTTGGGCGTCGCGCCCGCGAGCAGCTCGACGATGCGTGGGCGCGCGAGCGCGGCGGCTTCGGTCGAAGCCTTATCGAGACCCTTGGCGATCGTCATCGTGTCGCGCAGCTTGCCCGCCATCTGGATCGCGATTGTCACCTCGTCATCGACGAGCAGTGCCGGATCGGCGGCAGGCCATGCGGCGTCGGCGACCATCGGCGTCGTGCGCTGGCTTTCGGGCAGCGCAGCCCACGCCTCTTCGGCGAGGTGCGGCAACATCGGCGCGACGAGCAGGATCAAAGTGCGGCATGCCTCGGCGCGCGTCGCCGATGGCTTCGCCTTTTCGATCTCGTTGGCGAGCGCGTGGATCTTGGCGACCGCCTTGTTGAAGCCGAGCGCCTCGATATCGGCGGCGACGCCGGCGATCGCCTGATGGAGCTTGCGCGCGAGGGCCTTGTCCTCGCTGCCGTCACCGATATTTTCGGTATCGCCGAACAGGCGCCACAGCCGCTGGACGAAGCGCCACGCGCCCTCGATGCCCGCCTCGCTCCATGGCAGGTCGCGCTCGGGGGGGCTGTCGGACAGCATGAACCATCGCGCGGCGTCGGCGCCATATTGATCGAGGATGGCGTCGGGATCGACGACATTCTTCTTCGACTTCGACATCTTGATCACGCGGCCGATTTCGACCGGCGCGCCGTCGGCAGCGAGGGTCGCGCCATCGGCGCTGCGCTCTATCTCGTCGGGCGTGAAAAAGACCGGCGGCTGGCCTTCTCCCTGCGCGCGGCTGTAGGTTTCGTGCGTCACCATGCCCTGCGTGAACAGGCTGGCGAAGGGCTCTTCGATGTCGATCATCCCGAGCTTGTTGAGCGCGCGCGTCCAGAAGCGCGCGTAGAGCAGGTGGAGGATCGCATGTTCGATGCCGCCGATATATTGATCGACGGGCAGCCAGCGGCGGATGACTTCGGCGTCGAACGGCTTGTCCGCCGGCGCCGAGGCGAAGCGCAGGAAATACCAAGACGAATCGACGAAAGTATCGAGCGTGTCGGTCTCGCGTACCGCGTCGCCGCCGCACGACGGGCAGGCGACATGCTTCCACGTCGGATGGCGGTCCAAGGGATTGCCGGGGACCGAGAAATCGGCGTCCTCGGGCAGCACGACGGGAAGCTGGCTCTTCGGCACCGGTACCATTCCGCACGCCGCGCAATGGATGAACGGGATCGGGGTGCCCCAATAGCGCTGCCGCGAGACGCCCCAGTCGCGCAGGCGCCACACGGTCGTGCCCTTGCCCCAGCCCTCATGCTCTGCGCGCGCGATCACCGCGGCCTTCGCTTCGTCGATGGTCATGCCGTCGAGGAAATGGCTGTTCACCAGCTTGCCGGGCCCTGTGTAGGCCTCGGTGCCGGTGAAGTGTTGCGCGATTTCGTCGCCGTCGGCGATCACACGGTGGACGGGCAGCTCATATTTATGCGCGAAGTCGAGGTCGCGCTGGTCGTGCGCCGGGCAGCCGAAGATCGCGCCGGTGCCATAATCCATTAGCACATAATTCACGACCCAGACGGGCAAGTGCCAGTTGGGATCGAGCGGATGTTCGACCGACAGGCCGGTGTCGAAGCCCAGCTTCTCGGCCGTGTCGATCTGCTCGGCGGCGGTGCCCTGGCGGCGGCATTCCTCGATGAAAGCGGCAAGGCGCGGCGCGTCCTTTGCCAATTTCTCGGCGAGCGGGTGATCGGGCGAGATCGCCGCGAAGCTCGCGCCGTAAAGCGTGTCGGGACGGGTCGTAAAGACGTCGAACCCCGGCGCGCCGCCAGCCATCTTGAAGCTGAACTCGAGCCCCTGCGACTTGCCGATCCAGTTTTCCTGCATCAACCGCACCTTGTCGGGCCATTTGTCGAGGCTGTCCAAACCGTCGAGCAGTTCGTCGGCGAAGTCGGTGATCTTCAGGAACCACTGCGACAGTTTCTTCTTCTCGACCAGCGCGCCCGAACGCCAGCCGCGGCCGTCGATCACCTGCTCGTTCGCGAGCACGGTCATGTCGACGGGGTCCCAGTTGACGTAGCTTTCCTTGCGCGTGACGAGGCCATGCGCGAACAGGTCGAGGAACAGCGCCTGTTCCTGCCCGTAATAATCGGGCTCGCACGTCGCGAGCTCGCGGCTCCAGTCGATCGCGAGGCCCAGGCGCTTCAATTGCGCGCGCATCGCGGCGATATTGTCGCGCGTCCAGCCGCCGGGGTGGACACCCTTTTCCATCGCGGCATTTTCGGCGGGCATGCCGAAGGCGTCCCAGCCCATTGGGTGCAGCACGTCGTGCCCCGTCATCCGCTTGAACCGCGCCAGCACGTCGCCCATCGCATAATTGCGGACATGGCCCATGTGGATGCGCCCCGACGGATAGGGGAACATTTCGAGGATATAGGCCTTGGGACGATCCTCGTTATCGGTCGTGGCAAAGCTGTTCGCCGCCTCCCACGCCTTTTGCCAGCGGGCGTCGGCGGCGAGGGCGCCAAAGCGCGGTTCGCGGGTCATTCGTCGGTTACCCCGTTAGTCTGTCTGGGCAGGCGCGCGTCCGCGCCGCCGGATTAGTCCCTGATGGCGCTGCGACGCAAGTCGCGGGCGCGGGTGAGGATGATCTCCTCGAGCTTCTGCACGGTCGCCGCCTGCACCGGCGAATCAACCCAGGCCCCACCCTGCGACACCTGGCGCGACGCCGCGACACGCAATGCATCGGCGCGGAGATCCCGGTCGAGGATCGAAACGGTGACCTTCATCCGCTCGCCCGGGTTGCCGGGGTTCGCATACCAGTCGGTGATGACCACGCCGCCCGACGAATCGGCCTGGAGCAGCGGCATGAACGAAAGGGCATCGAGCGAAGCGCGCCACAAATAGCTGTTCACGCCGATCGTCGTTACCTGGCTTGCAGCGAGGTCGGCGCGCGGCCGCTCCTTGCCTCCGCACGCCGAGAGGCCGAGCGCCGCGACCCCGAGCAACGCGAGCGTGGCCGGCCTGCCGAACGAAGCGCCGAGCCTGGCAGGGGCGGAAAGCTGGAACATGCCGATAACACCTTATCACTTGGCGACGCCCGGACGGAAACCAGGTCGCGCTTGACGGAATTGCCAGCGTCTCTATCGCCCTTGTCGCCGCCCCGCAAGCACGGCAATTTTCGCGCCGCGGCGGTTCAGATTCTGGTCAGAATCGATCCGGACTGTGTTGATCGCGCAACAATTTCGGTGAAAAGCAGAACCCCTGCGACGAATTGACGGGATTCGCTGGAAATATTGTGGCAGGGGGCCTATCTCCTGAGTCGATTGGGGTTGGAGTCGCAGAGCAATGGCGCGGAAATCGCGACATTTTTGGAAAGCAGGTCTCACCGCTTTGGCGGTGACTTCGCTTGCGCTGCCGCCAGCGCTCGCGGCAATGTCGCGTTCCGACCGTATCCGCGACACCTCGCTTTCCGAAACCTTGCTCGGCCAGTTCACGCCCGCATCGGGCGATCCGCGCCTGATCGCGCGCTATGCCAAGATATCGGCCGAGCAACGCGGCAATTTCAGCTTCACGCCGGCGCTGACCGACGAAAGCCGCAAGAACCGTGCGATCACCGTCGTGATTCGCGCCCGCGAAGACGCCTCGGCTAGCGCGCGAACGGCAGGGCTGCCAACTGGCCGCACCGCGCCGATCGCAATCACGCCGGTCGCCTATGATCTGGGCGCGTCGGTCGGCTTCGAAAAATTCGTCACGCCGTCGCTGCCGCGCGGCACCGACCTTCGCAACCTGCCGGTCGCAAGGGCGCCCGAACAAGCAGAGAAAAAGTCGCGTTTCGCGACCCGCATGCTCAACCGGCCGAGCGACCCGAGCGGCGCGACCGATCGCGTCACCGCGCCGGGCAGCGACCAGGCCGTCGATGTCGTCAGCAGCTATCGCCTGACCAAGAATATCGATGTGACGGCAGGCGTCCGCTACAAGAGCGACGACCGCGTCGAGCCGCTGACCGATTCGCGGCGCGACAGCCAGGCGGTCTATGTCGGGACGGCTTTCCGCTTCTGACGCGTTCGGCGCTTCGCCGCTCGGTCTTCCCAGATATCGATCCCCGCCCATCCGGTCCGGCAACCACGCGCATGGCTCAACACCCGCGCGCGCTTCGGCGTCATGCCGCCCAGCGCTACCGCCGCCGTGCCCGACAGTCGCGCGAGACGCAGCCACGTGGCATGCCCTAGCGCGGGTGCGCCGGGATGCGAGCGCGTGCGATGCAGCGGCGAGACGAACACGACGTCCGCCCCCGCCCGGCGCGCGCGGCGCGCCTCGCGTGCGCCGTGGGCGGGCATGGTAACAAACAGGCCAAGCCCGCGCGCCTGCTTCGCGCGCGCGGCATGATGATGCCGAAGATGGACGCCGTGGGCGCCCGCCCGCCGCGCGTCGGCGGGCGGGCCGGCGAGAAGAACGACCAATCGCCGCGCCTTTGCGATGCGCATCAGCCGACGCAACAACCGCCAGCGGACGCCGCGCGCGAGGCCATCGTGGCGCAGGACGATACCGCTCCCCGGCGGGAGTAGCGCCGCAAGCTCGGGCAAACCCGTCTTCGCCCGTTCGTCGCTGAACAGCCATTGCCGCGGTAAATCGACGGACGAGGGGTGGCGCGCGCGCATCGCGCTTTCTATAGGCGCGTCGCAAGCGCACGCAACGCACAGGATGGAACGAGACAATGAGCGAAGCAGCAGACCGGCTGGCGGATGTGCGGGCGAATATTGCCGACGCGGCGATGCGCGCGCAGCGCAAGGCGGACGATATCTGCCTGATCGCGGTATCGAAAACGCACGATGCTGACGCCATTCGCCCGTTGATCGCCGCGGGGCAGCGGCATTTCGGCGAGAATCGGGTGCAGGAGGCCGCCGCCAAATGGCCCGAGCTGCGCGCCGAAACGCCCGGCATCATGCTGCACCTGATCGGCCAGCTGCAGTCGAACAAGGCCGAAGAAGCGGTAACGCTGTTCGACGCTATCCACTCGGTCGACCGCTCGTCGCTCGTCCAGGCGCTCGCCAAAGCGTGCGCCAAGGCCGGCAAGCAACCGCAGCTGTTCGTACAGGTTAATATCGGCAACGAAGAGCAGAAGGGCGGTTGCGCCGTAGCCGACCTGCCAGCGCTGCTGGCCGAAGCGAAGGCGGCAGGGCTCGCGATCGAGGGGCTGATGGCGATCCCGCCCGCGGCACAGGAACCCGCACCTTATTTTGCGCTGCTTGACGAATTGGCTGAGCGGCATGACGTGCCACTGCGCTCGATGGGCATGAGCAGCGATTACGAGACCGCGGCGACACTGGGCGCGACGCATGTGCGTGTCGGCACGGCGCTGTTCGGAACGCGGGAACCGGCGATCGCCACCGGCGGCGACCGATAGAATATCCTTCTGCGCCAAATCGGGACAGATTTGTCAGGGTTAACGGATTCGCCCAACCGCGCCGATTTTGCTAACAAGCTGTTAACCAACCGGTTCAGGCCGGGGAACAGGGAGTTTAGCATGCGTACCATCATGTTGCTGGGTGTGGCCGCAGGGTCGTTGTTGCTGGCGGGGCACGCCCGCGCCGAAGCGCCCGCGCTCGACTATGGCGTGCCGGCCGATCCCGACGTTCGCGTCTACACCGGCTATCCCGACCGCGTGCCGAGCGAAGTCGATTATCGCACGGTCCGCGGAACCTACGACGCCGAGGGCCGCTGGACCGGCACCTGGGACGGCACATATGAAGCGCCCGATGGCCGCCGCTACGACGGCCGATACGAAGGCACGGTCGAAGGCCATGGCGCAGCGTATCCGCCGCCGCCCTACGATCCCTATTACGGGGCGTACGACCCCCGCTATCACGAAGACATGGAACGCCGCTGTGGCCGGGGGGACACGGTGGGCGGCGCGGTTGTCGGCGGGCTCGTAGGGGGCATCGCCGGCAACCGCATCGCCGGGCGTGGCAACCGGACCGAAGGCACGTTGATCGGCGCGGGGGTCGGCGCGATCGCCGGCGGCGCGATCGGCGACGCGTCCGACAAGAAGAGGTGCGAAGAATGGCTGGCCAGTCGCGAGCAATATCGCGGCGGCTATTATCAAGGCGGTCATTATCCCGGCGGCTATTCGACGACCTATCACCACGGCGGCTATGGTTATGGCTACGGCTATTACACGCCGGGCGTCGTTGTCACGACGATCATCACGAACGGCGCGCCGGTCGTGACCGAAACCGTCGAGACCTCGACCCGCACCTATTATGAGACCGTGCCGGTGCGCAAACGCCATGTCGCGAAGAAAAAGTGGAAACCGAAACCAAAGCCCAAGCCGCGCTGCGTGTGCTGATACCCGTATAGGTCTGGTCACCTGTATCCGGTCGAAGGCCCGTCGTCCGAAAGGACGGCGGGCCTTGCCCGTTCCGGGACCCGCCTTGCCGCGCATCCGCAACGGTTCAGCGGCGCGAAAGCATGACCGGCTTAGACTGGGCATATCGGGGCCGGACCGTCCGGGCCCCGCCGAAGGGGAGTTGTCCTCGATGCGTAAGCTGACCAGCGCCACCACCGCCGCAGCGATCGTCCTGACGTCGGTCGGGTTCGCAGCCACCCCCGCCGAAGCGCGCGGGCGCCACGGCGGATGGGGTTATCGCCATCACGACCGCATCAGCGCCGGCGACGTGCTGGGCGGCCTGCTCATCATCGGCACCATCGCCGCGATCGCCAGCGCCGCCAGCAAGGACCGGCGCGAGCGGGCGCCCGATTATCGCTACGACCCGCCATACCGTGGTGACGAGCGGCAGGATGTGCCACGATACGAACCCGACGACGACGGCGCGACCGGCCGCTATGGCCGCGGCGAGGCGGAAGCGCGTGCGGCCGACGCATGCAGCTGGGCGGTCGAGGGCGAAATGGGCGAGGATGCCCGCGTCGACAGCATTGCCGGCACCGAAGCCTCCGCCGGCGGCTGGTACGTCACCGGCACCGCCTCGCGCCTCGGCGGCGAGGTGCGGAGCTTTGGCTGCAGCTATCGGAACGGGCGCGTCGTCGACGTCAGTTTCGGCTGACCCGGCCGGATCGAAGGCAAGGCCCCCCGCCCAGCGGCGGGGGGCTTTTCCTTTATGAACGCCAGCAAAACCAAGGCTGAACCCCAGATAAGCGCGGGGTTCAGCACGGCGTCACCCCCGGTCCGCTAAATCATCCTCAACAGGTCGCGACACGCCGCCTGCGCTTTTGAGGAGACCGAACCATGGCTATAAAGACCAAGCTGACCAAGGCCGCAATTGGTGCGGCCACCACCGCCGCGATGCTGATGAGCGCCGCCCCCGCCGCCGCGCGCGACCGGTACGACCGCGACGGGATCAGCGCGGGCGAAATCATCGCTGGCGCCGTCGTGATCGGTGGCCTCGCCGCGATCCTGTCGAGCGGCGATAACGACCGTTACGACGACCGCTATCGCGGACGCTATAACGATGCGCGTTACGGCTATGGCTATAACTATAACCGCTATGGCAATAGCCGCAGCGCGGTCAGCCAGTGCGTCAACGCCGTCGAACGCGGCAGCCGTCGCTACGGCCGCACCGACGTGACCGAAGTCACGGGCATCGACCGCAAGCGCGACGGATATAGGGTCAAGGGCCGCGTCGTCGTTCGCGACGGTTATGGCGGCCGCTGGGGTCGCGGCGGCTATTACGACAACGGCAAGTTCAACTGCGAGATCCGCTACGGCCGTGTCCAGCGGGTGAAATTCTCGGGTCTGCGTTAATCCGCGCGAGCGCCTCGTCGAGCACCGAATAGGTATGGGCATAGGTGCTGCCCCGACGTCGGGATCGGAGTCGCGCGTTCGGCACCAACGCCGTTCAGCGTATAGACGCCGATGCCGACGGTCGCGCCGAAGCCCAGCGCCACGAGATGCGGCGAGCTGAGCGCGTGGCGCGCAGCCTATGCCCCGCCTCCTGCTGCGAAACCGCGATGGGCCTTATCGGCCCGAAAATACCTGCTGCCCCTGCTCCTCCCTTGTGTCGGAGCCGACGGTAGCCGGCTCCCGTCAATCGTCGACAAGCTGTTGCCTGAGGTCGTCCAGCGTCTTGCGGATATGCGCGTCGACCAGCGTCGTGATCCGGCTCGCGTCGCGCGCGAGCCAGGCTTCGAGCAGCTGGCGATGTTCCTTGTTCGCGCGTTCGTCACGCCCCAGGGGTTCGAGGTGAACGCGCACATAGCGTTCGGACAATACCTGCAGCCGTTCGAGAATGCTGACCGTGATCGGCTGGCCGCACGGGCGGAACAGCGCGCGGTGGAAGGCGCGGTTGAACGCCCCGACCCCGTCGCCATGTTCGTCGGTGACATGGTCGAGCGTCTTGAGCGTTTCGATCGCATGCCCATGGTCGGCCTCGGTCGCGCGGAGCGCGGCGAGCGCCGTTGCCTCAGGCTCCAGCTTGATACGCAGCTCATAAACCTCCCTCGCCTCTTCGGCGCTCAAAGGCCGGACGAAGAAGCCCCGGTTCGCCTGCGAACGGACCAGCCCCTCTTCTTCGAGGCGCGCCAGCGCTTCGCGCAGCGGGATCTTGCTGACTCCGAGTTCGGCGGCGAGCGCGTCTTGGCGGATGGCATGGTCGCTGGTAACGGCACCCGAAAGGATGCGGTCGCGGACGAGGTCCACCAGCTGGTCAGAGAGGTTTCGGATGACGAGGCTCATTCATGCCTCATAGCACCGAAAATCCATTCCAGAAGCTGTCTGCTTGATCGACCCAGATCGTGTTGAATCCGGTCGCGATGGCCGATCCTTCGATCGACGGAATGATGGCGGGGGTGATGCCGAGCGCCGCGGCTTCGTCGACACGCCCGATGAAGCGGCTGCCGATATAGCTTTCGTGGACAAAACGGTCGCCGACCTTGAGCTGCCCGTTGGCCACGAGCTGCGCCATCCGGGCCGAGGTGCCGGTGCCGCACGGGCTGCGATCGATCGCGCGCTCGCCGTAAAAGACCGCGTTGCGGCCGTCGGCGCCCTCACTCTTGGGCCGGTCGGTCCACATCACATGGCTGACCCCCCGGATACGCTCGTCGAGCGGATGCACCGGCTCGCACGCCGCCTGCATCAACGCGCGGACGGTACGGCTCAAATCGACGATCCGCGACGCGCCGAGCGCGTCGAGCCCGATATAGGGGCCCTGCGGTTCGACGATCGCATAATAATTGCCGCCATAGGCGACATCGACCTTGAGCCGGCCAAAACCGGGGACATCGATTTCCACACCTTCGGCAGCAAGGTAGGAGGGCACGTTGCGGAGGCGCACCCACGCGACCCGCTCGTCCTCGGTTCCATATTCGATGTCGATGATGCCGGCGGGAACCTCGACGCGCAACTTGCCCGGGGTCCGCGGGGCGATCAGCCCGTTCTCGAGCCCGAAGGTCACGAGGCCGATCGTCCCATGCCCGCACATCGGCAGGCAGCCGCTGGTTTCGATGAATAATATGCCGATGTCGCTGTCCGCCTGCGTCGGCGGATAAAGGAAGCCGCCCGACATCATGTCGTGCCCGCGCGGTTCGAAACAGAGGCTCGTGCGGATCCAGTCGAACCGCTCGAGGAAATCCTGGCGCCGCTCACCCATCGACCCGCCGCGAAGGAGCGGCGCACCGCCGGCGACCAGCCGGACCGGATTGCCGGCCGTATGGCCGTCGATGCAGAAAAAGGTGTGGCGCATGGAAACTCCCCGCCTAGTCAGGCCGCCAGCTTGCTCGGTTGGGTCGCCGCGCATTTTTCGACCATCGCGATCACATCCTTGCGGCGTTGGCCGGCGAGCGGCAGGCGCGGCAGCCGCACGCGTTCGGACCCGCGTCCCATGATCGCTTCGGCAAGCTTGATCGACTGGACGAGATCATGTTCGGCGTCGAGGTGGAGCAGCGGCATGAACCAGCGATAGATGGCCCGCGCCTCGTCATATTTGCCCTCGTTGAACGCCTCGACCAGGCGGACCGATTCGGTCGGGAAGGCGCTCGTCAGCCCGGAAACCCAGCCGCTGGCGCCGAGGAACAGGCCCTCGAGCGCGACATCATCGAGCCCAGCCATCATCGTGTAGCGGTCGCCGAAGCGGTTGAAGACGTCGGTGAAGCGGCGCGGATCAGGCGCGCTTTCCTTGACCGCGACGATATTGGGCACGTCGCGCAGCGCTTCGAGCGTCGCGAAATCGACATCGACGCGATAGGCAGGGGGATTGTTGTAGAGCATGATCGGCAACGCCGTCGCTTCGGCTACCGCGCGGAAATGCGCCTGCAGTTCTTCGGGCGTCGGCACATAGACCATCGCGGGGAGCAGCATAAGCGCGTCGGCGCCCAGTTTTTCGGCGTCCTTCGCATATTGGACTGCACGCGCGGTGGTCAATTCGGATATCCCGGCGACGATCGGCACGCGACCTGCGATCGCCTCGACGGCGCCCGTCAGCACCTTGCGCTTCTCATCGGGTTCGAGCGAGTTATTCTCGCCGCAGGTGCCGAGGATGATGAGCCCGGTCACGCCGTCGTCGACGAGCGCGCTCTGCACGCGCTGGGTCGCAGTGTAATCTACCGACAGATCTTCGCCGAATTGAGTGGTAGCTGCGGGATATACGCCTTCCCACAGGGTCCTTATCACGCTCATTCATACCTCCGTTGAAGCCTCAGATCGTATACGATATATGATAAATGATGCCAAATGATTTTCCATCGCGCGTCCCCGACCCGCACACGGCCGTCGTCATCGGCGGTGGCGTAGTCGGCCTTGCCACTGCCATCGCGCTGCAAAAGCGGGCCATTGCTACCCTGTTGATCGATTCGCCCCTGCTGGTTCCGAGGGCGTCATGGGGCAATGCGGGCCATATCGCCATCGAGCAGATCGAACCGCTCGCCTCGCGCGCAACGATCCGGTCGATGCCGCGGCGCCTGTTCTGGCGCGGCGGCGCGCTGTCGCTGCCGCTGCGCGATATCGCGGCGTGGCTGCCCTTCGCGCTGCGACTGGTCGCCGCGACGCGTCCGGTGCGATTCGCGTGCGGCTGCGCGGCACTGTCCGACGCGATGGGCGATGCGATGGGTGCCTGGCGCCGGCTGCTCGGCGACATCGGTGCGCCCGACCTGCTGATCGAGGACGGCCATTATATTATGTGGGAAAGCGCGGCGAGCGCCGCAAAGGGGCGGGCGCACTGGTCCGCCGCGGATATCGGCCGCGCGTCGATGCGCGACGCGACTGCGGACGAACTCGAACGACTCGCGACGCTGACCTCGGCGCCGGTTGCCGGCGCGGTGCACATCGCGGGGTCGGGGCAGATCGCCGACCTCGATGCGCTCGGCGCTGCGCTGCGCGCGGGCTTCGACGCCGCCGGGGGCATACGAATCGAGGCGCGGATCGACCGGCTGGTGGTCGAGGACGGCCGCGCCATCGCCGTCGCCGCCGACCGGACACGCCACGCGGCCGACGCGATGATCGTCGCGGGCGGCGCCGCATCGGGCGCGCTGCTCGGGCCGGTCGGGCACCGGGTGCCGATCATCGCCGAGCGGGGTTATCATATCCAGTCGGCCGAAACCGACTGGCCGCGCGACATGCCGCCGGTGGTGTTCGAGGACCGGTCGATGATCGTCACGCGCTTCCGTTCTGGGCTGCGGGCGGCAAGCTTCGTCGAATTCGGCCGCGGCGCGAGCCCCGCCGATCCGCGCAAATGGGCACGGCTGCGCCGTCATGTCGCCGCGCTCGGCCTGTCCTTCGGCTTGCCCGGCGCCGAATGGATGGGCGCGCGGCCGACGCTGCCCGACTATCTGCCCGCGATCGGGCGGAGCGACCGGGCGGCGAACCTCTTCTATGCCTTCGGGCATCAGCATCTCGGCTTGACGCTTGCCGCGACGACGGGCGACGCCGTCGCCGCGATCGTCGCGGGCGATGCCCCGCCTTTCGACCTTGCCCCCTTTGACCTCAACCGTTTCGGAGCCTGACATGACCAGCGGAATCGGCGGATCGACCGCCGCACAGGAACTTGCCACCATCGCCCCTTGGGCCGACCGCGCGGCGCCGATCACCGCCGACGAGCGCGAGGCGCGTATCGAAAAGGCGCGGCGGCTGATGCACGCGAACGGCGTCGACGCGCTGCTGATCGGGGCAGGCGCGAGCCTGCGCTATTTTGCCGGCATCCCATGGGGGGCGAGCGAACGTCTCGTCGCGATGCTGCTCCCCGCGCGCGGCAAACCGATCGTCATTGCGCCGGCTTTCGAGCTCGGCACGCTCGAGGCCGATCTGAAGATCACGGTCGAATTGCGCCTGTGGGAAGAGGATGAGAGCCCGTCGACGCTCGTCGTCGGTGCGCTACGTGAATTGGGCGCGACGCGGCTCGCGATCGATCCCGCGATGGCGTTCCTGTTCGTCGATCGCATCCGCCGCGCCGGGCCGTCGCTCGACCTGATCGACGGCGGCCCGGTCGTCCACGGTTGCCGGATGTATAAATCCGCCGCCGAGCTCGCGCTGCTCCAGCAGGCGAAATCGATGACACTCGAAGTACATCGCCGCGCGGCGCGCATCCTGGTCCCCGGCATCCGCGCGAGCGAGGTCACGCGTTTCCTCGATGAAGCGCACCGCAAAATCGGGGCGTCCGGCGGGAACAGCTTCTGCATCGTCCAGTTCGGCCGCGCGACCGCCTTCCCGCACGGGCTTCCCGGCGACGCGATCTTGCAGGAGGGTGATGTGGTGCTGATCGACGTCGGCTGTGTCATCGAAGGCTATAACTCGGACATCACGCGCACCTATGTTTTCGGCGAGGCCGACGCCGAACAGCGGCGCATGTGGACGCTCGAACAGGAGGCGCAGGCCGCCGCATTCGACGCTGCGCGCCCCGGCTTGTCGTGCGAAGCGGTCGATGCCGCAGCGCGCGCGGTGCTCGAAGCGGCGGGGCTCGGTCCCGATTACCGCCTGCCCGGCCTGCCGCACCGCACCGGGCACGGCATCGGCCTGTCGATCCACGAGCCCGCCTATCTGGTGCGCGGCGACACGACCCCGCTTGCGCCCGGCATGTGCTTCTCGAACGAACCGATGATCGTGATCCCCGACCGCTTCGGCATCCGGCTGGAGGATCATTTCTACATGGCCGAGGACGGTCCGCGCTGGTTCACCGAACCTTCGCCCGCGATCGACCGGCCGTTCGGCTAGCCGAGCAGCGCCCGCACATCTTCGTAGAGCGAACGCGGCAGCCGTGCGCCCTGCCCGGTGATTGCGTCGAACACCGCGCCCGTCGCGAAATCGAACACATAGGGTAGGCGCCTGGGCTGGGCCAGCCGAAGGCGATCGGGTTGGTCCCGTCCTTGCCTATTGATATTCCACTGTCACGGGAATGCGCCCGCGATAGTCGCCGTCGCTGGCGCCGTCGACCTGGAGCCGACCGCCGAAACGAAAGACGAGACGGCCGTCGGGGCCGAGCCGCGGCGCCGCCGACAGGTCGGTCGCGAGCCCGGTTACGCGCGCGGTGCGCCCGTAACCGCCTTCGAGATCGACCGTCGCGGGCAAAATCACCCGCACGTCCGCGCCCGGCTCGCCCCGCACGGTCACGACGCCGGTCAGCGCGAAACCGCCCAGGTCGACGACATCGCCGCGCACCCGGCGCGCGCCCGACATCGGATCGATCTCGACCTCGCCGCCCATCGCGCCGACCGCCACGCGGCCCAGGTCGAGCTGGGTTTCGACCTCGACGCGCAGCGGCACCTCGGCCCTACGCGCTGCGATCGCGCCGTCCTTGCCCTGCCCGCAGAGCAGGCATTGGGCGGCCGCAACCGGCGCACCGGCAACGGCCAGCATGGCCCCGAGGACAAGACGCAGTTTCACCGCTCCTCCGCTAACCCGGTCATGGTTAAGTCCGCGTAAACCGACCTGCGCGCTAATCGCTGGTCAGTGCTCGGCTTTTCGGTCACATGTGCGCGATGGACACCCCGCCGTTCCCCCGACTGAACGCTCTCGCCACTGCGGTGCCGGGCCATGACGTCCATCAGGCCTTCATCGACTGGGCAACGCCGCGCATCGCCGACGAGCGGACGCGCGCGATCTTTACCCGCATGGCGGCACGATCGGGAATCGAGCATCGCTGGTCGGTGCTGCCGCCGACCGCGGACGGCGGCTCCCCCGTCTCGCCTGGCGGCTTTTACGACGTCGCCGGCCTGCCGCCGACCTCGGCGCGCATGGCCGCCTATGCGCGCCACGCGCCCGGGCTGGCGATGCAGGCGATCACCGCGCTCGGCGACGCGTTCGATCCGGGGCGCATAACGCATCTTGTCGTCGCGAGTTGTACCGGGTTCGTCGCGCCGGGGATCGACCAGATCATCGCGCGGCGGCTCGGCCTTTCGGCCACCGTCGAGCGCGTGCTGATCGGCTTCATGGGCTGCTATGCCGGGGTCACCGCGCTGCGCAGCGCGCGGCATATCGTGCGGTCAGAACCCGGCGCGGTCGTGCTGATGGTGAGCGTCGAGTTGTCGACGCTGCACCTCAGCCTCGCCGACGCGCCCGAACCCCTGCTCGCGATGCTTCAGTTCAGCGACGGCGCGGCGGCGGGGATCGTATCGGCCGCGCCGCACGGCCCCGAACTCGGCGAGGGACGGAGCCTCGCGCTCGAAGACAGCGCCGAGTTGATCCGCTGGGACATCGGCGACAAGGGTTTCGAAATGACGCTGTCGGGCGAGGTGCCGGGGCGGCTGCGCGAGGCGCTCGCTAATCCGGACGTCCAGCGCGAGCTGTTCGGCGACAGCGGCGCGCCGCCGCTGCTCGCGGTCCATGCCGGAGGCCGGTCGGTGCTCGATGCGGTCGAACATGCGCTGGGCGCCGAACCGCACGCGCTTGTCGACAGCCGGTCGGTGCTCGCGCGGTTCGGCAATATGTCGTCAGCGACGATCCTGTTTGTGCTCGCCGAGATGATGGCACGCGGCGCGCGCGGCGACGGGATCGCGATCGCCTTTGGCCCCGGGCTCGCCGCCGAGGCGATCCGGTTCCGGGCATGAATCCCTTCGCCAGCCTTCGTATCCCGATCGCGCGCGAAGAGGAGATGGACGCCGCCGACCTGTCGCCTGAAGATTACGCGCGCGTGCTTGCCGACCTGTCGCGGATCAACGCGCTGACCATGGCGCCGCGTCCGACGCTCGGTTTCCTCGACCGGGTGCGCAAGCGCGGCGTTGGCGAACGGCCTTGGCGCATCCTCGACGTCGGGTTCGGCGCCGGCGACATGCTCGCGCGGATCGCGCGCTGGGGCGATAAGCGAGGGATCGCGCTCGATCTGGTCGGCGTCGATCTCAATCGCAAGAGCGAGGCGGTGGCGGCGGTGCGGCTTGGCGGGCGGGCGCGGCTGATCACCGGCGATTATCGCGCGCTCGCGGGACAAGGGTGGGACATCATCCTGTCCAGCCTCGTCACGCATCATATGACGCCCGCGCAGCGTAGCGAGTTCCTCCTCTTCATGGAGCGCGAGGCGGCGCGCGGCTGGCTGGTGAACGACCTGCACCGCCAACGCCTGCCCTTTGCCAGTTATCCGCTGCTCGCGACATTGGCGTGGGTGGACCCGATTGTGCGGCGCGACGGGCAATTGTCGGTCGGACGCAGCTTCCGCCATTCCGAATGGCGGGCGATGCTGGCCGAAGCGCTACCCGAAGCGGCGCCCGGCTGCCGTATCTTTCGCAGTTTCCCCTACCGGCTTTGCGTCGAGCGGATCCGGTGAGCGACGCGATCGTCGTCGGCGCCGGGCCGGCCGGGTCGGCGGCGGCGATCGGGCTGGCCCGCGCCGGTGCAAGCCCACTCCTGCTCGAACGCGCGCGCGAAACGGGCGACGCGCTGTGCGGCGGTTTCCTGAGCTGGCAGACGCTGTCGCGGCTCGATGCGCTGGGGATCGACCGCGCGCTGCTCAGCGGGCAGACGGTCCGGCGCGTACGGCTGTTCGCGGGACTGCGGCAATGCGAAACGCCGCTGCCCGGCGAGGCTATGGGCGTGTCGCGACGAACGCTCGACGGCGCGCTGCAGGCAGCGGCGATAGCCGCCGGGGCGGGCCTCGAACGCGGCGTCCACGCAACCGCGCTCGAAAATGGCGCGGTGCAGACGCGCGACGGGGCGATATTGCGGGCACCCGCGATATTTCTCGCCGCAGGCAAGCATGGCTTTCGGGGCTTTCCACGCGAACCCGGAAAATGGCAGCGGACCGACCCGGTGATGGGCCTGCGGCTACGCTTGCCGCCCCACCCGGCGCTCGACCGGCTCGTCGGCGACGCAGTCGAACTGCACCTCTTCGACCGGGGCTATGCGGGGCTCGTGCAACAGGAGGGCGGCAGCGGCAATTTATGCCTAGCGGTCCATAAATCGCGGCTCGACGAAGTCGGCGGCGATCCGGCTGCGCTGCTCCGCGCGCTGGGCGACACCCTGCCGCATCTGGGCGACCGACTTGCTCACGCCGGCGGATCGCGCGGCGTCGATGCGATCGGCCACGTTCCCTATGGCTGGCGGACGGCCGAGACGGCGCCCGGCCTGTTCCGGCTGGGCGACCAGGCGGGAGTCATCCCGAGCCTTGCCGGCGAAGGCATGGGGCTCGCCGTCGCGAGCGCCAACGCTGCCGTGGCGGCTTGGCGCGACGGCGGCGGCTCGGCGTCACCGGGCTTTCAGCGCAGGCTCGCGGCGCGCATGACGCGCCCCTTCGCGCTCGCGAACCTCGTCTGGCGACTGGGTGAAAATCCGCGCGCCGCCGGGCCGATGACGGCGGCAGCGTCACTTTTTCCGTCGTTGGCGCGAATAGTGTCGCGAACGACGCGCATCCGCGGCGGCTGATTCCGCTCCGCCCCTTGCGGCAGCGCCCCCACCGACCGATATTATGGACAATGACTGGCGCCCGCCCGGCGGCACGCCCCCGAAGGAGATCTATCATGACCGATCCCGTCACCCGCAAAAAGCTCGACCCGATGACGCATCACGTGCTGCGCGAAGGCGGCACCGAGCGCGCCTTCACCGGCAAATATACCGATCACAAGGGCGACGGCGTCTATCGCTGCGCCGGCTGCGGCGAGCCCCTGTTCGACAGCCGCACCAAATATGACAGCGGATCGGGCTGGCCGAGCTATACCGCGCCTGCCGGCGCTCATGCGGTGACCGAACACCACGACATGAGCCACGGCATGATCCGCACCGAAGTGCGCTGCGCCAAATGCGAAGGCCATCTCGGCCACGTCTTTCCCGATGGTCCCGGACCCGAGGGTCTGCGCTATTGCATCAACAGCGCGGCGCTTGACTTCGCGGACCGCTCGCCGGATGAGGCGTCAACCGGCGAAGGCTGACACGGCCTCCGCTACTGACGCATCAGGGGCGACGCGAGGGAAGGAATACGGGCTTTGCGCCGCGAAAGACAGCAGGCTTCGTCGAACAAATCGTCATCGTCCAGCAAGCGCAGCGCCACGCCCGGCGGCGAGCCGCCGCGCTGGCGCGTCTGGCTGCGCCGCATTTTCCGCTGGGGCCTCGGCCTCGCGGTCGTCGCCTTCGTCGCGCTCGGCGTGGCGGTCGGCATCGCGGTGCAGCGCATGCCGAGTTTCGAGGAACTCAAGAAATCGCCAGCGGGTCAGACGATCCGCGTCCGCGCCGCCGACGGCACCGTCTTCCTGTCGCTCGGCCCCAATTACGGCCGCTGGCTGACGCTGCGCGAAACGCCGCAGGTGATGCAGGATGCGATGGTCGCGGTCGAGGACCGGCGCTTTCGCTATCACCCCGGCGTCGATCCCGTAGGTATGGCGCGCGCTGCGGTGTTCGCGGCGCAAAATTACGGCACCGGGCGGCGCATGCAGGGCGCATCGACGATCACGCAGCAACTCGCGCGCAACATCTTCCTGTCGAACAGCTATACCTGGGCGCGCAAGATGCGCGAAATGATCCTGTCGCTTGCGCTCGAATGGAAATTCTCGAAGGACGAAATCCTCGAACTCTATCTGAACAAGGTCTATTTCGGCGGCGGCAGCTATGGAATCGACGCCGCATCGAACAGCTTTTTCGGGCATAGCGCGACCGAAATGTCGCTGTCCGAAGCGGCGGTGGTGGCCGGATTGGTCAAGGCACCGTCGCGCTATTCGCCGACCGCCGACGCACAGGCCGCATTGGGCCGCGCCGGTGTGGTGCTGAGCGTCATGGTCGATGCCGGCGTCATCACGCAGGCACAGGCCGATGCCGCCGAGCCCGCCAACGTCCAACTCGCCAAGGAAACAGGGCAGAACAGCGCGCGCTATTTCAGCGACTGGGCGCTGCCGCAACTCGACATGCTGATCGACGAGGGCAGCGAGGCGCTCGACGTCTATACCACCATCGACCTCGGCATGCAGCGCGCCGCCACCGCGGCGATCCAGGCCAATACCCCGCGCGGGGTGCAGGGCGCGCTCGTCTCGCTCGACCGCGACGGCGCCGTGCGCGCGATGGTGGGCGGCACCGACTATGTTGCCTCCAACTACAACCGCGCGACGCAGGCGCTGCGCCAGCCGGGGTCGGCGTGGAAGCTGTTCGTGTATATGGCGGCGCTGGAGGCGGGGTATAAGGTCGACGATCCGGTGGTCGACGAACCCGTGACGATCAACGGCTGGAGCCCGCGCAATTCGTCGGGACGCTTTGCAGGAACAATGGATCTGCGCAGCGCCTTTGCCTATTCGGTCAACACGGTGGCGGCAAAGCTCGGCGACGAAGTCGGCTTTTCCTCGGTCGCCAATATGGCGCGCCGCTTCGGCATCACCACCCCGATCAACACGCATCCGTCGATGGTGCTCGGCAGCGCCGAAGTGCGCGTGATCGACATGACCGCCGCCTTTGCCGCCGTGTCACGCAAGGGTGTTTCGGTGCAGCCCTACGGAATCACCAAGGTGACGACGGCCGACGGCCGCCTGCTGTATCAGCGCCCCGCCGAACGCGGACAGGTCCTGGTCGACAGCTGGGTCGCCGCCGGGATCACCGACCTGCTCCAGACCGCGGTCAATACTGGGACCGGCAGGGCGGCGCAGATCGGCCGCCCCGTCGCGGGCAAGACCGGCACGACGTCGAGCAACAAGGACGGCTGGTTCCTCGGCTTTTCGAGCGGCATCACCACCGGCGTGTGGATGGGCCGCGACGATGCGAAGGCCGTTGGCGGACTTCAGGGCGGCCGCGCGCCGGCGAGGGCCTTTGCCGATTATATGCGCGTCGCGGTCGCACGGCGTCCGGTCGAACAGTTCGACACCGAGGTCGTGCTGCCCGAATGGCAACTCGAGGACGAGGGCGAGGCCTATCTGGGCGAGCCGGGCGAAGAGGGTTTCGTCGACGAGAATGGCATGCCGATCGAGCTGCCCGCCGCCCCGCCGGTGCCGGACGACGGCGATGTGCCGCCGCCCGCCGACGAGGGCCCGATCTTGAACCAGCAGTGGATCGAGGAGCAGACAGGACGCCGCCCCCCGGCCGACAGCGTCAGCGCACCGAAGAACGGCGCCGCGCCCAAGGCGCCCGCCCTGCCCAAGATCGTGCCGCCGCCCGCCAAGACACCCCCGGCGCGTAATCAGTCCGGCGATTCGAACTAGGCCGTAAAACGATAGCGGTGAAGCCCGCGGCCTTCGCGCCGCAGCCAGCCGCGCGCCGCTGCGACGTCGCCGTCGTGCAGCCGATCGACCAGCGCGTGAAACGCCGCGCTATGGTCCATGTGCCGAAGATGCGCGACCTCGTGCGCGACCGTCGCGCGGCGGACATGGTCGGGCGCCATCACGAGCCGCCAGCTATAGCGCAGGTCGCCGTCATGCGTACAGCTGCCCCAGCGGCTGCGCGGGTCGCCAACGCCGACGCGACCGACCAACAGGCCCGCCGCCGCCGCGATTTCGCGGCTTTCGCGCGCCATCAGGTCGAGCGCCTCGGACTTCAGCCAGCGTTCGATGCGCCGGCCCACCGTCTCGGCGGGGCCACCGACATGCAACATGCCTGCATCGAGGCGGATCGCGCGCGGTGCGCTTGCCGACCATTCGATGTGGCGCGCAACGCCGCGGAACGGGATCGACGCACCAGGTCCGACGGCCACGGGCAACACCGCCTTGCCGACCTGTTCGACGAGCCAGGCCTGCTGTTCGCCCGCCCATTTGAGCGCCGCGCGCTCGCTGGCGCGCCGCGGCACCGTCAGCCGCAGTTCGCCACGTGCGCCGTCGAAGACAAGCCGATAGCGGCGCGACTGTGCATGCCGCACGACGCGAACCGGCCAAGCATCGCCCGCCACCCATATGTGCGGCCCGTCCGCCGCCGGATCAAACGATACGTTCGACAAGATGATTTTCCAGCGGCCCGGCGACTTCCTCGCCGACCGCCCAGCCGACGATCGATTCGCCTGCGCGGTGCACGGCATCACGATCGCCGCAGACCAGATAATGCCAGCCCGGAAGCGGCGCGCCCTCGGCGCGCAAGCGATAGGCGCAGGTCTGGGGCAACCATTCGAGGTCGTCGACCTTCGCCCTGGTCAGCGTCAGGCAATCGGGAACATGGCGGCGGCGATGTTTGTAATCACCACAGCGCGCGGTCGAAAGGTCGAGCAGGCGGCACGCGACATTGGTCGGATAGATGCGACCCGTGTCCTCGTCCTCCAGCTTGTGGAGGCAGCATTTGCCGCAGCCGTCGCACAAGGCTTCCCATTGCCCGGCGTCGAGGCTGGCAAGCGGCGCTTCCCAGAAGGGGCGCTCCGATATCGCCCCCGCTGCCATCATTTCACCCACTTCGCCAGCTCGGCCGCGACCTTGTCGGGCGCGCCCTCGTCCACGTCGGACGAAGGATCGTCGAGCGGCAGCAGCGCGACCGGCTTGCCGTCGGGGTCCATCAGGAAAGCGAGCTGGCTGTGCGCCATCAGGTAACGGTCGGGGGCCGAACCCGGCACCTTGTTATAGGTGACGACATAGGCCTTTGCGACACTGGCGATCTGTTCGGGCGTCCCGGTGAGGCCAAGCAGCCGCGGATGGTAGCGCGCGACAAAGGGCCCCAGCGCCGCGGGGGTATCGCGTTCGGGGTCGATGGTGACGAACAGCGGCTGCACCTTCGTCCCCCGCACGCTGTCCGCCTTTTCGAACATCGACAGGCCGCGCATCAGCTTTTGCAGGTCGACCGGGCAGATATCGGGGCAAAAGCTGTAGCCGAAATAGACAAGGCGATAGCGGCCGGCAAAATCCGTATCGCGCACCGTCTTGCCATTCTGGTCGGTCAGGGTGAAGGGTCCGCCGATGCGCGCGCCGTCGAGCGGCGGCTTTGCCGAAGGCGCATCGCCCGGGGCGTTGCACGCCGCGAGCGCCGCACCAAAAAGCAGGATCAGGCTTGCGCGGACGAGCTTTTGTCCGATATCTGCGATATTCATCATGCAGCCAGCCTTGGTCGGCTAGCCGCCGAAAATCAACTCTTGTCGTCGCCTGCGCGATGGACAAATCGCCTCAGGGGTCGCCCTATCATGTTTCGACGCGCGGAGTTTCGCCTCGCCTCCCTCTTTCTCGCCGCCATGGCGGTCGCAGGAATGCTTCATGGCCCGGCCGCCGCGCAATTCCGCGGCGGCTACGCCTTCCTTCAGGCGGTCGACAACCGCGACGGGACCAAGGCGACCGAAGCGCTGAAGGACGACCCCTCCTTCGTCAACACACGCCATCCCGACAACGGCGAAACCGCCCTCGCCATCGTGACCAAGCGGCGCGACATCACCTGGCTGCGCTTTCTCCTGGGCAAGGATGCCGACCCCTCGATCGGCGACCGGCAGGGCATGACGCCGCTGATGCACGCGGCGCTGCTCAACTTCACCGACGGCGCGCAGGAAATGATCGAGCGCAAGGCGCCGGTCGATCAGACCAACCGGCGCGGCGAAACCGCGTTGATCCTGGCGGTGCAGGCCAAGAACGCCGCGATGGTGCGATTGCTGGTGCGCAACCGCGCCGATCCCGACAAGACCGACCATGTCGCCGGCATGTCGGCGCGCGACTATGCCAAGCGCGACGACCGGACCGGACAGATTACGGCCATCCTCGACACCAAGCCCGACGCGCCGACCCGTGACCTGGGGCCGCGGATCGGACCCAATTGATCAGCTCAATGTGATATCTGGATTGACTATCACATTATGATGTGAGACATGCGACTCATGTCTACACAGCTCATTGAGCGCATCCGCGCCATCGTCGACGACGGCTCCATGTCGCGCTCGGGCCTTGCCCGTGCCGCGGGGCTGCATGCCAACAGCCTGCGCGACCTCGAATCGCCCGGCTGGAACCCCACTGCCGAAACGCTGCGCAAGCTCGAAAATTGGCTCGCGACCGGCAGCGACATCTCGCCGATGGCGACGCCGGAAGAGATCATCGCCGAGGCGCGCAACGGGCGCATGTTCATCCTCGTCGACGACGAAGACCGCGAAAATGAAGGCGACCTCGTCATTCCCGCGCAGATGGCGACCCCTGACGCGATCAATTTCATGGCAACGCACGGCCGCGGGCTGGTCTGCCTGACGCTGACCAAGGCGCGCGTCGATACGCTCGGGCTCGAACTGATGAGCCGTAACAACGGCACGCGGCACGAAACCGCCTTCACCACCTCGATCGAGGCGCGCGAAGGCGTTACCACGGGTATTTCGGCGGGCGACCGCGCGCGCACCGTTGCCGTGGCTATCGACGCCGGCAAGGGCCGCGACGACATCGTCACCCCCGGCCATATCTTCCCGCTGATCGCGCGCGACGGGGGCGTCCTCGTCCGCGCCGGCCACACCGAGGCGTCGGTCGATATCGCGCGCCTCGCCGGTCTGAACCCGTCGGGTGTGATCTGCGAGATCATGAACGACGACGGCACGATGGCGCGGCTCGACGATCTGATCCCCTTCGCGCGACGCCACGGACTGAAAATCGGCACGATCGCGGACCTCATCGCCTATCGCAACCGCACCGACCGGCTGGTCGAATGCGTGTCGGACGAGCCGTTCGAATCGGATTATGGCGGCGACTGGCGGCTCAAATCCTATCGCAACAAGATCGATGGCAGCGTCAATCTGGTGCTGCAGAAGGGGCCGGTCGACCCCGACGGCGTGACATTGGTCCGGATGCATCCGGTATCGATCTTCGACGATATCATGGGCCGCCCCGGACCCAAAAAGCGTCGCCTGCAACGTTCGATGGACGCGATCGGCGAGGCGGGCAGCGGCGTGATCGTGATGCTGATGCGCCCGCTGCCCGGATCGGCCGATGCCGACGCGATTCCGCCGTCGTCGGGCGGCATGGACCTTCGCACCTACGGGATCGGCGCCCAGATCCTCGCCGACCTTGGCGTGCATGCGATGGAACTGCTCACCCCTACCCACAGCAATATCGTCGGCCTCGAAGGCTATGGCCTGTCGATCGTCGGCGAACGCCCCATTCCCGGAGAAGCCTGATGGCGCATGTCCTGATCGTCGAAGCTCGTTTCTATTCGCACCTCAACGACATGCTGATCGACGGCGTGCGCAGCGCGCTCGAGGCCGAGGGGCACAGCCATGACACGGTGACCGTCCCCGGCGCGCTCGAAGTCCCCGCGGCGATTTCGCTCGCGGCCGACAGCGGCCGTTACGACGCCTATGTTGCGCTGGGGGTGGTGATCCGCGGCGAAACCTATCATTTCGAGGTCGTGTCGAACGAAAGCGCGCGCGGCATCATGGCGTTGACGCTCGACGGGCTTGCGATCGGTAACGGCATCCTCACCGTCGAAAATGAAGAACAGGCGCTTGCGCGCGCCGACAAGACGCGCAAGGATAAGGGCGGCGAAGCGGCGAAGGCCGCGCTCGCGATGCTCGCGCTCAAGGAACAATTCGGCATTGGTTGACCGCCCACCCCCCAGCCGTTTTTCCGTCGTCGAGCGCGGCGCGCGGCTGGTGGTGATCGACCGCGACACCGGTCAGACGCCGCCGAGCGCGGCCGAGCGCATGGCCGAGCATGACCGGCGGATGGGGAATGACCGGATCGTGCCCGCGGCGCGTCCAGCGGCGGCAGAACCCGCACCGGCCGTGCTCGCCGAGCCGGCGCCGCAACGCCAGCCGTCCCGCCCGCCGAACGAACGGATGGCGGCGGCGGTGGCCGAAATGACCCGCAAGCAGCCCTGGAGCCAGAAGCCGAAGGGCGCCGCGCAGCAATCGCAACCGGCGCGCATCAGGGCGCGCCCGCAGCCGACCGCGACCACGGGCGCCCTCAAGACGATCGTCACGAGCAAATGGTGGGATGCGAAGGGCCCGCGCACGATCGAACTGGGGCCGCAGGGCCAGCGCGAACTGACCGGCGGTTTCATGACGCTGGTTTTCGTCGCGCTGATCGCCGCGATCGTGGCGCTGTTCGTCGCCCCGGTCCTGCTGTTTGCCGCGGCATTCCTGCTGTTCCGCTTCGGGGGCAATATCCTCGGCCCGATCGGCGCCGGCCTGATCGACAAGGCGCTCGCCCAGAAGGGCTAGACGCCGCCCCCGCACAACCGGGAGCGGCGCTCGTCTGCGTCAGGCGTTCACCAGCGCCGGATAATCGGTGTAGCCCACGGGCCCCGGTGAATACCAGGTCTGCGGATTGTCGGCGGCCCATTCGGCGCCACTGCGAATCCGTTCGACAAGGTCTGGGTTGCCGATGAAGGGCCGTCCGAACGCGATCGCATCGGCCGCGCCGCCTGCCAGCGCCGCCTCGGCGAGCGCGACGTCATAGTCGCTGTTGAGGATCAACGGGCCCTTGAACGCCTGCCGGATCGCCGGCGACTGCTTCGGCACGTCAGTCTTGCCGAAGGTGCCGTCGGGACCGGGTTCGCGCAGCTCGAGAAAGGCAATGCCGAGCGCATCGAGCGCCGCGGCGGCGGCGGGGAACAATTTCTCGGGCGCGCTGTCGTCGACGCCCTGCGTCTCGCCATTGGGCGACAGGCGCACCGCGACGCGGTCCTTGCCCCACACGCCGATCAGCGCCTCGGTCACCTCGCGCAGCAGGCGGATGCGGTTCTCGACCGGACCGCCATAATCATCGTCGCGCAGGTTCGATCCGTCGCGCAGGAACTGGTCGATCAGATAGCCGTTCGCGCCGTGCAGTTGCACCCCGTCGAACCCGGCCTTTTTCGCATTTTCGGCCGCTTTGACATAATCGCTGATCACCCGCGGGATTTCGTCAAGGCGCAGCGGGCGCGCCTCTTCGAGGTCGAGCCGCCCGACCGGCGTATGCGCGCGGCCGGTGCCCTTCGTCGCCGACGCCGACACCGGCTGCTTGCCGTCGTTGAACACCGAATGGACCAGCCGGCCCATGTGCCAGAGCTGGGCGACGATGCGCCCGCCGGCTTCGTGCACGGCGTCGGTGACGGGCTTCCAGCCTTCAACCTGCGCATCGGTCCACAGCCCCGGTGCGTTCGGCCAGCCAAGGCCTTCCTGCGAAATGCCTGTGGCTTCGGAAATTATCAGCCCGGCCGAGGCGCGCTGGCGGTAATAGTCGCGCGCAAGCTCGTTCGGCACAAAGCCCGGCCCGGCACGCCCGCGCGTCAGCGGCGCCATGATGATGCGGTTCGGCGCGTCGATCGCGCCTAATTTGATCGGATCGAACAGTGATACGGCCATGTTTCCTCCACGTTTCACTTTTTCATGGGCGACCCCATCGGTCGCCGCTATGGCCCGCGAAGCTATGGATGCAGCGGTGCCGGCACAATGGTACGTAGCAAAAGAAAATCTAAATGACAGCGAAGATGGACAGGATTGACGCGGGCGTCGGCACGGGGGCCGGTCGCTGGGCGTTCGCCGCGCTGATCGGTGGCAATGTCGCGCTGTCGCTCGGCGCGATGCTCGTCCGCCTCGCCGATACGGGTCCGACCGCCTCCGCTTTCTGGCGCATGACGATCGCGCTTCCGTTGATCCTGCTGTTTGCTTGGCGCGAAAGCGACCGACGCACGCCGCCGCGCCCGGCGGTGCTCGTCGCCGCGGTCGCGGGCATTTTTTTCGCGCTCGACCTCTCAGCCTGGCACATCGGCATCCTTCATACCAAGGTCGCCAACGCCACCCTGTTCGGCAATTGCGCCAGCCTGTTGCTCGTCCTGTGGGGCGTCTTCATGACGCGCACCCTGCCGCGCGGCTGGCAGGCGCTTGCCGTGCTGCTTGCCTTTGCCGGATCGGCGCTGCTCATGGGGCAAAGCTATGAATTGTCACCCGACTATCTGCTCGGCGATCTTTTGAGCCTGCTCGCGGGCCTGCTCTACACCTGTTACGTTATCCTGATGCAGCGCGTTCGCGGCACGCTTGCGCCGTGGACCGCGCTCGGCGTCGCCTCGGTCGTTTGCGTCCCTGTCCTGCTGGGCACCGCACTGACGCTGGGCGAGGCGATCGTGCCGCGCGACTGGACCCCCCTCATCCTGCTGGCGCTGACCAGTCAGGTCATCGGCCAGGGGCTGATGATCTGGTCGCTTCCGCGCTTCCCGCCGCTCGTTCTCGGACTGACATTGTTGGTTCAGCCTGCGATTGCCGCGCTCGCCGGCTGGCTGATGTTCGATGAACGGTTGAGCACGGTCGATATTTTCGGCGGCATGCTGGTCGGTGCGGCGCTGGTCCTGATAAGGTTGCCGAGCCGCCGTGCGGCGCCTATCTGAACGTCATGGCTTCGATCCTTCCCGCTGACCCCACCCTCGACGAGATTCGCGCCGCGCTCGCGCCGCTGATCGCCGCGTCGGCCGCCTTCGACGGGTTCGGCGATGCCGCGCTAGCGGACGCTGCGGCACGCGTCGGCGTCGATCCCGATGTTGCGCGGCTCGCCTTTCCCGGCGGCGGGCGCGATATGGTCGATGCCTGGTTCGCCGATATCGACGCGGCGATGGAGGCGCGCTGGCCCGCCGAAAAACTTGCGGCGCTCAAAATCCGCGAACGCATCGCGACGCTCGTGGAAACGCGCATCAAGCTGCTTGCCCCCCACCGCGAATCGCTCCGCCGCGCGCTCGCGCTGCTCGCATTGCCGACCAATGCGCCGCACGCCGCGAAGCTCGGTTGGCGCGCTGCGGACCATATGTGGCGCCTCGCGGGCGATACGGCGACCGACTATAATCATTACAGCAAGCGCGCGATCCTCGGCGCCGTCTACGGCTC
The DNA here is from genome assembly GCF_001468465.1 of Sphingopyxis sp. H115. Taxonomy (GTDB): domain Bacteria; phylum Pseudomonadota; class Alphaproteobacteria; order Sphingomonadales; family Sphingomonadaceae; genus Sphingopyxis. The sequence continues at coordinate 75,016 of NZ_LNSA01000006.1, forward strand.
GACGATGGCGGTGTTCCTGAACGACGAGAGCGAGGGTTTCGCCGACACGCGCGCCTTCCTCGCACGCCGGATCGACCAAGTGATGCGCTTCGAAAGCTGGAAGCACCGCCGCGCCGCGCGCAGCGGCGAACGGCCAAGCCTCGCGCGTTTCGTCGGACGCCTGCGTTATCCGGGACGCTGATCGCCCAAGATAAGGGCTGGCGCTCGCCGAGTGTTATTGATAATCGCTCGCAAATGACTGCTTTGCTCGACAAGTCGCCTCTGGGCGTGATGGTGCGGATCGCCCGTATCGACTGGACCGCGATGTCCGACGACGAGGGACGGCGGCTGCGCGAATTCGGCCTGATCGAAGGGTGCGAGGTCACGCCGCACCACCGTGGCAGCATCTTTTCGCGCGACCCGCTCGCACTCACGGTCGGCCGCATGAAAGTGATCATCCGCGCGCGGCAGGCCGCCGCGATCACCGTCGAGCCCGCGGCATGACCGCCGCCATCCCCTCGATCGCGCTCGTCGGCAACCCCAATGCGGGCAAGTCGAGCCTGTTCAACGCGCTGACCGGCGCGCGGCAGAAGATCGCCAATTATCCCGGTGTCACCGTCGAGCGGAAAGCGGGGCACGCCAGCTTCGCCGACGGCCGCCCGCTGTCGCTGATCGACCTGCCCGGCACCTACAGCCTGACGCCCGCAAGCCTCGACGAGGCGGTGACGCGCGACGTCATCCTCGGCAAGCAGGAAGGCGAGACGCGCCCCGACGCGTTGATCGTCGTGCTCGACGCGGCGAACCTCGACAATCATCTCTGCTTCGCACTCGAACTGCTCGCGCTCGGCCTGCCGACCGTTGTCGCGCTCAACATGGTCGACCTTGCCGAGCGCGACGGGCTGACGCTCGACGCCGAACGGCTGTCGCGCGAACTCGGCGTGCCCGTCGTATCGACCGTTGCGGTACGCAAGCGCGGGCTGGCCGAGCTGCTTGCCGCGGTCGACGGCGCGATCCGGTCGCACCAGCCGCGCGAGGCGGCCGCTGCGCCGGCCAACGACGCCGCACTGCATCAGCGCGCCCGCTCGATCGCGCGCGCCGCGATCGTCAGCGAAACGCCGGTGCGCCGCTGGACGCAACGCGTCGACAATATCGTGCTGCATCCCGTCCTCGGCATGGTCATTCTGCTCGCGCTGATGTTCGTGATGTTCCAGGCGGTCTACGCCTGGGCCGGACCGCCCGCCGATGCGCTCGAAAGCCTTGTCGGGACGATGCAGGCGTGGGTCGTCGACAACATTCCACAGAATTTCCTGCGCGACCTCGTCGTCGAAGGCCTGCTCGCGGGCGTCGGCGCGGTCGTCGTCTTCCTGCCGCAGATCCTGATCCTCTTCCTCTTCATCCTTCTCCTCGAGGCGTCGGGCTACATGACGCGCGCCGCCTTCCTGATGGACGGGCTGATGGGCAAGGTCGGCCTGTCGGGGCGCGGCTTCATCCCGCTGCTCTCCAGCTTCGCCTGCGCCGTCCCCGGCATCATGGCCACGCGCGCGATTCCCGACGAAAAGGACCGGCTGACGACGATATTGATCGCGCCGCTGATGACCTGCTCGGCGCGGCTTCCGGTCTATGCGCTGATCATCGCCGCCTTCATCCCCAACCGCGGCGTCGGCGGCACCGGCATCGGGCTTCAGGGTCTGGTGCTCTTCGGCCTCTATCTCGCGGGCATCGTCGGCGCGCTCGTCGTCGCCTTTGCGCTCCGCCGCACGGTCGCCAAGGGCGCGGGCGCGGGTTTCATGATGGAAATGCCGCGCTACCAGATGCCGCAACTTCGCGACATCGCGCTCGGCCTGTGGCAGCGCGCATGGATCTTCCTGCGCCGCGCGGGCACGATCATCGCGATGACCACGGTCGTGCTGTGGCTGCTGCTGACCTTTCCGCAGGCGCCCGAAGGCGAAAGCCAGGTCGAATATAGCGTCGCCGGCCGCATCGCGAGCGGCCTCGAAGTGGTCGTCAAGCCGATCGGTTTCAACCATGATATCGCGCTCGCGCTGATCCCTGCGATGGCAGCGCGCGAGGTCGCGGTGTCGGCGATGGCGACCGCGAACGCGATCGACGCTGATGGCGACGAAGATGCAATGGCCGAGACGCTGGGCGAACGATTGCAGGGCAAGTGGAGCCTCGCGACCGCGCTTGCCTTCCTCGCCTGGTTCGTCTTCGCGCCGCAGTGCATTTCGACGATCGCGATCACCAAGCGCGAGACCAATGGATGGAAATGGCCGATGTTCATGGTTGGCTATTTGTTCCTGCTCGCCTATGCCGCTGCTGGTGTGACTTACTGGACAGCCGTCGCCTTTGGCCTAGGCTGATCCTCCCAACTTTTGAGCGGAGCGGAGCGGCGATGGCTGGCAGCGTCAACAAGGTAATTCTCATCGGCAATCTCGGCGCCGATCCCGAAATCAAATCGTTCCAGAATGGCGGCAAGATCGCCAACATCCGCATCGCGACCAGCGAACAGTGGAAGGACCGGATGACCGGCGAGCGCAAGGAGCGCACCGAATGGCATAATGTCGTGATCAACGGCGAAGGGCTGGTCGGCGTCGTCGAACGTTACCTCAAAAAGGGCTCGAAAGTTTATATCGAAGGTTCGCTGCGTACCCGCAAATGGCAGGACCGCGACGGCAACGACCGCTACACGACCGAGATCGTGATCGCGGGCATGGGCGGCACGCTGACCATGCTCGACGGCGCGCCCGGCGGCGGCGGATCGCGCGGCGGCGGCGACTGGGGGGGCGGTTCGTCGAGCGGCGGCGGCTGGGATCAGGGCGGCGGCTCCTCCGGCGGCGGCGGCTCGGGCGGCGGCTGGAACCAGGGTGGCGGCAGCTCGGGCGGCGGACGCCCGCCGTTCGACGACGATCTGGACGATGACGTCCCTTTCTGAGGACCAGCTGAGCGATGCGCGACCTGCTGACCGCCGCCGATGTCGCGCGCGGCGTGTGCCGGCTGTTCGCGCAGCAGGGACTGGTCGCGATTCCCGAGGTCACGCTGCCCAACGGGCGGCGCACCGACCTCACCGCGATCGACGCCAAGGGAAATATCACCATCGTCGAGATCAAGGTCAGCCGCGCCGACCTGCACGGCGACGGCAAATGGCCCGACTATTGCGACTGGTGCGACCGATTCTATTGGGCGCTCGCCTCCGGGCTCGACCCGGCGATCCTCGAAACCCCCGACTATCGTCCCGAAAGCTCGGGACTGATTATCGCCGACCGCTATGGCGCGGCGGTGGTGCGCGAAGCCGCAAACTGCAACCTCGCGCCCGCACGCCGCAAGGCCGAACTGCTGCGGATCGGGCGGCTCGCGATGCGCCGCTCGATGCTCGCCGCCGATCCCGAGCTCGCGGCGAACTGGGTCGAAGGTCAGTAGCGCCTAGGCGCCGCGCGCCTTCATCCGTGCGAGGTAACGCGCAAGGATATCGATCTCCAGATTGACCGGACGCCCCGCCGCGGCTTCGTCCAGCGTCGTCATCTCCTGCGTGTGCGGAATGATGTTGAGCGTGAAATGCGCCTCGCCGTCCGGTTGGTCGGTTACTTCGTTGACCGTCAGCGAGACGCCATCGACGGTGATCGACCCCTTGGGCGCAATATGCGGCGCGAGCGACGCCGGCGCGGCGACGGTGACGGTCACACTGTCGCCGACGGGTTCGACCGACACGATGCGGCCGATGTCGTCGACATGGCCGGTGACGATATGCCCGCCGAGTTCGTCGCCGATCTTGAGCGCGCGTTCGAGGTTGAGGCGGCGCCCCGCCTCCCACATCCCCGGCGCGGTGCGCGCGATCGTCTCGGCGCTCGCGTCGATCGCGAACCAGTGGCCGGCGGCGTCGGAGCCCTTGTCGACGACCGTCAGGCACGCGCCCGAACAGGCGATCGAGGCGCCAAGGTCGACGGTGCCGGTGTCATAGGCGGTGCCGATGACGAGCCGCGCGTCACCACGATCCTCGCGGCTGCGGATGGTACCGATGTCGGTGATGATGCCGGTGAACATAAAGCCCTCAAATGATCCTGATGCGTTCGTAGACGTCGAGCCGGTCGCTGCCAAGCCGGCGGCTGTCGGTAAGCCGCCAGCGCCCGTGCGCGGCGGACAGATCGGTGAGGCCGATATCGCCGAGCGCGGACCTGCCGCCGCCGATCAGAATCGGCGCGCGATAGAGCAGCAGCCGGTCGACGCGATCGGCGGCGAGGAAGGCGGAGGCGGCGCCGGCGCCGCCCTCGACGAGTAGCGAATCGACATCGCCCACGGCTTCGGGCGACGCCACGGCGACCCAGCCTTTGGGTGCGCTGCCGCGAGTGAGAAGTAGTTTCTTTGGGCTGCGATCCCCCAGCCCCGGCAGGCGCACGTCGAGTTTCGGCGCGTCGGCGGCGAGCGTTCCGCGCCCGACGAGGATCGCCTGATGCTGCGCGCGTTCGAGATGGCCGTGCGCACGCGCGCGTTCGCCGGTGATCCAGCGGCTCGCCCCGTCGGCGCGCGCGATGCAGCCGTCGAGCGAGGTCGCGAGCTTGAGCGTGACGAACGGCCGGCCTTCGCGTTGCCGCGTCCACCACGGCGCCATTGCGGCGCGCGCTTCGGTGGGCAGGACATTGAACAACACATCGATCCCCGCCGCCTGCAACTTCGCGATGCCCTTGCCGTCGGTGCGCATGTCGGGGTCCTGCGCGGCGATGACGGCGCGCGCGACGCCCGCGGCGATCAGCAGGTCGCTGCACGCCGCGCCGCGCGGGCTCGTGTGCGCACAGGGTTCGAGCGTGATATAGGCGGTCGCGCCGCCTGCCGCGTCCCCGGCGGCGGCGAGCGCCGCCGCCTCGGCATGTGGACGCCCGCCCGCCTGCGTCCAGCCGCGTCCAACAACCTTGCCGTCTTTGACGATCAGGCAACCGACATTGGGGTTTGGCGCCGATTCCGGCCGACCGCGCCGCGACAGGGCGATCGCCGCCGCCATCCAGTCGGCATCGGTCGGCGAACGTTTCACCGCGATCAGTCGGCGGTCTTGGGCTGCGCGCCGCGCGCCGCGCGTTCGGCGAGCGTCGAGCGTATCTGCACAGGCTCGGGCTTTTTCTTCGCCGCTGCCGCCGCTTCCTCGCCCAGCGTTTCGCGCGTCACCTTGTCGGCTTCGCTCGAATCATATTCGATGCCGAGGCTGTCGGCGAAGCGTTGATATTCGGCGCGCTTCTTAGCATTCTGCAGCGTCGTTTCCTTGGCGCGCGCGACCCAGTCGGCGCGAACCTCGGCGGCGCTGCGGTTCGCGGTCCAGTTTTCGAAATAGATGATTTGGGCTTTCGGCTTTTCATAAGGGATCAGATATTGCTCGACCCCGTTGAAAACGAGCCAGGTCAGCGCCAGCGCAACGCCCCAGATCGCCCAGCGATGGGGCCGGGGTTCGCGGATATAGGCCCAGAAATCGGACACGCCGCCGCCGATATCGGGTTTTTGAAACATCCTCATCGCGCCAATTTAGGCGATGTCGCGCCATTTTGCGAGAGGCCGCGAACATCGGTCGATTGCATCGGATGATCGCTGGGAACGTTATCGATTGCAAAAAATGCAAGTGCGGATGCTCTTTTCGCAGTTGCAACATTCATTGTGCAGTGCAATATCACACTTGCCTTTTAGGCATCCTCTCCCAAAACTTTCACGGGCCACCCTCGGGTGGCCCTTTTTTTTCGACTTTTTTGGTTGAGAGGGTCGATTCGGTTCTTTTCGTTCGATTGCGGCACCGGCCCCCACGTTTCCGCATCGCGGAAACTACTCAATATCTTGTCAGTCTTGCGTCGGGGTTCGGGTCTCGAATCGCCGCACTTCGGCAATAAAGCTTCCAGGCAACGGCGTTGGTTTTCCGCTGTCGGTATCGAGATGCGCATAGCTGATCTCGATGTCGGTCAGCCGCTCATTCCCGCGAAAAACGCCGCAATGAACCGTAAAGTTCGTGCGGCCGAAGCGACTGATTCGCGCCGCGATCGTGATCAGCTCGTCGAGTCGGGCAGGCGCATGATAATCGATTTCGCAATGCGTTTCGCGAATGTCTGTACCATATTGGTGAAAATAAGGGCCAGGCTGCCCCTCGCCAAGCGCGCGGAAATATTCGGTCACACCGATATCGGCATAGACCAGATAATTGGCATTAAAGACGATATTCTGGCCGTCGATCTCGTTGAAGCGAACGCGAACGCGCTCCTGCACGCGGAAATCGGCGAGCGGCACGTTGCTGCGATGCTCGGTCATACGCGAGCTCAGGCCGCGAGTGCGGCGGGTGCGCGATCGAGCGGCGCGCAAGCCGCCTCAAGCCACGCCCGCTCCTCGCCCTCGACGCCCCCGGCAAGCTTTTCGAACACCTCGGCGTGATAGGCGTCGAGCCAGTCGGCCTCGGCCGCCGACAGTAGCGACACATCGACCAGATTTTGCGCGATCGGCGCAAAGGTGATCGTCTCGAACCCCAGCATGTCCTCTTCGGCGCCGTCGATGCGGACCGGCGTGACGACGACGAGATTCTCGATGCGGATCCCGAAAGCACCCGCCTTGTAATAGCCAGGCTCGTTCGACAGGATCATGCCGGCGTGCAGCGGTTCCTCGGTTCCCGCCTGACCGCCCGCCGGCTTGGCGATGCGCTGCGGCCCTTCGTGCACCGCAAGATAGGATCCGACGCCGTGCCCGGTGCCATGCGCATAATCGACCCCGTCGGCCCACAGATATTGCCGCGCCAATATGTCTAGCTGGCTGCCGCGCGTCCCCTTGGGGAAACGCGCCGTCGCGAGCGCGATATGCCCCTTCAGCACCTGCGTGAAGCGGCGGCGCATCTCCGCGGTGGGTGTACCGATCGCAATCGTGCGCGTGATATCGGTCGTACCGTCGGCATATTGGCCGCCCGAATCGACGAGGTAGAGCGTCCCCGTCTCGATGGCGCGGTTGGTCGTTTCGTCGACCTTGTAATGTGGCAGCGCGCCATTGGGGCCGGCGGCCGAAATGGTGTCGAACGACAGGTCCTTGAGCCCGCCGTTGGCCTCGCGAAACTCGCGCAATTTTGCGGCAGCGCCGAGTTCGTCCAGCCCGCCCTCGGGCGCCACCTCTTCCATCCATTTGAGGAAGCGCGACACCGCGACGCCGTCGCGGACATGCGCAGCGCGCGTGCCGCTCAATTCGGCGTCATTCTTGATCGCCTTGGGCAGTACTGCGGGATCGCGATGGCGGGCGATCTTCGCGCCGGCGGCCTCGAGTGCGGTAAAGATCGCCGCGACGGCGCGGTCGGGATCGACCGCCACCTTCTTGTCCTTGAGGTCCGCGAGCGCCGCCTCGAACGCGGTGCGGTCATGGATCCGCACGCTGTTGCCGAGATGCGCGCGCACCGCGTCCGTGAGCTTTTCGGGCGCAATGAACAGATCGGCGGTCGCATCGGCGTGAAGGAGCGCAAAGGAGAGCCCGACCGGCGTGTGGCTGACGTCGGTGCCGCGGATGTTGAAGGTCCAGGCGATCGAATCGAGCGCCGTCATCACCGTGGTGTCGAGACCGTTCGCCTTCAGCCAGTCGGCGATGATCTCGCGCTTCTCGACCGCACCCTGTCCGGCAAGCGCGGCGTCGTGGACGGTCACCACCGCATTGCTCGGCGCCGGCTGGTCGTCCCACGCCGCGTCGAGCGGATTGGGCGTCACCGCGACAAGGGTCGCGCCCTTCGCCGCCATTGCCTTTTCCAGCCCCCGCGCCCAGTCGATGCCATGCAGCCACGGGTCGTAACCGACCTTCTGCCCGGCGCTCACATTGGCGCCGAGCCATTCGGTGACGCTCGACTGCGGCACGCCGACATAGTCGAACAGCGCCCCATCGACCTGGTCGCGCACCTGTACCGTATAGCGTCCGTCGACGAACACAGCCGCCTTTTCGGGCAGCACCGCCGCGGTCCCCGCCGATCCGCCGAAGCCGGTCAGCCACGCCATGCGCTGCGCATAGTCGCCGACATATTCGCTCATATGCTCGTCGCTGATCGGCACGACGAAGCCGTCGAGACCGCGGCGTGAGAGTTCGGCGCGCACGCGCGCGAGGCGTTCTGCATGGACGGGGCTGGACATCAGACGTTCCTTATTCCTACATCGGTCGATCCCGCCCAATCGGGCGACACCGCGGGGGATTTTCGTGATGCGCGCTATTTGGATGTTTCTGGCAGCAATTGCCACCCCGCTTGTCGCATCGTCGCCCCTGCTTGCCCCCCCGCTTTTCGCCAAAGAGAAAGACGCCGCATTGACCAGCCCGAACCCCGCCCTGCCCGCCGCCCCCGTCGCGGAGAAGCGTCCGCACGAGATGACGCTGCATGGCAAGACGCTGTCCGACCCCTGGCACTGGCTGAAGGACGAGAGCTATCCGGTGATCGATGACAAGGACGTGCTCGACTATGTGAAAGCCGAAAACGCCTATTTCGACGCAGCGATGAAGCCGCACGCCGCGCTCGTCGAAACTTTGTTTCAGGAGATGAAGGGCCGGATCAAGGAAGCCGATTCGTCGGTACCGCAGAAGGACGGCGACTGGGTCTATTGGGTCGAGTTCGAAGAGGGTGCCGAGTATAAGAAATGGTATCGGCGGCCCGTCGCGGGCGGCGAGCCCGTCCTGATCCTCGACGAAGTCGCGATGGCGGCAGGCAAGGATTATTTCCGCCTCGCCGAAGTGTCGGTTAGCCCGAATGGCAAGCTTATGGCCTATTCATTCGACGATAATGGGTCGGAGCGGTTCGAGGCGCGCATTCGCAATCTCGAAACGGGCGAACTGCTTCCCGACACCATCCCCGGCACCTTGTCGTCGCTCGTCTGGACCTCGGGCAACGACGCGATCCTCTATGGCCTCGCGAACGAGAATTGGCGCACCGACAATGTCAGGCTGCACAAGCTCGGCACCCCGATCGCGCAAGACAAATTGCTCTATAAGGAGCCCGACATCGGTTTCGGCGTCGGGATCGGCAAGACCGCCGCCGACAATTATATCGTGATCGCGACCGGCGATAACGAGACGAGCGAGGTTTACCTGCTCCCCGCCGACAATCCCGAAGCCCCGATGCAACTCGTCTCGGCGCGCCAGAAAGGCCGCGAGTACAGTGTCGACGAGCGCGAGGGCACGCTCTACATCCACACCAACGACGAGCATCCCAATTTCCGCGTCGCAACCGCCGACCTCAAGGCGCCGGGGACCTGGACGACGCTGATCCCCGGGTCGGACGACAATTATCTCACCGGCTTGTCGGTTTTCCGCGACTATTTCGTGCTCGAATCGCGCGAAAAGGGCGTCGATCAGGTCGATATCCGCACATATGACGCGCCGCTGACTCCCGGCCGGGTCAAATTTCCCGAGGCGACCTATGTCGCGGGGCTCGGGGACAATCCCGAATATCATCAGGACAAGCTGCGGCTCGACTATGAATCGATGGTCACCCCCGACACGGTGTTCGATTACGACCTCGCGAAGCGAGAACTCGAAACGCTGAAAGTGCAGGAGATTCCTTCCGGTTATAATCATGACGACTATGTAACCGAATTGGTAAACATGCCTGCGCGCGACGGCACCCAGGTGCCGGTGTCGCTCGTTTACAAAAAGGGCACGCCGCGCGACGGCAGTGCACCGATGCACCTCTATGTCTATGGCTCATACGGCTATCGCGTCCCGCCGGGCTTTTCGACAACGCGTTTGAGCCTCGTCGACCGCGGCATGATCTATGCCATTGCGCATGTCCGCGGCGGCGACGATCTTGGCCGCGCCTGGTATCTCGCGGGCAAGACGACCGAGCGCAAGAATACGTTCAACGATTTCATCGACGTCGCCAAGGGGCTGATCGCGGCGAAATATACGAGCGCGGGCAAGATTTCGATCGAGGGCCGCTCGGCGGGCGGGCAGGTGATGGGCGCGGTCTATAATCAGGCGCCCGAGTTGTGGGGCGCGGTGCTCGCTGGCGTCCCCTTCGTCGACGTGATCAACACCATGGTCGACGAGACGCTGCCGCTGACCCCCGGCGAATGGCCCGAATGGGGCAATCCGATCACCGACAAGGCGGCGTTCGACTATATGTTGAGCTACAGCCCCTATGACAATGTGACGGCAAAGGCCTATCCGCCGATGCTCGTGTCGGCAGGGCTCAACGACCCGCGCGTGACCTATTGGGAACCCGCCAAATGGGTCGCGAAGCTCCGCGCGACGCGCACCAACGACGCGACGCTGCTGCTGCGCACCAACATGGGTGCAGGCCACGCCGGCAAGTCAGGCCGCTGGGGCGCGCTACGCGAGGATGCCGAGGAATTCGCCTTTGTGCTGACGCAGCTGGGGGTGGAGAAATAGGGACGCCAGCTCGGCGTCAGACGCCGAGCCAATCGAGGTCGCCCGGCAGGTCATCGCCCGAAAAATCGATCTGCAGCACGCGTCGGCGTTCCGGACGGGTTGCAGCTTTCGACCTGTGGACGATCGGGGTCGCATAGGCCCATATGTCGCCAGTTTCGGCGAGGCATAGATGCTGCCCGAGCCGTGATACCACTGCGTCGATCTCCACCTCCGGAATGCGACCAAGCTTGTGCGATCCCGGCACTATCATCAGAGGGGCATTGTCCTCGGGCACATCGTCGAGATGGACGCGCAGCGTCACCATGCGCGAAAGGAGGTCGAAGGGCGGCGCGACATGCTGCATGCCGCTTTTGGCCGTCCACGGTCCGTAGCCCGCCATATCGACCCGCTCGCGAACGCAAATGGTACGATCCTGATGCCAGCCCAGCGACCAGTTGGTCTCGGCGGTCTTGTCGAACAGAATTGCGCGAACTGCGCGGCTGTTCGTGCCAATAATCGACGCCGCGATGGCGCCTATCTGTCCCTCGATCCCGAGTAGCGGCCGAAGAGCCTCGATGCCGTGCAGACGAATCCCTGCGCTACGCCGGGGCTGGTCGTCAAAAAGCGCACGCAACTCGCCGATAATGTCGGCCATAGCGCCCGGATATAACCGAGCGCCGTCGAACTCGAGGTCTAGGGCGCGACCATTCATCCGCGTCAATCCACCAGATATCCCCGCGCCACCAGCTCGCGTTCGAGCGTCGGCGCATCGATGAACCGGTGCCCCGCAATCCCGACCGATTCGGCCCCCGCGACATTTGCGGCGACATCGTCGATGAACAGCGCGCCTGCCGGGTCGATGCCGAATCGCTCGATCGCCAGGCGGTAGATCGCAGGGTCGGGTTTCATCAATTTCTCGGTGCCCGAAACGATGATATCGCGGAAACGGTCGAACACCGGCTGGGTCGGGCGAAAGCCTTCCCAGAATTCATGCCCGAAATTGGTGATCGCGAACAGCGGAACCCCCGCGGCGTCGAGCCGTTCGACGAGTTCGAGGCTGCCCGGCATCGGTCCCGGGATCGTCTCGTTGAACCGCGCCGCATAGGCGTCGACCAGGTCGTCATGCCCCGGAAATGCGGCCTTGAGTTCGGGCAGCATGTCGGCGAGCGGGCGCCCGGCATCGTGCTGGAAATGCCATTCGGGGGTGACGACGTGGGTCACGAACCATTCGAGCCGATCCTTGTCGTCGATCAGCTTGGCGAACAGGTGGCGCAGGTCCCAGTCGAACAGGACGCGGCCGACGTCGAAGATCACGCTCCGGCGAATCATGGCTACTCCAGACACGCGAAAGCGCCGCCGGAAGCATCCGACGGCGTTACGCTGACTTCACTGTGCGCGCGGGGCGGCAAGCGCCCCGACAGGGCCATCAGCCCTGGCGCGCCTTGAAGCGGCGGTTGGTCTTGTTGATCACATAGGTGCGGCCACGGCGGCGGATAACGCGGTTATCCCGGTGGCGGTCCTTCAGCGACTTCAGGCTGTTGCGAATCTTCATGGGTCTGTTCCGTAAATCTTGGCGTGTTGACGCGAAGCGGCGCAACTATGGGGAAGGGGCTAAAAAGTCAACTGCCTCCAAGGCAAAAGTCGCCAGATTTCCTAGGATCGGTTGCCATTCGGCTCAGGCCGAGCCGAAAATGGTGGATTCTCGTGACCCGGAGCGCAGCGTACTTTGGTACGTGAGCACCGGAAGCGCGAGAAGCCGCCGTTTGCAGGCCGGCATGGGCCGAATGGCGGCCGATCCTAACCCGCCAGCGCTTTTTGCCGCCGTCGCTGCACCGAGGAGCCATAGCCCATCGCCTCGCGATATTTGACGACGGTACGCCGCGCGATGTCGTGGCCCTCGGCCGACAGCTTCTGCGCGATCGTCTCGTCGGAGAGGATCGCCTTCGCGTCCTCACCTTCGATCATCGCCTTGATCCGGCTCTTCACCGCCTCGGCCGACACCGCGCCATCGCCCTCGGTCGCCGAAATGCCGCTCGAGAAGAAATATTTGAGTTCGAACAATCCGCGCGCGCAGCTGAGATATTTGTTGCTTGTCACGCGGCTGACGGTCGATTCGTGCATGCCGATCGCCTCGGCGACCTGCCGCAGCGTCAGCGGTCGCATATGCGCGACGCCGTTCAGGAAAAACCCCTCCTGTTGCTTCACGATTTCACTCGCGACCTTGACGATCGTGCGTTGGCGCTGGTCGAGCGCGCGAACGAGCCAGTTGGCGCCGGCAAGCTGTTCGGACAGCCACGCCTTGCTCTTCGCCGCCGCCCCCTCGGCCAGCTCGGTGTAATAGCGGCGATTGACGAGCAGCCGCGGTAGCGTGCCGTTGTTGATCTCGACCGCCCAGCCCTTTGCCGTCTGGCGGATATAAAGGTCGGGGACCACCGCCGGCGCACCTTCGCCGCCATATTTCAGGCCCGGCTTGGGGTCGTAACCGCGCAGTTCGCGAATCATGTCGGCGAGATCCTCGTCATCGACGCCGCAGATGCGCTTCAATTGCGGGAAAGCCCCCTTTGCGACGAGATCGAGATGCGCGATCATCGTGGCCATCGCGGGGTCGTAGCGGTCGGCCTCGCGCGCCTGGATCGCGATACATTCCGCAAGGTCGCGCGCGCCGACGCCCGACGGGTCGAAGGTCTGGACGACGCCCAGCACGGCCTCGATCAGCGCGAGCGGAACGCCGAGTTGTGCGGCGAGTTCGGCAAGGTCGGCGCGCAGATACCCCGTCTCGTCGATCAGCGCGACGAGCTGCCCCGCGACGATCGCCTCGGTCCCGCCGAAGCGTTCGCCGACCTGCGCAAGCAGATGGTCGTGCAGCGTGCCTTCATGCTCGGCGAAGCTGTCGAAATCGATATCCTCGCCACCGCCCGACAGGCCGATATTGTCGCTCGCGCTGTCGTGATGAAAGCTGTCGGCGGCGAGATCGACGTCGAGATCGTTCGCCCCCCCGCTCTCGGCGGACAGCGCCTGATCGGTATCGAGCGACGCCGCTTCGGCGGCGGGTGTTTCGCCTGCGGGTTCGTCGCCGAACCCGCCGTCGCCATCGGCGGGCGACGCGTCGAGCAGCGGATTGCCTTCGAGCGCTTCCGCCAGATAGGTTTCGAGTTCGAGGTTCGACAGCGCCAGCAGCTTGATCGCCTGCTGGAGCTGCGGCGTCATCACCAGCGATTGCGACTGGCGGAGATCGAGACGCGGACCGAGAGCCATCGGCGGCTAGTCGATCACAAGGAGAAACCCTCGCCGAGGTAGAGGCGGCGCACCTCGGGATCGGCGACGAGTTCGGCCGGGGAGCCGGCAAGCAGCACCTTGCCGTCGTAGATGATGCAGGCGCGGTCGACGAGGTCGAGCGTCTCGCGCACATTATGGTCGGTGATGAGGACGCCGATGCCGCGCGTCTTCAGATCGGCGACCAAGTCGCGGATGTCGCTGATCGATAAGGGGTCGATGCCCGCAAAGGGCTCGTCGAGCAGGATGATCGACGGGTTGGCGGCCAGCGCGCGCGCGATTTCGGCGCGGCGGCGTTCGCCGCCCGACAGCGCCATCGCCGCGGCGTCGCGCAGCCGCGTGAGGCCGAATTCGTCGAGCAGCTCCTCGAGCCGGCGTTCGCGCGCGATTTTGTCGGGCTCGGCGAGTTCGAGCACCGCCTCGATATTCTGCGCGACTGTCATGCCGCGAAAGATCGAGGTTTCTTGCGGCAGATAGCCGAGACCGAGGATCGAGCGGCGGTACATCGGCAGCGCGGTGATGTCGGCGCCGTCGAGCATGATGCGCCCGGCGTCGGGCTTCACCAGTCCCATGATCGAATAGAAGCAGGTGGTCTTGCCCGCGCCGTTCGGGCCGAGCAGGCCCACGACCTCGCCCTTGCCAACCGACAGCGACACGTCCGACAGCACGACGCGCTTGTCATAGCTTTTGGCGATCGAGATGACCGCGAGCCCGTTGCCCGCCGCCGCGTCCTCGCGGACGTGCGCGCGGTGCTCGGCGACGCCATGGTCGCCCTCGGTCAGCGTGCCAGCGATGGATTCGTCGTCGGTCATAAATCGATCGGTTCCGTTTCTATCCCCCGCGCGGCGTTACCCCAGCGACGCGGCGAAGGTCAATCTGGCAAGATTTTTGCAGGGCGCTTTAAACCCCTCTTTCGAAGAGGCGGGACTGCTAATGTCCCACGCTCTCGCCCCGCACGATCCCCGACAGCGCGAGTTGTTCGTCGATCGCCGCGAGCAGCCGCGCCAGCGCTGCCTCGTCCTTCGCCTCGGCGCGCGCGACAAGCACGTCCTGCGTGTTCGACGCGCGAAGCAGCCACCAGCCGTCGTCGGTCAGCACGCGCGCGCCATCGGTGCGGTCGACCTCGGCCCCCGCAGCGGCGATCCGCTCCAGGACCTCATCCACAATGGCGAATTTGCGGCTCTCGTCGACCTGGAAGCGCAGTTCGGGCGTGTTGACCATCGGCGCCATGCCGCCGCGCAGCTCGGTGACGCTCTGCCCCAGCTTCGTCGCCGCCTCGATCAGCCGCAGCGCGGCATAGGGCGCGTCGTCATAACCGTAATAACGGTCGGCGAAAAAGATATGCCCGCTCATCTCGCCCGCCAGCGGGCTCCCGCTTTCCTTCATCTTCGCCTTGATCAGGCTGTGACCGGTTTTCCACATCAGGGGTTTGCCGCCAAGTTCGGCGACGCGGTCGAACAGCGCCTGGCTCGCCTTCACGTCAGCGATGACGGTCGCGCCCGGCGCATCTTTCAGCACCGCGGCGGCATAGATTTGCAGCAGCTGGTCGCCCCAGATCACCCGGCCTTCGCCGTCGATCGCGCCGATCCGGTCGCCGTCTCCATCGAAAGCGACGCCGAAATCGAGGCTCTTCTCGGCGACCAGCTTGCGGAGATCGGCAAGGTTCTTCTCGTCGGTGGGATCGGGATGGTGGTTCGGGAAATGGCCGTCGATGTCGGTGAAAAGAAGATGATGCTCGCCAGGAAGGCGCGCGGTCAGTTTCTCGATGACGGTCCCGGCGGCACCGTTGCCGGCGTCCCAGCCGATACGGAAGGCGCCGCCGGCGAAACCTTCGACGAGGCGGTCGACATAGGCGTCGATGATATCGATGCTTTCAGCCGCGCCGTCACCGGCGTCCCAGTCCCCGGCGGCGGCCATTTCGCCGATCGCCAGAATATCGGCGCCGAAGAAGGGACGCCCCTGAAACACCATCTTGAAACCATTATAGTCGGGGGGATTGTGGCTGCCGGTTATCTGTATGCCGCCGTCCACTTGCTCCGTTGACGCGGCGTAATAGAGCATCGGTGTCGGTCCGAGCCCGACGTTCAGCGCGTCGATCCCTGCCTCGTTGATCCCGCGGATCAGCGCCTCCGCGAGCATGGGCGACGACAGCCGCCCGTCGTAACCCACGGCAACGCACTTGCCGCCGGCTCGGCCGATCATCGTCGCAAAGCTGCGGCCGATGGCATAGGCGTCGGCATCGGACAGCGTATCGCCGACGATACCGCGAATGTCATATTCGCGAAGCACCGTCGGATGGAAATCATGCGTCATTGTTGATCCTCCTGGGGGGAGAGAGCGAGGTCAGGCGACCGCGAACAGGTCGCCGTCGGGGTGGAGTCGCTCGCGCGCCGGCAGGTTGAGCCCGGCCATCGCCTCACGCAATTCCTGCCGCGCAACGACATGACCGATGCCCATGCCGCCAAGATGCGCCTTGTCGAGCAGCGTAAGGCCGGCCGGAAAAAGTTCGCGATAGATGACGCGTTCGCCGAGCCCCGGGATGACGCGAAAGCCGACGCGGCGCGACAATTGGGTCAGCGCTTCGCCGACGCGGCGCATATTGTGCGCGTCGACATGCTGAAGGCGGTTGCGCAAGATAATCCAGTCGATCGTCCGGCCGTCGGTCTTGGCGCGCGTCTTGCGCGTGTCCCAGATGAGTTCGGAATAGAAACTGGGGCGGACGACCTGGAATGTTTCGGGGTCGACCTGTCCGATCAGGTCGAAATCGATGAAACTGTCGTTGATCGGCGTCACCAGCGTGTCGGCGCTGGTCGCGAGGTGGCGCGCAAAGACGTCGTCGCGGCCGGGCGTATCGGCGATCAAATAGTCGGCATCCTCGGCCAACCGCGCGACCTGTTCGTCGAGTTCGTCGATCGTCGATCCTTCGAACACTTCGAAGCGCGGAGTCGGCAGCGCGATCTCGCGGCGCTTCGCGGTATTCTCGCGATTTTCCAGATAGCGGTGGAAGGTGCGCTGGCGCGGGTCGAGGTCGATCCCCGCAACGCGCCACCCCTGGCTCGCCAGGGCCACAGCGAAGTGCACAGCACAGGTCGATTTCCCCGTCCCCCCTTTTTCATTGGCAAAGATGATGCGGTGCGGTGCGGGGGTCGTCATGAGCGTTGCGATTTTCCTGTTGGCGCGGCATGGGCGGCCGGCGCGCGAAATGATATAGTCGCGCCAATATCGGAGGGCGACCGGGCGTGCAAATCATCCGTGACATCGCGATGCTGCACCGTGCCGTTACGGCACTGAAGCAGGGGGGCAAGAGCGTCGCACTGGTGCCGACGATGGGGGCGCTGCACGACGGCCACCTCTCGCTCGTCCACATGGCGAAGCGCGTCGCCGACCAGGTGATCGTGTCGATTTTCGTCAATCCGACGCAATTCGGCCCCAACGAGGATTTCGCCGCCTATCCGCGCGACGAGGCGCGCGACGCGGCGCTGCTGGCGCAGGAGGCGGTCAGCGTGGTCTGGGCGCCCGATGTCGGCACCATGTATCCCGGCGGCCACAGCACGCATATCGAGGTCGCCGAACTCGGCGCCGATTATTGCGGCGCGGCGCGGCCCGGTCATTTCGACGGCGTCGCGACCGTCGTCGCGAAACTGTTCAACCAGGTTCGCCCCGATGTCGCGATCTTCGGCGAAAAGGATTGGCAGCAGCTTGCCATCATCCGCCGCATGGCGCGCGACCTCGATTTCGCGATCGACATTTTGGGCGCGCCGATCGCGCGCGATGTCGATGGCCTCGCGCTGTCGTCGCGCAACGCCTATCTGTCGGCCGAACAGCGCCGCGCGGCAACCGCCCTTCCCGACGCATTGAAGGCGGCGGCAAAAGCCATCGCGGCGGGCGGCGATATCGGCGAGACGCTGGCGGCGGCCGAGGCGGCGATCGTCCAGGGCGGCTTCGACAGTGTCGATTATGTCGCGCTCGCCGACGCCGACAGCCTCGAAAGGCTGGCCGATTTTCGCGCCCCCGCGCGCTTGCTGGCGGCGGCGCGGATCGGAAAAACGCGGCTGATCGATAATTACCCGGTCGGTCGTTAACGCCAGAAACCCATGATTTCTGGGGATTCCGGTCAGTATCCACAAAAAATCGGATCATCGTTAACGCTTTGTTGACCATAAGCCGCAAATTTGGGGCCCGAGGTCTCCATGTGGGGTGGAGGCAAAGGGGGTTATCATGGCTAACAGTCTGAAGTCTGCCCAATATCTGATCGAAAGCCGTCTGCTCGATGCGGCGCGCGGCGACGCCAATGCCTATTTCGATCTGGGTATCGCATTTTCTACCGGGACCGGCGGTGTCGACGTCGACCTGATCCAGGCGCATAAATGGTTCAATCTCGCGGCGCTCGGCGGCAACAAGGAAGGCCAGCAATGCCGCGCCGACCTGTCCGACGAGATGACCCGCGACGAAATCGCCGAAGCGCAGCGCCAGGCACGCGCCTGGCTCGACGAGACGGCCCGCCGTCCGGCCGCCCGCCGCTTCGCCGCCTGATACAATGCCTTCTTCCCGTTTGTGTCGAGCGTAGCCGAGACGCTATTGGGACGCCCGGTGTTTGGCCTGTCCCGACTTCCACCAAGGGCGGAAGTTTATCCCGAGCGCCCGCCAAGGCAGCCAAGGAGCTCGACACAGATGGGAATTTAAGGGCGGCTCAGCCCTGACGCTTGAAGGGCGTATGCCCTTCAAGCCACTCCATTTCGACTTCTTCGGCCTGCCGTTCCCGCTCCAGGTAATCGGCAACCGCGCGGCGAAAGCCCGGATCGGCGATGAAATGTGCCGACCAGGTCGCCACCGGGCCGTAACCGCGCGCAAGCTTGTGCCCGCCCTGTGCGCCCGCCTCGACGCGCGCCAACCCGCGTTCGATCGCTATGTCGATCGCGCGGTAATAGCAAAGCTCGAAATGCAGGTAGGGGATTTCGGCGAGGCATCCCCAATAGCGGCCATAGAGCGTGTCGGCGCCAAGGAAATGCAGCGCCCCCGCGACCGGCCGCTCGTCGCCGTCATAGGCGATGAGCAGGATGATCCGGTCGGCCATCGCCGTGCCCATCAGGTCGAACGCTTCGCGCGTCAGATAGGGATGCCCCCATTTGCGCGCGCCCGTGTCCTGATAGAAGAGCCACATCGCATCCCAATGTTCGGGCCGGATCGCATCGCCCGTCAGTTCCTCGACCCGCAAGCCTTCGACCGCACGCAGCCGTTCCTTGCGCAACTGCTTACGCTTTTGCGAATTCAGCGTCGCAAGGAAATCGTCGAAACTGCGATAGCCCTTGTTCGCGAAGTGAAACTGGATGTCGCGGCGAACGAGCCAGCCCGCTTCCTCGAACAGCGGCATCTGGTCGGGCGCGACGAAGGTCGCATGCGCCGACGACAGCTGGTTCTGACGGACCACCGCTTCGGCCGCGCGCAGCAGCAACAGCGCTTCGTCCCGGCCCTTCGCCAGCAAGCGCGGCCCCGGCACCGGGGTGAAGGGCGCGGCGATCTGAAGCTTCGGATAATAGTCACCGCCCGCGCGCGCCCAGGCATCGGCCCAGGCGTGGTCGAAGACATATTCGCCCTGGCTGTGCGACTTGAGATAGGCCGGCGCGGCGGCGACAAGCGTCCCGTCCGCATCCTCGATCATCAGCGGTGCCGCCTGCCAGCCGGTGCCCGGCCCGACACTGCCCGAATCTTCGAGCAGCGACAGGAAGGCGTGACCCACGAACGGATTGCCACCGTCGTGCAGGCTGTCCCAAGCCGCCGCGTCGATCGCCGCGACGCCGCTACCGAGCGATATCGTGCGCGCCGGCGGGTCCGCCTCGGCCATGGCTTAAGCCGGGCGCACCGCGACGATCGCGTCGGCCTCGACCGCCGCGCCAAGCGGCAGCACTGCGACCCCGACCGCGGCCCGCGCGTGGCGCCCCGCCTCGCCGAACAGCGTTTCGAACAATTCGGACGCCCCGTTGGCGACCTTTGCCTGATCGGTGAAGCCGGGATCGCTGTTGACGAACACGCCCAGTTTGACGACGCGTTCGACGCGCGACCAGTCGCCGCCCAAGGCCTGCCCGATCTGCGCGACGAGCATCAGCGCAACGCGCTGCGCCGCATCCTGTCCGCCCGCGACGTCCATATCGTCGCCGAGACGACCGGTGACGACCTGCCCGTCGCGAAAGGGCAGTTGACCGCTGACATAAAGCATCCCGCCCTGCTCGACGACGGGCACATAGGCCGCGACCGGCGCGGCGGGCTTGGGGAGGTCAAGGCCGAGTTCGGCGATCTTGGCGGCGATATCCATGGGGAATCCTTTTCTAGGCCGGCTCGGGGGCCGGGGCGGGAATATTTTCGGCAAGGCGCGCCAATATCCAGCGCTGCGCCGCTTTCCAATCGTCGATTCGCGCATGGGCATGTTTCGACGGCGCGATCTTGCCCGCTATGGCGGGCTCGCCGACAAGATGCAGCCGCCATACGTCGGGCGCCGCCTGCGCGACCGATTGGTGATGACCAGCCAAGTCGTCGATGAAGACGGCGACCGATGGCCGATATTCGTCGATCAGGCGGCGCACCGGCTCGCCCTTGCCGCCGCGGCTGCCGATGACCGGCGCGTGGAAATCATGGAGCGCCAGTTGGTCGATCCGCGCCTGCTGATGTTCGGGGCCGACATTGGTCAGGACGACGATATCGGCCTCGGCGCCGATTGCCGCCATCGCCGTCAAAGCACCCATGATCGGATATTGCCGCGTCATTTCGGTGCGGAAGAAACCGTCGAGCAGCGGCCAGACCTCGGCCGCCTCCAACGGTGTGCCGCATTCCTTCCGCTTCAGCGCGTTGGCGAAACTCGCGTCCTCGATGCGGAAGATCACGCCATGTTCGGTGTCGACCCATTCGGCGAAGGGCACGACCATGTGCATCAGCACCTCGTCGCAATCGGTGATGACGAGGGGGCGGTTCATGCATGTGTTCCTTCGAGTCTCTGGGCGGCCGCGGCGATGCCGGCAGGCGGCACCTGCAACGCGTCGGCGCAGGCGACAAGGTCGTTTTCGTGGGCGGTGAGGAAAGCGAGGATCGCAGCGAGCGTCGCCCGCTCGCCGAGCGACGCGCGCAATTCGTCGGGCGCGAGCCCGGTGAGCCCCAGCAACCGCTCGGCGCGCGGTTCGTCGCTCAAAATCCAGCCGAGCGCGTTAAGCGCCAGCGCGGCATCATCCTCAAGCAAGCTAGAGTCCTTCGTCGCGATACAATTGTGTCGTACGGCCGATTCGCCTAAACGGGCCGCGTACGCAAGGTGGGGAACGGAACGCACATGGGCAAGACCATCCTGGTCGTCGAGGATAATGAACTCAACCTGCGTCTGTTCTGCGACCTGTTGAACGCCCATGGCTATAGCGCCCATCCGGTACGCGACGGGCGCGACGCGCTTGCGAAGGCGCGCGAAATCACGCCCGACCTGATCATCATGGATATCCAGTTGCCGCATGTGTCGGGGCTCGAACTGATCGGCCAGATGAAAAACGACCTGGGCTTGCGCGCGGTGCCGATCATGGCGGTCACCGCCTATGCCGGCAAGGGCGACGAGGAACAGATCCGCGCCGCGGGCGCCGAAGCCTATGTGTCGAAGCCGATTTCGGTGATCAAATTTATCGAAAGCGTCGGCGCCTTCGCCTGAACGGGCGGGGCTGACGATGCCAGTCGCGCTTTCCCCGTCAACCGGACCGATCAGATGGGGTACCCGGCCGCCCTAGGTGGGGACGGGCGGCCGGGCGGTGCGGGGGCGGACCAGAGCCCCCTTTTCCAGCTCTCGCTGAAAACTCTATGCGCGGCCGTCAGGCGGCCTGCTGTTGAACGCCATATTTGCGCATCTTTTCGATCAGCGTCGTGCGCTTCAGCGTCAACAGGCGCGCGGCTTCCGAAATAATGCCGTCGGCCAGGTCGAGCGCGACGTGGATCTGTTCGAGTTCGATCGTTTCGATCTCGCGCTTGAGGTCGATCGGACGGCCCGGTGCCGGCGTTTTGCCGTGCGGGGCGGCCGACACGACCGGGGCGGCGGCGAAATCGTCCGCACTGGCGGGCACCGCGGCGGGGCTGCTGGGGACAGCCCGCCGCGGCGCCAGCGCTGCGGTGGGGTTCAAAAGCATGGCGACCTCGTCGATGCCGAGCGTTTCGCCGCCGTGGAGAACGCTGGCGCGCTCCACGAAATTCCGGAGTTCGCGGATGTTGCCCGGCCAACCATGCTGCATCAGCAGCGTCATCGCGCCATCGTCGAAACGGCATTTGGCATCGGCGGGCATCTTGCGCTGAAAGTGACGGATCAGCGCGGGGATGTCCTCGACGCGGCTGGCGAGGCTGGGGACCTGCAACACAACCACGCCGAGCCGGAAGAAAAGGTCTTCGCGGAATTTGCCGTCGGCGATCGCGGCGCCGAGATCCTGGTGCGTGGCCGAAATGACGCGGACGTCGACGGCCTTCACATCGCTGCTGCCGACACGGACGATCGTCCGGTCTTCGAGCACGCGGAGCAGTTTGACCTGCATGTCGAAGCGCATATCGCCGATTTCGTCGAGGAAGATCGTGCCGCCCTCGCTCGCTTCGAAATGGCCGATGCGACGGGCATGGGCGCCGGTGAAGCTGCCCTTTTCATGCCCGAACAATTCGGATTCGATGAGTTCGCCGGGGATCGCGCCGCAGTTGATGGCCGAAAAGGCCTTGCCGGCGCGGGCGCCCTCGTCGTGGATTGCTCGCGCTACCAGTTCCTTGCCCGAGCCCGACGGGCCGCAGAGCATGACCGAAGCGTTCGATCGCGCCACGCGGCGGATCATCTCGCGCAATCGCACCGCTGCATCGCTGCTGCCGATGATCAGCGCTTCGAGCGCTGCGTTTTCATTCTGCCCCACAGTCATTTCGGTCTCCACCGCGCCCCCCGTTCGGCGCCTTTTCGATGAACCCGGAAATTGCCGAAACTGGTAAACAAAAACTTATCGCGACCGACCTAAGCCATTCAAAATAAAAGGTTATTACCAAAGTGGAACTATTAGTGGCGCAATCCCGTCACCCACCATCCGATATGCCGCCAAATTGGCACTAATTGTCCGAAGCCGTGCGCCACCCGAGGGTGATCGAGATGCGCCGATTGCGCGGATCGAATCGGTCGGACGGTACATAGGGCTCGCGATCGGCGACGCCTTCGATGCGCGCAAAGCGGCGCGAAGCGATGCCGCGATACTCGAGATAGTGGCGTGTGACCTCGGCGCGGTCGACCGACAGCCGCCAATTGTTCGTCCCCGATTTCGCCGACCAGGGCGCCGCGTCGGTGTGGCCGCGGATCATCACCTGGTTGCTCACTTCCGCAATCGGCTTCGCGACTTCGCCGAACAGGCGCGCGCCGGCAGGCGTCAGCTGGCTGGTCCCGATTACGAACATCGAGAAATCGGCATCGTCGACAACGTCGATGCGCAGCCCCTCCAGCGTTTCGGTGAAGCGCAGGTTCTCCGCGAGCCGCTTGAGCTCACTCTTGCTGTGGATGCGATCCTTCAGCGACTGGGCGAGCAGACGGAATTTCTTCGACTCGGCATCGCGTTCGCGGCCCGACGCCTCGCGCGGCCCGCCCACCGCATCGCGCGGGATCGTCATGGACCGCGTGCCCGTCTGCGCCGCACCATGCGGGTAGCGGTCGGCCGCCACCAGCGAATCGCCACCGAACAATCCCGTCGAGCCTGCGCTGTCGGTTTTCGTCTGCACGATCGTCGGCGCGAAATAGTCGGCGAGCGCCTTGCGCTGCTTCTCGGTTGTCGCGCCAAGCAGCCACATCAGGAGGAAAAAGGCCATCATCGCGGTGACGAAGTCGGCGTAGGCGACCTTCCACGCACCGCCGTGATGACCGCCATGCGCTTCCTCGACGATCTTCTTGACGATGATCGGGCGCGGCGGCGTGTTGGGACGCGCAGCCATCAGCGACCTCGCATACCATCAAATACTTCGGCGAAGCTTGGCTGGTTGTGATGGTCGACGCCCGAGCGCGCGGCCTCGATCACCAGTGGCTGCGGGTGGCCGTGGAGCGAGGCGACGATCAGCTGCTTCACCGTATGATAGATGGCGGCATCGCTCTCGATCACCGTCTTGGCGCGCGTCGCGAACGGCCCGACAAGGCCGTAGGCGAGCAACACGCCGAGGAAGGTGCCGACAAGCGCCGAACCGATCATCGCGCCGAGAATCTCGGGCGGCTTGTCGATCGAACCCATCGTCTTGACGACGCCGAGCACCGCCGCGACGATCCCGAGCGCGGGGAGCGCGTCGGCAAGGCTCTGGAGCCCCTCGGCGGGTTTCAGCGAATGGTGGCGGTGGTTTTTCAGGGCATTGTCCATGACGTCCTCGACCGCGTGCGGGTCGAGCGTGCCCGACGACACGACGACGAGGCGCAGCGTGTCGCAGATCAGGTGGACGAGCGTGTCGTCCTTGAGCAGCTTGGGATATTGCTGGAATATCGGCGAGCTTTTCGGATCCTCGATATGCGGCTCGACCGCGACGGGCCCCTCGGTGCGCATCATCTTCATCAGCGTCGAGACGAGCAGGATGCAATCGAGATAATCCTGCTTCTTATACTGCGGCCCCTTGAACACCTTGCCGAGCCCGCCGGCGAGCGCCTTCAGGTCGGCTCCCGAATTGCCGATGATCAGCGACCCGATCGCCGCGCCCCCGATGATCAGCATCTCGTGCGGCAGCGCGTGCATGACAGGGCCGAGGTTGCCCCCGGTCAGCGCGAAGCCCCCGAAGACCAGCAGGATCAGAACGACGATGCCGATAACGGGAAACATGTGCGCGAAACTCCATTGGGGACCCGGCTGTCGACACCGGCCCCCGCAAATTCAGGGACGTCATGATGATTAACGGCAGCGGCCCCGCAAGATTGAGGACCGTCAGCTCAAAATATCGAACAAGGTCTGCCGGTTGATCTTGGCGAAGGCCGCCTGCGCCGCCTGCAGCGTCAGATCCTGCGCGTGCAGCTGGGCGATCGCCTCTTCGAGATTGGTATCTTCGACCACCGAGCGCTCGTCCTTAAGCGTGATCCCGCGCGCCGCAAGACCGTCGCCGATGCGGTCAAGCCGCCCGCCCGCCAAGCCGATCTTGGCATGTTCGTCGGCGACGTGGCTGATCGCGGTATCGAGCGCGCCGAGCGATGCGTTCATCCCGGCCTTGTCGTTCGCCGCGACCGCCGCCGCCGCGTCGCGAATGCCGGTCGACAGGCTGTTGCCACCGACGACGAACACGTCGGCTGCCGACGGGACGGGCGCGAAGCTAACATCCGAATCGAAGCGCATCACGCGCGCGGGGCCCGCGGCGAATACAGGCTCGCCGTTCGAATCGCGGGTGGCCGCCAGCGCGTCGAGCTGGTCGGCGATCGTCCCCAGTTCGGCGGCGATGGTCGCGCGGTCGGCCGGGTTCGCGGTATCGCTGGCTGCGGCAAGAGTCAGTTCGCGCGCGCGCGCCATCAGGTCGCTCGCCGACTTCATCACGCCATCGGCCTGCGACACCAGCGCCGAGGCCGAATTGACGTTCGCCGACCAGGCGGTCATGCTCGCCTGCGCGGTGCCGATGGTCGCGATGCGGCGCGCCGCGACCGGATCGTCGGACATGCGGAGAAGTTTCTTGCCGCCCGAGATCTGGATCTGCGTCCGCTCGAGCGCGTCGGCGAGTTTCTGTTGGCGCGCGATTTCGCGCGTCATCCGGTTGCCCACAGCGTTGATCATGATCCGGCCCTTTCCCTAGAGCGAGCTAAGCAGCGTCTGCATCGTTTCACGCGCGACCTGGATCGTGCGCGCGGCGGCCGAATAGGCTTGCTGGAATCGCAGCAATTCGGCCGCCTCGGTGTCGAGATCGACCTGGCTGACCCCGTCGCGCGCGGCCGCCGACGCGTCGGCTCGCGTCGCCGCGGCGGCGTCCTGCGCACGCGCCGACGCCACTGTCTGCGCCTGCGAGGCCATGTGGCTCGACCAGCGTGCCTCGGGGTCGTTCGCCCCGCGCATCGTGCCGAACGCCAACATATTTCCGTTGCTGCCCGACGCGTCCGCAACCGCGACCTGGTCGGGCGTCAGCGCCGTCACGGTCAGGGTCGCTGCGCTGGTGCCTGTGAAGAGCGGCTGGCCCGGATTGCCATTGGCATCGGTCCCGGCCTGGTGCGCGGCATTGAGCTGCGCGGCGAAATCGGTGGCCATCGTGTCGAGCGCGGCGCGCTGGTCGGCGACATGGTTGGCGCCCTCCGCCAGCCCCGCGAGCGAGCCGGTCGAGATGGCGAGCGGCGATCCGCCGATGCTGAACGACAGGCGCCCGTCGGCGGCAGCGGTCACCGAAATCGGGTTCACCACGCCGCCGCCGACGAGCAGGTCGCCCGATCCGGCGGCGCGCAAGGTTACTGCGCCATTGCTATCGAAACTCGCGCTGACGCCCGCCTGCGACGATAATTTGTCGAGCAGCCGGTCGCGCTCGTCGAGCAGGCTTGCCTCGTTGGTCGATCCCGGTCGCGCCTTGCGCAGCCCGATGTTGATCTGTTCGAGTGCGCCCAGGTCGGTGTTGAACGTATCGACTTCGCTCGCGGCGGCACCTTCGATCCCCTCGCCCATCTTGTCGAGCTGGTTCGCCGCGGTGCGGAAGCCCGATGCGATATCATCGGCCGACTGGAGGAACTGCGCGCGCAGCGTCCGGTTCGACGGATCGGCGGTCAGCTGGTCGGCGGTCGTATAGAGGCTGGTGAGGCCGGTCTTGATGCCGTTCGTCTCGTCGCTCAAGGCGCCTTCGACCTTGTCGAGCCAGCTAAGCTTCGCCGCCGCGCGCTCCGAATCGCCCGATGTGATGCGCGAATCCTCGATCAGCCACGCATCGACCGACCGGTCGAGGCCGCGGATATCGACGCCGCCGGGATTCGTGTTGCCACGATAGAAAATCGAGTTGCCGCCACCGACGGCCTCCATCATTTCGAGCCGCCGCCGGGCATAGCCGGGCGTCTGGGCGTTGGCGATATTGTCGCCGATCGTCGAGAGTGCGCGCGAATAGGCCTTGAGGCCGCTGTAGCCGATACCGAGCAGGTCGCTCATTGCATGCCTCCGCCGATGCGGCCGCGAAACTGCCGCTCGACAAGGTCGGCGATGCCGAACTGGCGCATCGCAGCAAGACTGTCGGCGGTGCGCGCGTCGGCCATCTCGCGAAAATTATCGGTGGCGCTCGACCCGAAAATGTCGTCGCCGAGCTTCGCCTGCCGCATCGACGCCATCAGCTGGCGAAGGATCACGGCCTCGAACGCCTCGGCCGCCTTGCGCAGCCCGCCGTCGCCGCCGCCGGCGGCGGCGGGCGTCGGGGAGGCACCGATCGAAGAAATGGAGCTCGTCATATGATCACCAGTTCCGCAGTGAGCGCGCCGGCCTGGCTCAGCGCCTCGAGGATGGCGACGAGGTCGCCGGGAGGAACGCCCATGCGATTGATCGCATCGACGAGTTCGGAAAGCGAAGCAGTCGGCTGCACCAGCATCACCGGGCGATAATCTTCTTCGACGCTGATATCGCTCGACGGTTCGATGGCGGTCTGGCCGCGGCTGAACGGCGCGGGCTGGACGACCGTCGGCGATTCCTTGATCGACACGCTCAGCTTGCCCTGCGTGACCGCCGCCGTGCCGACGCGGACCGCGCCGTTGATGACGACGGTGCCGGTGCGCGCGTTGACGATCACCTTGGCCGGCGGCTCGGCGCGCTGCACGCCCAGATTTTCGATCTGCGACATCAGCCGCATGCGTTCGTCGCCGTTGCCCGCCGCGCGGATCGCGATGCTCGCACCGTCGATCATCGACGCGGTGCCCGGGATCGCCGCGTTGATCGCGTCGGTGACGCGTTTCGCATTGGTCGCGTCGAACTGATGGAGGTTGAAGGTCAGGTAGCTCGCCGAGGCAAAGCCGGTATCGACCGAGCGTTCGACCGTCGCGCCGCCGGCGATCCGGCCGCTCGACGGGACATTGACGGTCAGCTTCGACCCGTCGGCGGCATCGACGCCGAGCCCGCCGATAACCAGATTGCCCTGCACCATCGCATAAATCTGGCCGTCCGCACCATAAAGCGGCGCGAGCACGAGCGTGCCGCCGCGCAAGGATTTCGCCTTGCCCATCGCCGACACGGTGACGTCAAGACGCTGGCCGGGCTTGGCAAAAGGCGGCAGCTCGGCGGTGATCATCACCGCCGCGGCATTTTTCAGCGCCGGGTTCACGCCGGGCGGCAGCGTCAGGCCAAAGCGCGACACCGCGCCCTTCATGCCGAGCGTCGAATAATCGAGGCTGTCGTCGCCGGTCCCCGCGAGACCGACGACGATGCCATAGCCCGTTAATTGGTTGGCGCGCAGGCCCTGGAACTGGCCCATGTCCTTGATACGTTCGGCCTGCGCCGGCGCCGCTAAGGCAAAGCTCGCCATCAGGAGCGCAAACAGAGTGAACAGGGTCGGCCGCTGGGTCACGGAAAATTCCTCGGTTTAGAAGGGGCTGATGATCGAGAAGAAGCGCTGCAACCAGCCTTGCCGGCTCGCGCGGGCGATCTCGCCCTTGCCGACATAGCGAATGTGCGCGTTGGCGACGCGGGTCGACAGGATGCGGTTATCGGGGCTGATGTCGATCGCGCGAACGATGCCGGAGATCTGGACATGCTCGTCGCCGCGATTGAGCGTCAGAAATTTCTCGCCCTTCACCAGCATCGTGCCGTTGGGATAGACGGCGGCAACGGTCACACTGACCTCGCCCGACAGCGCATTCGATTGCGACGCATTGCCCTTGCCGGCAAATTGCTGGCCGCCGCCCATCGCGATATCGCTCGGATTGAACAGCGACAGCGGGCCGGTGGCCGGCGGCGTCAGGCCGACGCTGCCGTCGCGCTGGGTGCCCGCGGCATTGCTTTTGGTCGCCGCGGTGCGTTCGACGAGCTGGATTGTGATAATGTCGCCGATCTGTCCGGCACGCCCACCCGACGTCAGCGGCACGTAGGCGCCCTGAAAGATCGAACCGTTCGCCGGCGGCGGCGCCGGCGGCATCGGCATCGACACCGAAAAGGCATCGGGGGGCAGCTTGTCCTTCGCATGCGCCATGACAGGCGCGAGCGCGAAAGCCAGCATCGCCAGCCTAGAGAGTCTGCGACGCATTTTTCATCATCTCGTCGGTCGCGGAGATCATCTTTGAATTGACCTCATAAGCCCGCTGCGTCTCGATCATGTCGACGAGTTCCTCGACGACATTGACGTTTGATCCCTCGAGCATCCCGCCGCGAAGCGTGCCGCGGCCTTCCTCGCCCGCGCCGCCGACGAGCGGAGCGCCCGATGCCTGCGTCTCGACGAGCATGTTGCCGCCGATCGCCTGCAGCCCCGCGGGATTCGCGAAGCGTGCGATCTCGATCCGGCCGAGTTCGAGCGCGGTGCCGTCGGCGGCGGTCGCCGAGACGGTGCCGTCGAGCCCGATCGTCACATTGCTCGCGTCTTCGGGAATCTGGATCGCGGGGGTCAGCGGTTTGCCGTCGGGGGTCACAATCGTGCCGTCGGGCGAGCGGCCGAAATTGCCCGCGCGGGTGTATCCGATGCGCCCGTCGGGCATTTCGACCTGAAAATAGCCGGCGCCATCGATCGCGACGTCGAGCCCGTTGCCCGTCGTCTGGAACGTGCCCTGCGTATCGATGCGCGCGGTCCCGTTGAGGGCGACACCGGTGCCGAGGTTGAGCCCGGTCGCATAGCGATTCTCCGCAGTCGAAGGCGCGCCCGCCTGCGTCATCATCTGATAGCTCAGCGTTTCGAAGCTGGCGCGGTCGCGCTTGAAGCCCGTGGTGTTCACGTTGGCGAGGTTGTTCGCGATCACCTGCATCCGGAAGCCCTGGGCATCCAGACCGGTCCGCGCGACGTGCAAGGCACCGATACTCATGTCATATTCTCCTTAACGGGGGAGCTGCATCAGGTTGGCGGTCGCGCTGTCCATGTCGCGCACGTCGCCGATCATCTTCAATTGGGTATCCCAGCTGCGGCTCGCTTCGATCATCTCGACGAGCGCGGCGGTCGCGGTGACGTTCGATCCTTCGATCGAGCGGGTCAGCAGCCGCGCCTCGGGGTCGTCGGGCAATATGCCGCCCCCCTTCACGCGGAACAGACCATCGAGCCCCTTGGCGATATCCGACCCCGTCGGGGTCGCGAGGCGGAGCCGGTCGACTTCCTGCGGATTTTCGGCATCGCCGCCCTGCGGCACGATCCACACGCGGCCTTCCTGGTCGATGCTGATCGCGTCGGCGGGCGGGATCGTGACCGGGCCCTGCGTTCCCTGAACGGGATTGCCGTCGCCGGTGGTGAGGAGGCCGCTCGGCGAAAGCTGCAAATCGCCGCGGCGCGTATAGGCCTCTTCACCGTCCTTCGCCTGCACGACGAGCAAGGCATCGCCCTGCATCGCAATATCAAGGTCGCGGCCTGTCTGGGTGACGGTACCGGCGCGCATGTCGGCCCCAAGCACTTCCTCCGATGCCAGCGCACGCGCGTCGAGCCCGCCGCTGTCGAGCCACAAGGACTGCGCGTTGGCGATGTCGGCGCGGAAGCCCGGCGTCTGGGCGTTCGCCAGGTTGTTGGCGATCGCCGTCTGCCGCGACATGCTGCCCCGCATCGCGGCGAGGCTGGTATAGATGAGACGGTCCATCGGAAATCTCCCCGCAGGCAGCAGTCAGCAATGCGTCAGCGCATGCCGATGATCGTCTGGGTCAGCTGCGACGCGCCCTCGATCGCCTTGGCATTGGCCTGAAAATTGCGCTGCGCCGACATCAGCATCACCAGCTCCTCGGTGATGTCGACGTTCGAGCGTTCGAGCGCGCCCGAGCGAATCGCGCCCATCGGACCGTTGGTCGCTGCGTCGATCGTCGGTGCGCCACTTTCGCCCGTCGACTGCCAGTGTGCGTCGCCGGTCGGGCGCAGGCCCGACATGGTGGGAAACGTCGCCATCGCAACCTTGCCGAGCTTCTGGTCTTCGCCGTTCGCGAAGGTCGCGGTGACGAGGCCGTCGAGACCGATCGACACATTGACCAGCGCCGATGTCGGGTCCGACGGCGCGCCCTCGGGCAGGCGAAGGTCGAATGCGCCGGCCAGCGTGTTGTCGGTGACATTGCCGTCGACATCGACGGGCAGCAGCTGCAATTTCGCCCCGGTCGTGTCGATGACATAGCGATCGGGGGTCGGTTCGAACGAGCCGTTGCGCGTGTAGGTCACCTGCTCGCGCGGCGGCTCGCCCTTGACGATGAACATGCCTTCGCCGACGATCGCGAGATCGAGCGTTTTTTCGCTCGCTTCGTACGACCCTTGCGTGAACTGCTGGGTGATGCCGTTGAGGCGCGTGCCCTGGCCCGCGATCGTCTTGGTCGACTGCGTCGGCGACGAAGCAAAAATGTCGCCGAACTGCGCCTTGCTGCGCTTGAAGCCGATCGAGCCGGCGTTGGCGATATTGTTCGAGATGACCGACATGTCGGTCTGCGAGGCTTTGAGGCCCGAAAGCGAAGTGTAAAATGACATGGACTTATCCTTCCTGCGTGGTGGGGGTCGAGGGCGTTGCGGCCTTGATGTCCTGGAGCAGCTGGGTCTGCGCCGCGAGCTGCTCCGAAATCTGGGAAAGCACCGTGTTCGTTTCGCTGATGCCGGCGAGGCTCGAAAATTGCGCCATCTGCGCTACCATCTGCTGGTTATCGACCGGGTTGAACGGGTCCTGTTGCGACAGCTGCGCAGTCATCAGGCGCAGGAAGTCGCTCTGGTCCATCTGCTGGCTGGTGCCTTTTGGGTAGATCACGGGATTGTTGTTGGTGATGCTGTTGACGCTCATCTTACTGTCCCATCCTGAGAGTTTCGTTGATCAGGCTCTTCGCGGTTTCGAGGACCTGGACATTGTTCTGATACTGGCGCGCGGTCTCGACCATCTCGACCATCTCGGCGGCGCTATCGACCGCGGCTTCCCAGACGTTGCCGTCGGCATCGGCGAGCGGGTTCGACGGATCGTGGCGCTTCGACGGCGCCATTTTCGACGTCGTCACCTGATCGACCGCCACGGTCGCGCGACCCTGATCGTCCATCACGGTACGAAAGACAGGTTTGAGCGAACGATAAGCGCCGGCCTCGCTACCCGCGGTGGTTCCCGCATTGGCAAGGTTCGATGCGGTCGCGTTCAGACGGACGAGCTGCGCCGACATCGCGCGACCGCTGATGTCGAAGACGGAGAAATTGCCGTTCATCGTCATTCGCCCTTCAGCGCACGCGTCAGCGTGTTGACGCGACCGTTGAGGAACGCGAGGCTCGAGCGATAGGCGAGCGCGTTTTCGGCATAGGCGGTCTGTTCGGTGGCCATTTCGACGGTGTTCCCGTCGAGCGACGCCTGGACGGGGACGCGATAGGCAATCGCGCCTTCGGTCGATCCGCCCTGCCGGGCGAGATCGAGGGCCTTGGCGAAATCGAGATCACGCGCCTTGTAGCCCGGCGTCGCAGCGTTCGCGATATTCGACGCGAGCATCATCATGCGCTGGCTGCGCAGCTGGAGCGCCGTCGCGTGCAGACCAAAGAGCTTCTCGGATGCCATCTTCTCATTCCTTCCCTTGCCCCCATCCGGCGGCGGGGCCTTTCGCCGGAATCCGGACCGATCGGCCACGGACACGCGGAAACACCAAGGCAGCATGCAATGGGTGTGCCAAACTATATTTTCTCATTATTTTCAGTGTTTTAAATATTGGGTCCGCCGACTAACGGAAACGCTCGTCAAAAAACCGACAAGGGCCCGTTCCGCGCCGCTGAACTGCGCGCCAATCCGCGACTGGCACGCTTCCTGCTTTCCTGCGGGCAACCATTTGGACCGAAGGAGATGGAACCTTGTCGCGCAAATTTCTCGCAAGCCTCGCCGCGATCGGCACATGCCTCGCCGTTCCGGCGCCAGCCCAACAGGCCAATGAGGATTGGCAGACGATCGACGTGCTAACCGCCATGGTCGCCAACGCCCTCGGCCGCAATGCCACCCCGATCGACCGACGCATCAAGCTGGCGCGTTGTCCCGAACAGGCGTCGGTAACCGCCCTCGACGCGCATACGCTCGCCGTCCGCTGCAACTCGCTTGGCTGGCGGTTGCGCGTGCCCATGACCGGTCCGGTCGGCGCGGTACCCACCGCGGCCAGCTTTGCCCGCCCGGTCGCGAGCGCGCCGGTGATTCGCCGCGGCGACAATGTGCGCGTGACGATCGAAACCGAAAGCTTCGCGATCAGCTATTCGGCGATCGCGAACGAGGATGGTCACATCGGCGAGACCATTGTGCTGCGCGGCGACGCAAAATCGATGCTGAGCGCCGTCGTCACCGGCGCGGGTCGTGCCCGCATCGCCGACTGATCGCTGGCTCCGAAAACGCCTGTTTTTTCTGCCCTAACCACCCTCTGGCCCGGTGCTGTCGACTTTCCGGCAGCGCCGGGCCATTGTTTTTCTTTTTTGCGACGATCCGCCTTAATGGCGCGGGCCCGCGTCCGTTAAAGCCTTTGTGAACCGCGCCGTCACTTTTCTGACGGCACCGGATGGAGGCATTATGTCGGGTGACAGCAAGATCGGCCCAATCGGCGGCATCGTCCGCGCGAGCCCGCTCCGCGGCGCGGCCGGCAGCATGGCCGCATCGGCACGCGCTGCCGCGCCGGTGCAGGCGACGCAGGACAACGTCCCGGCCGGCCGCCTAACTCGCCTGGCGGGCAGCCTGGCCAGCGAGTCCCCGCCGGTCGATGTCGCGCGCGTCGCGTTGCTACGTTCGGCGATCGCCAGCGGCAATTATGGCGTCCACCCCGCGATCATCGCGAGCGCCATGCTCGACTTCCACGGCCGCGGGGCCGAATGATGCTCGACGAAGTGCAATCGCGGCTCGACGCGCTCGTCGGCGCGCTCGATGGCCATGACGCCGGCGCCATTATCGCGGCGACCGAAGAACTGGCTACCGCGGTGATCCTGTTTCGCGGCGCGGGGATTCCCGCGGGCAGCGAACATCGCGCACAGCTGCTGATTGGCAAGACGCTCGGACAGCTGGAGGCCGCGGCGATCCGCGTCAACATCCTGAAGGACTGGACGCGTCAGAGGATTGACAGAAATCACGACGTTCGTGGCACCCGGCATCGCGGAGCCGCAATAAGTTACTGATAAAAATGTAATTTATACCGATTAACTGTAAATGGCACGATGATTGCTTTTGGTCTGCTGAACCAGCGGAACCATAGCCATGAACGCAATCAACACCCCCCAGGGCTCGACCCGCATCGCCGCACCCGTGATGGACGCGGTGCAACAGGCGTCGGCGCGCACGGGGATCGATTTCGACTATCTGGTTGATGTCGCACGCGTCGAAAGCGGTTATAATCCGACCGCCAAGGCGCCAACCTCGTCGGCCCGCGGCCTGTATCAATTCACCAAACAGACCTGGCTCGCGACGCTCGATCGGCATGGCGCCGATCATGGCCTCGCCTGGGCCGCCGACGCGATCGGTCGCGACGCGTCGGGGCGGCTGTCGGTCGCCAACCCGGCGCTGCGCCAGCAGATCTTCGATCTGCGCGACGATCCGACCGCATCGTCGAACATGGCGGCGGCGCTGACCGGCGACAACCGCGCCTATCTCGAAAGCCGGATCGGCCGCAGCGCCGAGCCCGTAGATCTCTATCTCGCGCATTTCCTCGGGAGCGGCGGTGCCGCCAAATTCCTGGCAGCGCTCGAAGCCAATCCCGACCAGCCCGGCGCGACGATGATGCCCGAGGCAGCCGCCGCCAACCGCTCGATTTTCTATGCGGCCGACGGCAGCATGCGCAGCCTTGCCGAGATTCGCGAACGCTTCCGTCTGAAACTCGAGGACGGCGGCAAGATCGAAAACATGAAACCCTTCGCGCCCTCCGGCTGGCACGCACAGGCGAGCAGTTCGAGCGGGTTGGCGGGCGCCGGCGGAGGTCGTCCGCCGCTTCAGATGATGGATATTCAGCCTATGCCGAAAAAGCTCTCGATGGGCTTTGCCGCCGATGCCTATCGCCGGCTTGCCTCGCTTTCGGGAGGCGCCGCATGACCGGCGGTTTCAATATGGGCAACGTTGGCCGCGTTGCCGGCGCCTCGGCGCTACCCGCAGGAATGCTGATCCTCGTCGGACTGATGGTGATCCCCGTATCGCCGTTGATCCTCGACATCAGCTTCGTTGCGAACATCATGATCAGCCTCCTGATCCTGATGGTGGCGCTGCAGGCGTCGAAGCCGCTCGATTTTTCCGCCTTTCCGACCGTGCTGTTGCTCGCCACCTTGTTCCGCCTCGCGCTGAACGTCGCGTCGACGCGCGTCGTGCTCGTCCACGGGCACGAAGGCACGGCATCGGCGGGCCATGTGATCGAGGCGTTCGGCCAGGTGCTGATCGGCGGCGACTATATCGTCGGCCTGTTCGTGTTTTTCGTGCTGATGATCATCAACCTGATCGTCATCACCAAGGGCGCGGGCCGCGTGTCCGAGGTGTCGGCGCGCTTCACGCTCGACGCCCTTCCCGGCAAGCAGATGGCGATCGACGCCGACCTGAACGCCGGACTGCTGACCCCCGAAGAAGCCAAGGCGCGCCGCGTCGAAGTCGGGACCGAGGCCGATTTTTACGGTTCGATGGACGGTGCCTCGAAATTCGTAAAGGGGGACGCGGTCGCCGGGTTGCTGATCCTGTTCGTCAACATTGTCGGCGGGCTGATCCTTGGCATCTTCAGCCATGGGCTGAGCTTCTCCGAGGCCGGCAGCACCTATGTCACGCTCGCGATCGGCGATGCGCTCGTCGCGCAGATCCCGGCGCTGCTGCTCTCGATCGCCGCCGCCGCGATCGTCACCCGCGTGTCGTCGCCGTTCGACCTCAGCGGCCAGATCGGCAGCCAGTTTTCCTCGCCCGCGATCTGGTTGGCAGTGAGCGGCATCCTGTTCGTTCTCGGACTGGTCCCAGCCATGCCGCAGATGCTGATCCTGCCCGCCGCCGCGTTGTCATTTACCGTCGGCTGGCAGCTTCGCCGCGCCGCCGCCGCCGTCGCCGCCACGCCCGAACCGGCTGTTCCCGCTCCCGACCCGTCGCTGATCCAATGGTCGGACGTCAGCGATGCGAGCGCGTGCCAGCTCGAAATCGGCTATGCGCTCGTCGCCCTTGTGGACGAACGCAAGGGCTCGCCGCTCATGACGCGGATCACGGGCATCCGCCGGCAATTGTCGAAGGAACTCGGCTTCGTCGTGCCGCCGGTGAAGGTCACCGACGATCTGTCGCTGCCCGGCAATGTCTATCGCATTTCGGTCGCCGGGGTGATCGTCGGCGAGGACGAGGTTTTCCCCAACGAAATGCTCGCGCTCGATTCGGGCGACCTCGTCACCAAGGTGACGGGCCGGGCATGCAAGGACCCGACCTTCGGACTTGACGCGCTGTGGATTCCGAAAGCCATGCAGAATGACGCGATCGCGGCGGGCTATACCGTGGTCGATCCCGCCACGGTCGTCGCGACGCACCTTAACAACAGCATCGTCGCCTCTGCCGCCGAACTGTTCGGCATCGACGATGCCCAGGCGCTGCTCGACAATCTCAAGACGCATTATCCGCAACTCGCACAGAATCTCAGTCCGCAAGGCTATGCGCTGCCGCGCGTCGCGAGCCTGTGCAAATCGCTGCTTATCGAGCGCGTGCCCTTGCGCGATTTCCGCAAGATCGCCGAGGCGATGGTCGCGCTGTCGAGCCAGCAACTCGGCGAGATCGACCTCGTCGAAGCAGTACGCCAGCGTATCGGGGCGCTGATTGTGCAGACGATCGTGCCTAGCCGGATGCCGCTGCCGGTCGTCACCTTCAGCCCCGAAATCGAGATGCTGCTGAACCAGTCGGTGCGCGCCAACCCAGGCGCCGAATGGCCGTTCGAGCATGGCATGGCGATGAAGATCATCGAACAGGTTGGCCAGGCCGTCGAGCCCCTGCTTCTGCAGACGCGCAGCTTTGCGCTCGTCGCTTCGCCGATATGCCGTTCGGCGCTGTCGCGGCTCGTGCGCGCGACATTCCCCGACGTCGCCGTGATTTCCTACCTCGAAATTCCGGCCACCAAGCAAACCGAGATTGTCGCGACGATCGGCGCCGAAATGCCGCGCCTCGCGAACGGGCCAGAGGCCCATATGGAGGACCAACCGCATGAGAATTGAGCCCGCCGAGCAATTTGCCGGGGTCGCCGGCCGCGCGCCGCGTCCGCATCGCTATGGCGAAAGCGTCGAGGTGCTGGTCGAGGAATATTCGCCGCTGGTCCGCAAGATCGCCTGGCAGGTCTTCTCGCGCGTCTCGCGGACAAGCGAACTCGACGACCTGATCCAGACTGGGCTGATTGCGCTGATCGAGGCCAGCCGTCACTATGAGGAGCGCGGCTTCGCCTTTGCGACCTATGCCACGACGCGTATCCGCGGCGCGATGATCGATCAGCTCCGCCGCGAAGCCGATGTCGGCCGGTCGGCGATGGTGGCGGCGAAACGCCTGGCCGCGACGCGCGGCGCGCTCGAACAGCAATTGATGCGGGCGCCGACCGCCTCGGAAATGGCCGAAGCGCTTGAGATGCAGCCCGAAGAATATTTCGCGTTCGAACGCAATGCAACGCATGGCCGGTCGACATCGCTCGACGAACTGACCGACGTCGGGGCCTTTCTCGCAGCGGACGAAAGCATCGGCGCCGGTGAGAAATGCGAACAGGAGGATTTGATGGGCGCGCTGCGCCAGTGCGTCGCGCACCTATCGGAGCGCGAGCAGATGGTGTTACAGCTCTATTTTTTCGAAGAACTGAACTTGCACGAAATCGGACTGACGCTCGACGTCAGCGCCGCGCGCATCTGTCAGATCAAGCGCGAGGCGATGGCGAAAGTCGACCGGATGATGCGGTCGATGACCGAATAGAGGGTGCGGCCAAGGGGATCAGGCCGCCAGCGGCCGGCTGTTTTGCCACGCCGCATCGATTTTTTCGAAATAGCTTGCCATGCGTTCGATCCCGTCGTCGGTCAGCCGGACGATTGTGCGGCGCCGGTCGCGTTCGTCGATCGAGCGGCGCACGAGGCCGAGCCGTTCGAGCGCAGCAATCATGCGAAGTCCCGACGACAGAGGGACTGCGGCCCCCGTCGCAAGGTCGCTTGCGCTGAGCGAACGGCCGTGGGTATTCGCCAGCATCAGGTCGAGCATCATGTCCCACACTGGCCCAGACAATTCGGCGCTGCCGAAATGGCTGCGGCGCATTCGCCGCATCTGGATGCTGAACGACACCTGATCGAGCAACGCCGGCTTGGGCGATGCGTCGCCCTGGGCCGCCGCTGCAGGGCGCGGGGCGGCCGGCGGTACGGCATCGCCGCGGCTCGCCAGCAGGTCGTGGATCTGATCCACGCGCGATTTCAGTTCGGCAATTTCTTGGTTCGAAAATTGCTGCATGTGACGATGCCCCCAAGGAGAGCCACGCACTAGGCCGCAATATCCTTCTGACGGCTGGACGATCCCGACGCATAGATGATCAGCAACAGGATCGGATAGGATATATAAACTGAAAGGAGCGAATAGGGCCGCGCCAATATCTCCGAGAACATATATTTCTGGATATGGCCGAAAATGGCGATGAGCTGCCATCCGGTAATCCAGTAAGGCCAGAAACTCTGCGTCTTCAGGGCGATGAACCAGAAGCTCAGCAGGACCAGCAAGTCGATGACGAAGATATTCAGTTCAATATCGGTCCAGGTCGGAAAAGGATTTACGGCGCTGGTTAGGATCGAGGCGATCAGGGCGGTGTAGGCCGCCCACCGCTCCAAGGGGCCGCCGCGCTTGATCGCGACGGCCACCGTGATGAGCAGTACGAAATAATAGATCGCCACGGACCACATGTGGCTGTCAACCTTTCCCGACGATCAAGAGGCCTGCGCCAATGGCAGGGCGGCGACGGCGGCGTCCGACTGGTCATTGCTGCCTTCGTCGAGCTTTGCCGCCGGCTTGACGCCCGCGCCGAACATCCGCGTGCCGAGCCCGACTTCCTTCTGGGTAACCGTCAGCGCAAGATGCGCATCGGTCAGCAACTGGCGTACTTCCCCGGCAGCCGCCAGCGCATGCGCGACCTTGGCCATAGCGTCCTGGCCGACGATGGCGGACATGTTCGTCTCGCGGCGCGCAGTCGGCAGCGTGGCGGCAAGCTGGGCGATACGGATCATAGCCTCGTCGATGGCATCTTCGGCCAGATGAAGGTCGGAGGCGATCTTCTTCGCCGCAGAAACTCGTTGATTCAGCATCTTCTTTTTCCTTGAAAAAGAATGCTACCGGTTTCCCCCCCGCAGCATTCGGTTCGAACATTCAGGTCATGACACGACCGAGTCCGACAAGGATCGAATAGAGGGCGGAAAAAGCCAAAATCGTCGCAAACGCGATCAGGATCGGCCAGATTATCCTTTCCATCAACCCATGCCGGTTGGCCGGCTGGGACGCGGTAGGAAATGGCGAACCGATATCGAAAAGCCGCCGAAACGAACTGCGCCCCGGCTCGGCATCGTCGGCGGGGGACAGGTCGCCTAGGTCGATCAATTGATATGTCAAAGGCTGATAAGGGGTAACATGATCGAAGACACCGTTAATCGCCAAGATTCGGGCCGCCTCTATCCTGTTGGAAACATTGAGTTTTTTTAGCACGCGTCGCACGCGCTCATCCACCGTATGCGGCGAAACATTCATCAGGCGCGCGATTTGCTTGGAATTTTTGTGTTCGTAAACATGCCGCAGCGTTTCGATCTGCGCCGCCGACAGCAGGCTCATGTAATTGTCGGGGTCGCCTTGCACGCCGTTGGAATAGAGCATCACGAGTCGAAATCAAGCAGCCGGCCGGGTGATTCGCGAGCGGTTACGAACTTCGGGCTTTGAGAAAATCCTTAAAAAACAAATCTATAAATCATTTTGCGTTGGAGCATGCCGGTGAGCAAAAATTTTTCTCGAGACGCGTCGATTCGCGGGACACTTAGCTCGCTAAGGCTCTAGCCCGTAGGCACGCCGCCGCCGCTTTCCTTGAGCGTGCGATAGCGCCGGATCGACTTTTCGATATGGCGGCGCGCCGCCCGCCGCGCAGCGCCAGGGTCGCCGGCCTCGATCGCAATG
This sequence comes from Sphingopyxis sp. H115, assembly GCF_001468465.1. Taxonomy (GTDB): domain Bacteria; phylum Pseudomonadota; class Alphaproteobacteria; order Sphingomonadales; family Sphingomonadaceae; genus Sphingopyxis. The sequence continues at coordinate 114,758 of NZ_LNSA01000006.1, forward strand.
ACGATCGCCTCATGGTCGCGGTTGATCGTATGCGCGTAGCGCTGGTGTCGCACCGGATCGTCGCCCTGGAGGTAGAGCCGCCGCGACGGCACGAGCCGGACGCCGAGAAATTGAGTGAAGCGCAGGAAATAGGGATTGCCCGTCGCGCTGGCGATCGCGGCATGGAAAGCCGCATCGGCAGCCACCGACGCATCGACATCGCGGCTTTCCTCCATCGCGGCGAGCGTGCGCCGCAATTGGGCGAGGTCGGCCTCGGTCCGCCGCCGTGCCGCGAGGTCGGCCATCTCGGCCTCGAACCCCATGCGCATTTCGAGCAGCTTCAGCACGTCGTCGATTTCGCCGACTTCCTCGGCGGTCACCTGAAAGGCGCGATATTGCGCGCCGTCGGGAACATAGGCGCCCGACCCGCGCCGCGACACCAGCAGGCCGCGCGCCGCGAGCCGCGAATAGGCCTCGCGCACGACGGTCCGGCTGACGCCGAAGGCCTCGGTGATTTCTTTTTCCGTCGGGAAGCGCGATCCGACGGGCATTTCGCCCGTTTCGATCTGCTCCTCGAAGCGCTGGACCAGATCGTCGGCCAGCGATGCCGCCTTGGTTACCGCCATGGACTGTGCGTTATCATCGCGCTGCGACACTGGCTAGGGTCGGAAATCGGGGCGCTGCGCATCGACATAGCTATTCCAGGCGTCCTGCGTCGCGAAATTGCCGCCAAGCGCCCAGGCTGCGCCGCTATAATAGACGAAGGGGCGCCCGGGCTGCACGCGGACGAGGATCAGATAATTGTCGGCATCCTCGACAAACCCCGCAAAAGCGGCGGGATCGACGATCACCGCCGCCGCCATCCGGCCCTTTTCGCCGTCAGCAGGGCCCCACCAGCTCAAACGCGCGGTCGCGCGATCCTTACGCACCTCGCCCAGCTTACCGCCGCCGATCGGGCGTTTCGAGATGCCGATCCCGACGATCAGTTCGGCATCGCTGCTCGACGCGATGGTCGAGCTCATCCGCGTGAAATTCGTTCCCGCAGGCAGGGTGAAGCGCCGCGTCTCGCGCACCGTGCGCAGCGTGTCGACGGGCCAGGGATCGTAATCGACAGTGAAGTCGGCGACGTCGGGCCCCGATTGCAGGATGCGGGGGCGGACATAGTTGCGCGAGGTCCAGAGCTTGTTGTCGTACCAGACGCCGAGCCCACCCGTGCCGCGTCCGGTGCCGACATTATAGAAATCGACCCCCTCGCCATGGTCGGCATGCTGATCGCCGGTGCGCAGCTGGCGGTCCATGAAGGGCCAGCGCACGCGTTTGCCCCACGCGTCGATCCCCGACGACGAGGGCGGCTCGGCCTCCTCGAGCGCGCGGCCATAGATGCGGTGCGCGATCCGGTCATTCTCCCACAGAAGATCGTCGAAGCGATAGTCGGCGATCGCGACCGCGGTGCGCGCTTTCCGTTCTTCGGGCGTCGCCGGACGGAGCGGCGCATGTTCCCGCCCGGCCGCCATCGGCGCGGATAGCAGGACGAGCGCGAGGAAGGCCGAACGCATCACCAGCTCCACATCGTCCCGTCCTCGAGCCGGTTCACCGGCAGATAGGCACGGGTATAGGGAAAGGTTTCGGCGAGCGCCTCGTCGATATCGACGCCGAGGCCGGGCGCGTCTCCGGGATGGAGCATGCCGTCGGCGAAGCGCCAGGCGTGCGGGAAAACTGCATCGGTCTCGGTCGTGTGGCGCATATATTCCTGGACCCCGAAATTGGGGATCGACAGCCCGAGGTGCAGCGCCGCCGCCATCGTCACCGGCGATAGATCGGTTGCGCCGTGGCAACCCGTCCGCACCTGATAAAGGTCGGCGAACGAAGCGATCTGACGCATATGGGTAATTCCCCCGGCATGGAGCACCGTGGCGCGGATATAGTCGATCAGGCGGTCTTCGATCAGCGCCTTGCAATCCCACACCGACGAGAAAATCTCGCCGACCGCGAGTGGTGTCGTCGTATGCTGGCGGATCAGGCGAAAGGCGTCCTGGTCCTCGGCCGGGGTCGCATCCTCAATCCAGAAGGGACGATAGGGCTCAAGGTCCTTGCCGAGCCGAGCCGCCTCGATCGGGGTCAGCCGGTGGTGGATGTCGTGAAGCAGATGGACGTCCCAGCCGAGCGCATCGCGCGCCGCGGCGAAGAGTTCGGGCACGACGCGCATATATTTCGACGTCGACCAAACATTCTCGGTCGGCAAGTCATTGTCGGCAGGCTCATAGAAATAGCGATCCTTGCTGACGCCATAGGTGGACGCCATTCCAGGCACGCCGCATTGCAAGCGGATCGCCTTATATCCCTGCGCCTGGTAATCGAGCGCTGCCTCGATCGTATTCTCGATCGTCGCGCCATTCGCATGACCATAAGCCATGCAACCTTCGCGCGCCGCGCCGCCAAGCAGCTGGTACACCGGCAGGCCCGCGATTTTGCCCTTGATATCCCACAGCGCCATGTCGACCGCCGCGATCGCCGCCATCGTCACCGGGCCGCGCCGCCAATAGGCGCCCTTGTAGAGATATTGCCAGACATCCTCGATCCGATGCGCGTCGCGCCCGATCAGGCAGGGGATGACATGTTCGGACAAATAGGCCGCGACCGCGAGCTCGCGACCGTTGAGGGTCGCGTCGCCGACGCCGGTCGTCCCGTCGTCGCACTCGATCTTCAGCGTCGTGAAATTGCGGCCCGGCGAGGTCAATATCACCCGGGCTGACACGATCTTCGGCATTCCGTCCCCTCATCGCCATTCGGACTAGTTGTGTGACAACATTATTGACACTTGCGCCAAAAAGAAAGAGGTATGTCACCGGTGTCAGGGCGAAAAGCCAAGCCTGCTTGAGAGGGAGAGGATATGCCATGTCGCTGAGCCTGTTTTCGTTTGTGATGGCCGCTCCCGCGGCGATGGCGGCGCCCGCCCAGGCCACGATGCCGCAGCCCGCCGCGATCCTCGCCGACACGCGCCGCGTCGCCGACTGGCAGCTCGCGAACCGGACCAACTGGGCGACGATGCCCGCGGCACGCAAGAGCGTGCAGGAGGTGCGGGACTGGCAGCAGGCTACTTTCTGGGTCGCGCTGACCGAGCTCGCGAACCGCGACAGGACCTATTCGAAATCGCTGCTCGACCTCGGCCGCACCGAGAAGTGGCAGATGGGCGACCTGCCCTTTCACGCCGACGACCAGCTGATTGGGCAGGCGTGGCTATGGGCGGCGCAGAATGGCGAGGGCAAGAAAGCGATCGCGCCGATGCGCGCCTATTTCGACCATGTCCTCGCCAACCGACCGATGATCGGGCTCGAATTCATCCCCGTCGCGCCCGGCAAGGGCACGTCGGCATGCACCGACCGCTGGTGCTGGTGCGACGCGCTGTTCATGGCACCGCCGACGATGTTCCGTCTCGCCAAGGCGACGGGCGACAAGCGCTATGCCGACTTCGTCCACGAGGAGTGGAAAGCGACGACCGACTATCTGTTCGACCCGTCCGAGCAGCTCTATTTTCGCGACAGCCGCTTTTTCAACATGCGCGACGCCAAGGGACGCAAGCTGTTCTGGAGCCGCGGCAACGGCTGGGTGATGGGGGGGCTCGTGCGCGTATTGCAAGTGCTGGGCAAAGGCGACCCGCAGCGCCCCTATTATGAGAGATTGTTCAAGGACATGTCGGCGAAGCTCGTGACGCTGCAAAAGGCTGACGGCTATTGGCCCGCGTCGCTGCTCGACCAGGACCCGGGCACGCCGCCCGAATCGAGCGGCACCGCCTTCTTCACCTATGCCTTTGCGTGGGGCGTCGACAACGGCCTGCTCGACCGCGCGACCTATGAGCCAGCCGCGGTGCGCGGCTGGACCGCACTCGGCCAGGCGGTGCAGCCCGACGGCATGCTCGGCTGGGTGCAACAGGTCGGCGACCGCCCCGACAGCGTCTCGGCCACGGAGACGCAATTCTATGGATCGGGCGCCTATCTGCTCGCCGGCACCGCGATGTACGATCTGGCAATGAAGCGCAGAAATCCTTGATCATTTGTGGCTTCCATCGGACCCGGCCGCTCCGCCAAGCGAGCGATTGACTTCCATTTCTTAAGTTGTAATACATCTTATAAGTTGTATGATAATTTGAATTGACACCGGTATCAATCGGGTCCGCGCCGCCAGTCCAAGGGCAAAAAGAGGGAGAGGAAAATGAAGTCATCATCGGTCCGGCGGACCCGCACCGCCTTGCTGGCGTCCGCGGCGCTGTTCGCCGCCATGCCCGCATGGGCGCAGGAAGCACCCGTCGAAACCGGAGGCGGGCCGGCGGCTGCGGTCGATGACGGCGACGAGATTCTCGTCACCGGCACGCGCGCGACGCAGCGTAGTTCGATCGAGTTCAAGCGCGCGGCGGACGTGGTCGTAGACGGGCTCGTCAGCGAAGAAATCGGCGCCACTCCCGACAATTCGGTCGGCGATACGCTCGAACGCATCGTCGGAGTCTCGGCCGACCGCTTCAAGGGCAACGCCAACGAACTGTCGGTGCGCGGACTCGGCCCAACCTTGAGCTTTTCGACCTTCAACGGCCGCGAAGTGTCGACCGCGGGCCCCGACCGCTCGGTCGCCTTCCAGCAATTCCCGTCGGAACTGGTCAACGGCGTCCTCGTCTACAAGACGCAGCGCGCCGACTTTCTCGAAGGCGGCGTCGGCGGGGTGATCGAGCTTCGCTCGATGAAGCCGCTCGATTACGGCAAGCGCCGCATCCAGTTCGAGGTGCGCGGCGATTTCCAGCCGCAGGACAACGACGTCTACCAGCATGACGGACTCGGCTATCGCGCCAATTTTTCTTACACCGATCAATATGAGACCGGGCTGGGCGACATCGGCGTGTCGATCGGTTACCAGCGGCAGGACACAAGCGCGCCCGAAGATTATTATAACGGCAATTCGACCTTCCAGCTCTGCAACACTTCGGCCGACAACCCCTGGCAGCTGACCGGCAACGCCGCGACGCAGGCCGCCGCCGGCGCGAATATCAACTGCACCTTCGCCGAGGGACCACGTACCGCCAATGGCGTGACCGTGGGCGAAACGATCGGCGATTATTACTTCCCAACCTCGTCGCGCAGCTTCCGCACGCAAAAGACGTCGGAAATCCGCGACGGGCTGATCGGCGCGGTCCAGTGGCGCCCGTCACCCGAGTTGGAGATCGCGATCGATGGCCAATATTCGAAGCGCCGTAGCCGCGAGGAACGCAATGTGCTGGGCATCCCCGAAGGGCTGCGCGGGATCGAGCCGCTGATCATCGGCAACGGCAGCAACGGCTATTCGCCCGGCGCGCTGATCAGCTATCGCGGCAATTCGAATATCGAGAACCAGCTCGAAACGCGCCAGCGCAACGAAACTTACAAGGGCGGGGGTCTGGGCCTGATCTGGACCCCCGATCGCTGGACGGTCAGCTTCGACGGATCCTATTCGGACAGCCACCGCACCGAAATGCAAAAGGCGACGCGCATGCGGTCGAACCGCCGCGTCGGCTATACGCTCACCTATCTGGACGACGATGTGGTGCCGAATGTTGAGTTCGAGGATTTCGACATCACGGACCACGACCTGTTCCTGACCACCGCGGCCAATTCGGTCTACGCGCGCAACCGTTTCGTGACCGATCGCCGCGACCGAATCTGGGCCGGACGGCTCGACATCGAACGCGAGCTCGACGGCTTCATCACCTCGGTCAAGGTCGGCGGCCGCTATTCGGACCACCACCGCACCAACGACAATGCGCGCAACAACGATCTCAACACTCTCGCGGCCATCGACGGCGTCACGCCGGCCGAACTGATCGCGCAGGCGAACCAGAATTGCCGTGGGCCGTTCACCACCAGCAGCTACATGCAGGGCATGGGCACCAACGTCACGCGCTGGGCGACGTTCGACAACGACTGCCTGTTCCGGACCTTCACCGGCGGCGACGATACACTGCCCTATCCCGCCGATGGCCGCGACCCGAGCGACATCGACGTCACCGAACGCATCTATGCGCTCTACGGCCTCGCCAATTTCGAATCGCAGGCGGGCAGCGTGCCGTTCAGCGGCAATATCGGGGTGCGCTGGGTCAAGACCGACATCACCTCGATCGGCTATCGCCAGCCCTATGTGATCACAATCGACACCGCCGGCGACAGCTATAGCGTCGATCCCGATCCGGACGGCGAGTTGCTGACGAACCGCGCCAAGGGCAGCTATAACTATTTCCTGCCGAGCGCGAACATTGCCTTCGACCTGTCGCAGGAGGTCAAGCTGCGCCTTGCCGCCTATCGCGCGATCGCCCGGTCGGGAATCGAAAGCTTCGGCGCGGGCATCCGGCTCAACCCGACCGCGGGGACCGGGCTCGAGAATATCGTCTTCGACGCGACGACCGGCAATCCGAACCTCAAGCCGCTGCGCGCGTGGAACGTCGACGCAAGCCTCGAGCTTTACGCGTCGCAGGACACTCTGCTCTCGATCGCTGGCTATTATAAATGGGCGAAGGGCACGGTGATCAGCGCCGAGGAGCCGATCCCGACCGACATCACGATCACGACGATTCGCGACGGCGGCGCGCCGGTGACCGAGACCGTCACCATTTCGCCGGTCGCCCCGACGAACGACAGCGAAACGCGGCATCTCTATGGGGTCGAGGCGACGGCAAGCCACGCCTTCACCTGGCTTCCCAACCCGCTCGACGGGCTTGGCATCCAGGGTTCGGTCAACCGCGCCTTCGCCAATTTCGAATATCCCGACACCTCGCCAATCGCCGACTATGTCGATCCCGCAAACCTGATCGGGTTGTCGAAATGGACCGCGAGCGGATCGGTGTGGTTCGAAAAATGGGGCCTCTCGCTCCGCGCCAACCTCCGTTACCGCTCGGGCTATTACAAGCCGAACGGCGGAACCAACCGCGAAATCCGCGGCGGGACCTATCTCAACCTGTCGGCGCAATATAATGTCACCGACAATGTCCAGCTCAAGCTGCAGGCGCTCAACGTAACGAACACCCAGGACATCATGTACAAGGGCGGATACGACAGCATCGCCGAAGTATCGCGCAGCGGTCCGCAATATTTCTTCGGTTTTCGGGTCCGCCTGTGAAGCCAGCGCGTTTAGTCCGGCTCCGTTGGACTATCCTGGCCGCCGCCGCATTCTTTCCGACCGCGGCGGCGGCTTTTTCCTCAATGCCGGCCTGTGACACGAGCGAAGGCTATTCGGCCTCCTTCGCCGGCCGCCGCACCTTTACGCTGCGCCCCGCCGATCTCGACGCGATCAAGGCGGCGCTTCCGAACGATCCGGCGATCGGCGGCGCCTACCGCAAGCTGATTGCAGAGGCCGACAAGGCGCTCGCGGCCGAGCCCGCCTCGGTGGTCGACAAGCGCAGCATCCCCGTGTCGGGCGACCGCCACGACTATGTCAGCCTCGCGCGCTATTGGTGGCCGGACCCCGCCAATCCGAACGGCGCCTATGTGCGCCGCGACGGCAACACCAATCCCGATATCGAAAGCGATCGCTTCGACCGCGCCGCACTTGCCCGCATGGTGCGCGACGCCGACACGCTCGCGCTTGCTTATTATTACAGTGACGACCGCAAATATGCCGCGGGCGCGGCGCGCGTCATCCGGACCTGGTTCCTCGATCCCGCGACGCGAATGAACCCGAACATGAATTTCGCGCAGGCGGTGCCCGGCGTCTCGAATGGCCGCGCCGAGGGCGTGCTCGACGGTGCGGGCTTCATCGCGGCGATCGACGCCGCCGGGCTGATCGCGCCGTCGGGCGCGCTGACGCCGACCGAAATGACCGCACTCGAAGGCTGGTTTTCGCGCTATATCGACTGGATGCTGAAAAGCCCGAACGGAAGGGCGGAGGGCAAGGCGTCGAACAACCATGGCCTCTGGTATGACGCGCAGGTCGCACGCTTCGCGCTGTTCGCGCGGCGCCCCGATGTCGCGCGCCGGATCGTCGCCGCCTTTCCGGGGCAGCGCCTTGCGCGGCAAGTCGATCCCTCGGGTGCCTTGCCCAAGGAACTGACACGAACTCGGAGCTTCCACTATTCGCTCTATGCGCTCGATGCCGCCTATACGGTCGCCGACAGCGCGACGTGCCTCGGCATCGACCTTTATCGCGCCGAAGAGCGGAGCCGGTCGCTCCGCAAGGCGACCGATTATGTCGCCGCATATCGCGGCCGCAGTGCCGACTGGCCGCACAGGGAACAGGTCTGGCCCGCCGCGATGCTCGACCGGCTGCTCGTCCGCGCCGATGATGCCTGGGGGCCCGGCGTCTATCCGCGCAGCATCGAAGGCCAGCTGTTGCTTCGCCATCGTATCGCACCGAAGCCCCCCCAATGATCCCCCGTCGGACCCTGCTGCTCGCCGCGCTGATCGCCGCGCCCGCGGCATGGGCGCGGCCGCAGCCGATCGGACTCGACATTCGCGCGATCGAGCGCCGCCGCCTGATGCCGCAGGCCGAAGCCCTAATCACCGCCGAACCCCGCACCATCGCCGCCATCCCCGCCCCGCGCAGCCCGGCGGGTCCGCGGGATTATTATTCGGAAGGCGATTATTGGTGGCCCGACGCGGCAAACCCGGGCGGTCCCTATGTGCGCCGCGACGGCCGTTCGAACCCCGACAAGTTCGACGGCCATCGCGACGCGCTGATCGCGTTCGGCCGCACTGTGCCCGCGCTCGCGGCGCTGTGGGATCTGACCAGCGAGGCGCGCTTCGCCGATGCCGCGATGCGCCACCTCCACGCGTGGTTCGTCGATTCGAAGACGCGAATGAACCCGAACCTCGACCACGCGCAGGCGATCATCGGCGCTAATACGGGGCGCGCGATCGGGGTGATCGACACGTTGCAGATCGTCGAGGTCGCACGCGCCGCGACGCTCTTCGGGAAAAAAAATGCCCCCGGCTATGCCGCGATCCGCGCGGGCGTCGATAGCTGGTTCGCCGAGTATCTCAGCTGGCTCACCACCTCGCCCTTCGGCACCGAAGAGCGCGACGAGACGAATAATCATGGCACCTGCTGGCTCTTGCAGGCCGCGTCTTTTGCTGCGCTGATCGGCCGCGACGACATCCTCGCCGATGCCCGCGCCCGGCTCCAGACGATCATCGTCCCGACGCAGATCGCCGCCGACGGGCGCCAGCCGCTCGAACTCGCGCGCACCAAGCCCTTTGCCTATTCGCTCTTCAATCTCGACGTGCTCGCCGCGTCGGCGTGGCTGCTTGGCGGCCGCGAACTGATCGGCTGGCAGACCGCCGACGGGCGCTCGATAGCCGGCGCGATCGCATGGATGGCGCCCTATATCGCTGACAAGGCGGCATGGCCGCTGCCGCCCGACATCGAATATTGGGACGGCTTCCCCGTGCGCCAGCCAAGCCTGCTCTTCGGCGGCCTTGCTCAGGAACGCGGCGACTGGCTCGCGATCTGGCGGCGGCTGGACCCCGATCCGGTTATCGGCGAGGTCGTGCGCAACTTCCCCGTCCGCCAGCCCCTGCTCTGGATTTAGTTGCGCCCTTCGACCAGCCCGCGCGCAATCACCTGGGCCTGAATCTCGGCGGCGCCTTCGAAGATATTGAGGATGCGCGCGTCGCAAAGGACGCGGCTGATTTCATATTCCATGGCATAGCCGTTGCCGCCATGGATCTGCAGGCTGGCATCGGCATTCGACCAGGCGGCGCGCGCACCGAGCAGCTTTGCCATTCCCGCCTCGATGTCGCAGCGCTTGCCGCTGTCCTTTGCGCGCGCGGCCGCATAGCTCAGCTCGCGCGCCATCACGAAATCGACGAGGCTCATCGCGAGCTTGTCCGACACGCGCGGGAAAGCGATGATCGCCTGGCCGAACTGCTTGCGGCTCTGCGCATAGTCGAGCCCGAGTTCGAGCGCGCGCCGCGCCACCCCGACCGCGCGCGCGGCAGTCTGGATGCGCGCGCCTTCGAAGGTGCGCATGAGTTGCTTGAACCCCTGCCCCTCGACAACGCCGAGCAGCGCATCGGCGGGCGCGTGCATCGCATCGAACTGCAACGCATATTCGCGCATCCCGCGATAGCCGAGCACCTCGATCTCGCTGCCGGTCATGCCCGCGGCAGGGAAGGGGTCGGCCGACGTCCCGCGCGGTTTGGGGACGAGCAGCATCGACAGGCCGGCATAGCCTTTGGTTTCGGCCGATGTGCGCGCAAGCAAGGTCATCAGGTCCGAGCGCGCGGCATGGGTAATCCAGTTTTTCGCGCCGTCGATGATCCAATGATCGCCCTCGCGCCGCGCCCTTGTTTGCAGCGAACCAAGATCGGAGCCGGTATCGGGCTCGGTGAACACGGCGGTCGGCAGGATTTCGCCGCTGGCGATCCGGGGCAGCCATTCGGCCTTCTGCTTGTCGGTGCCGCCCATCGCGATCAGCTCGCCCGCGATCTCCGATCGCGTGCCGAGCGAGCCCGCGCCGATCCAGCCGCGCGACAGTTCCTCGGTAACGATGCACATCACCAGCTTGCCGAGTCCGAGCCCGCCATATTGCTCGGGAATGCAGGCGCCGAAGGTGCCGAGGTCGGCCATCGCCTGCACCGTGGCGTCGGGAATCAGCGCGTTGGCGAGGTGCCAGCCATGAGCGTGGGGCACAATCGCGGCGTCGGTGAAGCGGCGATATTGATCGCGGATCGCGTCGAGGTCGGCGTCGTGCAGCGTCTCGCTTGGCCATTGGCCATCGGCAAGTGCGGCGGCGACTTCGGTCCGGGTCGCGGCATGGTCGGTGTCGAGCAGATCGCCGCAGGCGCCCGCAAGCGTGCGCGCGGCCGCCGAGAGACCAAGATCGGCGGGGCGGAAGATTTCATTCTGCCCCATCGGCAACCCGCCGGTGAGCTGGCCGATCGCTTCCGCAAAGGCGAGCGTCGCGATCTTCGCATCGAGCGGGTTCGAGTCATCGCCGGACTCGCACCAGCCGAGCGTCGCTTCGAGCGCCGCGACCATCGTCGCGACCCAGGCAAAGCCGTGCGCCGCGCGCTGCTCGCGATCGATCGGAGCGTGCGTCAGCCGATCGGCCAGCGCGGCCTGGGCCGCTGCGCGATAGGCTTCGGCCACTTCGAGCGCGGAGCGAAGGGTCATTGGCTTCCCCCTCCCCCGCTCGCGACGCCGACGATACCCGCGTCGATCAGGCGGGCGATTTCGCCCGAGGGAAGCGAAAGCCGTTCGCTCAATATCTGCTCGCTGTGCTGGCCGTTGCGCGGGGCGGGCGCAGGTGCGCGGCGTTCCTGCTGCGGCAAGGTCGCAAAGGCGCCCGCGGCGGGATAGGTGAAACCGCTTGGGTTCTCCGCCCGTCCGAAGATCGGATTGTCGGCGACGAGCGCGGGGTCGCGCACGGCATCGTACATCGTGCGATAGGGCGAATGGACGATACCCCCCGCATCGAAGGCCGCGGCGAGATCGGCATGGTCGCGCGCACCGATCGCGCGCTCGAACAGCGGATAAAGCGCGTCGCGATGATCGAAACGAAGTCCGTCGTCCTTGGCAAAGGAGACGCCGCGCTCGATCTCCATCCGTCGGATGGCGTCGCCGAGGTCCAGCGCGGCGACCAGATTGGCCCATTGGCGCGGGGTGACGACGACGATCATCGTCCGCTGCCCGTCGCGCGTCACGAAGTCGCGGCCGAACAGGCCATAAACGGCGTTGCCGAGCCGCGGGCGGTTCGCGCCGGCGTAAAGCGTCTCGGCGACACCGCCCAGATTGGCGACGGTGCCGATCGCGACATCCGACAACGGAATGCGCACCTCGCCGCCTTCGCCGGTCGCGCCGCGCCGCTGGATCGCCGCGAGCAGGGCAAAGGCGGCGTAAGCACCGGTGAGCAGGTCCCACGCCGGCAGAACATGGTTGACCGGTTCGGGGCCCGCACCGGTCAGCAGCGGATAGCCCACCGAATTATTGACCGTATAGTCGAGCGCGGGCGACCCGTCGGCCCAGCCCATGACGCGGATCGTGACAAGGTCGGGCCGTCCTTCGGCGAGAACCGCGTGCGACAGGAATCCCCCCACCGGGAAATTGGTTATGAACTGCCCCGTCGCGCGCACCAGAGCCTGCAACAGTTCGCGCCCTTCGGGCCGGCCGAGGTCGAGTGCGACCGATTTCTTCGCGCGGTTCAGATTTTCCCAGTAAAGCGAGTCATTGGCGTCGGTCACGGGCCAGCGCCGGAAATCGGGTCCGCCGCCAATCTGGTCGACGCGGATCACCTCAGCGCCCATTTGCGCGCAATAGAGCCCGGCGGTCGGGGAGGCGACGAAGGACGAAGCTTCGATCACCGACAGGCCGGCCAGCAGGTCGTACATCCGGCCCAATCTCCCCCGCGAAAATCGTCCCTTGAAATCCTGGCCGAACCGGCCCGATCCCGATCTGGCTGGCCGGACGGGATTCGCGTCCCCCAGCTTTCGCCTTCGAAGTCGCTCCTAACAGCCGGGGCTGTTCTGCGCCAGAGTCTGTCTTCTTGCCCCAAGAGCCTCTTATTAAATGACAAGATCCGGATTCGAAGCGATTGCGGCTTGCCCCCTCTCTATGATAGCCTGCTGCAAATCAAAAAAATTCGGCGGACGGCAACCTTCGTCCCATTCAGCATATCCGTGCAAAGACCTGCGGGGACTGCAGTCCGCGGGCATCGACCAGATGATCGGGGACACCATATGGCTCTACCGGACGAATTTTCCATTTCGCGGCGCGGGCTTCTGGCGGCCGGCGCGGCATCGGTCGCGGCGGCTTCGGCCTCATCGTCGGTGGCCGAAGCGCAATCGCGCCCACTTGCCGACCCGCCGCCGACCGCAAAGCTGCGCTTCGACGTCAACGGCACCGCGCACGACCTTGAGCTCGATACGCGCACGACGCTGCTCGACGCGCTACGCGAGCATCTCCACCTCTCGGGCACAAAGAAGGGTTGCGATCACGGCCAATGCGGCGCGTGTACCGTTATTGTCGACGGCCGGCGCATCAACAGCTGCCTGACGCTCGCGGTGATGCACGACGGGGAGAAGATCACGACGATCGAGGGTCTCGGCACGCCCGACAAGATGCACGCGATGCAGGAGGCGTTCGTCGCCCACGACGGCTTTCAATGCGGCTATTGCACGCCCGGCCAGATTTGCTCGGCAGTCGCCGTACTCGATGAGATCAAGGCGGGCATCCCGAGCCATGTCACCGCCGATCTGACCGCCGCGCCGACGGTCACCAACATGGAGATACGCGAGCGGATGAGCGGCAACATCTGCCGCTGCGGCGCTTACCCCAACATCGTCGCGGCAATCGGCGACGTCGCGGGAGTGAAAGCATGAAAAGCTTCACCTATGAGCGGGTCGATACGCCCGCCGCCGCCACTGCCGCCTTCGCGCGCACCAAGGGTTCGCGCTACATCGCCGGCGGAACCAACCTTCTCGACCTGATGAAGCTCGAGATCGAGACACCCGGCCATCTGATCGACATCAGCCGCCTCGCGCTCGACAAGATCGAGCCGACACCGGAAGGCGGTCTCAGGATCGGTGCGATGGTCCGTAACACCGACCTTGCGGCCGATGCACGCGTGCGCCGAGATTATGGTCTCGTCTCGCGCGCCCTCGTTGCGGGCGCTTCGGGGCAACTTCGCAACAAGGCGACGACCGCCGGCAATCTTCTTCAGCGCACGCGCTGTCCTTATTTTTACGACCCCAACCAGCCGTGCAACAAGCGCAACCCCGGCAGCGGATGCGCGGCGATAGGTGGTTTCAGCCGACTGCATGCCGTCGTCGGCGCGAGCGAAGCCTGTATCGCGACACATCCCAGCGACATGGCGGTGGCGATGCAGGCGCTCGATGCCGCCGTCGAAACTGTCGATGCCGCCGGCAAAACCCGCAGCATCGCGTTAGCCGACTTCTATCGACCGCCCGGCACGACGCCGCACCTCGAAAACATGTTGGCGCCCGGCGAACTGATCACCGGCGTAACGCTGCCGAAGCCGGTCGGCGGCATCCATATTTATCACAAGGTCCGCGACCGAGCGTCCTACGCGTTCGCGCTGATATCGGTCGGAGCGATCGTCCAGCCGGACGGCAGCGGGCGCGTCGCGCTGGGCGGCGTTGCCTACAAGCCCTGGAGGGTTAAGGCCGCCGAGGCCGAAATGCCGCGCGGTGCGAAAGCAGTGGCCACCGCGCTCCTCGCCGGCGCGAAAACCAGCCATGAAAATGCCTACAAGCTCCCCCTGGTCGAGCGGACGCTCGCCGGGGTGCTGATGCAAGCGAGAGGCTGAATCCATGAAATTCGACACGCCCGCCACCACCAACCCAATCGATCGGCTGAAAGTTGTCGGTAAACCCACCGACCGCGTCGAGGGGCCACTCAAGACGACCGGCACCGCGCCCTATGCCTATGAACATCGGGATTTTGCCGCGACGCAGGCCTACGGCCATGTTGTCGGGTCGGCGATTGCCAAGGGCAAGATCGCGTCGATGGACCTCGACGCCGCGCACGCGGCGCCGGGCGTGCTCGCGATCGTCACCGCCGCCAATGCCGGCAAGCTCGGCAAGGGCGATTTCAACACGGCAAAGTTGCTCGGCGGCCCTGAAATACAGCATTATCATCAAGCCATCGCGCTTGTCATCGCCGAGACATTCGAACAGGCCCGCTCGGCCGCAGCGCTCGTTCGTGTCGAGTATACGCGCGAGAAGGGCGCCTTCGACCTTGCGGTGGCGCTCGACACAGCGGTAAAGCCGCCAGCGATGTTCGGGACCGAACCGGACACCAGCGTCGGCGATTTCGCTGCCGCTTTTGCCGCAGCGCCGGTGCAGTTGGATCAGCGCTATACGACGCCGGACCATGCGCATGCGATGATGGAGCCGCACGCATCGATCGCCAATTGGGACGGTGATGAGCTGACGCTCTGGACCTCCAACCAGATGATCGCGTGGAGCGTCGGCGACGTCGCAAAAACACTCGGCATCGGGAAGGACAAGGTCCGGCTTGTGTCACCCTATATCGGCGGCGGCTTCGGCGGCAAATTGTTCGTCCGTGCCGATGCGATCCTTGCCGCACTCGGAGCGAAGGCTGCCAGGCGCCCGGTCAAGGTCGCGCTGGCCCGTCCCTTCATGTTCAATAACACGCCGCACCGCCCCGCCACCGTCCAGCGTGTCCGGCTGGGTGCGACGAAGGAGGGCAAAATCACCGCGATCAGCCATGAAAGCTGGTCGGGCGACCTGCCCGGAGGCGGCCCCGAAACCGCGGTCGCTCAAACGCGGCTCCTCTATGCTGGCGCCGATCGCATGACGATGATGCGGCTTGCAGTCCTCGATCTGCCCGAGGGCAATGCGATGCGCGCGCCAGGAGAAGCGCCGGGTTTGATGGCGCTCGAGGTCGCGATGGACGAGATGGCCGAAAAGCTCGGGCTCGACCCGGTGCAGTTCCGTATCCTCAACGATACGCAGGTCGATCCCGAAGCGCCAAGCCGCCCCTTCACCCAGCGCCAGCTCAACAAATGCCTCGAGACCGGCGCCGAGAAGTTCGGCTGGGCCAAACGCGGCAAACCGGGCGCAACGCGCGATGGCAAATGGCTCGTCGGCATGGGTGTCGCGGCGGCGTTCCGCAACAATCTCAACGCCAATTCGGCGGCGCGCGTCCGGCTCAGTGGTTCAGGCGTCGTGACGGTCGAAACCGACATGACCGACATCGGCACAGGCAGCTACACAATCATCGGCCAGACCGCGGCCGAAATGATGGGCGTTCCGCTCGACCGGATTGTCGTGAAGCTCGGCGATTCTTCCTTTCCCGTCTCCGCGGGCTCGGGGGGGCAATGGGGCGCGAACAGCTCGACCGCGGGTGTCTATGCCGCCTGCGTCAAGCTCCGCGAAGCCGCCGCGCAAAAGCTCGGGCTCGATCCCATCGATGCCGTTTTTGCGGACGGCAAGGTCAAGGCCGGACGGCGCAGCTTCGCGCTCGGCGACGCCGCGAAGGACGGCGAACTCGTCGCCGAGGACATGATCGAATTCGGCAAACTGGCCGAAAAGGAACAGCAGTCGACCTTCGGCGCGCATTTCGTCGAGGTCGGCGTCGATTCGATGACTGGCGAAATCCGCATCCGGCGGATGCTCGCGGTGTGCGCAGCGGGACGCATCCTCAACCCCAAGGCGGCGCGCAGCCAGGTCATCGGCGGGATGACGATGGGCGCGGGCGCGGCGTTGATGGAGGAATTGGCGGTCGACAAGCGCTTCGGCTTCTTCGTCAACCACGACCTCGCGGGCTATGAGGTGCCGGTCCACGCCGACATTCCCTATCAGGAAGTGATTTTCCTCGACGAGGTCGATCCCAATACCTCGCCGATGAAGGCCAAGGGCGTCGGCGAACTCGGCATTTGCGGGGTCGCGGCGGCGGTGGCCAACGCGGTGTACAACGCGACCGGCGCGCGCGTGCGGAGCTATCCGATCACGCTCGACAAATTTATCGACAAGCTGCCCGAGATCGCGTGACGCGACCGGTCGATCAGCGCAAATCGCCGGGGTGGTCGATATCCGCCAGCTCGCGGAGAGTCGCTGCGACCAGCTTTGCCCCCGCGAGCAGCGCCCGGCCGCCGCGATCGCCCCGGGCTTCGCAAAGCGTGGCGAAATGCGCGCGCGCGAACAGCGCCGGCGGCATCGCCGCGCCATCGCGCGTAGACGCAACGATGGGCGCGTCGGCGGGATCGAAGGCCGCCAGTAACGCGCCGAAATGCGACGCCGGCACGAAGGGCATATCGCCGAGCGCGACCAGCGCGGCGTCCGCGCCTGCCAGGTCGGCCCGCCCGATCCCGAGCGCGAGCGACGAGGATAGCCCGCGCGCCGGATCCGGATTGACGACAATCTCATATCCCGACGCCGCCAGCAGATCGGCGACCGGACTTCCGCCGCGGCAGACGGCGATCCGCAGCCGCGACCCGGCCGAACCGAGCTGCCTTGCCGCGCGAACGGCGACCGGCTCGCCGTCCGCGAGGGCGAGCAGCTTGTCGCTCCCGAAGCGTTCCGATCGCCCCGCAGCGAGGAGGACGGCGGCGATCCTGTCTGGCTCGATCAAGGCATTTCCCCCGGCGCAAGCATATTGGCGCATCCCGAGAGGTCGGCCAAAATGACCAGCCTGGCAACCTCGCCGCTCGACATTTTACGCTTTCTCGAAGCGCGCGACGCAGCGGGCGAGGATTGCGCCCTCGTCACCCTGACCCGAATCGAGGACGCGTCCCCGCGCGCGCTCGGCGCCCAGATGGCGGTTGCCGAAAGCGGCGACTATATCGGCTCGCTGTCGGGCGGCTGCATCGAAGCCGCGGTCGCCGCCGAAGCGCTCGACGCGCTCGCCACCGGCGCGGCGCGGCTGGTCCGATTCGGCAAGGGATCGCCCTATGTCGACATCCGGCTGCCGTGCGGCGGCGGCATCGACCTGTTGTTCACACCGCGGCCCGATCCTGCGGCGATCCGCACCGCGGTCGCGCGGCTCGCGGTGCGACGACCCGCCGGGCTTTCGCTCGCGGCCAACGGCGTTCGTTTCTGCGAACCCATCGCACCCCCGCAATGGCGGGGCGACAGCTTTGTCGCTACTTATGTGCCGCAACTGCGGATACTCGCTTTCGGCCAGGGCGAGGAGCTGACTGCGCTGGCGGAGCTGGCCGCGGCGGCGGGTGCCGCCCTCGCCGCCTTCTCGCCCTATCGTCGCGACGTCGAGGCTCTCCGGGCGAGTGGGATCGATGCGGCGCTGCTCGCCCATCGCGGCGCGCGACCCGATATCGGCTTCGATCCCTGGACCGCGTCGGTTTTCCTCTTCCACGACCGCGACTGGGAGGAAGTCCTGATTCCATGGGCGCTGGAACAGCCCGGCTTTTACGTCGGCGCGCTCGGCAGCCGCCGCACCCACGCCGAACGACGCGCGATACTCGAGGCTGCCGGCGTCGCAGCCGAGGCGATTGGGTCGCTGCGATCGCCAGTCGGCCTCATTCCCTCGACGCGCGATCCTTCGACCCTCGCAATCTCGATCTTGGCCGAAATGGCCGAACAATATGCCAGCGAAGCGCTGCTTGCTTCCCCGACCCCAGCGCCGGAGCGCGCACCCGACTTCGCGGGCTGAGGACGACGCCCGCGCCGGTCGGGCAGCGTGGAGAATACATCGGAAATTTCCGATATATATTGACCGACCCTCATTCATCGGTTAATCCCGATGCATGAACAGTGACGCCGCCCTGCTCGCCCTCGCTGCGCTCGCCCATCCGACGCGGCTCGATGCTTTTCGGCACCTTGTCGAGCATGAGCCGGAAGGCCTCTCGACGGGGCAGCTCGTCGAACATTCGGGTCTGACACAGAGCACCTTTTCGACGCACCTTGCCGTGCTCGCGAGGGCCGGGCTCGTCCGGTCGCATAAGCAGGGGCGCCACGTCATCCAGCGCGCCGACATCGGCGCGCTCCGCGACCTGATGCTGTTCCTCGCCAAGGACTGCTGCCAGGGCCGGGCCGAACTTTGCGGGCCCTTGCTCGCCGAACTCACCTGCTGCTGACCGGAGCAAGGCCATGACCGACATCATCATCTACCACAATCCCGATTGCGGCACGTCGCGCAACACGCTGGCCCTGATCCGCAACGCCGGGATCGAACCGCATGTCGTCGAATATCTGAAGACGCCCCCGGCGCGCGCGATGCTCGAACAGTTGATCGCCCGCGCCGCGTTGCCCCCGCGCGACCTGCTCCGCAAGAAGGGCACGCCCTATTCCGAACTCGGCCTCGACAATCCGGCGCTTAGCGACGCAGAACTGATCGACGCCATGATGGCGCATCCGATCCTCATCAACCGCCCGCTCGTCGCCTCGCCGCTCGGCGTCCGGCTTTGCCGCCCGTCCGAGGCGGTGCTCGACATCCTTCCCGCGAGGCAGCTTGGCGCTTTCACCAAGGAAGACGGCGAGCAGGTCGTCGATGCCGCCGGCAACCGCGTCGGCGCTTGACCGGTGGTCAAGACAAAGCGCGAACGCCTGTCGTTCCTCGACCGCTATCTGACGCTGTGGATTTTCCTCGCGATGGCGCTCGGGGTATTGCTGGGAACCATCTTCGAGGGGCTGCCGCGCGCGATCGACGCCCTCTCGATCGGAAGCACCAATATCCCCATCGCGATCGGCCTGATATTGATGATGTACCCGCCGCTCGCTCGGGTGCGCTATAGCGAACTCCCGCGCGTGTTCGACGACCGGCGCGTACTCGCGATTTCGCTCGCGCAGAACTGGATCATCGGGCCCGTCCTGATGTTCGCGCTTGCGGTTATCTTCCTTGCCGACAGGCCCGAATATATGACCGGCCTGATCCTGATCGGCCTTGCGCGCTGCATCGCGATGGTCATCGTCTGGAACCAGCTCGCAAAAGGCGACAATCAATATGTCGCGGCGCTCGTCGCCTTCAACTCGATCTTCCAGATCCTGTTCTTCAGCGTCTATGCCTGGTTCTTCCTGACCATCCTGCCGCCGCTGTTCGGACTCGAAGGAAGCGTCATCGACGTGAGCTTCCGAACGATTGCGGAGGCGGTACTGATCTATCTCGGCATTCCGTTTCTCGCGGGCTTCCTGACCCGAAAATGGCTCGCCGGCGCCAAAGGCCATGACTGGTACGAGACGCGCTTTCTGCCGGGGATTGCTCCGATCACGCTCGTCGCGCTGCTCTTCACCATCGTCGCGATGTTCAGCCTCAAGGGCAGCGAGATCGTGACCATCCCCGGCGACGTGATCCGCATCGCAATCCCGCTCACCATTTACTTCGTCGTCCAGTTCCTGATCAGTTTCTGGATGGGCAAGCTGATCGAAGCCGATTATCCGCGCACGACCGCGGTCGCCTTCACCGCCGCGGGCAATAATTTCGAACTCGCGATCGCCGTCGCGATCGCGGCCTTCGGCCTCGCCTCGCCCGTCGCCTTCGCTGCGGTGATCGGCCCGCTCGTCGAGGTGCCCGTCCTCATCCTTCTCGTCGGCGTCGCGTTCCGCCTCGGGCGCCGCTGGTTCCCCGCAAGCACGCCCACGGTGGCATGATCATGACAGACCAAATCTTCGCGCGCCTGCGCCCGCTCGCCGATGCCGACCATCTCCCGGCGCTCAGCCCCGAATATTTGCGCGCCGAGCCGGCGCTCGGCCTTGGCCCGTTCGATCCGGCCCCGCGCATGCTGCTGCTGTACGGCAGCTTGCGCGAACGCTCCTACTCGCGCCTCGTCGTCGAGGAGACGGCGCGGCTGCTCCGGCTCTTCGGGTGCGAGACGCGCATCTTCGACCCTTCCGACCTGCCGCTGCCCGATCAGGTCGCCGGCGACGATCATCCCGCCGTCGAAGAACTGAGGCAGCATTCGCTCTGGTCCGAAGGCCAGGTCTGGTGCAGCCCCGAACGCCACGGCCAGATCACCGGGATCATGAAGGCGCAGATCGATCACCTGCCGCTCGCCTATAAGGGCCTCCGCCCGACGCAGGGGCGCACGCTCGCGGTGATGCAGGTGTCGGCGGGATCGCAATCGTTCAACAGCGTCAACACGCTGCGTATCCTCGGCCGCTGGATGCGGATGATCACCATCCCCAACCAGTCGAGCGTCGCGAAGGCCTATCAGCAATTTGACGAGGCAGGCCGGATGCTGCCGTCGAGCTATTATGATCGGATCGTCGATGTCGCCGAAGAACTGGTGCGCTTCACCGTGCTGACACGCGGCCACTCGGACCAGCTCGTCGATCGCTATTCGGAGCGGAAGGACCGCAAAGAACCCGTCGCCACCCCCGCTGACATCGCCGCGATCGCGAACGCCTGACGCCGGAAAGTCGCGCAAATAGAATTCTGTTGGCAGATTTGTGCGCCGAGTTGAAACGCCGGTTTAGGGAAGTCGACGCCAACGTCGATCTCCCACTCCAGCTCGACCTGATGATCGACCGGCTTTAGGGATGACCGTTCGCGCTTCGTCGCGAGGCCTCGCCCGCGATGTGGGACGCATCCTCGAAACACGCGACCAGCATCTCTGTGAGGATCCGGATCTTGCGCGCCGGATGCAGCCCCGGCGGACGGACGACGTAGATGCCGTGCTCGGGGACGGGATAGCGCGGCATGACGGGGACGAGCGCGCCCGAGGCAAGATGCTCCCCGATCAGGTCGAGGGGCAGAACGGCGATACCGACCCCCGCCAGCGCGGCGGCAACGAGGGCGACGCCATTGTCGGCCTTGAACCGCCCGTGAGGCCGTATCGCGATGACCTTGTCGCCGTCCAGCGCAGGCCATGTTTCCGTTCCCTGCATCAACGCCTGGTGGGTCTGAAGGTCTTCGGGCGTTTCCGGCGACCCGTGCCTTTCGATATAGGATGGCGACGCGACATATTTCGCATGGAGCGGGCCGATCTTTCTTGCGACCAGGTTGGAATCGGGGAGCTTGCCGACGCGAATAGCGCAATCGAAACCCTCCGCGATCAGGTCGACAAACCGGTCGGTATAGCTGGTGTGGATGTGGAGCTGCGGGTGACGCAGCGCCATCTCGGCGAGAATGGGCGCGAAATGCGTGGGTCCGAACGATAGCGGCGCCGCCACGCGGAAGCGCCCACGCAGTTCGCCCGCCGGAAGGATGGTCTCCCTGGCCGCCTCGAATTCGGTAACGATACGCGCCGCATAGTCTCTGAAAGTTGCCCCGGCTTCGGTGAGCGCAGCCCCGCGGGTCGTGCGAACGAGAAGCTGCGCGCTCAGTTCGGCCTCGACTCGCGCCAGCCGCCGGCTGACCATCGATTTGGATATGCCGAGCCGGCGGGCGGCAGGCGTCACGCCCCCCGCATCGGCGACTTCGACGAACGTCCGCAAATCCTCCACATCCATCCGGTGTTCCTCATTTCGCGACACAGCACCCCGCCGCGCGATGCTACCGCGACGGAATGAGGAATGGCAACACGCGGGCGGCTGATGTCGCCTCGACCTGCGTCGCGGGCGACCCGTCCATCCACGTCAGCAGAAAGGAACGATATGACATTCCGCAACGGCCTCGACTCGCTTCTTCGTCCCGAAGATTCGGTCCTCGTCCTGATCGACCATCAGCCTTACCAGCTGGCGAATTTGAACAGCCACGACCCGCAAGCCGTGGTCAATAACACGACCGCGCTGGCGAAGCTGGCCAAGGCATTCGAAGTCCCGACGATCCTCACCAGCGTGATCGCAGCTCGCGGCGGTCTTCTTTTCAAGCAGATCACCGACGTGTTCCCTGGTCAGGAGGTAATCGACCGCACCTGGGTGAACACTTGGCAGGACAAGAATGTGGTCGATGCGGTCAAGGCGACCGGCCGCAAGCAGCTGATCATCGCCGGTCTGTGGACCGAGGTCTGCGTCGCGATGCCGGTCATCCAGGCCCTTGGCGAAGGCTGGGACGTCTCCGTGATCACCGACGCATGCGGCGGCGCTTCGACCGAATCGCACCAGATTGCCGTCCAGCGGATGATTTCGGCGGGCGCGAACATGATGACGCTGATGGCCCTGTGCGGCGAATGGCAGCGGGACTGGGCGCGCACCGAGCATGTCGCGGAACTGACCGACATCATGATCCAGCACATCGGCGGCAGTGGCATCGCCTATCTGTGGGAACAGCAGCTTCTGAACACTCCCGTCGAAACTGCCGGCTAACGACAAGGATGGCGGACCCGGCTCGGCGCGCCCTGCAGACGACCGACATGTCGGTGTCCGCCATCAACGCTTTCCGGCCTTGGAAGGAGAAATGGCGCGCCCAGCATAACAATGAAGGGCACTCAAATCACTGGAAAATATCCTTCTCACTAGATTGCTAGGGTCTACTTTATGGCAGGGTACCCATTTATTCGCTCTAATCCGCGCGAGGGCATGCTTGCAGAGTTTGCTGTGGCGGTAGCGATACGTTTTGCGGATTTGGACGATTATATGCGTGAGTGAGCAGAAAAATGGGCGTAGCAGATTCTCACAAGCCGTTGCTCAATCTGACTTCAAGTTCTTAGACGGGTGATGCGCGACGCCCTAGAGCGGGATGTAGGCGCGTTCGCTCTGCGCGATCATTCAAAGCATCGCCAGTCTCGCTAACGAGATAGCCCTTCGCGCCTTTTCAGAAGCCAAGGCAGCAGGCCTGGACGCAATTAACCTATCTGGTGATTGATCGTGTACGGCCGGCAAACTCAGCCGGTGCAACCAGCCCACCGGTGTGAGCAAGGCGGAAAGACCTAGACCCCCGTGGTCCAAGGCTGGATGATACTGCAGAAACTTCTAAACTCTAATTCCTGCTAACGGAAATCCAGCGCCTAGATCAATGTGTTATAGATGCCCCCGAAGGGCTGCTGCACGGGCCGAAATATTACTATTTATTGTCATAGACTTACTAATATTTTGGCGAGTTTTTTTCAACCAATAGCCGAACTCTGGTTCCCCAAGAAGAGAAAAACCTTCGAGAAATTCGTCGTATTCGTCAACTTCTCTAGAAAGAAAGTCTATATTTACGACTGAAATATTTAGCTTAACCACACGATAGTTGGCTATCAACAATGGGATCTGGTAGACATTCCCTAGTCGCCGCAAATAATATATTTCGCGTCGCAGTGCGGCTTGGGAACATTGAGGCTCCAATGAACCCCACAACTTTTCTTGAAGCCAAGAGCGCCACCGTTCTCCATTAATCCCGGTTGCTAACAACGCCAGAAGCGCGATACTTTTTTTACGCGTCACTTCAATCCAACGCCCGTCGGGCCCGACCAGTCCAAAAGAGCCTAAAAAACGCAGGTTATAGCTATAAGTTGAAAGATCTCTTTTGGAAAATCGGGTGTGCAATTCAGAAGCATTTGCAATATCGGAGGCGATATGATGCTGCGACGATGCGATGCAATTTGAGGTAGACGAGACTGCATAGAAGGACATGTGGGCAATCCAATTTAACGGCAAACGCTAAATATCATGCCGAAACGGCATTATCGCGCTTGGCCAACCGTAACTATATTGCTTCCCACCGCGAGGCCGCTTTCACCCCCTCGTCGTATTTTTTGTAGGTTATAGAATACGTATGGTAAGTCTATAAAAAAACTTCCTTTGGCTCAAATTTGGCTTCTATGTGCTTGATCCTATGGATTTATGGTGCGACCCTTTCGTTGCAATGGAAGGAGGCATTCGGGGCCGAATACATCACGGGTGCGCCACGATCGCGTACGCCGCCGGAGCAGCAGTACAGCGATCGCAAGCTTCGCTCGCGACGCTGAGCCGGGAGCTGGGGATCAATCCGAAGAGGGAGGCGAAGTGGCGTAAGCGGACGACGGTCGAGGCTCTGAAGACCGGGCCGACAGGCCCTCATTCCCCAACCCTCACAGAGGCTAAGGAAGCGATGGTCGTCGAATTTCGGCGAACACTCTATTGCCGTTGGGCGACTGTCTCTATGCCCGGCAGCCGACGATCCCGCATCTGACGCGGTCGGCGCTACACCGTTGCCTGCAACGCCACGCCATCTCACGCCTGCCCGGCGTCGAGGGCGACAAGCCCTCGCGGCAACGCTTCCAACACTATCCATCGGCTTCTTCGACATGGATGTCGCCGAGGCCCTGACTGCCAAAGGCAAGCCCTATCTATTCGTCGCCATGGATCGCACCAGCAAGTTCGCACTCACCCAATTCGTAGCAAGGGCAAATAGGCAAACAGCCTGGGCGTTTCTGGAACTACTGCTCGAGGACGTGCCCTACCGGATCGATTCTCACTGATAATAGCATCTAGTTTGCCGACCAGCCGCGCAACCGCAATACCACATGGACGCGCCCGATGTGCTTCGACATGATAGGCGAGGCCAACGAATTCGACCATTGGCTCACCTTGCCGAACCATCCCTGGACCAACCGGCAAGTCGAGCCGATGAACCCACCATCAACGACACCACCGTCAAGCGCTTCCATTATGACAGCCACGATCAGTTGCGCACGCACTTGGTCGACTGGCCGCCTACGACTCCGTTTGCAGACTCAAGACACTCCGTGTTTGACCCCTATGAATACCTCGGCAAATCTGGACTTCAGAGCCGGATCGATCCATCTTCAATCTGATCCGCCGGTTGTCAGGGCTGAACACTTAGACAGGAGCGGCTCCCAAACGTCGCAGGAGCGGCAATAGCTTCGACGTCACCTCCCCATGGATCTTTCTGATCTCCTCGAGGTTCTCTTCAACGGTTTCCAACGTTACTCCCTCACTGATAAGACGTTCTCCTTGCTCCGAGAGCCATCTCCAGACCGTTGTGTCTACTTCCTCAACGCCCTCCCATAACGCGAGCAGCACAAGCTGCTGAACGCGGGTGACCGGGACTGCGGAACCAATGTTCGAAGCCGCCAAGTTGTTCGCACCCGAAGAATATTTGGATCGGCGACAGAGTTCCATATTCAGTGCGACCGATGCTATGCGGTCATCCTCGGGAGTTGCAGATTGCGATGTCGGAGCGACGTCGCCGCGGCCCGTCAGCACGAAGAGGGTCTCGGCAAGCTGCGAGCGTGTAATTCCGACGCTCGCGATCCTGTCGACCAGCACGCCGAACGGCACGGCTGCCCCATTGGAAGCCATGAGGGCCTCCCATACGGGCTGATATATCTCAGAACGCAGTGTCGCCGATCCGCCGGCAGTTGTTAGCGTCAGCGGAAGTTGCTCTGTTTCTGCTAACGTGAGAAAACTGTATGCTTCCAATCGATCAGCTACTTCGGCGACAGACATCTGCCGTTTTCCTTTGACATAGATGTCCCGTCGAAACTGCCGGTTTACGATATAGTCCCGCGTGGTTTCATAGAGAGCGAGATCCGAGATGCTGGCCAAAAGACCTTGGCAATGAGATGGCACACCTAAGCCGGGCATATTATCGATCAAGCTGGCCGATGCGGCAAAATCCATTTTAGCTTCAGCCAAACGGGCCGATACTTCCGAAAAGGATTCTGGGAGCCAATGGCGATTGAAATATTCATGCGACACGTAACTCCGATCAAGTTTCCTGATCGACTCCACCATATTTCCGACGCTAGGGTATAGATCAAAGTAGCCTGCGCTGGCGTCCACCACACGTTGCGCGAAATGAAGAGATTCATCCACTCGTGCCAGCAAGCCGCCTGCGGCTGCTTTCGCAGCGTGCAGATTGAGAAGATGGCGAAGCGGTTCAATCGGCGACCAGCCTGGTTTGCAGTTATAGCTTATGTAGAGAATGCCTCCCGGCTTGAGTTTCAATCGCACGATTTCCACGATCGCGTCGCGCGTTTCGTTGCTTACCCAAGACCAGATACCGTGAAGCGCAATGATATCGAATTGCGGCAGATCGTCTCGGCGCGCGAACTCCTCAAAACTGTCATCGAAGATGCCCAGTGGTTTACCGCAGGCCCGAGCGATCTGGGCCGCATAAGCCGCCTGCGAAGGATTGAAGTCCGTGCCAAAGAATCGCCCGGACGATGTCGCCGCATTGATATTGAGCGAAAGACCGTGGCCGAAACCCAGTTCAAGGTAACTGGGGCTATCGCCAACATCGTGCGAAACACCTCGGGAAAGTAGGGCGAATTTTAAGCGTACCGGCGCCAGCTCGGAGAAATAGCCGTAAATGTAGTCTACTTCCGATACGTATCCCGCATTCCACATATCAATTCTCCAAAAAAAGGGGGGCGTGCTTTGGACACGCCCCCCACGGGGGTAACCCAGTGGACTAGTCTGAAATCAGAACTGGAAGGTCACGCCGCCACGCAGGCCCGTCACCTTATTGTCGCCGCCGAAGGTCTGGCTGCCCGTGAAGAAGAGGTTCAACCGGTCGGCCACCTTCGCTTCGAACCCAGCCTCGACCATCCCGAAGCTGTCGGGTTCCGCGCCGCGCAGAACGAACGCATCGCCACCGCCGACATAGCTAACCGTCACGTCGTTCGGCAGATTGCCTTGGAAGGTGTAAGACGCCTTAGCAAAGGGACGAATCGTGACGCTGTCGGAAAGCTCGGTTTCGGTACCGAGTTTCACGCCCAGAACCGGCGAGAAGACCGTCTTCTTGCGACCTTCCACATCGAGGCTGAACGCACCCGCTCCGGTTTCGGTGAAACCTTCCAGCGAGGTCCTGCGCAAGACAAGCTTACCATAAGGCGTGATGGTCATGCTGCCGGTACGATAGTCATAACCGGCTTCAAGGCTGACATCTAGTTGCTTGGCGTTGATCGATGCTTCCGCGGTCCGCGCCAGCAGGCTCATCGTGCGGGTCGCATCATAGTTGGTCCAGCCGAAGGCCAGCTTCGCATTGGCATAGATCGGTCCGAAGCCCTGCGTGACATAAGCGCCCACCGTCCAGGTGCGGCCATCAACTGCCTCCGGTGTGCCGCGCGCGGCGATGTCGTGCTCGGCATAGGCCCCGCCGAAGCCGAAGGCACCGTCCGCAGCATAGGCGAAGTCGAGACCACCGGCGAGACCGTAGCTGTTCGCACGGATGTCCGAAGCACCGAAGGCATCGCCGTCACCGAACTTGCCCCAGTTGCCGACGGGATTGAGCCAGAGCTGCGTCGCGAAATCGCCCCCGAACGAGCGGCGGTTGGTCAGCATGTCGAGCGTTTGGCCAAAGACGCCATTCTGATCGACCGCAGCAAGCGAGCCATAAATCTCACCCGACGACAACTCGTTGAATAGCTCCGCGGCCTGTTCCGACGAGAGACGGAAGTCGAGCGCCGTGGCGACGTTGGCGATGTCCTGCGCATAGCCGAGTTCGGTCACCGACGCGAAGCCCGCGCCGCCCGCCGCGTCGGTACGGATACGACCGATGGCCGAGGCTAGCGCCGAGTCGAGACCGGTCGCAGCGGCAACGGCGTTGGGGTTGTTCGCCCCGCCGGCATAGCTGCTGCGCTTCACTTCCAGACGAACTTCCTTCTTCGCCGTATCATGCACCAGGGTGAATCCGACGAAGGGCGAAGTCAGGGTCGGTGCGGCGGCGGCCGAAACAGCTCCCGTGCCGGTATAGGTGAACAGCGTGTAGCCGTCGCCATTGGCGTAGAGGCTGTCACGATAGACATTCACCGCGACCTTGCCAGCCAGGTTCAAGTTACCCGTGATGTTGACCCGCGACGGATCGACATCAACCCCCGCCAGCGCCGGCGTGGTGAAGTAGCCCACGCTGACTCCGCCGGTGACCGGACCCAGCGGCTCGGGCAGGGTCGCACCGGACGACACTGAGCTCGGATAAACGCGGATCAGCGTCGGCGTCAGCCCGACGACCGTCGTGCCAGCCGCGGTCTGGTTATAATCGCCAACCTGACGGATGGTGATGCCGTCGATCAGTTCGGTCTGGCCAACCAGGCTGTTACCGAACTGGTTCTGGCCCGGGGTGATCCGGCGACCGATGACCAGCGTCGCAGCGTTGTTGATGGCGCCGCGAATACCAAATTCGGCATCAACAGCTTGGCTGGTCGTGAGTTGAACCTCACCTGCCTTGATGTTGAAATTACCGACATCGAGAGTGTAGGCGGGCTCGCCGCCGGGCAGGCCGGGATCATAGGCCGCGCCGTTGATCACGAACGTCCCCGCGCCTTCTTTGTTCAGCGTTTCGACGCCGACGACGCGAACCTGATAGTTCGAACCGCCAAAGACAGCCTGCGCGTCCTTACCAAGCGACAGGACCGGATTCCGCTTGTCGGCAAGCACCGACGTGGGCGCACCCGGATATACGATCTCATCGGCACCAAGGAAGCCCGATCCTACCAGATTGACCGTGGTGTCGGTCGTCCGGTTACCATCCTCGTCACGCTCACCAAAGATGCTGCCGAGCGTCGCCGACCCCGAATTGAGATTGATCGTCGCCTTCACGTCGCTGGACTTGACCGCACCTTCGCCGGTCGGATCATTGTCGAGACCGCCGCCGACATAGAAGCCGCCCGACACGCCGTTCTGATTGGCCGTGTAGGTCTGCGCCAGCAGTGCAGCCGCGGGCGTGTAGGTGGTTTCGGTCGATGTGTCCGTGCGAACCTCGGTGCGCGACGCGGTGTCGATGTTCTGGCCGAGGACGGTGGTGCCGCCCACAATACCGTTGTTCGTCACAGCGCCTTCGCCGGCGGCAACATTGATGTCGCCCCCGATGACCGCCCCCGCCGCGTTAGTCACGCTGGCCTTGCCGAGCGCCACGACCGGGGTGAAAGTCTCGGTAATCGTCTGGAGCGACGCCTTGCCGACGTCCGTCGTAACGCTGCTGCTGTCCGTCGCGGTGACGATCGAACGCGCCGTCGCGCTACCGGCGATCTTGCCACTGTTGCTGACGGTCGCCGACGTTGCACTGTCCGCAAGGACATTGCCCTTCACCTGACCGTCGTTGACGACCGAAGCCGGACCTCCGACGATCGTGTTCGTCGACGAGGCGGTTTGGGTAACGGTGCCCTTGCCATCATTCGTCGTCGTCGCAGTCGTAACATTGTTCGTGGCATAGCTGATCGCGCTGGCATCACCGCCGACGATCGACCCCTTGGTCACCGAGATAGATGCTCCGCCGACGCCATAGGCGAAAGCGTTGCCTTCGGTCGCGGCGATCGCCTTGTCCTTCAGCGCCTGAGCCGAGTCGATCACGATCGAGGCCTTACCCCCGACAACAGTCGTCTCGGTGATCACGCTTTCGCCGAGCGTCCGTCCGGTCAGGCTGCTGACCAGCGTGCTGAAGTCAGCGGACCCCGACTTGGTCTTGCCGGTCCATTCGCGCTCGACCGTCGTCTTGGTGACGCTGCCGCTCGCAACCGCAGAGACATAGTCTTCCGAGACGCCGGTCAAGGTGACCTTCGCGTCGCCGCGACCCGCGGCCACATAGGTGCCGCCTTCGACGGTCCCGGCGATCGTCGCCTGAGCGTTGCCCTGCGCGGCCGCAGCACCGCTGGTTGAGCTGATGATTTCCGATGCGGTCGCCACGCCAGTCTTGGCGTCGCGGACATAGGATTGCTCGGTAGTGCTCGCAAAGTCGGTTCCATTGTTCGCGCTGACGGTCAGGTCGCCGCCAACGATTGCCTTGGCAGCGACATCAGCCGACGCGGACTTCACACCGTTGATCGTGACCGAGCCGCCGACGGTATCCTGGCTGGCGGTCGCCTTGCCGGTGATCGATGCCGAACTGGCGCCATCGCTGACCACCGATGCGCTGCTGCTCTTCACAATCAGTTCGTCGGTCACATAGGTACCCTTGGTGACGGTCTGCGCGATGCTGCCCGCTTCCTCGGCCTTTCCTGCCGACGCTCCAAAAGCGTTGCTGGTGACGCCCTGTTCGACCGAGCCGCTGACCACCACTGACGAGCTGTTGGTGCCCTGCGAATAGACAAAGCCTCCCCCGCCGGCATTTCCGGTTGCGACGCGCCCGGCGATCGTCACCTTGCTGTCACCGCCACTGATCGCCGTCGTTTCGGACGATTCGGCATATTTTCCCGAGAAGGTTCCGGTGCCATCGACGTCGAGCACGGTCGTCTCGCTGCTGCTATTCGCGAAGGACGAACCCGCCACCCCCGAATTGCCCGCATAGGAGTTTACGTTACCGAAGACAGCGCCTGTGACAGTCGCGGTGCTGGCTAGATCAGCAATCTGGGTGATGGTGCCGTTGGCACCCGGCACGAAATTCTTGGTCCCATTGGCGCCCGCGTAGGTACCGGCGACATTGCCGCCCGTTGCTGTGCTGCTGCCTTTGCTCGTCCGATCCTCGGTGAAGGAACGGCCCCCTTTGCCGTCGAGCACCTCGGTCGAATTATAGCTGCTGGCGTTCGCAGACTTGCTGCTGCTGCTCGCCGCATAGGTCGTGCCGCGAACCTCACCCTGATTCAGGATGGTGATATCGCCGCCCGCCGTCAGGTTGACGTTGCCGACCCCGTTGAAGCCGATGACGCCGCCCGCCGCGTTAGTGAAACCCACCTTACCCGTCGTCGACGTGTTCGCCGATTCGTCGGCAAAGCTGTATTTTGTCGTGGTCGTCCCGGCTGTGGCATCGACGACCGGCGCCGGGGTCAGAATGGTGCGGCTGTATGTCGAATCGCTGCCCGACGAATTGCCGTTTACGCCGCCACCGACCGTGCCGGCATTGGCAATCGAAATATCCTGGGTGGCATTGGCGTTGACCGATCCACCGACTTTACCGGTCGCCGCATTGACGGCCGAAGCATTGCCCTTCGAACGGGTATCGCTCGTTTCATACACGTCGCTGAGGAGGAGAGCGCCAGTGCTGTCGAACACCAGAGCCTGACTGGTCGCGTTAGCGTTGCCGTTGCCCGCGGTCGCCGTCAAATTTCCGTCGATCGCACCCGCATTGTCCGCCGAGGCATTATTGGTAGCGGTCGCCAGGGCATTGCCGCCGATCGATCCGGTTTCGGCGACGACGACCGAAGCGTTGCCGGCCGCGGGGCCGCTCGTCGTCTTCGTCGTGTTGCCGAGGAGGCCACCTTTTCCGTCATAAATCAGCGTCTGATCGAAACTGCTCGCCCCGCCGTTGCCGGCGCGTGCGGTAACGGCGCCATCGACTGCACCGGCGTTGATCACCGATGCGTCGCTGGTCGCCGTAGCCGACACGCCGCCCCCTACGGAAGCGCCTTCGGCGATTTCGATCGTCGCTTTGCCCACTGCGCTCGCCGAGTTGTTCGCGGTCACGATCTTGAGCAAATTGCCCGTGTCGTTCCGCGTCGTCGTCGTGCTGCCGCTATCGGTCGTTGCGCCAGCACCGCCAATTGCATTCAGCGCACCCTTGACTTCACCAGCATGACTGATCGATGCATCCCGCGTCGCTTGAGCGAATGCCCCGCCGACCACGCCCGTTTCGGCAACCCTAATCGTCGAATCGCCTGCCACCGCTTCACGGGTAAAACTGTCGATCCGCTCGAGATCCACGGCATTCTTACTGTCGCGCGTCTGAACGGTCTTGCTCGTCGAATTGACATTGAAGACCGGAACCGCGTTCACGCCATTTTCGACCGTCCCCGCCACGGTGATATCGACATTGCCATTGGCAACACCGTTGACGGCGTCGAGCTTGCTGGTTGCCGCCGTGGCGATCTTGACCGTGCCCGCCTCATAAGTCGCACTGGTCTCGCTGGTTACGACCGATTTGTCAGCAAGCGGAATTGCTGCCGTGTTTACGACAGTGACCGACGAGCCGACCGTATAGCCGGTGACAGTCCCCGCAACGCCCTTTGCCGTCACATCGACATTGCCGACCGGACCGACGAACACGGCGCTGCCCTTGGTCTTGCCGTCGGCGCTGGCGACATCGCCGATCACGCCTTTGACATCACCACTGGTGTAAACGTCGGTCGTCGTATCGCCAGCTTTGGTGGTCGCCTGCGCAACCGTCGACTGGACGTTTACGTTGCCCGAGCGAACGGCGCCCGCAGAGGTCAGCGACACATCGCCGGCACCCATCAGCGTAACGCCGTTGTAGATCGTCCCGCTGTTGTCGAGCGACACGGTGCCGCCAAAGCCGGTCGCCGAAAAACCGCCTGTAATTAGCCCGCTATTGGTGGCGGTCAGCGTATTATCCGCCTTTGCCGACGACCCGTTTAGCGCAACGCCGACCGAATCGGTCACCGCACCGGCCTTGTCGACCGCTCCGATACTACCGACATTGCCGAAGTTAATGACGCCGTCGCCTTGCCCCCCCAGAGGTGCAATGCCGATGGTTCCAGGTCCCGAAATTGCACCTTTCGACGTCACCGTAATTGCAATGTCGCGATCGGGCGTTGCTTTAGCAGCGTCGACTTTTGCTTGAACGCTCGCGGCGGATTCCGGTCCGCTAACCTCCACAGTTTGCTCTGCATTCGCGCTATCCGCAACGATCAGCGCCGAAACCGGAAAAGCGGCAGATACGAGTAGAGCGCCCTTAGCAAGGCGACGGAAACGAGAAGCGGAGTTAATCGACATAGTTATTCCTCTGCATGCAAAAATTAAGTGATACGGATAGTGGCGCGCGGATCCGTGCGCGTGATCGCTGACACCGAAATTTTCTGACGTTGAACTTTCCCCCTGATTCAAACCGGCTTGCGCGGCTGATCAGTTGTGCAGATGCCGATTGATACGTTCGCGCGTCGTGATCGACGCGTCAGCAGATCGTTTTCTGAGCGTGATTAATTCGTCCGGCACCATTTTCAGCGTTGCTCGCCCCCCCACGTGCGCCCTAATTCCGACGTCACTGCAACAATTTGGGGAAGGCGCAACGACGTGGGGGTGGGCGGAACGTGCGAGACGGTAAAGAAAAGCAGGTGACGGAAGGCGTCCGCTATAAAATGCAATTTCTGGGTGCCTTTCATTTGATCGCTCCGAACGGCCATCGGCTCGACGTCACGAGCAAAAAAGCGATTGCGCTGCTCGGACTACTCGCAAGCGCAAATTCTGGCGAGCGCTGGCGAGCTTGGATTCAAGACAAACTTTGGGGATCACGCGAGTTACGGCAAGCGCAGACCAGCCTGCGCCGCGAGCTCCATGGCTTGCGCAAGCTGACTGAAAGCCTGCCTATTCCGCTGGTAGAAACTACCTCCAGAACAGTTAGGCTCAACCTTCATTTCGTAGAAGCCGATATACGTGATGAAGAGGTCGTCCGGCAGTCAACGGGAGAGTTTCTGGAAGGCATTGATATTGCGGGCGAAGAAGGTTTCGAAGAATGGTTGAGGGAAATGCGGTATAGCCTTTCCGACCTTTCTAAGCCGATAGCGATGGAGGAGGGGGCGGACAGTCTATTGCGCGCCCCGCTTCGTTTATTTGGGCATCGTCGTCTATAGCGCAGTGGTACCGCGCTGAAGCTTAACGCATGAAGGCTCCGGCCGTGCTGATCAACTGCACGGCCCAGCCCATTGCATTAGTGGGTCAAAGGCTCGTTGCTCGAGCGAAATTTGACCACTCGTTCACAAGTCGTGTTCGCTCCGGAAGCAAGTTACTTTTCAGGCCGCCATCGCCCGGCGACCTGCCTCCACAAGAAATCGTCGTCGCCGCGCTTGCAGTTCGGCGACGTAGCCGCGCCCCTCGCGTAGCTCGATGATCCGGCGAAGGAGACGATCCGTCGCGACGTCGATATCGGCGCGCCCGTCATGGCACCGCCGCCAGCGTGCAAGCAGCCATGCGACGCCAATGGTGTCGCATTCACACGCTTCCTGCACGGAGTCCCACTCGCCCGCGTAAATGAACCCCGTGACCGCGAACGCAGGCGCCGTCATCTTCGCCGGGATATCGAGCGCAGCCAACACCTCGGCGAGATGGATCGGCTTCATCTTGAACCCCCCGGTAACGATGCGAGCAAAGTCGAGGTGGCGAGCCGGATCGTTGCCGCCGAACGACAGCCAGCGCCAGCCGCGGGGAAGGGTCAGGCCGTGCTTGTAGGCGGCCATCATGATCAGCGGAATGTCGTGCACCATCCCTGCCCACGTCACGAGTTCGGCATCTGGCCAGGTCTGCAGCAGCTGGAACAGACCCGCCACGATTGCCCGCTCGTCATGGTCAGGCTGGCTCAACGTCACGAACTGCGCGATATCAAGATTGCCGTCGGCATGCTCGGTCAGCACCATGATAGACGCGGTGACGATGGTCTGAAACACCCAGCGCGGACAGGTCAGCGGATCTTCGCTTCGCGTATAACCGCGACGCGCGGGCTGGTTGTTATCGTTACCGGGGCTATACCGCTCCGTGGCCTGGTAACGGCGATGGCCGCTTTCATCGATGACGGCGGACTCGACGTCGAGCACAATATAGGAGCGCGGTCGGCGTTCAACGCCGATACGGGGTTCGTATTTCATAGATATTTCCTTGGAATGCGTGGCAGGCCCGGCCTGCCGCGGTGTGCAGTGGTTTTGATAATGATGGGTGCCGGAACCGACCGAGACTAATCGTCGCCGGAGCGCGGCTGGGACGTGTGCGTCTTGATACGCGTGCGCGTCTCGGCGGCGACGCGTTCGATGCGAGCCAAGGCTCGACAATGTCCGCTCGCGATGTCGGAGGACGCTCCCGCCAGACACTCGAACGCGCCATCGCTGCCGAGCCGGATCGTAACTTTTCCACATTCCGACACCAATATGACCGGCGCGTTGCTGTCGTCCGCCCAGGGTCGGCAGCGAAAGACGTGGATCAAATGTTGATTGCGCATAACTGCCAGATACTCACGCGGCCCGGACTTGCCGGTGTGGGCCTGACCTGCATAAATGATGTCCTGGTCCCGCTCCATCGCGCGGAGAACCAGTTCGCGCACGATGCCGCCGTCGATCGCGCCACCGGTGCCGAATTCGATTGACGGGGTAAGCTTGTGGTCTGCCGGAAAGCCCATTTCGTGGCGCAGAGCCCAGGCGTGTTTCTGTTGCCGCAGCGCCTGTATCGTGGTGTCGTTCATGCTATCTTCCTTACTCTTGGGTGACGGCCGCTTTGGCCGGAGCCTTTTTCCGCTCTCTCACGGTGCTCAATTCCCCCGCATTGGCGGTGGCTTACGCCTGAAGGCGCCATGCAATGGCCGCAGGCCGTCGATTTACCGGATGTTCAAAATTTGCGGCTAAGCTGGCTCCCTGAAGGACGAGATTGCGACCTCCCCTTAATGCGAAGCGTTGTGGGGGTAAGGCACGCTCGCTGGCCTCGCTGCTGGGGGACCTGAGCAGCGAGGCCCTCCCCCATTATCGATAACGGGTGTGCCAGCTGAACTGGATCACGCGCGGTGTGGCGCGAAGCTCGGCATCGCGCGCGAGCCACAGGATTTCCGTCTCATGCGCCGCTTCGGCGATCTCGCGCCACCACACCTTCTCGCGCGCATCCCAGCGATAGCCGCGCGCCTTGAGGAGATGGCGTTTGTCGAACAGCGCGCCCGTCGCCTCGATCCGCAGCGACGGCTGCGCGGCCCGCGCAACCAGCTCCGCCATCAGCGGCCGCACGCCGTCCGGACGATGGGTCAGCAGATGCGCGAGACTGATCACATCGGCGTCCGCCCGATGCCCCGTGGTGAAGTAGCCTATCTGCATCAGGAGGTGACCGAGTTTGGCGCCATCGAACCCATGCGCCGCCCAATCAATCTCGCGCATCGAACAGGCCCAGGCTTGCCCCTTGATCGCGGGCAACAGGCGTTCGACAATTGGGGCGTCATAGCCCGCGTTGTGCGCGACAATCAGGTCAGAGCCGCCGAGCAGCGCTTCCCAGCGCGGCACGTTCAGGCCCCTCCCCGCCACGTCGTCGTCCGATATTCCGGTCAGCAGCTGCACCTCGGCCGGGATCGGAATGCCGGGATCGCGCAAGCCGCGCCGGGTTTCTTCGACAGCACGGATTTCTCCAGCGTCGTCGACCAGCACGACCGCGGCGGCGATTTCGATGATCTCGGCAGTTTGGACATCGACCGAAGTTGTTTCCGTATCGACGATCGCGATGCGCCGTGTCGGCCCGATTGGCGGTCCCTCGGTCACAAGTTCGGAAATCGGCCGCACACGGCGGAGGATGCGGACATCCTCGCGTGACGCGCAGAGCCGCAGCGCCGCCTCGAATGAGGCGGCGTCGTTATGAATGGTCATGGGTTTGCTCCTGTTTGCTTACCGCCCAGCGGAGGCGAGGCTTTTCCTCCCCTCTTCACCCGGCTGCAGCAGACGCGGTCGCGGCAGCTTTTCCATACCGGTCACATGCGTAGGCCGTCAGATGGAAACCCTCAGCACCGTCTCGGACAGCGCGGCCTGGCGGAACCAACGCTTTTCAGTGCCGCAGTCGCATCTCGATCCGCCGCCCGCAGTAGTATGGACTCGACCCGTCCGCTTATCGCGTGCCTGGCACGTCAGACCCGGACAAATATGTAGAAACAGACCACAATTTAGCCCGATCTTAATCCAACTTCGTCCACTCAACCGGACATGAACGAAAATGACCGTCGGTTCCTGCAAGGATGGGGTGATGAATTGAGCCCCACGCTCGACGAAAACTATGAACTCGTGACTGGTATGGCGCGCGTGCCGGTTTGCGTCGCCTGTCCGATGGCGCAGTGGTATAAATTGGAGCACCCGCCCTCCAAACCAAGCGAAGAGCCACGTCAGGCGACGCTGGAATGTTTTTGCACTGCATATCGCGGTGTAATGTATGACGGGCGACGTGTGGTGACGGCGTGCGATGCGCGAATTGATGCGCTCAAGTCGGAAAGCGGCGATCCGGAGTAGCTGCGGTCATTCGGAGACGCCCTGCCCCGGCCAACGCGGGAATGGGGATTGACTGGACGGATTTTTGTCCTCTCGCTTCTCGCCTGGCCGTTCGATCGCGCGTCCCGGTTGGCGCAGTGCACCATCGACAGGCCGCTCAGCTTCATCCGATTCAATCATCGCCTTGAGCCGCTTTGCACGTGCAAGGTGCCAAGCATTCTTACGGGAACTTGATGTTCCCGCGCGCGGCTTCGTTGGTTGAGGCTGTGTAGTGGCTTGTTGGCTGGCGGCTGCTTCGGCAGACTGGGCCGCGCGCACGGATGTCTCTTCCTCGCGATTGCGGCGTTTCTCGTCACGCTTCCGCTCAGCTTCGTTACGAGCGAGGACGCGTTCAAGAATATCCGGGTCGGCAAAATCTGGCCGGGTCCAAGATTTTGCGAATTCCGACAGTTGCGGGACAATCGGCCGGACAGGGCGCGGCGGTTCAATGCTCTGATCACGCTTGTAGACCGATCGGAGCAGGAGCGCTTGCGTCGGAAACGGTACCTTTGACATCGTTGCCGACTTCGCGATCGCTGGCAGCTTTACGTTCGGCTCGCGGTTCGATGCCAGCGGTGGAAGCCGCCAATTTCGCAAATTTGCGATTTCGATCCGCGCCGGACGCGGAGTTGCCGCCGGGCATCCTGATAGCGAGACCGCCGCCGTTGAACGGCGGGCAATATTTCGCTCACGCACCGGCATAGAACCGACGAGGCGGGTCGCCTCAGGCCTGATCGGTGGGACTGCCGGCACATCGATCGTCTTCATCGAGAGAGGCGGCGCGACGCTGTAGATTTCTGTATTCACCGACGTCAATGCCGAGGCTGCCCGCTGCGGAACTGGCATCGATAGCATCGGTAACCGAGCGAAACGCCTGGTTAGGGCGCGCGCTACTATCTGGGCGTTGGTCAGTACCGCATCTGCATGGCGCAGCGCGTCGTCGATGGCTGCCGCCTTCGAGCGCAAGACGCGTTCGTGGTTATCTTCGTTCTCGGCAACATATTCGCCATCACGCGCCATATTGGTCTTTGCACCGCCGAGATGAACCTGCGGCTCGTGCGGCAGTCCGCGGTCGGCATTGCTCTTGGCGGTCCAGACCTGGTTTTGTCCGGCCTCATAAGACATCTCGGTCATAACGGCGGCGAACATTTCACGGAAGGCCTTCATTGCCTTGGGGTTGTCGAGGTCAGTGCGCAGCATTGCGCCGACGTCCCATTCATGGTCTCCAGTGCGAACCATTGGCCGATATGACCAGAGGATATGCAGGTGCCAGTTGCGCTGGTCGCCGTCTGGCGGCGGCGCATGCAGCGTGACCAGGTACGGCAGATCAAACCGACCGAGCGCGCCCTCGGCCCAGCGAACTCCACAGGCCATCATCTCGTCCGGTGACTGTCGATGGTCCACGGCAAGGATGCCGTGCATCAGCAGCTTCGCATTCTTCTGCGCCGACCAGTTGATCTGCTCGAGATGGTCAAAGCCGCACAGCGCCTCCTCAATGCTATAGCCGACATTTGTCGCAACATATGGATCGCCGTCCTCGTCGAGTTCGGCTCCATGGTAGCAGTATAGGGCGACCCGCTGCGACACGCCCGCCTTGGCGGTTTTGCGCGAATAATAGCGCATACGCATGAACACGCCTCTTTGGCGGTTCCGGTCGATCACTGGGCCATCATATCTCGGCAAAGCGACAGATGCGAACGGCCACGCGCGTTTCCGCTCTCTCGGCGGCGTATGACGGACTTTTTGGTCTGGCCGTACCTTGGTATTCAGCGAACGCCATAGCGCACGGGAGCGACGATCGCTGTCCCGAAGCTCAGCGGCGATGTAGCGCTCCGCATTGCGCCAGTCTCGGACCTCGATCCGGCGGGCCTTCTTTTGCTGTTGTTCGTTCCTGAGTTGTAGCGACTGTGAAGCGGCATCCAACTTTTTCTTCGCGAAGCTGTTGGCGCTTTGGATAGTCAGCTTCGAAGGGCGACCGAAATCGTCGCTGATGAGAGCATCGATATAGCGATGCTCCTTGCGTTGGGGGGCATTCCGAAGTGCCCGGGAGGGTGTCGAGGGTTTCGCCATCGGTGAAACATTTCTTGCGCCAATCTTATGCCCCCCCACTCTATCCTCTTCGAATCGGCGAACCCTCCCGGACACGTCTCCGGGAAGGTTCAACGCTCGACTCGAGCGATGGTGTCGCTTCCACCAAGAAGGAGAAGCGACGATGAATATTGACGATAACGCCGATGGCCAGCCGGACATCGGCAGAATTTTGGCCCAGGCCGATGCCGATATCGCGCGGTTAGGCGAGGACCGCAAGGCAATCACAGAGCGCCGCCGAGCACTCATTGCGCCTCGCTACAAGACCGTGGTTGCCGAGCCCAGCGAGGTGCACCACAAGATCGCTCTGGGCGGCGTATTGGCGAACCATGGCCTATCGGCGATCGACGCCGATGCGTTGGCAGGGATGCTGGCCTTTCGGGCTGATCAGGTCTGTGGTGTCATTGACGAACTGATCGATGCCGATCCGTCGTTGTCATTCGGACAAGCGATCGTGACGATGATTGATGGCAATCATCGGGATATGTCTGCGCGAGGTCAATATGAGACCTGGATGCGCCGTCTTGCCGCCTACGATGAGGATCGCAACGAATGGCTCGCACGGGACGAGGAGTTTCAACTTGATGGCGCGTGGCGCACGGAGGGCATGACGCGCGGCCAACGCTGGCTCATGCGCGTGACCTGTCGGTTGCGCGGAATCGACTTGCCGGGACATATTTCGCGCGGCGACGCCGCCGACTGGCTGGAAACTCACGGCGCCAACTTGAATTATCGGGAGTTTACTGCGTGAGCGCGTTCGTTTGGGTCGATCGCGACGGACGGCGGCACGAACTCGAAAGCCCGGCTCCCATAGAGGCCGAAGCGGCGGACGTCGCGCTAGAGATGGAACAATACTTCGATTTCCTAGAATCTGGCGATCGTCCGCTGCGCACTGCGGCGCGCGCCGCTATCGGCAAACTCCAGCCAAGACTGGAGCAGCTGCGCGCCGACGTACGCAGTTGGAACGAGCACGCGATCGCCGCCACGCGGGCTGAGGCCGCGACGCTGGCCGAACGGATCGACCGGTTGCCGACAATGATTGCCGACGTGCTGCTCGTGGTTGAACTGCACAGCGACCAAGCTCAACTCATGAACACCGTGGACGATACTTCCGACACGCCAGCACGGATGTTCGCCGAGCCAATGACCGCGATCCAGCGGCGTGCGATCGCGGCGTGCGCATCGCGCGCCGCGCCTATCGATGCGGCAACGCGAGGGGAGGCAAAGGCATGGCTTGACGCCCAGCCGCGCTTTGCTCGCGGTGTGCAAACCGGGGATGGCTGGTTCGCTTGGGTCGATCGCAATGGACACGCCCACCGCTTGGTCGATCCGCTGGCCATCGAAAGGGAGGTGGTTTGCATCGCGGAGGAACTCATCCGACTGCGTCCCGCACTGGCAAGCACAACCGCCGCTGGCAGGCTCTACGAGGCGGTCAGTTCAGCGATCGCTTCTTGGGAGCGACTCTCGCTCCTACAAGGAGACCTCGAGAGGTTCGATCGCGAGGCGGAGGTTCGCGAAGAAGCCGCTTGGGCCGCATATGCCGCCGACTGGCGATCAAAGAGGAGTAATTTGTGACCGCGCATTTTGGAGCCATGCATGGCGACCGCCTCGATAAGCGCCATGCCCGCGCTCAAGTTCTGGCGTTCCCGGGCATATGGTCGATTGCCGATCGACTCAAAAAACAGTCGGACGAATGGCTTGAAGAGGATCCCGACGCCGGGTTGGTATCACAGACAG
Organism: Sphingopyxis sp. H115; assembly: GCF_001468465.1. Lineage (GTDB taxonomy): Bacteria > Pseudomonadota > Alphaproteobacteria > Sphingomonadales > Sphingomonadaceae > Sphingopyxis. The sequence goes on from NZ_LNSA01000006.1 coordinate 155,670, forward strand.
CAATGACGCTCGCGGCCAGAGCGGGTCGGCGCATGGTCGGTGTGCGCGACATCTTGTGTTTTGACCACCCCGTGGTCATTGCCCTCCGCGAGAAGCTGGTGATTGAGCACGCACAAATCCCTGCACCTGACAAAGCGATCGTGGCCGCGCTCAGTAAGCTGAACGGCTTTAAATTCGATGGGTTGGTCGTCACAATCGACGGCGTGCCACTGCCGGCTGGCAAAGCGCAGACCGATTGGTTCATCGTCCAGCGCTATCGCCCGCTCTATTCTTCGCGAGTGCTGCCGCATCTCATCTATCGCCGCGATCCCGAGAACATCATCGATGCCGATCGCAGGGCGCTGGGCGTCCCCGATGGTGTCGCCCCCGCCCTCATTCATTTGCTCGCATATGACGCGGCCAACGTGACGGATGAGATGCAGGAAGCGCTACTTTCGTACAGTGCCGCGATCCACCGCGACAACCTGGTCGCGCTCCAGCGCGATCATACGGCACTCTACGTCGCAATCTGGCGCCGGGACATGAGGTCGGCCAAGGAGCAAGTGCACAACGCCCGCCGTCGTGGGTCGCTGCCGCCTGCCCATCCCAAGAGCGTTCGCAAATTTGCGATTCATCTGCTTAACGGCGCGGCGCTGATGAACGAGTTCGAACGGCTGTTCGAGATCATCGATACGCTAAAGTTCGCGGGCGGCGTCACTCGCAACTCAATCCAGACAACGTTGAAGTCGTCCACGTCGATGGCGGCGATGCACACGCACAAGGACCCAACTGGGACGTTCATCTACGGTTCGGTTGCACATCTTCGCAGCCTTCACCCGACGATGAACTCGAAGCACGTGAAGCCCAAGACAGCAGACCTGATCCTTGAAGGCGCACGCACCGCGTTCTTCAACGCGCGCGGATTTTGGGAGAAAACAGGGCGTATCGAATGGATTGAAGGGGAGATGCCGGGACAGTGGTTCCTTGGGGTCGAACCCGCGCTGCTCGCTCAGGTCGCCCTGATCCAGATGATCTCGAACATGGAGTGGTGGGAGAATGGCTTCTGGCTCCGGAACAAGCGCGGTGGCGCTCGCGATCTTAGTGATGAGCGACGCGCGCTGGTAGTCGAACTGGCGGTGGTAATCACCAGCAACATCTGTCCTGCCACTGCTAGATCAATGCTGCCGTGCGACAAGCTGGGCGACGGACTCACCGCAATCGGCATACGCCGCAGCGATTCTGATTGGCGCGATGCGGTGGTGCCGACCCTGATCCGCAATCCCTCATTGGCGGATCAAGTTGAGGTATCGGCCCACGAGGCTGGCATAGCATGGCCCATCCCCGGAAATGCCGACTGCGATCGACCTCGGCGATCCAGTCCCTATGACCGTGCCATGCAGCGTGCGCGTGCACTGAAAGCGCGCCATCAGCCTGGTTGGACTCAGGGATTCCTCTTCGAAGCGTGGCTGCGCCCCAAAGCCGAGGTCGCGTTTCTGCGCAACTGTTGTCGGTATGTCCGCTATGACCCCGCTAAGGCCAATAAACGCGATGCTTGGAACGCAACATTAGCGCAGGAGACACCCGTCGACGGCCGACCGGTCGCAGTGACCGACATTGCGAGGGGGCTGCCACGCCAACATCCACTCGAACGCATCCAAGACCTGTTCCGCGATATGTTCGATCGTCTGCAGGTTGAAGACGGGTCCAGCGACGGCTCCCCGTCAGCGTCCGAGAAACGCGCCTGGCGCGAGTCCGTCCTCACTCAGGTCGCCGCGCTGCTACCCGCAGTCAGCCCTATCACTCTCGATCCACAACATGCCGAACGCTGGTGGCGCGATCGTGATGACAAATTGGTCGCTATTGCAAGCGAAGGAGCGTGGAACACCTGAGCGAGCAGTCGGAATGCCGATCCTGTCCGGGAGGGTTCAAGCCGCGAATCGGTTGATCGGTTTGCCTGCGATGACGCGGCGCATGGTGCGCCGCGTCTTGCAGGAGACCAGTCATGAACAGGATCAACGAGAATACCGAAAAAGCCTTCGATGCCGACCCCGCCCTGCTTGAGCCGGCCATCGAACCGACGGCAGCAAGCATCGGCACGCCGCCGCCCGCCACTGAGACTGCTGCAAACCAGCTTGCCCCGCGCCAGCACGCTTTTGCGCTGCGCCAGGCAGAGACGGTTGTCGCAAGCGAAAGCATGGCCGACGGGAATGGCGATGAGGACTTCACGAGCACATTCGCCGGCGCGCCGCTGATCCCCGGAGAATTCCGCCTCCCACTCTCAAAGCTGGCCGAGTGGGTCTACCACCCGCGCGCCGGATCGCGCGAGAAGGGAGAACATTTCCACGCGCTCGCGCTAACCGCCGCCGAACCGGATGACCTTCGCCCGCTTGTCGTTCTCGATGAGATCGATGGTGTCTATCCGATCGTTGATGGCCGCTTTCTCTGGCACGCGCTGAAAGAAACGCATGCCGGTAACGAGGACGTCGAGGTTCGCTGCGTGCGCTTTGTCGGTACCGAAGCGGATGCGGTGGCAGTAGTGTGCGACACCGCGCTCGGAACGATTGAAGCCAGCCCCATGGAGAAGGCTCAGGCGCTGCTCAACCTCCAGCAGGTCAACGGGATCAGTCAGCGCGCGATCGCCGAACGCTATCCGCGGCTGACCAAGGACAAGGTCAGCAACATGCTGATCGCCGCTCGAATGCGGCAGGCCTATCCGATGCTGTTCGATATCCTGGAAGAGCCGGACATGGCTCCGATCTCTTATGGGACCACTATCCTGACGCGGCAGAAGGAATTGCCTCCCGAGGCGTTCCAAGCGATGTTAGAACTCGCCGAGGGTTTCGCCGCCAACGGCGAGAGGTTCAAGCCCAGCCAGGCGCTCGCTGCGCTTTATCCGGACGGCGATGCACAGGCGTCGAGTGACAACAAGACGGTCAAACCGAAGCCAGTCGTTCCGCTGAAGAGCGAAGATATCTTCGGCCACGACGACCAGCCGGTGGCAGCCTATCAACGCTTCTCCGACGACATCGACCGCATCAGCCTGCCTGACGTCTCGGATATGTCGATCGAGGAACGCCAAGCCGCAGCCGAAGCCTGCATCGCTGTGATCCGCCACCATTTCGGTCTGGATCAGCAGGACTGAACGAGGGTCGGCGGAGGCATTAACCGTGGGAGCGCCCACCTCTGACAGCCGGCGTGGGACGGCCGATGGCGGCGAAAATCGTCGGCATCGGTCGTCCCGCGCTGGGACGGCTAAACTCTCCTTGGAGGTGGTCGATCGGCTCGCGGACTCTTTCCCTCTTCTGCCTGGCGAGTCACAGTGGCTGATGGCCCTGTTGGCCGACGACCTTGCGAGGATACTTGCCGATGACGACTGATCCGATGACCTTGCGCGCCTGCGCCTATGTGCGGGTCAGCACCAAACGTCAGGCCGAGCACGAGACCTCGCTCAACGAGCAGGAGAGGGGTATCGCCCGCGCCGCCGTGGAGCGTGGCTACGAGATCGTCGAAACCTATGTCGAGGCGGGCAAGTCCGGCATGACCGACCGCCGTCCGGCACTCCAGCGGATGATCGCCGACGCCTGCGCGCGGCCGAAACGCTATGACGCCGTATTCGTCTACAATTTCAGTAGATTCTTTCGCGACGAGTATGAATGCGAGGGATACCGCCGGAAGCTCGAGAAGGCCGGCGTCAAACTGATCTCGGCGACGCAGGACGTTGGCGATGGCCCGCATGCGCGGCTCATGCGATCCATCTTTACCTCGCTCGATGCTGCTTCGAGCGAGATCAACGCCGAACAGGTCAAGGTGGTGATGTCCGCCAATGCAGAAGCTGGATTTCATAACGGCTCGGCACCGCCACTTGGCTACCGCACATATGTCGCGGAACGGCGCGACAAGAAGGACAAGAAGAAGCTTGAGATCGACTCGGCTGAACGCCCCCTAGTCGAGTTAATCTTTCGGCTCTATCTCGAAGGTGATGGCAAGACCGAGCCACTTGGCATCAACGCGATCGTGAATTGGCTGCGCGAGCGGGGCTACATGCACCGCAATCAGCATTTTCATACGGGTCTGATCTATGCGATTCTGACCCGCGAAACCTATGCAGGTCGCCACTATTACGGATGCCGCAACAGCCGCACTGGAGAAATGCGACCGCGTGAGGAGTGGATAGAGGTCAAAGTGCCGGCGATCCTGAACGAGGAGCGGTTCCAGGCAGTTCAGACGCGCCTGAAGGCACGGAACCCGCGCATCTCGGCACCGCGGTCGCATACGTCACCGGTGCTGCTATCTGGCATTGGTCGCTGTGGGTGCAATGGTTGTACATCAACGATGATGCTGATGACTGGCAAGGGTGGGCGCTACCGCTATTATGCGTGTTCCAACCGCCGCAAGAAAGGGGATCTCTCCTGCGGCGGTAATAATGTGCCGATGGACAAAGTCGATGAAGCCGTCGTTTCCGCGTTGGAGACGCGCCTGTTCCAGCCCGAGCGGCTGACGGCTCTGCTGGGCGACATGCTCGACGCGTCCTCCGCAGCGGACGCTGGCCGCCGAAAGCAGGTCGCCGTGCTCCGCACCGAGGAAACCGAGGTGACCAATTCAATCCGCGCACTGTTTATGATGGTGGAGAGTGGCGCGACCGCACCCGACGACCCGTTCCTCAAGGAACGGCTGGCAACGCTCAAACTGCGGCTCACCTCGGTCGCCGAGGAGATTGTCGCGCTCGAACGTCAGATCGGCGCCAAGAGCAGCCGGATCACACCGGAAAAGGTTGAGCGGTTCGCCGCCGCCATGCGGGCCAAGCTCCGCGATGGCGGTGAGCCGCAGGTCCGCCGCCGTTATGTCCGGGCGTTCGTCGGCGAGGTGGTGATGAGCCGCGAACAGATCATCATCCGCGGCCCCAATCGCGCACTCGAGCTCGCCGCGGCAGGCGAAATGCCAGCCGACGACAAAGTTCGTACTTTCATGGGGGATTGGCGCACCCGAAGGGATTCGAACCCCTGGCCTCTGCCTTCGGAGGGCAGCGCTCTATCCAGCTGAGCTACGGGTGCTGATAGAGGGGGGCCTCTAGCAAGCCCTTGCCCCGCCAGCAATGGGCTATCGACCGTCGCGCGCGGATATGCGAAGCGGTGCCGACGCGCGGGCCGAGGGAATGATGTGAAGCCGACCGAACAAAGCTGGCCGATGGCCGCCGACCTGTACGGCGAGATGCAGCTCGAAGTGCATCCGCCCGCGCGGCGGCGCGCGCGCGACTATCTGCCCGGCGCGCTCGTCACCGCCATCGCCGCGCTCGCTGCGGCGTGGCTCGCCGATCATTATGCGGCGCCGATCGTCCTGATGGGCTTGCTGATCGGCCTCGCCCTGTCGTTCCTGTCGCAGGACCGGCGCACCCATGCCGGGCTCGATCTGATGTCGCAAACCGCGCTGCGCATCGGCATCGTGCTCGTAGGCGCGCGGATCACCGCCGAACAGTTGGCCGAATTGGGACCGCTGCCCTTTGCGCTGCTCGTCCTCATCATGCTCGTGGTGATCGTCGTGACCGTCGCCAGCGCGCGCCTGTTCGCGCAGGACCGCCACGCCGCGCTGCTCGCCGGCGGCGCGACCGCGATCTGCGGCGCGTCTGCGGCGCTCGCGCTCTATTCGCTGATCGGCGACAAGCGTGTCGACCAGGCGCGCTTCACGCTGACGCTCGTCGGCATCACCGTTGCCAGCGCGCTCGCGATGACGCTCTATCCGGTCCTCGCGGCGCAGTTCGGGCTGACCGATGCACAGGCGGGCTTCCTGATCGGCGCGTCGATCCACGATGTCGCACAAGCGATCGGCGGCGGCTTTTCCTTCTCGCCGCAAGCGGGCGAGGTCGCGACGATCGTCAAGCTGACGCGCGTCGCGCTGCTCGCGCCGATGCTGATGCTCGTCGCGCTCTGGCTCGGACGGAGCGGCGAGCGTGACGGCAAGACGCGCATCCCGCTGCGCCTGCCCTGGTTCATCCTCGGCTTTCTCGCCGTTGCCGCGGCGAATTCGCTGGTCGCGATCCCCCGGCAAGCGCAGGACGCCGCCGCCGGCGGCGCGCAGGCGCTGCTGCTGCTCGCGATCGTCGCGACGGCGATGAAGGCACGGCTGCACCTGCTGCTCGATCAGGGATGGCGGAGTTTCGCGCCGATTATCGTCGCGACGCTGACCAGCTTTCTGCTTTCCTTCGCCGCCGCACTCAGCCTGTGACGCCGTGACGCCAAGCTAAAGATCTGGAATATCACCCTTTAGGGAGTGCCCAGCTAACGGTCAGCTGCGTCGCCCGGCGGGGGATGTCGAGCTTCGCCTCGCTGAAATTGACCTTTTCATTGGGCGGCAGCATCCGCACCGGCGGCTTGATCGTCCAGCTATAGACGATCGTGCCCTGCGCATCGCGCAATTCGGCAAGGATCGGCGGAACGCGCTGTTCGCGGTCGGTCGGGTTGATGATCACCCCCGACGCGGCGAAATAGATGGTGCCGTCGGCCAGCTCGCGATGATCCTGATTGGGCGGCAGTTCAATGACAAGGTCGGGTTCGGCGGTCGTGCCGGGCAGGCCCAGCCCCTGCGCCCAACCGGGAAGCCCGAAATAGACGAGGCCCGCGGTCGCGCCGAGCATCAACACCGCGGCCGCCGCGGCGATCGCCGTCCAGCGCTTCGCCGGATTGCGGCGCGGGCGGCGGAACGGCAGCGGCGCTTCGTCGTCCGCCGGAACGACGCGCGGCGCGGGTTCGGTAGCAAAGCTTCGCGGTGCGGGCGCGGGATCGGGCCGATCGAAATAGGCGGTGGCGGGC
>NZ_LNSA01000007.1 GCF_001468465.1 Sphingopyxis sp. H115
CTGATCGTCCTCATTTGGCGTCCCGAATCGCTGGCGGGCCCGAGCTTCCAGTTGAGCTTCGCCGCCGTCACCGCGATCATCGCGCTGCACGAAAGCCGCCCGATGCGCGCCTTTATGGCGCGCCGCGAGGAACCGTGGCTTTTTCGGCTGGGCCGGGGCGTCGCCGGGCTGTTGATCACCGGGCTGGTCGTCGAGGTCGCGCTGGCGCCGATCGCGCTGTTCCATTTCCACAAGGCGGGGCTTTACGGCGCGCTCGCCAATGTCGTTGCGATCCCGCTGACGACCTTTGTCATCATGCCCGCCGAGGCATTGGCGCTGGCGTTCGACAGCGTCGGGCTCGGTGCGCCCTTCTGGTGGGTGGCCGAGCAGGCGCTGCGCGCGCTGATCGTGCTGGCGCACGGTGTCGCCAACGCCCCGGGCGCGGTCGCGATGATGCCGAGCTTTCCACGGTGGGGCTTTGCCCTCGCGATATTCGGCGGATTGTGGATATTATTGTGGCGGACGCGCTGGCGGATCGCCGGGGCGGCGCCGCTGGCGATCGGCATCGCGGCGCTGCTGTCCACGCCGCGTCCCGACTTGCTCGTCACCGGCGACGGGCGCCATATCGCCGCCGCGCTTCCCGATGGCGGCTATGCGCTGCTGCGCGGCCGCGCGGGCGATTATGTTCGCGACATGGTCGCCGAAGCCGCCGGCGTCGACGCGCCGCTCCTCGCGCTCGCCGAACTCGACCACGTCGAATGCAACCGCGATTTCTGCCGCTGGACGCAGGGCGAGGGCGGGACGCGGCGCGTCATCCTGGCATCGCACGGACGCGACCGGATCGAGGGGGCCGATATGGCCGCCGCCTGCGCCGCGGCCGATGTCGTGATCAGCGACCGCTGGTTACCGCGCGAATGCGTCGGCCGCTGGCTGACGATCGACCGCGACAGCCTGGCCGAAACGGGCGGGCTGGCGCTGTATCTGGGCACGGCGCCCGAAGCCGTCGCCGCGAAGCGCGCGGGCGACGAGCATCCGTGGCGGTTGCCGCAGCAGCTTAGTGGTAACGACGAAGCAGTCCCGACAGCCGACCTTGCACGATGACGCGATCGGCGGGGTAGCGCTGCGGCTCATAGGCGCTGTTCGCGGGGTCGAGCCGGATCAGCGGGCCTTCGCGGCGGAAATATTTGAGCGTTGCATCCTGCCCGTCGACGAGCGCAACGACGATATCGCCCTCGCGTGCGGTGCTCGCCTTCTGGATCAGCGCATAATCGCCGTCGAAAATGCCCGCTTCGACCATCGAGTCGCCCGAGACTTCGAGCGCATAATGTTCGCCCGAGCCGAGCAAGGCGGCGGGGACGGCGAGATTGTTATGGTCCTCGAACGCCTCGATCGGAACGCCGGCCGCGATCTTGCCGTGCAGCGGGATTTCGATGACGTCGTTCGCCGCGATCGGTTTCAGCGCGGGGGCGGGCTTGCGGAGCGGAACGACATTGTCGCTACGCTCACGCGCCGCGGGTTTCGCGGCGTCGGGCAGCTTCAACACTTCCAAAGCGCGGGCGCGATTGGGCAAGCGGCGGAGAAAACCTCTTTCTTCCAAGGCGCTTATCAGGCGATGTATGCCCGATTTCGACTTGAGTCCCAGCGCCTCCTTCATCTCCTCGAACGAGGGCGAAATGCCGCTGGCGTCGAGTTTTTGCTGGATGAAGTGGAGCAGCTCATGCTGCTTTGCGGTCAACATCGATCATTCTCCATGATGCCATTACCGGACATAGGGGGAACGATAGTGGAACAAAGCGGAACTTGTCAAGCGATGACGATATATTCCGCCATTTCGCCGCGATCGCGCGCGGGCGCCCCGATATCGCGGATCAAGAGGGCGTTGGCCGAGGCTAGCGGGAGGGTGCGTCCGCTCTCTTGCCCAATCATCGGCATCAGCCTGCCATTTTCCAGCCGCGCACGGAGATAGTCGCGGCGCGTCCCGCCTTCGCCGAGCGGTGCGGCAAGGGGTGCTCGATGGACCGGCGGCAAGGGAGTGCTTGCCCCCGCAAGATGGCGGACGAGCGGCAGCAGGAACAGGGTCGCGGTGACAAACGCTGACGAGGGGTTGCCGGGCAGGCCGAGTAGCACTGCATCGCCGAGCGTGCCGGCGATCAGCGGCTTGCCGGGGCGCATTGCGATCTTCCAGAAATCGAGCCGACCGCCGGCATCTTCGAGCGCGCCGCGGACATGGTCATGATCGCCGACCGAGGCGCCGCCGACGGTGACGATGACGTCGTGACGTCGTGCCAACTCCTTGAGCGCGCTCGTAAGTTTTGCGCGATCGTCGGGAAGATGGTGCGCGAGGACCGGCCCCTCGGCCTCGCCCGCGAGCATCGCGGCGAGCATGGCGCCGTTGCTGTCGGGGATCTGGCCGGGCGCGAGCGGACGTCCGGGTGGTACGAGTTCGTCGCCGGTGGTGACGATCGCGACGCGCGGGCGGCGCCCGACGGCCAGCTCGCCCGCACCGCTCATCGCCGCGGCGGCGATGGCTCCGGGCGTCAGGCGCGCGCCCGCGGGCAGCAGGCAGTCGCCGGCGGCGAAATCGGCCGCGCGGGCCCGGACGTGGCCGCCGCGCGCCCCGGGGCCGTCGCGCGTCAGCGTTACCCTGTCGCCCGCGCGCGCGACATCTTCCTGAACGACGACCGTGTCGGCGCCGGCGGGAAGCATCGCGCCGGTGAAGATGCGCATGGCCTCGCCGGGACCCACGCTGCCATCGGGCGCGGCGCCGGCGGCGCTTTCGCCCGTGACCGTCCACGGGCCGGGCAGGTCGTCGAAGCGGATCGCATAGCCGTCCATGGCGGAGAGCGGCGCGGCAGGCTGGTCGCGCCGCGCGATGACGTCGCGTGAAAGGTGGCGGCCAAGTGATTCGGAAAAGGCGACATTTTCGCTACCGAGCGGTGAGCGAAGCGCGAGCAGCCGCGCCTGTGCGTCCTCGACCGGCAGCAGGCCGCTCATTGGGCGCGCCAGTCGCCCGAGCGTCCGCCGCTCTTTTCGAGGAGACGGATGTCGCCGAGGATCATCGCGCGGTCGAGCGCCTTCGCCATGTCATAGAGGGTCAGGAGCGCGACCGAGGCGGCGGTCAGCGCCTCCATCTCGACCCCCGTCTGCCCCGTCGTCTGGGCGACAGCGACGACCGATATGCCATTGTCTTCCCATGTAAAGTCGACGCTCACCTTGGTCAGTGCGAGCGGATGGCAAAGCGGGATGAGGTCCGCAGTGCGCTTGGCGCCCATGATGCCGGCGATGCGCGCGGTCGAAAGGACGTCGCCCTTGGGCGCGTTACCGCTGCGGATCGCGGCGAGCGCTTCCGCCGACATCGTAATGCGCCCGCCGGCGACCGCGCGGCGCTGCGTCGCGGGCTTGGCGCCGACGTCGACCATATGCGCGGCGCCGGTTTCGTCGAGGTGAGTCGGTTTGAATGTCATGCGCAGGCAGGGAAGCAATGCGAGGCGGGAAAGGCAAGGGCGATGGTTAAAGGATGGCAACGACCGGTTTCAACCGAAAGTCGTCGTCAGCCCTCGACCAGCGCTTTCGTTGCCGCCGTGACGTCATCCTGGCGCATCAGGCTTTCGCCGACAAGGAAGGTTTTGACCCCGCTTTCGGCGAGGCGCAGGCAGTCGGCGTGGGTGGCGATGCCGCTTTCGCCGACGAGCAATGTGCCCGGCGGGACGAGCTTTGCGAGGCGTTCGGTCACCGCGAGGTCGGTTTCGAAGGTGCGAAGGTCGCGGTTGTTGACGCCGATCAGGCGCGATTCGAGCTTGGTCAGCGCGCGGTCGAGTTCGGCTTCGTCGTGGACCTCGACGAGCACATCCATGCCGCGTTCGATCGCTGCGGCCTCGATCTCGCGCATCGCGCCGTCTTCGAGCGCGGCGACGATGATCAGGATCGCGTCGGCGCCGATCGCGCGCGCCTCGGCGACCTGCCAGGGGTCGACCATGAAATCCTTGCGAAGCGCGGGCAGGATGCAGGCCGCGCGCGCCGCGACGAGATAATCCTCATGCCCCTGAAAATAGGGCGCGTCGGTCAAGACCGACAGGCAGGCGGCGCCGCCGGCTTCATAAGCGCGGGCATGGTCGGCGGGATTAAAATCTCCGCGAATCAGCCCCTTGGACGGCGATGCTTTCTTGATCTCGGCGATCAGCGCGATTTTGCCGGAGTCGACCTTGGCCCGTAGCGCCTTGTGGAAACCGCGCACCGGACCGGCGTCGATCGCGTCGAGATCGGACAGCGAGCGGACCGCGCGCCGCGCGGCGACCTCTTCGGCCTTGGTGGCAAGGATTTGCGTGAGCTTGTTCATTTATAGGCGATCCAGCAATTGAGCAGCGCGTTGGCAAGGCCCTTGTCGATCGCCTCGGCGGCTTCCTCGACGCCTTGGAGCAGCGTGTCGGCGGCGCCGGCGACGACAAGCGCCTCGCCGGCGTTGTAGAGCACGGCGTCGCGATAGGCGCCGGGTTCACCTTGCAGCAGTGCGCGCAGCGCCTTGGCGTTATAGGCGGCGTCGCCGCCGCGGATTTCTTCGAGCGGCCGCGTCGGCAGGCCGGCATCGGCGGCCTCGCTGCGCTGCATACGGACGCCTTCGGGCGTGACGATCGCGACCTCGTTACCACCCGCGAGCGACAGTTCGTCGAGCCCCTCGTCGCCCGAGATGACACGCGAATGGTCGGTACCGAGCCGGTGCAACGCCTCGGCATAGACGGGGACATAGGCGGGGCGCGCGATGCCGATCAGCTGGCGCGTGACGCGCGCGGGATTGGCGAGCGGACCCATCAGGTTGAAGATCGTGCGGCGGCCGAGCGCCTTGCGGATCGGCATGATGCGTTTCATCGCGGGATGATGATGCGCGGCGAAGAGGAAGCAGATGCCGAGGTCGGCGAGCTGCGCTTCGGCCATGTGCGACGCGCGGTCGAGGTCGAGCCCGAGGACTTCGAGCGTGTCGGCGGCGCCCGATTTCGACGAAGCGGCCCGGTTTCCGTGTTTTGCGACCGGAACCTCGCACGCCGCGACGACGATCGAGACGGCGGTCGAGACGTTGAGCGTGTGGTGGCCGTCGCCGCCGGTGCCGCAAACGTCGATCGCGCCCGCGGGGGCCGCAATGGGGATCAGCCGGTCGCGCATCGCCTGCGCCGCGGCGGCGATTTCGACCATCGTCTCGCCGCGATCGGACAGCGCCGCCAGGAAGGCCGCAATCTGTTCGTCGTTGGCACGACCGTCGAGCATCGTCGCGAAGGCGTCGGCTGCCTCGTCATCGGCGAGCAGTTCGGACGGGTCGGGAAACGGGCCGAAGCGGCTCATGCCGCCTTCCGCTCGCCGACCGGCAACCCCGCGATTTCCAGGAAATTGGCGAGCATCGCGTGGCCATGCTCGGTCGCGATGCTTTCGGGATGGAATTGCACGCCGTGGATCGGGAGGTCGGCGTGGCGGAAACCCATCACCGCACCGTCGTCGCTCGTCGCGTTGATGACGAGGTTTTCGGGGATGTCGACAACCTCGAGGCTGTGGTAGCGCGTCGCCTGGAACGGCGAGGGCAGGCCGGCGTAGAGCCCGCTGTTGTCGTGGCACACGGGCGAGGTCTTGCCGTGCATCAGGTGCCCGCGCTGGACGGTGCCGCCGAAATGCTGGCCGATGGCCTGATGGCCGAGGCACACGCCGAGCAGCGGGCGGCGCGCGTCGGCGCAGGCGGCGACGAGGTCGAGGCTGATGCCCGCTTCATTGGGAGTGCAGGGACCCGGCGAGATGAGGATCGCATCGGCGCCGGTCGCGAGGGCTTCGGCGGCGGTAAGCGTGTCGTTGCGTTCGACGCGCACGTTGGCGCCCAGCTCGATCAGATAATGAACGAGGTTGAAGGTGAAGCTGTCATAATTGTCGATGACGAGGATCATGGTGGGGCCGTAACGATTTTGATGCGGTGGGGGAAGGGATAGAAGCTTCTCGCCCGCCAAGCGCAGCTGTTACTGCCCATATCCCGGCGTGCCCGCGAGCCGGACGGCTTCGCGCGCGGCGGCGAAGAGGGCGCCGGCCTTGGCTTCGCATTCGCGCTGTTCATAGGCGGGGTCGCTGTCGGCGACGATTCCCGCACCGGCCTGGACGTGCATTTCGCCGTCCTTGACGATCGCGGTGCGCAGCACGATGCAGCTGTCCATATTGCCGTCGGGAGCAAAATAGCCGACGCCGCCCGCATAAGGTCCGCGCGCATCGGCTTCGAGCTCGGCGATGATCTGGCACGCGCGCACTTTCGGGGCGCCGCTGACCGTCCCCGCCGGGAAACCCGCGAACAGCGCGTCGATCGCGTCCTTGCCCGGCGCAATGCGGCCGATGACGTTCGAGACGATGTGCATGACGTGGCTGTAATATTCGACCGTGTAGCTGTCGGTGACCGTGACGCTGCCGCCGACCGCCGCGCGGCCGACGTCATTGCGGCCGAGGTCGAGCAGCATCAGATGTTCGGCGCGCTCCTTCGGATCGGCGAGCAGGCTGTCGCGATTTTCGACATCCTCGGCGCTGGTGCGGCCGCGCGGGCGAGTGCCAGCAATGGGGCGGATCGTGATCTCGCCATCGCGCACCCGAACGAGGATTTCGGGCGACGAGCCGATCAGCGCAAAGCCCGGAAGGTCGAGGAAATAGAGGAAGGGCGAGGGGTTCACGCGCCGCAGCGCGCGATAGAGATCGAAGGGCGGCAGGTCGAATGGCGTCGAAAAGCGCTGCGAGAGCACGACCTGGAAGATGTCGCCCGCGGTGATATAGTCCTTTGCCGTCGCCACCATTTGCGCGAAGTGCGCGGGCGTCGTCGCGGCGTTCGCTGTGATGTCGGCCGGGAGCACTTCGGTCGTCGCGCGGTCGTTGTGCGCGCTGAGGCTCGACAGGCGTGCCGCGACGGTATCGAGGCGTTCCTGCGCCGCCTCGATCATCCGGTCGATCGCGCCGTCGGGATCGGGCCAGATCGGCGCGATCAGGAACAATTCGTCGGCCAGCCGGTCGAAGACGAGAATCGTCGTCGGACGCACGAAAATCATATCGGGCAGGCCGAGCCCGGCGCCCGGCGCGCGCGGGATGCGTTCGACGAGGCCGATCGTTTCATAAGCGAAGAAGCCGACGAGCGTCGCAAGCGCCTTCGGCAAGCCTTCGGGCACGTCGAAGCGGCATTCGGCGACAAGGTTGCGCAGCGCCTGAAGCGCGCCGGTTTCGAGCGGCTGGAACGCGGTGCGGTCGCGGCGCCAGTCGCGGTTGATGCGCGCGGCGTCGCCGGTGACTTCGAAGAGCAAATCGGGGTCGAGCCCGATCAAGCTGTAGCGTCCGCGTGTCTCCCCGCTTTCGACCGATTCGAGCACCCAGTCGCCCCGTCCGGGCTCGATCAGCTTGAGCGCCGCCGAGACGGGGGTTTCGACATCGGCGATCAGGCGTTGCCAGACGACCGCGCCGCGGCCCCCGGCCAGCGCTTCGAGCGCGGCGGCCTTGCCCTCAAGCGTCACGGGAGGGCTATTCGGCGACCGGCGCGTTGCCGGTGAGTTCGGCGCGGAGCTGGTCGACGAGCTTTTTGTTGATCTTCACCCCGACGCGGCGCTTTGCCTCGGCAGCGAGCTGTCCGACGAGTTCGTTGCCAAAGGCGGGGGCGAGCGGCTGGGCGATCGCGGCGACGCGGGCGGGGTCGATCGATTTCGGATCGGGACGCTGCACCTCGCCCAGCGAGATGACCATCCAGCCGCGGTTGCCCGGGATTTCGAGCGTTTTCACGCTGCCCTCTGCCATCGAGAATAGGAGGGCGAGTTCGGGCGGGACCGGCTGGCCGTTGGCGCCGAGTTCGGCGCGGCGCCCGCCGATCGACTGGACGTTGCCGATATTCGGGCCGGCGGCGGCGACCGCCGCGGCAAGGCTCTTGCCGCCCTCGACCGCTTTGGTGATCGCGCGCGCCTTGTCGCGGGCAACCTTCTGCCCCTCGGCAAAGCGCCATTCGGAGAGCAAGTCGCCGCGGATCTGAGCGAAGGGCGGCGGCGCGGCTTCGGCGATCGATTTCACCGCGTAGACGGCGAATTTTTCATTCTCGACGAGCGTCGCGATATGGCTTTCGCCTTCGCCCGCCGCCTGGAAGGCCTGCGCGACGAGCGGCGCAAGTTCGGGCGCCATCGTATAGCCGGGCTGTCCGGGCGCGCGGCCGCTCGGCAGGATCGCCGGCGTTTCGACGATCTGCAGCTTGCGGTCGGCGGCGACTTCCTCGATCGACGCGCCGCCATTCACCGCGTCCTGCAGGTCGTTGTAATAATCGACGATCGCCTCGTTCGCCTTGTTCTTGGCGAGTTCGGCGCGGATTTCGGGGGTCGCCGCAGCGAGGTCGCGCGCGGGCTTTGCGGTCACGTCCTCGACGCGCGCAACGATCCAGCCGAGCCCGGTCTGCAAGGGCCCGACGACGTCGCCGCGCTTCGCTGCGAAGGCCGCCTTGGCCGCGGCGGCGCTGCTGGTCGCGGCATAGGCCGACTGGGTGAGGTCGCCGGTAGTCGAGGCCGAGAGCCCCGCAGCCTGCGCGGCGGTGGCGAGCGAAGTCCCGCCGCGAACCTTGGCGGCGAGGGCGTTGGCGGCCGCCTGATCGGGGACGATCACCTGCGCAAAGCGGCGCGTCTCGCTGGCGGCGAACTGCGCGGCATTGTCCTTGTAGACCTTGGCGATTTCGGCCTCGGTGACGGCGGGAACGGGAACCGCGTCGCGATCGAACTGCGCATATTGAATCACCCTGCGCTCGGGCACGGTGAACCTGGCCTTGTTCTGCGACAGATATGTCTGGAGCGCGGCGTCGCCGGGATCGGCAGTCGGCGCAAAGGGGCTGGACGGTATGAATGCGGCCTGTCCGCGGCGCTGTTCGAGCAGCAGCGCGGCATAAGGCCGCGCCATGCCCGGCGCGATCCGCGGCATCGATGCGATCGGCGCGGCGAGTTGTTCGAGCAGCAGCTGTTGGCGCAGGTCGCGGCGGAACTGGGCTTCGTTGATGCCGTTCTGGCGCAGGAAATTCTCGAACACCTTTTGGTCGAACGACCCTGCCACGCCCGCGAAAGCAGGCACGTCGGCGATGCGGCCATCGACGAGGCGCTTGCTGACGCCGAAGCCCATTTCGCGGGCGAATTGTTCAAAGGCGAGCCCCTCGACGAGCTGATCGAGCACCTGATCGAGGCCGCCCGATTCGACGAATGCCGCCATCGTCAGCCCCGGCTGCTGCTGCCGCGCCTGGTCGTAGGTGAGGCGCGCGCGGTCGCGCAGTTCGCCGACCCCGATGGCCTCGCTGCCCACTTCGGCGACGTTGGCGCCGCCGATCCCGCCAAAGGTGGAATTGCCGGTCACATCGCTGAGCGCAAAGGCAAGCCCGACAAGGACGACGAAGGCGAGGGCAAGGAATTTGCCGATCGTCGAGGAAAACATGGCGCGGATGGCGGTAATCATGAAACGGGCGTTCTTTCGGCAAGGCGCCTGTTCAGGCGCGTTCGGGCGTTGCTTTAGGCGGGAGGCGGGGCCGCATCAAGGCTGGAAAGGGGCTTTTCGTGCCGACCGACGCCGCTTGCCTATCGCCCCCGCGGGCCGCTAGGGCACGAGGCATCGGTTCAGAAAGCGGGAGAGACGAGGCAATGGCACGGCGCAAATATGTGGTCGGCAATTGGAAGATGAACGGCCTGTCGGCGTCGATCGCCGACGCGCGGGCGATTTTCGCAGGCGTTGCCGGGCATCCTGCGGTCGATGTCGCGCTTTGCCCGCCGTTCACGCTGTTGGGCGCGATGGCCGCGGTGCCGGGGGCGGTGGTCGGCGGGCAGGATTGCCACCGCGCCGCATTGGGGGCCTTCACCGGATCGATCGCCGCGCCGATGCTCGCCGATGCGGGTGCCAGCCTCGTTATCGTCGGACACAGCGAACGGCGCGAGGGCTTCGGCGAGAGCGACGGCGATGTGCGGGCAAAGGCCGAGGCGGGCCTGACCGCGGGATTGTCGGTCATCCTTTGCGTCGGCGAGCCCCGCGACGTACGCGAATCAGGCAGCGCGATCGATTATGTGCTGGCGCAGATCGCGGGATCGGTGCCGGATAATTTCGATCCGCAGCGGCTTGCCATCGCCTATGAACCGATCTGGGCGATCGGCACCGGGCTGGTGCCGACTGTAGACGACGTCGCCGCGATGCACGGCGCGATTCGCGGCGCGCTGGCCGGTCGCTTCGGTGCGGCGGCGGACGCAATGCGCATCCTTTATGGCGGTTCGGTCAATGGCGACAATGCCGCCGAATTGCTGGGCGCGGCCGATGTCGATGGTGCGCTGGTCGGGGGCGCCAGCCTGACGTCGGCAAAGTTCCTGCCGATCGTCGAAGCGGCGGCGGTGCTCGGCTGACCTAGCCCGATCCTCCCTGTGGCGAAGCCATGGGGCGGGGGAGTGCAGGGCTTTGTGGAAGGGGCCGCGAGGTGGGCGCCATTGCCCCCCGTCAGCGCTTCGCGCTGCCACCTCCCCATCGCTGCGCGACAGGGAGGACCATCGCGCAGCGACGTATGGGTTGAAGCGAGGCCGCTTCGTCTCTATGTGCGCCGCGGGCGCGGCCCGTGTGATGTCGCGCAAGTTCGGGAAAATCCAATGTCGAATCTGTTCACCTTCCTGCTTGTCGTTCAGGCGCTCGTTGCCGCGACGATGATCGGCGTCATCCTGATGCAGAAGTCGGAAGGTGGCGGTCTGGGCGTCGGCGGCAGCCCCGCAGGCCTGCTTTCGGCGCGCGGCGCGGCGGATTTCATGACCCGTGCGACGACGGTCCTCGCGACGGCCTTCGTCGCGCTGTCGATCCTGCTCGCGGCGATGGCTTCGGTCGGCCGCGGCGGTTCGACGATCGACACGTCGCTGTCGAAGGCGGCGCAGACCAGCGGCGCGGCACCGGCGTCGTCGCTGACCGGTCCGGCGCAGCCCGACGCGCCCGCCGACGCGGCGCCCGCCATCCCGGCGAACGATGATCCGCTGGCGGCTGCCGCCGCGGCGGCGGCAAGCAAGGAAGCTGCCCCAGCTCCCGCGCAGGCGCCCCCCGCCAAGAAATAACCGGCGGCTTCGGCCCCGACCCAGCCCGGCGCGCACGGAAATAATTTCCGTGCGCGCGATTCGACGGCTTGCGCCGTCCCCCTCCCGTTGAGTAAGTCTTTCCTCCCATGGCGCGGTTCATTTTTATCACCGGCGGCGTGGTCTCCTCGCTTGGCAAAGGTTTGATGGCGGCTAGCCTCGCGGCCTTGTTGCAGGCGCGTGGCTATCGTGTCCGTATTCGCAAGTTCGATCCTTACCTCAACGTCGATCCGGGGACGATGTCGCCCTATCAGCACGGCGAGGTCTATGTGACCGACGACGGGGCCGAGACCGACCTCGACCTCGGCCATTATGAGCGCTTTACGGGGGTTGCGGCGCGGCAGAGCGACAATGTCACCTCGGGCCGCATCTATCAGGGCATCATCGCGAAGGAGCGCCGCGGCGACTATCTGGGCGCGACGGTGCAGGTCGTCCCGCACGTCACTGACGCGATCAAGGAATTTGCGCGCGCCGAAACCGACGACCTCGATTTCGTGCTGTGCGAAATCGGCGGCACCGTGGGCGACATCGAATCGCTCCCCTTCATCGAGGCGATCCGCCAGCTCAAGAACGAAGAGGGACGCGAAAACGCCATCTCGGTCCATGTCACGCTGGTGCCCTATATCGCCGCCGCGGGCGAGCTGAAGACCAAGCCGACGCAGCACAGCGTGCGCGAACTCGCATCGCTCGGCGTCCAGCCCGACATCCTGCTCTGCCGCTGCGAAAAGCCGTTGCCAGAGAGCGAGCGCGCGAAGATCGCGCTCTTCTGCAACGTTCGCAAGGAAGCGGTGATCCCCGCGCTCGACGCCGACAGCATCTATTCGGTCCCGGTCCAATATCATGGCGAAGGGCTGGACAGCGAAGTCCTGCGCGCGTTCGGCATCCACGATGCGCCCGCGCCCGACCTGTCGCGCTGGTACGACATCATGGACCGCAAGCAGCATCCCGAGGGCGAGGTCACGATCGGCGTTGTCGGCAAATATGTGTCGCTGCCCGACGCCTATAAATCGCTGAACGAGGCGCTGGTCCACGGCGGCATGGCGCACCGGGTCAAGGTCAATATTCGCTGGCTCGACGCCGAAATGTTCGAGCGCGACGAGGATCTGGCCGCCAATCTGGAGCCGATGCACGGCATCCTCGTCCCCGGCGGCTTTGGCGAACGCGGGTCCGAAGGCAAGATTTCGAGCGTGCGCTTTGCGCGCGAACGCGGCGTGCCTTTCTTCGGCATCTGCCTTGGCATGCAGATGGCGTGCATCGAGGCGGCGCGGAACACGAGCGGTATCGCGGAGGCGTCGAGCACCGAATTCGGCCCGACCGACGAGCCCGTTGTCGGCATGATCACCGAATGGATGAGCGCCGAAGGCTTGCAGAAGCGCGGCGCCGATACCGACCTCGGCGGCACGATGCGGCTTGGCGCCTATGAAGCGAAGCTGTCGCCGAACAGCCATGTCGCGAGCGTCTACGGCGCAAACGATATCAGCGAGCGGCACCGCCACCGTTACGAAGTCAACGGCGCCTATCGCGATCGGCTGGAGAAAGGCGGTCTCGTCTTTTCGGGCATGTCGCCCGACGGCATGTTGCCGGAAATCGTTGAGCGCCCGGACCATCCGTGGTTTATCGGGGTGCAGTTCCACCCGGAACTCAAATCGAAGCCGTTCGACCCGCATCCCTTGTTCGCGGGCTTCATCGAAGCGGCGGTGAAACAGAGCCGGCTGGTCTGACCGACGCGCCAGCAGGGAAAAAAAAAGGGGTTTAGGGGCATGGATCACGCGAAACTCGCCGAGTTGCAGGGCCCCGACAGTATCTTTTCCGGCCTTTCGATCGACGATTGGGCCGAGATCGTGAGCCGCGCGGTGCAGGTCAATTTCACCAAAGGCAAGGAATTGCTTGTCCAGGGCGATCCGGGCGACATGATGCTGATCCTGACTGAAGGCACGGCGCGCGTGTCGATGCTGACCGCCGGCGGGCGCGAGATCGTGCTCGCCTATGCCGAACCCGGCGCGGTGCTGGGCGAGATCGCGTTGCTCGATGGCGGCGAGCGCACCGCATCGGTCACCGCGACTAGCGCCGGCAGCGCGCTCCAGCTCGGCCGCAATGCGCTCAAGGATTTCGCTGCGAGCCATCCCGAATTCGCCTGGTCGCTGATGCAGCAGCTCGCGCGGCGGCTGCGCACCGCCGACCAGACGATCGAAAGCGACCGCGCCTATGCGTCGGGCCCGCGTCTCGCGCGCTATCTCAAACGGTTGATCCACAAGGACGTCGAGACGTCGCAGCGCGTCGAGCTCAGCCAGACCGAACTCGGCAATTTCGCGGGCATGAGCCGCGAACATATCAATCGCCAGCTGAAAAGCTGGGAGGAGTCGGGCGTAATTTCGCTCGAACAGGGCCGCGTGCGTGTGCTCGATGCCGAAATGCTCGAGGATATCAGCGAGAGCGAAGGGTAAGGGCGGCTGCTAACGACCGATTGCGGACCTTAATCCTCCCTGTGCCGCAGGCATGGGGAGGTGGCAGCGCGAAGCGCTGACGGAGGGGCAAATGGCACGACGCCGCGGCCCCTCCACCACGCCCTCCGGGCGCGGTCCCCCTCCCCATCGCTATGCGACAGGGAGGATATTTTCACTTCGTCATCCCGGACTTGATCCGGGATCCATCGCGGCGTCGAAGTCGTGGACCCCGGATCAAGTCCGGGGTGACGAGGCGGCGGAACCGACGGCCCCTTACCACCCCCAATCCGACGCCTGCAAAAAGGTCTTTCCTACAATATCGGGCTATGCCAGCCTTCATCCCGGCTCTTTCATCCGGTAGATAAAAGCGGTTTTGGCCGGTTTGCGCACGCGATCGCGGTTGGGTGCGTCCCGCACCCCTGCGGCGTCAAATCGGGCAGCGCACAAGGCTGACCTTTACTGAACTTTGGACAGGTCACAGGGGGTGGCAGCGAACCACCCCAAAACGGACATCGAATTTTCGAAAGGCCGGAATCACAACGCCCGGGCCTCGTTTCCAAGACCCGGGCGCCTGTGACGAACACTCGCCATCCCCCTTGTTGCAGGCCTGGCGAAAGGCCTGCACTCCCTGGAGCCGGGCCTTTGGGCCGCGTTGAACCAGAAGCCACGGGGGTAGGTCGATGGGGGGGCTTTGTCACCCTCTGACGGGCAAGCCAGCCTGCTTTTGCCGGGCGCTGTGACCAAAGAGCAACATATTTTGCGAATCGTTCGCAGTTTGACGTCATGCCATCGCGCGGTTTTGAGTCCATTGCCAGCGCTGCCGGGGCTGCGTAAAGCGGCGCAATGCGTGACATTCCTCATGCGCCGCAAAGGCCGACCGCCCCATGATCCTGCGTCCTTACGAGCGCACCATCTTCAAACGCTATATGCTTCCGCAGCGCGGCGAGGGCTTCATCTTTGTCGCGGCGGCGTTCAGCTTTGTCGCTGTGACGCTGGGCGTCGCGGCGCTGGTGATCGTGATGAGCGTGATGAACGGGGTGCGCAGCGACCTGTTCGACAAGATCGTCGGACTCAACGGCCATGCGGTGGTGCAGGGCTTTGGCGGGCGGCTCGACGACTGGCAGGACGTGCTGAAACAGGCGAAGGCCACGCCGGGGGTCGTTTCGGCGACGCCGCTGATCGAGCAGCCTTTGCTCGGCACCTATTCGGGCCGGGTCGAGGGCATTTTGGTGCGCGGCATGCTGGTGTCCGACATCCGCAAGAACGAGACGCTCAATGGCAAGGTACTGCAGGGCAGCCTCGCCAGCCTGACGCCGGGATCGGGCAATGTCGCGATCGGCAGCGAACTGGCGCGTAACCTGGGCGCGACGGTCGGATCGAACCTGACGATCATCAACCCCGCGGGCCGTTCGACGCCGTTCGGCACGGTTCCGCGCGAGATCAGCTATCGCATTTCGGCGATTTTCGAGATCGGCGTCTATGATTTCGACAAGGCCTATGTCGTGATGCCGATGGAGGATGCGCAATTGCTGCTGCTCACCGGCGACCAGGTCGGGATGATCGAGATCAAGACGACCGACCCCGACAAGGTCGGCGAGATCCTGCGGCCGCTCGCCGAAAAGGTCGCGGCGCAGGCGGTGATATCCGACTGGCGGTCGATGAATGCCAGCCTGTTCGAGGCGCTGTCGATCGAGCGCGTCGCGATGTTCGTGATCCTGTCGCTGATCGTGCTGGTCGCGGCGTTCAACATCGTCTCGTCGCTGATCATGCTGGTGCGGGCGAAGACCCGCGACATGGCGATCCTGCGCACGATGGGCGCGCCGCGCGACGCGGTGCTGCGCATCTTCATGGCGATCGGCCTGTCGATCGGCATCGCGGGAACGATCATGGGCATGATCTTCGGTTTCGGCCTGCTCTATTTCCGCGCCGGCGTGCTGCGCGGAGTCGAATGGCTGACCGGGCAACCCTTATGGGACCCGTCGATCCGTTTCCTTACCGAATTGCCGTCGAAACCCGATCCGTTCGAGATCACCGGGATCGCGGTGATGGCGATCGTTTTCAGCTTCCTCGCGACGCTCTACCCCGCGTTCAAGGCCGCGAATACCGACCCCGTGCAGGTGCTGCGTTATGAGTGACATCGTGCTCGAACTGAAGTCGCTCAAGCGCAGTTTCACGCAAGGCGACGTCACGATCGATGTGCTGCGCGGCGTCGACGCGCATCTGAAGCGCGGCGAGATCGTCGCGCTGCTCGGCCCGTCGGGATCGGGCAAGTCGACGATGCTGCAGGCGGTCGGCTTGCTCGAAGGCGGCTTCGACGGCACGATCCGGATCGATGGCGAGGATGTCACGCGGTTCGCCCAGGGCGAGCGGACGAAGACGCGGCGCGAGAAGATCGGCTTCGTCTATCAATTCCACCACTTGCTGCCCGATTTCAACGCGATCGAGAATGTCGTGCTGCCGCAGCTGATCCGCGGCGCGGGACAGGCGGAGGCAGAAGAGCGCGCGACCGACCTGCTCGCGCGGTTAGGGCTCGGCGAGCGGTTGCATCACAAGCCGAGCAAGCTGTCGGGCGGCGAGCAGCAGCGCGTCGCGGTGGCGCGCGCGCTGGCGAACCGGCCGCTGCTGGTGCTCGCCGACGAGCCCACGGGCAACCTCGATGAGGCGACTGCGGACCGCGTGTTCGACCAGTTCGTGGGGCTGGTGCGCGACCATGGATCGGCGGCGCTGGTGGCGACGCATAACGAAAGGCTCGCGGCAAAGATGGACCGCGTGCTGCGCTTGCACGAAGGGCATATCGCGGCCTAGGCTGCGCGCTTGCGGAAGGGGACGGACAATGGGGCTTTACGATCTTTCGGCGAAACTGCCCGGGGGCGGATCGCAGTCGCTCGCCGACTATCGCGGCAAGGTGCTGCTGATCGTCAACACGGCTTCGAAATGCGGTTTCACGCCGCAATATGAGGGGCTGGAGGAGTTGTACCGCGATTACAAGGATCGCGGGTTCGAAATCCTGGCCTTTCCGTGCAACCAGTTCGGCGCGCAGGAACCGGGCGACGCCGAGGAAATCAAGAATTTCTGTTCGCTGACCTATGACGTGTCTTTTCCGCTGATGGCGAAGATCGACGTCAACGGCGACGATGCCGATCCGATCTTCAAGCATCTGAAGAAGGAAAAGACCGGCCTGCTCGGCAGCGGGATCAAATGGAATTTTACGAAGTTCCTCGTCGACCGGAACGGCAAGACGGTGTCGCGGCACGCGCCGACGACGAAGCCCGAGCAATTGCGCAAAGAGATTGAAGAACTGCTGGGTTAAGCCTTGGCAGAATCACCGCTGTCACTGTAGCGTCATCCGATGGCCTACAGCCCATTTGTTCCCCTGCGCGTCTTTTCCAGTTTCACGATGCTGGAGGGAGCGATCGAGCCCAAGGCGATTGCGAAAGCGGCGCGCGAGCGCGGGTTTCCGGCGATTGCGGTCGCCGACCGTAACGGGCTTTATGGCGTCATGGCCTTTGGCGACGCGTGCAAGGCGGCGGGGGTGCAGCCGATCGTCGGCGCGCTGCTGAGCGTCGCGCGGCCGGGGCAGAGGCTCGCGAACGGCGCGCCACAGATCGACTGGCTCGCGCTCTATGCGCAGGACGATACGGGGTATGACAATCTGTGCGCGCTCGTTTCGGCGGCGCACCTCGGCCGTCCGGTCGAGCAGGACCCGCATGTCACGCTGTCCGATATCGCCGGCAAGACCGACGGGCTGATTTGCCTGACGGGCGGCGGCGAGGGAGCGCTGGCACGGCTTCTCGCGGGCGAGCAGAAGGCCGCCGCCGGAGATTATGTCGAGCAACTGGAGGCGCTGTTCGGAGGGCGGCTCTATATCGAATTGTCGCGGCGCGGCGATGAGGTCGAGAAGGCGGCCGAAGCGGCGCTGATCGATCTCGCTTATGCGCGCGCGCTGCCGATCGTCGCGACGAACCCCGCGAATTTCGTCGAGCCGCAATTCCACCCCGCGCACGACGCGATGCTGTGCATTGCGCAGTCGGCCTACGTCGAGAGCGAGGACCGGCGCGTGTCGAGCCCCGAGGCCTGGCTGAAGCCGGCCGAGGCGATGGAGGATGCATTTTCGGACTTGCCCGAGGCAATCCGCAACACGCTGGTGATCGCACAGCGCTGCGCCTTCATGGCGCCGAAGCGCAAACCGATCCTGCCGAGCCTTGCCGGCGACCGCGAAGGCGAAGCGGCGCAGCTTGCCGCCGACGCGCGCGCGGGGCTGGAGGCGCGGCTGGCGCTCTATCCCGAGCTGTCCGAGGAGGAGCGCAATGCCTACGTCGCGCGGCTCGACTTCGAGGTCGGGGTCATCGTCCAGATGGGCTTTCCGGGCTACTTCCTGATCGTTGCCGACTTCATCAAATGGGCGAAGGCGCACGATATTCCGGTAGGACCGGGGCGCGGGTCGGGCGCGGGCAGCGTCGTCGCCTGGGCGCTCACGATCACCGATCTCGATCCGCTCAAATTGGGGTTGCTCTTCGAACGCTTCCTCAACCCCGAACGCGTGTCGATGCCCGACTTCGATATCGACTTCTGCGAAACGCGGCGCGGCGAGGTGATCCGCTATGTGCAGGAGAAATATGGCCGCGATACCGTCGCGCAGATCATCACCTTCGGTAAGCTGAAGGCGCGCGCGGTGCTGAAGGACACCGGGCGCGTACTCCAGATGAGCTATGGGCAGGTCGATCGGCTGGCGAAGCTGGTGCCGAACCATCCGACCGACCCCTGGACGCTCGAACGCGCACTGAACGGCGTTGCCGAGCTGATGACCGAATATAAGCAGGACGACGGGGTACGGCGCCTGTTCGACATGGCGCGCCAGCTCGAAGGCCTGCCGCGGCACAGTTCGACCCATGCCGCCGGCGTCGTGATCGGCGACCGGCCGCTCGACCAGCTCGTCCCGCTCTATCGCGACCCGCGTTCGGACATGCCGGTGACGCAGTTCGACATGAAATAT
This sequence comes from Sphingopyxis sp. H115, assembly GCF_001468465.1. Lineage (GTDB taxonomy): Bacteria > Pseudomonadota > Alphaproteobacteria > Sphingomonadales > Sphingomonadaceae > Sphingopyxis. Next base: position 18,510 of record NZ_LNSA01000007.1, read on the forward strand.
GTCGAGACCGCGGGGCTGGTGAAGTTCGACTTCCTCGGTTTGAAGACGCTGTCGGTGTTGAAGGAAGCGAAGCGCTTGCTGGCGCTGCGCGGTGTCGACGTCGATCTCGACACGCTCGCTTGGGACGACGAGGAAGTTTATGCGCTGCTCCAGCGCGGCGAGACCGTCGGTGTGTTTCAGCTGGAATCCGAGGGCATGCGCCGCACGCTGTCAGCGGTGAAACCGACCAATTTCGGCGACATCATCGCACTCGTCGCGCTCTATCGCCCCGGTCCGATGGACAATATTCCGCTGTTCGGCGCGCGCAAGAACGGGCGCGAGCCGATCGCCTATCCGCATCCGCTGCTCGAAGGCATCCTCGCCGAAACCTATGGCATCTTCGTCTATCAGGAACAGGTAATGCAGGCGGCGCAGATCCTCGCCGGCTACAGCCTTGGCGGCGCCGACCTTTTGCGCCGAGCGATGGGCAAGAAGGTGCAGGCGGAGATGGACGCGCAGCGCGAGACGTTCGTGAAGGGCTGCGGCGAGCATAACCAGATCGCACCGAAGGCGGCGAACGAACTGTTCGACTTGATCGACAAATTCGCGGGCTATGGTTTCAACAAGAGCCACGCCGCGGCCTATGCGCTGCTGTCGTACCAGACGGCGTGGCTGAAGGCGCATTATCCGCACGAATTTTTCGCGGCATCGATGTCGTTCGACAGCCACCAGACCGATAAATTGTCGATCTTCATCGACGATATGCGCCGGCTCGGCGTCGGCATCGCACCACCGTCGGTCAACGACAGCGAGGCCGATTTTTCGGTCGGGCGCAGCGATGAGGGGCTGACCGTCCGCTATGCGCTCGGCGCGCTGAAAGGGGTCGGCGAAAAGGCGATGGAGGCGCTCGTCGCCGAGCGCGCGAAGGGCGATTTCGTCAGCCTTGACGATTTTGCGAGCCGCATCGACCCCAAGCTGCTCAACCGTCGCCAGATCGAGGCGCTGGCCGCCGCGGGCGCGTTCGATTGCATCGAGCCCGATCGTCCGCGCGCCTTTGCCGGCGCCGAAAGCCTGCTCGCCTGCGCGAACAGTTCGGCGCACGAACGATCGACGGGGCAGGGCGGGCTGTTCGGCGGTGACATTGCGATCGCCCCCGCGCTCCAGCTGCCCGCCGCCGAGCCGTGGACGCTGGCCGAGCGGATGACGCGCGAGAAGGATGCGTTCGGTTTCTATTTCTCGTCGCATCCGGTCGAGCAATATGAGGCGATCGTGTCGGCGCGCGGCGCGCGCTCCTATGGCGATATCTGCGACAATGTCGAAATGACGCCGGGCACGCGCATCCCGATGGTGATGGCGGCGATGGTCGAAAGCGCACGCCCGCGCGTGTCACAGCGCGGCAACCGCTTTTTGAACCTGACGCTGTCGGACCGCAGCGGCCAGTTCCAGTCGAGCTGTTTCGACGAGATGGCGGGCAAGACGCTGGAGGAACTGGCGGCGGTCGGCGGCTGTGCGATGCTGTCGGTAGAGCTCGACCTGCTCGAAGGCGAGGAAACGCCGCGCGTGACGGTGCGCGGCGCGCAATCGCTGGCCGATATTGCCGCGACCGCGGCGCTGCAGTTGACGTGCCGGGTCGATTTGCCCGAGGCGATTCCGGAGATTGCCAAATGGCTGGAACGGCGCAGTGACGCGCGCGGCAAGGTCGTGATTGCCACGCGCGATCCGCTGACCGACGAGGATGTCCGCATCGAGCTGGGGCGCAGCTTTGCATTGGGGCCCGACACGGTTTCGCGCCTCGAGATGGTTGCTGGGGTCGCCGAAGCCGCGCTGTCGCTGGTCGCGCCGCGCGAATTCAGGGTGCGGTAGCGTCCTTCCCCCTTGCGTATCGGCGGTTCTCGACCCTATCCCTAAGGGGCAACGATAGAATATAGAATAGAGGATGCCTCATGATGGGAATGCAGGGCCAGCCGTTGCTGGTAACCAGCCTGATCGACCATGCCGCGCGCGAGCATGCGGGGCGCGAAATCGTTTCGCGCTGGGCCGACGGCAGCATGACGCGATCGACCTGGGGCGAGGTGGGCACGGATGCGCGCCGCTTCGCCGCGGCGATGACGAAATTGGGCATAAGGAAGGGCGACCGCATCGCGACGCTGGCGATGAACCACGGCCATCACCTGGTCAGCTGGTACGGCAGCGCGGGCATGGGAGGGGTGCTACACACGGTCAATCCGCGGCTGTTCGACGAGCAGCTCGTCTATATTATCAACCATGCCGAGGACCGCGTGCTGTTCTTCGACGCGATGTTCCTGCCAATCGTCGAGCGGCTGCGCGATCAGTTGCCGACGGTCGAGCATTTCATCCTGTTCGACGCGCCGGCGCACGAGGGCTATCTGTCGTACCGCGACCTGATCGACACCGAAGACGGAAGCTTCGAATGGGTGGAGCTCGACGAACGCGATCCGGTCGGACTTTGCTATACCAGCGGAACGACGGGCAATCCCAAGGGCGTGCTTTATGAGCATCGGTCGAACGTCATCCACGCGATAACCGAAATCCAGCCCGACGTGTTCGACATGTCGAACCGCAGCGTCGTCCTGCCGATCGTGCCGATGTTCCATGCCAACAGCTGGGGCATTCCCTTTGCCGCCGCGACGGTCGGCGCGAAGCTGGTCTTTTCGGCGACCAACGATGCGCAGGTGCTTTGCGACCTGATGCACGCGGAAGGCGTGACGCACAGCGCCGGCGTGCCGACGGTGTGGCTGGCGATGTTCGGCCATATGGATGCGACGGGCATCGATTATGGCAAGTTGCAGCGCGTCATCATCGGCGGATCGGCGGCGCCCCGCGCGATGATCGAACGATTCATGAAGGCGGGCGTCGAGGTCGCGCACGCATGGGGGATGACCGAAACCTCGCCGATCGGCACCATGGGCAAGCGGCCGTGGAACTGGGACGAGATGAGCTTTGACGAACGCGTGGATGTCGTGTGCCGCCAGGGCTGCCCGCCGTTCGGGGTCGAATTGCGTATCGTTGACGACGAGGATCGCGAATTGCCGCGCGACGGGGTGACGAGCGGGCGGCTCCAGATCCGTGGACCCTGGATCATCCGGCGCTATTTCAAGGCCGACCGGGACGCGACCGATGCTGACGACTGGTTCGATACCGGCGACGTGTCGGTGATCCACCCCGACGGCGTGATGCAGATTACCGATCGCGCCAAGGACGTCATCAAGTCGGGGGGCGAGTGGATCAGCTCGATCGAGCTGGAAAATGCCGCGGTCGGCGCGCCGGGCGTGCAGGAGGCCGCGGCGGTTGGCGTCTATCACCCCAAATGGGACGAACGGCCGATCCTGCTGATCGTGAAGAAGCCGGGGGCCGAGGTGAGCGAGGCGGCGATCGTCGAATATCTGAAGGACAAGGTCGCCAAATGGTGGCTGCCCGACGAAGTCGTGTTCGTCGACGAATTGCCGCACACGGCGACGGGCAAGATACTGAAGCGCCAGATTCGCGACGATTATAAGGATTACAAGCTGCGGTCGTTGACCGCCGCATAAACATCACGTCGCCCCCGCGCCGGCGGGGGCGACGGTTGTTCAGAACAGCTCCATCTGCCCATTCCTCTCAGGCGGACGGAACAGGTCACTGCGGAGCGGCGGGAAGCTCTTGTCCATGCCATGTTCGCGCGCGGCGCGTTTGACGCGGGTGCGGATCAGCTGCGCCCAGACACCGTGCCCCTTCATGCGCGTAAAGAAATCGGGGTCGTTGTCGCGGCCGCCGCGGATATCCTGCACCATATGCATCACCTTGTCGGCGCGGTCGGGATAATGCGCGGCGAGCCAGGCGCGGAAGAGCGGGGCGACCTCGTAGGGCAGGCGCATCAATATATAGGAAGCGCGGATCGCGCCGGCTTCGGCCGCGGCGGCCATGATCGCCTCGATCTCGTGATCGGTGATCGCGGGAATGATCGGCGAGATATTGACCTGTGTCGGCACGCCCGCGTCGATCAGCCGGCGGATCGCGGCGAGGCGGCGGCGCGGGTGCGGCGCGCGCGGTTCGAGCGTGCGCGCGATATGGGGATCGAGAGTCGTCACCGATACCGCGACCCCGACGAGATTGTCGCGCGCCATGTCGGCGAGCAGATCGATATCGCGCAGCAGCCGGTCCGACTTGGTGGTGACGATCAGCGGGTGACGCGTTTCGGCGAGCACCTCCACGATCGAGCGCGTGATGCCCCATGCGCGCTCGATCGGCTGATAGCCGTCGGTGTTGGTCCCGATCGCGAGCGGTGCCGCCACATAACCGCGTTTGGCGAGTTCGGTCCGCAAGAGCTTCGCCGCATCGGGCTTGGCAAAGAGCCTGCTTTCGAAATCGAGGCCGGGCGACAGGTCGTGGAAGGCGTGCGTCGGACGCGCGAAGCAATAGATGCAGCCGTGCTCGCAGCCGCGATACGGGTTGATCGAACGATCGAAGCTGATGTCGGGCGACTTGTTGCGCGCGATGATCGTCTTGGGATGCTCGACGGTTACGGTCGTGCGCAGCTTTGGCGTCTCGCCGTCGATATCTTCCACCGCGTCGAGCCAGTCGCCATCGGCGATGCGTTCGGCCGATCCGGTGCGGGTGGGGCGCAAGTTGGTGGGCGCGCCGCGACCGGCGACAGGGGGGAGGGGTTTGGACGATTCCACCGGCGTAGAATATGCGTTCAGTGTGAACAAATAAAGAACAAATGACCCAATGGAGTAGATCATCGTCATGCCCGACTCGATCCGGTATCGATCCGCCGGTGGCGCTATGAACCCCGGATCAGCTCCGGGGTGAAGCCCTTTCCAAGATGGGTTCTACTCCATCAACCGCGGCATCAGCTCGACGAAATTGCAGGGCTTGTGCCGACTGTCGAGCTGCGTCGATAAAATGCCTTCCCACGCGTCGGTGACGGCGCCGGTCGAACCGGGGAGCGCGAAGATATAGGTTCCGCGCGCGACGACGGCGCAGGCGCGCGACTGGATCGTCGAGGTGCCGATCGTCTGATAGCTGAGCCAGCGGAACAGCTCGCCGAAGCCGGGGATGTCCTTGCCGTCGAGCCGGTGGAGGGCCTCGGGCGTGACATCGCGGCCGGTGAGGCCGGTGCCGCCGGTGGTGATGACCACATCGACGTCCGGATCGTCGATCCAGTTGTGGAGGCGCGAGACGATCAGGTCGGTCTCGTCCCTGATAATCGCGCGCGCGGCAAGGATATGACCCGCGCCGGTCAGCAATTCCTCGAGCTTGTCGCCCGAACGGTCCTCGGCCGCGCTGCGGCTGTCCGAAATCGTCAACAGCGCGATACGAACCGGTTTGAAGGTCAGGCTTTCGTCAATCGGCATTGGCGAGGCTGCTCGCATAGGTCAGGCGCGTGCGATCCTTGCTGTCGGGGAAGCGCGGCCATTTGCCCTGCGCGAGCGCGGCGCGGCTGACCGAGGGTTTGCCCTGCTGCGCTTCGTACATCCAGTAGTTGCGCAGGACGATGCCGACATAGCCGCGTGTTTCCCAATAGGGGATCGATTCCATGTAGAGCAGGGGATCGCCTTGATCGCGTATCTCCGTCTGCCAGCGCGCGATCGGGGCGGGGCCGGCGTTGTAGGCGGCGATCACCTTGGGCAGCAGACCGCCGGTCGAGGGGTCCTTGCTCAGATATTGCAGATAGCTTTGGCCCATATCCATGTTCACCGCAGGGATACGCAGGTCGCCGGTGCCGCTGTCGCCGCGCCAGCGCGCGATATCGCGCGCCGTGCCGGGACGCACCTGCATCAGCCCGAAGGCGCCCGCAGGGCTGACCACGGTCCGCTGGAAGCGCGATTCCTGAAGCGTGTGGGCAAAGACGAGCGCGGGATCGACCTTCCACCCGCCATTGGGTTCCCATTTGGGCTGCGGGTACCGAGTCTGCGCTGCGGGCCTGCGGCCGTGCGGCGTGTTGTGGGCGAGATAGAGCTGCGTTTCGGGCAGGCTGAGCGCGCCCGCCATCGCAATCAGCTGGGCATGCTGGTCTGGGTTGCCGATCTGCGCCTGATGGCGCAGCGCCTGACCCGCGTAGATATCCTCGCCGATTTCGGACAGGGCCATTGCAAGGCGGACGTTCGGCAAGTCTTCCAGCGCGCGCCAAGCGCTGCGGTCGGCGCGGACATTCTCGCGCTGGGCGTTGGTTTCGACGCCGAGCGTTTCGGCGGCGAGGAGGCCGTAGAAAGTTTCCTCGTTCGCGGCGGCGGCGCGCAGGCGCGACTGCACCGACGCCGGCTCGCCGGCCGCGATCGCGGCGCGGGCGGCCCAGTAATAGGCAGCGGCGCGCTGTTCGCTGTCGGGCGCTTCCTTTGCGACGCGGTCGAAGGCAACGAGCGCGGTGCGATAGTCGCGCAGACGCCACGAGGCGAGCCCCTGCACCCAAGCGCCCTGCGTCGCCCAGGCGCCGCCGCCGGCGGTACAGGCGAGCGAGAGGCGCAGCGCATTCTGGTCGTCATTCTCGATATAATAGGACCAGGCGACCTTTTGCATCCATTCGGCGCGCGCCTCGGGGCTGAGCTGGTCGAGGACGGCGTTGAGCAGCATTTCGGCGCCCGATGGGTCGTCATTCTTGATCCGGTCGGGAATCGTCGCGGCGAGGCGGGCGGCTGCGGGGTCGCTTACGCTATCGGCGCCGAGACGGCGCGGCGCGCTGCCCGCCCAGGCAAGACGCGCCTGAAAGGGAAGCGCGGGCAGTTCGGTTGCACCGCGTTTCGTCGCCAGCCGGCCGAGCTGTTCGGCCTGCGGCAGGAAAGGCGAGCGCGCAAGGATCGGCATGATGTCGGCGACCTCGGCGCGCGGGCTGTTCGCGGCGGTCAGCAGTTCGGCGCGGAGGAAGTCGGTGAGCGGCCCCGCCTTGGGATCCTGATCGGCGCTGTCGAGCAAGGATTTGGCGTCGGCCCAGCGTTCGCCGCGGATCGCGGCGACGATCTGCGTATAGAGCTGTTTCTGCTTCGACGAGAGAATGTCGGGCACGGTTTGCGCCGCCGGTATCAGCCCGTGATCGCCCGCATCGGCCGCCAGAAGCGGTGACGCCGGTACGGCAAGCGCGAGAAAAGCACAGGAAAGGAAAGTCTTCGTCATCTTTTGCATCTGTCAACGTCCCCGGTTGAACAGTTTCAGGCTATCCCAGGCCGCCGCTTTCTGCGCGGGCCGGGCCAGCAGCATCGCGGGATGCGCCACAGCCACTGCGTCCACCTTGCCGCCATCTTGGTTAATTTCGAGTAACTTTCCGCGCGCATCGACAAGCGAGGTCGCCGCCGCCATGCGGACGATGTCGCCGCCGATCAGCAACAGCCGCCCGGGGCGCGCCAACCGCAGGTGATGCCAGAGCAGCCGGTCGAGTCCGGCAGCCTCTTCACCGTCGCAGCGCCCGCCCGCCGGGCGCGTCACCGCAAGGCTGGCGACATAGCAATCGGCGCGCGACATGCCGATCGCGCGCAGCATCGCATCGAGCAGCTGGCCGGCCGCGCCGGAAAACAGCGCGCCCTCCTGCTGGTCGTCGATTTCGGGCCAGGCGGTGAGGAGCATCAGCGGGGCGCCGGCCTCGCCAGCGGGGACGATGCGGCGCGCATCCCACTGGCTGCCCGGAACGTCGCCGCCGTTCGCCAGCCAGTCCTGAAATTCCGTCCAGTCGTCCGGAAAGGCGACGGGACCAGCGGGTTCCACCGGCACGGGCGTTTCCTGGCGCTGAAGCGCGGGAGGGTCGGCTTCGACGGGGGCGAGGCGCTTCGGCCTTGCCGCAGCGTCATTCGCTGGCGGCGCGACAAGCCAGCCCGCCGGATGCTCGCCGACAAGCGAATCGACGCCCGCCAGCAACCACCAGTCGCAAATGCTTTCCGCCAGCAACGCTGAATTTCGCCCACCCATGATTTTGTTTCAAACAGGCAGTTGACGGACGCGTCAATTGGCGGGCATCGCAATTCGTGACAGAATGAGCGCAGGGCACGATGAATGTCCATGCAGGGACGGCAGAAAGGTATTTGCGGTGAGCGAACGGGAATCGATGCCCTATGACGTGGTCATCGTCGGCGCGGGTCCGGCGGGGCTTTCGGCGGCGATCCGCCTCAAACAAATGGCAAATGAGGCGGGCAGCGAATTGTCGGTGTGCATCCTCGAAAAAGGATCCGAAGTCGGCGCGCATATCCTGTCGGGCGCGGTGATCGACCCCAAGGCGCTCGACGAACTTCTCCCCGAATGGCGCGAGATGGGATGTCCTCTCGCCGAGGTGCCGGTGAACGACAACCAGCATTGGGTGCTGACCAAGACCAAGAAGATCGGGGTGCCGCACATCATCACGCCGCCCTTCATGCATAACAAGGGCACCTATACCGGCAGTCTCGGAAATCTTTGCCGCTGGCTCGCCGAGCAGGCCGAGGGGCTGGGCGTCGAAATCTTCCCGGGCTTTCCGGCGGCCGAAATCCTCTACAATGAAGATGGCTCGGTCAAAGGCGTTGCCACGGGCGATATGGGCGTCGCGCGCGACGGCAGCCACAAGGCGGACTACGCGCCCGGGCTCGAACTCCACGCGAAATATACCTTCTTTGCCGAAGGCGTGCGCGGTCACCTGACCAAGATGCTCAAGCCGCAGTTTGCGCTCGATGCCGATTGCGAGCCGCAGGTTTATGGATTGGGCGTCAAGGAATTGTGGGATATCGACCCGGCCAACCATGCGCCGGGCCGCGTGATCCACACGCAGGGCTGGCCGCTCGACGAAAATGCTAACGGCGGCGGCTTCCTCTATCATCAGGCGAACGGGCAGGTGGCGCTGGGCTTCGTGACCTGGCTCAATTACCGCAACCCGCACATCTCCCCCTTCCAGGAGATGCAGAAGTGGAAAACGCACCCTGAAATCGCGAAGATTCTGAAGGGCGGCAAGCGCGTCTCCTATGGCGCGCGCGCGATCAGCGACGGCGGGCTGCAATCGGTGCCAAAGCTTGCTTTTCCGGGCGGTGCGCTGATCGGCGACAGCGCCGGTTTCCTGAACGTGCCGCGCATCAAGGGCACGCACACCTCGATGAAGTCGGGGATGATGGCGGCCGAGGCGGCGTTTGCGGCGGTGGCCGCGGGACGGGGGAGCGACACGCTGACCGCCTATCAGGACGCCTATGACGACAGTTGGGTGAAGAAGGAACTCAGCGTCGTGCGCAACGTGCTGCCGCTCGTCGAAAAATATGGCGATCTGGCTGGCACGATCCTGTCGGGCATGACGATGTGGCTCGAAACGCTGAAGATCAAAGTCCCGTTCACGATGAAGCATCATCCGGACAATGAGAGCCTCTATCGCGCCGACATCATGCCGAAGCCGGACTATCCGAAGCCCGATGGCGTGTTGACCTTCGATCGACTCTCGTCGGTGTTCATTTCGAACACCAATCATGAGGAAGACCAGCCCGTCCACCTCCAGTTGAAAGACCCGTCGATCCCGGTCGAATATAATCTGCCGATGTTCGACGAGCCGGCGCAGCGTTACTGCCCGGCCGGCGTCTACGAAATCGTCGGCGAGGCCGAGGGCGATCCCAAATTTGTGATCAATGCGCAGAATTGCGTCCATTGCAAGACGTGCGACATCAAGGACCCGACCCAGAATATCAACTGGGTCACCCCCGAAGGCGGCGGAGGCCCCAATTACCCGAATATGTAAGATCGCGCATTTCATGCTGGCCGCCGCCGCATTGGCGGTCGCGGCCCCGGCGCACGCTGTCGACGACACCGGCGCGGCGCTCAACGCGCTGGTCCGCGCGCGGCTTGCAGAGGAAAGCGGCCGGCCGACCGTAGCGCTGTCGGCGCTGACGACTGCGTCGAGCCTCGCGCCCGACTTGCCGGGTCTGCGCGGACGGATCCTCGAACAGGCGATCCAGGCCGGTGACCTCGACGCGGCGCGCGCCGCCGCGCTGCGGCTGTGGACGGCCGGTGAGCACCGGTTCGATGCCCAATTGGTGCTGATGGTCGACGCGATGCGGCGGTCGGACTGGAAAGCGGCGCGGGACCTGATGTCGGGGCGCGACGACAAGACCGGCGCCGACATGATTGCCCGGTTGATCCAGCCGACGGTCAACGCGTGGATCGACGTCGGCGCGCGCGAGAAGCTGCCCGAACGCCATTTGCTTGCGACGTCGACGCGGACGCGGCCGGACCCGTCACTCCGCCTCCAGGCGGCGCTGGTCCAGATCGCGGCGCGGCGCGCCGACGAAGCGGCGGCGCTGGCCGACACGATCACGCTTACCGACCGGACGAGCCAGTTGATAGCGGTGCGGCTGGCGGCGACGCTTGACGCGGTCGGCGACCGGGACGGTGCCAAGGCCGAAGCGCGCGGCGCCGCCAAAAGGCTGCGCGAACGGATCGCGCTCGCGGCGGGGCAACGCGAGGACCCGATGCTGCTGCTTCCCGACCAGCCGGTATCGACGCCGCGCGCGGGCACCGCGTTGTGGCTGGGGCTGCTCGCCGACGGGCTGGCGCGGACGCCCGGGGGGAGCCCGCGGGTCCCCTTGCTGTTCGCGCGCGCCGCGCATTGGCTGAACGAGGACGATTGGGCAGTTCGCGCGACGCTGATCGAGGCGCTCGAGGGTAACGGACAGCGTGACGAGGCAATGACCTTGCTCAAAGGCGCTGCGCTGCCGCCGGTGCTCGCGATGCGGCGCGCCGAATTGACCGCGGAGGCGGGCGACGTGGCCGAAGCGGCAAGGCTGGCCGAAGCCGCCGCCGCCGGCACCGACGCGCGTAGCCTGCTGGTGCGGCTGGCCGACGTGGCGCGGCGATCCGACGACACCGCGGCGGCCGCGCGGGCCTATGAGCGGCTCGAGGACACGCTGGGGGATAGCGACGAGGATCGGTCGCTGCGCGGTACGCTGTTGATCGCGCGCGCCGAATTGCTGTTGCAGGCTGGCGATTGGGACGCCGCGGAACCGTTGATGGAAAAGGCGGTCAAGCTGCGCCCCGACGATGCGAATATCCTGAACTTCGCCGGCTATTCGGCGCTCGAACGGCGCAAGGACGTGCAGCAATCGCTCGCGCGGATCGAGGCGGCATGGGCGCGCGAACCCCAGAATGCGAGCATCACGGATTCGCTTGGCTGGGCCTATTTTCTGACCGGCCGCACCGAGGACGCGGTCGACCTGCTCGAAAAGGCGCAGCGCGGCGCGCCCGACAATGCGGTGATCGTCGAGCATCTGGGCGACGCCTATTGGCAGGCGGGGCGCAAATTCCAGGCGCGCTACAGTTGGCGCGCGGCGGCGCTGCTCGCCGAAGCCGATATGGCGACGCGGCTGGCGGCGAAGCTGCGCGATGGGCTGACCCCCGCGAACACCGCGCCGTGACCGCATTCCGCGAGACCGGCTGGGCCAAGATCAACCTGGCTCTGCACGTGCGAGGCCGGCGGGCCGACGGCTATCACGAGATCGAAACGCTGTTTGCCTTCGTCAATGGCGGCGATACGATTGCGGTCGAATTTGCCGATACCGACAGCCTGACGATCGATGGCGAATTTGCCGAAGGGCTGGGCGCGGGCAGCGACAATCTGGTGATGCAGGCGCTGGTCCTGCTGCGCACACGCTATGGTGCCGAGCGGGTGCCGCCGCTGGCGGTGACGCTGACCAAGGCGCTGCCGGTCGCGGCGGGGATCGGCGGCGGGTCGGCCGACGCCGCGGCGATGGCGCGGCTGGTACGGACGCAATTCCTGCCCGAACTGGGCAATGCGACGCTCGCGCGGGTCGTGAGCCCGCTCGGCGCCGATATCGCCGCCTGCGTCGCCAGCGAAACCTGCCTTGGCGTGGGCGTCGGCGAAGAATTGAGCGCGGTGCCCGAATTGCGGCTCGGCGGAACGCCGGTGTTGCTCGTCAATCCGCGGCTGCCGGTCGCGACGGGGCCGGTGTTCGCGGCGTGGGACGGAATCGATCGCGGGCCGCTATTCAGTGATCCAGCCGGCCGGGCGCAATTGTTCGGCGCGCGCAACGATCTGCAGCGGCCAGCCATCGCGCAGTGCCCGGCGATCGCCGATATCCTGCTCGAACTCGGCGCGCTCAGGCCCTGGCTGGCGCGCATGTCGGGGTCGGGCGCGACCTGTTTCGCGCTGTTCGACGCGGCCGCCGAGCGCGACGCGGCGGCGGCGGCGCTGGCCGCGCGGCATCCGGGCTGGTGGACGATGGCGGGAGCGTTAAGGTGAGCGAAGCCTGGCGGCAGATCGGTTTGGCGCGGGCGGGCGGCATCCTGCTGATCGCCGACCATGCGTCGGCTTTGGTGCCGGAGGATGTCGATCTGGGCATCGATCCGGCGTTGCTAGCGAACCATATCGCGGTCGACATCGGCGTTGCCGAAGTGGCCGTGCTGCTCGTCGAGAGCGGCGCGGTCGATGCGGCGATTCTTGGCGGCGTCTCGCGCCTTGTCGTCGACTGCAACCGCGACGAGGATGCGCCGGGGGTGCTGCCGATCGCGAGCGACGGTCATGCGGTACCGGGCAATGCGCTGGATGATGCGGGGCGCGAGGCGCGGCTGGCGCGCTTTTTCCGGCCTTATCACGATCATATCTCGGCGACGATCGCGGCGGCGCGGCCCGCGATGATCCTGTCGCTCCACAGCTTCACGCCGTCGCTCGCGGCGCATCCCGATCAGGCGCGGCCGTGGCATGTCGGGGTGCTGTATAACGAGGACGACCGGCTGGCGGGCGTGGCGATCGCGGCGCTGGAGGCCGAAGGGCTGATCGTCGGCGACCAGCAGCCCTATTCGGGCAAGCTGCTCAACGCGACGATGAACCGCCATGCCGAAGCCAATGGTATTCCCTATGTGGGGATCGAGATGCGACAGGATTTCGTCGTTGACGCGGTGGGGCAGGAACGGTTCGCCATGCGGCTTTCTCGCATGTGCAGCAAAGTTGCATTGAATCTGCCCGAATAGGCGTGTAGAGGCGCGTCCTATCGCATATTTTTGAAATAATATTATCAGGATTGCTGAAAATGCCTTCATATCGTTCGCGCACCACGACCCACGGCCGCAACATGGCGGGCGCGCGCGGCCTCTGGCGCGCGACGGGGATGAAGGACAGCGATTTCGGCAAGCCAATCATTGCGGTGGTCAACAGCTTCACCCAGTTCGTGCCGGGGCATGTCCACCTGAAGGACCTGGGCCAGATGGTGGCGCGCGAGATCGAGGCGTCGGGCGGGGTCGCCAAGGAATTCAACACGATCGCCGTCGATGACGGCATCGCGATGGGGCATGACGGCATGCTCTATTCGCTGCCGAGCCGTGACCTGATCGCCGACAGCGTCGAATATATGGTCAACGCGCATTGCGCCGACGCGATGGTGTGCATTTCGAACTGCGACAAGATCACGCCGGGAATGCTCATGGCGGCGCTGCGCATCAACATTCCCGTGGTGTTCGTGTCGGGCGGGCCGATGGAAGCGGGCAAGGTCGTGCTCAAGGGCAAGGAAGTCGCGCTCGATCTGGTCGACGCGATGGTTGCCGCGGCCGACGAGAAATATAGCGACGAGGAAGTCTCCGAGATCGAGCGCGCCGCGTGTCCGACGTGCGGCAGTTGTTCGGGCATGTTCACCGCCAATTCGATGAACTGCCTGACCGAGGCTCTGGGGCTGTCGCTGCCGGGCAACGGATCGACGCTCGCGACGCACGCCGACCGCAAGGCGCTGTTCCTGACTGCGGGGCGGCTGGTCGTCGACATGTGTCGCCGCCATTATGAAGAGGATGACGACAGCGTTCTCCCGCGTAATATCGCGACATTCGAGGCGTTCGAAAATGCGATGAGCCTCGACATCGCGATGGGCGGATCGACGAACACGGTGCTGCACTTGCTCGCGGCGGCGTTCGAGGCGGGGGTCGATTTCACGATGGAGGATATCGATCGGCTGTCGCGGCGCGTTCCGTGCCTGTCGAAGGTCGCGCCGGCCAAGAGCGACGTGCATATGGAGGATGTCCACCGCGCCGGCGGGATCATGGCGATCCTCGGCCAGCTCGAGCGCGCGGGGCTGATCCACGCACATTTGCCGACGGTGCACAGTGCGACACTGGGCGACGCGCTGAACAAGTGGGACATTTCGCGGACCAACGATCCCGAGGTGCAGAAGTTCTTCATGGCGGCGCCCGGCGGCGTGCCGACACAGACCGCGTTCAGCCAGGACCGGCGCTGGGAAGACCTCGACCTCGACCGCGAACATGGCGTGATACGGTCGGCCGACCATGCGTTCAGCACTGATGGCGGACTTGCGGTGCTGTCGGGCAATATCGCGCTTGACGGCTGCATCGTGAAGACCGCGGGCGTCGACGAAAACATCCTGAAATTTTCGGGACCTGCCAAAGTTTATGAAAGCCAGGACGCGGCGGTCGCGGGTATATTGACCGGCGGGGTCGAGGCCGGCGACGTCGTCGTCATCCGCTACGAGGGGCCGAGGGGCGGGCCGGGAATGCAGGAAATGCTCTATCCGACGAGCTATCTCAAGTCGAAGGGGCTGGGCGCCGCCTGCGCGCTCGTCACCGACGGCCGCTTTTCGGGGGGCACGTCGGGGCTGTCGATCGGTCACGCCTCGCCCGAGGCGGCCGAAGGCGGCGCGATCGGGCTGGTCGAGAATGGCGACATGATCGAAATCGATATCCCGCAGCGGACGATCAACCTGCTGGTCGCCGATGATGTGCTTGACACGCGCCGTGCCGCGATGGAAGCGAAGGGCGCGGATGCCTGGCAACCCGCCAAGCCGCGTCCGCGCAAGGTTTCGGTAGCACTTCAGGCCTATGCTGCGATGACGACGAGTGCCGCGCGCGGCGCGGTGCGCGACCTTTCGCAGCTGAAGGGCAAGGGATGAAGAAACTCGGGGGGCCATTGCTGGCGCTGCTCGCGCTTGCGGGTTGCGACCGCACGCCCGACAATGGCGACCTCGCCGAAGCCGAAGCGCGCGGATCGCGCGAGGCGGCCGAAAGCGGTCGTATCGATTGCGCGCTGGAGGGGGCGAAGCTGTTCGATCGCACCTGCACGATCGAGGAAATGAGCGGCGAGGGCGGGGCGATCCTTGTCGTCGGACGCAGCAACGTCGGCTATCGCCGGCTCCAGATCACGACCGACGGGCGCGGGGTGGTGTCGGCGGACGGCGCCGAGCCCGCGAAGGTCAGCATCGTCGGCGACAATATGATCGAAGTGGCGATCGGCAACGACCGATACCGTCTGCCCGCCAATACGGGCGGCGCGAAGTAGGCGCATCGGCGCGATCGTGATAGGGCGGGGCATGTCCGTTCCGGCCGACGCCCCGATTTTGACCGTGAAGGCGATGCGCGAAGCCGAAGCCGCGTGCGCGGTGCAGGGCACGTCGCTGTCGGAACTGATGGACGCCGCCGGGGCGGCGGTCGCCGACCTGGCGTGGCGGATGGCGGCGGGCGCGCCCATCCTCATCCTTTGCGGTCCCGGTAACAACGGCGGCGACGGTTATGTCGCGGCGCGGCTGCTCGCGGCGCGTGGCGCGCAGGTCCGCGTGGCGGCGCTCGCAGACCCTGCGACCGGGCTGGCGAAGGCGGCCCGCGCGCTATGGGACGGGCCGGTCGAGCCGCTCGATGGCCGGACGCACCCGGCACCCTTGATCGTCGATGCGCTGTTCGGTGTCGGCCTGTCGCGGCCGCTGGCCGACGAGCTCGAAACCGTCCTCGCGCATTTTTCCGACCGGCGTATCCTGGCGGTCGACGTCCCAAGCGGCGTCGATGCCGACGGCGCGGCGGATTGGATACCGCCGCTTCGCGCCGATGTGACACTCGCGCTGGGGGCGCTGAAGCCCGCGCATGTCCTGCTGCCCTCGGCGCAGGCGTGCGGGCGCGTGCTGCTCGCGCCGATCGGGATCGAGGCGGGCCGCAAGATGCGGACCATGCCAAGGACCCAAACGCAGCCGCCCGACGCCAGCGCGCATAAATTCACGCGCGGCATGGTGCTGGTCTTTGCCGGACCGATGCGCGGCGCCGCCCGGTTGACCGCGGCAGCGGCGCTGCGCGCGGGCGCGGGCTATGTCGTGCTCGACGGCAGTGACCAGGCGCCCTTGTCGGCGATCATTGCCGAGAGCGACGAGAAGTTTGGCGAACGGTTGAACGATCCGCGCGTCGGTGCTGTCGTGATCGGGCCGGGATTTCCCGCAAGTGACGAGCTGATTTTCGATGTCGAGGCCGCGCTCGATTCCGGCAAGTCGCTGGTGCTCGATGCGGCGGCGATCGACGCGGCGCTGCCGCGCCTGTCGGAAACGCCGCGCAAGGCGATCCTGACTCCGCATGAGGGCGAGTTCGCGCGTGCCTTCCCGCAAGCCTATGGCAGCAAGATCGACCGGGCAAAGGCTGCGGCGGTGCGGACGCAGGCGGTCGTGATCTACAAGGGCGCCGATACGATTATCGCGGCGCCCGATGGCCGGGTCGCCGCGGCCTGGCCGGGAAGCCCCTGGCTGGCAACGGCCGGAACAGGCGACGTGCTGGCGGGGGCCTGCGGGGCGATGCTTGCGCGCGGCGGCGATGCCTTTGACGCGGCGGTTGCCGCTGTGGGCTGGCATATCGCGCGGGCCGCGCGTATAGGCCCCGGCCTTGTAGCCGACGATATAATCAGGGACTGAAATGAGCGAAGCCGCATTGATCGAGCGCATCGCCGCGCGCGGCGACGGCGTGACGGGCGACGGCCGCCATGTGGCGGGCGCCGTGCCGGGCGACCGCGTGCGCGACGACGGCATCCTCATTCCCGGCCCCAACCGCGCCGATCCGCCGTGCCGGCACTTCGGCAAATGCGGCGGCTGCCAGTTGCAGCATGTCGCTGAACCGGCGCTCGCCGAGTTCGTGCGCGACCGCGTCGTCGGCGGGCTGGAAGGGCAGGGCGTTGCTTTTGGCGACGTGCGTCCGGCGCGGCTTTCGCCGCCGCAAAGCCGCCGCCGCGCCGCGCTGACCGCGCTGCGCACGGGAAAACAGGTCGCGATCGGTTTTAACGCGGCGCAGAGCAACCAGATCGTAGACATGCGGATGTGCCCGCTGCTGGTGCCCGAACTGTTCGCGCTGATCGAGCCCGTGCGCGAATTGCTTGTGATGATTGCGCAGCCACGGCGCCCCGTAAAGATCAAGTTGCAGATGCTCGACCAGGGCGTCGAACTGATCCTCGAAGGCGTGAAGGCCGAAGGGCTCGATGCGGCAATGGCGCTTCAGGATTTTGCCGGCGTAAACAAGCTTGCGCGCTTTGCTATCGATCAGGGCGATGGCCTTGAAATCCTGTGGCAGCCGGAACCGCCGACGATGCGGTTTGGCGATATCCTTGTCGAAGTCCCGCCCTTCGCCTTTTTGCAGCCGACGGAGGCGGGGCAGGCGGGGCTGGTCGATGCGGTGCGCGAAGCCATCGGCGACGCCGGCGCAGTGGCCGACCTCTTTGCCGGCGTTGGCACCTTTGCGCTGTCGGTGCAGGCGGGACGCAGAGTCTATGCGGCCGAGGGCGCGCGCGATGCGATCGCCGCGTTGACTGCGGCGGCGAACCGCCAGCGCGCGCTTGTCGCTGGCGAACATCGCGACCTGTTCCGCCGACCGCTGGTGCCCGCTGAGCTCGATCGCTTCGGCGCCGTTATCCTCGACCCGCCGCGTGCGGGCGCCGAGGAACAGGTGAAGCAGCTTACGGCGTCAAAGACGCCCGTGATCGCTTATGTCAGCTGCAACCCGGCGAGCTTTGCCCGCGATGCCAAACTGTTGGTCGAAGGCGGGTATCGCCTCGACTGGGTGCAGCCCGTCGGCCAGTTCCGCTGGTCGACCCATGTGGAGCTGGCAGGCCGTTTTTCGCGATAGACCGTCACCACCGCCTTCGCGGCGGCGACGCGTCTCAGTGCAGCACGAAACCCATGAAGGCATGCAGGCAGAGCGCGAACAAGGCGAGGCTGGCGAGTGCGAACACGGCGAAGCGCCACATGACGCGGTTCACCGTTACCTGGATCAGGCTGTGAACAATGCGGAGAACCACATAGGCCCACGCGATTTGCGCGTTGAGCCCGCCGCCCATCCCGCCGACCGCCAGCGCGATCGCGACGGCATAGAAAACCGTCGGCTGTTCCATCAGATGGTTGTAGTTATGCGCTTTCCACTGCACTTCGGGAGGAAGCACCTCGTCGAGCCCCTTGCCGGTCCCGCCGACCATCTTGGCCGCGTCGATCTTGGCGCGCTGCATCGCGGGAATGCGCGTCGCATACATCCACACCCACATGATCATCGACCAGAGCGCGAGCGTCGCGACCGGCCCCAGAATGGCGTTCGTGTCCATGATATTCCCCTATCCCAAGGTGGCGATGACGGCGAGAATCGACAAGGCGAAGAGGCAGAATGTCGCCAGCGAAAAAATCAGGAAGCGCACCGGCACCCGGTTGACCGTCGATTGCCACAGGCTGTGGACGATGCGCAGCACGACGTAGGCCCAGGCCAGCCCGCGCGTCAGGTCGGTGTTGCCGCCCGACAGATGCAGGAACAGGATCACCGCATAGAAGATCGTCGGCTGTTCGCACAAATGCGTATAATTGTGCGATTTCCAGTTGGTAGGGGGCGGTAGGACGCTTTCCAGGTCGGCGCCGCGACCGCCCGGCGGTGCGACCTTGATATCGATTCCCGCTTTCGACATTGCCGAAAAGCGCGTGATGGCCAACCATCCGAGCATGAGGATGGTCCAGAGCGCGAGGACCGCGCCCGGTGCAAGCAGACTTTCCGACATATTGGCTCCCCCTTATCCGTTGCCCGCAATGCTAGGCCGCTTCGCGGGCTTTGCAATCGATGAGTTCAGCCCCCGAACTCGGCGCGGATCGCCGCGCCGTCGCCATCGACGCGCGGCGCGAAGCCGAGGTCGCGGGGCGGCATCGCGCCATATTTCACCGGCGGCTGCATTTCGTGGAAATCGCCGACATCGGGATGGGTGCGATGGCGGAAAAAGCCGGTCGCGACGAAATGCGGGTCGTCCTTGATATCCTGAAGGTCGCGCGCGGCCATCGCCGGGATATCGTTGGCAGCGAAGAGCTCGAGCCATTCGGCGCTGGTCCTTGCCGGCGTCTTGCGCGCGATCTCGGAATAGATGATCGGCATGTGCTGACCCTTGGCTTTCGCCGATTCATATTCCGCCGTTTCGAGCAGGTCGGCGCTGCCGAGCAAGCCCATCAGTCGAGCGGTCGATTCGGGGGTGTAGGGGACGATCGCGAGATAGCCGTCGCTGGTCGGGAAGGGCTGGCGCGTCGGGTCGAGCTGGCGCGGATAGCCCGCGGGGCCGATCGGCGGATCGAGCGCCGCGTCGCGCAGATGCTCGGTCAGCATGAAGGCAGCGAAGCATTCGAACATCGGCACCTCGACCTCCTGCCCCTCGCCGGTGCGCAATTTGTGGACGAGCGCCGCGAGGATCGCCTGCGCGCCGAACTGGCCCGCGATCTTGTCGGCGATCAGCGACGGGAAATAGCGTGGGCGCGGGTCGCCATCGACGCGGGGAAGCAGGCTGGTGGTGCCCGTGGCGGCCTGGATGACGTCGTCATAGGCCTGCAAGTCGGCATAGGGGCCGTCCTGCCCGAAGCCGGTGCCATGGACATAGATGATGTCGGGTTTGAGCGCCTTGCAGCTTTCGTAATCGAAGCCGAGGCGGGCGATCGCCCGGCCGCGGACATTGTGGAAAAACACGTCGGCGGTGGCGATGAGGCCGCGCAGCGTCGCCGCATCCTCCGGATTTTTGAGGTCGAGCGCGATCGAACGTTTGCCGCGATTGACGGTCAGATGGATCGATCCCATCGTCGGGTCGGGAACGCCCGTTCCAAGGTAGCGCGAAATATCGCCCGTTCCCGGCGTTTCGACCTTGATGACTTCGGCGCCGAGGTCGGCGAGCATCTGCGTCGCATAGGGACCGAAAATGACGGTGGTGAGGTCGACGATCCGGATCCCTGACAGCATATACGCGCATCCTCTTACTGCTTTTGCGGGGCAGGATAGAATGATTGCAAAGTAAAACGGAAGGGACTTCGTCGTCAGGCCGGCTGTTTGGCGGGCGCGTCGAGGCCGCCGGTCGCGCCGGCGAAATATGCGTCCGATATCCGGCCATAGGATTTCGACCGGAATGCGGCGATCGTCGCGAGCATGCCGAGCACGCCGGCGATCGAAAAGACGATGGCAATGCCGCGTTCCGGGCCGCGGCCATACCAGTCGCCGATCGCATCGGCGCCGATGCCTTCGGTCATCATCGGCACGAAAAAGAACTGCGTGATCGGCGCGATGAGGAAGGCGGTGAGCGGCGATGCCGCCTGTTCGATCGACTGGGCAAAACCGAAAACGCGGCCCTGGCGCTCGAACGGCACGACCTTTTGCAACGCCGTCTGTTCGGCCGCCTCGGCATAGGGGCCGAGAAACATCCAGACGAAGCAGCCGATGGCGAGGAGCGGGATCGAAGACTGGATCGTGAATATGGCGGCAACCGCCCATTCGATCAGGCACACGAAGAGCAGTGTACGGATCGGGTTCGCGCCGAGGCCGGTTCGCGAGATCAGCGCGCCGCTGAGAATGAAGGCGCAGGAAAGGACCGCCCATAGCAGCCCCCATTGTTCGACCTTCATCAGCGACAGGCCATAGGCGTCCATAAGCGCCATATAGACGCCGCCGAGAAAATTGTTGAACGTCGCAAACAGGATCAGCGCGAGCAGTCCCGGGATGCCGAGTATGACGCGGAACGTCCCGGCAAGATCGACGCGCCGGGCGGCTTCGTGATCGCCCGCGGCGCTGCGGGGTTCGTCGATCCGCACGAACAGGAGGTGCACCGCCGCCGCGAGCGTGAAGGCGATCGCGAAGACAAGCGTCGCGATCATGCCGCCCCATGCGACCAGAAAGCCGCTGATTGCCGAAGTGACGAGAAAGCCCACCCCGCCGACCATGCCGACAAGGCCGTTCGCCTTGTCGCGCCGGTCTTCGGCGATCAACAGCGTCACCAGCGTCGGGAGCGCGATCATGCGGATATTCCCGCAGATCACGGCGAGCATCGACAGCAGGATGAAAAGCCAAAAGGTCGCGCTGGACACGCTCGCGGTGCGGATGTCGGGGAGCAGGACATAGGCCGTGAGGACAAGGGCATAGAGGAAAAGCGAGGCGAGGCTGGACGCCAGCATCATGTTCCGCTTGCCGCGATGATCGACGAGGCTGCCGAACCAGACCCCCAGCAGCGCGGTCAGGCCGAGATAGATGCCGGCGATCATCCCGGTCGCGAAGACCGAGCCGGTTTCGAGAAAGGTCCAGAAGGTCAGCGCGAACCAGACCGTGAAATTGGTGAGATTGGCGACGAAATTATTGGCGAGAAGATGATGGAAGGACTGCATGGATCCGGCATTCCGTGAGGCGCGCGGGGCCGCGCATTTCAATGCCGCCCGCCAGCGCGTTACCATGGCGGGGGCGTGCCGAAAAGATGCGGCGAGCTGTCGCTAATCCGCCCCGGGCGAGGGCAGGCGCGCGAGCATCGCCACCAACTGGGCCTGGCTGGTCGCCCCCGTCTTGCGGAAGATGCCTTTGAGGAGGAAGCGCACGGCGTTGAGGCTGACGGCGCGAAGCGCGGCATAATCCTGCAGCGTCTGACCGCCCGCGAGCGCGACGGCAAGCCGCGCCTCGGCAGGGGTGAGGTCGAACCACTGGGCGACGCGGTCGATCTGGACCACCGGGGTCTCGCCCGGCGCGCTTCCCAGTGTGACGATCAGCGACGCGCCGACGCTGAACCCGCCGATCTGCGGCGCCGTTTGCGGCGACACACGCGCGGCGAGCACCGGGCATTCGCTTCCCGACGGGCCGACCGCCTGGAACGCCAGTCCTGTGGGATTCGGGGTCCGGGCCAGATCGAGCAGCTTTTTCTGGGCCGCAGGATGGGTGAAGGCGAAGCGGTCCTGCACGAGGCTGACGATGCCCGCCCTTTCATATCTTGCGGCGCGGCTGTTTGCCGCGAGGATCCGCAACTGGTCGTCGAGGCTGAAGATCGCAAAAGGCGCGAGGTCGGCGGCCGCGCGCGCCGCGCCGGCGGCGAGTTCCAGGCTGGCGACGCGGTCGCTGATCCGCATGGCGCGCTGGATGTGCGGGGCGAGAATGCGCAGCCCGCGCTTGAGCCGTTCGACATCGCGATCGCCGGGGCCGGGCAGCAGCAGTCCCAGCCGCTCGCCGCCGCGCCGGTCGAGCAGGACACCGACAAGGCGGTCGATCCCCCATGGCGCGAGAAAATTCTGGAAGAAGGCGGATTCGGCAAATTCCTCGCGCGTGATGATGTCGAAGCTGTCGACGACGCTGCCATTGCCGTAGCGCATCAGCTTGCGCGACCAGGGATGGTTGCCGGCGTAGACGGCGGTGTAGATTTCCTGCACCCCGGCGGCGAGGCCCGTGGCCGCGACGAAACGGGCGCGCGGCGGGCTGCTGCCCTCCCACAACAGGAAAGCGGCTTCCCAACTGAGCGGACACAGGGCGCCGGTGATCCGGGCCAGCGTATCGTTCCAGCGTTCGGGCTCGAGGACCGAATCATAGATGTGCCCGATCAGCGCGTTGAGCGTCTCCCATTCGGCGGGGGCATTGTGGCCCGGACCATGGATCGAAACTTCAATCGACACGCGCATCCCCGGCAAGCGGCACATTCTGAGCGTCTGCGATCCGCGATACACCAATATCGGACAGGAAAAAGCGCAAAAAATCCGCGTCGCTACCCGGATGGGTAGCGAAACCGCGTTCGGAATCGGCCATTCATTGGCTGCGACCCAAGGGCGGGATGGTTTGCAAAAACCATCCTGTTCTTTTCAGGCCCGCCGGTTTTGCCGGCGGGCTTCTTTTTCGATCGACGAAAAAAGGGCTGGCGACATCGCTGCGCCAGCCCCCTTTGTTTCGCCATCCGATGCGGTCAGAACAGCTTGGTCACCGTCGCGCTGCGGCGTTCCTGTTCGATTTCGCCGGTATAGAGGCTCGCCATCGGCTCATCGCTGACGACATGGGTCTCGTCGGCGCCGAAGCCGTTGAACTTGGTCCGCATTGCGCAGCCATAGGCGCCGAGCATGCCGATCTCGATGAAGTCGCCGGCCTTGATGTCGGCGGGCAGGAAGAAGGGGCCTGCCATATGGTCGAGATCGTCGCACGTCGGACCGTAGAAGCTGAACGGCACCATCTCGGCGTCGCTTTCTACGTCCCGCTGCAGCGTCACCGGGAAGCGCCAGCCGACATGCGCGGCATCGAACAGCGCGCCGTAGGCGCCGTCGTTGATGTACAGTTCCTCGCCGCGGCGCTTTTCGACGCGCACGATGAGCGAGCTATATTCGGCCGACAGCGCGCGGCCCGGCTCGCACCAAAGCTCGGCCGAATAGCTGATCGGCAGGCTTTCGAAGTTGCGGTGGATCGTCTCGAAATAGGCGTCGAGCGGCGGGGGTTCCATGCCCGGATAGGTCGAGGGAAAGCCGCCACCGACATCGATGATGTCGACGGTGACCGACGCCGCGACGATCGCCGAGCGGACGCGCTCCATCGCCTGTGCATAGGCGTGCGGCGTCATCGCCTGGCTGCCGACGTGGAAGCAGATACCGAGTGCATCGGCCGCCTGGCGGGTTGCCATCAGCAGTTCGACGACCTCGTCGGTTTCGGCACCGAATTTGGCGGCGAGGCTGAGCTTCGAATGATCCGACGAGACGCGCAGGCGCACGAGCAGGTTCAGATCCTGCGCGCCTTCGGTCGCGCGGACGATCTTTTCGAGTTCGTCCATCGTGTCGAGCGAGAAAGTGCGCACGCCATGCTTCCAATAGGCTTCGGAAATCGCTTCCTCGGCCTTTACCGGATGCATGAAGCAGAGGGTCGCCGCGGGAAGCGTGCGCGCGACGAGGCGCACCTCGGCGATCGAGGCGACGTCATAATGGGTGACACCCGAATCCCACAGCACGCGCAAGAGGTCGGGCGACGGATTCGCCTTGACCGCGTACATGGTCGTGCCGGGAAATCGCTCGATGAAGAAACGCGCTGCGCGCCGCGCCGCATGCGGGCGGACAAGCGTAACAGGTTCGACCGGCGAAAGTGCCTGAATCAGCCCGTGGGCGCTATGATGCTGGTGCAACTCAAGGGACCCCCAAAAATAACGTTAAACATCCAAGGCTGCCTTGCGGTTATTGGAAGTCCCCCTGGGGCAGCGGGGGTGCGATATATGCAGGGGGGTCCCCCCTGTAAAGACCCTTTCGCGCAATTTTGTAACGCAGCGGTAACACTCGCGCCGAAGCGGGGCTCACGCGCGGTAACCGGGGACAGGGGAGCGGTTTCGGGCTAATGTCGGTAACCTCTCCCATCGAAAGGACTGCGCTGTATGACCCCGCCCGCTGACGTGAATCATACGTTTACCGATGCCGAGCTGGAAGAATTGATGGCGTTCGGCACCGTCGAATCACACCGCGCAGGCGACCTGATCCTCGCCGAGGGGACGATGGCGCCCGACTGCATCATCACCCTGTCGGGGCACACCGACATCTTCGTCCAGACCGACGAGGGAAGTCGCCGCGTCGGGTGGATGGAGCGCGGGCAGTTCGCGGGCGACCTGTCGATTCTGACCGGCCAGCGGCACCTGTCGCGCGTCGAGATGGGTGCAGACGGAGATATATTGCGCATCCCGCACGAAAATTTCCAGCGGTTGATCGCGGGCAACAGCCATTTCTCCGACATCTTTGTGCGGGTGTTCGCGGCGCGACGCGAGTTTGGCAATATCCGGGGCTTCTCTGCAATCATCATCCTCGGCGCGGGGCTCGACCGGAGCGTGTATGCGCTTCGCGACTTGCTGATGAAGCATGGTGTCGGGCACCGCTGGTTCGATCCCGCCGACGGCCCGGTGGCGGGGCATCTGATGGCCGAGCGCGGGCTGACCGAAGACCAATTGCCTGTGGTAATCCTGGGCGCGACCGAAATTTTGGTTCAGCCGACCCCCGAAGAGCTTGCGCAGGCGATGGGGCTCGACCTGCTCCCCGACGGAGCGACCGCCGATGTGCTGGTGGTCGGCAGCGGCCCTGGCGGCCTCGCGGCTGCGGTGTATGCGGCGTCGGAGGGGCTGACGGTGATCGCGCTCGATTCGCTGGCCCCCGGCGGACAGGCGGGGACGTCGTCCAAGATCGAAAATTATCTCGGGTTTCCGACCGGGATTTCGGGAAACGAGCTGGCACGCCGCGCGACCGTGCAAGCGCAGAAATTTGGCGCGCGGATTGTCGCGCCGGTCCGCGCGGCATCGATCGCCCGCGACGAGGACGCCTATTGCCTCCACCTCGCCGACGGCCGAAAACTGCGCAGTCGCGCCGTTGTGGTCGCCAGCGGCGCCCAATATCAGCGCCTCCCGATCGAGGGGATCGAGGCCTATGAAGGCCGCGGCATTTATTATGGCGCGACGCCGATGGAGGCGCAGCTGTGCGGCAACGCCGAGGTCACGATCGTCGGGGCCGGTAATTCGGCGGGGCAGGGGGCGATCTATCTCGCCGGGGTTGCGAAGAAGGTCTATGTTATTTTCCGTCGGTCGAGCCTGCGCGAAACGATGTCGGAATATCTGGTCAAGCGGCTGGAGGAGCATCCGAATATCGAGATCATTCCGTCGACCGACGTCGTCGCCTTGCACGGCGAGGAGCATCTGGCGGGTCTGACCTATCGTTGCCGCGATACCGGCGACGAGGGGCATTGCGATTGCGGCTTCCTGTTCCTTTTCCTCGGCGCGAACCCGAACACGACGTGGCTACCCAAGGAAATGGTGTGCGACGAGCGCGGTTTCGTGAAAACGGGCACCGACATCGCCCCGCTCGAGCTGGTCAAGGCGGGGTGGTCGCTCGACCGCATGCCGACGCGTTACGAAACGAGCTGGCCGCGCATCTATGCCGTGGGCGACGTGCGCAAGGGATCGGTGAAGCGTGTGGCATCGTCGGTAGGGGAAGGGTCGGTGGTCGTCAGCGATATCCATCAGGCGCTGGCGGAGATGGTGCCGCCTGCCGGTTGACCTTGCGCCACCAGGGGCGATAAGTTCCTGTCGCTGAAACGAAAAAAGGAAAATGGATGGTGCTCACAGCCTTTGCGATCATGTTGGCAGCACAGGGGGTGAGCGAGCCGCTGCCCGCGAAAACCGATATCCCGAACGATTTCTCGACCGTCATCTGCCCCAGCGAGGCCGCCGCGCGCGAGATGCTGGGCAGCTATTATGGCGTTCAGCCCGCGCCGCGGAACCATACGATCGATACGGCCCTGTTCTTCAAGGGGCTTGCCGCGACGGGCTGTTCGCAGAACAGTGCCGAGGCCAAATCGACCATCGCGATCCAGCAGGTTATCGCGCGGCGGACCTTGCCGCTCGCGGGAGGCAGCGAGACGCACCTGGTCTATCGCGGCACCAATGCGAGCGGCTCGCGCGTTATCGGGATCGTCGACGAAACCGGCAACGACAAGCATCCGCGAACCGATTATGAGCGCTGGTTGTCTGAGTTCATTCCCGGCGGGGTGCTCGATCATGACCCGGCCGGAAATCGGACGGTCTATCTTTGCCCGACGATCGACGGCGCGCGTTCAGCGGTAAAGGCGATTCCCGGCAAGGGCAATGATACCGTCCGCAATGCCGCCTTTGCCAAGGCACGGACCGCCAACGCTTGTCGTCAGGCGGCCGCCGGACGCTACAAGATCACGGCGCGCCATGAAGAGCGCGCAATACCGTGCGGATTCGAGTGCGAAGATGTCTGGAACGCGCTGGCCGCGACCGACACACGCGGCCGTACCGTCGCGCTGATTTTCAACGGGTCGCATTTCTGACCCGGCGTCAGCCTGGCGATGCCGAGACCGTTACGCCGACCTCTGCGGATTCTTCGAGTTGTTCATTCTCGAATGACGCCAAGTTGCGGTACATGATGAAGGTGCCCGAATAGTCGTCGATTGCCCAGCGGCCGTCGACTTGCTGCCCGTCGCTGCTCAGCACGCCATCGTAGGTCACCGAGTGGCCATAGGCCCCGTCGCCGTCATAATATTTGTGAAAGCGTACCGCAGAGCCGTTTCGCGTGCCGCGAATGTCGGCGCGTTCGTCACCCTCGATCAATTCGGACGCTTCGGTCGTCGTGCCCGACAACGAACCTGCGTTGTCATTGATCGTCGCGACAAATCCCGTCGGAGAAACCCAGGGTTCGGGATAGCGATATTGTCCCGTCCAAAGCCCCGTCATGTCCAGCGGATCCGGCATAGCCTGTATCACCCCAGCCGCGTCTTGAAATCCTCGTAACCGAATTCGCGGATCAGGCTGAGTTCGTCGGTCTCGCTGTCCCACAGCCAGATCGACGGCAGCGGCACCCCGTTGAAGGTGTTGGTCTTGACCATCGAATAATGCGCCTGGTCGAGGAAGGCAAAGCGCTGGCCGATGCGCGCGCCGCCGGGCAAGCGATAGTCGCCGATGACGTCGCCGGCGAGGCACGACGGGCCGCCGAGGCGCGTCGGCATACCCTCGCTGCCTTCGTCCAGCATCGCAGGGCGATAGGGCGCCTCGATCACGTCGGGCATGTGGCAGGTCGCCGAAATATCGGTGATGCCGATCGCCATGCCGTTGTCGAACAGGTCGAGAATTTCGCCGACGAGGATGCCGGCGTCGAGCGCGATCGCCTCGCCGGGTTCGATCATCACTTCGCAGTCGGTCGCTGCGCGCACCTGCTTCAGGAAGGCGATCAGGTCGTCCGTCTGGTAATCGGAGCGGGTCACATGATGGCCGCCGCCGAAATTGAGCCATTTGAGTTGACCGAAGAAGGGACGCAGCATCGGTTGCACGGCAGTCCAGGTGCGCTCGAGCGGCGGGAAATCCTGTTCGCAAAGGCTATGCATATGGATGCCGTCGACGCCCTCCATATGCTCGGGTAGCAGTTGGCTGACCGGGAAGCCGAGGCGGCTGCACGGCGCGGCGGGATCGTACTTCGCGACCTCGCCCTCGCTGTGCATCGGGTTGATCCGCAGGCCGATGTCGAAGATTTCGCCCTTTGTGCGAAGCTCGGCCAGCAGCGGGCGAAAGCGCGCGATCTGACCGGGCGAGTTGAAGATCAGATGGTCGGAAAGCGCCGCGATTTCGGGCAGGTCGGCTTCCTTGTAACCGGCGCAATAGGTCGCGACCTCCTTGTTGCCGTTCGGGCCGCCATATTCGCTGCGTCCGAGCTTGGCTTCGTAGAGGCCCGATGCGCACACGCCGTCGAGATAATCCGCAACCGTCGAGCCGAGCGACCACATCGAAAAGGCCTTGAGCGCGGCGAGAACGCGCGCGCCCGAGGCGTCGCCGATATGACGGAGTAGCGCGAGGTTGGCGCGCACCTTCGCGGCGTCAACAACGAAGGCGGGAGAGGGGACGCGGGTCAGGTCGAAGCGGGCAAAGGCTCCGGGGTCGCCGGCACGGGTTTCCATGTCGCTTGGGATTCCTGAATAAAGTCAGACCGCAATCGGTCCCTTAAAGATGAAGAACGCCCCCGCCGCGATGAAGGCAAAGCCGACGAGGTGGTTCACTGTCAGCTTCTCACCGAGCCAGAAGACCGCGAACCCCGCGAATATGATCAGGGTTATGACTTCTTGCAAGGTCTTGAGTTCGGCGGCGCTGTAAACGCCATAGCCGATGCGGTTCGCGGGGATGACAAGGCAATATTCGAAAAAGGCGATGCCCCACGCGATCAGCACGGCGAGCCACACGGGCCGCGACACCGCGCCAAGCTGTCCATACCAGGCGAAGGTCATGAAAATGTTCGAGACGAACAGGAGGCCGATCGGCGCGAGATAGGCGGTCATTCGGGGTCTTTCGTCAGCGGCAGAACGTCGCGGAGCAGTGCGGCAAAGAAATGACCCGGCTCCTCGACCATTGGCATATGCGCCGAATGTTCGAGCCAGATAAGTTTCTTCGAAGGGGCCTGGACCTGTGCGAACCAGTTAGCCGCCACCGGCGAAGGCACAGTATAATCGTGCCGCCCTAGCAGGAAAATGATCGGCACGTCCATCTTGCGCACGGGCTTGAAACTGACATCGGCGAGACGCGGCCAGAGCGTGGTGACCGAAAACTCGCTGCCCTTGCCCCACGCCTGCACATCAGCGGGTCCATATTCGGGCGACAGCCGTGGCGTCTGGAAATAATATTTGAGGTCGGGCTTGTTGTAGATGAGCGAGCCGTAAGGGATCGCATATTTGCGCCAGCCGTCGGCCTTTGCGATCGTGAACTCGCCCTCTGGATAGGGCGCGAGCGCGTCGATCGCGGCGACGGCGTCCGCGTCGCCCGCCGCCACCGCTTTCGCCCGCGTCCACGCCATGCCGGCCCGTTCTCCCTCGCGGAAATCGATCCCCTGGCCGACGCCGACATAGGCGTAGAGAAGGTCGGGTCGCTTGACCGCGACCGACAGGCCAACGATCGAACCCCAGCTGTGCCCCATCAGCACGACCTTGCGCTTGGCGTAGCGCTTCTTGAGCAATTCGATGAGTTCGATCGCATCGTCGCGGTAGCGTTCGGGCGTCATCGTTGGGGCGAGCGCCGCGGGATCGTTGAGCGGATAGGAGCGGCCTGCGCCGCGCTGGTCGTATTGGACGACGGTGAAGACATCCTCCCACGGGCGTTGGAATGCCCAGGCGAAGGGCATCTCGACCGCTCCGGGTCCGCCGTGGACGAAGATAAGGATCGGATTATCCCGGTCGGAGCCGCGGACATTGACGACCTGCCGCGCGCCGCCGAGCGTGACCTCGAACGTTTCCTGCACGCCGTTGGGCGTGACGATCTTGCCGATGTCGGCGACAATCGCGCGGGCAGGGGCGTAGGGGGCGTCGGTTTGAGCGGTGGCGGGGGTGGCGAGGGCCGTGAGTAGCGCGGCGGTCAGGAGGACGATTCTCATGCCCGATCCTTAACGCGCCCACCCTGCGTTGTCGTCATCTCGGCGAAGGCCGGGATCTCATCCTATCGTATTGACGCATCGGCGAGATCCCGGCCTTCGCCGGGATGACGGATTTGGAATAGCAGGCCTTCAGAAGTCCAGCGGGCCGTCGAGTTCCTTTACCTGCCAGGGCAGGCCGTGCTTGTTCAACATGTCCATGAAGGGATCGGGGTCCATCTGCTCCATGTTGAACACACCTTCGCCGCTCCACGTGCCGGTGACCATCATCGCGGTGCCGATCATCGCGGGGACGCCGGTGGTGTAGCTCACCGCCTGGTTGCCCGTTTCGGCGAACGCGTCCTCATGGTCGCAGATGTTATAGAGATAGAGTGTCTTTTCCGTCCCGTCCTTGGCCAGACCGGTCGCGATGACGCCGATGTTGGTCTTGCCCTTGGTCGTCTCGCCAAGGCTCGAAGGTTCGGGGAGAACGGCCTTCAGGAACTGGAGCGGGATAATCTCGCGCCCCTCGTAGATCACCGGATCGATGCGCGTCATGCCGACATTCTGGAGCACGGTCAGGTGCTGGATATAGGCATCGCCGAAGGTCATCCAAAAACGGATGCGCTTGATCTCGGGCAGGTGCGTTTTGAGGCTTTCGATTTCCTCATGATACATGAGGTACATATTCTTGGGGCCCACCGCCTCGAAGTCGAATTGCTGCTTCACCGACATCGGTGGGGTTTCGACCCAGTCGCCATTTTCCCAGTGCCGCGCGACCGCCGTCACTTCGCGGATATTGATCTCCGGATTGAAGTTGGTTGCGAAATGCTGGCCGTGATCGCCGCCGTTGCAGTCGAGGATGTCGAGCGTGTCGATCCGGTCGAAATGATGCTTCTTGAGCCATGTGGTGAAGACGCTGGTCACGCCGGGGTCGAAGCCCGAGCCGAGGAGCGCCATCAGCCCGGCTTCCTTGAAGCGGTCCTGATAGGCCCATTGCCAGTGATATTCGAACTTCGCCTCGTCGCGCGGTTCGTAGTTCGCTGTGTCGAGGTAATGCGCGCCGGTCGAGAGGCACGCTTCCATGATCGTGAGATCCTGGTACGGGAGTGCGAGATTGACGACATGCGTAGCGCCGACCTGGCGGATCAGCGCCGCGGTCGCATCGATATGATCGGCGTCGACCTCTGCGGTCTGGATCGTGACGCCGGTGCGTTCCTTCACCGATTCGGCGATCGCGTCGCATTTGAACTTGCGGCGGCTCGCGAGGGTGATGTCGGGAAAGATGTCGGGGTTCATCGCCATCTTGTGCACCGCGACCGAACCGACGCCGCCTGCGCCGATCACTAGAACCTTGCTCATGAAAAATCTCCTGTTGCGGCCTGTGCCGCCTTGTCTTGTATGCCCGGCCCTATAGGACGAAGCCATGACACAGCAAAGCCCCGAAGCCCTGATCGACCCGAACCGCGCGCCAACTCTTGCGGGGGTCGAACGCGCTGCGACGAAAGTCGCTGCATTGCTGCCGCAAACGCCGTTGCTACCGCTCGAGATCGACGGACGGGTGATCTGGTGCAAGGCCGAGTGCCTGCAACCCGTCGGCGCTTTCAAGATTCGCGGCGCGTGGCATCGGCTGACCGACTTGACCCCCGAACAAGCGAACGAGGGTGTCGTCGGCGTATCGAGCGGCAATCATGCGCAGGGCGTCGCGTGGGCGGCGAAGCGGCTCGGGATCAAGGCAACGATCGTAATGCCCGGCAACGCGCCGGCGATGAAGCTTGCGGCGACGCGCAGGTTGGGCGCCGAAGTCGTCCTGTACGATCGCGTCACCGAATCGCGCGATGCCGTCGCGGCGAAGCTGCTCGCCGAGCGCGGCGGGACGCTCGTCCATGCCTATGGCGACCCTTGGATCATCGAGGGGCAGGGAAGCGCGGGCATCGAGGCAGCGGCGCAGATGAAGGCGCGCGGGATCGGCGGCCCCGACAAGGTGATCGCCTGCTGCGGCGGCGGCGGGCTATCGGCGGGGCTCGCGCTCGCCTGTCCCGAGGCCGAGATTGTTGCGGTCGAGCCCGAGGGGTGGGACGATGTGACGCGCAGCTTGACCGCGGGCAAGATCCTGTCGGTCGAGGATATGGCATATCCGACCGAATGCGACGCGCTCCAGACGCCCGAAACATGGCCGATCAACTTCGCGGTGCTTCAGGCGCGCGGCGTAAAAGGCGTCGCGGTTACGCGGCGCGAGGTGCGCGATGCGATGCGACTGGTGTTCGAGAAACTGCACCTCGTCGTCGAGCCCGGCGGCGCGGCGGCGCTCGCGGCGGTGCTCGCCGGGAAAGTATCGGTGACCGATGTGACGCTCGTCACCCTGTCGGGCGGCAATGTCGACCCGCTGAAATTCGCCGAGATCATCACCGAATAGGAAACTTATCGGAGCCGAAGCGTTTGGCAGTCGAAGGAGAAGCGTGATGCGGAAAAGCATGATTCTGGCGAGCGCCGCGGCACTTGTGCTGTTGGCAGGGTGCGAAAAGGCCGAAGCGCCGGCACCGGCGCCGACGGACACGACGACGACCGAGGTCCCGGTCGAAACGGTTCCCACCGAGACCGGGGACGCGACTGACCCCGCCACCGCGCCGCACCGGTTCGCAAGCTGGGCGGGCAAATGGACCGGCGTCGAGGGCATGTATGTGACCATCACCACCGGCGAACCCGGCGAATATAGGCTGGAGATGCAGTCGGATCTCGACACGAAGGGCACCTATGATGGCGAGGACAGCGAGCATGGCATCAAGTTCACGCGCGGCACCGAGGAGCTGAGCCTGCGCCGCGGGAGCGGCGACGAGACCGGCCTCAAATATCTGGCCGGCAAGAAGGAATGCCTGATCGTCAAGGATGGCGAGGGCTATTGCCGCGACTGACATGACCCGTTCGTCGTCCCCGCGAAGGCGAGAAGGACGAACGGTTTTTTCTTCGCTGTCTTCATTTCGTAAACGAACTGACGCGAGAACGGCATCAATTTCTGTCATGCGCGGCCCCGGATCCACCTTGTTCCGGGAGACCCGATTTCATGGCCAGCCAGCCCAATCGCAAGATCGCCGCCGCCGTCGTGCGCGAAGATGCCGAGCAGACACAGCGCCTGCTCGACCGCGCCTTCGCGCTGGCCTTCCGCGGCCTCGTTTATGCGCAGATATGGGAAGATCCGGTCGTGGATATGGAGGCGCTGGACATCCAGCCCGGCAATCGCATCGCGACGATCGCCAGCGGCGGTTGCAACGTCTTCTCCTACCTCACCGCCGATCCGGCCGAGATCGTCGCCGTCGACCTCAACACCGCGCATGTCGCGCTCAATAATTTGAAACGCGCCGCAGCGGTGCGGCTTCCCGACTATGCGAGCTTTCGCCGCTTCTTCGCCGACGCCGATAGCCGCGACAATGTCGCAGCCTATCGGAGCCATATCCGCCCGCACCTCGACGAGGTGAGTCGCCGCTATTGGGAAGGGCGCGACCTGATCGGACGCCGCCGTATCAACGGCTTTGCGACGGGGCTCTACAAGCGCGGGCTGCTCGGCCATTTCATCGGGGCCGCGCATCTGCTCGCTCGCATGATGAAGGTCGATCCGCGCCTGCTGCTCGACGCGCGCGACATCGACGAGCAGCGGCGCATTTTCGAAACGAAGTTCGCGCCCTTCTTCGACAGGAAGTTCGTCCGCTGGGTCACCGACCAGCGCTCGTCGCTCTTCGGGCTGGGCATCCCGCCTGCGCAGTATGACGCGCTCGCGGGCGGCAAGCCGATGGCTGACGTGCTACGCGCGCGGCTTCAGAAACTGAGCTGCGATTTCGACCTCAAGGATAATTATTTCGCTTGGCAGGCCTTCGGACGCGGATATGGGCGGGGCGCCGAAGCCCCTCTGCCACCCTATCTGCAGGCCGCGAATTACCAGGCGGTCAAGGCCCGCGCCGAGCGGGTGACGATGCTCCATGCCAATATGACCGACATGCTCGCCGCTTCCGGCGATGCGAGCTTCGATCGCTATATCTTCCTCGACGCGCAGGACTGGATGAGCGACGCACAATTGATCGCATTGTGGACAGAGGTCACGCGCACGGCGCGGACCGGGGCCCGCGTCCTGTTCCGTACCGCCGCCGAGCCGAGCTTGTTGCCCGGACGGCTCCCCGAGACCTTGTTGGAGCGGTGGGATTATCGCGCCGATGATTCGCGCGACTATACACGGCGCGATCGGTCAGCGATTTATGGCGGGGTCCACCTCTATATCCTGAAAGGCTGAACATGATGGCGGGGGAGGGGCATGCCGCGCTCATGGATGGCGTTTATCGCGGTCAGCGTCACATCTATGACCTGACGCGCAAATATTACCTGCTGGGGCGCGACCGGTTGATCGACGAATTGATGCCGCCGGCGGGCGGACATGTGCTCGAAGTCGGTTGCGGCACGGGGCGCAACCTGATTGCCGCCGCGCGCTGCTGGCCGGGTGCGCATTTCCACGGCATCGACATTTCCGAAGAGATGCTGAAAACCGCGCGCGCGGCGATCGCGCGCGCCGGGCTGGGGCGGCGCGTGAGCGTGGCGCAAGCCGACGCGACCTGTTTCGACCCGCACGGCCTGTTTCGGATCGACCGGTTCGATCGCATCTTTCAGAGCTACACGCTGTCGATGATTCCCGAATGGCAGGATGCGATCCGCGAGGCCGTGCGCCACCTGTCGGCCTATGGTTCGCTGCATATTGTCGATTTCGGACAGCAGGAAGAGATGCCCGGCTGGTTCCGCGCCGCCCTGTTCGGCTGGTTGGCGCGCTTTCATGTGGCCCCGCGCGCCCTGCTGGTCGAGGCGGCACGCGAGGCGGCGAATGATATCGGCGGGCGGCTATCGGTGACCCGGCTTCATCGTGGCTATGCCTGGTCGCTCCGGATCGACAGGCATCCGCGCTGAGCCTTGCCAAGCGGCAGGGCGCCTGCTCTGTTCCGGTACGGAGGCGCGATGACCGAAACGATCCTGCCTGCGAGGGGCGACGAACTGCCGGCGGTCGCCGAAACGCTGGCACAGGCATTTCAGACCGATCCGGCGCTGTCGTGGATCCTGCCCGATGCGAGTCATCGCGCGCGCGCCCTGCGCAGCCTGTTCCGGACGCTTGTCCCCGCCGACGCGCGCGCGGGCTTGGTGCTGCGTGCGGCGGGCGACGAAGCGGCGGCGCTGTGGCGCGCGCCGGGGAAAGCGCATAGCGGCGGCCTGGAGTTCCTGCGTACGGTCGTTCCGCTAGTCGCAACCTTCGGCTTGGCGCTGCGGCGCGGGCTGTCCGTGCAGGGCAGCATCGACGCACACCGGCCGAAAGGGCGTTTCTGGTATCTCCATTATGTGGGCGTGCGTCCCGCGCATCAGGGCAGGGGCCACGGCGGACGGATCATCCGGGCACAGACGGCGGCTGCCGACGCGGAAGCGATGCCATGTTGGCTCGAAACGGCGACGCCCGAAAATGTGCCGCTTTACGAGCGGCTGGGCTTCGTCACCCAGGCTGAATGGGGCATCGCCGGCGGCGGGCCGCATTTCTGGGGGATGATGCGGCCGCCGGGCTGAGGAGTTCAGGACGCCGGGCGCGTCGCGCTGAACGAAAAATCGATATCGACGCTGGCGGCAATGGCATCGGTTGCCGCCCATTCGCCCTGACCGACGCCGAACGCCGTGCGGTCGATCCGGGCGGTCCCGGCCACCCGCGCGCGGTCACCGTCGATGCGGAGAGTGAAGCGTAGCGTTGCCGGTTTTTTCACCCCGCGCAGGTCGAGCGTGCCACGCGCCTCGTAGCGCTCGTCCCCCAGATGGCGGATATCGCGCGAAGCGAAAACAGCATTGGGGTGCGCGCCGGTATCGAAGAAATCGCTGCCTTTCAGCGAATCGTCGCGCTGCCCGTCGCCGGTGTCGGCCGAGGCCAGGTCGACGGTTACGCGGATAGCCGATTGGGGCAGGTCGTCGGGGCTGAACCGGATCGCCGCGCGCCAGCGACCGAAGCGGCCGTCGACCGCCTCGCCATTCCAGCGCGCGGTGAAGCCAAGTCGGCCGCCCGAGGCGACCGTCCAGTCGGCGAGCGGCTGCATGGTTTCTTCGGGCTCAGGCTCGGGCTTGGCTTCCGCTTCGTCGCTTCCCTTGTCGGCGGCGATTGGCGCCGCGGGCACGACCGGCGCGGCCGCTTGCGCCGCAGCGGTTTTTGCGGAAGGCTGGCTCTTGTCGGGATAGATGATGGTGCCGGCGACAAAGGCTGCGGTGACGAGCGCCAGCGCGCCGATCGCGGCGCCTTCCGCTTTCCCGCTTGCAAACGGGATCATCCGCTGGAGTTCGGGCTTGCCGAGCAACCACTGGTGACGAAGCGCGCCCGCGATATGGAGCAGGAACAGCCCGATTGCGAGCCACGCCATTGCGCCGTGGATACTTTCGGCGGGTTCATGCCAGGCGCGCCCGACGGGCAGGTGCGGCCAGGGAACGATCCCGTATAGCAACGTCGGGACCTGCACTCGCGCGGTCGAGACGAGCAGCCAGCCCGTGAGCGGACCGAGGATCATCACAACGTAGAAGAGCCAATGAACGGTGTTCGCAAGCATGCGCGTCCACACGGGACCATCTGACGCGGGCGGGCGCGGCCTGAACAGGCGGGCCGCCAGCCGCGCGAGGCTGAGCAGCAGGATGGTGATGCCAACCGATTTGTGGAGCTGATAGCGCGCGAAGAGTTCGGGGCCATTATCCCCTTCAAGCGCCCAGCCGAGCGCGATCTGGAAAGCGAGGAGCAGCGCTATGAGCCAATGGAGTGCGATGGCGGTATAGCTGTAACGCATTGCAGGCATGGCGACCCTTCATCGACGGCGTCGGATTCGCGTCCTACCTATCGCTTCGCGGAGGGGCTGTCGCTTGCGAATCAGTCGTCGAACCCGACGAACCGGACTGCTTCGTCGACGCTTTTGCGGTTCGACACCACGGCGTTCGCCGGGAAATCGGCATCGGGCCAGCCCATCGCGACGCAGATCATGATCACCTGATCCTCGGGGATTCGGGCATGTTCGCGCACGACCGGCGACTGCATGATCCCCTGGCTGTTGATCACGCAACCAAGCCCGCGCGACCAGGCAGCGTTGACCAGCGCATTGGTCACCGCGCCGCAGTCGAAGGGCGCGATGTCGCTGCCGAGCAGCACACGGTCGTAGGTCACGACGACACTGACCGGCGCGTCGAACTGGCGAAAACCGCGCAGCACCCAATCCTGTCGCGCATCCTTGTCGTCGCGTGCGATGCCCATCGCGCCGAACAATTGCTTGGCGATCTCGATCTGGCGCGCGCGGTGGTCGTCGGCGATGCCGTCGAAGCGGCGGAATTCGCGGCTGTCGGGCTTTCCGGCAAGAATGCCTTCGGTATTGCCCTTTCGGATTGCGGCGAGCGGCTCGCCGGTGACGACCGAAAAGTTCCAGCACTGGTTGTTGAACGACGAAGGCGCGCGCATCGCGACCTCGAGAATCTCGGCAATCAACTCGCGCGGGACAGGCTTGTCGAGAAAGCCGCGGATCGAGCGCCGCCCGACGACGACATCGTCATAGGTCAACCTAGCGATCACGCAGCGTTGCGCCGTTCGATCCCGAGGATGGTTCGACGCAGTTCCAGAATATGGGCGGGCAGTCGGTGCAGCAGCGATGCGTCCAGTTGTACAAGGCGTCGCTTGCCGATGCGGCTGTCGGCCACGG
This sequence comes from Sphingopyxis sp. H115, assembly GCF_001468465.1. Lineage (GTDB taxonomy): Bacteria > Pseudomonadota > Alphaproteobacteria > Sphingomonadales > Sphingomonadaceae > Sphingopyxis. The sequence continues at coordinate 56,044 of NZ_LNSA01000007.1, forward strand.
CGAGTGATTGGATCAATGGATCGTCGTCGTTTAATGCCTGCTCAATCGACAGGTCGTGGACGAACGCCCAGCAGGCTTGATAGGCATCTTGTCGGCTCAGTTCCCCAAAATCGGTATACTGGTTCCGGTACATCGGGTTTTCTCTGGTCGAGGCTGGTTCCCAGCCGTTTGCGATAGAGTGAGCACGGGTGCAGAAGTTTGCGATAATATTGCCGTCGAAAGTCAGCCATGCGTGGCCGCAGGTGCAAGCGCCATAAGCGGCGCTGTGAATATCGAGCCGTTTCTGAAATTCCGGCGCAAAGCGTTCGACTACCGCTGCACGCAGGCCGCTCCAGCGCAATCTACGCGGCCTTCTGGAGCTGCAGTTCGAGGCGGTCCCAGATTTCGACCAGCGCGCTCGTCAGCTCGCGCATCATCGCTTCGTCATGCGCCGGCCCGGGCGTGAAGCGCAGGCGTTCGGTGCCGCGCGGCACGGTCGGGAAATTGATCGGCTGCACATAGACGCCATATTCGGCGAGCAGGATGTCGCTGATCTTCTTCGCCCGCACCGGGTCGCCGACCATCAGCGGGACGATGTGCGTCGTCGAATCCATCACCGGCAGGCCCGCGTCGCGGAAGCTCTGCTTCAGATAAGCGGCGGCGGCCTGCTGCGCGTCGCGTTCGATGCTCGACGATTTCAGGTGGCGCACGCTTGCAAGCACGCCCGCGACGAGCACGGGTGACAGGCTGGTCGTGAAGATGAAGCCCGGCGCGTAGGATCGGATCACATCGACGATATTCTTGTCGGCGGCGATATAGCCGCCCATCACGCCGAATGCCTTGCCGAGCGTGCCTTCGATGATCGTGACACGGCTCGCGGCCTCGTCGCGGTCGGTGATGCCGCCGCCGCGCGGGCCGTACATGCCGACGGCATGAACTTCGTCGCAATAGGTGAGCGCGTTATATTTTTCGGCGAGGTCGCAGATCGCGTGAATCGGGGCGACGTCGCCGTCCATCGAATAGACGCTTTCGAACGCGATCAGCTTCGCGGCCTCGGGATCGTCGGCCGCCAGCAGTTCCTCGAGATGATCGAGATCGTTGTGGCGCCACACGCGCTTTTCGCAGCCCGAATTGCGGATGCCCGCGATCATCGATGCGTGGTTGAGCTCGTCCGAATAGATGATGCAGTTCGGCAGCAGCTTGCCGAGCGTGCCCAGCGTCGCCTCGTTCGAGATGTAGCCCGAGGTGAAGAGCAAAGCGCCGTCCTTGCCGTGCAGATCGGCGAGCTCATGTTCGAGGTCGATGTGATAATGGGTGTTGCCGCCGATGTTGCGCGTGCCGCCCGAACCGGCGCCGACGTCGTGCAGCGCCTCTTCCATCGCGGCGATGACCTTGGGATGCTGGCCCATCGCGAGATAGTCGTTAGAACACCAGACGGTGATCGGCTTTGGCCCGTTATGGCCGGCAAAGCAGCGCGCGTTGGGAAAAGCGCCTTTGTTGCGCAAGATATCGATGAAGACGCGGTAGCGCCCTTCTTCGTGCAGCCGGTCGATCGCGCGTGCGAAGATATCGTTGTAATTCACGTTTCAGCCCCGCAGTCAGGTGCCAGTCAAGCTCTGGGCGCCGCTCCCCAAGCGGCTATTAACATGCGCGCCAATAACGCCGAAAAGCGCCGAAAGCCAGTGCGAACGATTCGCAGCACTGTGGCAAATTGTCCCACCGCCTTGATGCACTGCCATCGCTGTGATCGATCGCACGCCCAATTCGATCCGCAGCGGCTAGTTGCGTTTCCGATGGAAAGAGAAGGAATGTCGTTATGCGTCTTGTCATGATCGCCATTGTGCCGATTGCCGCTAGCCTTTGGGGCGCGAACCCGGCCCCCGCGCGGGCACCGGCGCCTTTCGATGGAAGCTGGATGGGCTGCGAAACCTATCAAGGCACAGAAATCTGCGAATATAAGATGCTTGCGCAGCGGGGCGACCGTTTGTGCGGGGTCCAGCGCTATTTTGCGACCAACGCTTATTATGAACAGCGCTTTGTCGGCAGGGTGAAAGCCAATGTTGCGCATATCGAGAAGATCTGCGGCGACCCGGGTTCGGAGACCGACACCTATTGCAGCGGATCCGCACCTGCGGGGGCGACGAAGGTGGGCTGGCAGGCCACCGACCGGAAGCTCGGCCTGTGCGGCGGACGGCTGGTTGAAGGCGGGCGCGATGCCCGTGCCTGTACGGGCACGAGCGAGCGACTGGGGATGCCCCGCGTGGATGAACTCGGCGAGCAGGGCCCGAGACCCGAAGACCGCGCGTGGCTGGCGGGGTGCGCCGGCGGCATCGAATAGCGGGACATATTCCTTCGCCTTTTCTCCTCGTCCTGAGCAAAATCGCTTCAAACCTCGAGCGCGGAATTAATGGGTCCTGACCCTAGATCGTCTCGATCGCAGCGATGCCATAGGGCGCGAGTGCGGCGAGTGGCGGCGGTGGGTGCTCGGCGGTGCGCGTGAAGACCGCTATGCCGGGCACCGCCTGGGCAGGCCAATGCTGGCCTTCGGTCAAATGGGCGATCCGGCGCGCGATCCCTTCGGCTCCGTCGATCAGCCGGGTGTTGGGGCCGACAGCGGCCTGCAATTCATCGCGCAGCAGGGGGAAATGGGTACATGCGAGTACCACGACATCCATCGCTTCGCCTCCGGGCTGGTCGCGGAGGCCCGACACGGCGCGCGCGATGGCAGCGGGATCGATCCTCTCGCCGCGCAGCTTTGCTTCGGCACCGGTGACGAGCCCGGGGCTGCCGTGGCGCAGAACGGTCTTTCCGTCGGCGAAGCGCGCGCTCAGATCGTCGACATAGGGTTGGCGGACCGTCGCTTCGGTGCCGAGGACACCGATGACTCCGGTCTTCGTCATTTCGGCCGCCGGCTTGATCGCGGGCACGGTGCCGACGATCGGCAGGTCGAGCGCGGCGCGGACGTGGCCGAGAGCGATCGTTGACGCGGTGTTACACGCGATGACGGCGAGCCGCGGCTGATACCGCTCGACGAGGCGGCCGAGCAGCGCTGGGACGCGCGCCGCGAGTTCCTCGTCGCTCTTCTTGCCATAGGGCAGCCCGGCATAGTCGGCGGCGTAGACGATCGGCGCGGTCGGTAGCAGCGCGCGGGTCGGGCCGAGCACGGTGAGCCCGCCAAGGCCGCTGTCGAAGAAAATAATGGGCGCATCGGGAGCGGGGGCGTGCATCGGCGTCGCCTAGCAGGCAGCGGCATCGTCTATCAAATCCATTTTGGCGGGTCCGGCGTGCTAATCGATTGATTGCATCGGCGAACATCGCCACATTGACCTAACCGGCGTGAGGCCGAAACGGAGCGGGGATTTCCATGACGTTGTTTTTGCTGGTCGCGGTCGGCTATCTTCTCGGCTCGATCCCCTTTGGCGTCATCCTGACGCGCCTGTTCGGCGCGGGCGATCTGCGCCGGATCGGGTCGGGCAATATCGGCGCGACCAACGTGCTGCGTACAGGGCGGAAGGGGCTGGCGGCGGCAACGCTGGTCCTGGACGGGGCCAAGGGCGCCGTCGCGGTCCTGCTCGCTCGACACTTCGTCCCCGAACTGGGCGACCACGCCGCGATGATCGCCGGCGCGGCGGCGATGATCGGCCATTGCTACCCCGTCTGGCTGGGCTTTCGCGGCGGCAAGGGGGTTGCAACGCTGCTCGGCCTTGCGTTTGCGCTGGCCTGGCCGATCGGACTGGTCTTCGCGATCGTGTGGATCGGCACAGTATTGCTTGCGCGTATTTCGTCATTGGGCGGGATGCTGGGCGCGGTGTCGGCGCCGGTCGCCGCGCTGGCCTTCGGTTATCCGGTCTATGCGATCGGTCTCGCGGGGCTCGCGGTGATCGTGCTCTGGCGGCACCGCGAAAATATCGCGCGGTTGCGCGCCGGAACCGAGCCGCGGGTCGGCGCCAGCAAGGAGCCTGCGTGACCCACGCCGAGCGGCTCGCACGACTGCGGCTGATCCGCACGCCGCACGTCGGACCCGTAAGCTGGCACCAGCTCATGGCACGCTTCGGATCGGGCGAAGCCGCACTCGATGCCTTGCCCGACCTTGTCCTGCGCGGCGGCGCGGGACGTCCGCGCATCGCGCCGCTCGACATTGCGGAGCGCGAGGTCGAGCGTGTAGCAGCGCTTGGCGCCCGGCATGTCTTCAGCGACGAACTGGATTATTCGCCGCTGCTGCGCGAGATCGAGGGTGCGCCGCCGGTCGTGGCGGTGCGCGGGGACACCGCAATGCTGCGCCAGCCGTGCGTGGCTATCGTCGGTGCACGTAATGCTTCGGCGGTCGCATGCCGCTTCGCCCGGCAACTCGCCGCCGATCTGGCGGCGCGCGACATAACGGTCGTCAGCGGCCTGGCGCGGGGGGTCGACACGGCGGCGCATGTCGGCGCGCTCGGCGGAGCGACGGTCGGCGTGATTGCGAGCGGGATCGACATCGCCTTTCCGCCCGAAAATGCCGCGTTGCAGGAAAAGATCGCAAGCGACCAGCTGCTTATCGCCGAACAACCGCCGGGCGCCGAACCGCTCGCGCGGCATTTCCCGTCGCGCAACCGGATTATCGCGGGGCTGGCGCATGGAACGGTCGTGATCGAGGCCGCGCCGAAATCGGGGTCGCTGATCACCGCACGGCGCGCCGGCGATTATGGCCGCGAGGTGATGGCGGTGCCGGGCTCGCCGCTCGATCCGCGCGCGCAGGGCTGCAACCTGCTAATCCGCGAAGGCGCAACGCTGATCCAGACCGTTGACGATGTGCTGGAAGCGGTCGGCCCGATCGATGCCCGTATGGTTCGTGAGCCGCCGTCGCGATATGCCGGCGTGCCTCCATCGTCCGACGCCGGGGACGGGGAGCGCCGCGCGCTGGTCGATCTGCTCGGCCCGACCCCAGTGGCGATCGACGAGTTGGTTCGGCAGTCGGGACAGGCGGCGTCGACCGTGCAGTTGATCCTGCTCGAACTCGAACTGGCGGGTCGGGTCGAACGCCATGCTGGGGCAAAAATTTCGCTCCTGTGATCGGCTGCATAGCATCGTAACCCGCCGTAAATAAACGTTTCATCGCGGTTCAGCCACGGTTCAGAGGCAGGGGGACAGCTTGATGATATTGTGTCACATCGCGGGGAGATTGATGATGCGTAGCCGTTTCATGACGAGCGTTACCATGGTCGCGGTTCTAGCCGCCGCGCCCTCGCCAATTCCTGCCGCGATGGCATTTAGCTCTGCGACCGGCGACCAAGGCTATTGCCGTAATGCCGGTCCCCTGCCGCAACTCGAGCCCGCGGCGCGGTCGCAACAGCAGTCATCGAGCGGCGGTATCAAGACGAAGGGCAGCAAGCGTACGCGCGCCGAGGCGATGCCGACGATGGCGCCTCCGCCGCCGCCTCCGCCGCCGTCACCGTCGCCGATTTACGAGGAGCCCGCGCGCGACGTCGTGGTGACCGGTTCGCGGGTTGACGGCGAAGCTCGCGAGGCCGCCGCCGAGGCATCCGCACCGCCAGCGGGCTCTTCGTCCGACTTTTCGCGCGTTGCGCCCGGCATCGTGCCGCCGCGTCCCTATCCGCGGCCGCAACCGCAGTCGGGCGTTTTGACCGCGGGCGAGCATGACGACCTACTCAACCCCGAGCTTTATGCCGCCTATGTCGGGCGCTCCGGCGATCTGGGGCAGGAGGTGCGCAGCCTGCCACGCGTCGACACTACGCGCGTCGTGACGGTCAAGGTCAATGATCGCAACGGCCAGCCGGTCCCTTTTGCCGACGTTGTCGTGACATGCAGCGACGGCAACAGCATCACGATGGCGACGCAGGCCGACGGCAGCACCGTCTTTTTCCCTGGCCTCGACCGGCTGAGCGAGCGGATCACCGTTTCGGCGCGCAAGGCCGGGCGGAGCATCGCCGACGCGCGGCCCGTGTTCGTCTCCAACGCCGCGGGAGGGCAACTCGTCGGGCTTACCGCAAACCAGGCGGCGACCAAGGTGACCAAGCTCGACCTGATGCTCGTCGTCGACACGACGGGCAGCATGGGCGACGAGATCAATTACCTTCAGTCCGAACTGCGGTCGATCATCAGCGCGATCACAGCAAAGCACCGCGATCTCGACATTCGCATCGGCTTTGTCTTCTATCGCGACCTGGGCGACGATTATGTTACGCGGACGGTGGCGTTCGATCGCGACATCGGGCGCGTGCAGGGCGCGCTGGCACGGCAGAATGCCAATGGCGGCGGTGATTATCCCGAAGCGATGGACCAGGCGATGATCCGCGCGGTCGGGCAGGACTGGCGCCCCGATGCGGTGAAGTCGCTGCTGCTCGTCGCCGATGCGCCGCCGCACGACGACCGGTTCGGGCGGACATGGGCCGCAGCGGAAGCGGCGCGCGCGAAACGCATCCATATCACCCCCGTCGCGGCCTCGGGCGTCGCCGACAAGGCCGAATATGCGATGCGCGCGATGGCGGCCGCAACCCAGTCGCGCTACCTGTTCCTCACCGACGACAGCGGGGTGGGCAATCCGCACGCGCCGCCGGCGGTCGACTGCTATCTGGTCACTCGCCTTGACGCCCTCGTCCGCCGCTTGATCGACAGCCAGATCAGCGGCCGCCGGATCGAGCCCGAGGATCGGGAGATCATCCGCAGCGTGGGCAAATATGATGCTGGGAAATGCGTTTTGCCTGCCGACTTCAACTGGCAGAACGGCTAACGCGTTGACGTCACGGCCTTGACATGACCCCCGCATCTGGCCGATGCGGGGGCGTGGGTTGCTTCGATAACTCCCTTTTCCGGTCGGATGGGTCGACCGGCGGGGCGGGGAGTCGGAGGGGGAAGACCCATGAGAAAACTGTTAGTGGGCATCGCCGTGGTCGCGATGCTGGCACAGCCCGCCGCCATTGCTGCCAAGGAAAAAGAACCGGTCAAGATTTCCGGGCCGTCGAACGCGAAAGGCGTCACGACGGTTGCGATTGGTGCGTTCAACGTCGGCTTCATCTTCGAATCGACCGACAGCAAGGCCGCCACCGGCGGGTTGATGGGCGCGTTTGGCGGGGCAACCAAGGCGAAGAGCGAACTTGTCGGCGTGACGCCATCGATGATGCAATCGATCGCCGATGCCGCCTATGCCGACTTTGTCGGGCAATTGGCGGCGCAAGGCTTTGCGGTGCAGCCGCCCGACGCCTTGTTCGGCCACACCGCTTTGGCAAAAACAAAATCGCTCGACGTGCCGCTGGAGCTTTCGGTCCAGCTCGAAAAGGGCAGCAAGGGCAAGGCGACCTATTTCAAACCTTCGGCGCTACCTTCGCTATTGATGATCCCAGGTGACCATTCGGGCGGCGGCGGCTTTGGCGGGATCGGCATGAACATGTCGATCGGGCAGGCCAGCATGGCGCTGACCAACTATGCCAGGGATGCGGGCGTTGGCGTGATCGACGTGACCTATCTTATCGACTTTTCGAACCAGAAACGTCCGGGCGCCTTCAGTTTCGGCGGCGGGATCGAGGTCAACAGCGGCCTGTCCGTCACCGCCGACTATTCGCGCGTGACGCTGATTGCCCCGAACGGGAAGCAATCGATCATCACGGTCAAGGCGCCGGTCGCGGTCGAGGGCGAGTTTGTCGAAAAGGCCGACGCCTCAACCGGCACCGAGAAGGCGGTGCAATCGACGGCGAATGTTGTAGGCGGACTTGCGGCCGCCGCCAATATCGGGTTGCCGCGCTTCGGAAAGACGCGCAAATTCCAGTTCACCGCCAAGCCCGAGGCTTATGAAGCCGGCGCGGTGAAGGCCGCGAGTCTGGCAAATACATTGCTGATCGGACAGCTCGGCGCGCTTCGCTGAGGTCTGGTCGGGCGCGGACGCCCTTTGGCCTTGACGGGCCGCAGGGCGTCCGCAAAATCCAACCCGATATCGGGGTATGGGGATCGGGCTACGTGCAGTTCGAGGCGTCATTGCTGGTTCCGACCCTGCGCCGGTCATGGGGCATCGTCTCCGTCATGCCGGTCACCGTGCTGATCGCATGGCTGTTGATGACATTGATCGGCATCCTCTCCGATATCGGGATCGAACGTGCCAACGACAGTGGATCGGTTGTACTCATTTTCTATGGCATCGCCATCACCTTCGTGCAGGTTTGGTTGACGCGCGAAGTATTGGAACGCGCGGGCGTTGTGCCGAGAGTGTCGATCGTCAATTCGCTGACCGTCTATCTTCAGGGCCTTTTCATCGGATTGGGCATTCTCGTCGGCCTGCTTTTGCTTGTTCTACCGGGCCTCTATCTGTTCGCGCGCTGGTATCTCGCCAGCGTTATCCTGATTCGCGATGGGGGCGGGCGCCGGGCGGCGATGGCGCGTAGTTGGGAAATGCTAGAGTCGCATTGGCCCGCTGCGCTCGGCGTCGGCGCGATTCTGTTTGCGATGTCGGCGGCGCCGCTGGCCCTCGACCTCTACCGACCGTCATTCACCAACGGTCATGAGTTCGCTTGGCTGACGATGATCAACCTCCTGTCGAGTGCGGGGCAAGTGGGCAGCTATCTGGCGGCGGTCGCGCTGCTCTTGAATATCGAGCAGCCCGCATCGACCTTGCAGGAAATTTTCAGTTGACGCACAGCACGGCGGCGCCACCCTCGCGCGTACGTACGTAAGAGTTTTCGGGGAACGAATTTTTCAATGCAATTGGTAATTGTGGAATCGCCTGCAAAGGCGAAGACGATCGAGAAATATCTCGGACGCGATTTCAAGGTCCTGGCGAGCTATGGTCATGTCCGCGACCTGCCGCCCAAGGACGGCTCGGTCGATCCCGACGACGGCTTTGCGATGCAGTGGCAGCTTTATCCCGACAAGGCGAAGCGGCTGAAGGAAATTTCGGACGCCGCAAAGGGCGCCGACCGTCTGATCCTCGCGACTGACCCTGACCGCGAGGGCGAGGCGATCAGCTGGCATGTTCAGGAATTGCTGCGAAGCAAGAAGGCGTTGCCGCAGTCGGTCGATCGCGTGACCTTCAACGCGATCACCAAGCAGGCAGTGACCGACGCGATGGCGCATCCGCGCGAGCTCGATACCGACCTGATCGACGCCTATCGCGCGCGCCGCGCGCTGGACTATCTTGTCGGCTTCACCCTGTCGCCGGTGCTGTGGCGCAAGCTGCCCGGCGCCAAATCGGCGGGGCGCGTGCAGTCGGTCGCACTGCGGCTGGTGGTCGAGCGCGAGCGCGAGATCGAAGCCTTTGTCGCGCAGCAATATTGGTCGGTGACCGGCCTGTTCGAGATGGGCGGCACGCCGTTCAAGGCGCGGCTGTCGCGGTGGAAGGGCGACAAGATCGAGCGGTTGTCGATCACGAACGAAGCCGATGCCCGCGCCGCCGAAGCCGATGTGATGGCGGGCCATTTTACCGTCGACACGGTGGAGACCAAGCCGCTGACGCGCAACCCGCCGCCGCCCTTCACCACTTCGACGTTGCAGCAGGAGGCGGCGCGCAAGCTCGGATTCTCGGCGAGCCACACGATGCGGATCGCGCAGGCGCTCTACGAGGATGGCGCGATCACCTATATGCGGACAGACGGGGTCCAGATGGACGGCAGCGCGATCAGTGCGGCGCGCAAGGCGATCGCGACACGCTACGACGGCGGCTATGTTCCCGACCAGCCGCGGCAGTATCAGACCAAGGCAAAGAATGCGCAGGAAGCGCACGAAGCGATCCGCCCGACCGATTTTTCGAAGGATAAGGCGGGAAGCGGCGACCACGCGCGCCTCTACGAACTGATCTGGAAGCGCGCGCTGGCGAGCCAGATGGCGTCGGCGCGGCTCGAACGCACGAGCGTCGATCTTTCGGACGGCACCGGCAAGACGGTGATGCGCGCGACCGGGCAGGTGGTGAAATTCCCCGGCTTCCTTGCGCTCTATGACGAGGGCCGCGACGATAGCGCGGAAGACGACGACGCGCGCCTGCTCCCCGCGATGGCGAAGGGCGATGCGCCGGCGAAGACCGGCGTCGAGGTCGAAAGCCACGAGACGCAGCCGCCGCCGCGCTATTCGGAAGCGAGCCTCGTCAAGAAGATGGAGGAGCTCGGCATCGGGCGCCCGTCGACCTATGCCTCGATCCTGCAGGTACTGAAGGACCGCGCCTATGTGACGGTCGAGAAGAACCGCTTTATTCCCGAAGAAAGCGGACGCTTGCTCACGGCTTTCCTCGAGCGCTTCTTCGAACGCTATGTCGGTTATGATTTCACCGCGGGGCTCGAGGAAGAACTCGACGACGTCTCGGGCGGCCGCGCGCAGTGGCAGGCGGTGCTCGAACGCTTCTGGCGCGATTTCAAGCCGCGTACCGGCGAGGTGATGGAACAAAAGCCGTCGGAGATCACCGCGGCGCTCGACGAATTTCTCGGCCCCTATCTTTTCCCCGACAAGGGCGACGGCAGCGACCCGCGTCTCTGCCCCAATTGCGGCACCGGGCGGCTCGCGCTGCGCGGCGGCAAATTCGGCCCGTTCATCGCGTGCAGCAATTATCCCGACTGCAAATATACGCGCAAATTCGCGCAGCCGGGTGGCGGTGACGGCGCCGATACAGGACCCGAGACACTCGGCAACGATCCCGAAAGCGGTCTGGAAGTCACAAAGCGCAGCGGGCGTTTCGGTCCCTATATCCAGCTCGGCGACGGCAAGGAAGCGAAGCGCTCGTCGATCCCCAAGGATATTCCGGGCGAGGATTTCGATCTCGATTATGCGCTGCGGCTCTTGAGCCTGCCGCGCGAAGTCGGCGTGCATCCCGAAAGTGGCAAGCCGATCATGGCGGGGCTGGGGCGCTACGGTCCTTATCTGCTCCACGACGGCAAATATGCGAAGCTGACGGGCACCGCCGAGATTTTCGACATCGGAATGAATGCCGCGGTCGTCCGCATCGCCGAAGCCGCGGCGGGCGGTGGGCGCGGGCGGACCAAGGCCGAACCGCTCAACACCTTCGGCCCGCACCCGACGAGCGGCGGCGAGATGAAGCTGATGGAAGGGCGCTTCGGTCCCTATGTTACCGACGGCACGACCAACGCGACACTGCCCAAGACCGCCGATCCGGCGACGTTGACGCTGGAAGAGGCGATCGCGCTGATCGACGCGCGCGCCGCCAAAGGCCCGGCAAAGGGCAAGAAGAAGGCCGCGCCGAAAAAGAAGACACCCGCGAAAAAGCCAGCAGCCAAGAAGGCGCCAGCGAAGAAGAAGGCCGCCGAATAGTCAAGTCTGAAGCGGCTCGTCCTCTAAATTCGTCATTCCCGCTTTCCCGAGCGCACCATTGTTATAATTCGCTTGAAATTTCGATTTATGGCGAAAAGATCCCTTGCTTGGCGGGTTCGTTTTATGTGTTGTAAACAAGCCGTAACTCGTCGAACGGTTTTGTGGGTGTTCCCCTGACGCTGGTCAGTCGGGCGGGTTATGCTTGGCGAGGAAGCGTTCGATCGACGTGAGCAATGTCATCCGGTCGGCTTCCCGCGTAAAATAATGGTCGGCAAGCGGGACCGAGACAAATTCGACAGCCTTGCCGGCCTTCGTCATAGCGGAATACATACGTGCCGACTGAGCATGGTCGACCGTCACGTCCTTCTTTCCATGGATCAGCAGCAGCGGAGCTTTGATCCGCGCTATGGCGTTGATCGGGGAAACTGCCGCGAAGTCGGGGGTCATTTTCTGCCACTGCCCGCGATAGAGACGCTTGCGTATCATGCCGCCGAAGTCGTTGACTTCGCGGCGGAGGTTGGCGACGCCGTTGATCGAGACCGCGCAGCGATAGAGGTCTGGGTCCTTCGCGATCCCCCACATCGCAGCGTAGCCGCCATATGAGCCGCCGACGATACAGACGCGTTTGGGATCGGCGATCCCTTCTGCAACAGCCCAGCGCACGCCGTCGGTAATGTCGTCCTGCATCGCGAAGCCCAGCTGTCCCTGGCCGGCCTTTTCGAAGGCAATTCCGTAACCGGTCGATCCCCGGAAATTGGGCTGGAGTACAGCGTAGCCGCGCTCGGCAAGAAATTGGGCCCAATAATCGTAGGTCAGCGTGTCATGCGCCCAAGGCCCGCCATGCGGCATGACGACGAGCGGTAGATTTTTGCTGTTCCGGCCGCGCGGCATCGTCAGCACGCCTTCGATCTCCAGCCCATCGCGTGCCTTGTACTGGATCATCTTTGCCCGCGAGAGACGCTTGCCGTCGAGCGTATCGTTCATCGCTGCCAGCTTGATAAGGTCGCCGGTCACCGCATCGAAATAAAAGAGCAGGCCCGGATTGTCGGGCGTGCTGAACCGGACGAGCAACTTTTTTTGATCGTCGCTGAAGCTTTCAACCCGCACGACCGAATTCGGCGATGCCGCTTCAAGCGTCTTTTGATGAGCGGCCATCGCAGGATCGAGCCAGCGCAGCGGCGTATCCCGATCGCTTGTGCTGACCCCGAGCAGTTTTGATCCGTCGGACGCCATCAAAACGCGTTCGACATCCGCTTCGTCATCGGCATAAACCGTTCGCACATCCTTACCGGTCGGAATGTCGATCTCGACAACTGCTGATCGACCGCTTGCGTTCTCCTTGATTACGAAGCCGCGATTGCTGTCGGGGACGAAGTAAAAGGGAATGGTCAGTTCCTCTTCGTCACCGAGCTTTGCGCTGTCGATGACGCGCAACGCGCGTTCGCCGCTCGATCGGAAGAGCAGGGTCGATTTGGTCGTCGTATCGCGATAGCCGATGCCGAAACGCACGCGGCCGAGATGATCGGCGCCCCAGTCGACGACATCGGCCCGGCCCTTTTCGACTACACGTTTGCGCCCGGTCGCCACGTCAACCCGGTAAACCGCCGGCCAGAAGCCAGGGATGTTGCTGTAGATCGAGCTTTGAGCGGCAACGAGTATCTCCTTGCTGCCATCGGCTGGTATCCACAGAACATCAGAAGCATTCTGCCCGCCAAGGTCCCACAGGAGCTTGGTTATCTTTCCGGTGCTGCGGTCGATGCCGATCAGGCGCGATATATACCAGCGATCGGTCTCGACCGGCAAAAGCGCGGATAGGCCCACGATGACGTTGTCGTTGCCAACCCAGCGAATCCAGGCAACCTGAGTCTGATCCGGAACAGCGATCATGACCCCCTTGGACCTGTCGCCGACGATAGGCATCATCATGATGCGCTGCTCGCCTCCGATCCCAAAGAGCCCCGCCAACTGGGTGCCGTCGGGCGATAGCTCCACATCTTCGACAAAGGGAAGTTCGGCAAAGGCACTCGTCGGCAGGGGAGTAAAGTTACTGGATTCCGTCGGTTTCGTATTGTCTGCGAGCGCTGGCGTGCCGCAGGCGGAAAAGAAAAGCGCGGATAGAATTATCTTGCATCGAGTTCGCGTGGTCGCGTGAAATCGTTGCCCCGTTTTACACCGCATTCATGCCCCCAATTTATTGCTCGCAACAAATTCCCTATCACCAACCACTGGAATGGAAAGACCCGGTGCGTTACTGGCGCACCGAAAATATGATCATTGGATGATCTGGATAGGGGCGGCACTAGCTTGTCGAGCAACCCTCATAGTTATTGTATCGGTGCCCTCAAGTTCGCGGGAATGACGAAGCTTGGGGAGGGATGACTCCCGGCGTTTCAGACTTCCCGAACCCGTGATAAAGGGGTGACATCGGGGAGATACGTCCATGCGCCACCTCTTTGCTGCCGTCCTGCTCGGCATCGTGTCCACGCTAGCCCTGCCCGCCACGGCGCAGCAGACCGGCTATCTGATCTCCGCCCAGCCGATGCCCGACACGCCGCCCGGCACACAGGCGTGGCGCGTGCAATATTGGACGACGAACGGCAACGGCCAGCGCTTTGCGGTCACCGGCATCGTCGCCGCCCCGATGGAGGCGATCCCGGCGCGGCCGCGTCGTGTCATCGCCTGGACGCACGGCGCGTGGGGCGTCATGGAGAAATGCGCGCCGTCGCTCAGCCCCAGTTTCTTCGAATATTCGGCGGGGATGGATGCGGTGCGCAGCGGTTATGTTGTCGTTGCGCCCGACTATATCGGACTCGGCAGCCCGACGATGCACCCGTTTCTCGTCGGCCCGGATACCGCCAATGCGGTGCTCGACGCGGTGCGCGCTGCACGCGAAATTCCCGGTGCGGCTGCGGGCGGCGATTTTGCCGTCTGGGGCGAATCGCAGGGCGGCCATGCGGCGCTGTGGACCGCGATCTCGGCGCGCAGCTACGCGCCGGACCTGACGCTCGTTGGCACCGCGGCGGCGGCGCCGCCGACCGATCTCGGCGCCAATTTGCGCGAAGGCAGCGACAAGAATGCGCGGGCGCTGCTGCTCTCCTTCGCGCTGCACAGCTGGTCGACGCTCTACGGCTTTTCGCTTGATCCGATTGCCAACCGAACGAACCAGGGCGTCATCAACCGGCTGGCGCAAAATAATTGCGTCGAATTTCACAAGAAGCCGAAGCTCCGCACGATCCTCGGCATCCTGACCGTCGCCCGCGCGACAAAGGGCAAGGATATCGAAAAGATCGAGCCGTTTGGCTCGTTCGAACGCGCCAACAGCGTCGATCCGGCGCGGGTGCCGGGGCCGCTGCTGATCGCGCAAAGCAGCAAGGATACGATCGTCGCGCCCGCGGTCACACGCAAGTTCGCGAAGGCCGTGTGCCGGCGCGGAACGCCGACGCGCTGGATCGACATGACCGGCGATCATGGCGCGAGCGCGAAGGACAGCGCGCAGGAAACGATCGGCTGGATCACCGCGCGCTTCGACGGCAATCCGCCGCCGAACGACTGCCGGCGGATTTAGTCGACCCAGTCGAGCCCCATGTCGCGATAGACGCTACGGTCCTCGTCCCAATTTTCCTTGACCTTGACGTGCAGGAACAGGTGAACCTTGCGGCCCATCAACTCGGTCAGCTCGGCCCGCGCGCGCGCGCCGATTTCCTTGATGCGCGCGCCTCCCTTGCCGAGCACGATCGCGCGCTGGTTGTCGCGCGCGACAAAAATCTGCTGGTGGATTTCGGCGCTGCCGTCGGGACGAGTCTTGAACAGCTCGGTCTCGACCGTCGACTGATAGGGCAATTCTTCGTGAAGCTGGCGATAGAGCTGCTCGCGCGTAATTTCGGCCGCCAGCATCCGTTCGGGCGCGTCGCTGACCTCGTCCTCGGGGAAATGCCAAGGCCCCTCGGGCATCAGTTTGGCAAGATGCGCCTTGAGTTCGGGAACGCCGTCGCCGCTGCTGGCCGAAATGAAGAAGGTTTCGTCGAAGGCGACGCGGCCGTTGAGATCGGTCGCGATCGTGAGCAGCTTGTCCTTCTTGGTCAGGTCGACCTTGTTCAGCACCAGATATTTCTTCTCGGGCCGGTTCGCGATACCCTCGATCACGCGCTCGACGCGGCCGGTCAGCTTGGCAGCGGCATCGACCATGACGAGAATCGCCTCGGCTTCTTCGAGACTGCCCCAGGCGGCGGCGACCATCGCACGGTCTAGGCGGCGCGTCGGGGCGAAAATGCCGGGCGTGTCGATCAGGACGATCTGCGCCTCGCCCTCCATCGCGACGCCCATCAGGCGCGTCCGCGTCGTCTGTGCCTTGGGGCTGACGATCGCGACCTTCTGGCCGACGAGCGCGTTGACGATCGTCGACTTGCCCGCATTGGGCGCGCCGACGACGGCGACGAAACCGCAGTGGTGGGTCATGGCTTCATTCCTTCAAGTTCGGCAAGCAGCGCCGCCGCCGCGGCCTTCTCGGCCGCCTGTTTCGACGCGCCCTCGGCTTCGGCGCGGGCGAGCTTGCCGACGCTCACCGCGACGCGAAAACGCGGTGCGTGGTCAGGTCCTTCGCGCGAGACGATCTCATATTCGGGCGGGCGGCGTTTGCGTGCGAGCGCCCATTCCTGCAGCGCCGCCTTGGGATGTTTGGGCGCGGCCAGCTGGCCGTCGATCATCTCGCCCCAGTGCGCGAGGATGAAACGGCGCGCGGCATCGGCGCCCTTGTCGAGCCAGAGCGCGCCGATCAAGGCCTCCATCGCATCGGCGGCGATATTGTCGCTGTAGCGCCCGCCATCGTTGCGGGCCTGCGCGCCGAACCGAATGAGCGCGGTGAGGTCGAGCTTGCGCGCGACCGCGGCGCAGGTCGCGCCCGACGCCAGCACATGCAACCGCGACGACATTTCGCCTTCGCTGGCGGCGGGGAAGCGTGTGTAGAGTTCTGCCGCGATCACGAGCCCGAGCACGCGGTCGCCGAGAAATTCGAGCCGCTGATAATCGGCGCGTCCAGTGCTTCCGTGCGTCAGCGCCAGATCGTAGAGCGCCGGATCGCCCGGAGCGCCGCCGATGATTCCGGCGAGCGCCCCGGTGTCGAGGGGATCGTTCAAAAACCGTCCCCGATGCGGCTCCAGCGGGCGGCGGTGAACCAGCTGATCGGGTTGATCCAGCTGGCCGACCCGTCGGTCGAGAACATGCCGACAAGAGCATGGCCGACCAGATTCTCTTCGGGGACAAGGCCGATGCCCTGATTTTCCATCGCGGGGAAACGGCTGTCGGCGCTGCGGTCGCGGTTGTCGCCCATTAGGAACAAATGGCCAGCGGGAACGGTGACGAGCGGCGTATTGTCCTCGGGAATGTTGGTGATGTCGAGGATCGCATAGCTTTTGCCGCTGGGCAGCGTTTCCCTAAACTGCTTGTAGCGGCACTGGCGCTGGCCGTCGGCGGAGATTTCCTCGAATTCGGGCGAATAACAAGGCAGCGTGCCCGTCGCCCGCGATGCGTCGATCATGTTCTGCGTCACCGGAATGACGAGGTCGGGCATCGCCTCGCGTTTCAGGGGCTTGCCGTTCAGCCAGACGATGCCGTCCTTTACCTGCACGCTGTCGCCGGGCAGGCCGATGACGCGCTTGATATAATCATTGTCGTTGACCGGCGGCGCCTTAAACACGACGACATCGCCGCGTTCGGGCGTGCGCGGGAAAATGCGACCCGGGATCAGCGGAACGCTGAACGGCAGGCTGTATTTCGAATAGCCATAGGCCATCTTGTTCACGAGCAGATAGTCGCCGATCAGCAGGCGCGGCTGCATGGATTCCGACGGGATGTTGAAAGGCGACAGGAAAAAGCTGCGGAAGATCAGGACCGCGATCGCGAGCAGCGCGAGGAAGCGGACGGTGTCGACGGCTTCTTCCTTCGCGGACACCGGCGCCGGGGTCGGGGCGGACGGCGCGGGTTCGGTCGGAGGCGTCACATCGGCGGTAAAGCTGGCGTTGGTCATGCCGCGCATTGGCGATGAATAGGTTGCCACGTCAAGCGAATATCGGCGGACGGCACTGGCGTGCGAGGAAGCGCGGGCTTAGAGAAAGCCGGAAGATTCACTCCTTCGAGGACATATGCGCATGAAGACCGCCGCTCAGGCCTGGCAGGCCCTTTCCGACTGGCAGCCGCAAAGGCTGACCGAGCTGGTCGCCGCCGATCCCCAAAGGCGGTTGCAGGCGCTCGTGCGAAGCGTCGCCGATATCCGCTTCGATTTCGCCAAGACGCATCTCGACGACGCTGCAATCGCGACGCTGTCGGATCTTGCGGCGGCGCAGGATTTCCAGGGGCGCCGCAAGACGCTTTTTGCCGGGGGCATCGCCAATCCGACCGAGGGACGCGCGGCCGAACATAGCGCCGAACGCGGCGACGGGGCGCCGGAATCGGTGCATGTGGCGCAGGCGCTGCACCAGCGAATGCGGATGATGATCGATGCGATCGAAGCGGGGGCGTTCGGTGAGATCCGCCATTTGCTTCATATCGGCATCGGCGGATCGGCGCTCGGCCCCGACCTGCTCGTCGATGCGCTCGGCCGTCATAGCGACCGCTATGACGTCGCGGTGGTGTCGAACGTAGACGGCGCCGCGCTCGACGAAGCCTTTGCAAAGTTCAGCGCCGAACATACGCTGGTTGCCGTCGCCTCCAAGACCTTCACCACCACCGAGACGTTGCTCAACGCCAATTCGGCGCTGCAATGGCTCGACGAGGCGGGGGTCGAGGATCCGCTCGGCCGGTTTGTCGCGCTGACCGCCAAGCCCGAGCGCGCGATGGAGTGGGGGATCGACGAAACGCGCATCCTGCCCTTCAGCGAAACCGTCGGAGGGCGCTATTCGCTCTGGTCGTCGATCGGCTTTCCTGCGGCGCTCGCATTGGGCTGGGACGCCTTCGCCGACTTGCTCGAAGGGGCGGCCGAGATGGACCGCCATTTCCGCCTCGCCGACGGCGCTGACAATATCTGCCTTCTCGCGGCCTTCGCCGATCAGGTTTACACGAACCGGCTTGGTTGCCAGACGCGCGCGGTCTTCGCTTACGATGAACGATTGCGCCTGCTTCCTGACTATCTCCAGCAACTCGAAATGGAATCGAACGGCAAGTCGGTAACTTTCGATGGCCAGCCGCTCGCGCAACAGACCGCGCCGATTACCTGGGGCGGTGTCGGCACCGACGCGCAGCATGCGGTGTTTCAGCTGCTCCATCAGGGGACGCATCTGACCCCGGTCGAATTTGTCATCGCGCGCGAGCCCGACCACCTGCTCGACGATGCGCATCACGAGACGCTCGTTGCCAATTGTATCGCGCAGGGGGCGGCGCTGATGGCGGGGCGTGCAAGCGAGGACGGCGCCCGCAACTACCCGGGCGACCGCCCCTCGACGACGATCCTGCTCAATCAGGTGACACCGCGCAGCCTCGGCGCGCTGATCGCTTTCTACGAGCATCGCGTCTTCGCCAACGCCGTGCTGCTTGGCATCAACCCGTTCGACCAGTTCGGGGTCGAGCTGGGCAAGGAAATGGCGAAAGGACTTGCCGAAGGAACGGTCGAGTTCGACGCCGCGACGCAGGCATTGATGCAGGCGGCGCTCGGCGATTGAGCGCGCATCGCTGACACTGAGCGCAAATTTCGATTGGCAAGCCGCGCCGGTGTAACCACATAGGCGCCGGGCACGAATGCCTGCCTGTCCAATTCAGGGGTTATACATGAGTGATTTCGACTATGATCTCTTCGTTATCGGCGCCGGTTCGGGCGGGGTCCGCGCGTCGCGCATCGCGGCATCGCACGGCGCGCGCGTTGCGGTGGCCGAAGAGTATCGGGTCGGTGGGACCTGCGTGATCCGCGGCTGCGTGCCCAAGAAATTGCTCGTTTACGGCGCTCATTTCGCCGAAGATATCCACGACGCGCGCAAGTTCGGCTGGGATGTCCCCGACTGCAAGTTCGACTGGCCGGTGCTGCGCGACAATGTGCTTGCCGAGGTCGACCGGCTCGAAGGCCTCTACGGCCAGACGCTCGACAATCACAAGGTGACCGTCCTCCGGACGCGCGCGACGGTCGCCGGGCCGCAGAAGGTGCGCCTCGCCGACGGGACCGAGCTTACCGCCGAACGCATCCTGATCGCGACAGGCGGCTGGCCGCACGTCCCCGAATTTCCGGGCAGCCAGCATGCGATCACGTCGAACGAGGTCTTCCATCTCGAAACGCTGCCGAAGCGCATCATCATCGCGGGCGGCGGCTATATCGCCAACGAGTTCGCCGGCATCTTCAACGAATTCGGCAGCAAGGTGACGATCGTCAATCGCGGCGACACGATCCTGCGCGGCTATGACGAACAGATCCGCGACCGGCTGCTCCAGATTTCGATGACCAAGGGGATCGATTTCAAGTTTAACGCACCGTTTCAGTCGATCGAGAAGAATGACGATGGGTCGCTGACGGTGATGCTCGAAGGCTGCGAACCGATGCAGGCCGATGCGGTGCTCGTCGCGGCGGGGCGGGTTCCCAATAGCCGCGGGATCGGGCTGGAAGAGGCCGGCGTCGAGCTCGACGACAAAGGCGCGATCAAGGTCGACGAGCGGAACCAGTCGTCGGTGCCGAGCATCTTCGCGGTCGGCGACGTTACCGACCGGATCCAGCTGACCCCCGTCGCGATCCGCGAAGGACAGGCCTTTGCCGACACCTTTTATGGCGGCAAGCCGACGGTGGTCGATTATCAGAATGTGCCGAGCGCGGTGTTCAGCCACCCCCCGATCGGCGCGGTCGGCATGACCGAGGCGGAGGCGCGCAACAAGCTCGGCTCGGTCCGTGTCTACACCAGCGATTTCCGCGCGATGAAGAATGTCCTCGCCGGCCGCAACGAGCGCGCGCTGTACAAGATGATCGTCAACGCCGCGACCGACCAGGTTGTCGGCCTGCACATGATCGGCCCCGATGCGCCCGAAATATTGCAGGCGGCGGCCGTTGCGGTAAAGGCTGGGCTGACCAAGGCCGATTTCGACAACACCGTCGCGCTGCACCCGAGCATGGCCGAGGAACTGGTGCTGCTGAAATAGCCGCCGTGATCCCCGGCGACAGCCGGGGCCTTGCGCTCGATGGACCCTGGCTTTCGCCGGGGCGCACGCAATGCTAAGCTGACTCCCGAAAATCGCGGGAGGGACGCATGGCGGGAACGGCTTTGGTCACAGGGGGTAGCGGCTATATCGCGGGCTTCCTGATCCGGCAGCTGATCGCGAACGGTTGGACCGTTAAGACGACCGTCCGCAGCCTGAAGCGCGAAGCCGAGGTTCGCGGCTGGCTAACGGTCGACGATGGCAAGCTGGATTTCTTCGCCGCCGATCTGGAAAATGACGCCGGTTGGCAGGAGGCGATGGCGGGGTGCAGCCATGTCGCGCATGTCGCGTCGCCCTTTCCGCTCGACGTTCCGAAACATGCCGACGAACTCGTGATCCCGGCGCGCGAGGGCGCGCTGCGCGCGCTGCGTTTCGCCAAGGGGGCAGGGGTGAGGCGCTTCGTCCTCACCTCGTCGATGGCGGCGATCGCCTATGGGCATGGCACGGGGCGTGATCTTTACAACGAAGCCGACTGGACCAATCTCGATAACCCCGGCGTCATGCCTTACCCGCGATCGAAGACGGTTGCGGAGCAGGCCGCGCGTGACTGGGCGCGCGCCGAGGCGCCCGAAATCGAGTTCGCCTCGGTCAATCCCGCCGCGGTGTTCGGGCCGCTGCTTTCCGACGATCTATCGACATCGATTGAAGTCGTGAAACAGCTGCTCGAAGGCAAGGTACCGATGTGCCCCGATGTCGGCTTCGGCATCATCGACGTGCGCGACGTCGCCGACATGCATTATCGGGCGCTGACCGCCGAGGGGATCAAGGACGAGCGCTTCGTCTGCTCGGGGCCGTTCCTGAAGTTCATCGACGTCGCCAATATCCTGAAGGCCAATCTGGGCGAACAGGCGCGCAAGGTGCCGACGCGGCGGATGCCCGACTGGCTGCTCAAGGCACTGGCAGTCTTCCGCCCCGAACTCAAGCAGGTCGTCGCCGAACTTGGCAATGTCCGCGGCGGCGACAGCCGCCATGCGATGCAGCGGCTCGGCTGGAGGATGCGGCCGCCCGAGGAGGCGATCCTCGCAACGGCGCATGGTCTGATCGAGCGGGGGATTGTGAAGGTCTAGCAATATTTGTGAATCCCGGCTTTCGCCGGGGTTCACAAATTACGCAATCGTCGGCACGATCCCGCCCTCGGCGCGGATCGCGGCGCCGTTGGTGGCGGCGGCAAGCGGGCTGGCGAGATAGGTCACCATTGCGCCGATTTCGTCGGCGTCTATCAGACGGCGGATCAGCGACAGCGGGCGCAGTTCCTTGAAGAACGCCTGTTCGCGTTCGACCTCGGCGGCATCGGGGTTCGAGACGACCGACTTGATGAAGTCGGTGATGCCTTCCGAACGCGTCGGCCCCGGCAGCACGCTGTTGACGGTAACGCCGCTGCCTTTGGTCTGCTCGGCGAGCCCGCGCGCGATGGTGAGCTGCGCGGTCTTGGTCATGCCGTAATGGATCATCTCGGCGGGCGGCAGCAGGCCGCTTTCGCTCGCGATGAAGATCACACGGCCCCAGTTCTTCTCGAGCATTTTCGGGAAATAGTGCCGCGACAGCCGCGCGCCGCTCACGACATTGACCTCGAAGATATGGTGCCAGTCGGCGTCGCTGATCTCGGCAAAGGGTTTGGCCTCGTAAATGCCCAGATTGTTGACGAGGATGTCGGTCGAAGGAACGGCGGCGATCAGCGCTTCGGCGCCTTCGGCGGTCGCCGGATCGGCGAGAACCGCGCGGATCGTGCCCGATTTCGCCAGTTCGGCGGCGGCTTCGTCCAGCTTCGCCTGGTTACGTCCGGTGATGGCGACCTCGACGCCTTCCTCGGCGAGGCGTTTGGCGATCGCGAAGCCGATGCCCGCGGTCGATCCGGTGACGATGGCGGTCTTGCCCTTGAGTTTCAGGTCCATGATGCGTCTCCTTCGGGTGGAAGCAATTTCGATGGGCCGAACATAGCGCCGTAGCCGATTGTTGATTAGAATGCCGCTTATCAATTCAGAAGTGATTCAAATTCAGTAATGGCGATGGACAATCGGTTCGGCGATATCGAGACCTTTCTTGCGGTGGCGAGCGGCGGCAGCTTTGCCGCCGCGGCCAAGGCTCTGCGGCTGACCCCGTCGGCAGTCAGCCGCAGCATCGCGCGGCTGGAGCAGCGGCTGGGCATCATCCTGTTTCGCCGCACGACGCGCTCGCTCGCGCTGACCGCCGAAGGCCTCACCTATCGCGACCGCATGAGCCTGTTGCTCGCCGAGATCGAGACGGTGGAGGCCGGGCTCGGACGGGACAGCCAGGGGCCGCGCGGGCTGCTCCGCGTCAACGCCTCGCCGTCGATCGGGGTGCCTTTGCTGCCGGTGCTGCCGAAATTCACCACGCGCTATCCGGAAATTATCCTCGACCTCGCGCTGTCCGACGCGATCGTCGACCTGGTCGAGGAGCGCGCCGACATCGCGATCCGCATCGGGCCGCTGCGCGACACCAGCCTGCGCGCGAAAAAGCTGGGCCGCAGCCGCATGGCGCTCGTTGCCAGCCCGGCCTATCTTGCGCGGCGCGGCACGCCGCAGACGCCTGACGATCTGGACGCGCACGATTGCCTGCGCTTCAGCTTCCGCCGCTCGATCGACAGCTGGCCGTTCCGTATCGGCGGCCGCGTCGTGCATCGCCCGGTGCACGGCAGCTTCTTCGGCAATTCGGGCGAGCTGGTGCGCCAGATGGCGGTCGCCGGCGGCGGCATTTCGCGCCACGGCCATTTTCATGTCGCGGCAGATCTGGCCGCGGGGCGGCTGGTCGAGGTGCTGACCGATCATCATCCCGGCGATGGTGAGGATATCCATGCGCTCTACGCGCCCGAGGACCGGGCTGCCGCGCGCATTCGGGCGTTCCTCGATTTCCTCGACGAGGAACTGGTGATCGCGCCCTAACCGATCCGGTACGGCACGACGTCGCGCCGGTCGGGATCGACAAGGATCGGGCGGTCGCTCGGCGGGAAGGCGCGTTGGTCGCAGTCGTCGCGCGGACAAATGCGGCACGACAGGCCGATGCGCGTCGCCGCCTGCGGTGCACTCACATCGACCCCGTCGGCATAGACGAAATCGGCGGCATATTGCGCCTCGCACCCGAGCGCGACGGCGTAGCGGCGCGGTGAGCGGGCGTAGCTGCCCGACGGTTTGACCAATCCCTTCGCCATCGACACATAGCGCAGGCCATCGGGCGTCTCGGCGAGCTGGAACAATATCCGGTCGGGGATCGCCGCGGCCTCATGGACGATCCACAGCGGGCAGGCGCCCCCGAAGCGCGCGAATTGCAGCCGCGTCGCGCTGTGCCGCTTGGTGATGTTGCCCGCCATGTCGACGCGGCAGAAGAACATAGGAATCCCGCGCGCGCCGGGGCGCTGGAGGGTCGAGAGGCGGTGGCAGGCTTGTTCGAAACTCACGCCATATTCGAGGCGCAGCCGGTCGATGTCGTGGCGTACCGCGCGCGCACTGGCGCGGAATGGGGCGTAGGGCATGAGGACGGCGCCTGCGGCGTAATTGGCGAGGCCGACGTGGAGCAATTGGCGTGCGGCGGCGGTGCGCAGCGGGCTGGCCTCGACCACCGCCGCAATCTCGCGTGCCAGCGCCAGCGCGGCGAGCTGGTGCGCGAGCTGGAAACGGCGGCTCTCGGCGGGCTGCGATGGGTCGATCACCAGATGGCGCATCGTCGCGTCGAAATCGCGCAGGCTTTGCGTTTGCGTATAAACGATTGAGATGCCGAGCGCGTCGCGCAGCCGCCGCTCGATCGTCTCGATCGCGGGCGAGGGGGCCTTGCCGCGGAGCTGCGCGGCGAGCGCCTCGGCGGCGCGATCGATGCTGTCGACATAATTGCCCGCGTCGTGGAACCAGTCGCGCACCTCTTCCCATGGCAGGCGGCTGCCCTCGGCGGTGCCGCCGGTCAGCGCCTCGTCGATGATCTGCAGCCGCTGTCCCGCACGGCGGTAGGCGGCGTGGAGCGCGACGAACTGGTCGGCGAGTTGCGGCTGCTGGAGCGCGGCGCGTTCGAGCTGCTCGGGGGGCAGGGGGGATGCGGCGAAGAGCGGATCGGCGGCGGCTTCGCGGAGCGCACCCGCGCGGCGGTCGCCCGTTTCCGCGGCGACTTCCTCCCATTCGAGCGGGAACAGCTTTTGCAAGCGGTCGAGCAGCGCGGGGGTCAGCGGGCGATCGTCATGCTCGATCTGGCTGAGATAGGAGGCCGAGATGCAGAGCCGCGCGGCGAAGTCGGCCTGGCGGATCGCGCGGGTTTCCCGAAGTTGGCGAAGTTGCCGCCCAGCGTAGAGTCGGGTTTGCACCATCCGCGCGATGCTACTTTGCAAACTTGCACTTTGCAACTTTGCAAATTCGCATTTGCATCGACTGTGCGAGCAAGGCAGACGGCGCTGTCGCCATTGTTGAAGGGGTTCGCATGTCCGCCAATATCGCCGAAATGGAACGCCGCCGTGCCGCCGCCCGCCTGGGCGGGGGGCAAAAGCGCATCGATGCGCAGCATGCCAAGGGCAAGCTGACCGCGCGCGAGCGGCTCGACGTGCTGCTCGACGAAGGATCGTTCGAGGAACTCGACACCTATGTCGAGCATGACTGCGTCGATTTCGGCATGGAAAAACAGAAGATCCCCGGCGACGGCGTTGTCACCGGATCGGGTACGATCAACGGCCGTCTCGTCTATGTTTTCAGCCAGGATTTCACCGTGTTCGGCGGGTCGCTGTCGAAGCGCCATGCCGAAAAGATCTGCAAGGTGATGGACAAGGCGATGCTCGCGGGCGTGCCGGTCATCGGGCTCAATGACAGCGGCGGCGCGCGCATCCAGGAGGGCGTCGCGAGCCTCGGCGGCTATGCCGACGTGTTCCAGAAGAATGTGCTGGCGTCGGGGGTCGTGCCGCAGATCAGCCTCATCATGGGGCCGTGCGCGGGCGGGGCGGTTTACAGCCCGGCGATGACCGACTTCATCTTCATGGTGAAGGACAGCAGTTATATGTTCGTCACCGGCCCCGATGTTGTCAAAACGGTGACGAACGAGGTGGTGACGCAAGAGGAGCTGGGCGGCGCGATCACGCACACGACCAAGAGCTCGGTCGCCGATATCGCGTTCGAAAATGATATCGAGACGCTGCTCGCGACGCGCGATTTCTTCGATTACCTGCCCGAAAACAACCGCAGTGGCGTGCCCGTCCGCCCGACCAGCGATCCCTATGACCGCGAGGACAAGAGCCTCGACACGCTGATCCCGCCCAATGCGAACCAGCCATACGACATGCACGAGCTGATCCGCAAAACGGTCGACGAGGGCGATTTCTTCGAAGTGCAGCCGGCACATGCGGCGAATATCATCTGCGGCTTCGGGCGCATCGAGGGGCGGACGATCGGCATCGTCGCGAACCAGCCGCTGGTGCTCGCGGGCGTGCTCGACATCAATTCGTCAAAGAAGGCGGCGCGTTTCGTGCGCTTCTGCGACGCGTTCGAAATCCCGATCATCACCTTCGTCGACGTCCCCGGCTTCCTGCCCGGCACGAGCCAAGAATATAACGGCATCATCAAGCATGGCGCGAAGCTGCTGTTCGCTTACGCCGAGGCGACGGTGCCCAAGATCACGGTGATCACGCGCAAGGCCTATGGCGGCGCTTATGACGTGATGGCGTCGAAGCATCTGCGCGGCGATCTGAACTATGCCTGGCCAACCGCCGAGATCGCGGTGATGGGCGCGAAGGGCGCGGTCGAGATCATCTTCCGCAAGGACATCGGCGATCCCGAAAAGATCGCCGAGCGGACGAAGGAATATGAGGAGCGCTTCGCCAACCCCTTCGTGGCGGCGTCGCGCGGCTATATCGACGAGGTGATCTACCCGCACTCGACGCGGCGACGGATCGCGCTGGGACTAAGGAAGCTCAGAAACAAGAGCCTCGAGAATCCTTGGAAAAAGCATGATAATATTCCGTTGTGAGGTAATGCGATGTCCCGGCTGGCAGTGCAAATAGTGATCGGCCTGATCTTCTTTGGGATCGTTTTGTTTCTATTTCAGAACGCAAGATCGAAAGCCTCGTTGGAAAAAATTGAGATCGACAAGCAAGAGGAAAAAAAAGAAGAAATCAGAATGATGTCTCGCTGGTTGGAAGCCTTTGTTGGATATTACGAGCTTGGCAATATGAACGAGTTTTTCGGTGAAATGAGAATTGGCGAGTCTGACACGCCAATTGAGAATGTTTACATTGCCTTGGAAGAAGTTGGTGCAGGCGCCATCGTTCCGCCGCTTAGAACGGCAGCGTATGCCTGCATTCAATTTCATGAGAAGGTTGATGAACTGGACCATGAAAATGATGCAGAAGTGGTCCGCGTAGCGGAAAGCGAATATCGCCGCGTGACCAATCAATCTGACATGGAGATCAAGAAGCTGGGTATCAGCGTGTATGACCTCCTCAACGAATTTCGCGCAAAGAATATCGAGATTTTTCAATGAAGTTAGGCCGCCTCAACCATATCGGCGTCGCGACGCCGTCGATTGCCGACAGCGTCGTCTTTTACCGCGACGTGATGGGCGCGACGAAAATCCACGAGCCCTTCGACCTACCCGAGCAGGGCGTCAAAGTCTGCTTCGTCGATACGCCCGGCACCGACGGCGCGCTGAACGGCACGCAGATCGAACTGGTCGAGCCGTTGCCCGGCAACACCTCGATCGCGGGCTTCCTCGAGAAGAACCCGGCGGGCGGGCAGCATCATATGTGCTACGAAGTGCCCGACATCTACGCCGCCAAGGCCGCATTCGAGAGCATGGGCAAGCGCGTGCTCGGCGAGCCGCGGATCGGGGCGCATGGGACTTTGATCTTCTTCCTGCACCCCAAGGATATGGGCGGGGTGCTGACCGAGATTATGGAGACGCCGAAGGAGGCGCATTGATAAACCTTCTCCCCTTGAGGGAGAAGGATAGGGAGGCTTGTGAGCGCAGCGAACTAGCCGGACTTGGATGAGGGGTTGCGAGCGAAGCTCGCGCGGTCCTGTGGACCGCATACCCCTCACCCAGCTTCAACTAGGCAGCGAGCTGCCTAGTTTTCGCAACCCTCTCCCTCAAGGGGAGAGGGGATTAGGAAATGAATTATGACCGACAAACCCACGCTCGACCAATGGACGGCCGCCGCCGAGAAGGAAGTCAAAGGCAAGGACCTGACCTGGCACACGCCCGAAGGGATCGACGTCAAGCCGCTCTATACGGCGGAGGATGTGACAGTCGACCCCGGCCTGCCCGGTTTCGCGCCCTTCACCCGCGGCGTTCGCGCGTCGATGTATGCGGGGCGGCCGTGGACGATCCGGCAATATGCAGGCTTTTCGACCGCCGAGGAGTCGAACGCTTTCTATCGCCGCAACCTTGCCGCGGGGCAGAAGGGGCTGTCAGTCGCCTTCGACCTTGCCACGCACCGCGGCTATGATAGCGATCATCCGCGCGTCGTCGGCGACGTCGGCAAGGCGGGCGTGGCGATCGACAGCGTCGAGGATATGAAGATCCTGTTCGACGGCATCCCACTCGACCAGATGTCGGTGTCGATGACGATGAACGGCGCGGTGATCCCCATCCTCGCCTTCTTCATCGTCGCGGGCGAGGAGCAGGGGGTCGACCGCAAGCTGCTCGACGGGACGATCCAGAACGACATCCTCAAGGAGTTCATGGTCCGCAACACCTATATCTATCCGCCCGAGCCGAGCATGCGGATCATCTCGGACATTTTCGGCTACACCAGCCGCGAGATGCCGAAGTTCAACAGCATCTCGATCTCCGGCTATCATATGCAGGAAGCCGGCGCGACGCAGGTGCAGGAGCTGGCCTTCACGATTGCCGACGGGGCGGAATATGTCCGCTACGGCGTTGCGTCGGGCCTCGACATCGACAAGTTCGCCGGACGCCTCTCCTTCTTCTTCGCGATCGGCATGAATTTCTTCATGGAGATTGCGAAGCTGCGCGCCGCGCGCGTGCTGTGGCACCGGGTGATGACCAACCTTGGCGCCAAGGACGAGCGCAGCAAGATGCTGCGCACGCATTGCCAGACATCGGGGGTCAGCCTGACCGAGCAGGACCCGTACAACAATGTCATGCGCACGACGATCGAGGCGATGGCGGCGATGCTGGGCGGCACCCAGTCGCTGCACACCAACGCGCTCGACGAGGCGATCGCGCTGCCGACCGATTTCTCGGCCCGCATCGCGCGCAACACGCAGATCGTCATCCAGGAAGAAACCGGGATGACCAAGGTCGTCGATCCGCTGGGTGGTAGCTATTATGTCGAGGCGCTGACGCAGGAGCTGGTCGACAAGGCGTGGGAGATTATCGAGCGCGTCGAGAAGGAAGGCGGCATGGCGAAGGCCGTCGCGGCGGGCTGGCCCAAGGCGATGATCGAGACCGCGGCCGCGGCGCGGCAGGCGCGCGTCGACCGCGGCGACGACGTGATCGTCGGGGTGAACAAATATCGGCTGAAGGACGAGGACCTGCTCGAGACGCTCGAGGTCGATAACACCAGGGTCCGTGAGGCGCAGATCGCGCGCATCAACAAGACCAAGGCGGGCCGCGACGAAGCGGCGTGCCAGGCGGCGCTGAAGGCGCTGCGCGATGCGGCGGCGGGCGAGCAGTCGATCGAGAATAATTTGCTCGCGCATGCGGTCGAGGCCGCGCGCGCGCGCGCGACGCTCGGCGAGATTTCGTCGGCGATGGAGGAAAGTTTCCAGCGCTATGCGACGCAGCCAACCCCGGTGAAGGGCGTTTACGCCGCGCCCTATGAAGGCGACGATCGCTGGCAGCAGGTGCTCGACGGCGTAGAGGCGGTCGAACGCCGCATGGGACGCAAACCCAAACTGCTCGTCGCCAAGATGGGGCAGGACGGACACGACCGCGGCGCCAACGTCATCGCCTCGGCGTTCGGCGACATGGGGTTCGATGTCGTGTCGGGGCCTTTGTTCCAGACGCCCGAGGAGACAGTCGTGCTGGCGCTCGAAAACGAGGTCGACGTCGTCGGCGCGTCGAGCCTGGCGGCGGGGCACAAGACACTTATCCCCGAACTTATCCACAAGTTGAAGGAAGCGGGGCGCGGCGACATCAAGGTGATCGCGGGCGGGGTGATCCCGCCGCAGGATTATCAATATCTGCGCGACGCGGGGGTGCAGGGGATTTACGGCCCCGGCTCGAACGTCGTCGAATGCGCGGCCGATGTGCTGCGCTTGCTGGGGCATAATATGCCGCCATTGGAGGATGCAGCATGAGCCTTGCGCTCGCCCTGTTATTGGCGACTGCCCCGGCGGCCGATGCGCCGCCGGTCAAGAAGGCGCCGCAGCCATCGGTGCGGCTGTCGCTGCGTTCGATCACTCGAGACGATGCGATCATTAGGCCCGCAGCGCCGCGATCGGCGCCGCATGGTTGGGTGAGCGACGCCGACTATCCGGTGGATAAACTGCCCGGCGAGTGGCTGGTCACAGACGTCGATATCGACATCGCGGTGGCGGAGGACGATAGCGTCGCCGGCTGCACCGCCACCGTTTCACGAGTGAAGGATCGTGGCGGGGCGGCTCTGGGTGAAGAAGCGCGCGCGCAGGCCGAGACGTTGCTTGCGGCGCGCGCTTGCCGGATTGTCCGTGAGCGTGGAGGTTTTCGCCATGCCATCGATGCCGAAGGGGTGCCGCACCTTGCGAAGGTGGCGATGCGGATGAGCTTTTCCGCCGTGCCGGTTCTTGTCAGGGCGGCGGCGCGCGACCCGCAACCCCGCCCCTATCGCACGATGGCGCGGCCGCTCGACGCGACTATTCTCAATTTTCGGGGCGATCCGGGGCAGCAGGTCGATTCCAGTCGGCTTCGCGCACCGGCCGCCGAACTTTCGATTGACGCTGAGGGGCGCGTTGCGCGCTGCCGCGTTGCCGTCTCGACGGGCAGCGACAATGGTGACGCCGCGATGTGCCGCCAGCTTCGCGCCGCAGCGTTCGAACCCGCGCGCGACCGGGCGGGCAACGGATTGCCCGACGGATATTATTTTGCAGCCATGACGATCGGAGTCTCTTCCAAATGACCGGTGAATTTTCTGTCGAAACCGCACCACGCACCGACTGGACGCGCGAGGAAATCGCTGAACTGTTCGACCTGCCGTTCGACGAGCTGATGTGGGAGGCGCAGGGCGTCCACCGCCGTTTTCATGCGCGTGGCGAGGTGCAGCTTTGCACCCTGCTTTCGATCAAGACCGGCGGCTGCGTCGAGGATTGCGGCTATTGCTCGCAGTCGAAGAGCGCCGACAGCGGTTTGAAGGCGACCAAGCTGATGGACGTGCGCGCGGTGCTGCAGGCGGCGGCGCAGGCGAAGGATGCGGGGTCGAAGCGCTTCTGCATGGGCGCTGCGTGGCGCAACCCCAAGGACCGCGACATGCCCGCGATCGTCGAGATGGTCGAGGGCGTGCGCGCGATGGGCATGGAAACCTGCATGACGCTGGGGATGCTGAGCAAGGAGCAGGCGCAGACGCTCGCGGTCGCGGGGCTCGATTATTATAACCACAACATTGACACCTCGCCGGAAAATTACGGCAATGTCATCACGACGCGGACTTTCCAGGAGCGGCTGGATACGCTGGAGGAAGTGCGCGCGGCGGGGATCAACGTGTGCAGCGGCGGTATCGTCGGCATGGGCGAGACGCGCGCCGACCGCGTCGGCTTCATCCATGCGCTCGCGACCCTGCCCGAACATCCGGGCAGCGTGCCGATCAACGCGTTGGTGCCGGTGAAGGGGACCGTGCTCGGCGACATGCTGGCGGACACGCCGCTCGCAAAGATCGACGATATCGAATTCGTCCGCACGATTGCGGTCGCGCGCATCACTATGCCGATGAGCATGGTGCGTCTGTCGGCGGGCCGCGAGAGCATGTCGGAGGCGACGCAGGCGCTCTGCTTCATGGCGGGCGCGAACAGCATCTTCACGGGCGACAAGCTGCTGACGACGGCGAACGCGGGCGACAATGCCGACGCGGCGCTGTTCGCGAAGCTGGGGCTGCGGCCGATGGAGAGCGAAGAGCCGATGCGGATGGAGGCGGCGGAGTGAAAAGGACCAGGGTGTTCTGGCTTGTCGTATTGATCGCTGGAAGTTTGCAGGCGACGGAAGCGGCAGCATGTATTCCGAACTCGTTGGAAGAGACCAAGAAGTTCAGCGACGTTATCGTTGAAGGCACTTTCATCGTGGATTCCAAGGTCCGTGGCGAAGGCCATATTGTGGCGGCGCGGACGCTAAAGGGAACTCGTGAGAAGATGTACGCAGTTCGCTGGAACCCTGAGCTTTTGCCCGAAAGCCTTCCCGATTGTGGAGTGGAGATACCGGAATCTGGCTTATTTGAGG
This sequence comes from Sphingopyxis sp. H115, assembly GCF_001468465.1. Taxonomy (GTDB): domain Bacteria; phylum Pseudomonadota; class Alphaproteobacteria; order Sphingomonadales; family Sphingomonadaceae; genus Sphingopyxis. The sequence continues at coordinate 87,766 of NZ_LNSA01000007.1, forward strand.
GCCTGAGCCTGAGGGAGCGGGAGGATGGAACGTACCAGCTTACCGGTCGATGGCAGCCCGCAAAGAAGGATCGCTAATGTTCAAGAAAATCCTGATTGCCAATCGCGGCGAAATCGCTTGCCGCGTCATCAAGACCGCGCGGCGCATGGGCATCGCGACCGTTGCCGTCTATTCGGATGCCGACGCGCGCGCGCCCTTTGTGCAGATGGCCGACGAGGCGGTGCATATCGGGCCGTCGCCGGCGTCCGAATCCTATCTGATCGCCGACAAGATCATCGCCGCGTGCAAGGCGACCGGGGCCGAGGCGGTGCATCCGGGCTATGGCTTCCTGTCGGAGCGCACCAGCTTTGCCGAGGCGCTCGCGAAGGAAAATATCGCCTTCATCGGCCCGCCGGTGAACGCGATCGCCGCGATGGGCGACAAGATCGAGTCGAAGAAGCTTGCGAAGGAAGCGGGGGTCAATGTCGTCCCCGGCTTCGTCGGCGAGATTCGCGACACAGAACATGCGGTCGAGATTTCGAACGAGATCGGCTATCCGGTGATGATGAAGGCGTCGGCGGGCGGCGGCGGCAAGGGGATGCGCCTCGCCTATGACGAAAAGGACGTCCGCGAAGGCTTCGAGGCGACGAAGCGCGAGGGGCTCAACAGCTTCGGCGACGACCGCGTCTTTATCGAGAAGTTCATTCTCAATCCGCGCCACATCGAGATCCAGATCCTCGGCGACCAGCACGGCAATATCCTTTACCTCAACGAGCGCGAATGCAGCATCCAGCGGCGGCATCAAAAGGTCGTCGAGGAGGCGCCTTCGCCTTTTGTGACCGAGAAGATGCGCAAGGCGATGGGCGAACAGTGCGTCGCGCTGGCGCGCGCGGTCGGCTATTATAGCGCGGGCACGGTCGAGCTGATCGTGTCGGGCGCCGACCCGACGGGCGAGAGCTTCTACTTTCTCGAGATGAACACGCGACTGCAGGTCGAGCATCCGGTGACCGAGGCGATCACGGGCATCGACTTGGTCGAGCAGATGATCCGCGTCGCCGCGGGCCAGAAGCTCGGAATGACGCAGGACGATATCAAGATCGACGGCTGGGCGATCGAGAACCGCGTCTATGCCGAGGATCCCTATCGCGGCTTCCTGCCCTCGACCGGGCGGCTGGTGCGCTATCGCACCCCGGTTCCCGCGTGGGAAGGCGATGAGCGCGGGGTCGATGGCGTGCGCGTCGATGCGGGGGTTGAGGAGGGGGGCGAGGTGTCGATCTTCTACGACCCGATGATCGCCAAGCTGGTGACATGGGGCGAGACGCGCGACGCGGCGGCGGACTTGCAGGTTGCGGCGCTCGACCGCTTCGAGATCGAGGGGCTGGGCCACAACATCGACTTCGTCTCGGCGATCATGCAGCATCCGCGCTTCCGCTCGGGCGAACTGACGACGGGCTTCATCGCGGAGGAATATCCCGAGGGCTTCCACGGCGCGCCGACCGACGCGAAGATCACGCGCGCGCTTGCGGCGATTGCGGGCTTCATGGCGTCGGCCGAGGCGGATCGCGCGCGCCGCACCGACGGCCAGCTCGGCGACAGGCTCGAACCGCCGGCCAAGTGGCAGGTGTCGATCGATGGCGCCCCGCACAAGGTCAAGATCGGCGAAAAGCATATCAAGGTCGAGGGCGACCGGATCGACATCGCGCTCGAATATACGCCGGGCGACCGGCTGGTGGTCGCCGAGATCGACGATAGCGAGCTGGCGGTGAAGGTCACGAAGACGCGCACCGGCTGGAAGATGACGACCCGCGGGGCCATTCACGACGTGCGTGTGCTGCCCTGGCGTATCGCGTCGCTTGCGGGTCACATGATCGAAAAGATTCCGCCCGACCTGTCGAAATTCCTCATCTGCCCGATGCCGGGCCTGCTCGTCGCGCTGCATGTCGGCGAGGGCGACAAGGTCGAGGCGGGCCAGCCGCTCGCGACGGTCGAGGCGATGAAGATGGAGAATATCCTGCGCGCCGAAAAGGCCGGGACGGTGAAGACCGTCAACGCGGCGCAGGGCGATAGCCTCGCGGTCGATGCGGTGATTCTGGAGATGGAATGACGCGATGCACGTCAATCACGACCCGGATGCGGCCGCAGCGGCGGCGATCGGCTTCGACGATTTCCTCCGCGTCGACATCCGCGTCGGCACGATCGTCGAGGCCGCGCCTTTCCCCGAGGCGCGCAAGCCGGCGTTCAAGCTGACGATCGATTTCGGCCCCGCGATCGGGGTTAAGAAGAGCAGTGCGCAGATCGTCGACCGTTATGCGCTGGAAGAGCTGGCGGGGCGACAGGTCGCCGCGGTGGTCAACTTCCCGCCGCGCCAGATCGGCAAGTTCATGTCCGACGTGCTGACGTTGGGGTTCGCCGACGAAGAAGGCGCAGTAATCCTGTTCGCGCCCGACCGACCGGTGCCGAACGGATCGCGCCTTTTCTGATCTATCGCCGACCTCGCTTGGTGACTAAGCTGGTTACGGGAATAGGGGGAGATGGATCATGACATTACCGGTTACCTCGTTCGTCGCCGCCGTTTGCGCGCTGCTGCTGCTCGTCACCGCGATCGATACCGTGCGCCAGCGGCTGCGGCTGAAGGCTGCCTTTGGCGATCATGGCGACCCGAAGCTGATCAGCGCAAGCCGCGCGCACGGCAATCTCGCCGAATATGCGCCGATCACGATCATCCTGCTCGGTCTGCTCGAAACCGCGCGCGCCAGTCATATGGCGTTGATGGTCATCGGCGCGGTGTTCCTGATCGGCCGCGTCGGACATATCATCGGTCTCTATACGCCGTCGGAGCCGGGCAAGGCGCCGCTAGGGCGGCAGGTTGGGGTCGTCGCGACCTTTGGCACGCTGCTGGCGCTGTCCGGATGGACGCTCTGGATTCTCTTCACCAAAAATCTCTGATCCCTTCGCCATGCCGAAAGGGCTTAGTCGATCAACGCCACGGCCCTGATCCACCCCGCGCTCGCGCGCTCGATCTTCACCGGGAAGCAGCTGAACGTGAAACCCGTCGCGGGAATTGCGGACAGGTTGGTCAGCTTCTCGATCTGGTAATAGGGCCGGATGCGTCCGGCCTTATGGCCTTCCCAGATGATCGACGGATCGCGCGTTTCGGCCCAGCGCTTCGCGGTATGACTGAACGGCGCGTCCCAGCTCCACGCGTCGGTGCCGACGACCTGCACGCCGCGCTCTGTGAGGTACAGCGTTGCCTCGGCGCCCATGCCGCAACCCTGATCGGTGAAATTGTCGGTACCGTAGATCGCGCCCGACTGGACGAGGACGATGTCGAGCGGCTGGAGATCGTGGCCGATGCGCGCGAGTTCGGCCTCGACCTCGGCGGCGCTGACGACATGGCCGTGGGGGCGATCCGAAAAATCCAGTTTCACGCCGGGACGGAAGAAGAGATCGAGCGGCGCCTCGTCGATGGAGGGGGCGCGCGTAGCGCCGCTGTCGGTGGTCGAATGATAATGCCAGGGCGCGTCCATATGCGTGCCGTTGTGCGTGCTCAGCGACAGCATCTCGACCGCCCAGCCTTCGCCGTCGGGCAGGTCTTCGCGTGTAAGTCCGGGGAAGAACATCGCGATCTGCTCCCATGTATTTTCATGGGTCATATAGGTGATGTTCGGGCGCATCACCGGTGGGTCGGAGACGACGTCGTTGGTGATCGGGATCGAAAGGTCGACGAACTGCATGGCCGCCATCCTGCCACCGGAAAGACGCTACGCCAAGAAGGCTTGCGCACCGGCGCTTGCCCGGTAGAGAAGGGCGAAAGCCCCATGCAATGGGGCGGGGGAGAGCCTGATGACCGAGAGTGCCGCCGCCGGAAACGGGGCCGTTTACGAACCGACCGCAAAGGACATCCGCATGGTCATCGCCGCGTCGTCGGCGGGCACGGTGTTCGAATGGTATGATTTCTTTATCTACGGCACATTGGCAGCGATCATCGGCAAGGCCTTTTTCCCCAGCGACAATGCCACGCTCGAAATATTGCTCGTGTGGGCGGGGTTCGCGGTCGGCTTCGGTTTCCGGCCGCTCGGCGCGGTGCTGTTCGGCTTTCTCGGTGACCGGCTCGGGCGCAAATATACCTTCCTCGTCACCGTCACGCTGATGGGCATCGCCACCGCAGGTGTCGGCATGATCCCGTCGGCGGCGTCGATCGGCATCGTCGCGCCGATCATCGTCATCCTGCTCCGCGTGCTGCAAGGGCTTGCGCTCGGCGGCGAATATGGCGGCGCGGCGGTCTATGTTGCAGAACATTCGCCGCCCGGAAAGCGCGGTTTCTATACCAGCTTCATCCAGGCGAGCGTCGTCGGCGGCTTCGTATTGAGCCTGATCGTCGTGCTCGGATGCAAGGCGCTGATGTCCGACGCGCTCTGGGAAAGCTGGGGCTGGCGCGTGCCCTTCCTGCTGTCGCTGATCCTGCTGGCGATTTCTCTGTGGATGCGGCTCAAACTGTCCGAAAGCCCGGTGTTTCAGGCGATGAAGGCCGAGGGCGAACTGGCCAAGAACCCGCTCAAGGAAAGCTTCACTTACCCCGGCAATCCGCGCCGCATCTTCATCGCGCTGTTCGGTATCGCCGCGGGCCTGACCGTGATCTGGTATACGGCGATGTTCTCGGGCTTGTCGTTCCTGAAAGGGCCGATGAAGGTCGAGGATACTGCCGCCGAAATCATCGTCGGCGTCGCCGCAGCGGTCGGGATGGGCTTTTTCATCTGGGCGGGACGCCTGTCGGACCGGATCGGGCGCAAGAAACCGATCGTATGGGGCTATGCCGCGACGCTCGTGCTGCTGTTCCCGCTATTCTGGTCGATGGGCAGCGTCGGCAATCCGGCGCTGTCGGCTGCCGCCGAACGCGCGCCGGTGACGGTCACCGGTTCGCGGTGCAGCTTCGACCCGTTCGCGCAGAAACAGGAAACCGCCTGCGGCAAGACGCTGGGCGAGCTGACAAAGCTCGGCGTGCCCTACACCGTCGCCGAAACCGACGGCGGTTTCGACAGCGTGAAGATCCGCATCGGCGAGCGCGAGGTCGCGAGCGAGGATCCCGCGCTGCTCCAGCCGGCGCTCGAAGCGATGGGCTATGATTTCGCGAAGCAGGTTCCCGACACCGGCAGCATTTTCATCATCTTCCTTGCGCTGCTCGGGCTCAGCGCACTGTCGGGCTTTACCTATGGGCCGGTCGCGGCGCTTTTGTCCGAAATGTTCCCGCCGCATGTGCGCTATTCGTCGCTGTCGATCCCCTATCATATCGGCACGGGCTATTTCGGCGGTTTTCTGCCGCTGATCGCCAGTTTCATCATCGCGAAGACCGGCAATGCCTATGCGGGGCTTTGGTATACTTGGGTTGTCGTGCTCGTCGCCTTCCTCGTCACGGCTTTCATGTTGAAGGATCCGGTCGAGGGGCAATGGGACAAGCCCGCCGCTTGATCGCCCCCCATTGGCGGCGCGCGCCAAGCCGTATAGGGGCTGGGGAATGATCGCCGTCCCTTCGCCGCTCCGCCTTCGCCTTTCATCCGAAGCCCTCGTCTCCAACTGGCGCTGGCTCGCCAAGCAGAGCGGTTCGGCGGCATGCGGCGCGGCAATCAAGGCCGATGGCTATGGGCTCGGGGCCCGCGCGGTAATGCGGCATCTCGCTGCCGCAGGATGCCGCGACTTCTTCGTCGCGACCTGGGTCGAGGCGGCGGCGCTGATGCCGCTTCCTGACCATATTTCACTGTCGGTCCTGCACGGGGCGGGGGACGCCGACATGGTCGCCGCACGCACGATCCCCGCCCGCCCGGTCCTTTGCAGCATCGAGCAGGTCCGGCGATGGCGGCAGATGGGGGAGGGGCAGCCGTGCGACGTGATGGTCGATACCGGCATGAGCCGGCTCGGGCTCCGTCCCGAAGAGACGGCGGACGGCGCGCTCGACGGGCTGACGATCGAAACCCTGCTCAGCCATCTTGCCTCGGCCGATGAGGATAGCGAGCAGAATGCTCGTCAGTTGGCGGCTTTTTGCGCGATCGCGCAGGTCGTCCGCGCGGGTCGATACAGCCTTGCGAACAGCGCGGGCGTCTGTCTGGGCGCCGATTATGCTTTCGACCTGACGCGTCCCGGTATCGCACTCTACGGCGGCACGCCGCGCGCCGAGGCGGCGGGGCATTTGCGCCAAGTGGCCTTTCCCGAAGCGCGCATCCTCCAGGTGCGCAGCGTGCGCGAGGGCGAGACCGTCGGCTATGGCGCGACATGGACCGCTCGGCGCGACAGCCGGATCGCCGTCGCCAATCTGGGTTATGCCGACGGCTATCTGCGATGCCATGCCGGGACGAGCGCGGGCGGAAGCTGGCAGGGCCATGCCTTTCCGCTGATCGGCCGCGTGTCGATGGACTTGACTGCATTCGATGCGAGCGACGCGGACGCGGTCGGCGAAGGCGACTGGATCGCGCTCGATTATGATTTGCCGTCGGTGTCGGTGGCGAGCGGATTGTCGCAATATGAATTGCTGACAGGTCTCGGATCGCGCTTCGAGCGATATTGGACCTGACCGGCGCGCGAGGGCGAACGGCCGGAGTTCGGTCGTTCGCTGCGCTATTTCGTTTGATAGCCCAAGAAAAAGGGCCCCGAACTTGCGTTCGGGGCCCGATTTTCCGTCCAATCCCTGCGGATTAGAACTTGAACGACGCGTTCGCGAAGAAGGTGCGACCGCGATAGTCGTAACCCGAGTACAGCGGCGCGTTGCCGATGGTCGTGTAGCCGACTGCCGAGATACGCGGCGGCTTCGTGTCGAACAGGTTCTGCACGCCGACCGTCAGTTCATACTTCTCTTGGATGTTGAACTGGACCGAAGCCGAATGCAGGAAATAGTCCGCCGCTTCGAGATAATAATCATCGCGATAGGACTGAACCAGATCCGGATCCGAAACGCCGGTGAGTTCGTCATAGGCAAAGAACTCGTAGGTCTTGTTGCGGTCGCCATCGATCCAGTCGAGGCCATAACGCAGCGTCACATTGTTGAAGCGATAGGTCGCGTCAAAGCTGCCAACCCAGTCGGGGTTCACAACCGTACCGTTCGAGTCGGTCAGGAACTCTTCGGGGAAGAGGCGGCTCGACTGTTCAGTGTACTTGGTAACGTTCGCGTTCAGCGTGAAACGGCCGCCGAACAGGTCGCGAGCGTAACGACCGTTGAACTCGAACCCCTTGCGGATGTCTTCCGACAGGTTGACGAAGCTGCTGGTCACGGTGAGCGCATTGTTCGCATTGCGCTCGACGAAACGGCAGAAGCCTTCGTTGGGGTTGAAGTTCGCGTCGCCGTAGCAACGATTCAGGATCGTCGTCGCATCGAGATCGGCAACGCCGTTATCGACCTTGATGTCGAAATAATCGAGCGACAGCGACAGCTGACCGACCGATTCGGGCAGGACCGGACGAACGACGACACCCACCGACCAGTTCTTCGAGGTTTCGGCCTCGAGACCCGCATCGGCACCGCCGACGCGGAAGGTGGTGATGCCGCTGGTCTGCTGGAAGTCCGCCGGCAGGCCGATCGAGGCGCAGTTCGCCGCGATGATCTGCTGGTTCGGGCTCTGATCTGCCGGCGGCGGCAGATCGTCGCACGGATCGAGCGTGCTGCCGAGGAAGCCGCTGGTCGCGCCAAGGAACTGCTCCGCAAGCGCCGGGGCGCGATAGGAAGTGCCATAGCTGGCGCGGACGCCGAAGCCGCGGATCGGTTCCCATTCGCCCGCAATCTTGAACGTCGTGTCCGAGCCATAGGATTTATAATCCGTATAGCGGGCCGACGCCGTCAGGTTGAGGCGATAGAAGCCGGGCGTGTCGGCGAGGATCGGGACGAAGATTTCGCCATAGACTTCCTTCACGCTGTCCTTGCCGACCGTCGGCGTGCCGGCGGTCAGGCCGAGCAGGTTGCCGCTGATCGAGTTCGGATCGGGCTGGTCGTTGATGCTCTGCTTGCGATATTCGGCGCCCAGCGCGAGCTGGACATCGCCGCCGGGCATTTCGAACAGCGGACCGTCGACGTTGAACGCGAAGGTCGTCTCGCGGAACTTGGTCTTGCCGATCGTGTTGACGAGGATCCAGTCCTTGAAGTCCTGCGGCAGGCGGCCCGCGATGACGTCGGCCGAAAGCGCCGGTGCGGCAACGCAGTTCGGGTTGGTCGCGGCGCTGGCGCAGCTGAAGGTGCCGTCGCCGTTGTCCACCGCATCGAGCGACTGTGCAAGGCGATCGGTCAGGAAGGATTCGATCTCATAAGTGCCGTCGTTCCACGACTTGCCGACATAGGCGTCATAGCGCCACTGCGGCAGGAAGAAATCGCCGCGAATACCACCCGATACGCGGGCATAGTCGACTTCCTGACGCGAGTCGGTAAGGCCGAAGCCGATGAAGCCGCGTGCGGCGACGAGACGGCCACCCGAGGTCGGGTTAGGATTGAGGAACGCTCCGTTACGAAGGTCGGCGGGAAGCAGCGGGCTGCCCTGGACATAGTCGAGCGAAAGCTGACGATACAGCGGCGAAGCGGACTTGCGGCGCGTGACAAGCACTTCGCCATAGATTTCGGCGTCACCGAGGATGTCGGTGCTGTAGGTGCCCGACAGATAGCCGGTGTAGATTTCGGCTTCGGTGATCAGCGGCTCTTCTTCCTGGATCGGATCGAGCGTGTCGCGGTCATAGAAACCGACACCCAGATAGCCAGGGAACGGGCCCGTCGTCTGGCCCGGGGCCGGAACGAAACGGTTGAAGTTGCCAACCGTGCCGCTGGTGCGGCCGATCGCAGCACGCGTCGGCAGGCCGAGCGTGTTAATCGTCACGCCGCCATTGTCGAGCGTGAAGCAGGAGGTGCCATCGAAGCCGACGCCGTCGCCCGAACCGAATTCGGTGCCTTCGCCGGTCAGGAAGCCGCCGACCGGGCAGTCGAGCCACGACACGTCGTTACGCGCCAGCTTGTCGCGCTTGCGATATTCGAGCGAGCCGATGATGTTCAGGCGGTCGCTTTCGAAACCGAACGAGGCCGCGACGCGCCGATCGACGCCCGCGCCGACTTCCGGCACGTTGACCTGCGCTTCGATGTTCAGACCGCGCAGCTTGTTGTCGGTGATGATGTTCACAACGCCGGCGACGGCGTCCGAACCGTAAATCGACGAAGCGCCCGACTTCAGCACTTCGATGCTGCTGACGATCGCGGTCGGAAGGACGTTAAGGTCGGCTGCGAGGACCGAACCGCGCGTACCGCCCGGCGCCAGGCGGCGACCGTTGAGGAGGATCAGCGTGCGGCTGGGGCCAAGGTTGCGCAGGCCGAGCGTGTTCGCGCCGGTACCGCCGTCGGTAACGAAGCCACCGTAGAAGTTGTTGATCTGGCCCGAACCCTGGGTCACGGCGTTGCTCTGCAACGCGTCGGCCGCGCTGTTGAAGCCCGCCTGGGTGATTTCTTCGGCGGTCACGACGGTGATCGGTTCGGCGACCGAGAATTCGTCGCGGCGAATGCGCGAGCCGGTGACGACGATCGCGTCGGTCGTGGCGGTATTCGTCGTGGTTGCTTCGTCCGCCGGAGCGGCGTCCTGGGCAAGCACAGGCTGGCTCACGGAAATTGCTACTGCAAAGGCAGCAGCACCCACAAGCAGGTGCGTCTTCATCATAGGTAACTCCCCGGTTGGCCCGCTCGTAAATTGAAAAATGAACGGATTGCGTCGTAGAAAGACGGAAAAAATCGCCAGCACAAGCCCCGCGTGGCAATTTTGTGTCAGACGTCTTTCATGACAGTGGCTGTGTGCCATTTTGGCAACAGTGCGGTGCGCAAGTGCGAGCTGGCGTCCGATAATTTGCTTATGTCCCGGCGATATGAATCGCTCTCCAAATCGTTTCTCAACGACGATAGTTTCGTTTGAAACATTCTGGTTGAAATTAAATTGCGTTCGGGGGTTTTCGGGCAACGAGTGAGCGGCGCGAGCGAAGGTCGACGAGCCGAGCCATCTCGCGCGGCGAAGTGAGGGGGCTTTCGGTACGCGAAAGCCTGAACGGCAAGCGAATCGCCCCCGCGCCCGCCCGGCGGGGTGAGCGAATGCGGCGATTGTTGCGACGCATCATAATTTGGTGCTAATGCGCTCCACTGTCCGGCGCGGCGCGGTCGCCAATGTCCCGGGATGCAAGGAGCGCAGGTCAAGATGGCGAAGTCCAAGGCGGCGGCGGATAATGACGTCGTCACGATCAAGAAATATGCCAACCGGCGGCTCTACGATACCGAGCGCAGCTGCTACATCACGCTGGAAGATCTCGGCGCGATGGTACGCGACGGCCGCGAATTTCGCGTCGTCGATGCGAAGAGCGGCGAGGATATTACCCACAATGTGCTGACGCAGATTATCATGGATGAGGAAACTCGCGGCGAAACCCTGCTGCCGGTGAATTTCCTGCGCCACCTGATCGGCATGTATGGCGACAAGATGCAGTCGATGGTCCCGCAATATCTTGAGGCCTCGATGACGGCGTTCCGCAAGAACCAGCAGGATGTCCGCTCGGCGCTCGAAGGCGCGCTCGGATCGAACCCGCTGGCGGAAATGACCCGGCGTAACATGGAAATGTTCCAGCAGGCGGCGGGGGCGTTCATCCCGGGGGCCGGCGGCAGCAAGGCCAAGGATGCCGAGATTGCGGCGCTGAAGGCCGAAATCGCCGAGCTCAAGTCGGAACTCGCCAAAAAGAAATAAGCGGGGCGCCCGCCCCAGTGACGGAAAAATATATATCATGGTCAAACATGCGCTCAGCGTAACCCGTCAGGCCGACTTCGCGGCCTGGTATCAGGATGTCATTGCCGAAGCCGACCTCGCTGAGGAATCGGGCGTGCGCGGCTGTATGGTCATCAAGCCGTGGGGTTATGGCATATGGGAACGCATCCAGACGGTGATGGACGCCGCGATCAAGGAGGCCGGGGTCCAGAACGCCTATTTCCCGCTGTTCATCCCTTTGAGCTTCTTTGAGAAGGAAGCCGACCATGTCGATGGTTTTGCAAAGGAAATGGCGGTCGTCACGCACCACCGGCTGATCGCGGACGGCAAGGGCAAGCTCGTTCCCGATCCCGAGGCGAAGCTCGAAGAACCGCTGATCGTCCGCCCGACGTCCGAAACGGTCATCGGTTCGGCGATGAGCCGCTGGGTGCAGAGCTGGCGCGACCTGCCGCTGAAGGTCAACCAGTGGGCCAATGTGGTGCGCTGGGAAATGCGCACGCGCATGTTCCTGCGTACGAGCGAGTTTCTGTGGCAGGAAGGCCATACCGCGCACGCCGACAAGGACGACGCGATGGCCGAGACGCTGCGCGCGCTCGAAATGTACCGCGCCTTTGCCGAGGATGTGCTCGCGATGCCGGTGATCGCGGGCGAGAAGCCCGAAAATGAGCGTTTCCCGGGCGCCGTCGCGACCTATTCGATCGAGGCGATGATGCAGGACGGCAAGGCGCTGCAGGCCGGCACCTCGCATTACCTCGGCACCGGCTTCGCCGAGGCGGCGAACATCCGTTACCAGGACAAGGATGGCGGCCACAGCCTGTGCCACACGACGAGCTGGGGCACGTCGACGCGCATGATCGGCGGCGTCATCATGACGCACGGCGACGATGACGGGCTCCGCTGCCCGCCGCGCATCGCGCCGCACCAGGTCGTGATTGTGCCGATGCTGCGCGACAATGAAGAGGATGCCGCGATCATCGACTATTGCCGCGATCTCGAAACGCAGTTGAAGGCGCTCGACGCCTTTCGCGAGCCCGTGCGCGTCCTGCTCGACACGAGCGGGGCGAAGGCGCAGACCAAGCGGTGGGGATGGGTCAAGAAGGGCGCGCCGATCATCGTCGAAATCGGCCCGCGCGACGTTGCCGGCGGCAATGTCGCGGTGATCCGCCGCGACCGGCTTTACAAGGCCGATGGCAAGCTCGACACGGCGTTCGTCGCAAAGGGCGATTTCGTTACCGGCGCGGTCGCAATGCTGGAGGATATCCAGTCGGGCCTTCACGCCGAGGCCAGGGAGCGGCTCCATGCCAATATCCGACGCGACGTCACCGACCTCGCGGCGCATTTTGCCGGCGATGACAAGTTCGTCGGCTGGGCCGAAGTGCAATGGTCGCGGCCGACGGGCGAGCCGCTCGAGGGGATCGTTGCGCAATTGAAGGCGTTGAAGCTGACGATGCGCAACACCCCGCTCGATGCGGCGCCCGCCGATGGTGCCTGCTTCTTCACCGGCGAGCCGGCGGTGGAGCGCGTGCTGATCGGTCGGACCTATTGATGCTGCGAGCGGCGCTGAAGGACGGCTATCTTGGTCTGTTCCGTTTCAGTGGCCGCATGGCGCTGGGCCCGTTCTGGATCTACGCCGGCATCAACATGCTGTTCGGGGTGATCGCGCAGGCGATCCTCTTTGACCCCTATATGAAGCGGATGGCGGGCGAGGCGCAGCGCATCGCGCAGGAGCACCCGGACGATGTGACGATCCAGTCTGGTCCGGGCCATTATTCGGTCGAGATAAGAGGAAACCACTCCATCAATATGCCCGACATCGACATATATATGGCCGGTATGGCGCTGATCGGATTGATTTTTTTCCTGCTGATGGCCGCGGCGACCATGCGCCGTCTGCATGACAGCGATCGACGTGGATGGTGGATTTTGTTACCTGTGCCTTTCGTGGTCGCCGCGGTCAGTCTCGCGCCATCTTTGTTGAACGGGTGGGGGATGGAAGCGACGGCGGCCAATTCGGTTCCCGACTTCGGCCCCTTTCTGAAATTCGCGGCGCTGACCGGGGCTTATATGCTTTCGCTTGTCGTCCTGATGTTTCTCCTCGCTTTATCGGGGACCAAGGGACCCAATCGTTTTGGCGATCCGCCGCAAGGATCGGTTTGAGTATGACGAAGCGCCCCAAACGCCCGCAGCCGGCTGGCCTGCCCAGCGCCGATCAGATCCTTCGCTTCATCGAAGAGAGCAAGGACGCCGTCGGCAAGCGCGAGATTGCCAAGCATTTCGCGCTGCACGGGAATGACAAGATCGCGCTGAAGGCGCTGCTCAAGGACATGACCGACGAGGGGCTCATCGACCTGGCGCCGGGCCGCGCCTTCCACAAGCATGGCGGGCTGCCGCGCGTGACGGTGCTGCGCGTCGCTGCGATCGAGGGCAGCAACGTCTGGGCGGTGCCCGAACGCTGGGAAGCCGCAGGTCCCGCGCCGCGGTTGCGGGTGATCGAGCAGGGACGAAAAGGCGCGCTCGGCGTCGGCGACCGCATCCTCGCGCGGACCGAGGAACGCGGCAGCGGCCATGTCGCGCACCCGATGAAGCGCCTCCAGGCGAGCGCCGAGATGGTGATCGGCGTGCTCGTCGAGGAGCAGTCACCCGGCGGCAAGCCGATGGTTTGGCTGCGTCCCGCCGACAAGCGCGCGCGGTACGACTTCACGGTAGCCGACAAGGGCGATGCCGAGATCGGCGATCTGGTGCGCGCCGAACTGACCGGGCGCGGCTCCGCGATCAAGGCGAAGGTGATTAACCGCATCGGCGACCCCTTCGCGCCCAGATCCTTGAGCATGATCGCGATCGCACGGCACGAAATTCCGCACGTATTCGACGGCGAAACGCTCGCCGAGGCCGAGAAAGCGGCGAAGCTGCCGCTCACCCCCGACGGCCGCGAGGATCTGCGCGATGTGCCGATCGTCGCGATCGATCCGATCGATGCGCGCGACCATGACGATGCCGTCTGGGCGATCCCCGACGACGATCCCGGCAACAAGGGCGGTTTCCGCGCCATCGTCGCGATCGCCGATGTCAGCTTTTATGTCCGCCCCGAGGGCGCGCTCGACCGCGAGGCGCGGCGGCGCGGCAACAGCGTCTATTTTCCCGACCAGGTGGTGCCGATGCTGCCCGAAACCTTGTCCGCCGGTGTCTGCTCGCTGAAAGCGGGCGAAGATCGCGCCGCGATGGCGTGCCATCTCGTTATCGACAGGCACGGCAAGGTGACGTCATGGCGGTTTGCGCGCGCGCTCGTCCGGCTGCGCGCGAACATTGCCTATGAGCAGGCGCAGGCAGCCTTTGACACGAACGAGCCGCGTGCGGAATGGGACGCCGATGTGCTGCCTGCGCTGCGCAACCTCTGGGCCAGCTGGGCGCTGCTCGCCAAGTCGCGCGCCGCACGCGACCCGCTCGACCTCGATCTGCCTGAGCGGCAGGTAATTCTCGACGAGCAGGGTGGGATCGCTGAAATCCGCGTGCGCGACCGGCTCGACGCGCACCGGCTGATCGAGGATTATATGATCGCGGCCAACGTCGCGGCGGCGAAGGCGCTGGAGGCGAAGAAGTCGCCGGTGATGTACCGCATCCACGAGCCGCCGAGCCGCGAGAAGCTGGTCAGCCTCAAGGATTATCTCGAAACCTTCGAACAGAGCTTTGCGCTGGGGCAAGTCATCACGCCTGCGGTGTTCAACCGCCTGATCGACGGCTTTTCCGAAGACGACCGTCTGCCCGAAATCATGCAGGCGATTCTGCGCAGCCAGACGCAGGCCTACTACGGTCCAGCCAATGCGGGGCATTTCGGCCTCGCGCTCGGCTCTTATGCGCATTTCACTTCGCCGATCCGCCGCTACGCCGACCTGATCGTCCACCGCGCGCTCGTCGATTCGTACAAGCTCGAGGTGCCCGGCAAGGTCAGGGATCTGCCGGCGCGCACCGGGCTGGGCGAGGCCGACGCCAAGGGCCTGTCGCGCATCGGCGAGACGATCAGCGCGCTCGAACGCCGCGCGATGGAAGCCGAGCGCGAGACGATCGACCGCTATGTCGCGGCTTACCTCGCGACCAAGACGGGCGAAATCCTTGTCGCGCGCATCACCGGCGTCCAGCCCTTCGGCTTTTTCGCGACCGTCGACGGGCTCGGCGGCGACGGGCTGGTGCCGGTATCGACGCTGGGGAGCGAGCGTTTCTTCTATGATGAGGCGGCGCGCAGCCTAGACAGCGAGCATGGCCGGGTGAGCTATACGGTCGGGCAGCGGATCGAGCTGCGGCTGATGGACGCCAATCCGATCAGCGGCGCGCTGCGCTTCGAATTGCCCGATGCGCCCGAGGGCGGCTTCCGCAATCGGCCGCCGCGGCGCGACGGGGTGAAAGCGAAGGGATCCATGAAGGACAAGGCCGGCAAGCACATGGTCGGTAAGCGCGGAAGGCCGGCGAATATCAAGCACAAGGGCAAGCGGCGCTAAATACTTTACCGATGCCCCGTGAAGGCGGGGCCGCCGGACAGGTAACGCAAGGCTGATAGCGTCCCCGCCGTCGCGGGGGGCGACGGGGGTTCAGTTACCCGCCATCGCCCGTAGCAGCGCCGCGCTCTCCGCATCGGCGGGGAAGAAGGCTTCGATCGCCAGTTCGGACAGCGTGATATCGACCGGCGTGCCGAAGATTGTGACGGTCGAGACGAAGCGGATCTGCCCCATCGGCGTGTCGAGGATCAGCGGCACCGCGATCCCGTTTGCCGCGCTTCTGTCATGCGCGCTCGTCGATGCGGGATAGCCGGCCAGTTCCTCGCGGAGCGCGATCAGTCCGGCGTCGGCGCTCGCATCGATCTGATGATCGAGCCGTTCGAGGATGTGCGCACGCCATTCGCCGTGATTGACGA
Organism: Sphingopyxis sp. H115; assembly: GCF_001468465.1. Taxonomy (GTDB): domain Bacteria; phylum Pseudomonadota; class Alphaproteobacteria; order Sphingomonadales; family Sphingomonadaceae; genus Sphingopyxis. Next base: position 103,396 of record NZ_LNSA01000007.1, read on the forward strand.
TATGCGGTGCGAGCCCTTCTGGATGCAGCGCAATGCGAAGGACATTGACCGGAGGTTCGAACAATTCGGGTGCCGCGAGCTGAGTCAACAGCGCCACCGCATTGTTCGCAGCGATCATGTTCCAGTGCCGGTCGACCGCGAGCGCCGGATAGGGTTCGTGCCCCCGCAGCACATGTTCCACGATGGCCTTCATGCCCGCCATCTCTTCGCTGTCGAGTGGGCGCTCCTGGAAATCGGGGGCGTAGCCTCCCGCGAGCAGCATCGCGTTGCGTGCGCGATGCGGCACCTCCAGACAGTCGGCGAGCCGCTGAAGCATCGCCGCGCTCGGCCTCGATCGACCCGTCTCGATAAAGCTGAGGTGACGCGTCGAAATCTCGCTGTCGAGCGCAAGGTCCATCTGGCTCATCCGGCGCCTGACGCGCCATTCGCGAAGCTGCTCGCCGAGCGAAGCGGGTTTCATTGTCATTCTCCTTCGTAAGCGGAGCTATACCCCGGCCTTCGCTTTTTCCATTACCTCACGCGTAATCGACGCCATTCAATCCGCGGTCCAATCGGGGCGGGTCGAAAGGAGAATCATCATGTCGATCCGCAACCTCAAGAATATCCTCGTTACCGATGCCGTCACCGCTGCGGCGGTCTGCATCGCCGGCCTTTTTGCCGCCGCGCCCGTGGGCGCGCTGTTCGGATTGCCGGCGAACATCGTCGCGGTGGGCGGCTGGATCTGTCTGGCGGCAGGCCTGCTGATGCTGGTCGCGGCCGCGCAGGCGGTGCCAAACGCCGCGCTGGTCAAGCTGATCGCGGTCGGCAATGTCGGCTGGGTCGCCGCCAGTTTCGCGGTGGTCGCCGTCTTTGCAGGACAGATGACGGCGATCGGGATCGCCGTCGTCATCGCGCAGGCGTTCGGCGTTCTAGGCTTCGCGATCCTCGAATGGAAAGGCGCGACCACGGGCGGCCACGCCGCCGCCGCCTAACTCAGCGCGTCGAGCCGGGCGACGTCGATCCCGCCCGGCACCAGCATCACCGGACAGGGGAGGGTTCCCGCATCCTGTCCGGTGAAATGCGCGACCAGCGGCCCCGGCGCCCCCGAGGCCGCCGTCGCGAGTACAAGCGCGGCAATCTCGTCGCTTGCGCCGATCACCTCGCGGACCACTTCGGCGGGCTTGCCCGACTTGATCATATTCTGCGCCGTGACGCCTTCCTGCATCACTGCATCGGCGGCCGTCGCCACAAGCTCCTCGGCATGTTCCCGCGCTTCGGCCTCGATCGTGGCCTGCACTCCGCCGAACGCGACAAAATCCTGCGGCGGGATGATCGCAAGGATGATCACGCCGCCCCCCGTACGCGCCGCGCGCCGCGCCGCAAAGCGAAGCGCCAGCGACGACTCCGGGCTGTCGTCGATCACCACAAGATACGTCCGCATCGCCCCGACCCCTCTCGTTTTTGCTTGGCGCCGAGAGTGCGTCACATTCGTATGAAACGCAAGCTGGCCCGCTGGACCTTGACCGATGCAGGGCTTATGGCGAGGAAGAATCCGTAGCGGCAGGCCCCGCCTGCAAGACTGACAGGGACACGCCTAGACATGCCAATCGAACTGAAAATGCCCGCTCTCTCGCCGACGATGGAGGAGGGCACCCTTGCCAAATGGCTGGTGAAGGAAGGCGATGAGGTCAAGTCGGGCGACCTGCTCGCCGAGATCGAGACCGACAAGGCGACGATGGAGTTCGAAGCGGTCGACGAAGGCGTGATCAGCCAGATTCTCGTCGCCGAAGGCAGTGACAATGTGAAGGTCGGAACCGTGATCGCGGTGATCGCGGGCGAGGGTGAAGATGCGTCGAGCGCGACGGCCGCACCGACCCCGACCCCGGCACCGGCGCCTGCCGCTGAACCGAAGGCCGAAGCCCCGGCGCCTGCACCTGCACCTGCGGCGGCCCCCGCGCCGGCTCCGGCACCCGTTCCCGCTGCATCGGGTGAGCGCATCAAGGCAAGCCCGCTCGCAAAACGCCTTGCCGCCGAGCAGGGCATCGACCTCAAGGGCGTCACGGGCACGGGCCCCGGCGGCCGCATCGTCAAGGCCGATCTCGAAGGCGCGTCGACTGGCGCCGCGGCCCCTGTGGCCGCAACCGCCGCTCCGGTTCCTGCCGCGGCCGCTCCCGCCCCGGCAGCCGCCGGCGCAATCCCCGATTTCGGCATCCCGCACGAGGACGAGAAGCTCAGCGGCATGCGCAAGACGATCGCGCGCCGCCTGAGCCAGTCGATGCAGGAAGCACCACATATCTACCTGACCGTCGACATCCGCCTCGACGCGCTGCTCAAGCTGCGCGGCGAACTCAACGCCAGCCTCGAAAGCCGCGGGGTCAAGCTCAGCGTCAACGACATGCTGATCAAGGCGCTCGCGGTCGCGCTCGAGCGCGTGCCGTCGTGCAACGTCAGCTTCGGCGGCGACGTGATGCGCAAATATAGCCGCGCCGACATTTCGGTCGCGGTCAGCATCCCGGGCGGCCTGATCACCCCGATCATCACCGACGCCGGCGGCAAGTCGATGTCGAAAATCTCGACCGAAATGGCCGAACTCGCGGGCCGCGCCAAGGAAGGCAAGCTGAAGCCCGAGGAATATCAGGGCGGCACCGCGTCGATCTCGAACATGGGCATGATGGGGATCAAGCAGTTCACCGCGGTGATCAATCCGCCGCAGGCGATGATCATGGCAATCGGTGCGGGCGAGAAGCGGCCTTATGTCGTCGACGATGCGCTGGCGATCGCGACGGTCATGTCGGCCACCGGCAGCTTCGACCACCGCGCGATCGACGGCGCCGACGGCGCGCTGTTGATGAAGACCTTCAAGGAACTGGTGGAGAACCCGCTGGCGCTGGTGGCCTGATCAGGGAAGGGCGATGCGCTTCCTTCGACAGCTTCTGCATTGGCTGGTCGGACTGCTCGGGCTCGCCATTCTGGCCGCCACGGCCAGTTGGATTTGGCCTGAAGATTCAAGACAAATATGGTTTCTCGCCTATGCGGCTATAGCCGCTTCCGTATTTTGGGAGTTGATCGACAAACTCCGCAACCGGAACGGCGAACAAGGAGATAATTGTGGCTGACACCAACTACGACCTCATCGTTCTCGGCTCAGGCCCCGGCGGCTATGTCGCGGCGATCCGCGCGGCGCAGCTCGGGCTGAAGACCGCGATCGTCGAGCGCGAGAATCTCGGCGGCATCTGTCTTAACTGGGGCTGCATCCCGACCAAGGCGCTGCTGCGCTCGGCCGAAATCTATCATTATATGCAGCACGCGGGCGATTACGGCCTGATCGCGCAGCAGATCAGCGCCGACATCGACGCGGTGGTGAAGCGCAGCCGCGGCGTCGCGAAACAGCTCAGCCAGGGCGTCGCCTTCCTGATGAAGAAGCACAAGATCACCGTCCATATGGGCGAGGGCAAGCTGACCGCGCCCGGCAAGCTCGAAGTCAAAGGCGAGAAGGGCAGCGAAACGCTCACGGCCAAGAACATCATCGTCGCGACCGGCGCCCGCGCGCGTGATTTGCCGTTCGCGCCCGCCGACGGCAAGCGCATCTGGACCTATCGCCACGCGCTCGTCCCGCCCGAAATGCCGAAGAAGCTGCTCGTCATCGGATCGGGCGCGATCGGGATCGAATTCGCGAGCTTCTACAGCGACATGGGCTGCGACGTGACCGTTGTCGAAATGCTCGACCGCCTCGTCCCCGTCGAGGATGCCGATGTATCGGCCTTCCTCGAAAAGCAGCTCAAGAAACAGGGCATGACGATCTTCACCGGTGCCGGGGTCGAGGAACTTAAGGCGACCGCGACCGGCGTCACCGCAAAGATCAAGACCAAGGACGGCAAGACCGAAAGCGCCGAATTCAGCCACGCAATCGTCGCGATCGGGATCGTCCCGAACACCGAGAATATCGGGCTCGAAGCGCTGGGCGTGAAGACGACCAAGGGCCATATCGACACCGACGCAATGTGCCGCACCAACGTCCCAGGTATCTGGGCGATCGGCGACGTCACCGCGCCGCCGTGGCTCGCGCACAAGGCGATGCACGAATCAGTGATTTCGGTCGAGGCGATCGCGGGCAATCACCCGCACGCGATGGACCCGCGCAACATCCCCGGCTGCACCTATTGCCGCCCGCAGATCGCCAGCGTCGGGCTGACGGAAGCGAAGGCGAAGGAGCTGGGTTACGAGGTCAAGGCCGGGACCTTCCCCTTCATCGGCAACGGCAAGGCGATTGCGCTGGGCGAGGCCGAGGGTTTCACCAAGACCGTGTTCGACGCCAAGACCGGCGAACTGCTCGGCGCGCACATGATTGGTGCCGAGGTCACCGAGCTCATTCAGGGCTATACGATCGGCAAGACCGCCGAGCTGGTCGAGGATGACTTCATCGGCACGGTCTTCCCGCATCCCACCTTGAGCGAAACGATGCACGAGGGCGTGCTCGCGGCGTTCGGGCGGCCGCTGCATATTTGACGATCTGATCCTCCCTGTCGCGAAGCGATGGGGAGGGGGACCGCTCGCCGCAGGCGAGTGGTGGAGGGGCCCCTCCGTCGGCCCCTGCGGGACCGCCACCTCCCCATGGCGGCGCCACAGGGAGGATTTTCTTGCTTCGACGTTCCGGCTTTCCCGCGATAGCGGCGGCTCTCCTCCTCGCCGTAATCCTGATCGGCCTCGCCGTCGGCGCAGGCTGGACCGAGAGCATCGACTGGCAAGTCTCGCACAGCTTCACGATCCGCATCGATGAAAGCGATCCCGCCTTCATATCCTTCATGCAAGGGGTAAGCTGGATCGGCGGCGGCATCCCGCGCTGGATCATCGTCATCCTGCTTTGCGGGCTGGTGTGGCACTGGTGCGGCCCGCGCTGCGCGGTCGCGCTCGGCGGCGCGTCGCTGCTGGCTAACCTGGCGTCGAGCCTGCTCAAGCTCGGCTTTGGCCGCGCGCGCCCCGACCTGATCGATCATCTCGATCATCAGACGAGCTTTTCCTACCCCAGCGGCCATGCGACGAGCGCCGCCGTCGTCTATCTGCTGCTCGCCCGGCTCGCGCCCCCGCGCTGGCGCCCCTTCGCCTGGACGCTGGCGGCGGCGATGATCGTCCTCAACGGCTTTTCGCGCATCATGCTAGGCGTTCATTGGGCAAGCGATATCGTCGGCGGCACGATGCTCGGCACCGCCTTTGCGCTGCTTGGCGCATGGTGGGTCGCGAAACACCGGACACCCGCCTGACGCATTTTCCGCTGTCCTATTTTGCGGCGGTTTGCCATCACCATATCCGGGCATCAACAACAGGCGGATCAAACATGCAATCGCGAGTGAAGTTCGGCAGTTTTCTGCGGGGAATCCTTTTCGGTTCGACGGCGTTTCTGGCTGGCTCGATTGCCCCTGCGATGGCGCAGGAAGCGACCGGCCAGACGGTGATCACCGCCGCGCGCTACATCGATGTGCTCACCGGCAAGACGGTTGAGTTTCCCGCTATCTTTGTCGGCGCCGACGGCCGCATCGCGAATATAGCCGATGCGCGCACGGTGCGCTGGGGATCGAACGTCAAGCATATCGATCTGGGCGACAAGACGCTGCTGCCGGGCTTGATCGACATGCACGTCCATCTCGACGGCCCCGCCGACATCGGCGGCTATCGCGGGCTGGAGTTCACCGACAGCTTCTGGGGCATGACCGCGGTCAAGAATGCCAACGACATGCTCGGCGCGGGTTTCACCACCGTGCGCAACGTCGGGTCGAGCGACCGCAACGACATCGGGCTCAAGCAGGCGATCGACGCGGGCTATGCGACCGGGCCGCGCATCGTGCCCGCGGGCTATGCGCTCGGCGCGACCGGCGGGCATTGCGACAGCACTTTCCTGCCGCCCAGCCTTGAAAAGAAGGACGGCAAGGAAGAGGGGATCGGCGACACCCCCGACGAGCTGCGTTACCAGGTCCGCCGCCAGCGCAAATATGGCGCCGAGGTGATCAAGGTGTGCGCGACCGGCGGCGTCTTCTCGCGAAACACCGAGCCGGGGCAGCTTCAGGTGTCCGAAAAGGAACTCGCCGCGATCGCCGACGAGGCGCATCAATGGGGCCTGCGCGTCGCAGCGCACGCGCATGGCGCCGAGGGGATTCGCGCCGCGATCGCCGCCGGGATCGACACGATCGAACATGTCAGCCTGGTCGATGATGAAGGCATCCGGATGGCCGTCGCGCGCAGGCAACCGGTGTGGTTCTCGATGGATATCTACAACACCGAATATACGCAGGCCGAGGGAGCGAAGAACGGCGTGCTCGAGGATAATCTGCGCAAGGACCGCGAGATCGCACAGATCCAGCGCGACAATTTCCGCAAGGCGGTGAAGGCCGGCGTGCGAATGGTGTTCGGATCGGACGCCGGCGTGATGCCGCACGGCGAGGTCGGCAAGCAATTTCGCGTCATGGTCGAATATGGAATGACCCCGATGCAGGCGATCCAGGCGGCGACGAAGAATGGCGCCGAAGCGCTGGGACGCGAAAAGGATGTCGGGGCGATCGCGGTCGGCCGCTATGCCGATATCGTCGCGGTCGACGGGGACCCGCTGGCCGACGTACGCCAGTTGGAAAGCGTCGATGCGGTGGTGAAGGGCGGGGTGCTGGTGCGCGGCCAATAGGCCCTAGACCACCAGCCGGTCAACCAGCGCCTCGCGCATCTCGGGTGTGAAGTTCAGCACCGCATCGGCATAGCCCGGTATGTCGCCATGGTCGCGCCGTACCGTGGCGAGCGCGGCGTCGAGATAGGCGGGATTGACCGACATCAGCGCGCGGATCGCATCGTCGTGAATCTCGGCGCCATAGCGCGAGCGGATATGCGCAGCGCCCTGCGCGATCCGTTCCTCGATCTTGCCCGCGGTGTTGGTCAGCAGATAATCGTGCATCAGATCATCCTCATGCACGCCGAGCAGCCGGTGGACGATCGCCACGGCAAAACCCGTGCGATCCTTGCCCGCGACGCAATGGACAAGGCTCGGCGCGTCATATTCGGCCAGCGCGGCGAGATAGAGCCGCAGCGTCGCGACCAGCGCAGGGCGATAGGGCATGCCAGCATAGGTATCGATCATCCGGTCGCGCGCCGTCGCGACGTCGATCGTCCCGCCCGCCGCCTGAAGGTGCGGTGCGAGGCCCGCGGTCACCCCGCCGGCGAACAGCACGCGCGCCGAGAAATTCTCGGACCGGCGGCACGGGTGCAACTCGCGCTCGTCGTCGCCCCGGAGATCAATGACCGTTTCGAGGCCCAGCGCGTCGAGCGCGGCGAGGTCCTCGTCGGTTGCCGCTTCATGATGCGCCGAGCGCCACAGCGTCCCTTCGCGCAGACGTCCGCCGCCCTCGACGGCATAACCGCCATAGTCGCGGAAATTGTGGATACCGGACAGCGGCAGGACACGCTCGGCGAGCATGGTCATTCTCCTGTAAAAATAGGGGTGCGCTTTTCGACGAACGCATTGATCGCCTCGCGGTTATCCGCGGTTTCGTGGACGATCGCCTGATAGGCTGCGCTCAGTTCCAAAATATCGCTCATCCGGCTGTGCTGCGCCTCGCGCAGCAAACGCTTCGTCAGGCGCAGCGCCCGGGGCGGGTTGCAGACGATCCGCTCGGCAATGGCGATCGCACGGTCGAGCAGCTCCGCATCGGGCACGACGTCCGTAACAAGACCATATTCCTTTGCCTGAGCCGCGTCAAAGCGGTCGCCGGTGAGGAACAGTTCGGCGGCGCGGGGGTAGCCGAGTATCTTCTGCAGCAGCCAGGCGCCGCCGTCGCCGGGGACGATCCCGACCTTGATAAAGCTGCACGCGAATTTCGCGCTCTCGGCGGCGATACGGATGTCGCAGGTGCAGGCAAGGTCGGCGCCCAGCCCGATCGCATGGCCGTTGACCGCGGCGATCATCGGCACTTCGCAGTCCATCAGCGCGCGGATCACCGCCTGTACGCCCTTGCGGTAATTGGCGCGGGTGGAATCGGGCTGGTCGAGCACGCCGATGCCGGTGCGGTCCTGCATGCCTTTGAGGTTGCCGCCGGCGCTGAACGCCTTGCCGCTGCCGGTCAGGATGATCGCGCTGACGCTGCGGTCGTCGCCAAGGGTGCGCAGCGTGTCGATGACATCCTGGCAATCCTCGTGGGTGCCGATGGCATTCATGCTCTCGGGCTTGATCATCGTCATGATCGCGATTTTGCCCCGCCGCTCGACACTCAAAAACTCGCCCATCTTCAATTATCCTTTGCTGCCTAACCAAAGCTATTGCATGGCTGATGCGACATGCAAAGCTTCGCGCTCTATCCCTTTGATCCGCCCGGCGACGTTGCCGCACTGCGCGCCGATTTGCGGGGCTGGCTCGCGGTGAACCAACCTGTCGACGATATCGTCGCCCGCGCGAATTGCTGGGCGAGTTTCGACCCCGATTTCAGTCGCGCCCTCGGTGCTGCGGGCTATGTCGGCATGACGCTCCCGGCAATTTATGGCGGCGGCGATCGTCACCCGCTCGAACGCTATGTCGTGATCGAGGAACTGCTCGCGGCGGGCGCACCCGTCGGTGCACACTGGATCGCCGACCGGCAGACCGGGCCGCTGATCCTGCGCTATGGCAGCGATGAACAGCGCGAGCGCTATCTGCCCGGGATTGCCAAGGGCGAGCTTTACGCCTGCATCGGGCTGTCCGAGCCTGGGGCAGGGTCCGACCTCGCCGCTGTGCGGACGTCGGCGCGCGAGACCGCCGAAGGATGGCGCATCAACGGCCAGAAAATCTGGACCACCGGCGCACATTTTTCGCACATCATGCTCGCGCTCGTCAGGACGGAGGAAGGCAGCGAGCGGAATGCGGGGCTCAGCCAGCTGCTGATCGACCTTGACACGCCGGGCATCACGATCCGCCCGATCATCGACATGGCGGGCAACCATGATTTCAACGAGGTTTTTTTCGACGACGTGCTCGTCCCGCACGGTGCGCTCGTCGGGACACGCGGGCAGGGGTGGAAGCAGGTCACCGCTGAACTCGGTCTCGAACGCTCGGGCCCCGAACGCTATCTGTCGAGCCACGCGCTGCTCGTCGCATTGATCGATGCGGCGGGGGCCGATCCCGAGCCCGCCATTGCCGGTGTGATCGGCAAGCTCACCGCGGAAATGTGGACGCTGCGCCAGCTCTCCATGTCGACCGCCGCGAAGCTCGCGGCAGGCGAAGACCCGATGGTCGAGGCGTCGGTTGTCAAGGAACTGGGCAATGCGTTCGAACAGGATATGCCGCGCCGCGTGCAGGCGATCGTCGACTGCGCATGGGATGACAAAGCGGACCTCGCAAGGCTGCTCCGCGCTCTCCTCATCGCCTCGCCGAGTTTCTCGCTGCGTGGCGGGACGCGCGAAGTGATCCGCGGTATCATCGCGCGCGGACTGGGCCTCAGATGAGCGCGGCGCGCGAGATGCTCTGCGATACCGCGCGGGCGGTTCTGGCCGGTGCCAGCGATATCGCGCCCGTCGAAGAGGCGGGTTTCGCGCTGCTGCTTGTCGCGGAGGAAGGTGGCGGTTTTGGCGGCGACTGGGGCGATGCGCATGCGGTCCTTCATATCGCGGGCATGTCGGCGCCTAACATTCCGGTCGCCGCCGTCATCCTTTCCGGTCTCGGCGACGTTTCCATGCCGCACCGTGCCGCTGCAACGGTCAGCCTGATGGCGGGCGCGATGGGGCAGGCGCTGGCGCTGTCGATCGACCATGTGAACACGCGCCAGCAATTCGGGCGCCCGCTCGGGAAATTTCAGGCCGTGCAGCAATCGCTCGCGGTGATGGCGTGCGAGGTTGCGGCGGTCGATGCGGCGGCGGCCGCGATGGCGGCGCGGCTCGATGCGTCGGGGTTCGACGCTGATGCGGCGGTTTTCGAGATCGCCGCCGCGAAACTGCGTGCCAATCGCGCGGTCGGTGTCGTGACGTCGATTGCACATCAGGTACATGGCGCGATCGGCTTCACCGAGGAATATGACCTGCACCGCGTGACGATCCCGCTGATGCGCTGGCGCGGCGAGCATGGCAACGATGCGCATTGGGCGCAGGCCCTCGGACGTCAGGTTGCCGTCCTCGGCGGGCGCGGCCTGTGGGAAAGCCTGACCGCGCGCGCCGGGTAACGGGTCAGCGCAGCGCGCCGCTTTCGCGCAGCGCGGCAATGCCCGCGGCGTCATAGCCGAGCCCCGCCAGCACGGCATCGCCATCAGCGCCGACCGCAGGCGCCGCACGCGGCGTGTCGTTGACCGTCGCCGAATAGCGCGGCGCCGGGGCGGGCTGGATCGCGCCGCCGACTGTCAGGAAGGTTACGCGCTCGACATTGTGCGGGTGCTGCGGCGCCTCGGTCAGCGACAGGATCGGGGCGAAGCAAACATCGCTCATTTCCATGATCGTGCACCATTCGTCGCGCGTCTTCGTCTTGAACAGGACGGTGAGCTTGTCCTTGAGCGCACTCCATTTCGACGGGTCCATCTGCGCATCGAAATCGGGGTCGTCGGTCAGCCCGGTCTTTTCGCGCAACAGCGCATAGAATTGCGGTTCGATCGACCCGATCGAGATGAACTTGCCGTCGGCGCATTCGTAACTGTCATAGAAATGCGCGGCGCCGTCGAGCATGTTGACGCCGGCCTCGTCCTTGATCCGGCCTGCCGCGAGAAAGCCCCAGGTCATGCCGGCGAGCAACGCCGACCCGTCGGTCATCGCACAGTCGATCACCTGACCCTCGCCGGTGCGCGCGGCGTGGACGAGCGCGCTCGACATGCCGAAGGCGAGCATCATCCCGCCGCCGCCGAAGTCGCCGACATAATTGACCGGCGGAACGGGCTTTTCGCCCGCGCGGCCGATGCCGTGGAGAACGCCCGACAGCGAGATATAGTTGATATCGTGGCCTGCGGCCTGCGCATAGGGACCGAACTGTCCCCAGCCGGTCATGCGCCCGTAAACAAGCTTCGGGTTGTCGGCGAGCAGCACGTCGGGGCCGAGCCCCAGCCGCTCCATCACCCCGGGGCGATAGCCTTCGATAATCCCGTCGGCGCTCTTGCACAGTTCGCGGGCGATACGGACCGCGTCGGGATTCTTCATATCGAGAGCGATCGAGGTGCGGCTGCGGCTCAGCGGATCGCGCGGATCCATGACGCCGCCGGGGCGATCGATGCGGATCACCTCGGCGCCGTGGTCGGCGAGCATCATGCCGCAGAAGGGGCCGGGACCGATGCCGGCAAATTCGATGATCCTGATGCCCTTCAGCGGCCCGGCCATGATGCTCTCCTGTTATTCAGATACGTTCGATGATGATCGCGGGCGCCATGCCGCCGGCGGCGCACATGGTGACGAGGCCATAGCGACCGCCCGAGCGTTCGAGCTCGTCGAGCGCAGTGCCAATCAGGATCGAGCCCGTTGCGCCGATCGGATGGCCGAGCGCCATCGCGCCGCCGTTGATGTTCACCTTATCGCGGGGCAAGTCGAGGTCACGGATGAACTTTTCGGCGACGACCGCGAAAGCCTCGTTGATTTCCCAGACGTCGATGTCTTCCTTCTTGAGCCCCGCCTTTTCGAGCACCTTCTTCGCCGCCGGAACCGGCGCGTTCAGCATCAGCGTCGGATCGTCGCCGATGTTCGCGTATGCGACCACGCGCGCGCGGGGCTTGAGGCCATGCTTGTCGGCATAGTCCTTCGATGTCAGCAGCAGCGCCGCGGCGCCGTCGACGACGCCCGACGAATTGCCGGCATGGTGGAAATGCTTGATTTCGAGATCGGGGTAGCGACGGTTGATCTGCTTGCGGAAGGTGAAGCCGCCGCCCATGTCGAAATCGGCGAGGCCCGCGAAGCTCGGCTTCAGCGCCGCGAGCCCTTCGGCGGTGGTTTCGGGGCGCGGAAATTCCTCACGGTCGAGCGCGACGCTGCCGTCGGGGTTGTGCACGGGCACGACCGACTTGTCGAAGCGGCCTTCCTTGATCGCGCGGTCTGCGCGCTGCTGGCTAACGAGCGCGAGCCCGTCGAGATCTTCGCGGCTGATCCCCTCGATCGTCGCGATCGCGTCGCCGCAAATGCCCTGATGCGATTGCGGGTGGAGTTCGTCGAGCGCGTCGTGACCCGAGCCCATCAGGCGCGGCGGCAGGCCGGCATTCGCCTGTTCCGCGGCATGCGCGCTGGTGTAGCTCATCATTTCGGTGCCGCCCGCGATGACGCAATCTTCCATGCCGCTCATCACGCTGGCCGCGGCGAAGTTTACCGAGCTGATGCCGCCGCCGCAGAAGCGGTCGAGCGTCGTGCCGCTGGCCTTGATGTCATAACCTGCCGACAGCGCTGCCATGCGGCCGAGGTCGCCGCCCTGCTTGCCGTTCTGGCTCGACGTCGACCAGACAATGTCGTCGACGGTCGCGGTGTCGAGATTGTTGCGGTCGCGGATCGCGGCGAGCACCGTCGCGGCGAGATGCTGCGGATGGAGGTGCGACAACGCGCCCTTGCCGGGCTTGCCGATCCCGCGGGGGGTACGAACAGCGTCGATGATATAGGCCTCGGCCATGATGATATCCTTTCGTGGAGAGCTTCTAAGATAGCGGATCGATTGAAAAGCGGATTGGCGGGGAGGTTAGCGGGGGGCCATGCGAATGGCGCCGTCGAGGCGCACGGCTTGACCGTTGAAATAGGTGTTGCGGAGCATTTCCATCGCAAGGCTAGCGTATTCTTCGGCCTTGCCGAGCCGCTTGGGGAAGGGCACCGATGCCTCGAGGCTCTCCTTCACCTTTGGGTTCATATTGTTGAGGAGCGGCGTGCCGAATACGCCGGGCATGATCGAATTGACGCGGATGCCAAGGTCCATCAGGTCGCGTGCCATCGGCAGGACAAGGCCGTTCACCCCAGCCTTGGCCGAACCATAAATGACTTGCCCAATCTGCCCGTCCTGCGCCGCGACCGACGCGGTCAGCACGATTGCGCCGCGCTCGCCGTCTTCCATCTCGGGAAGGGTCGCAATGCCTTCGGCGGCGATCGACGCGACGCGGTAGCTCGCGGTCAAAATGCCTTCGACGCCGAAGGCATAGTCGGCGGTGGGGGTACGGCGATAACTTCCGTTTTCCTTGTCATAGGCGAGCGTCTTGCCGCGGCGCGAGGTCATCGCGCAATGGACGCACACGCGTTCCTGCCCATGCATGGCGCGCGCTTTCGCGTAGCCGTCGAGGACCGATTGTTCGTCGGTAATGTCGACATGCACGAACAGCCCGCCGATCGACGCCGCGACATCTTCGCCAAGCGCGTCGTTGATATCGAAAATTGCGACCTTCACGCCCGATGCCGCGAGGGCCTCCGCTGTCGCGCGACCCAGGCCCGAGGCGCCTCCCGTGACAACGGCGGCGATGGTGGAATCGATCTTCATGGGGAGGCTCCTCAGGCGGGAATCTGGTTGAAGGGGACGCCCTTGTCAGGGCGGTGGTCCTGCGGCAGGCCGAGGATGCGTTCGGCGATCGTGTTGAGCAACGTCTCGTCCGACCCGCCCGCGATGCGGCCCGTCGGCGCGTTGATCCAGCTCGATGCCCAATCGTCCTTGGGCGAGGCATGTTCGTCGAACAGGAAAGCGTCGGTGCCTTGCAGGTCGAGCGCGAGTTCGGACAGCTTCTGACGTGAGCGCACCGCGACGAGCTTGTTGAGCGAGCCTTCGGGCCCCGGAGTCATGCCTGCCTGCATCATCAGCCGCGCACGGCGATTGATCGAATCGAGCCCGGCGCGCATCGCATGGTTGCGCGCGATCTGCTGACGGATACGGCCATCCTCGATCGCGGGGCGACCGTTCAGCCGCACCTCTTTGGCGAGATCGACGAAGAGGTCGAGGTGCGGCCCGAAACCCGCGCTGTCGGTCGCGACATAGCGTTCGATCATCAGCGTCGCGAGCGCGACCGCGAAGCCGCCGCCAACTGGCGACATGCGATGATCGTCGCTTACCTTCACATCGTCGAAGAAGACTTCGTTGACGTGGCTGTCGCCGCCCGCGAGCTTGATCGGACGCACGGTGACCCCCGGCGCCTTCATGTCGACCCAGAAGTAAGTGAGACCCTTATGCTTCGCGACGGTCGGGTCGGTTCGCACGACGATGACGCCATAATCGCTATACTGCGCCCAGCTCGTCCAGACCTTTTGCCCGTTGATTTTCCACCCGTTGCCGTCGGTCTCGGCGCGCGTACGCAGCCCCGCAAGGTCGGTGCCGCCCGACGGTTCGGAGAAGAGTTGGCACCAGATTTCCTCGCCTTTCAGCGCCTTGACCACGCGTTCTTTCACGAACTCGCGATCGGACCCGAATTGCATCAGCACGGGCACCGGCATACCGAGTGAAATGCCGAAATAGACGTTGGGGAAGCCGTGCTTCATTTCCTCGGCTTCGAAGGTGATCTTCTCGATATGGCCGAGGCCTTGGCCGCCATATTCGACCGGCCAGTTGATGCCGGCAAAGCCCGCGTCGAACTTCGCCTTCTGATAGCGGCGGCCGAGCGCGAGATCCTTCTCGACGCTGAGCCCCTTGCGCGCCGCCTTCCCGAATGTGGGAACCATGGATTCGCACCATGCCGCGGCCTTGGCGCGATAGCTTTCGAGGTCGGTCATGCGGCATCTCCTGCGAGGCGGTCGACGAGGATATCTTCCCAGAAGAAGCTGCTCCCCTGTTCGAGCGCGAGCGTTCGCGCGCGGCGCATGTGGAGGTGCAGGCCGATTTCCCACGTCACGCCGATCCCGCCATGGATTTGTATGCAATCGCGCGCTGCGGTGTCGTACGCTTCGGTCGCCGACAGGCGCGCGGCGGCGGCGGCCGTGACGAAATCATCCTGTCCTTCGCACGCGGCTGCGTGGATCGCATTGGCGCGCGCGAGTTCGACGAGGCCGTACAGTTCGGCGATGCGATGCTTGATCGACTGGAAGGCGCCGATCGGCTGGCCGAACGCCTTGCGCGTCAGCGCATAATCGCGCGCGATCTCCATCAGGGCCTCGGCGCCGCCGGTCTGTTCGTGCGCGGTAACGACTGCTTGCAGCGAAAGGACATGGAGCGCGGCCGCGCGCGCGGCGTCGCCGGTGACGAGCGCTTCTGCCGGAGTCCCCGCGAACAGCAGGTCGGCAATGCAGCGGCTGTTGTCGAAGCTGTCGACGGCCCTGCGCTCAATACCGGCGAGATCGACGATCAGCAGCGTGCGGGTTCCACTGTCCTGCGCGAAAAGGATGGCGACATCGGCGAACAGTCCGCCCGATACGCCCGGAGCGGTCCCTTCGACCCGATCGGCCTTCCATGTCACCGACGGTGTCGCGGGCAGGGCATCCGGTCCCGACGCAAATGCGATAGCGCCGATCGTTTCACCGCTCGCGAGGCCCGGAAGCCAGCGCGCCTTTTGCGCGTCGCTGCCGTAAATCTCGATCGCCTTGGCCGCGCCGAAACTCGAGGTGAGAAAGGGCGCGCCGCTGAGCGTCCGCCCGGCCTGATGCGCGATCAGCCCCAGCTCGACGAGGCCGAGGTCGAGGCCACCATAGGCCTCGGGAAGCGCGAGCGCAGTCCAGCCTTGCTCCTTCGCAGTGGTCCAGAATCCGTCATGATATTGGCCGCTGGTTTGGAGCAGCGGCAGCAGGTCTTCCTTGCTCACCCGCGCTTCGAGCGCACGGCGCGATTCGGTCGCGATCGCCTGCTGCCCTTCGTCGTACAAGATCGACATCGGCTCGGTTCCTCTTCCCTCGTATATTTCCGGCCATCATCCCGACGTTAACGTAAACGTCAAGCGTTTTGACGCTACGGTTCGATGACCGTCAACTGTCGTCCCCGTCAGGCGCGCCCGGCTTTCCAGTCGCGCTTGATCTTCTTCGCGAGGCTCCATTTGTGAACCTCGGTCGGGCCGTCGTAGATGCGGAAGGCGCGCACCTCGCGGAACACCTGCTCGACGATCGTCCGGTCGGTGACCCCGGTACCGCCCATCACCTGGACGCAGCGATCGGCGATGCGCATCAGCGCCTCGGACACCGCGACCTTCGCCATTGAGCTCTCGACCGTGCCGAGCGATCCGGTGTCGAGCACGCCCGCGCACCAATCGATCATCAGTTCGGCCTGTTTCAGGTCGATCATATTCTCGGCGAGCATGAAGCCGACGCCCTCATGCTCGATCAGCGGCTTGCCGAACGCCTCGCGGCGGTTGGCATAGTCGGTCGCGATCTCGTGCGCGCGAATGCAGCAGCCGAGCCAGCGCATGCAGTGTGACAGGCGGGCAGGGGAGAGGCGCACCTGCGCGTAGCGGAAGCCTTCGCCGGCCTGCCCAAGCATCTGGTCGGCGGGAACGCGCAGATTGTCGATCGTCAGCGTCGCATGACCGCCGGGCATCGAGCTGTCGATCGTGTTCGGCACCTCGTCGATACGGATCGCTGGATCGGGCAGGTCGATAAGGAACATGCACGCGCCTTCGTCCGCCTTTGCCATCACGATGCCGACGCGCGCGCCCTGGGCGCCGGTGATGAAGGTCTTGCGGCCGTTTACCACCCAATGATTGCCGTCGAGATGGCAGGTCGTCTTCATCATCGACGGGTCGGATCCCGCGCCGCCCTCATCGGCGGGCTCGGTCATGAAGAAGGCCGAACGGACGCTGCCCTCGACCATCGGCTTCAGAAACCGTTCCTTGAGTTCGGGGCTCCCCTCCTTGCCGAGCAGGTACATATTGCCCTCGTCGGGCGCCATCGTGTTGCACGCGAGGGGGCCAAGCGGGGAGAGGCCGCTCTTGATCAGCACGACGGCGGTCCCGCGCTGGTTGAGGTGGCTGCCGTCGGACAGGATATGCGGGGTGAGCACACCCGCGGCGCGTGCATGGTCGCGCATCTCCATCACCAACTCGTCGGTCGGCGCGCCGTGATGGTCGCGGCGCGAATCGGCTTCATAGGGAATGATCTTTTCGCGAACGAAGGTTTCGACCTTTTCCGCAATGGCGCGCGCCCGATCCGATATGCCTTCGTGCGCTGCCATCCCGATTCCCTTCGCTATCTAACTATTTTCCTAGTCAACCCGACGTTGACGTAAGCGTCAAGTTATTTCATGGACCGGAACGAAGATGCCGTAAGGGCATGAACACGCAGGAGGGATCGAGATGGCTTTCAAGACACGCATTACCGAAATGCTGGGTATCGAACATCCGATCGTTCAGGGCGGAATGCAGAGCGTCGGCTATGCCGAGCTTGCGAGCGCGGTGTCGAACGCCGGCGGCCTTGGTATATTGACGGCGCTTACCCAGCCGACGCCCGAAGCCCTCCGTGCCGAAATCGAGCGGTGCCGCGCGATGACCGACAAGCCGTTCGGTGTGAACATGACCGTTTTCCCGACGATCAACGCACCCGACTACAAGGCCTATGCGCAGGCGATCATCGACGGCGGGGTCAAGATCGTCGAAACTGCGGGAACGCAGGCGGTGCGCGAGATTTGGGAGATGCTGAAGCCCCACGGCGTCACCATCCTCCACAAATGCACTGCGGTGCGCCATGCGCTGTCGGCCGAGCGCGCGGGCTGCGACATCATCTCGATCGACGGTTTCGAATGCGCGGGCCATCCGGGCGAAGACGATATTCCCGGGCTGATCTTGATCCCCGCCGCCGCCGACAAAGTGCAGATTCCGATGCTGGCGAGCGGCGGCTTCGGCGACGGGCGCGGCCTCGTCGCGGCGCTGTCGCTCGGCGCTGAGGGGATCAACATGGGCACGCGCTTTTGCGCCACGAAGGAAGCGCCGATCCACGACAATGTGAAGCAGGCCTATATCGACAATGACGAGCGCGGCAGTTTCCTGATCTTCCGCAGCCTCAAGAATACCGCGCGCGTCGGCAAGAGCGCGGTGAGCGAAGAAGTGGTGCGCCGTCTGGCACAGCCCGACGCCACCTTCGCCGACGTCGCCGAACTGGTGAACGGCAAGGCGGGGCGCGAACTGCTCGAGACCGGTGACCTTAGCAAGGGTGTGTTCTGGGCGGGCATGGTGCAGGGGCTGATCCACGATATTCCGACCTGCAAGGAACTGATCGACCGGATCATCGCCGACGCCGATGCGATCGTCGACAAACGGCTGGCGTCGATGCGCGGCTGATGCCCTGGGCGCTGGCGCGCCGCAGCGGCTTTCGATATGATCCGATTCTTCGCAATTTGATCGCATCGAAGCCCGCCGGCGTCCGCGCCCGCCGGCGCGGCAAGGGGGATGTTTGAGCCACATCGAATATAAGGGTTTCGGCGGCGTCGTGCTGGCGGCCGACATGCTCGGTGACGAAAATGACCCCGCGGTGCTGCTGGTGCCCGAGATCGGGCAGGGCCGCGCGGCATGGCGCGAGGTGGCCGAAGCCCTGGTCTTATCGGGCCGCCGCGTGGTGAATCTCGACCTTCGGGACGACGATGAACTCGCGTCGCATATCGAGGATCTGCGCGCGGTGCTCGCCCAGATGGGATCGCGCCCGGTCGTCGTTGCGGCAGGACGGGGCAGCTGGATCGCTACGCGCGCGCTGGGGCTCGACGGCGCGCATCTCGCCGCAGGCCTTGTGGTAGTCGACATGCCGGTCGATCAGGATGCAATCGAAAGCGGCGTCGCGGCGCGACTGGCGCTACCAACCCTCGTCGTGCGTGGCGGCTTCGCGCCTGCCCAGGGCAGCGCGGTGAGCGACGCGTTCAACGCCGCGCTGCCGTTCGGCGAGAGCGCCGACATCAACGAATGTGACCTCGAACTCGCCTCCGACCGCAAGGAAGCACTGCTCGGGCAACTGCTCGAATTCCTCGAACGCCGTCAGCCGCGCGAGGCGATGGAGTTCAAGGCAGGGTCCGATCCGCGCACGCTGCGCGACGCGATGGGCTGTTTCGCGACAGGCATCACGATCGTGACGGCTCTAGATGCCAACGGCGCGCCCGTTGGTCTGACCGCCAACAGCTTTACCTCGGTATCGCTTGACCCGCCGTTGCTTCTCGTGTGCATTGCCAACACGGCGGGCACCGCGCCCGCGCTTCGCGAAGCCGGGCATTTCGGCGTCAACGTCCTTCAGATCGGCCAGCAACCGGCATCTAACCGGTTCGCGGCGAAGGGCGAGGACCGCTTCGCGGGCCAGCCATGGGCGCCGGGACAAACCGGTGTGCCGCTGCTCGGCAGCTCGCTCGTTTCATTCGAATGCCAGCATGAATCGCTGCACGAAGCCGGCGATCATTTCATCCTCGTCGGACGCGTCGTGCGCGCGCAGTTCGAACCGCACCGCGATCCTCTGCTCTATTTTCGCGGGAAGTACCGGCGTTTGCACTTCGCCTGACTTCGCCGGAGGCGCGGGCCTAAGGAAATGGCGGAGCGGGAGGTTTTACGATCCTAACCGCATGTATTTGATATGTTTTTTTTCAAATACTTGCTGCGGAATTCGGGTCCCACACGAGGCTCCCCGTGCGCCTGAATCCATGATTCAGTCCGTAGAAACTTTATGCCATTTTATCCGATTCTTGTCGATCCTTTTCGATGCAACGCCATAGCCAGATCGAGATTGCAAAGAGGGTCGGTGGCCGACAAACGATAAAGCAGTGAAATAGTCGGGTCGGGATTGCGCCTGATGTCGATCGTAAGCGAGCACAAAGCATCTGGCTGAAACCTGCCGTTCGCGACACCCGCTTGGACAGTGCGCTTCGCTTGTGGCCCGACTTTTCCGGGATTTCGGACACAGCGCAAACTTCGTGCTGCGCCATGGCCCTCGATTTAACCAGCGGGCGATACGCCCTGATCGAACGGGCCCATGATTCTACTCTTGTGCCCTGGCAGCCACTGCTTCAACGCCGAATTGGGCAGCCCGTTGCAGGCATCATGGGCAAAAGCGAGATCAACTGGAGTTTGGGGCGCACACCGCCACCGCATTTCGCGACCCAGTCCAATCGAATGAGCCCCACCGGCATCCCGATGTTCTATGGCGCCTTCGATGCTGACACAGCGTGGGCCGAAAACTTCGACCCCGCCTTGCACGCAGGCCAGGTCGCGTCCGTCGGCACCTTCCGTCCGACCCGCGACCTCAAGGTGCTTGACCTCGCCCAGCTACCCCCGGTTCCAAGTATATTCGATAGCGAGCGGCGCAATCTGCTCAACACGCTGCGCTTCCTTCACCGGTTCGCCGATGATGTTTCGAAACCGATCGCGCGCGATGGGCGCGAACATATGCGCCGCGGCTCGATCGCGATGGCGACGGCATCGGTTGCGAGTGATGTCGCCCGAGTATGAACTGTGGGCCTGCGCGCTCCACGTCGAGAAGAAGCACGGGGAGCGCGCGCCAGAGTTCATCGCCGAGCGGGTGCATACCTTGGCCATGACGGGCGACATCTTGGGCGTCGGGCGTTGGCGGGCCATCGCCGATAGATTCGATCAACTACAAGGGGCCATACGTTACCGCCTCAGTAGTCGGACAACTCGCATGCCGCCGAGGCAAAAAGCCCAAGACTCATGCGCGCAGATAAGCGTCGAGCCCTCCTCCGAGTAAAGCCCTCCGCCCTAGACAGGCACGGTGTAAACAAAGCGGCCGTTGCCGGAGAATGGCACCGAACGACACAGCAGCAAAGTGGAGACTTTGTTGCGGCAGCGTCCAACAAGGCTTAACAATTCCTGCAATGGAGGGAAATCGAGCAAAATTCGGGAGGCGCGCGCGCGCGCGACTGTACAGGCGCAAATTGCGGCGGTTCGGATCAGCTCTGGCGACATGGGCTCGCCGATTGCCGAACAGTCGTGCGATCAGGGCCTGCCTCGGCCTTCCGCGCCATATCAAGGTCTCGCTGGCCTGCATCCTCTTGTGGAGCTTGGGGTTTGCCCCCAGCCTCGGCGCGCTGAAAAATGTCGATGACATCCTCTTCAAGTTCATCACCCCGCCGCTCGGCGAGGCCCATATGCGGCCCGTGCTGTTCATCGACATGGCACAAGGCACGGGCAGGTGCGCGGTCGATCCAGTCGCGCGGCGATCTTCCGCTGCCTGCATGGCAAGGCTCATTGCCGCGGCCGGCCGATACCGGGCCAGCGCGATCGTCATTGATATCGCGCTCTCGCCGCCTCATGCCTACCCATCCGCTGGCGATGCCGCCCTCAGAACCGCGATTTCGGAACAGCAAATCCCGGTCGTCGCGGTGCGTGACCCCGCCCGTCCGCCCGATGGCGAGCGTCGACCCCTGCTTGTGCCCACCTATCTGGACGATCTGGAACCTGACCATATCCAGTTTGCCAGCTTCGTGCTGACGGGCGATGCGGGCATGGTTGGCCGCTATTGGGGCGCGGTCCGCGGCAGCGATGGCACACTGTTGCCTTCGGTCCCGACCCTACTCACCGGTCGCCATCATGTCTTTTCCGGCGAGCCGGATCAACCGTTGCGCGCCGCGGGTGTACCGTTCGTCGCCGATGCGCGCTTTACGGGGCTAAAAAGCTTGGGCCAGAACCTGTTCGTAGCCGCTACACCCGAAGAGATACTGGAAGGGCAGCCAGTGGCCAATGCATCTCGCCGTGTCTGGATCATCGGAAATTCACGCAGCGAAAGCGATAAGCATCCGACCGAAGGCAGTGGCGAAGAGCGCCCCGGTTCGGAACTGCTGGCCTATGCGGTCGCACAGCGCAGCCTGATCTATTCGATGGCGCAATTTCCGACATGGCTATGGACCGCGATGGTGGCGCTAATCGCGCTGGGTTGCGCTTCGCTACTTCACGCGATCAAGGGCCGGATCGGCAACGAATTGTTGGCCGTGGCGGCAACCATCACGCTCAGCGCGCTGCTCATGCGCCCCTTGCCCTGGCTGTTTTCGACCTATACGCCAATGGCGGCTTGGCAGGCATCAGGGATAGCGCAGGAAGCAGGCCTCGTGACGCTGCTTTGCATATTGGCCTATTATCTCGTGGAGGGGGTGGAATGGCTCTATCATTCGATCCGCGACGCAAGTGCGTCCGGCTTATCGCGCTGACCTGCGGGCTGTGCGCTGCGCCCTTGCCAGCGGCGGCGGCGCCCTATCGGGTCGAAGCGATCTCGCCGGTCACGGCCATCGTTTACGAGGTCGATGATCGAGCGAAATACCGGGTCATCATCGGCTCGACAGTCGAACAGCTGAGTGCGCTCCAGATTGCTGGCGATACCGATACTGTCACCGTCCGCGATGTCCGGTCCGGCAAGGTCCAAAAGATCACGCGCGCGACCGTGCCTGCTGACAGTCGCTCACGCTGGCAGCGCGCATGGGCCCAGTTGGTCGACGTCTTCGCAATACAGCAGCGCAGTGGGAGCAGCCAAGGCCCGGCAACGGGCGCGGGAAAGGCCTGCCGCCCCGCCGATGTCTCGCACGAAGGAGCGGTCCCGGCACTGGCCGGTTCGTATCCGCAAAGTCTGCTGCTTGACGGTCTGCCTCTCCGCCTGCCCGTGGATACCCGCGAAACTCCTCTCACCGTCGAACTCGCGTCGGCGGGAGGCCGTGTTCTCCGGACCGATGCCCTCGCGAATGGCTTCTGGGCGCCCGACCTATCGAATCTTGCGGCCGGAGACTATTTCGTCACGGTCCGCAGCCCGCACGGTGCCGCACTGACCACTTATCCGCTTAGCCTGACGAACGAGGCCCCGCCAAGGACGGGCACACCCTCAACCTTGATCGAGGCCCTGCTGCTGGCTGGCGACGATAAAGGCAAATGGCGAGTCCAGGCGATAAAGGAACTGATCGGCCTACCACCCTCGGAGGACCGCAAGGCATTGCTCAACTACCTCGCCAGCGGCGGCACCATCGAAACTCTCGAAAGCTTTCGCCGCTGCGACGGCTGAACCTTCTCGCCCATCCTCATTCAAGTGAAACCTTGCCATCGCCGATCACGACATAGGGTGCCCAATAGGCGGGGTGCCGCACCGCAGGATCGCTCGATCGTATCGATCTTACTTGCTGCTCGCGCAGCGCTTCCGCCAGCCCGGTTCCCGCTTCCGCCTTGCGCAGGGCCGGTGCAAGCAGGTCGGTGGTCGTCGTTTCCAGTACCTTCCAGTGCGATGCGACGACATTGTCGACGCCTGCGGAATTGAAAGCAGTCACCAGCCCCGAAAAGGCGTCCGCGCCGATTGCGCCGCTGGCTCCTGCCGTGTCGCAGGCAGCCAGCACGACCGTGCGGGTGGCGCCGAGATCGAGTTGCCGCACGATGCTGGCGGAAAGCTGTCCATTATTGGCGCCATCGGGCGCAAGCACCAGATAGGGATCGATCTCAACTCCGTCCTCGCTGGTGACGCCATGCGTGCCGAAAACCAGCAGCCGCCGGTTTGCAGTCTTGGCCAGAAAGGCCTTTGTCGTCGCCTGTTCGCGCCCCAGCAGCAGGTCGCTGTGCGCCGGGAAACCCTCTGCGACCGACCGCAGGAACTGCGGCATGCCATAGAGCTTCGCGGTCGGCGCGCTCTGAAAGCTAGCCAGATTGGGCCGGCCGCGGTCGAGTTCGTCATTTTCGAGCAGCGCCCCGCCTATGCCCAGCATGGCGCCGCCCGGCTGCCGCGTGCGCGCTGCGCGCAAATGCTCGAGCTGCTCCATTGAGATGGCCACCGAAAGCGCCCGACTCTCCGCGAGAAAGCCATTGCCATCATGCAATAGCGCCGGCGGCAGCCGCGATGCATTGCCGAACGCGGCATAGATCAGGTTCCGCTTTCCCGCCGTACAGGCGCTGACTTGGCCGAAGCTGGCGTGATAAAGCAGCTGCGCATCGGACAACGGAAATGCCGCACTGACATTCTCACGATAGCTATCCATCGACGCGCGAATCCTGGCAACCGCCGCATCGACCTGATCCTCAGAGATGTCGTTGAATTCGAAACAGGTCCGGTCTCGCGCATATGAGATTGCGTAGCTGTGTTTGCCCGATGGATAAAAAACGACGACCGCCTCGTCGTCACGCAATTGCTGGCGCATCCGTTCGAGCGACACCGGCGGCACGGCGAGAAAAGCCTTGAGGCCGGGCGCCTGCCTTTCGATCCGGTCGTAAGTAACCTCGCGAGCCGGGCCGAACAACTGGGTGGTGGCGATAATGGCCGCGGAGAGCTTCTCCGCATCGGGCCTGCTCGTCGTTCGTGTCGGCATCGCCAGCGCAAACTGACGAAGCGCTGTGGCATATTGCAGCATCTGGTTGATGGGACCGCGATATAGTTTCGCGTTCGCCGCCGGTATCGCTCCGCTATCGAGCTGCGCCTTCGCGTCGATATATGGGGTGATGCT
The DNA here is from genome assembly GCF_001468465.1 of Sphingopyxis sp. H115. Classification (GTDB taxonomy): domain Bacteria; phylum Pseudomonadota; class Alphaproteobacteria; order Sphingomonadales; family Sphingomonadaceae; genus Sphingopyxis. Next base: position 127,592 of record NZ_LNSA01000007.1, read on the forward strand.
CGGTGTGCCGAACTGCAGTAATGGCACGACGGCACCGGCAAGACGTGCCCGGTCGGTTGGCCGGACGCGTTCTACCGCGGCGACCCGGTCTAGTATTCCGCCGACGGCCTGACGCTTTTCGGCATTCCATCGCCAGTCGTGCGGCGTAGGGCGATTGCCTTCGAGGGCATTTGGGAAATCGAAAAGCGCCTTATGCGTGATTACGTCGCGAATCCCTTGACCAACGCGCGCCGGATCGAAATTCTTGAAGCTCGCGACAGCGATGACAAAGTGCGTATTCAGCGCATTGATTCTGCGGTCGCTACGCAGAAACCACAGCATCCGGCTATGCGTGGCGAGGTCGGGCGTCAGCACTGTGCGTGATGGCTGTGGTCCCATCTGCGCCACGTCGCGCTCGAATAGCTTATAGCTGTCGGGCGTACCGGGCTTGTTGGCCAGGGTAAGTAGCCATTCGTTCTGAGCGACGCCCAGCAATGCTCGTAACAGACTGGCGATGGCCGGATCCTTCGAATCGACCGCGCCCTGTTCACGCATTTCCAGCCATAGCACGCCCATCCGCTTGGCCCATGGGCCGGGGTCAGCGGTTTCCGGATCAGGCAGGCTGGCAAGCGCCGAGTGCATGAAGATCCGCGCGTTGAGTTCGGCTAATGCCTGCGGGACTGTCGTGCGGAACCGCTCGCGGATGGGCAGCAGTTCGTTGGCAGGCTGCAATGGATCAGCGCGCCAGGCCGGATCGCGATGGATGCGGTAAGCGATCACCGCATAAAGGAGGTCGAGTTGGTCGTCGATCCAGCCGAGGTTGCGGTCGACGCGCTCACCGGCCAGCGCGACAAAAGCCTCCTGTCCGGTGCGCTGCGAGACGGCGGCGTCCTGCACGACCAGCGCCAGCGCGCGGTTAGTGATCGGGCTTTTCTTCAAGAACGCCAGCAATTCGTCGCGCTCGCCCGGCTGCGCGAACTTGCTCGCCAGATAGCGGCGCGCCATCATGCAGGCCTTGGCATAGGTTTGAAACTCGCCGCCCGGAAAATCATCGGCCAGTTCGATTGCTCGCGTCCATGCCGCTCGCTCCACAGCCTCGCTGCCGCCAAATTCGGCAAGTGCGGTCAGGGCGATGGCACCATCAATCCGCTTCTGTTCGAGCGCCCCAGGCGCGGGATGCGGCGCAATCCGGGCTGGCTCAGAGAGATATGGCTTAGCCGATGACAGGCAGAGTGCCGGGCCAAATCGCTCGAGGTATAGCGAGGTCTCGACAGCTTCGGCGCTGCTTTTTGCTCCCAATAACGCACAACACGTCAAAGCACAAAAGGCAATGAATTTGTTCACTTTCTCGTCTCCAGAATATTCTTTGCCTGAATTTCTTATAGGCAAGAAAATCGTCTACCGAGGGGTCGTCTAGCTAGGGGAAGCTCCGCTCGTTTCAGCGTCAGGATGAACCGATCATGCGCCGGGCACAGCCGACAGGATTACGATAGAAATGTTGCTGAAGCGGGCTGCTGATGCAAGCGTCATGCAGCGCGCGCCGGACGGCCCATCCGTGATCATGCACGCACGCTCCTTGAAGGGACGCTTTCGGACCAACTGCCTTTTCTCGCGGCAGACTACACCGCCGATTGCCTGACGATAGGCGACAATTTTGCCTTTGCCGATGAGGCTGTCGCCGAAGCGAGAGCGATTGTTGCAGACGACAGCAGGCCGCCAACGCACTGCGAAACAGAAACCGCGATTGCAGCGCTCAGCTAGGCTGGAATTTGTCGAAGCCGCCTAGGCACCAAATTCAGAGCCTCAGAAACGAAAATATGCCGGTCATTCGCATTGCGCCACCGAACTTCATATGGCGCCATCGGCGGCCCCGGGCTCCCGGAGTGGGGCCGGATCAATCGAACTTATCCTAATGCCCGCGGCGGACGAGCTCGGCCACCGCGGGGGTCAGCTTTCGCATCGCTTCGGCTTTCTGCTCATAGGCATAGGCGTTCGGAACTTCGGCCCCGCCGCTCGTCGTCCCGCGGCCAGCGCGATACATTGCGGCCGCCTGCACCGCCCCTTCGATCTCGCCGTGGTCGGCGGCGCGCTTGAACATCTCTAGCGCTTGCGCGTCATTCTTGGTCACGCCGCGCCCGTCGCGCAGTGCATAGCCGACGGATAGCGACAGTTTCGCGCCTGATTTCGGTCGTTCAGCGTCCCGTTGACGGCAACCCGAAAGCGGTCGTGGCACCGACCGGCTGGCCTCGTTCCACACTCCCCACGTTCGGCGGACCCTGTACTCGCGGACTTGATCGGATCAGTCGAACTTGTCCTGATGACCGCGACGAACCACGTCCGCCATCGCGGGGGTCAGCTTTCGCATCGCCTCGGCTTTCTTTTCATAGGCATAAGCGTTCGGGACTTCAGCCCGGCCGCTTGTCGTTCCGCGCCCAGCACGATACATCGCGGCCGCTTGCACCGCCCCGTCTAGCTCGCCGTGGTCGGCGGCGCGCTTGAACATCTCGAGCGCTTGCGCGTCATTCTTGGTCACGCCGCGCCCGTCGCGCAGTGCATAGCCGGCCGATAGTTCGGCGGGACCATATCCCTTGAGCGCGGCCTTCGCGATATATTCGAAACCGCGCGCGTGATCCGCCGGGAGCTTGCGGCCCGATAGCAGCTCAAATCCGAGGTCGTTCGCTGCGAGCACGCTGCCGTTGGTCACCGCCCGGTCCATATAGAAGATATATTTGTCATAATCGCGCAGCACCGCGCCGCCGCCGTCATTCCGGCCCGTAAAGTAAAGCGACGCCAGCTTGCGGCTGGCAAGATTGTCGCCGCGCCCGGATAATTCGGTCAGTATCTCGATCGCCTTCGCGGTGTTTCGAGGCAGCAGATGGTCGCCCTCCAGCAGCTGCCAGCGGGGTTTTTGCGACTCGGTAATGCCGATCCCCGACCTCCAGTGATATTGGACGCCGGTCAGATATTGCGCGGCGAGCAGGTGCGCCGCCGCGTCGCCCGCACGCAGCCGGACGGGGGTGGCATAGCGGATGGCCTTTGCCAGGGCCTCTGTCTTTTCCGTGCGATAGGCGATGGAGAGTTCGCCCGACTCTTTGTCAAGAAGACCGGCAGCCTCGCGTTTCGTCCGATCAAATTTCAGCTCGCCCTGATCTTCGCAAAAACTGCAATAGTTGGGATCGAGGGCAATTCTGAGGAAGCCTGCCGCCGCCTCGCGATTGCCGAGCGCGGCGCCCTTTTCATAATAGGATATTGCTTCGCCGCGATCGCGCGAGCGCCGTTTCATTTTCCAGCTGTAGTCGGGCGATTCCGCAATTTCGCCGACCCGCGCGAACGCCAGCCCATTGTTCTGCGCCATCGCGAGTGCATAATATTTCAGCATTTGTTGCTGGGTTTTTTCGCGTGCCCAGGGCTCGCCGAGCAAATCGTCGCGAATCCTGTCGGCGAAGGCGACCTGCGCGGACGCATTGCCCGCATCGGCGCGCGCCTTGAGCGCCTGAATATCGGCATCGGCGAACCATTTTTTCACACGCGCCTCGGATGCTTCCAGCGCTTCCTTGGATTCGGCAGCTAGGCCATCCACCAGATCGTCGAGACCGCCGCTTTGGGCAAGGGCTGGCGCGGAGAGCGCCGCCACTGCGAGGATCAGGGTCAGGGACCGTGCGGGTGAAAGGCAAAACATCATCATGCTCCCGGTTGCAAAGGGGTGGTTGTTAGGGTGCAGGCTTGCTTGTGCCCAAGCCGGCAAGCTTCCTGATGCGCGGCTTCGGCCGCTCCGGCATCGCGGATTGGTTCCGGTCCCTTCGTCAGCATCTGGCCGAGGTTGAAACAGCCGCTTTGACTACCCAGCGCGCAGGCCTTGCGCAGCAGCGTCCCCGCCTTGCCGAAGTCGGCCGGGCCGTTCATGCTGTTCATCAGCATGACCCCCATATTGTCGCAGGCATTTGCAGCGTTGGCGGTGCAGGCCGCGTCGAGCAAGGTCGCTGCGCGCGCAATGTCCCGCGGTCCCGCTTCGCCCATCATCAGCATATAGCCATGGTTCGTGCAGCCATCGATGCTGCCCGCCGCGCAGGCCGCATCGAAAAGAGCGCGGGCGGCGGGCAGGTCGCGTGGTCCGCCTTCGCCGAACTTCAGCATCACGGCGTGATTGTTGCAGGAATCGACGATCTTCGCGTCACACGATTTGGCGAAAAGCGCGCGCGCCTCGACGACTTCTTCGTCGTTCGACGCCTCATTGTAGAATAGCTGGCCGAGGTTGTAACAGGCGTTCGCATAGCCCGCGCTGCACGCCCGGCGATAGTTGCGCTCCGCCGCCGGGCGATCGGCCGGCCCCCCGATCCCTTTTTCGAGCATCGCGGCGAGAAAGTTGCAGCCCTCGGCCGCCCCCTCCGCGCACGCCTTCGCTGCGAAGCGGCGCGCGGTGAGGTCGTCCTTGGGAAGTTTCTTGCCTTCGTAAAGGCGGATTGCCTGTTTGAGGCACGATTGCGCGTCGCGGTCGACGTTGCACGCGCGGGGCAGATCGGCCAGGCCGCTGCTCGGCGACTGGGCAGCCGACGGGACCAGCGTGAATAGGCCCGTTAGCGCTAGGGCGAGGGAAAGGCGGAGCAAGGTGGTCATCATTCGGGGCGCGGGACGGTCGCCCATGCTATGGCTTCGCGAAGCTCGCCGAGCGTGAACTTCTGGGGATCGGGATTCCGGCCCAGACCGAAGAACGGCGTCCATTTGCCGTCGCCGTCCTGCCACTTGATATGGACGGCGGTCGCATCGGTCTTGCCCGCGAGCACGGCGATCGACGCCTTTGGCAGTTCGAAGCGCGCGGAGCCCAGACCCTCCGTCCCGCTTCCCGACAATTTGGTAAGGGGAATGGTCGTGCCGTCGCTGAGGCTCAACGCGACGGCGGGAGCATTGCCGCCGAGCCGGGCCGTCCAGCCACCGTTGGGGGGGAATAACAGTTCGCCGCGGGGGCCGCCAAACGCGCCAATGCTTGCCAGGTAGAGGAAAGCGGTGGCGGTGGCGGTGGCGGTGTCGCCGCGCCCGACGAGGCGAAAGGCGTTGATTCCGTCGCGCGGAAACGACCCGTTAAAACCGCCGCGCCGCAGCCGCCACGGCCCCATTGCCTTTGCCACGACGACGGACTGATATTTGCCCGCCAGCGACGAGCCCGGGCCTTTTTCGGCGCCGCTGGCTCGGGCATTGTCCTCGGCCAGCCACAGGGCATCGAACCCCGCCTGCAACAATGACGAACTCTGCGCGCGCGCGCAGTCCGCGTCGAGCAGCCCGGCGAACATCTTTTTCAGTCCGTCGAACGTGGCGCGTTCGCCATTCGCGTGGTGCCGGGCGGCCATCGCCGCGACAATCGTCCAATCGGATCGCGGAAGTTTCTCGCCCATATTACCCGTCGAGCATTTGCCGGGATCGCTGGTCATCACTGTGGGCGCTGCCTGCAGCGCGTGCGCGATCAGCCGCGCGTTATCGATGCGGCGCCATTCGGTGTCGTGCGCGCGGTGCGCGAGGCATCCCTTTGCCCAGTCCTTCTTACCGGTCGGTGCGTGGTTCAACGACGCAAACACGTCGCTAGTCGTGGCACGCGAGAGGTCGGGCGTGAGCGCGTCGCGCAGCACGACCAGCCCCCTATATTCGCCCTGATCGAGCAGGTCGCACTGCTCATTGGCGCCCAGGGCATAGGTCGCGACGCCATAGAATTGCGCCATCGACCGCAGCTTTTCGTCATTGGATTGCGCCTGCGCGGCGGTGGCCGCTGCGAGGATAGCGGTCACGGATGGCGTGATAGACATGCGCCACAGGATTTTGCGAATTGCCATGGAACGAGCTGACCCGCCTTTCAAACCGGTGAAGTCGAGGTTGCCGTGCCCGCGCTGCAGGCGTTTCCGCTGCCAAGTCGGCAGGCTCTTTGGCGCAGCGCGTGGGCGTCTTGGTCCGGCTGCGCCGACGCGTCGCCGTCTCCGACGATCGTCGCCAGCGTTTCGCACGCTTCTGCCGAGCCAAGGTCACAGGCGTGGGCGACCAGTTCCACCGATCGGTTCCGATCGACGGGGCCGCCGATTCCCTTTTTGTGCATCACGGCGAAGGCGAAACAGGCCTGCGCAACCGCACCATCGCAGCCTGCGCGCATGAAACGGCGCGCGGCGCTATCGTCACGCGCGGCAATCGGACCCTTCGAGTAAAATAGCCCCAAGTTGGCGCAGGCGATGCCGATTTGCGCAGCACATGCTTGCTGGAGGATTGTCAGCGCGTTGGGCGACTTCAGGCGCTCTTCGTCCTTCAGAAGAAGCGCCAGCAAGGTCATGCAGCCGTCCGCGCGAGCGGCAATGCAATGCGCCGACGCGCGTTCGAGGGCGTCGCCTTCGTCCGCGCGTAAAGCAGCCACGGGCAGGCAACCTGGATAAGCTTTGCGGTTACAGGCTGTGGCAGCATAGCGCTGAATCGCGCCCATATCCGCGCCGCCCCGCTCCTCGGCGTGCAACAGGGCGGCCGCGTCGTAGCAGGCGGTGTCGTTCGGGGTGACGCGGCAATCTTCGCCCATCTGCATCAGTGCGATCGCGGCAATACCCTCTGCGCTCCCCACGCCGGGGAAGGCTTGTCCAAGCGCCACCCCCATTTTTGCGCACGCGAAATCGCTCCCCGCCAGGCACCCGGCTGCAAGATCGCGTGCGGCGGCCATCAGGGCTTCGCTGCCTTTCGCGTCGTCCAGCTTGGCAAGCCCTGCCATCGTGCAGGAGGGTGCCAGTTTCATGGCGCAGGCGCGGTCGAAACTCCCGATAGCCAGCGTCATCTCGCCCTGCCGTTCCGCGGTAAGGGCGGCCTGGTGCAGCGCGAACGCGTCGGCGGGCTCGTTCGCTGCCGCGGACGCCACCACGGTTGCCGGCGTGAACAGCGCCGCCGTCGCGACCAGCGCGGCTGCGAATGTTCTGGCCAAACGATGGCGCGCCGCGCTCGCTGTGGCTGTCATTTGCCGATCGCAAGAAATTGAACCTGCCCCTCGAATTCGCTCATCGTTTCGATGCGACCGACGGTCCTCCTCGCCCCCTCCGAGTCTTGGCCAAACCGGCTGACCGCTGAGCGGCGACGCTGCTTGGTGATCGGGTCGGATCTGGCGGCGGTGCGCCTAGCCCGATGGGTCAGGCGCACCGCCCGCTAACGACTGTGGGTCGCAGATCGCCGTCAGCGATTGCGAATAGAGCCCAAGCCTGCGCGTGGTTCATCCTTCATATGAAGGATGGAACGAAGTTTTTCGATTAATTCGGGGCAGTTGCACCGATCCGGGCCAGCAACCCGGCAAGGTCGGACTGTCGTGACGTACCCGTTTTCTCAAGCACACTGCGAATTTGGCTACGCACCGTGCTGATGGCGACACAGCCTGACGCCGCGATTGTTTCGGGCGTTTCGCCGCGGGCGATACCACTGGCGACGCGCGCTTCCGACGGCGTCAGGTCAAAAAGCGACTTCATCAGCGTTGCCGAAGGCACGCGATCCGAAGCGACCGGCACCATCATCAGCAAGGCATAGGAATCCCCGAAAACATCGTGGGCGCCGCGCTGAACCGGGATCAGATGCGCAACCTGCCGGGGCGTTCCCGCCGCGTCGCGTACCGGAAACGATCGCGCGCTGATGGCGGGTGCCGAGGTCAGCGATGCCAAGGCGTCGTCAAGGAGCGCATCTGCCTGCCTGTCTGCCAGTCGCAGGCGGCCGTGGGCACCCAATATCACAAGCGATGACACATCGGTGCCAAGCGGGCTCATCTCGACAACTTCCCCGCCGACGCGAAGGAGAAAGGCAGGCAGGTGCATCGCGGTCAACGCCTCGGCGGCGCCCTGCGCGCGCTTGTGCTGCATGCGCGCGCTCACCAGCGCGCTGCGCGCCAGATGCGGGCGGAGCAGGTTGAGCCGTGCCACGCTTTCGGCAGCCACGGGGCCTTCAGAAAAGGCGCGCTCGACGCTGAACACGATATTGTCGCCGGTCGGCACCTGGACCCCGGTTCCCGCCGACCATCCCAGCCCGCGCGGACGAAAGAAATCGCGATACACCGGATCGGCATCGATTTCCGCGTCGCTCCAGAAATCATGCTCGACGAAAAAGGAGGGTTCCTCGCGGCCCATCAGGCAAACGCGCCGGCTGCATTTGCCGAACCAACCTTCCTCGACATAGGCCGCAAAGACGTCGGCTACGCGCTCGGACGCGGTCCAGTTCAGCGCCTTCCGCGCCGAGAAGAGAAGCCCACCTGCCGATCCCGCGAGGACTGCCACCTCGTCGAGAACCGCCGGCCATGCCTCCGGCACCACCGAGCACTCGTAAATCCGATCGACTAGTCCGTCTTGCATTTTTGATCCCCGCGAGCAGATCGGGCATTCTCATCACCTTGGTCCAAATGGCAAGAGCAAGGAGCGGAGCCTGCAAGGCGCTTCTGTCCGACCTCGGTTGAGGATTCATCGTCCGGCCCCCCGTGTAGCGTTCGGCGGATATGCGCCTGATATTGGCCGCTCCGACCTCGATGGCCCGACTCCCGAAAGCGGCCATTCATTCAATTACACGTAGGTGCCAGGGGTTTTCGTGGCCCGAACAGGTCGCATCGCGTCCGAGCAAGTTCTTCAAAGCCGCCCTCTCGCTCAGACCGAGACCCTTCTGCAGAGAGCCGGCACACGCGGTGCGCTCTGCATGGAAAGCCTCGACAACTATCGACCCGGTTGGATATCGACCGCAGTCGGTCGGCTCCTGTTGAACCGCAGACGGAATGTGACCTCTTCGCCGATGCTGAGATCGTCAAAACTATCCACATCGGACATCGACCGATGCCCGAAAATATCGCTGATGTAGGCGGCGCTGCGAATGAAAGCGTAGCTTGGTTTCAGCGACGTAATGGTGCCCCGATAGCTTGGGAGCAAAGCAGTGAAAACATTGTCCGAGCGTGGTGTCATTTTCCGGAATTCGTCGGGCGCCCTCTCATCGATATCGGCGAATAGGTTCCGGCAGTCTTCGATGGCGCCTCGCAGGAACAGTAGCTGTGCAAGATCGAACCTCTGTTCAAACGCGCGGTCCCCCATTGTGAAGCTTCGACGCAAATGATCGGCCACCGTGTCAAAGTCGGGTTGTTCGAGCTTCATCAAATGATGCGCCATTGCCGAATGTAGCGGCTTATCGTCCGGGCTGCGCGCCAATGCTTCCCGAAGGATCTTGCTTGCGTCATCCCGCCGGCCGCGAGCCTCGTGCATCCGTGCAATGCGAATGGGCGTGCCCGATCCGCGAGCGCCCGACGAATGCGCCTGCTCGAGCGCTCTCAGCGCCTTGTCTTCCTGATCAATCTCGCTTCTGAACCGCGCTTCCACTTGGTCTATATCGGGATCGTCGGGGGCTCGCCGACCCGCTGGGATTGGCCCGCGGCAGTTTCGGAGACACATCATGGCAGCAATCGGCATCGTTAGCGGAACGATCGACAAGGGCTTCGTCGGCCAGATCCGCACCCTATCCATTCGCGCGGCGATCGAAATTCGCGCCAATCGGAGCAAGTCGGCCGACGTCCAGCCCGACTATCGCATCTGGTCCGACGACGTCGAAATCGGCGCCGGTTGGATCCGCTTCAGCGAAACTTCGGGCAAGCGCTACGTGTCGCTGAACTTCGCGGCTCCCGAATTCGGACCGCGCCGCATCTACGCGAACCTCGGCCGCGCAGCGGGACAGGACCGTGACGACGTCTTCGCGATCCTCTGGAACCCGGTCGACTGACCGGGCTCCAGCCCAATTACATCCATATCGCGACTATCGGGGTGCAACCCCGTCGCCACCTTGTTAGGGTGCGCTCCAATGCGTAGCGATCTCGATCATCTCCCTCCCCAGAAGCAGCGCGAACTCGAACGCGTCGTCCGGATCATCTTCGAGGAATTCGACGATGCGCTGGCGCTCGCGACGCAGGGCTGGAAGCGGAAGGGCCGTATTGCGAAGATCATCCTCTACGGCAGCTATGCGCGCGGCGGCTGGGTCGACGAGCCGCATACCGCGAAGGGCTATCAGTCGGACTATGACCTGCTGGTCATCGTCAACGACCAGCGCCTTACCGACCGCGTCGAATATTGGTCGAAGCTCGATGACCGGCTGATCCGTGAATATGGCGTGGCCAAGTCACTGCGTACGCCGGTGAACTTCATCGTTCACAGCCTCGACGAGGTGAACCGCGGACTCGCCGAAGGGCGCTATTTCTTCATCGATGTCGCGGGCGACGGGATCGCCCTCTACCAAGCCGACGACAGCGAGCTGGCCGAGCCGCAGCCGCGAACGCCGCATGCGGCGCTTGAGATGGCGCAGGAATATTTTGACGAGTGGTTTCCCAGTGCCGCCGAATTTTTCGAGACTGCGCAATTCGCATTGCAGCGTGGCTGGTCGAAGAAGGCGGCGTTCCTTTTTCACCAAGCGACCGAGAGCTACTACCACTGCGCGTTGCTGGTCTGCTCCTTCTACACTCCACACGTACACAACCTTGCCTTCCTGCGCACACAGGCCGAGCGGCTCGATGCGCGGCTCGTCGAGGCGTGGCCGCGCGAGGATCGCGGCGACCGGGCGATGTTCGAGAAGCTGAAGGAGGCCTATGTGAAGGCGCGCTATTCGAAACATTATCGTATCACCGCGGAAGAGCTTGGCTGGCTCGGCTCGCGCGTCGAGCTGCTCGCCTCGATCGTCGAGACCGTCTGCCGCGAACGGCTGGCGGCGCTTGCCGACACCGCGCGGAGCGCGGGGTGAGCGAGGCGGGCGAGGGCCGCGCTGGCGGGGGCGATCGCCGTATCGCGCTTCTGATCGATGCCGACAATGTCTCGCATGCCAAGATCGGCGCGATCGTCGCCGAGCTTTCCAAATATGGCACCGCCAATATCCGCCGCGCCTATGGCGACTGGACCGCGCCGGAATTGAAGGCCTGGAAGGATCGTCTCCACGAACATGCGGTGCGGCCGATCCAGCAGTTCACCTATTCGCCGCGCAAGAATGCGACCGATATTGCGCTCGTGATCGATGCGATGGAGCTCCTCTACACGCAGGACCTCGATGCCTTCGCACTCGTGTCGAGCGACGCCGACTTCACGCCTCTCGTCATGCAGCTGAAGGCGAACGGCCACGATGTCTTCGGCTTCGGCGAGCGCAAGACGCCGATGCCCTTCGTCTCGGCTTGCACGACCTTCCTCTATCTCGACAGCCTCGAGGACCTCGGGACCGCGCCGAAGCGGTCCGCAACGGCAAGGGCATCGGCGGATGCGGCCGGGAAGGGGAAGGTGCTGGCGCAGGATACGGCGCTGGTGAACCTCCTGCGCGGCGCGGTGGCCGCGGCGGCGCGTGAGGATGGGTGGGCGCTGATGGCGGCGGCCGGGTCCGCCGCCAAGCGGCAGGGGCCGGTCGAACCGCGCAACTATGGCGTCCGGAATTTCGCGGCGCTGTTCGAGGAGATCGGGCTCTTCGATATTCGCAAGCTGGCGAATGGCCAAAGCTTCGTGGCCGACAAGCGGAACAAAGAGCGGGCGGCCGAGCCTTCGACCGCTAGGCCGGAAGGTCCGGCGACGGCCTAACGAGCCGCTGCGTCTTGCCGTCCTTTATTCCGGTTCGTCTTCGCGTTCGGGTCGAAACGTCGATTCCCACCATTCGCGTCGAAGCGCGTCGAGGCTGCCGGGTGTCCATTTGAGCAGCGGCAGCTTGATATTCGCGCCGGCCAAGCTGATTTCGCCCTCTTCCCAATGATAGCCGGACTGATCGTAGATGCGCTGCTCGGTCGCGGCGATCGCTTGCGCGAGCGCCGCGATCGTGGTCGGCAGACCGGCGTTCCGGTGATGCTCGAGCGCGAGCGCAAGAAGCGGTATCGTCAACCGGATATAGGGAAAGTCCGGCGCGAAGACCTCGACGGCCCCGAAACAGGATCGCACCAGGACCGCATGGTGAGCTTCGAGTTTGCCGATCTTGCGGCCGATCGCCTTCTCGATCACCGCTCGCTGGACATCGTCCGCCAGGGCCTCAAACTTTTTGATCTGCCCGACACCCTCGCGAACCCGGTCCGCGAGGCGATCGGTGAGGCGTGCACCCTGCGGCGCCAGATTGCCCTTCGCCTGGAGGAGCAACACGCCGTCGTCGTTCGGGGAGGCGACGACCAGGTCGATCTGCCCGCCGGGGAATTTGACGTCCTCCACCACGATCCAGTCGCCGCCGCGGCGAAGCAGTTCGCCCGCGTGATGGAGAAGAACCGGCTCGAGCTCGTCCGAAACATCATTGTCGAAGGTCTTCTTGTCCTTCTTGGCAAAGGCATAGACCGCATTTCGTACCTGCAGGAACCCCATGACCATCAGCGGCGAGAAGAGGAGGCTGTCCTTGAAGCGGGCGAAGGGCGGGAAGAAGCCGTCGCCGCCCCAGTCGGTCGCGGGCACCTGCCGGAAATCGATCGAATAATATTCGAGGAAGCGTTCGACCTCGTCGGGCTGCACCATCGCCCCTGCGGCAAACAGGCCGATGAGGAAATCCTCTTTCATGTTGACCGACGCCCATTCAAGCGCCTCGGGCATAGCATCTTCGGGGAGCTCGCCCTTGATTACGAGCATATGCATCGCGGTCGCGACCTTCTCGCAGAATTCGGCGTAGGCGAGCACCGCCGAACGGATGAACAGGAAGCGCTGGCGGTCGAAGCCGAAGATATGGCCGATACTGGTGTCGGTAACGAGATCGGACTCGGCAAGGCCATGGCGATATTTATAGGCGTTCACCGCGACATATTGGGCGATGATCTGGAAATCGATCTCGGGAAGCTTGAAAATGAAGCGGGCGATCTCGGGTCCGATTACCCCGTCCCGTTCGGTGGGGAACGGAACCGCAAGCTCGCTGAGCGTGATATCCTTCGCCTGACCATCGCCGAACGCTGCGTCGCGGTGCGACAGCCGGAAGACATCCGCGGCTGGCATCTCGACCGTGTAATAGCCGCGGTGGACCTCGGGCATGATCTCCGAAAAATGCATATAGGCCAGCAGTTCGGTCAGGTCTGAGCCGTCGTGGAACCGCTCCGTGAAGGCGCCGATCGCGTCGTCTGCGCTGGCGCCATAGGGTTCGGGGACGAGATTGCGGATCAGTGGCAGGACATGCCCGAGACGCTGCATGATCACCTCGCCGATTTCGGGATTGCCGTCCCGGCCGAGCTGACGCGCGTGGAAACTTGTGAATATGAGATAATGCAGGCCCGCGAGGACTGCCCGCGCGGGCAACTGGAGGAGCGGCAGCGCCGTGATCGCCGCATCGGCCTCTTCCTCGAACGCCTTCAGCCTGTCGATCGGGCTTCGGTCCTTGGTCATGATCGTCCCTTCCTTGCGGGCATGGCCCGGCAGGGCGGCGTGCTTCGCGTCTCGCCGCGTCGGGGTCAATGCCGATCTGTCTCCGTCCCGGTGCGATCATGGCGGCAGGCGGGCCCGATTGGGCTTTCGCGCGCGGGGACCGGCTGACAAGATGTCGCCATGGACGACCCCGACCCCCGCTGGAAGCGCTTGGCGCGTTCCGCCGAATTCTGGATCCTGCTCGTGCTGATCGCGGGCTCGACCCTCTATGGCACCGGCCGCATGATCCTCTCGCTCATCCGCTAGCGAGCGCGCTGCTCAGCCGCTTCGCACCGTCTTGGAGTCAGTTCGCGCTGCACGCATGGCCGACTCCTGCTAAGCGCGCCGCCGTCCGCGGGACCTGCCGCGGCCCGGAGACGCGATACCGATGACGATAGCTTGCGAGGACAGGGCGGCGGTGCGTGCGTCGCGCGACCGGCTGCTACGCGAGCTCGAGGAGCTCGACCGGCTCGGCGAGTGGAACGCCGCCATCTCGCTCGACACCACGATCGAGAATCTGAGCGCGCGTCTCGGCGAGCCGACCGATCACCGCTTTGCCGCGCTCCTCCAGCGCTGGTGCACCAACTAGATCGGCAGCCGGCCGCCGCTCTCTTCCTGTGCTTCGAGAAACTCGTCCATCGTCGCGACGAAGGCGGCGTTGAGATGGACATGGATGCGCCGGCCATCATGCTCGTCGGCCGCGCGGATCAATATGCCCTTGTCGGTCATCGTCTTGATCCACCGTAGCGCCGTCGTCGCCGGCACCGCGGCGGCGATGCAGAGGCTCGAGATCGAGACCTGCCGGCCTTCCTGGTGCGCCGCATAGAGATCGAGCAGCACGTCCCACGCCGGGTCGGCGAAGAGCTCATGGCCGAAGGTGCGCTCGCGCCCGCGCCGCGCCGCGATGATCCGCCGCGCTATCTTCGCCTTGGCGAGACGGTCCTGACGATCCGCATGCGCCGTGTTGCCGACGATCTGCGGGCCGACGCCAATGCGCGCCGACGACCTCGGCCTTGCCGGCAGCGATGCCGCGATCGGCGCCGCCTCGCCGTTCGCTGCCGCGCCGCCGGTGACCAGCCGCAGCGAGCCCGCGATGATGTCGATCTCGCGCTCGAGCCGGTCGAGCCGGTCCTGCAATCCGCCCCCGGGACCATGTCCCGTCCCCTGTATCTGCTCCATCGCTGCCTCCCTTTGCCGCAGTGGAGCCAGTTTGACCCGCTTTGCTTCGGAAACGAGCCCGAGTTCTCGCCGCTTCGAACAAAACTCCACTTGCGCGATGAATCGCTTTCGCTTGAGCGACTCGAATCCCGCAGAATTGAGTCGCTTTGCTATTCTAGTCCTGTTCCGAAATGGTGCAGAAATGGAACCGATTTTACGGGCGCGCTATACCGCTGATTTGCCTTGGTTCTTGCTCTGTCCGTTGAGGTCATGCTTGCCGAGCCGTGAAAATGCCGCGAAAACTTGCTCCATGGACAGTCAAAATAGCTCCCCTGACGACGCGGCGGTGTGGGCGCGGCTCACCGACAAGCAGCGCGACTGTCTCGACCTCATCCTCGCGCGCAAGACCTCGAAGCAGATCGCGCGGATCCTCGGGATCGCGAAGCCGACGGTCGACCAGCGGATCGCCGCGGCGAAGACCATCCTCGGCGTCGCCGACCGCGACGAGGCCGCGATCGCCTACGGCCGGCTGAAGGCGATATATGATCGGATCACATATGATCCGGCACAGCTTCCGCCCTGGCCCGCGCTGGTGCCATCCGACTTCCAGGACGGAGACCCCGACGCGGTCCTCTCGCTCCACGACACGGTGTCGCGGAGCCTGGGCACCGGGAAGGGGTCCATGGGGGGCTTCCTTCCGTCCGGGGACATCTGGAGGCACGACCACGAGATACGGCAGAGGATCACGATCATGGTGGCGGGCCTTGTCGCGCTGATGATCGTCCTGCTCGCCGGCCTCGCGATCGCGCAGTCGCTCTCGCAGCTCTACTCCGGCTGACCCCTCACCCTTGTTGAAGCCTTGAGAACCGGCGGCGCCATGCGCTTTCCGGAGGGAGGAAGACCATGTCCATTCACCAAGCCGCCGAACAGATCCGTCGCGACGTTCCCGCCGCCGAGACCAGCATCGACGATGCGATCATCGCCATGTCGGCGCTCATGGCGAGCGTCGTCGCCGCGCGCCGCCACGCCGACGTGACGGCCAGCAAGGGGCATGCGACGATCAAGCGCATCGCCACCGCACAGCTCTCGCTCGTCGCCGTCAGCGGCGAAGTGCTGCGCGTTCACGGCGAGCTCGCCGACATGGGGCGCGAGCAGGCGGGGCTCGATGTCCACGAATGCCCGAAGACCGCGCAGGCGCGCCCGCACCTCGCCGCCGTCGCCTGAGCATTGACCGGGGCCGCGCGTCATGTTGGATAGCAAGCATGCGGATTGCCATCTTCCTCATCCTCCTGGCGGCGGCCCTCGGCTATGCGGCGTGGAAAGGCGGGGGGCCGGAGCGGAGCATGGCCGCGATCCTCGCGGCGATGCTGCTGGCCGACCAGGCGCTCCACCTCTTCATACCCGCGAGATTTGCGATGGTGGACACGGGCCATCTCGTGATCGACACAGCCGCAGCCATCGCGACGATCGCGCTGGCGCTGACTGCGCACCGCTTCTGGCCGATGGCCGCGGCGGTCCTCCAGACCTTGCCGCTCGTCGCGCATTTCAGCAGGGCGATCGACCTGGCGATGCACCCGGCGGCCTATCTGACGATGCAGGTCGCAGCCTCCTGGCTGCTGCCGCCACTCCTGGTCGCCGCAACCTGGCGCCACCAGCGACGCCTCTCGCGCTGCGGCAGCGATCGCTCCTGGCAGATCTCCTGGCGGCGATCGAACCCGAGCGCGCCGAAGACATCGTAGACACGCTGTTTCGCGAGTTCCGCACGCTCGGACGCATCTGGTCGCAGTCGCCCGAGGCGCTGGCGCGCGTCCTCGGCTCCGGCAGCCAGGCCGCGCAGCTGCTCCTTGCCGCCCGCGGCGCCATGCTCGGAGCGATGCAGTGCGAGCTCGATAGCGGGCCGATCGACGTCACCGACCCCTCGCTCGGACAATATCTCGTCGCCTCGATGGGGAGCCTCGGCGAGGAAGTGCTGCGGGTGCTGTTCCTCGACGCCGCCGGCCGTCTCGTGGCCGACGAGCAGATGCAGTGGGGCGGGCTCGCACAGGTTGCCCTCCATCCCCGCACGATCTTCCGCCGCGCGATGGAGATCGGCGCCGCCGGCGTGATCCTCGTCCACAATCATCCGAGCGGCGATGCAACGCCGAGCGCCGGCGATGTCGAGGTGACCGATCTGCTGCGCCGCATCGGTCAATCGCTCGAGGTCGCGATCATCGGCCATATCGTCGTGAGCGCGAGCGGCTGGCAGCATGTGCCGGCACCTGCCGACACCGCGCCCGCGGCCGCGGGCATGCGGCTGCGCGACGGGTCGGGATTTGCCGGCGACGCGGCGGCTATCGAGGCAGCCGCGCTCGCCAATGCGCAGCGCACGCTGCGCCGGCGCACGCTTCGCCGCACGCTGATCGGCCATGACGAATATTTCGGCGAACCGGCATGGGAGATGCTGATCGACCTCTTCATCCACGACTGCGAGGGCAAGGCGGTCTCGACGAGTTCGCTCTGTATCGCATCGGGCGCGCCGCCGACGACGGCGCTGCGGCTGCTGCACCGCCTCTGCGAGGCGGGCATAGTGGTGCGCCGCCGCGACATGCACGACGGGCGGCTGCAGCTCACCGAGCTTGCCCCCGAACTGCGCCACAAGCTTGTCGCCTATTTTGCGGCAGCCGCGTTCGACGAGAAATAGGCAGGGCCCAGGCATCGCGCCGGATCGGCGACATTCGCTGTGCAAGAGTGCCGCGCAGTTGATAGGAAGGGAGGGGGAGAGGCCCATGTTGAACTATCTGGTCCAGGTCGAGGCGGAGACCGAAAAGCGTGCCGCACAGAAGGCGCTGCAGGCCTCGGTCGAGGCGGCGCTGCGGCCGCAGGGCGTGCGCAAGATCGGCTTTCGCAGCGGCCACCGCGAGGAGCGGATTTTCTCGGACGGCGACGGCGGCCTCTTCTGCGCCTTCAGCGAGGATGAGGAGGCGAAGATCCCGCGGCGCTGGAACGCCTTCGGCATCTTCCAGGCCGACTGGCCGATGCAGTTCATCACCGTCGAGATCAATATTCCGCTGAAGTCGAACGGCGCGAGCGTCGCAGGCTTCTTCGCGCGCGACCCGCGCACCGGGGCCGTCTATCTGATGCACGATGGCGGGG
The DNA here is from genome assembly GCF_001468465.1 of Sphingopyxis sp. H115. GTDB lineage: Bacteria > Pseudomonadota > Alphaproteobacteria > Sphingomonadales > Sphingomonadaceae > Sphingopyxis. The sequence goes on from NZ_LNSA01000007.1 coordinate 145,195, forward strand.
TCGGCGGCGGCAAGAAGGGCGTGGGGCAGGGCGCTTTCCTCGCCTGGTCGGGACTCGAACTGGTCGAGGTCGACCGAAGCGAGGGCGGTCCGCGCGATGCGATCCTCGTCGGGCGGGTCGACGCGTCCGACCTCCCCTACCGGATCGAGCAGTTCGTCCGCACCGTGCGGGCGTTCAAGGATGCGGTCGACGATGGCTCGATCGACACGCCGGCGATGCAGAAGCGCATCGAGGAGTGGAACGACTATCGCCGCGAGAACTCGGGGCGGCGGCGCGGACGGCGGCGCTCCGAGATCGACTATATCTCCTATCATGGCGACATCGTCGACGCGCTGCGCGCCGAGCGCGAGGCTGCGAGAGCGAAGGGCGAGAAGATCCTGAACAGTCCGCTGGTCGATCTCTACGTGCGCGCGGGTTCGGCGCTTACCGAGGTCTACGAGGTGAAGACGAGCCTCGCGCGTCAGGCGATCTACACGGCGATCGGCCAGTTGGTCACGCATTCCGCGGGCGCGGGCGACGGCGTGCGCCGGGTGCTCGTCGTCCCCGAGGGCGAGCTTGCCGAAGACCTTGCGCGCTGCGTCCGCGCGCAGGGCTTCGAGCTTCGCCGCTTCCGGCTGACGGGGCACAAGCGCAAGCGGCGGGTGGAATTGATCTGAAGAGCCGAAGACGGGAAGGAGAGCGGGATGCCAGCGACGGGCAGCAAGCAGCACAGGGACCGCATATTGGTCTCGATCGGCGTGGCGCAGCCGGAAGAGCTGGACGAGCTGCCGGGGGTCCTTCTGGCGGCGGAGCGCATGGCCGCCTGGGGGGAGCAAAACGGATACAGGTCCGTCCATATCCATGACGGGCCGATCGGGAAGAAGGACAATCCGGTCACGCTCGAGCGGATCCGCGGCGAGGTCACGGCCGCGATCAAGGCGGTCCATGAGCACAGCGAATTGTCGCGGCTGATCATCTTCTTCGCAGGCCATGGCTCGGCGATCGACCGGCGCGACCAATATTGGCTCCTCTCGAACTGGTGGACCGACAGTAACGAGGCGATCAAGGTCAGCGGCCTCCAGCGCATCCTCGAATTCTACGGGCCCAGACAGGTGTCGATCATCGCCGACGCCTGCCAGGAGCTCGATGCCAAATTCATGGACGTGATCGGAAGCGCCGTCCTGCTGCGGCCGAAACCCGAGGAGGATCCCGAGCAATATGAGCTCGATCGCTTCCTCGCGGCCGATGCCGGCCTCAAGTCCTTCATGGTCAAGGCGACCGACGATACGGAGGCCTATTGCCTTTTCACCGAGGTTCTCCTCGACGCACTCGAGGGCGACGCGAAGAGCGCCTTCGTCAACACCGACAAGGGAAGCTGCGTCACCAGCGAGAGCCTCTATACCTATCTCAAGACCGAAGTGCCGCTTGCTGCCGGACGGCTCAACCTGGCCATGATCCCCCGGCCCTATCCGGGGTTCTTGACCGACAAGGTCTACCTAGAACGCAGCAGCCTGACCGCGCTCGGCGGCGGGGGTAACAAGGGCTTCGCGGGTGAGCTGCGCCGGTCGCGCGCCGCGCCCGCCGTCGAGCTCGAGCGCGCCGGCGGACCGCGCGATACCGACCGCATCGAGGCCGAGAAGGACGAACGCGACGAAAGGCGGCGGGGGATGCTGGAGGAAGCTGGCGACGCGCCACTGCCCGACAGCTTCGAAAGCGGCTGCGGCATAGCGCTCTGGGGCATTCCGGCGGTCAATGTGTCGGCTTCGGGGGCGCGCGTGGAGCCCAACCCGCACGAGCCCGAGCATTGGCATCGGCTCTGGCTCGATACGTTTGTGGACGGAGAGACCTGGGCCGACGTCGTCGTGGACCTGATCGACGGGCGATCGGCCTATGTGTGCGGCGTCGCCGGCTTCATATCGGCGCTCCATGTCTACTCGGAGGTGGAGGCGGGACTGCTGCACTATCGGGTCGGTCGCGGGCCGCCGGGGCCCGAGGCGCTCGACCTGCTTGCCAAGGCGAACGCCGGTCTCCTCGACGAGGCCTCGCTGATCAGCGCCGCCGCGAGGATTCGACTCATGAAGCACGAAATATTGACGATCGGCTGCATCTCGGCGCAATTCTATGACGCGGTGCGCGACGTCGAGAGCATCCGCCGCGTCGCATCCTATTATTGCGTTCATCGCCAGATCGTGCCGATCGATGTTGCCCTGCTCAGCGGCGGGCGTATCCATGCGGAGGGAGGCAAACTCTTTGTCGACATCGCGCCGACCAAGCGGCGCGAGCCGCGGACCGCCGACGAGCGCGGGCTCCCCTTCACCTATAGCGAAACCAAAGGCTGGCAGCGCGCGCCCGTTGGCGGCCGCGCGCCATGGATGCGCGCAGGCTGGGGTGCGGTCGAAACCGCCAATTACGATGCGAGTGCGCACCAGTGGCGTGATGCTGCGCTCGCAGTGCTGCCGCACCTTGCGCCCGGTCCCTTCTCGATGGTCAAGCCCGATGGGCGCGACGCTCTGGCGGCGTTGGTCGGGATCACAGATCGGTCGACCGAGACGCAATACGCCACCGCCGGCATGTAAGGAGCATCCTGATGCGCATGATCTTGGTCCACGGCATCAACCAGGAAGGCAAGAGCAGCGAGGTCATCCTCGACGAGTGGCTGCCCGTCCTCCGCGAGCATTTCGCGAAGCAGGATGTGAATCCGCTTGCGCAGCTCTCGCGGATCGATGCGGCCTTCTACGGGGACCGCCTCTCGGAGCTTGCGGAGGCCCCGGCGCGGGCCGTCGCCGTGGCGCAGGGTGTCGACGGCGGGTCGGACGATTTCGACCTGTTCGCGAAGGATGCGCTCGCAGAAATGGGCATCAAGATGGGAGCCACTTTCGAAGACTATGCGCGCGAGTCGGGCGATATCGCGGACCCGCTTGGCGCGGGAGTGCACAAGAAGTGGCTGAAAGCGGTGGCCCGCGTGATCGAAAGGGTCTCTCCGCTCAAGGGCAAGGTGGCGCTGCGTATCCTTGCGCAGGCGCATGCCTATATTCGCAATGATTATATCGCCGCGGAAATCGACAAGCTCGTCCGGCCGCTGTTCGAAGACGACGAACCCGCCATCGTCGTATCGCATTCGCTGGGTACGATCGTTTCCTACAAGATGCTGCGCACTTTCGCGAAGGAGACGAGACCGAGGGCATGTCCACTTTTCCTGACGCTCGGATCGCCGCTCGGGATCGACGTGGTCCGAAAGGGGTTCAAGCTGCCGCGGAACCGGCCAGCGCATGTCGAGCGCTGGGTCAATGGCGCCGATCCGGAGGATTTCGTATCGCTGCGAGTAGCGCTTACGTCCGATAGCGACGACGGCGTCAGTCGCAATATCGCGGACATCGAAAATGGGTACGACGATCCGCACTGCATCGCCGGCTATCTCGCCGACGAGCGTGTCGCCGAGGAAATTCGCTGTGCGATTCTCGGCCTGCCGGTGCCGGCAGGCTGAAGGAGCGCGGCGGCTGACGAGCGCACTCCGGCGGCGGCAGGCGCCGCCGGGGGGCGCACTGATGTCTGGCCGCGCGGGCGCACTTGGCTCCGCTTCCTTGCCGGGCGGCGGCTAGGCACAGGCCCGCACGCACGCCGCCCGGCTGCGGCTTCGCCAAGAGCGCGCTTGTCCTGCCGGCCCTTGCGAGCCGGCGCGCGTCGACCGGTTCGGCGAGGCTGCGGGGTCGGGCAATGCCATTGGACGCAGCTTCAATCTTCGTCCGGTTGGACCGGTCCCGCGAGGCGTTTCAGCGTCTCTTGGTCACGGGTGCCGCCGAACCAGCGGTCGAGGGCCGCGGCGATGATCGGCTTCGGCACCGCCGCTTCGAAAAGGGTGAGCGACGAGCGCAGCTTCGCAGCGTCGGTCTCGCCGAATATCCGGACCGGATCGCTGCCGGTTAGATCCTGGAGAGCGGTAACGCATTCGAGATAGCGCGCACCGAGGATGGGGTGAGCGAGATAGGCCTGCGCCTCTCCCAGGTCAGCGATCGCGTAGCGCCGTGCCATCGCGCTGCGGCCGAGGCCCGCTATTTGCGGGAAGATGAACCACATCCAATGGCTGCGCTTGGCGCCGCGCCGGATTTCCTCAAGCGCCCGGGAATAGAGCGGTGCCTGGGCCGCAACGAAGCGCTCGAGGCCGGCGCCGGCGCTCCATTCTGCTGCTGCAGTGCGATCGGGCGCGCCGCCGCTCATTGCGGCGTCAGCTGCGCGAGGCACGCGGCGATAGCCTGCCAGCGTTCGACGCCTTCGCGGTCGCCCGCGAGCGCGAGGGCGCCGATCCTCTCCGCGACGAAGCGAGGGGCGCCTGCCCCATGCTGCTTCTCGACGGCGAGCGCGCAGGCCCAGAGATGACGTTCCTCGGTGAGCATCAGAGCAGGCTCGGCATCTCGGGCGCGGGCGGCGGGGCGGAGGGTTTGCCGCGATTGCTCCACGGATCGTTTGTATGGTCGGCGACGAGCCGGTCGCCGGGATATTTGCGGACGAGCTTGATCGCCTCCTCGGCCGGCGCGCGCAGCCATATCTCATGCTCTTCAGGATGCAGGATGACCGGCATCCGGTCGTGGATGTCGAGCAGCTCGTCGGTCGCATCGACCATCACGCCGGTATAGGCATCGCCCCATTCGACCGTGGGACGCCAGAGTCCTGCCCAGGCGGCCAGCGGCTGGTCGGCGACGCTGATCCAGGTCTTGGTCATCGAGCCTTTCTCGCCGACGGCTTCGGCGAAGGCGGTGAAGGGGATGAGGCAGCGCTGGGCGGGATCGGTGTACCACTGCTTCCAGATGATCCAAAGCATGTCGTCGCGAGCGTTGTTGGTGTAGCCCGGCTTGTTGGGCAGCCCGGTCTTCTTGTTCTTCGAATGACGCGGGAAGCCCCAGGTCATCGACTGGAGGATCCGTCGTCCCTCGGCTTCGCGGACGACCATTCCCGAATAGCCGGGATAGACGTCCTCGGCGGTGTTGAACGCCTGCATCGGCGGGTCGACCCCGAAGTGTGCGGCGACCTCGGCCGCGCTCTTGCGCTCGGTGTAGAGATTGCACATCGGCGTCTTTCTAACAGCATCGGGCCGGGAGGGAAGGGCGCGGGCGGCTGGTCAGAGCAGGGCGCCCTGCGGGCGCGCGCTTGGCGGCAGCTTGCCGCTGCGCCACAGATCGTCGGTGTGCTCGACGATGAAACCCTCGCTCGGCGGGGGCGGACGGAACTGGAAACCGATGACGTCCTTGATCGAACCGTGGAGCCAGCGCTCATATTCATGGGGCAAGAGCAGCACGGGCATGCGGTCGTTGTAAGGATGAACGAGGCTGTTCGCGTCCATCGTCATGCCGGCATAGACCGGACCCATCTCGGGGCTGTTCCTGGCAAAGCCCGCCCAGGCCATGATCGGCTGGCCTTCCGCCGAGAACCAGCTGCGCCTCTTCTCGCCGGGCGCTCCATTGGGATTGGCGAAATGCGTGAGCGGGATGAGGCAGCGATATCTGGGCTCCACCACGAGCCCCTCCCACATCGGGTTGGTGAGGTCGGCGACGAGGCCGATGCGACCCGGCGGATCGCCGCGCCGCCGCATCTCGCGAGTGTGGCGCGGGAAGCCCCAGAGCATCTGGCGGAGATACCGGCGCCCGTTGGCCTCATGAACGACGAGGCCCGGGCACGCCTCGATCGTTTCCGATGGCACCGCGATGTCGGTGAAGCCGCCCGTGCCGAAATGATCGGCGACGTCGGCTGCGGTGGCGGCGAGGGTGTAGAGGCGGCTCATCGATAAGGCGTCACGCGAAGATTTTGGTCCATTGATCGACTTCTACCGCGAAACGCGCCGGATCGAAGCCGATTCTGTCACCGGTCGCGACGAGCGCGGCGCTGGCGCCCGCGGCGTCGCGCGAACGAAGATTTCAAGTCGCCCAACTATCAATTGTGAACGCTGGCTTATTGTCAATTTTAATAGTTATGTCCAGAAACGGATATATCTCGCGTTGACAACATAACGCACTAATTTTCAAATGTTTCGAGGGTCGCTTTGGAATCGACTCCACTATCGTAAAGAAGGGTCGCCGAATTATCTCATCGAGAACGACTCAAATACTGCGATTGCGGAGCCATCATCGAGATACCTGAAATAGCAGGGGCTCGATTTCAATTGAATGAAGGATATGCGATATGCAGAACGCTCTGATGGAATTGACGTTGCAAGAATTGGATTGCGTTTATGGCGGGGACGGCGAGCAAGGCCCACCCAATATTCCGCCGACGCCTCCGGGTGGCAATCCAGGTGGCCCGGTCGGGCCTTTTCCGCCTCAGCCTCCGCGGCCGACACCGATTATCATAATCAAGTTCTGATCCGATAGTATCGTGGGAGTTTCACGCGACATGATAAGGGGGACTCCCACGGTGCGCCTTTCGCCTTCGACCAGGAAAGTTCTGAACGGCTGCGGTCTATTCTTGGCTTTTGTGAGTTCTCTCGCGTCAGCTCAGCAAGACAGCGGCACGCAATGGAAATCCGAGGTTGCTCGACTGGTCTCGGGGCTCGATCAGCGCGCCGTGCTTTTCGATGGAGAAGGGCGCGGATTCCAATTTTCCGTCGTTGGCGATGAAATCCACCTATTCGCGGCAGGGACTAGAGGCGATCCAGTTGGAACCACTGTCTTTGACCGCCCGATAACGCGGTTGAACAGCGCAGCGTCGAGTCCCGGGCTTCGCTACTTGCCATCGGCTGGCAATACCATGCTGGCTTGGTTTTATGAGGATGGGAAGACGATCCTCCTTTCCTTCGAGCTGCGGGCGGGACGGCACCTATCCAAGACGGTTGCCATTGAAGGTTATATTTATCCGACGGCCTACTCGGACGGTTCAATAGGAGGCTTCTCGGGTGGGCCTTGGAAAATGCAATTCGACGTCGCGAAGGTAACTGACGCGGGGCTTGTCCCCGCCAGCGGCAACATCATGACGCCCCCCGGCGCGCCAGTTTACGTCATCGGCAATGCGGAGGCATCGCATGGCGACTCGATTATAAGGACGACGGCTTTCGCCAATTGGAGCGACGGCGACACAAAATATATTACCCAGCTCTCATCCGATGGCCTCAGTCGGGTATTCCGGCACTCTGATGCTTATGCGCCATTAGAATTGCTACCGAATAACGAGCTGATGATGCTCGACGCTTCAGAATGCCTGCTCAAATCACCCGCGGAAACCACCGATGCAGAATCGCGGAGCGAGCAAATCTGTTCCTCCAATATCGTAGCCGTGGCCCTGCCTGGCAATGGCGGCGCAATCGATACGGCGGCGAAGCGCACGATACGCCGATTTGCTGCTCCCGACCTCTTGCTGGCGACAACAAATCCAGCCAGCCTAAGCGATAAGTCTTCGATCAGCTTAATTGGCGATCTGGTGTTCACCGTATCGCGAAATGCCAAGGGGCCTCATTTAGACTGGGTCTCAATCACCGATCCGGCGCGCGGAGGACGGCTTGATCTTGAGGCGTCGGCAGGTGACAATATCTCCATTCTGCATCGCGATGACTTTTCGGGCCATCTGCAACTCGCTGTCGACGGTTTTCTTTCGCCGTTGAAATTTGTCAGCATCGCAATCGGAAAAGGTGGCAATTCAGACCCGTATGTCGGCGATATCGTCAAAGTTCGTCCGCCGACGTTTGCAGCGGAAAAGTTCAGCGTCTCGCCCATCGGAAGCGAAGCTGGCGGAGTTTCGGCGCTTCTCGTCTCCCAGGCGCCATCGCCCCACGGCAGGACATGCCGCGGTCGCGCGCTGATAGAGGTTTACGGCGGCTATGGCGTTACGACCCATTTGGACTATCTGACCAGCTATGGTCCCTACTGGCTGGAGCGAGGCAACAGCTACATTGCAGCTTTCGTGCGCGGTGGTGGCGACATGGGAGAGCAAGGCTATCGCCAAGGTATAAATGGGCATTTTACGGCATCCGTCGATGATCTCATTGCTATTGCAAAGGAAGCTCGGAAACGCGGTTGCTCGGATGTCACGGTCAAAGGAGCGAGCCACGGCGGCAATCTTGCCGCGCTTGCCGCGCTAAAGGCACCGGACAGCATCGACCGCGCCATCATCGACGAGTCGCCTCTCGACCTTGCGCGTGGACTAACTGCCGGTAGTTTCGATGCGAGCATCTATCCGACATTTCAGGATGAGGCCGCCAAGACTGCCTTCATGCGGCAGGCGTCGCCGCTTTCAGTCGTCGAACAATTTAAGTCGAAACGCCAGCCGTCGTTTCTTCTGCTCTATGGCGGTCGCGATGAAATCGCTCCTTCCTATCACGGAGAAGCGTTTGCGAAAGCCGCGAGGCAAAAGGGGATCGAGGTCGAATTGATAATTGACCCCAACCTTGCTCATGGCCCTCCGACGTCAGTCGACGGATATGCGGAACAAATGAGCCATATATTGTCATTCGCCAACCGTGGTCGATGAAACCGACCATCGCCGCTGTCCCCAAGGCATTTCCCTTCTTGTTTCGTCACCAAGCCCTTTCCCGGCGCATTGATCGCCTTTCGGGCGATGTCGCAATTGCAGTGCCGATATCATGGCAGAGCATCGGCTATCTGCTCTTCGTCGGCGTGGCGGTTGCGGTCGCGTTCTTGTCGCTTGCGAGCTATTCGCGGGTCGAAACCGTTGCCGGCACGATCACGCCCGACAAGGGCGTTGCCACAATCCTGCCAACACGCGGCGGCGTCATTGCCTCCTTGTCGGTTCGCGACGGTCAAACGGTCGAGGCGGGCACCGAGCTTGCGTCGATCCGCGCCGAGGAAGATAGCGCAAGCGGTGTTTCGACGGCGGCGCAGATTGCGGCAGCCGTCGACAATCAGGACACCAGCCTCGCCGCACAAATGACCGCCGCTTATGCCGCGTCGGACGCCCAACTGCGCCAACTGGCCGCGCAGCGCTCCGGCCTCACCGCCGAGATCAGCCAACTCCAATCGCAGATCGGCTTGCAGCGCGACCTCATCGAATCGGCACAGAAGGATTATGACCGCGCGAGCACCATCGCTGCGCGCGGTTTCATCAGCCAACGCGACTTGCAGGTGCGCGAAGAGACGCTGCTTGCTCGGCGACAAGGCCTGTCGCAATTGACGCAATCGCTCGCGGCGAAACATTCCGCCGTTGCGGAAGCCGAGCGGAGCGCGGCGCAGGTGAGCGCCCAGGCACGGGCGCAACATGCCAGCCTCGCAGCGAGCCGTGCCGAAGTTGCGCAGCAGGCAGCCAGCACGGCGGGATCACGCGCTTACGTCTTGCGTGCCCCTGTCGCGGGCAAGGTCACGGCGCTAACCGCGCGCATTGGACAGCCCGTCAGCACCCAGACGCCGCTGATGACCATCGTGCCGGCGGGATCGGTGCTGCGCGCCGAGCTGGCGGTGCCGAGCGCCGCAATCGGCTTTGTGAAGCCTGGGCAGACGGTGCGCCTGTCGGTCGATGCTTTTCCCTATCAGCGTTTCGGGACGGTGACGGGGAAGATTCTGACCGTCGCGACGAGTTCGATTGGAACCGCCGGTCCCAATGGAACGACCATTCCCGTTTATCCGGTCATGGTGGCGCTCGACGAGGCGGCGGTGTCGGCGTTCGGCCGAGACCAACCGCTGGTACCGGGGATGACGCTGACCGGGCGCATCGTGACCGAAAAGCAAAGCGTGCTGACATGGCTGTTCGAGCCCTTGTTCGCCGTGCAACGGCGGTAGAGGCGCTTCATGCTCGATCTTGGTTTTTTCACGCGCGCGCGGGTGCGCCTCGTTCGCCAGACCGAGATAGCCGAATGCGGCCTTGCATCGCTGACGATGGTAGCTGGCTATCACGGCCTCGACATCGACCTCGGCACGATGCGCCGCCGCTTCGCGCCCTCGCTACGCGGCGCAGCGCTGCGTTCGCTGATCGGGCTCGCCGACAGGATCGGGTTGACCCCGCGCGCGGTCAAGCTGCCGCTCGAACAGCTCGGCAATCTGCACGTTCCCTGCATCCTGCACTGGGACATGAACCATTATGTCGTGCTCGAGCGAGTGAAAGGCGACCGCGCGCTGGTCCACAACCCCGATGGACGTTCGACGTGGATGCCGATGGCAGAGGTCTCGAACCACTTCACCGGCGTCGCGCTCGAACTTCGGCCGAGCGACAATTTTGAGACCGGAAAGCAGCGCGAGCGGCTGAAATTGTCGCAGCTCTGGCGGCGCATGACAGGCATGAAGCGCGCCCTCGCGCAGGTGCTCGTGCTCAGTCTCGTGCTGCAGGCCTTCGTGCTTGCCTCGCCCTATTATATGCAGATTGCGATCGACAATGCGCTGCCCGCACTCGACAAGGATCTGCTCACCGTCCTCGCGCTCGGCTTCGGGCTATTCACGCTGATCAACGCGGCGGCGACGCTGCTGCGCTCGTTCGTGCTGCTCGTCGCGGGCACGACACTCGGGTTCGGGCTCGCGTCGAACATTGCGCGACGCCTGTTCCGCTTGCCGATCGACTGGTTCGAGAAGCGGCATGCAGGCGATATACTCTCGCGCTTCCAGTCGATCCTGCCGATCCAGAATATGCTGACACAAGGCGCGGTTGCCGCGCTCGTCGATGGCGCAATGGCGATCCTGACCTTGGCGCTGATGGTCTGGTACAGTCCGCTGCTCACCTTCGTCGCGCTAGTCGCCTTCGCCCTCTACGGTATTGTGCGCTTCGTCTCCTTCTCCTTCGAGCGCGAAGCCCAGGAGGCGGCGATCATCGCCGGCGGCAAGGAGCAGACGATGCTCATCGAAACGCTGCGCGGCATGACGACGCTGCGCCTGTTCGGCCGCGAGACGTTGCGCCACGCCCTCTGGCAGACGCGGCTCACCGACGCCGTCAACGCCGACGTACGCGTCGCGCGCATCGCCATCTGGCAGCAGACCGCGAACGTCCTGATCTTCGGGATCGAGAATATCGTCACCATCTGGCTCGCGATCGGCTTCGCGATCGACGGCGCCGGGTTCAGCGTCGGCATGGTCTTTGCGTACTTGGCCTACAAGACCCAGTTCATTCAGAAGGCGGCAGCACTGATCGACCAGGGCATCGCGTTCAAGATGCTCGGGCTGCACCTTGAGCGCCTGTCGGACATTGCGCTCTCCGAGGAGGACAAGAGCTTCGGGGCCAGCGCCGGCATCGAGACGGGCCTCAAGGGCCGGATCGAACTGCATGAAGTTTTCTATCGTTACGCTCCGAGCGATCCGCTCGTCCTTGAAGGCGTCAATCTTACCGTAGAGCCCGGCGAGCATGTCGCGATTACCGGCCCGTCGGGCGGCGGCAAATCGACGCTGGTCAAGCTGCTGCTCGGGCTCGTTGAGCCTGATAGCGGCGAGGTGCTGGTCGATGGCCTGCCGCTCGCGCGTTTCGGCTACAAGAGCTTTCACGAGCAGGTTGCGGCGGTGTTGCAGGAGGACAGTCTGTTCGCCGGCACGCTCGCCGACAATATCGCGCTGTTCGACGAATCGGTCGATAGGGAGCGCGTCGTCGCTTCAGCCGTGGCGGCGTCGATCCACGACGACATAGCCCACATGCCGATGCAATATGAAACGCTGGTCGGCGAGATGGGATCAACGCTATCGGGTGGTCAAAAGCAGCGCATCTTGCTCGCGCGCGCGCTTTACCGGCAACCCAAAATCCTTATCATGGACGAGGGCACCGCCCATCTAGACGCGGCGCACGAACAAGCGGTCAACGCCGCCATCGGCGCGATGGGCATCACCCGCATCATCATCGCGCACCGCAGGGAAACGATCGAGATTGCCGAACGCATTCTCGTGATGATCGCGGGGAAGCTTCACGAAATTTCGCGAGATGAACTTCCGCCCCGGTAGACCTTCGTGAAATACGGTGAAGCCAGCGAAGGGGCAACTGAGCGAAATGCCTAATGGCGCGCGTTCATATCGCGATCTCAAGGGAGCAGACGCCGCCGCAGAGGCAGAAGGCGCGGCAGACGACATCGAGACCGCAGCTTGGACGGCCGAAATGCCGAACAGCGCAGGACCGTGGCGGCTCACCGTCCCGCCATCCGGTCGGCATCGACGACGGCGCGCGCGAAATCCTGCGGTGCTTCCTGCGGCAGATTATGCCCGATGCCGCCCTCGCTCGTCCGGTGCTCATAAGCGCCGGTAAATTTGGCGCGATAATCCTGCGGCTGGGGATGCGGCGCGCCATTGTCGTCGCCTTCGAGCGTGATCGTCGGCACCGCGATCGTCGGAAAGGTCGCGAGCTTCGCTTCGATCGCATCATAACGTGCTTCGCCTTTGGCAAGACCCAGCCGCCAGCGATAATTGTGGATGCTGATCGCGACATGATCGGGGTTGTCGAGCGCCGCTGCCGATCGCGCGAACACCGCCTCGTCGAACGCCCAGTGCGGTGACGCCGTTTTCCAGATCAGCCTCGCGAATTCACGCGTGTTGGCGGCATAGCCCTGCCGCCCCCGTTCGGTCGCGAAATAATATTGATACCACCAGCGCCGCTCGGCCTCGGGCGACAGTGGCTTGGCACCCGCTGCCTGGCTGCCGATCAGATAGCCGCTGACCGACACAAGCGCGCGGACGCGTTCGGGATGCAGGGCCGCGAGGATGCACGCAGTCCGCGCGCCCCAGTCGCACCCGCCGACAATCGCCTGGCTGATCCCGAGCGCATCGAGAAAGTCGATAGCGTCCATAGCGAGAGCCGCCTGCTGCCCGTTGCGCAGGGTGACATCTGACAGAAAGCGTGTCGCGCCATAGCCGCGCAGATAGGGCACAAGAACGCGGTAGCCCTGCGCCCCCAATATCTGCGCGGCATCGGCATAGGTATGGATGTCATATGGCCAGCCGTGGATGAGCAGCACCGGCGCACCGCTCGCGGGGCCGACTTCCGCATAGGCGATATCGAGCAAGCTCGTGCGGATATGCTTGAGCGGCCCGAAGTCGGCAGGCGCGGCCGCAATCGTGGGCTCGGGAACCGCAAGAACCATGATCGCAGCGGATCCGGCCAGCGCCTGCGCCAGGAAGCCGCGTCGATCGGTGTTCTGAAACCGGGGCATCATCGTCTCCTTTGTTTCATCAGGGAATGAGCAGCAGCTTGCCGGTGCTCCGGCGGCTTTCGATGTCGGCATGCGCGCGCGCCGCATCGGCAAGCGGATAGACACCGCCTATTTCGGCGCGCAGCTTTCCGTCCATAATCCATTGGAATAATTGCGCTGTGCGTTCGCGTAGCAATGCGGGCGTCGGTATGTGGTCGGAAAAGACCGCATAACCGAGCTTGATACTCCTCGGCAGGCTCATGATGTCGATGGGCCCCGGTCCGCCGAGCACCGGCCCAAACCAGCAGAAGGTGCCCGAGCGCCGGAGCGAAGCGAGCGAGTCCGCGAATGTCGCGGGACCGGAGCCGTCGAAAACGACGTTCACGCCCCCGTTGCCAGTCAGCGCAAGGACGCGGTCCGCGAAATTCCCCTCGGCATCGACGATGACATGGTCGGCGCCAGCGCTGCGCGCTGCTTCGACTTTCGCCGCGCTCGACACGCGCCCGATTACCGTGCCGCCGCGCAGCTTGACGATCTGCGTGAGCAGCATGCCGAGACCGCCCGCCGCGGCATGGACGAGCGCGATGTCACCGGGCTGCACCGGATAGAAGTCGGTTGCAAAGTGGCTGGCGGTCAGGCCCTGCATCATGATTGCCGCCGCCGTGCGGTCGTCGATCGCGTCGGGAATCCGAACGAGGGCGTCCTCCGGCACCTCGAGCTGCTCGGCATAGCTTCCGGGCGCATACACCCACGCGACGCGATCACCGATCGCAAGGCCGGTAACGCCCTCGCCGAGCGCCACTACGCGTCCGGCGCCTTCGACGCCGATCACTTTGGGGTCGGGGACATCGGTCCAGGCCATCCCGCGGCGCACCCCGATGTCCATGAAATTGACGCCCGCGGCGGCGATCTCGACGACTACATTCCCCGGACCAGGCGCTGGCCTGGGGACGTCGACCAGGTCGAGGCCGCCATTAGGCGATGTCATTGCAATGGCTTTCATTTCATCTTCCTTATTGAATGATCGTTCCAAAAGTGATCAAAAAAGGGGATCAGCGGAGCGCGCGAAGCGTCAACTCTCCCAGGCTTTTCAGATGCTCGGCACTCGCCCCGCCGCGCGCGGCGATCCTGATGCCCGAGAAGCTCGCCACGAACCATGTAGCAACGGTATCGGGGTCCAGATCGACGGCGATATCGCCATCGGCCTGCGCCGCCTCGACCTGAGCGACGATTGCTGTGCGAAGCGAATGATCGGCTGCCGCGCGGATTTCATTGAGCGCGGGCCAGGATGTCCCGAGTTCGGCGACTGAGTTTACTCCCAAACAAGGCAGGCCGGCTTCGCGGACGACGCGGTCGACCATTGCGCGAATGCCGTCGATCGCGCGGTCGCCGGTCCGAAGCGCTGCCCGGTGAGCCTGGGTCTCGTTGCGCGAATACCGGCGCACGGCGGCGTTGTAGAGTGCAGCCTTGTCACCAAAGCTGTTATAGAGGCTTTGCCGCCCGATCCCCATCGCATCGACCAGCATCTGCGCCGACGTGCCTTCATAGCCATGCTCACGAAACACGCCGATTGCTGCGTCAAGCGCCATATCATCGTCAAAGGTCTTCGGTCTCGCCATGAGTCGAACATAGAGGTTATGGAACGTTTGTTCAATAAAGATTTTGATGTGCGCGATCGTCCATTCTTAAGTCACCACTGGCCGATTTCGGACTGGCAGGTTGCGGCGAGGTACCCGGCTATGGCTGTCGTTCCCTCTCCATTTTGACATGTCAGCCAGCGCCAACAAAGCGGAGTTTCTACGTTCGGATCTCTCCGGCAGAAGTCGCCTTTCATTCTTGCCCGACGAATACGCCGCCCCTTACGCGTGACGACCTGATCGAGCACGACCGGTGCTTCGTCCTCACGCCACAGATCGGCATTGCTCGCGAGCGTCTCGTAGACCAGGCCGACAATCTCGGCCTGACTCGGAAAGCGCAGGTCGCTTCGATAGAAATCCTCATAAATCTTCACGGGCACTGCCTCATAGAGGTGCCGGTTCGAGCCCGAGAAGAGCGTGAATATATCGGCGTTGAGCTGATCAAACGTTAGCGATGCGAGCACCCCACCTCGACGCTGTCGATCTGATCGCCAAGATGGCGGCTGGTGATTTGGCTTGGGGATTGATGTGGCTTTGGACGAAGAG
>NZ_LNSA01000008.1 GCF_001468465.1 Sphingopyxis sp. H115
CGCATCCGACAAATCCCCGCGACCCATGACTGATCCTCAAAAAGCAGTCTTGAATCAGAAGGAGGAGGATTTGGGAATCCCTTTTGTCAACACGGCCTAGGCCGCCGCCGTTGCCCGGTCGGGCCGCCTGAGACGGTCGTGCAAGAGCCAAAATACACAAGGGGCGTTGCGACCGCTGTTGCCGCGCCTATCGGCGCACGGCGCCGTCAGCGTTCGGTAAATGCCTCCGACCTCGCACGCAGGAACGGCTTGAACAAATAGCTCAAGACGCTTTTCTTGCCCGTCAGCACTTCTACGTCGCAGATCATGCCGGGGGTGATCGGCAACTGGCGACGGCCATTTTTCAGATAGGCGACGTCGGTTTCGACGACGACAGTGAAATAGGCTTCCTTGGTCGTCTCGTCATAGAGGCTGTCGGGGGAAATCTGGACGACGCGCCCCGATAGGCCGCCATAGATCGCAAAATCATAGGCGGTGACTTTGACGTTGGCGCGGTCGTTGACCTTGATGAAGGCGATATCGCGCGGCGCGACGCGGGCCTCGATCAGCAATTTGTCGCCGACGGGTACCACCTGCATGATCTTTTGTCCGGGCTGGACGAAACCGCCCACCGTGGTGACCTGCACGTCGTTGACGACGCCGTTCGCAGGGGAGCGAATTTCGCTGCGCTGCTGGCGGCCCGCAGCGCCGCGCAGCGATTCCGAATTGACCGCCATCTTGGCGACGATCTGGTTGCGCTCGTCGAGCGCCTCTTGGCGAAACTCCAGCCTTGCCGCCGCCGCCTGCGCCTGTGCCTCGCTGATCGCGGCGGCGGCACGCGAAGCGGCCTGTTCGGCCGCGGCCAGTTTGCCGCGCACCTCGGTCACTTCGCGCTGGGCGTTGAGCAATTCGGTCTGCGGAACGATCGATTTGGCGGCAAGCGGCGCGAGCAGTTCGACCTGGCTTTGCGCCAGCGACAGACTGGACCGGAGCGAGGCGATCGTCGCCTGCGCTTCGCCATAGTCTCGGCGGCGCTGTTCGACCGTGGCGTTCAGCGCCATCCGGCGGCTTCGCTGGGTCGCGGCCCTAGCCGATTGCAGTGCCGCCTCCTGGCTGCATTCGGGGGGAAGGACACCGTTCGCATCGGGGGCGCAAACGGCCGCCTCTGCACCATTGCCCTCGCGGCCGAGGCGCGCGGCGCGCGCCGCGAGCGAGCGGTTTTCGGCTTGGATCTGGCCGAGCTGCGACGAGGATTCGGTGTCGTCGAGACGGACCAGCAACTGGCCCTTGCGAACCGCCTGACCCGACCGCACGACAATGTCCAGGATCGTTGCCGGTTCGGCCGACTGGACGATCTGCGCCTTACTCGATGGGATGACCCGGCCTTGGCCGCGGGTGACTTCGTCGACCTGCGCAAAGCTGGCCCAGCTGACGAAGACGAACATGCCGACGCCCGACGCTAGGATGATCCGGCGCGTGCCGACATAGGGCCGCGATCTGATCATGATCCACTCTCCTTTGTGGCGACATCGAATTCGCCGGCCTGTTGCCGCGCCATCATCCGCGACGCGCGGCTGGTTTCCTCGGGCTCGGGGATCGCCAGTTCCCAGCCCAGCGAGGGGTCGAGCCTGCCGCCGGCGTCATTGTCGGCGCGGCGATCCTGCAGGGCTTCGAGCGCATTGCCCGCCGAGGCTTGAATCGCGCCTTGGCCGTCGCCGCCGTCGCGCGGCCGCACGACGGCGCTCCGGGCCAAGATCGTCGGGATCGCCTCCACCCCGCTATAGCGGCCCGAAAAGGCGCCGGGGGCGCCCCATTTTCCGGGCCAGCGATAAAAGATATGCGCGCCGAGCTGCGCGATCTTGACCAGTTTGGGCGCCCAATAGGGCGACACATAATTGGCGTGATAATGGGTGGCGTGGCCGACCGACGGTTCGACATAGCCAGCGAGCGCGGCGCGCGCGATATCCTCGGCTTCTTTCCATTTCGCTGGGTTGGGCCGTCGGTTCAGCGATCCGTCGCAGGTAAAGCTGAACTGGCACACCGGGCGGTTGACGCCCTGATAGACGACGCCGCAGATTGATTTGGGAAAGGCCGGGTGCAGGGCGCGGTTGATGACAACCTGTGCGACCGCGCGCCGCCCGGCGAGGGGTTCGTAAGCCGCCTCGAAATAGACCGCCTGGGTTAGGCAGCGCAGCGCCGTGAGCGCCGCCTTGGGATCGACCGTTGCCGGATGGAACGGTCGCGCCGATGCGACCGGCCCGGTGGAGAAGGGGATCGCCTGGTTGCGCGTCATCGCCGTCTCGGGTGCCTGCACCGGCACGGCGTCTGGATCTTCGGTCAATTTGATCAGCCGCACCATTTCGGGATCGGTGATCACGGGCGCGTCGAGGTTGCCATGATCGGTATTGGCGGTCTGGACAGTGTCGCCGCCGACGAACGCGAACAGCTGGTCCCACATCGTCCGCGACGTGAGCAGGGTCACGACCACCGCCATGATGACCAGCCATAGCATGGTGCGGCGATTGTCGTCGTGGGCGACGGTGCCATATCGACGGGCGGTTGCGGCGGTCATGACGCGGATCGCTGCGCAAGAATTTCGTCGCGCGGACCGTCGGCGACGACGCGGCCCTGATCCATGACGATCAGACGGTCGACCAGAGAGAGCACGGTCATCCGGTGCGTTGCAACGACCAGCGTCTGGCCGGCGGGTATCGCCGCCTGCAGGCGATCGACGAAATGCTTTTCGGTGTGGCTGTCCATCGCGCCGGTCGGTTCGTCGAGGAACAGCAGATGCGCCGGGGTCACCAGCGCGCGTGCAAGGACCAGAAAGCTGCGCTGTCCGCCGGACAGGCGCGCGCCGCGTTCGCCGATGTGAAAATCGAAGCCCGCCGTGTCGCGGCCCAGAAATTCGTCGGCCCCCGATCGCCGGACCGCATCGATGATGCTGGCGTCGTCAGCGTCGCTGCCACCGACCATCAGATTCTCGCGCACGGTGCCGCTGAACAATTCGGCATCCTGACCGACGAAGCGCAGGGTCGAGCGCAGGTCGTGCGGATCATACTGGCGGCTTTCGAGACCGTCGATGCGATAGCTGCCGCTCGTCGGATCATAGAGGCCGCAGAGGACCCGCCCCAGCGTCGATTTGCCGGAGGCGACGCGGCCGATCAGTCCGACGCGTTCGCCAGGTTCGATGACCAGGCTGACGTCGGCGAGCGATTCGCGTTCGGTGTCGGGATAGCGGAAGCCGGCATGGTCGAGTTGCAACCGCCCGTCGCGGACCTCAGGGGTGAGCGAGCGGCTGCCCTTGTCGCGCTCGTCGTCCTGATCCATCAATTGTTGCAAGCTGTTCAGCGTGACGAACGCCTGCCGCCCCCGCGTCATCAGGAATGCAAGCTGGCCGACCGGCGCGAGCGAGCGGCTGGCGAGCATAACGATCGCGATGATCGCGCCCATTGAGATGGTGCCGGCGTTGAACAGGTAGAACCCGCCGATGATCAGCGCGATGCCGGTTGCCTGCTGACACAGGGTTGCGAGGTTGACCGCGGTCGCGGTGAGCTTGCGCATTTCTTCCTGCGTATAGGCGTTTGACGCTGACAGCCGCCGCCATTTGCCGAGCATCCGGCCTTCGGCGCGGCACGCCTTGACCGTTTCGAGGCTGCCGATCGTTTCGACCAGCGTCGTTTGCAGCATACTGGCGTCGACCTGCGCGTCGGCGACGGCAGCGCGCATGCGGCGTTGCAACGCCCAACCCATCGCCAGCATTACGACCATGGCGACGATCGGAATGACGGCAAGCCAGCCGCCCAGCACCGCGATCAGCGCGACGAACACGGCCAGGAACAGGATGTCGGTCAACAGGACGACGGTGGTCGAGGCAAAGAAATCGCGGACTTGTTCATAATCGGTCACGCGGCGCGCGAGTGCGCCGGTGCTGCCGCGCTGCGTCGCCATCGGCAGGTTGAGTACCTTGTCGAGTAGCCGCTGCGACAGGCGTGCGTCGATCCCGCGCCCGACCTCGTCGATCAGCCCGGTCCGGGCCAGCCGCAGCCCATATTCGACCGCGATGGCAAAAACCGCGCCGAGCGCCAGCATCCACAGGCTGGCTGCGGCCTTGTTGGGAATGATGCGGTCGTACACGTTCATCGTGAACAACGGCATCGCGAAGGCGAGCAGATTGATCAGCAGCGATGCGAACATCACATAGCCATATTGGCTGCGCTCCTTCCACACTTCGCTCCAGAACCAATGCTGCTGCGACGCCTGATCCCATGGACGTTCGCGCGCGGTTTCGCTCGCGGGATCATGGCGCACGATGACACCTTGCCCCGAATAGGCGGCCGCGAGCAGGCGGCGATCGACGGGCAGGTCGGAGGCGGCGCCCGGCAGGCGGACCCAGCAGTCGTCGTCGTCGATGGCGGTCAGGACCAGCGGCCGTTCGTTCGCCAGCAACAGTATCGCCGGGACGTCCTGCGCATTCCACGCAGCAAGCGGCCTTCGCACGAGCTGGCAGCGCAGCCCGACGGCATCAAGCGCGTGATCGAGCTGGTCGAGCGGCACGAGGCCGTCGTCGTCGAGCGCCAGTCCCTTTTTTACCCTGAGGTCGGAGAAGGGGCGCTCGAACAGCATGGCCATGGCGGCGACCGCCGCGAGCAATTCGTCGCATTGCGCCGGCGTGCTGCGCCATGTTTCGAAAGTCGTTGCGGGTGAGGGCCGGCGCGACCGCCGGGCCCCGCGGGCGTCGGCGGGATAATTCATTTGGGATCCCGCATCGCTTCGGGGTTCATTTCGGGGGTGGGCCGGACCTTGAACCGTTCGCGCGCGACCGCCGCGGCCGCCGCGGGCGGCTGGACATCCATCGCCGCGAGCAGGTCGTTGAGCGCCGCGAGCAGCTTGAATTCCGAATAGAATTGCGCGAATTTTGCGGTCTCGGTGCGGACCTGGACGTTGTAGCGCGTGTTCTGCGCGTCGAGAACGTCGAGCAGCGACCGGCGGCCGACGTTGAACTGGGCGCGGTAAGACCGCAGCAGCTCGTCGGAAACGCGGCTCTGTTCTTCCAGCTCCTTGACCAGCTTGCCTTGCGCGTCCCAGGTGTTCCAGGCAACGCGCACATCCTCTTCGGCCTCGCGGACCATCTGGTCCATCCGGTAACGGGCCTCGTTTTCGCGCCGATACATTTCCTGCACCTTGGACTTTTTGATTCCGCCGTTGAAAATATCCCAGCGCAGCACCAGCCCCGCGCGCACGTCGTTGGTTTCGCCCCTGAAGCCGTCGATATCGTCGCCGATCCGCGCGTTGCCTTCGAGTGCGAGCGTCGGCGACATTTCCGCTTTCGATTTGCGGACCAGCGCATGCGCGGCGTCGAGGTCGGCTTGCGCTTCGCGGACCCGCGGATTGCGTTCGCGTGCCCGCGCCAACGCATCCTCCAGCGTCGCCGGAATATTCCCGGCAAGCGACGGCGGCAGCGCGGCACCGTCGACCAGATCGAGCCCGGTCAGGGTGCGAAACGAGGCCGATGTGTTAACCAAGTCGAGATTGGCTTCGGTCACCCGCGCCCGCGCCGCCTGCTGGCGTTCTTCGGCCTGCTGCTGGTCGGCGATGCTCAGCGATCCCTTGGCGACCCCTTCGCGCAGGTCGGTCACCAGCTTGCTGTGAAAATCGATATTATCCTCGGACGCGGCGACGATCCGTTGTTGCAACAGAAAGTCGAGATATTGGCGCGTGACCTGGAGCGCGACGAACTGCGAGCGCTCCTCGACCCGGAACGCGGCGCCGTCGGTTCGCGCCGCCTGGCGCCGGACCTCGTTGCGGCGGACGCCGCCGTCGAACAGCGTCTGTTCGACATTGAGGCTGCCTTCCATCGGGTACAGTTCGTTATTGGCGATGCCGAGCGCCCGGCGCGTGCTGTTTTCGAGGCGGCGGATCCCCACCGATCCCTCGACCGAAATGCGCGGGGCGAACAGGCGCTGCGCCTGTTCGCGTTCGAATTCGATTGCGGTCTTGTTCTCGACCGCTTGGTTGATTTCGGGGTTGGTCTGGACCGCAGTTTCGACTGCGGTCTTCAGTTCGATCCGCTGGGTCCAGCCGGCGTCGTGCGTCGCGGCGAGCGCGGCGGCGGTGAGCAACAAGGCTGCGGTACGAAATTTCGACATCTTCATTCCCCTGCATTTGTCCGGTCGAAGTCGAAGATCCTTCTGCGTGATCCCTTGCCTGCGCCGGTGTTTCGTGATGTCCGGCATCGCCGCCGGCGGTTCAGGCGTGTCCGGCCGACGCCATTTGCTCGAGCTGCATCGCGACATGCTGCTGCGCGAGGTCGGCGATGAACGAGTGGCCCGATACGGCGGAACCGCCGTCGCCCGGAAAGGCGGCCGGACCGCCATCGGTCAGCATGATGCGGGGCAGCACGGGTTCGGCGGGCGTCGCGGGTCCGAGCAGCGCGTCGAGTTCGACCTGCGGCCCTTCCAGCGCGGCGGTGACGATGGCGTCGAGCGGAACCGCGGCGGGGTCGGACACCGCCTGCGCCGGCAACACCATCGGCATCTGGTCGCCAGAGGGGGGCGCGGCGGTGGGTTGGGGCGGCGTTAGATCGGCCTCGGTTCCCGCGAGCAGCTGGGTATGGGGCGGATCGGGCGGCGCGATGTCGGCGGCGTCGCTCCGCGCTTCGCCATGGTCGCCTTCGTCCATCTGGCGCTGGCTGCTGTCGGGCTCGATCCGGGTCGCGGCCGGGTCGGAAAAATATTCGTGGACGAACCCGTCGCCCTTGGCGGCGGCAGGGGCAGGCGATTGGTCCGCCGGCTCGCTCGACACCCCGATCTGTTGGTTCGCAACGCGTGCGTCGCCATCCGACGGGGCGGGCGGCTGCGCCGCCAGCGGGGTCGCTGCGGCCAGTCCCGCCACCAGCATCGCGGTCGAAACGCCTGCGGTGCCGTTGATTGCGGCAACCCGCTGCTGATCGTGGAAATTGGTCGCGAACGCCGCATCGGCCAGCTTGCCGGTGCTACCGTCGGCGCGCGTATAGAGTGCTTCGCCCCTGACATGGACTTGTCCGTCGGCCGCCACATAGGCGCGTCCGTCCGACGTCAGCGAGATAGCGATGACCCCTTCGCTGACCAGCGAGCGGAATTCGCCCGCGTCGGTTACGCCGTTGCCGTTGGCATCCTGCCAGATCCCGAATTTTGCGAACTCGGTATCGGCGGCGTCCAGCTTCCCGTCGCCATTGCTGTCATAGGCAGCGGCCAGCCCCTGCAAATCCGACAGCCCGCCGCTACCGAAGACCAGCTCGGATCCGTTGTTGACCTTGCCATCGCCATTTTTGTCGATCGCCAGCAGGCCGTCGTGCGCGCCGACCCATGCGGTGCTTTCCGCGATGCCGTCGCCGTCATAGTCGAAACTGGCCCCCGCCGCGTTCGAAACAAATTCGACCCCGTCGCCGTCCAGATCGACCGCGATCGGCGGCGCGAGCGCGGTGATGGTGACCGACAGGTTGGCGGTTGCTGTGTCGCCGTCGCGGTCGGTAACGACATAATTGAATATTTCGGTCGCGGTGACCGTGATCGGGCTGGGTGGCTGGTAGCTATATTGGCCCGTGGCGAAGTTCAGCGTCAGCGTGCCGCCCATCGGCGTCGTTATCGCGTTCAGCGTCGTTCCGGCGATGCTGCCGCCGCTCGATATGGCGATGCTCGAAGCACCGTCCCAGCTATAGGTGGTCGACCCGATGGTGATTGAAAGCAGGCGGCCGCCGTCGGCGCCGAAGAAATCATTTGCGTCAAGGTCGCCCGATACCGCCGAGGGGACGATGACCGACAGCAAGGTCGAGACCAAATCTTCGAAATCGTCGACCAGGATCGGTTCATTGTCCGGCGCCGCGTTCAGGTCGATGTCGCGCAACCGCTGGATATTGAGCGGTTGCAGCGGGTTGTTGTCGATGCCGATCGCGGTGACATTTACGTTGTTGCCATCGACAAAGTCGTTCCAAGCCGTCGCCGTCGCTGCGGTCAGCGAATTGACGACCGTTGGCGGGATGCCGCCGAACTGGATCTGTTGGTTCGGGTTGCCATCGCTCAGGAAAAAAACCTGGTTGCTGGCGCCGGGGATCGCGTCGAAATTGGCCAGCGCGGTCTGGATCGCGCCAGTATAATTGGTATTGAGCCCGATATCGTCTTCTGACGGCCGTTCGCCGCCCGCCGCCGGATTGAGCGAGTCGAGATACGCATTCGCGTCGGCCGCGGTCGAAAAGGATTCCGACGCGAACGAGCCCGAGGAGAATATCACGAACTTGATCGTCAATGCGCCCGACGCGGAGTTGTCGAGCTGCGCGAGCGCGCCCTGGACAGCCTCCAGCATCGTGTCGAGTTCGCCATCGTCGATACTGTCGCTGAAATCGAGGATGAAGAGCGTGTTCACATCCTGCATCGGCTGCGACGACGATCCCGTTTCGCCGGTGGCCGTCGGCGCGTCATCCTCGATCACGATCTGGATTGCCGATGAATTGGTCGTCGTCGTGGTGCCGTCGGACACCGACACGGGTACGACGAAATCCTTGAGGTCCTCCAGCGTGACATCGGGATGGTCGACGGCGCGCGACAGGGTGACCGTATAGGCGCCGTTCGATGCCAGTGTGACGCGGATGACTTCCGACCCACCGACCGAACCGATCAAGGTGCCCGTGCCGACGCCGGTCCACGCGACGGCAACGCCGCCTGCGGTGAGTACCGCGCCGGGATTGCCGAGAGTTGCGGTCAGCGTCTCGCCGGCATCCGCATCGGCAATGGCAAGCGTCCCGCTGAAGGTCGTGCTGTTGGTGGTGTCCAGCGTCGCGTTCGGCGCCGTGTCGGGCAGCCCGTTCGGCAGACCTTCTTCCGATACCCGCGCAATCGTGGTGCCGATCGTCGGCGCATCGTCGGTCCCGAACACCGTGATGGTCAGCGTGGAGCCGACCGACAGCAATCCGTCGCTGATCGTATAGGCGAAGCTTTCGGTCAGCGTCTGCCCGCTGTCGAGCGCGTTGACGACAGGCTTGTCCTCGTCAAGCGTGTAGGTGTAGCTGCCGCCAGCGTCGATCACCAGCGTGCCGTAGAGACCGATATATGTCCCTGCCGACGTGACGGTGATCGCCTCCAGGTCGGGATCATTATCGGCGACATCGGCAAAGCTGCCAAAGGGCGCGCCAGGATGCGCGATGTCCTGCAACACGTTGCCGGACGCGCTGGGGTCCGATCCGCTGGCACCGTCTAGCACCCAATTGGTGTCGGCGCGCGCAATCGGGAAATCGTTGATCCCGGTGATCGAGATGGTGATCGTCGCGACCGACGTATCTCCGTCGGCGTCGCGCACCGTATATTCGAAGCTTTCGGTCAGCGTCGCGTTGGAATTGAGCGCGATGACCGCGGGATCGTTGGGATCGAGGTCGTAACGATAGCTGCCGTCGGCGGCGATGACAATCGAGCCATAGTCGCCCGCAAGCGCGGCGCCCGGCGTTCCCGTAGACGCACCGAATGCCACGCCGACGACCGTTAGCCCGCCGTCGGCACCCGCATTGTCGGGCGATCCGTCCATGCCGTTGGCGTCGATCCCGCCAAGTCCGGTCAGCACATTGCCGTCGGCAAAAATCTCTCCGTCGCGCGATACATTGTCCTGGTCGTCCACCGCCTGCGGCGCATCGTCGCGGATCGCGAACTGGCCGGTGATGTCGGTCGTCGTTCGCGCGGTGTCGCCGTCGCCGTCGTTTGCGATCGCGGTCAGCGTGACCAGATTGCTGCCCGTCAAGAATTGCGTCTGGTCGGGTCCGCTGTCGGGCGTGTGGAGGATTGCGCGCGACTGGTCGAAAGTGACGAGGCCGCCGGGGGCCACCGAAATGCGGAATACTTCGTCGGTCGCAGTGCGGCCGAAGACGACGCCGCCCTCGATCGACAGGATCACCGCTTCGCCGGTCAACGAGTCGATCAGACCGCTTGCGCCGGCGGTGACGCCCAGTTCATATGTCACCGCGCCGGGGCCGTCGGCACCGAAATCGGTGGTCCCGCTGAACAGTCCCGCCAAATTGACGGTCGCATCGGCGGCAAGGTTGCTTTCGTCGACCGTCAACATCGGCGCGGTGCCGCCAGCGGCGATCGACGGACCATCGTCGGCAAAGCGGATGTTGCCGCCCATATCCACCGCTACCGTGTCCGAAATACTGTCGCCGTCGCGATCGACGATTGTCGCGGTGCCGCGCAGCTCGACCAGATTGGCGGCCAGTTCGACGAACTGAGCGGCATAGTTGCTGGACGAACCCGGCAACGGATGGTCGATCTCGGCAAATTGGGTCAGCGTGACGACGCCGGTCGCGGCATTGACCGCGATGGAGAAAATGGGCGTACCGGCCGCGCTGCCGACGATCTCGCCGGAGACAAGGGCCAGCGTGACCGGCACGCCGTTGCTGGTCAGGGCGGTGGTCGCGGCCGCCGAGCCCAGCGCAAGGGAATAGGTCCAAGTCACCGCGCCCGCATCTGCGGGACCATCGGCGCCGAAATTGACCAGAGACGTCGAAAAGGCCGTCGAAAAATTGGCGGTCGCCACGTCGGATGCGCTGCCGCGCGTGTCGGCGTCCTGCGTGGTAAGCGTGATCGCGTTGGTATCGGCATTGGTCGCGTCGATCGATGGGCCATCGTCTTTGAACACCAGCGTGTTGCCGACCGCGACCAGCGCCGACGCCTGATCGCCGTCGCCGTCGGTGACCGTTGCCGTCAGCCGGATGATGGTCGGCGACAGCGTCACCGGATCGTCGGGATTGCTGGCATCCGGGTGGCTGACCGCGCGGATCTGATCCAGCGTTGCCTGCCCATTGCCATCGACGGCCAACCGGAAGGCGACCGTCGATGGCGAATCCTGCAACCGTCCCTCGACGACGTTGCCGATGGCCTGCAGGATGATCTTTGATCCCGTGGCGACATCGACCAGACCGGCCGCCGTTGTCACTTCAAACGTGTAGCTGACCGTACTGCCTGCCTGATCGGCGCCGGTCACAATGTTGAACAGGCCAGCGAAATTGGCGGTCGCATTGAACGCCAGGTTGGTCTCGTCGACCGTCAGCAGACCTGCGGCCGGCGACAGAGCAGTGATCGAGGGGACGTCGTCCGATACTGAAATCTGAACCGTTCCCGCAACTTCATCGCCGTCGGCGTCGGTCGCGACGACCTCGAGCGACCCCAGATCGACCAGATCGTCGATCGTCGTATCGGGGTGCAGGCCATAGTTATATTGCAGCGTGACGGTCACCGTCGCCGCATTGCCCGACACGCTGAGATCAATCACGATCACGGAATTTTCGTCGGCGTCCCAGCCGATGATCTGGTTGTCCGATTCCAGCGTCCAGCTGAGGCCACCATCGAGCGCCGAAATGTCGCCAAAGCCGATCGACGCGATCGCATCGGAACCGGGGGTGAACAGGATGTTGCCGCTAGCCGAGACGGGTTGCGCCAGCGACGGCGTCGATCCGGTTTCGAGATGCTGGTCGTCGACGGTCAGCTGGATCGGGCCGCTTGCCGTTGGCGGCGCGCCGTCGGCGAGGCGGATTTGCTGGATCGCCGAGGACCGGTCGCCGTCGCCGTCGGTGATCGTGTAAGTGAAATTCGCGTTGATTGGGAAAACGCTGATCTGCGGCACCGGATCAAAGCTCCAGGCCCCGTTCGCCTGAAATGTGTAAGTGCCGTTGGCGTTGCTGTAGCTGGTGATACCGGTCGCGGCGACCGCTACGACCGCGCTGCCGATCGTGACCGAGGAGACCGTCGCCCCGTCTGCGCCCTGCGTATCGTTCGCCAGCAAGTTTCCCGAAATGGCGGCCGCGTCTTCGGCGACGGTGATCGATGCGGCGGGTCTTGCCACCGGTACATCGTCGAGTACGTCGATGACGATTTCATTCTGCGTCACATTCCCGAACGCGTCGGTCACTTGGTAGGCGAAGGTTTCGACCGCCGGCACAAGGTTGGTGCCATCGTCGTCCGTCGCGCCGTCGACCGCGGCGGCCAGTGTGTAGGAATAGCTTCCATCGGGATTGAGCGTGAAGATGCCATGGGTGCCGACGCCATCGCCAACCAGGCTGAATTCGAACGGGCCTGTACCGCCGGAAACATTGTCATTGAGGTCGCCGGACGCCGTTTCGGCGTCGCTGTCGGGATCGCTGCCTGCGGCGAGCGCGGCTTCATCGACTTGCAACTGAACGGCGTCGGCAAAGAGTCCCGAGTCGCTCAGGTGGATAG
Source organism: Sphingopyxis sp. H115 (assembly GCF_001468465.1). Lineage (GTDB taxonomy): Bacteria > Pseudomonadota > Alphaproteobacteria > Sphingomonadales > Sphingomonadaceae > Sphingopyxis. The sequence goes on from NZ_LNSA01000008.1 coordinate 12,213, forward strand.
TCAGCGTGGTGGTCGACTGGTCGCCGTCGCCATCAACGAGTGTGTAGACGAAAACATCTTCCGCGCCGTCGGGCGGGACGATGTTCGCATTTGCGACATAGATATAGCTTCCGTCGGCGGCGACGGTCAGCTGGCCGTATAGGCCCGCGATCACCGCGCCGACGCCGCCGGTCGCCGGCGCCGACGGACCTTCACCGGCGGCGCGCACGCCCAAGATTTCGGCGCCGTCCGCGCCGGGGATATCGTTGGCGAGCAACCCGCCCGTGGCGTCGACTTCGAGCGTCTGCCCTTCGCCGATGTCGCCTTCGTCGTATTCCGCCGCGGGCGTGTCGTCGACGATCGTCACGTCGAGCGTCGCCGCCGCGACGGTGCCGTCGCTGTCGGTGATCTCGATCGCGAAGGATTCGCTTAGCGTCGCGTCGGTTGGGCCGCTGTGGAGCAGGCTGTTGTCGATCAGTTCGTAGCTATAGCCGATCGTCCCGCCGACAATGTCGCCCGCGGCGTCGAATAGCGGCTCGAAATCGGTGATCGTCAACATGCCGAGGTCGGTGGTGATCACCAGCCCCGCGACGACCGTTTCGCCCGCCAGCGTAATCGCGGCCACGCCGTCGGCTGCGGCGAAGGTGAAGCTGCCGGTCTGGACCAGCGCGTCGCTGTCGGGGGCCGACCCGTCGACCAGATTGGCTTCCGATACCGTCGCTTCCGCGCCTTCGGGATCGAGACCGTCGATCGTCACGATATCGTCGCGGCCGCGGATGACCACGGTCAGCGTCGCCGTGGCTTCGTCGCCGTCGCTGTCGGTGACGACATATTCGAAGGTCTCGGTCAGCTCGTCGTCGCCGTCGAGCCCGGCCACGTCGGGATTCTCGGGATCGAGTGTATAGAGATAACTGCCGTCCGCCGCGATTTGCAGCGTGCCATAGGCGCCGGCGGTTAAGCCATCGACCTCACCGCTTTCACCGCCGAACGCGATGGCGGTGACGCTGGCGCCGTCGGCGCCCTCGACATCGGCCTCGCCATCGGTGGCGTTCGCGTCGCTTCCGCCGACGCCGGTCAGCACATTGCCGTCGGCGGTTGCGGTGCTGTCCGATGGCAGCAAGTCGAAATCGTCGATCGCGGTCGGCACATCGTCCTCGATCGCGATGTTCAGCGTCCCGCCGGCGCTGTCGCCGTCGAGGTCGGTCACGACGACGCCGAAGCTTTCGACGACCTCGTCGCCGCTCGTCGCGTCGGTGAGGGTATAGCTATAGCTGATCGACGTCGCGGAGATGGCGGTGACGGTCAGCGTGCCATATTCGCCCACGATCGTCTGGCCGACCGCCGTCACGGGTTCGCCATTGATGCGGACGGCCCCGACGCCATCGGCCGCGGCAAAGCTGATCGCGCCCTCGGTCGTGGCGCTGCCGTCGTCGGGCGCCGATCCGCCCGGCAGGCCCGCCTCGGACACCAGCTGGCCGTCGTCGTCGCCGTCGGGCAGTCGGATCGTGACGCCGCCGTCGCCGATCGCAATCTGGAGCGTCGCCGTCGATACATCGCCGTCGCCGTCGGTCAGCGTATAGGTGAAGGTGTCGGACACGCCGCCTGGCGTGCCGGGGTTGCGGACATAGCTGTAGCTGCCGTTGCTGTTCAGCGTCAGCACGCCATATAGGCCGGCAACGGGCTCCCCCGCGGCCACGGCGGCGCCGCTGCCCGACACCGACGAGACGCTCGCGCCATCGGCCCCGGGGATGTCCCGCCCGCCGTCATTCTCGGCATCGGTGATCACATTGCCGGTGGCCGGGGCAAAACTGCCCGCGGCGATACTGTCGAAATCGGCGACCGCTTCGGGCGCATCGTCGAGGATATCGATGTCGAAGCTGGCGGAGACGGTGTCGCCGTCCAGGTCGGTGATGCCGACGGTGATCGGCTGCGACGTCGCGGCGCCGAGCGTGTTGTCGGTAAGCGCGAAGAAATATTCGATCGAATCGGGGTTGATCGAGACGATGTAGAAGGTCCCGGTGGCGAGCGCGATTTCCTGACCTTCTTCGGTGACCGCGACCCCGTTGATCGTCAGCGCGGCGGGACCGTCGCCGGCGGAAAACTGGATCGTTCCGGACGTGAAGTTGGAATCGTCGCCCGAACGCGAACCGGGGCTTTCGCCATCGCGCTCGGGCAGCCCGGCTTCGTCGACCACGGTGCCGTCGTCGCCCGCTGCGGGCAGGACCAGCGCGGGCGTGCTGTCGCCGATGCGGATCGTCAGCGTCGCCGTCGATACATCGCCGTCGCCGTCGGTGAGTTGATAGGTGAAGACATCGTCGACCCCGCCGGGTGTTCCGGCCGACCGGACATAGGCGTAGGTGCCGTCGGGCGCGATCACCAGACGGCCATATTGGCCCTGCACCGGCGTTCCCGTCGGGCCGAACTCGGTCGCCGATCCCCCCCGGACGCCCGTGATGATGGCCCCGTCGGCGCCGGGCGTGTCGGCGCCGTCCGCACCGCTTGCGGTTCCCGCGCCGGTGATGACATTGCCAGATTGGGGCAGGCGGCTTCCGGCTTCGGTATCGTCAATGTCGGACCGCGCGATGGGCGCATCGTCCTCGATCGTCAGGGTCAGGGTCGCGGTCCCGACATCGCCGTCGTTGTCGGTGACGGTGATCGTCACCGTGTCGGTCGCGGCGGGGGTGGTGCTGTTGTCGGTCAACGTGTAGCTGTACCCGATCAGGCCCGGCGCGATGCTGGTGATGGTCAATTGGCCCAGCGGGGTCGCGATGACTTGCCCGACGGTCGTGACAGCCGTGCCGTTGACCGCGACGACGACGGGCTGGTCGAGCGCGGCGATCTGGATCGTGCCGCTGGTCGATTCGCGGGGCGATTCAGGATCGGACCCGGCCGGTTCGGCACCGCGCGCGGCCAGCGCCGCTTCCGAGACGACGGCGGTCGCGGCAGTGACCCCGACCGTCTGATCCGGGGTTGTGATCACGACCCGGGGTTTGTCGTCGACCGCGTCGGTAATGACCTCGAGATCGAGAATTTTCGGAAAGCCGAACTCGGTCGGCGGCAGCAGGTTGCCGAGCGCGAACGGGTCGCCGATGTCGCCCGGGGTCTGGGCGAAATTGCCGCCCGAACTTTGCGGGCGACCGGCGGCGGGTTCGGGCTCCTGGTCCGCGATCAGCGCGGCCACCGTGGGTGCCGGGATGTTGATCGGGCCGACCTTGATCTGCGGGATGCGCAGCGCGCCATCGACGATGACCAGCACTTGTCCGTCGGGCAGAGTGACGACGAGGTCGTTTCCCGAAAGTTTGATTGCGTCGAGCCGGGTTCCGGGTGGAAGCTGGATCACGCCATCGACGGGCAGGATCGTGGTTGCGCCCGGCGGAATGGCGCGTGCTATAGTGGCGATTTCGCCGGCCGGTTCATTTCGCTTCAATCCCATCGCCCAATGCCCCCTGCATCACGGATGTTCGTCGGTCACGCGGCAGCGGCCTGTACGGGGGCCGCTGCGGAAACGGGCGAACAGCACTGCATTTCCGCGTCGGATGTCGCGCGGAGCCGCAATGCAAGCTCTTGTGATCGTGCTGGGTTCTCTTTGGCGACCTGTGCCCGTGCCTTGTCACTGACCCGGGAAATACAAACCCCGGGGGGTGATTCTGCAATGGCAATTTCCGGTATGGGCACATATACTTTTGTGTTAAAATAATATCTTAAGGGTTAATTTTATCTTTATATTGCTATTTTTTACCATCTATATCGACATAATGTGTCGCATATTGAATATGACTTTAGATAATAATGTATGTGGACTTTGTATATAGAGAAAATTGGACAATTGTCCGGATAATATTTCAGAAGTTATAATATTTTTTAGTATTGTTTTCAATATTGTAATGTCTTTTGTAAATTTCATTTTATAATTGCTGTCGTTTCGATCCTGGCGACAATCGCATTTTCGCGTTTTAGCACATATCGTCCGGTGTAGCGGCCCGCGGGCCAGCCCGCCGCCGGTGCGCGCTTGCCGCTATAGGCGAACCAGCTGAGGCCGCCGCTTTCGACAACCGACTGCTGGTCATGCACGATCTGCCCATCGGGCCCGGCGATCGAGAATGCCTGATAATCCCCGGCGCGCGCGCCGATCGCATCGACCCACAGGATCAGCGGCGCCTGTCGTCCGTCCAGTGCCGGGGGCGGGTCACGATCGGCGACCGCCCTGGGCGGCACGGCCGAGGCGAGGCCACCGGTAATCACCGCGCTGGGTTCGTACCCCAGCGAATGCGCGGCGGCCGCGGTCCAGAGTCCTGCTGTTCGGGCTTCGGAATTGCAGGGCGGAAGGGCGGCGGCGCCGACGAACGGATCGACGGCTTCGCCGCTATGCCGCACGGTGAAATGCAGGTGCGGAAACTCGCTATTGCCCGACAAGCCGATCAAGCCGATCCGTTCGCCGCCGCTGACGCGCTGGCCCGGATGCACAGCGATGCTGCCTTGGCGAAGATGGCTATATTGCGTCTGCCAGCCGCCGCCATGGTCGATCACCACCGCATTGCCCGCATCCTTGCCATTCAGTCCGGCCCGGACGTCGACGCTGACGTCCGGTTCGCCGTCGCGCGTGCGGAGCACCGTGCCCGGTGCCGCAGCCAAGACCGCAAATCCGGTCCGCATGTCGGCCATGGTGCGCAGGCGAATGTCGATCCCGTCATGCCCGTTCGTCGTGAGCAGCCCGCAACGATAGTCGCGGCGGCCGGGCCCCGGGTCATGGTCGAACAATTTCTGGACAAGGCAGGACCGGCCGACAATGCAGTCGGCCGGAAAGCCAAGGGCAGGGGCGCCGTCCGGCGGCAGCGGCTGCAATGCAGCGAACGCCATCGACAAAGACAGGATGAACGGGTGCATCATGGTCGGGCTCTGGTTGCGGACGGGCTGTTCGCGGCGCAAAAGCGACAATGGATGGAAATTCGACGCCGGCCGCCGCCAGGGGGCGTGGCGGCGGACACGGCTAGCCAGCGGGAGCTGGCCGAACTAAACTCCGCCGAATGCCGAGGGGCGAAACCGCCGCCGGATTATCGACGGAAAGCTATTCTTCTTACACCCAATCTCTGCAGACCTGCTCGATCGAAGCAGGCGTCGTCCGGATGATTCTTGTCCGTCATCCTTGCGTCAAAATTGACGGAAGGCGCGGTTTCGTGCCATTCCCTGATGGGGACATCGCAAAAATTTGCTGTTGGGTGACACTCTGATTTGATTGCGCCAACCCACAAATGTCTGGGTTGCCGAATATAAAAAGGAGGGCAGGCCGCGGCCTGCCCTCCAGTTTGCAGAGGTCCGTCGAGGAGTGGCTCCCCGTACGAAGCCTTGTCCTCAGACGAACGTGATCATGTCATAGGACGCATTGCCCTGGCTGTACGCGTTGAGCGCCGCAACCGTGTCATAACCACCCAGCGCAGCGATCGCCGCGATCGGGGCCGAGGCGCCTTCCCAGAAGTCCTCGATCAGCACCGAGCCGACCGCGGTAAAGACGTACACGTCAAGCGCGTCGCCTTGGCCGTCCCAGTCGCCGGTGATGACGAACACGTCGGCATCGGGATCGAAGCCGGCATCGACGTCGAACACCAGCGTGTCACGGTTCGCGAGGTTGAAGTCGCGGCCCGATCCGAGGCTGAACGGTGCGCCGATGACGTCGTCGCCAAAGCCGGGCGACGAATCGGTCGCGTCGAACAGGAACAGATCCTTGCCCGCGCCACCCGACATATGATCATTGCCTTCGCCGCCAGTGATCTTGTCGTTGCCGCTTTCGCCTTCCAGATTGTCATCGCCAAGACCGCCGTCGATGGTGTCGTTGCCGGTGTCGCCCCGGATGTCGTCGTCACCGTCATCGCCGTCCATCTTGTCGTTGCCCATGCCGCCCGACATATAGTCGTTGCCGTCACCGCCCGACATGGTGTCGTTGCCGCCCGGGGTGTTGCCCAGGTTTTCGTACAGCGTGTCACCATACATGACGTCGTCGCCATCGCCACCGAACATGGTATCGGCGCCCATGTCGCCGGCGAGTTGGTCATTGCCGTCTCCGCCATCGACTAGGTCGTTGCCAGCGCCGCCATAGATCAGGTCGTCACCCTCGTTGCCGGCCAGATTGTCGGCGCCGTTGTTGCCCTGAATGACGTCGTTGCCTTCGCCGCCTGAAACAACGTCGTTGCCGTCGTTGCCGGTGATGCTGTCATTGCCATCGCCGCCGGCGATGCTGTCGTTGCCGGCATCGCCCGCGAGCAGGTCGTCGCCGTCATTTCCTTCGATAACGTCGTCGCCTTCGTCACCGTTGACGATGTCGTTGCCGTTGCCGCCCGAAATGAAATCGGCATCGGTATTCTCCGGATCGAGCGGGTCGAAGAAGGGATCCCCGTTGCCGCGGATCACGTCGTCGCCGTCATCGCCATACAGGGTGTCGTTACCGCCCTGGCCAGCGATCACGTCGTTGCCATCGTCGCCATGGACAAGGTCGTTGCCGTCATTGCCGTTCAGCGTATCGTCGTCGTCGCCGCCGCCGATGTCGTCATCGTCGGCACCGCCCTGGACGAAGTCGAGCCCTGCGCCGCCGCGGATGACATCGTTGCCCGCATCGCCGTTGAGTTCGTCATCGCCATTTTCGCCGGAAAGCGAGTCGTCGCCTTCGCCGCCGTCGAGCTGGTCATAACCGTTGCCGCCGAGGATGGTGTCGTCGCCATCGTCGCCCCACAACAGGTCGTCGCCGCTATCGCCATCGATTGTGTCGTCGCCGCCCTGTCCGAAGACCTGATCGTCGCCGGCACCGCCCGAGATATTGTCGGCTTGCCCGATACCTTTGTTATAATTGCTCTGGTTATAGGCGAAGTCTTCGTCGGCTTTGCGATTGACGCCTTTGTCGCCGAAGATCACATCATTGCCTTCGCCACCCGAAAGCTGGTCGACGCCATTGGTGTTTGTGCCGCCATCGATATAGTCGTCGCCGTCGCCACCGGTCACCACGTCGGTTTCGGTCCCGCCGTAGAGATTGTCGTTGCCGGTGCCGCCATCGACGATGTCGTTGCCAGCGCCGCCGTCGGCGCGGTCATCGCCCGATTGGCCATAAAGCACGTCGTCGCCGGCATCGCCGCGGAGGAAGTCGTTCCCGCCGCCGCCCCATGCGGTATCGGCACCAGCGCCGCCGAGCAGCGTGTCGTTGCCGTCGGCAACACCGTTATCGTCGCCGGTGTACAGGACTTGGCCGGGCGCCGGGACCGAGATGCTCGCCTGGTCGCCGATCAACGTGTCGTTGCCGCTTCCGCCATCGATGCGATCGTTGCCGCTGCGGCCGATGACATTGTCGTCACCCGCATCACCGTAGAGATCGTTGTCGAAATTATTGCCGTAAACGGTATCCGCCCCGCCGTTGCCGCGTGCGTTATAAGGCAGGTTCGCGGTGTGGACGAGGGTGTTGAGATCGATAAAATCGACCGCATTCGTTCCCAATACCTGCCCACGGGCCGTGGGATTTTTAGGATTGGTCGGTGCGTTAGAAGATCCAACTGTAGGCATTTCGCTATCCTCTTCATTGGTGGGTCGCAGGGATGCGGTTTCGCCGACTCGGCTTTGCCATCCCCCCAAATGGCCACGAAAATTCGGAGCCATGACCAAGGGATATGGCGGGGCGGAGGGACCGCACATTCCTGCTTGGGGACATGGCGGACAATTTTGTGGAGTGGTTCATTTTGGGGCAGTTCATCGGCGAACATGATTCGCAATCTGCTCGGAACACATGGATTTTAGCCGTTTCGGCGAATGCCGAAACGGAATGGCTGCAAGAGACAGCGGCTTGCTAGTTAAGTTTGCGCCCGAGCGCCGAGGTCGCAGGACGCGCCGGATTGCCCGGGGGTGCCGCTGCGTCGCCGACGCCGCGATCGGGAGGCTGACCTAGCGACGACATCGCCGGGCGGGCCAATACCGTGGGTCCGGCAACAGCCGGTCCGCTGCTGGCCATGATCGGCCGTCCGAGCGCCGACATCGTGGGGCGTTCGTCAAGGTCCGTGCTGCAGCATCGCCCGTCGAGGATCGCGCTCGTGTCGAGCTGGCCGGTCGCGGCCAGCAAGCTGGCGCGGGCGACAAATTCGTTGCGCAATGCGCGCTCCAACGTGACGCGGGCGGACAGCAGTTCGTTCTGGGCGTTTAGCACGTCGGTCAGCGTGCGGTTGCCGCCGATGGCTTCCTTCTTGATTCCTTCCGCCGCTTGTTCGGTCGCGGCCACCGCCATTTCGGCTGCGGCGATCGTGCTCTTTGCCGATTGCCAGCGCGTCCAACTCGTCGCGACATCCTCGGCCACCGTTCGGAGCGCAATGTCGGTTTGCGACAGCCGTTGATCGCGGACCGCGCGCGCCCGGCGAACCTCGGCATGATCGCGCGGCAGGAAAATCGGTACCCGGAGTTCCAGCCCATAATAGAGCGATGAGCGATCGTCCGGATATTTGCCGGTGAAGGTGTTGGTCGCGCCGCCGGTCAGATAGTCGTAGCCGCTGACGGCGTCGAGTTGTGGGAGGAGGGCGCCGGTGGCGAATTTGACCCCCGACTTGCCGGCCTGCGCGTTGAGCCGCGCGGCGCGCAGTCGCGGCGCGGCGTCGAGCGCCATCTTTTGTGCCGCGGCAAGCGACGCCGGAACGGCGGCCAGCGGCGGCAGGGGCGGGACAATCGTTCCCGACTGGCCGCTGACATTGCGGAACCGGTGCCCGTTGACGCCCAGTTCTTCGCTCGCGGCGAGGACGCCGGCCTGTGCGGTCGCCAGCCGCGAGCGCGCCAGTTCCTCGTCAGTGCGCGTGGCTTCTCCGAATTCGAGCCGGCGTGACGTCGCGCGAAGCTGGTCGCCGATCGCCTCGCTCTGCGCCTCGGAATATTGCAGGATCTTGCGGTTCAGGTGGACGTCGGCGGCGCTCGTCAATAGTTCCAGCAGCGTGTCTGACGTGACCGCGTCAAGCCCCGCGGCGGTCGCTTCCAGCTCGGCTTTGGCTATCCGTACCGAATTATAGGTCCGGTCTCCGTCATAGAAGCGCAGCCGCGCCTCGAAACCGGCCTGCCCGGCGGTGTACCGCGCATCGTTGGCGCTGCTGCCGTTCTTGATGTCGATTTCGCGCCGCTGCACGGTGCCGTTCGCCTCGATCGTCGGCAAATAGCCCGCTTCGGCGGCCTGCAATCGCGCCTTGGCGATGCGAACCTGATGGCGCTGCGCCGCAACATCGGGGTTGGAAAGAATGACCTGACGCGCGAGCGAGGCCATCGTGCTCGATGGCGCGACGGCGGCGGGCGCCGATTGCGCCAGGAGCGGAGTCGCGCCGATCGCTAACGCCGCGGCGGCGGTGGGTGCGCTCAGGGCGCTCGCCAAAAAAGTCCAGGATTTCCCCACGTCACCCCTCCTGAATCGTCGTAGATTCGAGTGCCGACCCCTCTTTTCACAATTATCAAAGAGTAATGCGCGGCGGTGGGGCAGGAAACTACCCTAACGGATATGTCCGAGGGGATAATAGACTCAGTCTGCCGAATCGAAATAGACAAGGGCCGTCGCCAGCATCCGTCACGGCAGGCGACGCTATCGAGAGATTCGCATCAATCGACAGCCAACGCCGGGTAGAAAATGCTTCAGGCAACCCCGGTCGGCGCGTGCGTCCTGGCCCGTAACCAGGGCATCGCGCCAGACATCATGGTCGCGCGTGAAACGCCTGTAGCGAGCTTCGGCATCGCTTCGGGAACGATGCTTTTTGGGGGCCATAATGTCTGCGACCATGGTATTTTCGACGCAGTATGCGGACGCGGTCCGCGACGACGCCCAACTGTTCGAGGGGTCAGCGGGCGACGGTCATGACGTCATGGCGGATCATCCCTTTTCGGTCGATGTCGCGGCGAACACCCGGCGGCTATGGCACGACTATCTAGCGCAATTCGACGTAATGTCGGCAATTTTGACCGTGTCCGTGTCGGGTGCGGGACAGCAACGCCATGCCTTTTTGATCGGGTTCGACCAAGTGCGGGGCGACGCGGCCGCAACCCGGCGCCTGCTGACAATGATGGAGGAGGTATGGGCCCGGATCGGCGAACAACCGGCGCATCCTTTCCAATTTTCCGCCGCGCTTTTCGGTACGGGCTCGGGGCCGGTTGACGCCGGCACCGATGGGCCCTTCCACAATGGCCTTGCCATACAGCTGAAGCGCGAGGGCAAAGCCGTTCGCGCGCTGTTCTTTCGTCATGCCGGCGGGGCTTCTTTCAGCGACGCCGATGCCGCCTCTCTGCAATCGATTGCGCCGCTGCTCGCCGAGTCTGCAACGGGAGTCGCACAGCTTGCGCAACAGTCGCAGCGCTCAGCGATGCTGGAGGGGATGTTCGATCGCGTGTCGCTCGCGACGGCGCTGCTGTCGGCCGACGCCCAGCCCCTGTTCCTGAACAGCGCCGCGGCGGGATTGGTCGAACAACGCAAATGGCTGATCCGCGCCGCCGACGGCGCGATCGTCGCAGCGAATCCGGGGCAGGCCAAACAATTGCGCGAAAGCATCCGCCGCGCCGCCACCGCGGCGTCCGATGCGCCGGTTGAAGATGTCTTCCGGCTCGATTGCCGCGATGGCGAATGGCGATTGGCATATGTCATCTCGGCCAAGTCGCGTACCGGCGATGGAACCACGCGCTGTGCCATGATGATCATTATGGGTCCGGGCAAGGTCGATGCGCCGACGTCGTTACTCGAAGCGCTCGGATTGCTCCCGTCCGAGCAGCGCTTTCTGGGCCACTTCCTGAAGTCGAGCAGCCTGTGCAACGCGGCGGAAGGCTGTGGCCTGTCGGAAGAGACGGCGCGGACCTATCTGAAGCGTGTACGCGCCAAGCTGGGCGTCCATCGGCAGATGGAACTTGCCGGTTTGATCTCGGGACTCGTGCTGCCGCTCAATGCCGCGGATAGCCCAGCACATTTGGAGCGGTAGGCATGGCCTGGAATCCACTCGCCGCCCGGCGGGCCTCCGGCAACCCGGACAATCTGCTAAAGACGCTCTTGCTTCCGCAACGGCCGATCGCGGTCCGGCTGATCCTGTTCTCCGCGATCACCAACATGGCGGCGCTCGCCATGTCGCTCTACATGATGCAGGTCTTCGACCGCGTCTTGACCAGCCAGAGCAAGGATACGCTGTTCTTCCTCGCGCTGGCGATTACGCTCGTCGTCGCATTGGGTTCGATGCTCGACGGCATCCGGCAGCAGGTTGCGAACCGCGTCGGCACCTGGTTGGCGCAGCAATTGGGGCCGACGCTGCTGCTCCGCTCGCTCGAGCAAAGGCTGGTCGCTCCGAACGTCCGGCTCGAAGCGCTGCGCGAAATGACACAGGTCAAGAATTTCGTTTCGACCCCAACGGTGTTCAGCGTCGTCGATATGCTGTGGGTGCCGCTTTACCTGCTGATCGTGTTTTTGCTGCACCCGATCTTCGGACTGATATCGGCCGTCGGCGCCGCGACGCTATTCGGGCTGACCTGGTACACCGAACGGATCACGCGAACGGCGATCCGCGACACCCAGGCGCTGGCCACCGGCAATATGCAGTACGCCGAATCTCTGGTACGCAACAGCGAAGTCATCGACGCGATGGGAATGGGCGAGGACACGGTCGCGCATTGGCGCGACCGTTATTTTGCCGAAACCGAGGCGGTCGACGCGACGCAGTTTCAGTCGAGCAAGATCCTGGCGTGGATGAAGTTCGTCCGCAATCTGGTGCAGGTTGCGGTCCTCGGCATCGGTGCCTTGCTGGTGCTTGACCAGCAGTTGACCGGCGGGGCGATGATTGCGGGTTCGATCCTGATCGCGCGGCTGCTCGCACCGATCGAGGCGGCGATGAGCTATTGGAAACAGTTCGTGCTGGCGCGCGAAAGCCTGCAGCGCCTGTCGCGTTTTTGCGACCTGCCGACACCGCGGCCGTCGCAGATGGCGCTGCCGAAACCGTCGGGTGCCATCGCCGTCGAAAATCTTACCTATGCCGCGCCGGGCATGAAGGGCGCGATCCTCAAGAATGTCAGCTTCGCGATCGCGCCGGGGACGTCGCTCGCGATCGTCGGGCCGTCGGCATCGGGAAAGACAACCTTGTCGCGCCTGCTTGTCGGGGTGCTGAAGCCGATGTCGGGGCATGTCCGGCTCGATGGCGCCGACACCTTCGACTGGATGCGCAGCGATTTCGGGCCCAACGTCGGCTATCTGCCACAGGATGTCGAATTGCTGCCCGGGTCGATCCGCGAGAATATCGGGCGATTTCGTCCAGATGCCCGCGATGCCGACGTGATTGCCGCCGCGAAGCTTGCCGATTGCCACGACATGATCCTTCACCTGAACGGTGGCTATGACTGCATGCTCACCGATGGCGGGCACCAGCTGTCGGGCGGTCAGCGCCAGCGGATCGGGCTGGCGCGCGCGCTATTCGGGCTGCCGCCGCTGATCGTGCTCGACGAACCCAACGCCAGCCTCGACGCGCGCGGCGACGCGGCTTTGTTGGCGACGATCAAGAAGCTCAAGGCGCTCAATATGACGACGATCATCGTCTCGCACCGCGCCAATCTGCTCGAACTGGCCGACAAGATATTGCTGATGATGGATGGGCAGGTCGCGAAATTCGGCGATGCACGGACGGTGGTGGAGGAAATGGCGGGCAAGCGGCGCGCGATCACGCCGAACGAAGCGCCCCCGCCGGGCGGCCCCGCCAAGTCCAATCCCGCAATGTTCAAACAAGGGGGATTGGAAGCATGAACATTCCATTTCGCCTACGCGAGGATGGCGACCCTGTGCGGTTGGCCTTGCCGTCGCCGGACTATGGTGTCGCCGGTCCGCGGGTCAAAGGGTCGATGCGGCTCGCCCTCATGTCGATCGGCCTGTTCATTCTTGCATTCGCCGTCTGGAGCTGGGCGGCACCGATCAACAGCGCGGCGATCGCAAGCGGGTTTCTGGAAGCCGAGGGCGGCGGCCGCCGTACGGTCCAGCATCTGGAAGGAGGCATCGTCCGCGAGTTTCTGGTGAAAGAAGGGCAGGAGGTGCGCGCCGGCCAACCGCTCGTGCTGTTCGATGCGACCCAGAGCGAGGCGTCCGACGCGGCCTTGCGCACGAGCCTCTATGGTCTGTTGGCGCAGGACGCGCGGTTAACGGCCGAGCGGCTCGGCTTGCCTGCCGTCCGTTACCCAGCCGAGCTGCTAGCGGCCGCCGGCGATCCCGAGGTCAAGGAAATCATCGCGGCGTCGAATGCCGAATTCGCCTCGCGGCGGCGCGGCCTGTCGGAGCAGGCGCAGATCCTGTCGCAGCGGATCGGCCAGTCGAACGCCGACATCCGCAGTTCGGGCGCGCAGATCGCGGCACTAACCGATCAGGCGAAGCTGCTCGACGACGAGCAAATGAGCGTCGACATGCTGGTTGACGAAGGGCTCGAACGCAAATCGCGGCTGCTCGCGTTGCAGCGGCAAAAGGCGCTGGTCGACGGCGAGCGCGGCAAGCTCACCAACAATCTCGACCGGCTGCGCGATACGATCGGCGAAACGCGTGCGCAAATGGTCTCGCTGCGCGGGCAGATGGTTCTGGAGGCCACCGGCCAGCAGCGACAGGTTCAGCTGCAAATCGCCGAGGCGCGCGAAAATCTCAGGGTCAGCGGCGATATCCGCTCGCGTCGGCAGGTGCTTGCGCCCGTTGCCGGCCGTGTCGCCAATTTGCGCCTGATTACGCCCGGCGGTGTCATCGGGGCAGGCCAGCCGATCCTCGACATCGTGCCGACGTCCGAAAAAATCGTGGTGTCGGCGCGGCTCCGCCCGATCGATATCGACGTGGTGCACAAGGGGCTGAAGGCAGAGGTCAAGCTGACGCCATACAAGGCGCGCGTGATCCCCAATCTGATCGGGACCGTCAAGGAAGTGAGCCCCGATGCGATCTACGACAAGGACGCGCAGCAAATCTATTACAAGGTGATCGTCGAGATATCGGCGGCGCAGCTCAAGAAATACCGCGATGTCCAGCTGATGTCGGGCATGCCGGCCGAAGTCTATATCGATCTGGGGTCGAGCTCGCTGCTGCAATATCTGTTCCAGCCAATGATCGACAGTTTCAATCGCTCCTTTCGCGAGGGATGAACCCGACGCGTTCTTGGCGGGGGTGAAAGCCGGGGTCGGCCGGCACAATGAGGGGAAGAGGTTGGCGGGATACGGAATATTGTCCCGGGGCGTTCACCGGGCAGTGCAGGGCACTGCGATGGGCGTCGCGGTGATGTTCGGTGTCGGCGAAGCCGCGCCGCTGTACGCGCGCGAGCGCGAGATTGTCCAGACGCCGCCCTACGCCGCGCTTCGCCAATCGACGGCGATCACACGTGTGCTGCCGCCCAGCGAGGGACCGTCGTTTGACCATGCGCAGGCTGAGTTTACGATCGCGGCGCCGGCGGACGGCGCCGACGCCTTCCTTCTGACGGCATCGATCATGCCTGACGCGATCGAACCGAGCACGCCGACGGACCTGTCCGATACGGCCGTGGACATCCCCTGGCAGGCGCCGTTGGCGGTCGATTGGGATGCACCCGTCGTGCTGTCCGCCGGCGCGGCCAACGCGCCGCGCGGCAATGCGCGGCGGGTGAGGGCCGGCGATGCCAGTATCGTTCCGGCGGCGGCGATGGATGAAGCGATCGCCGGCCTGGATGTCGATGTCGTCGGCGCATCCTGGCTAGGCGACGCCGGCGCCCGTCGCCAAGCGCTGGTCGCGCAAAGGGCCGCTGCGCCAGTACATGGACGGCGCGCCTGCACAGGCTGCCGCGATTCCAAGGATCGCCATGCTCCGCGCAAGCGCGCAGTGTCGGCGTTGCCGGCGAGCGACAGCACGCGCGCGGCGAAGGCGTCTTCGCGCAGCCATCGCTCGCGCATCGCGGCGAAGGCGATCCCGCCCAATTTGCCGCCGCCAGGCGTTGCGGTGCAGTTCGGTCGTCCGGCACGTATCACCGCGTTTGATCTGCCGGCGCTGCCCGCCGACATGGTCAATCTGGCGTGCGTCGTCGCCGCGCAGAACCGCATGGGGCCGCCCTGCTTCGCGATCGGCGGGGCCGAACGCCCCGGCCGCGCCGCCGCCGCCAGCATGCGTAAGTTTCCGGCGTTCGATGCCGATGTTTCGGCCACGCCTTGGCTCGGCGATGCCGGTGCGCGCCGCGCCGCGCCGCGTGGGAGGCCCGCCGCGTCCGAACTCGGCATGGCCGCCGCCGGGGACGAAGGCCTTTACGAAGAGGTCGCCGAAACGCCGACCGGGGCGGTGACCGGCCTCGATGGCGCGGACGGCCAGGCCAGCGAAACCGATCTGCTGACGGTCGAGACGCTGCCGCGTGGCGGGCTGGCCTTTTCGGGCGGCTATTCGTCGCTGGAAGGACCGGTGGGAACGGTCAAGATCGCGCGCACCAATATCGGCGCGCCCGGCCGCGACATCAGCGCGTCGGCGCGCTATTCGAAAATCCAGCGCCTGTTCGAATTCGGGGTCGCAGACGCCAATTTCATGGGCAGCAAAGTGTCGCTTGCGCCGACCTTCTTTTACTCGCGTTCGACTGCGGTGGGTTTCGATGCGCAAAGCAAGTCATCGGTGTTTCGGCAAACTGCGCGGGGCGTCAATTTCTATGTCGGAAAACAGCTTGGACGCGGTCTGCGCGTCGCGGCGAATTATCGATATTCGGACGAAGATTTCTTGATCCGCCAGAAAAATGCGCGATGCGATGTGGGGCTTCACGGCAGCCCCTTTTGCAATGCGCTCGGGCAATCGACCAGTTCGGTGTTGAGCGTCGGTCTCACGCTCGATCGCCGCGACCGGCCCATCGATCCGGCGCGCGGATTCCAGCTTCGCCTGACACCCGAGATTGCGGGTCCAGGGGGAACGTCGCGCTACGCCCGGATACGGATGGCGGGCAGCTTCCACCACCGCATCGGGGATGTCATCGATGTGTCGCTTGGGCTCGAAGGCGGGTTGATGCGATCGATCGGCGATCGCACGATCCCGTTGTTCGATCGCTTCTATATCGGCGGCAACAGCATGCGGGGGTTCGATCTGCGCGGCATCGGGCCCAAGGTGGTTCCATTAAAGGCCCCGGTCGCCCCCCCGACAGCGATTGGCGGGCGCGCCTATTATGCCGGGCGTTTGGAACTGGCTCTTCGGCCAGAAGGCGCGATGAAGAAATTCGGTGTTTCGCCGAGCATATTCGTCGATGCCGGCTCGGTGTTCGGTGCGTCGAAGGGTGAACTGATCGCGGGCGAGCGGCTGATCGGCAACTCGCCCAAGCCGCGGGTGGCGGTCGGTTTCGCGCTGGCATTCAATGCGGGGCCCGGCAAGCTGCGCTTCAACATCGCCCAGCCCGTCGTGAGGCAGGAGGGCGATCGTGCGAAGAAATTCTCTATCTCGCTAGGAACGGCATTCTAGGGTGCTGACCCCGGGGTGACCCTAGCCTGGCGTCAAGCGGCGCAGGCCGCGGGCTTGTCGCCGTCATCAGGGGGGTGGGTTCCGATTGAATCGGGCGCCGCCTCTATTGTCGGTAGGCGCCGACCCCTTCGCCAAGATATTGGTTGTTCGCTTCGCGTTGCGCCGCCGCTTCGTCGTCGTAAAGAAAGGGCAGGAAGGCGTAGCGCCGCCCGCGGGTAACCGGCGTCGCTTCGTGAAGCAGGCCGCAACCGAAGACGATCGCGCCGCCCGGCGCGGGGCGATAGGTGCGCGTCCCGAATTCGGGGAAACGCAGTTCGCCGCCGTCGAAATCGTCGTTCAGGTTGATTGTCACCGCAAAGCGGCGGTGCGCGGTGCCCATCGTGGTATTGTCGCGGTGAGCGCGGAAATGACCTGCGACCGACGCGTCGTAACAGGCGACGATATAGCGCTCCATGCGGGTCGCATCGAAATTGAACGCGCGCTGGATAACGGGGCGCAGACAATGGTTCACCCGGGCGCTGAGCGCGCGGCAGAAGGCCTCATCCCTGATCGTGACGTCTGACCGGCGCTTGTGGCCATGATCGATGACCGACACCGTCTTGCCATCGACTTCGCGCATGAAACCCGAATCCCGACCGCCTTCGGCTTCGTACAGGTCAATCAGCCGCTGACAGGTAGCGCGATCGAACACGCGGGGGACCGACAGCACCGGCGCCCAGTCTTCGGGCTTGCCCTCGCGGGTCAGGCGATCGATCAGCGCGAGCGCCTTGCCGGCGTCCGGGAGATGATAGCGTCCCGCGACGCGCAATTGGCGGTCCAGAACGATGATATAGGGTTCATAATGGTCGCTGTCGGGGCTGCAGGCTCCATAGGCCTGGCTGACCGCCCGGTCGCTGTCGAGGATATAGCGGATCCCGGGGAGGCGCGTCTTGACGCGTCCGGCTACGTGGTCGTCGGTATCGATGGTAATACCGAAAAAAGAGCAGCGACTGTCGTCGAAGCGGTCGGCGTCGGCCATCAGAAGGTCGCGGGCGGCCTCGATGCCGTTACCGGTCGCCGATCCCATGAAAAAAAGCAAAACAGCTCGTCCGGCAACCGTGTGAAAAGTATATTGCGGGTTTCCGTCCAGAACATGCGCCTTGAACCAGGGCGCTGCCGATCCAACAATCGGTTTCGGGATTGAATCGAGCCTCGTCTCGGATTGCAACATGACCTTGCCCCCCGCCCCCGCGTGATGCTTTGGCTTTTTAGCATTGGGTCGAAATAGGCACAAGCGTTCTGACGAGGACATAGCTTCACAATACACGCGGGTTCGGGCGGGATATCCGCGCACCCCCGCCTAGGGTGAGCGCCCTAGAATTTGACGCTCACCCCCGCTGTGATCCGGCGGTCGGTGAGGCCCTGGAAGCACAATAGCGCCTTGTTGTTGACGCAATATTGGTTCTGGTCGCCGCGCAGCAAATTGATGCCCTCGACCCCGAGGTTGATATTTTCAGTGAGGTCGTAATTGATGCTGGCGTTGAGCTGCCCTCGCGCCCCGTTGATCAGCGGCAGGCCGAAGAAGAAGGGATCGTTCGACACATAGCTCGACCGCCATGTGTAGCGCAGGCGCGCGTTCAGCCCATATTTGTCGTAGAACAGCGTCGCGTTATACGCATATTTCGACAGATTGGTCAGTGTGATCAGGTCTTGCGATCCCGGATAGCCGAGCTGCGTAAAGACCGTGCGCGGGCCGTCGGCGGTGCGATACTCGCGCGCCGAACCGCCCGATTTTTGATAGGTGAAGTTCCCGATAAATCCGAAGCCCGAGGCGAAGCCCAGCGTGTCTTCCCATGCCGAAAGATCGTGCTGGAACGCGACCTCGATCCCGGTTTGGGTGGTGGTTCCGGGAACGTTGAAGGTCGAACTGCGCGGTACGCAGATGCCGACACCCTGGATCGGGTTGTTGATGTTGCGGTTGGCGATCGGGTTGTAGATGCCGCCGCCCGGGCACGCCGGATCGATCGAAATATTGAGGTTGCCGTTGGCGTCGAGGTTGGGCGCCGGGTCCTCCTGCCGCTGCGCGAACAAATTGGTGCGGCTCTTGTGGAAAAAGCCGATGCTGATCAGACTCGACGGCGCGAAATAATACTCGCCTGACAGGTCGAACGACCACACAGCTTCGGGGACAAGGTCGGGGTTGCCCACCGCGACCGGCGTGTTCGCGCCGGTGCCGAAGGAGAAGGATGTCGATAGCGTGTCGAAATTCGGCCGGCGGATATCGCGCGCGATGCCCGCGCGGACGAGGAAGCGGTCTGCGGGTTCGAGGACGAGGTTAAAGCGCGGCAGCAGGAAATTATACGAGCTTTTGGCAACGGTTTGCCCCGTGACCTCACCATTTGCGATATTGTTGCCGACCGAAGACAGGCTGGTGTGCAGCCAACGCACGCCGGCGTTGCCGCGCACCGGCATGCCGGCGACTTCGCCTTCCATATTTGCCTGGAAATAGGCGGCGTTCGTCGTTTCTTTGATCTTAAAAAAGCCGGCGAAGGATTCCGTCGGCGTGGTCAGCGGCGCGACGGGCGGCCCCTCGGTCGCGGCGGCGTTGCTCGCGGCGATCGCGGCGTTGAGCGCGTCGAGCACCTTCGCGGGATCGTCGAAAGCCAGCCCGCCGTCGATCAGCAGGAAGTCGGAAAAATAAAGCCGGCGTCCGTCGGCCGCGTCGAAATTGTTGGGCCCCGGGATCAATATGTCGGAAAACAGGTCGCCCGACGGCCGGTTCCAGGCGCTCGTGGTGTTGGTCAGGCTGACATTTCGGGAAAATTCGTTGTTTTCCGCCGAAGTCCGGTTCCAGCGATAGCCGAAGTCGATCGAGGTGACGAAGGGGTTGAGATCGCTCGTGTCATAGGAAAAATCGAGGCGCGCCGCCCTCTCCTGATTGTCGGTCGTGTTGGCGCCCTGCGCCACTTGCTGCAGCTGGTAATTGGCGGGGTCGAGCAATTGCGCCGTCGTCGGCGCAAAGGGGCTCGACTGGTCGATGCCGAATTGCAACGTGCCGCCGCGCAGGTCGAATTCCAGCGGCACACCATTGTCGATGCTGCGCCCGATTTGCGGCTGCGGGCCGTTGGGATTGATGAAATCGAGCGTCGTCGAGAAGTTCGGAAAGTCCGATTTCGAGGTCGATAGCGACACTTCGGCTCGCATCCCAAGCTTGTCGGTCACCTGCCATTCGGTGCCGAGGTCGAACACGCGGCTTTTGGTGACGCGCGCGCCCGTGTCGCTCGACGTGCGCATATTCGGGTCAATCACCGTTCCGGTCGCGCCGCCGATGCCGATGGTGCCCGCGACGGTCGCATCGACGCTGCCGAGGTCGATCGGACCGTCGGGTCCGTCGAGAGTGCCCCAGTTGACCGTTTCGAACGCCGTGTTGTCGGTCGCATCGACGACCGAGGGCGTCGCCGTGCCCGAAATCTGGACGCGGTGGCTCTCCTGTCCGCGCGTTTGGTTGTTCAGCGTCGCGTCGAAATAGAATTTCAGGTCGTCGTTCGGCTTCCATTCGAGCGCCGCGGTGCCGTTGTAGGTTTCATATTCGTAATTCTCCAATCCCTGCTGGAAGAACTGGATGCGCAGGAAGGGAAAAGCCTCGGCGCTCGGGCCCGATCCCGGCAGGACGACGGCGTCGCGGTCAACACGCGGCTTGAACGCGGCGACGTCCTGCCGGGCATAACTGCCGCTCACCACGATACCGATTTCGCCGATGCCGGTGTCCCAGCGATTGCCGAGCGTCGCGGACAGGCGCGGCAGGGTCGATTTGGACAGATCGCTGTTTTCGACTTGTGCCCGCGCCGCGATGAGCGGATCGCGCAGGTCGAGCGGGCGGATCGTGCGAAGGTTGATCGTGCCGCCGACCGATCCCTCGATCGTCTGCGCCGTTGGAACCTTGGTCACCTCCACCGAGGCGATCAGCGCGGCGGGCAGATCCTCGAAGCTGATGCCCGAGCGGCCCGCGCCCGACCCTATGGTCGATACGCCGTTGATTTCGGTGCGGTTGGCATCAGTGCCACGGATCTGCACCGCATTGCCGACGCCAGCCTGGCGGGTGATCTGAATCCCGGTGACATTTTCCAGCACTTCGGCGAGGTTCTGGTCGGGCAGTTTGCCGATATCCTCGGCCTGGATGACCTCGACGATATTGTCGGAGGTGCGCTTTTCGCCCAGCGCGGTGGCAAGGGAGCTACGGATACCTGTGACGACGATCGCGTCATCGCCCGCTTCGGCGGCGGCATCGGCGGCCGGATCCCGCGCCATCGTGGGGACGGCGATCATCGCGAGCATGGTCGTGCCCAACAGCGTCGCCGCGAAATTTATCTTGCCGCGCGAAACGCGCAGGAGGCCGCCCCGAATCATCACACTCTCCCTCATTGCCTTTGTTTGGAGAGAGGCTCCTCTTGTCAGGCCACTATGTCAACCCATGATTCATACCATCAATGGGTTGATATTGTCCTACCTCTTGTATAGTCCAATACGCAAGAATCAGAAAAAGGGCGAGGAACGGTGCACATAAGGGTGATTCTAACGGTAGCGATGCTTGCGTCGACGGCGCATCCGGTGCTGGCGCGCGACCTGCTCGTGACCGATCAGGCGCAATATAAGGCTGCGGTCAAAAAGGCGCAGCCGGGCGACACGATCATCCTCGCAGACGGCGAGTGGCGCGATTTCCAGATCGTCTTTACCGGCACCGGCACCGCTGCCAAACCGATCGCGCTGACTGCACAGACCAAAGGCAAGGTGCTGATCACCGGCCAGTCGAACCTGCGCATCGGCGGCCGGCATCTGCTCGTGTCGGGGCTCGTCTTCAAAAATGGTGCGAGCCCGACGCGCGAAGTTGTCAGCTTTCGCCGCGATTCCAAAGCCCTCGCCACCGACAGCCGCCTCACGGAGACCGTCATTGACGGCTTCAGCAAGGCCGACCGGCGCGCCGAAGATATCTGGGTCGCGCTCTATGGTTCCGGAAACCGCGTCGATCATTCGCATTTCGAGGGCAAGACCAACGCCGGCGTGACGCTCGCGGTGATCCGCCGCGCGGGCGATCCGCTCGATAACCGCCACCGCATCGATCACAATTATTTCGGCCCGCGGCCGCCGCTGGGGTCGAACGGCGGCGAGACGATCCGCATCGGCACCAGCGAGGAATCGCTGTCCGACAGCCATACGATCGTCGAGCGCAATATCTTCGACCGGACGAGCGGCGAGGTCGAGATCGTCTCGGTCAAATCGGGCGGCAATATCATTCGCGAAAATCTCGTGCTCGAAGCGCAGGGCGCCTTCGTGCTGCGCCACGGCAACGGCAACCTCGTCGAACGCAACATCTTCTTCGGCAAGGGCGTGCCCGACACCGGCGGCGTGCGCGTGATCAACCGCGACCAGATCGTGCGTGACAATTATTTCGAAGGGCTCGCGGGCAGCTCGTTCAAGAGCGCGATCACCGTGATGAATGGCGTGCCCAATTCGGTGGTCAACCGCTATCATCAGGTTGCGAACGCGCGGATCGAGGGCAACAGCCTGATCGACGTCGCGCGCATCACGCTTGCGGCAGGCGCCGACGCTGAACGTTCGGCGCCGCCGGTGGGCAGCCGGTTCGAGCGCAACCTGATCGTCGGCGCCAAGGGTGCGGACCCATTCCGCGCCGAAGGCGAAATCGGCGGCATCGCTTTCGCTGGCAATGTCGAGGCGAAGGTAGCGAAGCCCTTGCTGACGACCGGGGTCGAGCGGCGCGACGTGACGCTCGAACGTGCCGCCAATGGCCTGCTTTATCCGGCCGACCCCGCGCTCGCCGCCGTCGGCGCGCCGCGCGACCTCAAACCCGTCACCCGCGAAGAGGTCGGCGCGAGCTGGTATCGCGGCGATGCTCCGGAGGCGGTTTTCGGCGCCGGCGCTATGCGGCCGATCGCGGCGGGCGCCTCGCTTGCAGAGGCTGTTGCCGATGCGAAGGCCGGCGACACGCTGGCGCTCGCCAGCGGCACTTATGACATCGCCGCGCCGCTGACGGTGCAACGCCGGCTGACCATTGCCGGCGCCAAGGATGCGAAGCCCGTGCTGCGCGTCGCGTCGAGCCTCGCGCGGATCGCGGGCGGCGGCGGGCTGCGGCTCGAAAATCTCGCGGTCGATGCGAGCGCGGCGTCCGGTGAGGACGCGCTGATCGCGGTCGCTTCGGGCGTCGCGCCCAATTACAGCATTGCGCTCGACCGCATATCGGTGCGCGGCCCCCGCAAGGGCCGTCTCGACGGCATCGCGATGGCGCCCGGCACCTTCGCCGACGATGTCACGATCGCAAACAGCGATTTTTCTGCAATGGGCGTCGTAGTCGTCGCGACCGGCGAGCAGGAGCCTAAGGGCTGGTATCCGATGGAACGGCTGACGATCAGCGGCAGCCGCTTCGCTGGCGTCGCGATGGTCGCCGACCTCTTGCGCAAGGGCACCGACGAAAGCACCTTCGGCCCCTGGTTCGCGATGACCGGATCGAGCGTCGCGGATAGCGGTGCGGGTGGTGCGTCGTTGCGCGTCTCGGGCGCCCAGCACACCGACATTGCACAAAATAGTTTCGCAAAGTCGGGCGGCATCGTCGTCATCCATTCGGTCGGCGCCCCCGAAACGCGCATTGCTTCGAATGTCTTCGCTGCGACCCCCGCGCCGCGCATCGAGGAACTCGCGTGGAAAGGCCCGCCGCGCGGAATGGTCGAAAATAATGTGGAGGCGCGGCCGTGATCCGCACCCTTGCGCTCTTGCTCGCCGCCGCGACGCTGTCCCCGACCGCGGTGCAGGCCCAAACTCCACCAGCCGCCGCCCCGCAGGCCTATGCTCCGCTCTTCGCGGCCGAGGTCGAGCGCGCGCGGCGCGATGTCGATGCCTCGATCAAGGCGGGCATCAACGTGCCCGTACCAAAGGATCCCGGCGGCGGCTTCACCCACGAACAACATAAGCGCAATTACCGCCTCATCTTCGAGGGCGGCCAGCTCTTCCGCCTGACCGGCGACGCGCGCTACCGCGACCATGTCCGCGACCTCTTGCTCGCCTATGCCGACCTTTATCCGGGGCTCGGCCCGCATCCGGCCAAGGCGAACCAGACCGCAGGGCGTCTCTTCTGGCAGAGCCTCAACGACAGCGTGTTCCTCGTCAACGCAGCGCAGGGCTATGCGGAGATCCGGGACGCATTGCCCGCTGCCGATCGCCGGCGGATCGACGATCAGGTGATCCGCCCGATGGCGCGCTTTCTGTCCGACGAGTCGCCCGAGGTGATCAACCGCATCCACAATCACGCGACCTGGGCCGCAGCCGGGGTCGGCTTGTCGGGCTATCTGCTTGGCGACCGCGACCTCGTCGACAAGGCGCTGCTCGGGCTCGACAAGAGCGGCAAGGCGGGCTTCCTGCGCCAGCTCGACCTGCTTTTCTCGCCCGACGGCTATTATGCCGAAGGTCCCTATTATCAACGCTATGCGCTGCAACCTTTGGTCGTCTTCGCGGCTGCGATCGCCGCCAACGATCCCGACCGCAAAATATTCGAATATCGCGACGGCATCGTGCTCAAGGCGATCCGCACTGCGATCGACCTGACGCACGATGGCTATTTCCTGCCGATCAACGACGCGATGCCCGACAAGAGCCTTCGCACCGAGGAACTCTATCACGCCGTGGCTATTGCCTATGCAGCGACGAAGGATCCGGCCTTCCTGTCGATCGCCGACTGGCAGGGTCGCACTGTATTGACGCCCGCAGGGCAGGCGATGGCGAGCGATCTTGCCGCGGGCAAGGCGAAGCCCTGGCCCTTCACCTCGCGGTTGCTGTCCGACGGCCCCGACGGCAAGGGCGGCGCGCTCGTGCTGCTGCGCACCAAGACCGATCCCTCAGGCCCGCTGCTCGTCGCCAAAAACACCGTGCAGGGCATGGGTCACGGCCATTTCGACCGGCTTGGCTGGCTCTATTATGACGAAACCGGCGCGGTCGTAACGGACTATGGCGCCGCGCGCTTCCTCAATGTCGAGGCAAAGCGCGGCGGGCGTTACCTGCCCGAAAACGACAGCTGGGCGAGCGCGACGATCGCGCATAACGCACTTGTCGTCGATGAACAAAGCCACTTTGCAGGCGATTGGAAAACCGGAGAAAAATCCGGAACGCGCCAGCTTGCCGCATCGCTTGAGGGCCCGACCCGCTACACGATCGCCGAAATCGACAGCGCGTATAAGGATGTCGCCATCCGCCGCGCGCTGTTGCTGGTCGAGGTCGACGGCCTCGCGAACCCCCTGACGCTCGATATCCTCCACGGAACTGGCAGCGGCAGGCATGTCTATGACCTGCCGCTGCATTTTTCCGGACATATCATCGACAGCGACATCGCGTTCGACCGCAAGCTCGCCGAGCGCCCGGTGCTCGGCAAGGCGAACGGCTATCAGCATCTATGGGTCGACGGGACGGGAACCAAGGTGGGCAAGGTGCGGCTGACGTGGATGCAAGGCAGCCGCTTCTACAGCTACCATATGCTGCCGCCCGCGGGCGCAAGCTTCATCCTCGCCGAAAGCGGCGCGAACGATCCCGAGTTCAACCTGCGCCGCGAACCGGCGCTGATCCAGCGCGTCGACGGCGCGACAAACGCGACCTTCGTCAGCCTGCTCGAACCGCACGGTGCCTATGATGCCGCGGCCGAGACCGTCGTCGCGAGCAACGCGCGCGTCGCGGCGCTCGAGCATCGCAACGAAAAGGGCACCGACCTTGTTCTCGTCACCCTTGTCGACGGCCGCCGGCTCGCGCTTGCGGTCGCCGACGACATTGCCGCTGATGCGAAGCACAGCATCACCGTCGACGGCCGCGCCATGACGTGGACCGGCCCCGTCGGCCGCCTCGACCTTGCCAAGACCGGAGCGAAGAAATGAGCAATATCAAGGGTCGCTTCCGCTGGTGCGTCATTGCGCTGATCGCTCTCGCCACAGTGATTAATTACATCGACCGCAACGCGCTCGCGGTGATGTGGCCCGAGGTGTCGAAGGAAATCGGCGCGACCAAGGAAGATTACGCGTTGCTGGTGACGATCTTCATGATCTTCTACGCCTTTGGCCAATCGCTCTTCGGGCGCATCTTCGACGCGATCGGCACGCGGATGGGCTTCACCATCTCGATCGTGGTCTGGTCGCTGTCGATCGCGGCGCATGCGCTGGTACGATCGATGCCGCTGCTGATGGTGCTGCGCGCGACGCTCGGGATCAGCGAGGCGGGTAACTGGCCCGGCGCCGCCAAGGCGAATGCGCTCTGGTTCCCCTCGCGCGAACGCGCACTGGCGCAGGGCATCTTCAACGCAGGGGCCTCGCTCGGCGGGATCATCTCGGCGCCGCTCATCGCGCTACTCTTCGTCCAGTTCGGCTGGCATGGCACCTTCCTTCTCATCGGCGTGCTCGGCTTCATCTGGCTCGTGCCCTGGCTCTGGTTCTACAAGGCTGATCCCGAGAAGCATCCGGGCCTCAGCGAAGAAGAGCGGCAATATATTCTGACCGGCCGCACCGAAGCCGGACGCGACGACAGCCGCCGCGTGCCGCTCGGCGAACTGCTGCGCTATCGGCAGAGCTGGGGCGTCATCCTGTCGCGCTTCTTCCTCGATCCCGTCTGGTGGCTCTTCGTGTCGTGGCTGCCGATCTACCTCGCCGAAACCTTCGGCTTCGACGTCAAGCAGATCGGCCTCTTCGCCTGGGTGCCTTTCGTCGGCGCGATGCTCGGTAGCCTGTTTGGCGGATGGTTCGCGGGGCGGATCATCAGCAAGGGCGGCGGCGTCCACAAGGCGCGCACCCTGACGATCGCGATCGGTTGCGCGATCATGCTGCCGTCGCTCCTGTTCACCATCGGCGCGAGCGAGCCGCTCAATGCGGTGCTGCTGATCGCGTGCATCCTTTTCGGTTTCCAAATGGCGATCGGAAATATCCAGACGCTGCCGAGCGACTATTTCGGCGGCGGGGCGGTCGGCAGCCTCGCGGGGATCAGCGGCACCGCAGCGGTCGCGGGCACGCTGATCACCACCTGGCTCGTCCCCGTACTCACCAAGACGAGCTACGCGCCGATCTTCGCGCTTTCCGCGGCTATCGTGCCTGTTTCTTTCCTCTGTTTCTGGCTGATCGGCGGACGCGTCGAACCGGTCGTCGCCCCACCCACCAACACGCAAGAATAAGGAACTGCATCACATGGATCTCCACGGGAAAACCGCGCTCGTCACCGGCGGCGGCCGCGATATCGGCCGATCGGTGTCGATCGCGCTCGCCCGCGCCGGCGTGCGCGTCGCGATCAATTACAACAGCGGCCGCGAAGCCGCCGAGGAAACGCTGAAGACGATCAAGGATGCGGGCGGCGAAGCCTTCCTCGTCCAGGCCGACGTTACCAACAGTGCCGCGGTCAAGGCGATGCTCGAAGAGGTCGGGGTCGCGTTCAGCGGCCGGCTCGATATCCTCGTCAACCTCGCGGGCGGCATGGTCGCACGCAAGACGCTGAGCGAGATGGACGAGGAGTTTTTCGACCAGGTCATGACGCTCAATCTCAAGTCGGCCTTCCTCGTGCTGCAGGCGGCGCAGCCTTTCCTCGGCGACGGTTCGGCAGTCGTGAACGTGTCGTCGCTCGCGGGCCGCGACGGCGGTGGCCCCGGCGCGTCGGTTTATGCGACTGCGAAGGGCGCACTGATGACCTACACGCGTTCGATGGCGAAAGAACTCGGGCCGCACGGCATTCGCGTCAACGCCGTCTGCCCCGGCTTGATCGGCACCAGCTTCCACGACATCTTCTCGAAGCCCGAAGGGCGCGCCGCAACCGCGAACAACACGCCGCTCCGCCGCGAAGGCCATCCCGACGAGGTCGCCGACACGATCGTCTATCTTGCCTCGCCCGCGGCGAGCTTCCTCGCCGGCGTCTGCCTCGACATCAACGGCGGGCTGGCTTTCTCATGATCCGGCTGCTCGCCACTGCCACTGCCGCCGCCCTGCTCGCGAGCGGGGCACAGGCCCAGACGCGCGCGCGAACCGACGCGCCGCCGCTCGAGCCGTACAAGATCATTCTCGTCGGCGATTCGACGATGGCGCCGCACAGCGGCTGGGGCGGGGCATTTTGCGCGCACCATGTCAAATCGTCGGTCGCGTGCGTCAACGCGGGTCGCGGCGGCCGCAGCACGCGCAGCTACCGGCAGGAAGGCAGCTGGGACATCGCGCTCGCCGAGGCAAGGGTGCCCGGCTATCGCGGCACCTGGGTGCTCATCCAGTTCGCGCACAACGACCAATCGTCGAAGTCCGAACGCTGGACCGACGAGACGACCGAATTCCCCGCCAACCTTCGCCGCTTCGTCGAAGAGGTGCGGGCGGCGGGCGCCACCCCGGTGCTCGTCACCCCGCTGACGCGGCGCGAGTTCCGCGACGGCAAGCTCCGCAACACGCTCGCCAGCTGGTCGGACCAGATTCGCGGCGTCGCCAAGGCGATGGACGTGCCGCTTGTTGACCTGAACGCGCTCAGCGCCGCGCAGGCGCAGGAAATGGGCGCCGAGACGGCGACCAAGCTCGCGCAGGAGCCGCCGACGCCCGAAGAACTCGCTGCCGCAAAAGCCGGGACGACGCTGGCCGCGCGCCCGGCGCCGTCTCCGCCGCCGCCGATCACCGGCGACGGTGCGCGCGGACAAGTGACGCGCAAGTTCGACTATACGCATCTCGGCGATGTCGGCGCCGAAGTCACTGCCAAGCTCGTGACGCAGGCGCTTGCCCGGGCGGTGCCGGGGCTCAGGAGCCAGCTCGTCCGCTGACAAATCATGTATGGCAATATGGACTAACCAATTTGCCATACGTCATGGTTGACAATAATGCTGCAATGTTCGACAGCATTGGTCATAACAGAATCGGTATCTGGGAGAGACGAAGTGAATTCTCGTAATCAAATCCGTGCGCGTTCGCTCCGCGCCGTCTTGCTGGCCGGCGCGGGCTCGACATTGCTCGTCGCCGCAATGCCCGCGATGGCGCAGGACGCGGCGCCCGCGGCACAAGATGAAGAAGACGCAATCGTCGTCACCGGGATTCGCGAGACGATCCAGAATTCGATCAACACCAAGCGCGAGGAAACGGCGATCGTCGACGCGCTGTCCGCCGACGACATCGGCGACCTGCCGGCGCTGTCGGTCGGCCAGGCGATCCAGACGATCACCGGCGCGACAACCCACCGCGAAAAGGGCGACGCCTCCGAAATCGCGCTGCGCGGCCTCGGCCCCTTCCTCTCGAACGCGACCTTCAACGGCCGCGACGCGACCAACGGCAGCGGCGACCGCTCGGTCAATTTCAACCAGTTCCCGTCCGAACTCGTCAACAATATCAAGATCTACAAGACCCAGCAGGCGGATCTCGTCGAGGGCGGCGTCGCCGGCACGATCGAAATCGGCACGCTGCGCCCGCTTGATTTCGGCAAGCGCCGCATCCAGGGCGAGGTCAAGGCGCAGTACAACCCCTATGGCGATCGCATCGTGGGGTCGGGCGGCATCGGCTGGCGCGGGACGCTGAGCTATGTCGACCAGTTCGCGAACGACACGATCGGTATCGCGATCGGCGTGCAGCGCAACGACACCAACAATCCCGAGGAAACCTACGCGGCGAGCAGCACCTGGGTCGCGTGCCGTGCCGACAATGATGCCAGTGGCAATTGCGACGAACTCCAGCGCGAGGATTACGGCCAGGATCCCTATTACCTCATCCCCAATTCCTACATTTTCCGCCAGATCAGCGAAACCGACAAGCGCGACGCGGCGTTCGGCGCGATCCAGTGGCGCCCGTCGGACCGGCTGAACGTCAACCTCGACGTCCAATATTCGGACCGCACCTTCGTCGAAAGCCGCCGCGACCTGACAATTTCGGAAGCGCGCCGCGGCCTGACCAATGTCGAATATGACGAAAATGGCATCGTCCGTTACCTTGAAGGATCGAGCTCGCTCGAATCGAACGGCTCCGAACTGTCGCGCTCGGAAGAATATCTGGGTGGTGGCCTGTCGATCGAATGGATGCCGAACGACCGGCTTACGCTGACCGTCGACGGCAGCTATTCGCGCACGATCCGCAAGGAGATCGAACGCAATTTCCGCCTGCGGACCGACCGGATGGACGTCAATGGCGTTCGTACCGCGATCGACAATCAGCGCATTCCCTATACATACGAACTCGCGCCGGGCAGCTTCGTCCCGACGATCACGATCGACCCGCGCTTCGATCTCAACAATCACGATCTCTTCTGGGACGACGCCCGCCTCCGCCGCGACGAGAGCAAGCGCCGCAACGAGATCATCGCGGGGCGCTTCGACGCCGCGTATGAACTCGACGGCTTCCTCAGCCGGATTTCGGCGGGCGCGCGCTGGTCCGAACTCACCTTTCGCGACTATGACCTGCGCAACGGCGACTTCAACCTCGGTCCAGACTTCACGCTCGAAGAAGACCGTCAGTTCAACAACCAGTGCCGCCAGATATTCCCCCAGACGGGCTATCTGTCGGCGGCAGAGGGCAACGGCATCCATAGCTGGGCGACCTTCGACGTCGACTGCCTGTTCGGCGCCTATCTGGGCACCCAGGATCCCGGCCTCCCCGACGAACTGCGCTCCGCTGCCAATCGTGACGTCACCGAACGCACCCTCGCGGGCTATGTGATGGCCGACTATGATGCGGACCTCGGCAATATGCCCGTCCGCGGTAATTTCGGCGTTCGCATCGTCCGGACCGACGTTACCTCGACCGGACTTCGCAGCGATCTGATCATCGTCCCCGATGATAATGATCCCACCCGGTTCACGCTCGATGAATCGGGGGATTTCGAGACGGTGCAGATCAAGAGCCGCAGCACGCGCATCCTGCCGAGCATCAACGCGATCTTCGAGGTAGCGCCCGACGCACTCGTTCGTCTCGCCGGCTATCGTGCCATGTCGCGCCCTAACCCCAGCGCGCTCGGCGCCGGGCGAACCTTCACGCTCGGCGAAAGCGACGACGGCTTCACCTCGATCGAAGAGGCGATCGACAATGTCCGCGCCAACGGCAGCCCGCGTTTGAAGCCACTGATGTCGTGGAACGCCGACGCGGCGGTCGAATGGTATCCGAACAAGGACAGCATTCTGTCGGCAACGCTCTATTACAAGCAGTTCAATGGCGGTTTCCAGCCGGTGGTCTATGATGAGGATTTCACGATCAACGGCGAAACGGTCACCGTCCCGGTGACGCAGACGCGTAACAGCCCCGACAAGTCGCGCATCTACGGCCTCGAACTCACAGCCGCGACGCGCTTCAGTTTCCTGCCCAAGCCGCTCGACGGTCTCGGCGCGAAGGTCAGTTACAATTACGCCGATTCGAACTTCGAAACGCAGGACATCCGCCTCGGCGACGAATATAATCCGGAAACCGAAACGGTGACGCCGGGATTGATCGCCCCTGCGGGTCTGTCGGGCTATTCGAAGCATGTGTTGTCGGCGCAGGCCTATTACGAGATCGGGCCGGTGTCGTTGCAGGCGATCTACAATTACCGCAGCAAATATTTTCAGGACTTCGTCGGCGGCAACAGCCAACTGCGCTATGTCGGCCCCAGCGAAACCGTCGATTTCCGGGCGTCGCTCGACCTGATGAAGGGCGTGTCGCTGCGGTTTGAGGCGCTCAACATCTTCAACGAGCCCAAGGCGACTTATATGCCCGTCTATGGCAGCAGCCGCCAATATCATTATTATGGGTCGAAATATTTCATCGGCTTGCGGGCGCGGATCTAGCCCGAATAGTGCGCGCGCTGGTCGCCTTGCTGTTGGTCGCCATGGCGGCGCCTGCCGCCGCGTCCGACGCGGTCGAACCGGCGACGATCGAACGCGACGTCGTTTACCGCACGGTCGCGGGCAGGGCGCTGCATCTCGACATCTATCGCCAT
The DNA here is from genome assembly GCF_001468465.1 of Sphingopyxis sp. H115. Lineage (GTDB taxonomy): Bacteria > Pseudomonadota > Alphaproteobacteria > Sphingomonadales > Sphingomonadaceae > Sphingopyxis. Next base: position 43,525 of record NZ_LNSA01000008.1, read on the forward strand.
GCGGATACGGCGGCGGCGCCCGCTCCGGTGTTGATCCACTTCCATGGCGGCGGCTGGGCGCGCGGCGCGCGACCCGCCGACTGGACGGGGTTTCGTCCTTATCTGGCGGCGGGCCTGTCGCTGGTGACGGTGCAATATCGCCTAGCCGGCGACGCACGCGCGCCGGCGGCCGTGCAGGATGCGCGCTGCGCGCTCCACTGGGTCGCCGCCAACGCGGCGCGGCTGGGCTTCGATCCCGACCGTATTGTCGTGACCGGAACCTCGGCGGGCGGGCATCTGGCGCTGATGGCGGGGCTGCTGCCCGCGGCGAACGATATCGACAGCGTTGAATGCAAGGGCGCCGCGCGGGCGGCGGCGATCCTCGATTTCTATGGACCGACCGACCTGACCAACATCGCCTCGCGATCCGGCGCGCGGCATCCGACGGTGGCGAACTGGGTTGGCGAGGGAGCGCAGGCGGCCGCGACCGAGAGGGCGATGTCGCCGGTCGTCTGGATTGCTAGGAACAGCCCACCGGTTTTCATCGCCCATGGCGATGCCGACCCGGTGGTGCCCATCGTCCAGTCGATCGAACTCAAGCGCCGCCTCGATGCGCTGGCGGTTCCCTCCGAACTGTTCGTCGTACGCGGCGGCGGGCATGGCAAGTTCGCCCCCGAACAGCGGGCCGAGGTGTCGAAGCAAGCGATTGCCTTCCTGTGCGGGCGCGCCCTGCTGGCCGTGACGGCTTGCGAAACGAAAAACTGATGCGCGTCGCCGTGAGTCTCTTCAAACTTGTCATACCAAATTGTATGAAGCTATCCGCTATCCTGCGGGGAGACGATTGATCATGGCCGAACGCCGCCTTTTTGAAGATATTGCAGACGCGATCCGGCGTCTGATTCTGGACGGGACCTTTCCTCCCGGAACGCGGTTGCCCGGAGAGCGCGAACTGTCCGAGCGGTTCGAGGTCAGCCGGGTGACGATCCGCGAGGCAGAGATCGCGTTGCAGGCGACGGGATGGATCCATATCCGCACCGGTGCGGGCGCTTATGTCGAAGCGGTGCTGCCAGGCGATAATGCGATCCTGCCCAAGGTCAGCGCGTTCGAGCTGACCGAGGCGCGATCGCTGTTCGAGGCCGAGGCCGCGGCGCTCGCGGCGCCGACGATTTCGAGCGAAACGCTCGAAAAACTTGACGAACTGCTCGTAGCGATGGCCGACGACAGCAAGAGCGAGGAAGAAATCAGCGCGATTGATCGCGAATTCCACATGACCATCGCCGCCGCGTCGAGCAACAAGGCGATCATCCATGTGATCGAGAGCCTGTGGCGGATGCGGATGGAATTACCCGAGGTGCGCAGCAGCCATTCGCTGGTCTGCCGCAAGGATGGCGCGGCGCGCCAGGCCGAGCATGCCGATGTTGTCGCGGCGCTGCGCAAGCGCGACGCGACCGGTGCGCGGCTCGCGATGCGGCGCCATTTCAACCGCTTGATCGAATCGATGCTCGACGAGACTGAGGAACGCGCGATCATCGAACTGCGCCGCCAGTCGGCGGAAAGCCGCGAGCGCTATCTGTTGAGCGCAAAACTGGCTTGATGAGCGGTCCGTCGCCTTTACCGGCTGCACCGGACCCGGTCGCGGCGCTGCTCAAGGCGCGCCTGTCGGGACGGGCGCTCGCGGCCTTTCCGACCCCGGTGCCGGCGACGCTGGCCGATGCCTATGCGATTCAGCGACGGCTGGCCGCCGCGCTCGATGCGCCTATCGTGGGGTGGAAGGTGGGGCGCATTCCCCCGGCGCTCGTCGATCATCTGGGGGCCGAGCGGATCGCCGGTCCGGTGCTGCGCTTGGCCGCGCTGGACAGCGAGGTTCCGGGCGAGGCGGCGGTCTTTTCGGGCGGGGCAGGGGCAATCGAGGCCGAGGTCATGCTGCGGCTTCGCGCAGTTCCCGAAGCGCCCGTGACGGGCGCGGACGACGGAGCGGCATGGATCGACGAAATCCGTGCCGGGTTCGAGGTCGCCAGTTCGCCCGCGCCCGACGTCCACGCGCATGCGCCCTATGGCATCGTCGCCGATATCGGGATCAACAACGGCCTTCTGCTCGGCCCAACCCTCGATATCGGCGATTTTACCGACATTGCCGTCGAAACGCGGATCGACGACAAGATGGTCGGGGCGGGACGTTCGATCGATATTCTCGACGGCCCGTGGGGATCGCTCAATTTCCTCGTCGAGCTTCACCGACGCGGTGTTGTCGAACTTGCGGCGGGACAGTGGATTTCCGCTGGGGCCATCACTGGCGTCCATCCGATCGCGGTCGGCGAGACGGCGACGGCCCGTTTCGGCCTTTCGGTCCAGATGTCCTGCCTTGCCGTCGAGGAAACCGGATTCAAGAAATGATGCAGTCTCCCCGAAATATCGCCTGTTTTGGCGAGGTGGTCATGCGCGTGTCGGTGCCCCACGGCGAACTGCCGCTGCAATCGCCGCGCCTAGAGGCGCATGTCGGCGGCGCCGAGGCGAATGTTGCGGTAGCGCTCGCCGCGCTAGGCCGCCGTTCAACAATGATCAGCGCCATCCCCGCGGGCCCGATCGGCGACGGTGTGCTTGGTGAGATGCGCCGCCACGGCGTCGATATGCAATCCGTACTGCGCCCGGCGGGACGCATGGGCCTTTATTACCACATCCCGGCGGGGCCGATGCGGCCCGCCGACGTCGTCTATGATCGTGCGGGTTCGGCCTTTGCTGAGGTCGAGGCGGGGGATTGGGACTGGGGTCGCCTGTTGTCGGATGCGGACTGGTTGCATGTGTCGGGCGTGACGCCGGCGCTGGGACCGAGCAGCGCTGCGGCCGCGCTCGCGGCGGTGACAAGCGCGCGCGCCGCAGGAATCGGCGTGTCGTTCGACGGCAATTGGCGCGGTCGCCTCTGGGAGCGCTGGCAGCCCGACCCCGCCGCCATCTTGCGGCCGATTATCGCGCAGGCGACGATGCTGTTCGGCAACCACCGCGATGCTGCGCTGCTGTTGGGACAGGAATTTTCGGGCGACGGCGAGGACCGCCGCCGCGATGCGGCGCTTGCCTTGCTGCAAGCCTTTCCCGCGCTCGAATATGTCGCGTCGACGGCGCGGGATATCGTCAGCCCGGACACCCACCGCCTGACCGCGCGTATCGATACGCGGGCTGAGGGCGGTAGCAGCGAGCCGGTGCTCATTACCCCGATCGTCGACCGTATCGGCACCGGCGATGCCTTCGCCGCCGGGGTTCTGGACGGGTTGTGGCAGGGGCGGGGCCTCGCCGACGCCGCAACGAACGGCCTCGCCCTCGCGGCGCTCAAACATGGGCTGCGGGGCGATTTCGCGCCATTTTCCCGCGCCGCGTTGATGGGTACATCTGCGGTCGCGCGGGATGTGGCGCGCTGAAAAGCCGCGCCGGCGGCCCGATCAGCCGTCGCGGGCGGGAATGGCGGGCGGCACGAAGGTCCAGATCGTATCGCCGGGCTCCACGGTCGGGCGGTGGTCAGTCGAGAAGATCGCGACCTCGCCCGACGCCCGCGCCACGGCGAGGCTCTCGCCGCCGCTGCTTTTCATGCGTGCGGCGAATTGCGCATAGGTGAATTTCTCGGTGATGCGGGTGCGGCCGAACGTCCACCCGGCCTGAAGGCGATCGAGCATCGCCTCGATGGGCAGGCCGCTGAACGTGAAGACCCGACCGCGACGCCGGCTCGCGGAGCGCGATTCCCCGACCGTGCGGCTCACCCGGTCGTGGCCGATTTCGGGCGCCAACTCGCTGCAGACGAGCGCGTTATAGCTGTCGTTGTCCGTCGCCGCGATCAGTTGCTGGAACTGGCCCATGTCGATCCGATCGTCGTGCGTCTCCTCGAGAATATCGCCTTCATAGACGGGAATGTCGGCGCGTCGCGCCGCGCGGAGCGCAAATTTGCTCGTATCGGCGATCAGCACCGAACGGTCTTGCGCTTTGACGAATTCGGCGAATGCAATCGTCCAGCCGTTCGATCCCACCAGTAGGATGCCGTCGCCCTTGCCGCGATCGAGCCCCAGCCAACGCGCAAAGCTCGCGGCGGTAAAGCCATGCGCGAAGATGGTCGCGATCACCACGCCAAAGCCGAGCGGCACCAGCGCTTCGGCGCCCGCAACGCCCGTTTCCGACAGGCGCAGCGCGAAAAGGCCCGTCACCGCGACCGCGACAATCCCTCGCGGCGCGATCCACGCGACGAAAAGCCGCTCCTTGAACGGAATCCTGGTAAAGAGGAGCGCGGTCATGATCGTGAGCGGGCGGACCACGAAGAGGAGCAGGAGCAGGAAGACGACGAACCGCAGCTCGAAGTTGCGCACGACCTCCCAGTCCAGCGTCGCGGCCAGGATGATGAAGACCCCCGACACCAGCAGGATGGTCAGATCCTCCTTGAAGCGCAGCAGCGCGTGGCTCGAATAGGTTTCGCGGTTGGCCATGACGACCCCCATCACCGTTACGGTGATCAGTCCGGTTTCGTGCATCACAAGATCGGACAGAACGAATACCGCGATCACCGTCGTCAGCAGTACGGGCGCCTTCAGATATTCGGGAACCCACCCGCGCGGGAAGGCCCAGGTCAGTGAAAAGCCCGCCGCGGTGCCGATGACGATCGCGAGCGTGCTGGCCGCAACGACATCGATCACTATCGACGCCGTGTTCGCCTCGGCCCCGCCATGAATGACATAGCTGTAGACGCCGACCGCGAGCAGCGCGCCGATCGGGTCATTCACGATCGCTTCCCATTTCAGCATGTGTTTGACGCGCGGCGCGATATTCAGCGAGCGGAGCAGCGGTACGATGACCGTGGGGCCCGTCACCACCATCACCCCGCCGAACAGCGCGGCGAGTTCCAGCGAGAGCCCGGCGCCATAATAGGCCGCGGCGGTTCCGAGCGCCCAGCCCACGGGCACGCCGACGAACACGAGCATTAAGACCGCGATTCCCGCGTGTCTCAGTTCGCGGAATTTGAGGCTCAACCCGCCTTCGAACAGGATGACGGCCACGGCGAGCTTGATGATCGGCTCGCGCAGGCTTCCAAAGTCGCGTTCGGGGTCGATCAGGCCCAATATGGGGCCGGCGAGGATTCCGGCGATCAGCATCAGCGCAATGGCCGGACGGCCTGTGCGCCAGGCGATCCATTGCGCGCCGATACCGATGACGCCGATCAGGGCGATTTTGACGAGGAGGGAGTCGATAGCGAACATATGGTCAGCATATGCCGACTTAACGCGAAGGTTGCTTGCATTTATTCCCGCGCGTTGCCGACAGCGCCATTCCGGTGCGGATCGATAGCAAAACCCTTATCTGCGGAGCGGGCTTGATCCATGTTAAACTTGGGCGCGCCGGATATCAGCCGCTTGGCACAGGGGACTTGCGCATGGCCCGCTTCGCCGCCATGCACCGTCACCAGTCGCCGCGCGAGGGAACCGGAAGGCATGAAATCGGACAAGCTCGCGTCGCTCGGACGCGACCGGCGCGCGAGCCGTGTCATCATCGCGCTTCTCGCGCTGGGGTTTGCCGCGCTGCTCGTCGCGGCGGCAGCGACTTACTGGGCGCAGCGCCAGAATGAGGAAAATGCGCAGCTCGTCTCGCACACGCTTGCGGTCGAGGCGCGTCTCGGCGCGTTCGCCAGCGTCAACGAACGGATGGAAACCGCGCGCCGCGGGCTGCTGCTCACCAACGATCCGGCCTTCGCGCGCATCATGGCGGCTGCAGAGGAAAACGCCCGTGCGCACATCGGCGATCTCGACCGGCTGGTCCGCGACAACCCGGAGCAGCGCGCCCGCGTTGCGCGTCTCGGTAAGCTTCTCGACGCCTATCGCGCCTATAATCGCGAAGCGATCGGCGGCGGTGCCGAGGCGCGCCGCTCGGTCGTCGATGGCTTCATGACCGACGCCGGTGTCCTTCATGTACGTGAGGTTCGCAGCGTTGTCGATGCGATGGTGGCGGAGGAACTCGGGCTGCTTCGCGACCGCGAGGCCAGGCAGCGGCGTGCGCTGGCCTTGTTCAACACCACGCTGTTGGTGACCGGACTGTTGATAATCGCGGTGGCGGCGGTGACGCTGCTGCTCATTCGGCGCAATCTGGCAGAACTTCGCGTGTCGCGCGAGCAGCTTCGGGTCCTGAACGAGGATCTGGAGGATCTCGTCGAGGCTCGCACCGCCGAGCTCAGCCGGGCCAATGCCGAAATCCAGCGCTTCGCCTATATCGTCAGCCACGACTTGCGCTCGCCGCTGGTCAACGTGATGGGTTTTACGGCCGAACTCGAGGCGGCGCGCAAGGCAATCGCCGACTATCTCGCGCGGAGCGATGCCGGTACGTGGGAGGCGCCCGATGCGACGACGCGCCTTGCGATCGAAGAGGATCTTCCCGAGGCGATCGGGTTCATCCGGAGTTCGACGCAAAAGATGGACCGGTTGATCAATGCGATCTTGAATCTCTCGCGGCAGGGGCGACGCGCGCTCGCACCGGAAAGGTTGGACCTCGGCGCCATCGTCGCCGGAATCGCCGAAAGTCTAGAACATCGGGTTCAGGAGACGGGAACGCGGATCGAGATCGGCGAGTTGCCCGCAATCGTCAACGATCGGCTTGCGGTCGAACAGATCCTGTCGAACCTCGTCGAAAATGCGCTCAAATATCTGAAGCCCGGAAGGCCCGGCGTCATCGCCGTAAACGGCGGGACCGAATATGGCCGCGCCTTTGTCGAGGTGAAGGACAATGGACGCGGGATCGACCCGCGCGATCACGACCGTATCTTCGATCTTTTCAGAAGGTCGGGAACACAGGACCAGCCCGGTGAGGGTATCGGTCTCGCACACGCCAGGGCGCTCGCCTATCGCCTCGGCGGCACGATCGACGTGCAATCGGCGCTGGACGAGGGTTCGACCTTCCGGTTCACCTTGCCGATCGAATGGAAAGGCGGAGATGAAAATGCCTGATCAACAACAACCCGTGAACATCGTGATGATCGAGGATGACGAAGGCCATGCCCGGCTGATCGAGAAGAATATCCGCCGCGCCGGCATATCGAACACGATCCATCATTTTACCGATGGTACCTCGGCGCTCGCTTTTCTCTACGATGCCGAGGACGGTCCGGCGCGCAACGGACCGGCGCTGGTCCTTCTCGACCTGAACCTGCCCGACATGAGCGGAACCGATATCCTCGCTCGCCTGAAGGGTGATGGTAGTGCGCTACGCCGGACGCCGGTGGTGGTGCTCACGACGACCGATGACAAGGTCGAAATCCAGCGCTGCTATGATCTTGGCTGCAATGTCTACATCACGAAGCCAGTGAACTACGAGAATTTCGCCGATGCGATCCGCCAACTCGGCCTCTTCCTTTCGGTGATCCAGGTCCCCGATCCGGATGCGGCTTGAGAAAGGGGCGTCCGCAGCGGTGGCGCATATTCTGTATATCGACGACGATGAGGGCATTCGCCGTCTGGTTTCGCGCAACTTGACGCGCGACGGGTTCGAGGTGAGCCTCGCGGCGAACGGTGCCGAGGGCGTGGCAATGACCCGCGAGGGCGCTTTCGACCTCATCGCCGTCGATCATTATATGCCAGGGCAGGATGGGCTGGAAACGCTCGAAGCGCTCCGCGCGATCACAGGCTGTCCACCGGTCGTTTATGTGACGGGATCGGAAGAAAGCCGGGTCGCCGTCGCGGCGCTCAAGGCGGGCGCTGACGATTATGTGGTGAAGTCGGTGGGAACCGACTTTTTCGAGCTGCTCGCGAACACATTCGGGCAGGTTCTGGAACGTGCCAGCCTCCGCCGCGATCGCGAGCGTGCCGAAGAGGAACTGCGCGCAAGCAACGCGCGGCTCGAGGCGCTACTGAAAGAGGTCAATCACCGCGTCGCGAATAACCTGCAGATGATCATGTCCTTCGTCGCGCTCCAGGCCAAAACGATCCCCGATGCCGAAGCGCGCGAGGCGCTGAAGAAAACGCAACAACGGATTGCGACCGTCGCGCAGGTGAATCGCCGTCTCTATACGACCAACGACGTCGAATATGTCGCGATGGACGATTATCTGGCCGGCCTCGCTGCCGATCTTGGCTCTAGCTGGTCGACGGGCGCGGCGCGGCGCGACGTTCGGGCCGAAGCCGAGCCGCTGCGCATTGCGACCGACAAGGCCGTGGCGCTGGGCATGATCGCCAATGAATGGGTCAGCAACGCCTGCAAATATGCATATGATGGCGCGGAAGACGGTGAAATACGCATCGCGCTGCGCGGTGCGGGCGATCGGATGGTCGAACTGAGCGTGGAAGATGACGGCCCGGGATTTGCAACCGACCGGCCGGCGCAGGGCACGGGGCTCGGTACGAAGCTGATCGATGCCATTGCGAGAACGCACCGCGCCGAGGTGCATTATGGGACGAACGAGGCGACCGGCACCGGGATGCGAGCCCGAATACGGCTTCCACTCGCCGCGCGCGAACTTAGGGCCTGAGCGGAGTTGGGCAAGCGCTCGGTCGACAGGCGCTCCGCAATCCGCGGCGCTTCCGGGCCAGTTGCGCAAGAAAAAGTCCGCGCGGCATAGCCACGCGGACTTCACTTGACCCAGGAAGGATCAGTAACTGTTCTCGAATTCGTCGATTTCGCGGTCGGCTTCATCCTGCGCCCGGCCATATTTCTCCTGAATCTTGCCGGAAAGGATCTTGCGGTTACCGTTGATCTGGTCGAGCTCGTCATTGGTGAGTTCGCCCCATTTCTTCTGGACGTGACCCTTCACCTGTTCCCAGTTGCCCTTGATCGTATCGCTGTTCATGATCGTTCTCCGTTGAAGTTCGTTCAGCCAACGCCGGATGGTCGCCACTGTTCCGCCTCGCGCGGCTAATTCGGTCGCAGAAAATCGCTGGCATAACATAAGTCAAGCTTATGATTTATAGGTAGCAATTGCGTCCGCGGTACGGCACCCGCTACGTCCGGTCCGGGCGAAGGGCGTGCCAGTCCAACTGGGGTGTCGGGGCAGGGAGGCACCGGTTGGCCGGCACCGTTTCACTCGCTCCCGGGCGCGAGGGTCGCGAGATTCCCGTTCGCGTCGACCGATGTCACCAGCAGCGTGCAAAGAAGCCGTCCCGTGTCATCGACGCACTCGACCCGCAGCAGCTGGTCGTGCCGCAGGATGTGCGGGTCGTCGGCGAGAAGGCTGCCGCCGTAGCGCACCGCCTCCAGTCCTGCGGCCGCATCGTCGGGAAGGTCCACGCCCACCTCGTCGATCTCGTGGTGGCCGTCGCGGGTGTGGAAGAAATAACGTCCCATCTCATCTGCTCCTTGGGGTCAGGACTGGTCGCGGTGGAGGTAAACGTCCGAGAATTCGGCAGTGGCGATCAGCGATTTCAGATCGGCGATGCGGATGCCGCGCCCGTCGCGAGCGATGGCGCCCGAACGTTCCAGCTCCTTGAGTGTCCGGTTCACATGGACGGGGGTCAACCCGAGTACGTCGGCAAGTTGTTCTTGCGTAAGCGGCATTTTGCGAATGTCGAGTCCGCCCGATCCCGTGTCGTGCAGTCGGAAGTGAAGCTCGCAAAAGAGATGCGCCAGGCGCGCGAGCGCATTCCGGCGGCCATTGTTGAGAAGCCATTCGCGGCCAATCGACGCTTCGATCAGAATATCGACCATGACGGCGCGCGCGATCGCGGGGCGCGCCTGCACCAGCCGTTCGAAGTCCGAAATCATGATGACGGTAAGTTCGACCGCGGTAAGCGCTTGGAGGTTGTGATCGACGGTGCGAAGATACATCGACTGGAAATCGAGCGGATCGCCGGGAATCTTGATCGAGACAATCTCGCGCCCGCCGCTGGCGGTGATCTTTTGCCGGTAGGCAAAGCCCGACCGCAGCACCGGGCAGATGTCCGAGCGGTCGCCTTCACGCAGGATATAGTCATTCGGTTCAAGATGCCGCGTCTGGTGCGGCAGCGCGGCGATGGCAGCCTGATCCTCTGTCGAAAGAAGACTGTGGCTAAGCAGTTTGGCAAGAAATATCCCCATTCCCGGCGGAGCCGTGTCGCGGTCGAACATGGTGCCAGCTTCCTCCTGCTATCCGTTGATGATGCGCCGTTATACCGTGGGGGTTGCGCGTGATCCCGACAGGGCAACGATCCGGCGCGCGGCAGGTTGCGATCGGTACGGACTGCTTCGGCAAAATGGCGCGCCTTCACGGCGCGGCTCAGGCGTGCGAGCCTGCGAGCGCCTGCCAGGACGAGAGGAGCTTCGCGCGCGGCCCTGTCCCGAAAACATAGCGGTCGGGCCGGACGAGCACCGCCTCGGCGCTGTGGCTGTCCAGCCAATCGCCGAGATATTCGGCGAAGGCGCGGAGTTCCGGACGGTCGAGATCCGAGCGCGAAATCAGCCAGTGGCCTTGGCCGAAACAATCGTCGATGCGGGCACCCCCGGCGGCGACGGGTTGGGCGAAATAGCTGCCGGCCGCGGGGCTTTCGGCGAGAATGATCCCCGTGGCTATCGAGGGATAGGCCGATGGCCCGTCGGGCAGCTTGCCCAGCAGTCCGGCGAGCTTGAAAGTCAGGTCGCGGCGCAGAGCGGCCCATTTGCTTGTCGTGCAGACCATTCGGCCCATCATGATCGCCATCTGGATGGTCGCGCGCAGGTGCGGCGCCCTTTCAGGCTGATAGCTGTCGAGCAGGGTTTGGCATGCGCCGTCGTTGACGACGGCTGCCAGTTTCCAGCCAAGGTTGGCGGCATCGCGCAATCCCGAACACATGCCCTGTCCGGCGAACGGCGGCGTCTGGTGCGCTGCGTCGCCAGCCAGCAAGACGCGGTCCCTGCGCCATTGGTCGGCGATGCGTGCGCGGAAGGTATAAACCGCCTTGCGTTCGATCCGCACTGCCCCCGCGACATTCCACGGCGCGAGCAATTTTTCGACAAAGGCGTCGTCGCTCACCTGCTCGGCGGTTTCGCCGGGCTTGATCATGAATTCCCAGCGGTGTCGCCCTTCGCCCATCAGCACGCAGGTCGTCGGGCGGTCGGGATCGCAGATTTGCAGATTGGCGTCGGGCAGCCGCGAATAATCATCGACGAGCACATCGACCACAAGCCATGGCTCTTCGAAGGCAAGGTCGTCGAAGGCAATAGCCGCGGCCTGGCGAACCGGCGAGCGAGCGCCGTCGGCGCCGACAAGAAAGCGCGCACGGATCGTCCGGTCCCCGTCTGGCGTAGCGATGCGGGCGCTGACGCCTTCCGCATCGCTTTCGAAGGATTTGAGCTCCCAGAGGCCATACAGCGCGGCGTTGTCATATTCGGCCAGCGACCGGCGCAGCGCCGCCTCGACCGACGGCTGGTGGATCATATTGGCCGCCGGCCAGCCCCCGGCGCCGATCTGGTCAGAGCCGTCGAAACGCAGCAGCACGGTCCCCTTGGCGTTGAGAAAGTCATAGCGGGCGACGCGGCGGCTGGTGGCGAACACCGCGTCGGCGGCGCCTGCTTCCTGCAGGATGCGCATGCATTCATGGTCGATATGGGCGGCGCGCGGCAGCGGATAGATGTCCGCTGTCTTTTCCGCTACGATCACCTTGATGCCGCGCTTAGCGAGGAGGATCGCCAGCGTGACCCCGGTCGGACCGCCGCCCACGATCAGGACGTCGCAGTCGAACGCGCTCGTCGAGCCGGCCTTGTCGGTCACAGGATGATCAGCATGCCGTCCTGTCCGACGGTCAGCTGCCCCTTGTAATGATCCGCCATCCCCTCTGCGTACATGCGGCGAACGACAAAACTGTCGGGATAGGGGATCAGATGGGTGAGCAGCAGATGCTTGACCCCGGCGGACTGCGCCTGCTTCGCGAGTGCGATATTGTCGGCATGATAGGGGATTGTGCGCGTCGCCACTTCGGCCTCGAAATCCATCCCCAGCCTTTTCATATGCGGAATCGCGCGCCGTACCATATGTGCGGCATAGGATTCATGGACCGCAAGGTCCGCGCCGCGCATCGCCTCCATATTGAGCGGGCTGACTTCGGTATCGCCGCTGACGAAGACTTTTTTGCCGCGATATTCGAGGACGTAGCCAAGCGCCGGTTTCACCGGATCGTGGACGACGAGGACGGCGTCGATGGTCACGCCGTCCTCGTCATAGACGCGGGCCATTCTTTTCCCCTCGGCGAAGGCAACTTCCAGCGGTTTGCCGAATGCCACCTCGCGCCGTTCGGCGAGATGCGGCATGTTCGCGCTGCGATAGCTTTCGTCGAGCGCATAGCTCTGCGCGAAACCGGCGACTATCGCGCGCATACCGGCCGGTCCTTCGACTTCGAGCGGGGTCGTGCGCCCCCAGATCCAGCCCGCGTTGATCAGCGTCCCGAGGTCATTGAAATGATCCGAATGGAAATGTGTGATGAACACCCGTTCGAGCTTGTTCAGCGGAACATGGGATTGTTCGAGCGATCGGACCGCGCCGTCGCCGACGTCGAAAAGAAAGATATGGCCACCCGCCGAAACCAGCGTGCAGGCCTGCGCTTTCGCGGCGCTTACCTCGGGCGAGCCGGTGCCGCAAAGGAGGACGCGGATATGCCCGTCGTTGGCGAGGAAGGCCGGATCGGGCTTTTGCTGCAACCGGTCGCGGATCGACGCGTCGATCAGGCTCTCGCGATTGAGATAGCCGACCACCGCCGCCGCGATGAAGAGCGCGAGTGCGGCGTAGAGGATCTTGCGAATCATGCGGCCCTCAGCCTTCGGCCTTCATGGTGCCCTCGATCGCACCGATCCCGTCGATTTCACAGCGCACGACGTCGCCCGGCTTCAGGAACTGGCGTGGGTCCATCGCAGCGCCGATGCCGCCCGGCGTGCCGGTGAACAGGATGTCGCCCGGTTCCAGCGTCATGCCGACCGACAGATGTTCGACCTGCTGCCAGATGTCGAAAACGAGGTGTGCGGTGTTCGAATCCTGGCGCTTTTCGCCGTTAACGAAACAGCGCAGGCCCAGCGTGTGGGGATTCCCGACCTCGTCGGCGGTGACGATCCATGGTCCCATCGGGGCATGGGTGTCGAAGCTTTTGCCGAGCGACCATTGCGGGACCGCATGCTGCCACATGCGTTCGGTGACGTCGTTGCCGACGCAATAGCCGAAGATCGCGGCGGGCGCGTCCGACGGAGCGATATGCTTACCGCCCGCGCCGACGATCGCGACAAGTTCGACCTCATAGTCGGCCGTCATCGTACCCGTGGCGATCTCGATCGGATCGTACGGGCCGTTGACGCTCGTTTGCGCTTTGGTGAACCAGACCTGTCGCTCGGGCGTCGCCATCTGCGATTCGGCGATATGGTCGGCATAGTTGAGCCCGATGGCAAAGATTTTGCCCGGCCGCTGCACCGGCGCTTCGAGCTTGACCGAAGACAGGGGGACGCCGCCTTCCACTGCGGCCTTTGCCTCGAGCTCGGGTTTCAGCCGCTCCCAGTCGCGGATCAGGTCGATCATCGTGCCGTCGATTCCGGTATCGACGATGTTGTCGCCGACGACGATTCCCGTGCGGGTCTGCCCGTTGGCGGTGTAGGTGGCGAGCTTCATTCTGTCGTGTCCTTGGTCTGGCGGCCGAACAGCCGCCGCAGGCGGATTTGCAGGGCGGTGAGGAATGCGACGAGGCTGGGCGGCGGCGGGCGCTTGCCGGCAAACATCGGGTGCGGGCTGCCCCATTGTACCGCGAGCAGCGCGCTCATCGGCTGTTTTTGCGGCGGGTCGTCGGCGGTGAACAGGTCGCCGTCGGTCCAATGTTCCAGCTCGTTGCCGAACGGATCTTTCCAATAATCGAAAATCTGGCTGCCCATGACATGGCGCCCGACGCCCCACGCCGGCTGGTGCTTTTTCGCCTTCAGATATTGGTGACCCAGCATCAGGTCGTCGAGATTGGCGACCTCGAACGCGGCATGGAGCAGGCCGAGTTCCCCCGGCAACTGCGCGAGGAAGATCGTATGATGGTCGGCGGGCTTGTCGCCGCGGTCGCAGCGCATGAAGGCGCCGAGCGGTACGTCCTTTGCGGCTTCTACCTCGTCGGAGGTGAGGAAACCGAAGCGATGCTTGTACCACGCCTCCGACAGACGAAAGTCGCGCACCTTGAGGACTGCATGGCCGATACGGCGGACGTGCGCGGGTGCCGCCTCCAGCCGCACGGCTTTGCGAACGCGCGGCTTGGCGGCAGCGGTGTTGCGTGGCCGATCGGGGAAGGGAAGGCTGGTCTCGCCCTTGGCCTGTCCGGCCACGACCTCGACACCATAGCCGTCGGGATCGGTGAGTCGCACGACCTTGCCGCCGCCGGGCGCGACGGAATCCTCGACGGTTACACCCTCGGCGGCGGCGAGCCGGTCGAGGTCGGCGAGCGTTTCTGCGCGCAATCCGATGGCAAGGAATTTTGCCTCGCCGGGTTCGGTGACATGGACAAAGGGACGGCCGTCGCTGCCCTTGCCGTAAAGGCGCCCGCCGGCCTCGAACACGGTCATCCCGAAATCCTCGAGAAAAGCCCGCATCGCCGCCAGGTCGGGTGCGGCGAAGCGCACATGCGCCATGTCTTCGACCTTGATGACGGCCATGATCTCTCCCTGCGACTCGTATATGACTATTTGGTCAATTAGGTTGAATATGACCGGATAGTCAAGTAGAGAGCGGTATGGCCACACAGCCCGAGCTTTCACCCCGCGCCGCCCGCACCCGCACCGCGCTGATTTCGGCGGGCTTTGACCTGCTCGCCGAAAAGCCGATCGACGCCATTCCGATCGACGAGGTCGTCGCGAAAGCCGGTGTCGCCAAGGGAAGTTTTTTCAATCATTTCGAGGACAAACAGGCCTTTGCGGAAGCGATCGCCACCGAGGTCAGACTGGAACTGGAGGATCAGATTACCAGGGCCAACGCCGATGTCGCCGACCCCGTCGAACGGATTGCCGGCGGCATGCGGGTCGGGGCCGCATTCGCGCTCGGAAACCCAAAGCGGACCATCGTGCTGCTGCGCAGCCACGGCAGCTCGACCGCCCGTGCGCATCCGCTCAACAAGGGGGTGCTCGACGATTTTGAATCGGCCTGCGCGCGCGGCCTGCTCCGGCCCGAAGCGAAGGAGAGCGGCGTGCTCTACTGGCTCGGCCTGTGCCAGGCGCTGATGTCGAACCTTGTCGAACGGCGGTTCGGCGAAGCCGAAGCACACCGACGCATCGCCGACATGATCATGCTTGGGCTTTCGGGCCTCGGCATATCGGCGGACAAGGCCGCAGGCCATGCGGCCAAGGCGTTGCTCAAGGCAGGTCGATGAGCAGGACTTCGGCTTCGGAATCGGCTTCGATGGACAGCAGGGTTTCCGACGTCAGCGCGGCGCCGTCGCCTTCGCGCATTTCGGTGCCATTGAGGCCGATCAGGCCGCCGATGACCTGCACCCAATAGCCGCGATCGGGATCGATTTCGCGCGCGATCGTCACCCCTTCGTCAAGGCGGGCGATCGCCATGACGGCATCCTGCCGCAGCGTCAGCGATCCATCGCGCCCGTCGCCGCTTGCAATGGTGATCCAGCGGTTTCGATCGTCGTCGTCCGCGAAGGCTTTTTGTTCATAGGACGGCGGGCCGCCGAACGTGGCGGGAATGATCCAGATCTGGAGCAAGTGGGTGCGTTCGTCGGCGCCGGGGTTGCGTTCGCTGTGGCGGATGCCGGTCCCCGCGCTCATTCGCTGGACCTCGCCCGCGCCGATGATCGCGCTGTTGCCCAGGTCGTCGCGATGTTCGACGGCGCCTTTCAGCACGATCGTCACGATCTCCATGTCTTCGTGCCCATGTTCGGGCAAGCCGGCGCCGGGGACGACGCGGTCCTCGTTCAGTACGCGGAGCGCGCGGAAGCCCATATGTTTGGGATCGTTGTAATCGGCGAAGGAAAAGCTGTGCCAGGCGTCGATCTGGCCGCCCTGGTGGCGGCCGCGTGCGCCGCGGTCCCTGAAACGGATCATCGTCATTCTCCCCCGGTGGAGCGCCGCCGGCTGGGCGGCGCTCCGGTCATGGTCAGGTCGCGTCGACGGGGACGATTTCGCTGTCCTCGATCGCCGTCACGCGCAGCACGTCGATGTCGCGGATCGCGGCGCCGTCGCGGGCGTTCACGCGGACGTCATCGGTCTGCACCGCACCCTTCGCCGGGACGAGATAGGCCTTGCGGTCCTTGCCCAGCTGATATTCTGCCTTCTCGCCGGCGCGAAGCGTCGCGCCGACGACGCGCGCGTCGGTACGGATCGGCAGCGCTTCATTGTCATTGTCATAACCCGACGCGAGCGTCACGAGCCTACCCTACCGCTCGCCCTTGGGGAAGGGTTTCGCGCTCCACTGCGGCGCTTCGCCGTCGCGGGTCGGCAGGATCCAGATCTGGAAGATCTTCCTCGTGAAATCCTCCAGATTATGTGCGAACCAGTCGGATAACATTTTTTGTCTATGTTCTATGTAATAGAAAAGATGCCACCGGGCGGCGCCGTATTGGACCTTTGAGAGTCGACGGTCGCTGTTCACCCCTTACCGCAGTTTCCAAATTGGATTTGCAAGCGCGATCCGGACAGCGGCGCTGGTGAAAAGCGACCGGATGCGTTGTTGCCCAAATCCTATTGGCGCTCTTCGGGCTGCATCGACTATAAGGCCCCGATTCCAGACGATCGGAGAGGCAATTGAAACGACTGTTTGCGTTGGCCCTGGTCGCGGGAATGGCGCCAGCCCCGGGCGCCGCCTTCCAAATGCGCGAGAGCCTGGCGAGGGGCGATTCCTATTATAATCAATGCGTTGTAGGCCCGAAGGATTATAGCGCGTGCATCGGATATTTCATGGGTATCGCCGACGCGCCGGTCATGAACATGGGCAAGACCCCCGAAGAGGCGATATATTGCCTGCCGCCGGGCGCCTCCTATGAACAGCATCGCGACCGGTTCCACACATTCCTGCGTGATAATCCGACGATCCGGCATATTTCGACGCACCATCTGTTCCTAATGGCGATGAATGCCGCCTTTCCTTGCGCAAGTTCGCCTGTGCTGTCGATCGACCCGGCTACCGACGGCTTGTATATGTCGGCGCCCGAGCCGCGGTGAGGACCTCCCGCCAGGCGCTCAGGTCCTCGTCGTCGCCGACCGTTTCGCCTCGTTCAGCAACTGGAGCGTCTGTTCGCGCATCGCGAACTTCTGCACTTTGCCGGTCACCGTCATCGGAAAACCCTCGACGAACCGGATGTGGCGCGGGATCTTGTAATGCGCGATGCGGCCCCGGCAAAAATCGCGCACCTCGTCGGCGGTCAGGGCCGAGCCCGCGCGCAGGATGATCCACGCGCACAGCTCCTCGCCATATTTCTCGTCGGGCACGCCGACGCATTGCGCATCGATGATATCGTCGTGCGTCATCAGATATTCCTCGATCTCGCGCGGATAGATATTCTCGCCGCCGCGGATCACCATGTCCTTGATGCGGCCGACGATCCGGCAATATCCCGCCGCGTCGATCGTCGCGAGATCGCCGGTGTGCATCCAGCCCTCGGCATCGATCGCCTCCGCCGTGCGATCCGCATCGTTCCAATAGCCGAGCATGACCGAATAGCCGCGCGTGCAAAGCTCGCCCGTCTGGCCGCGAGGTACGACGTCGCCCGCCAGATCGATCAGCTTGACCTCGAGATGCGGCTGGATACGGCCGACCGTCGATACGCGCAGGTCGAGCGGATCGTCGGTATCGCTCTGGAAACTGACCGGGCTTGTTTCGGTCATGCCATAGGCGATCGTGACCTGGTCCATGTGCATCCGGTCTATCACCTCGCGCATTACCGTCATTGGGCAGGGCGATCCCGCCATGATCCCGGTGCGCAGCGAAGAAAGGTCGAACCGGTCGAAATCGGGATGCGCGAGCGCGGCGATGAACATCGTCGGTACACCGTAAAGCGCGGTGCAACGTTCGGCCTCGACGGTTTCGAGAACGGCGTGCGGATCGAAGGCCTCGGCCGGATAGATCATCGTCGCGCCATGTACCGCACAGGCCAGGTTGCCCATCACCATGCCGAAACAATGGTAAAGCGGCACGGGAATGCACAGCCGATCCGCCGCGGCAAGCCCGATGCGTGCGCCCACGAACGCGCCGTTGTTGAGGATGTTGCGATGCGACAGCGTCGCGCCTTTGGGAAAGCCGGTGGTGCCGCTGGTGAACTGGATGTTGACCGGCATGGCGGGATCGATGCGAATATCCGCAAGTAGGCCCGTGTCGGCGCTGGCGAGCGCGTCGAACGGCAAGCAACCGGCATGATCCTTGTCGTCCAGCACGATGATATGGCGAAGGTCGGGTAGGCGCGCCGCGCGCAGCATTCCCGGGGTCGATGTCGGCAGTTCCGGCGCGAGTTCCCCGAGCATTGCGACATAATCGCTGCCCTTGTGCGACGGCGCGAGGATCAGCGCCGCGCATCCCACCTTGTTCAGCGCATAGTCGAGTTCGGCGACGCGATATGCGGGGTTGATGTTGACGAGGATCAGCCCCGCCTTGGCCGTGGCGAACTGGACGACGGCCCATTCGGCGCAATTGGGCGCCCAGATGCCGACCCGGTCGCCGGGTTTCAGTCCGCGTTCGAGCAGTCCCGCCGCGACCGCATCGACGCGCGCCTTGAGCTCGCGCCAGCTCCAGCGAACCGACTGGTGGCGCACCACCAGCGCCTCGCCATCGGGGTGGCGCGCGACGGTCCGGTCGAAACAGTCGCCGATCGTGGTTTCGATCAACGTAGCGCCCGTGTCCCCGCGAACGATGCTGTCGGTCATGCCAATCCATTCCTGAATTCATTGTCGCGCAATTCCTTGCGCCGGATCTTGCCGCTGACGGTCTTGGGCAGGCTTGCCACGAATTCAATCCGGCGCGGATATTTGTATGGCGCGGTCGTTCGCTTGACATGCTCCTGCAGTGCCTTCGCCAGTTCTTCGGACGCCTGATGCCCCGCCGCGAGAACGATGAACGCCTTGACCACCTCGCCGCGCGTGGGGTCCGGGCTCGCGACGACGGCGCTTTCGGCGACCGCTTCATGTTCGAACAGCACGCTTTCGACCTCGAAGGGCCCGATGCGATAACCCGACGACAGGATGACGTCGTCGGCGCGCCCGACGAACCAGAAAAAGCCGTCCTCATCGACTGTCGCACGGTCGCCGGTTAGGTACCAGCCATGGCGGAACACGCTAGCGGTCCGATCGGGGTCGCCGCGATAGCCAAGGAAGAGCCCCGGCGGGCGCCCCTCGCTGACGCGCAGCGCAATGTCGCCTTCCTCGTTCGGTGACAAGATTGCGCCGTCATGGCCGATCACCGCCAGGTCGATGCCTGGTGTCGGTCGCCCCATCGCCCCCTGCCGCGCGGCGCCCGCACGGTTGCAGCAAAGCAGCACCGTTTCGGTCTGGCCGTAGCCATCGTGGATTTCGAGCCCGGTCGCCTGCTTCCAGAGATCGATCACCTCGGGATTAAGCGGCTCGCCCGCGCTGACGCAGTGCCGCAATTGCCCGAAGGTCCGCCCGTCCAGGTCGCTGCGCACGAACATGCGGTAGGCGGTGGGGGGCGCGCAGAGCGTCGTCACGGGATGACGTTCGAGCAGATCCATCGCGACGGCGGGGTCGAATCCCGGAGCGTGGTGAACAAAGATCGCGGCGCCCATCAGCCAAGGTGCGAACAGACTGCTCCATGCTGCTTTTGCCCAGCCGGTGTCGGACATATTCCAGTGCAGGTCGCCGGGGCCAAGATCGAGCCAGAAACGGCCTGTAATCTCGTGCGCGAGCGGATATCCCGCGCCGTGGATCGTCATCTTGGGCTGTCCTGTCGTACCGCTGGTGAAATAGCAGAGCGCGGGATCGTCGAACGCGGTGTCGGCAATCTCGGCGAGCGGCTTTGCGACCGCCTTCGCCGCGCAATAGTCCATCCACCCGGCGCGCGCGCCGCCGACGTGGATCAGCGGGATTGCCGCGTCGATCGGCGTTTCGTCGACGCGCGGCGCGACATCGATCCCGGCGACGATGCAGCGGGCGTCCGCCGCGGCGCAGCGATAGGCGATATCTTTCGGCGTCAGCTGGACCGTGCCGGGCGAGGCGATCGCGCCGAGGCGCAAGCAGGCAAGCATCAACTCCCACCATTCGATTTCGCGCGACATCAGGATCAGCACGGTGTCGCCGCGCCTCACCCCGGCGGCGTGTAGAACGAAGGCGGCGCGCGCGCTATGCTCCGACAGTTCGGCGAAACTTCGGTCGACTGGCGTCCCGGCGCCGTCGGTCCAGAGCATCGCGCGGTCGGCCGGTCGTTCCTTCGCCAGTCGGTCGATCGCGTCGCGCGCGAAATTATAGTGCGTCGGCGGATTCCAGTCGAAGTCTTCGCTCATCCGCCGCGCGCCACGTTGATCACCGACAATTGCGTATATTCGGCGAGCCCTTCTTCGGACTGCTCGACGCCGAGGCCGGAAGATTTGACCCCGGCCATCGGGATGTGTGGTCCGATCGCGACATGCTGGTTCACCCACACCGACCCGCTTTCGATGCGGTTCGCGACCGACACCGCGCGATCGACGTCGCGCGACCATATCGATGCGCCGAGGCCGTAAGGCGACGCATTGGCGCGCGCGACGACATCGTCGACGTCCGAAAAACGGATCACCGGCAGAATCGGGCCGAACTGTTCCTCGTCGACGATTTCGTGCCCGTCGGTCACGTCGCGCACGATCGTCGGGCGCAGGAAATAGCCGGCGCGGTCGATGATCTCGCCGCCCGCGACGATCGTCCCGTCGCGGCGCGCGCTTTCAAGGAAAGCCTTTACCTTTTCGAATTGCGCCTTGTTCTGGATCGGACCGATCTGCGCGCCTTGCGCCAGTCCGTCGTCGACGACCGCGGCTTCGGCGAGCCGTGCCAGTTCGTCGCACATCGCGTCATAGATGCTGTCGTGGACATAGGCGCGCTTGATCGCGAGGCAAACCTGCCCGCAGTTGAGGAAGGCCGCGTTGAAGATGCCCTGCGCTACCTCGCGCACATCGACGTCGTCGAGCACGATGCCCGGATCGTTGCCACCGAGTTCCAGTGTCAGGCGTTTAAGCCCGTCCGCGGCGCTCGCCATGATCTTCTTGCCCGTTGCGGTCGACCCGGTGAAGCCGACCTTGGCAATGCGCGGATCGGCGGTCAGGTAACCGCCCAGATCATTGGCGTCGATGATGATATTTACGACACCCGCCGGAAAAATATTCTGGCAGAATTCACCGAGCATCAGCGCGCAGACCGGTGTCGTCGGCGCGGGTTTCAGCACGACCGTGTTGCCCGCGATCACTGCCGGTCCGATCTTCCAGCAGGCGACGAGCAGCGGGAAATTCCACGCGATGATCCCCGCGACCACACCGAGCGGCTTGCGGCGAACCTGGATCAGCCCGCTCGCGTCGTCCTGGATCACCCGCTCGGCGATTTCGAGCGTCGCATAGTGGCGCAGATAACCTTCGGCCCACGCGATCTCGCCCTGCGCCTCGGCGAGCGGCTTGCCCTGTTCCTGCGTCAACGCGCGTGCCAGCCTGTCGGCGTTGGCGGCGATCGCATCCGCCAGCGCGGCGACTTTCGCCTGCCGCTCGGCCAGGGGCACCTCGGCCCAGCCGGGAAAGGCGGTCGACGCGGCTTCGATTGCCTCGTCCGCCTGCCGCTCGGACGCGCGCGCGACGGTCACGAATATCTCTTCGGTCGCCGGGTTGACGACGTCCATGCTGTGATCGCCCTCGACCAGTTTGCCGCCGATCAGCATCTTATAGTCAGACATGCCGCTCTCCGTTCAGAATTTCATGCCCACGGTCACGCCGTAGGTTCGCGGAGTTCCGACATGGTTATAGTCGAAACCGAAGCCCGCGAGCAGGTCGACGCGCGAGGTGAAGTAGAATTTGTTGGTGAGATTCTTGCCCCAGACCGACGCGTTCCAGCGGCCGTCGGCCGATTCCCAGTCGATATGCCCGGCGAGGAGAACATAGCTGTCCTGCCGCAGCCGCGCGATGTTGAGCACTTCGAAATATTGGTTCGACGCATAGTTGAGGTCGCCGTGGACGCTCAGCTTGCCGCTCGAACCATCCATCACCGTTGCATCGAACCCGCCTGTAAAGGTCAGCTTCGGCGCGTTCGACAGACGGTTTCCGCCGACATCGACACCGCTGACGGTCCCGCGCTTGATCTTGGTATCGAGCAGGCCGATGCCGCCGCGCAGCGTGACCATGTCGGTCGCACGCACGGTCAGTTCGGCCTCGCCGCCCAGGATGCGCGAACGGGGGATATTCAGCAAGGTCTGCGCCGCGCTCGCGGGATCGACGTTGATGAATTGCTGGTTGCTGTAGGTATAGCGGAACGCCGCCATGTTGAGCGTGACGCGGCGGTCGGCGAACTGGCTCTTTAGTCCCAGCTCGAACGCGTCGATCTTTTCCGCTTTCGCGACCGACAGTTCGGATGGGTCGAAGAATGCCTGAGCGTTGAAGCTCGGCGCGCGGTAGCCGCGACTGTAATGGCCATAAACCATCACGTCGGGATTGACCTTGTAATCGGCGCCGATCTTTCCCGACAGATTTTCCTGGCTATATTCCAGCCGCGACGACGGGATCAGATTTGCGACCAGCACGCCATCGACGCCGAGGGCATTCGACTCGAAATTGCTCTGTACGCCCTTGTCGTGCGTGAAGCGAAGGCCGCCGCGCAGCGTGAACCGGTCGCTGACCTCGAAACTCATGTCCGAATAGAGCGCATAGCTCTTCTTGACCTGGTCGAAGCTGTTGCGGAACAGGCAGGCAAGCGGGAGGCCCGCCGCGCAGTCATCGACGTCGATCACGCCATTTCCATCGACATCGATATCCTTGCCGATTTCGAAGGTCGTTTCGTTATAGACCTTCTCGCGATTGAAATAGGCGCCGAGGATGAAGTTGAACGGGCCGCCGAAGTCGCTTGTCAGGCGCAGGTCCTGCGCGAATTGCGTCGCCCGGTCGGTATAGGGGATTTCGAGCAACTCGGTCGCCGTACCGTCGGTGTCCTCATAGAAATTCAGCCGCCCCTTGTCCCACGACGTGACGCTGGTGATCGCGAGCGTATCGCTCAGATCGACCGTTCCCGTCAGCGATACCGACTAAGTCCGCGCGCGGCGCCGGTCTGTGACATTGGCCTCGATCTCGCGGCGGCCCAGCCCCGGCCGGTTCACCGTTTCGGGCTGCGCATAGATGCCGTAATTACGCGGGTTCTGATAGCTGGTCGATGCACGCAGGACGAAGCGCGCACCGGCGCTCGGTTCGAAGAGCAGGCTGCCGCGGATGCCATATTCGCGCACGCTCGCAAGATCGGGTTCGTCCGGCAGCTGGTTCTTGAACCAGCCATCGGCGCGCGCGAAGGTGAAGGCGACGCGCGCCGCCAGCGTCTCGCCGAGCGGCACGCTCACGGCGCCATTGGCTTCATAGCGGTCATAATTTCCATAGCCGAGGTTCAAATACCCCTCGGTGTCGCCGAGCACCGGCGTACGGCTGATCAAATTGACTGCGCCGCCGGTGGTGTTTTTCCCGTAGAGCGTCCCCTGCGGTCCGCGCAGAACCTCGACGCGCTCGAGGTCGTACATCGCGACCCCGAGGAAAGCGAAATTGCCCTTGTAGACTTCGTCGTAATAAGTCGCGACAGGGCTCGCTTGGTTGAGGCTATAGTCGGACATCGACACGCCGCGCAGCGCAAAGATCGGGGTGTTGTCGCCGACCGTCGAAGTGAGCTGGAGGTTGACGATCTTGCCGGCCAGTTCGTCGGCTTGCGTCACGCGCTGCCTTTCGAGCGAGTCGCCGCCGATCGCGCTGACCGCGATCGGAACATCCTGCAGCCGCTCGGATCGTTTTTGCGCGGTGACGACGATGTCGGTCCCGTCGACCGTTTCGGCGTCGGCGGCTTCGGCGGCGCTTTCCTGCGCCAGTGCCGGCATCGATACGCCCGCCAGCAGCAGCGCAAGCGTCGGACGGGCGGCACGCCGCATCATTCCCTTGGTCATCAAAATCCTCCCCTGTTCTTGTTTCCCTTATCGTCCTGCGCCATGCGGGCGACCATGCCCGCGCGCATCGTCATCGCCTCCGCGCGCAGCGGCTTCAGCCGCAGCCGCCCGACCTCGGCAGCGGTGTAGGGCCTGAAGTCGGCCGGGACGTTCGCGGCATCGAAGCGCACGAGCGACCAATTCACCACTTCGGCCAGGTCGGCATCGGATAGCGCCGCCGTCGCGACTCCCGGCACCTGCACCAGATATTCGCGCCCGCCCGGCACTTGCAGGAAGCGCGCGACGAAACCCGCCATCGTCGGCGTCGTCTGCGGCGTTCCGGTCGCGTCGGCGCGGTGGCAGCCCTGGCACGACAACATCCAGTTCTGCCGCGCGCGCGCCGCATTTTCGACGCCCGGAATGGCCTCGGTCCCGCTCCACGCCGGGGTGGCAACGGCCGTTCCGGTCGCCACGATCAGCGCGGACGCGGCCAGCCATTTCATTTCGGCTGCAACCGTCCCACAGCGGCCGAGTTGAGCGCCGCGCTGCCCGCCCGATATCCCGCAATCTCTTTCGGCGTGAAGGCTTTCGCCGATCCGCCGCGCACCACATGGTTCAGCACCGCGGCCACCTGTGCGTCGTTCAGCCCCGCCTGCGCGGGCATCATTCCGCGATAGGCCTTGCCCTCGACGGTGATCGGTCCCGATACGCCGCGGATCACGACCAGTGCGAGATAACGGCGCCCGGCGGGGGTTGCCGCCAGCTTGCGGACATCGGTCTTCAATGGCGGAAAGGCACCCGGGACCCCGGCACCGTTGGCCAGATGGCACGCGGCGCAGCGTTTATAGATCGTCGCACCGTCCTGAGCATCGGCATGCCCTGCGGCTGTCAGCCCGGCGGTTGCGGCAAGGATCGCAAGCCGCCGCATCATTGCTGGTCCAACGCAACGCCGAGGATCACTGCGGTCGAACAATTATAGATCGCGCTCTCGGTCCCGAGGCACCAGTTGATGTCATTGTTCGCTTGCGGGCGCACCATCGGCCGGTCACGCTCGTTACGGTTGCACAGGCAGCGCCCGCACGAGGATTTGCCGCAGCAGTCGTTATAGCTGATGATATAGGCGCGGTTGTCGGCTGGATTCTGGCAGGTGCCGATCCAGGTGATCGGCGACATTTCGGTTCCCGGCGGGCAACTGCTCGCGGTGCCGCCGCAGCAACTGCACAAAAAGCCGTCGATTGCGCAATAGCGCCAATAATCGCATTGCGTCTGGTCGCCGGGATCCTGCGGATTGCCCGTCGGTTGCGGAGCGATCGGATCGCCGCCGCCATGGCCGTGTCCTTGGGCCTGCGCGCGCGACACCGGCAGCACCGGGATCACCGCCGCGCCGGTCAGCGCGCCGCCGATCAGTGTCAGCAGGCTGCGCCTCGATGTCGCGCGGGCGACCCGGCGGGTCACTTTCTCCGAAAATTTGTCCAGTCCCGACATATCCGTCCCCTTGTTGTCGCGTCGTGCGGGTTCAGCCGCGCGCGAGATATTCTTGGATCGATGCGACGCGGCGCTCCTTGGCCTCAAACAGGCTTTCCAGATGCTCGCGATTGTTGACGAGGCCGAGCGACGCGATGCGGCCTTCCTCGTCGATCAGCACCGCATAGGGCAGCTTCGAGACGCCGAGCGATCGGCCGAGCTCTTCGGACAAGACATAGTCAAAGCGCGCGAGCCCCTCGGCCATCACGAGCCGGCGATGCGCCGCGGCGTCGCCGTCGCTGGCGAGCACGACGTCGAGCCAGCCACGCTCGGCCTCGCTCGCCGAGCGGACGACGGGCAGCAATGTCTTGCACACCGGGCAGTCGGGCGAGAGGAAGAAGATCAGTTGGCCGCGGCGCGCGCGCTCACCGCCGATCGCGACCTCCTTGCCTTCCAGCGTCCGCAGCGTCATCTCGGGCGCCTTGTCGCCGACATTGACCTTTTGATGCAGCGTCAGCGCGCCAGCGGGTGCGATGCGTTCGTGCAGGACCCCGACCTGCCGCGCGAGCGCGGCGACGAACACCCCCAGAACGGCGACGGCGATCCATAGCAAGATTTGTGAGGCGAGGAAAAATCCGGTCATCGGGCAGCACTCCGGCTGGTGGCGGGAAGATGGGCGATTTCGCCGGCGGCGAAGAGCAGCGCGACAAAGGCGAGGGCGGCGAAGACCGATTGCACATCGACGCTGCCGCCCCCGGCGGGAGAGAGGGGAATGAGCGCAAGCGCGGCGAGGGCGAGCGCCAGCGCACGCGCGATGGCGAAGCGGCCGATACCGGTCTGCCGCCTGCCGAAATCGCAGCCGCAATCGAGGCCGCCGTCGCCGCGGCGCCGCGCGGCGAGCAGCGCGGCGCCATATCCGGCCCAGACGAGTACAGCGAGCAGCGCCCCCGCGATGCGCGACGCCGGAAAGAGCAGGGCAAGCGAAGCAGCCAACTCGATCGCGGCGGCGGCCATCGTCACCGGCGCGGCGACGGCGGGATCGAGACGGAGCAGCCCGGCGGTCGCCGCGGCTAGGCGCGCCCGTTCGGCGAGCTTGTGCGCCGCCGCAATGGCGAGGACCAGCGCGAGAAACAGCGCGAGGACGGATGCGATCGCGGGCATCAGCGGGCCGCCGTCATTGTCATCGGGTCGTGCGCAACGCTCGCGACGGTACGGACGAAGGCGCCGGTCGCGGCGTCATAAACGTCGAGCGATCCGTCGGGGCGCGACGCGACAAGCAGGGGCGTTTCCTGCTGCGTCGCCTCGATCGAGATGCTGTGATTCTTGAGCGCGATGCGGCGGACGACCGTTTTTGCTTTCGGGTCGATCACCCACGCTTCGGTGCCGCCATCCTTGTGCGACCCCTCGCCGCCCTTGGGATTCATCAGTACATAAAGCAGTCCGGCACGGTCGGCCGAAATGACCTGCCAGCCGCCGGGGCGCCATTCGGGGTCACCGCCCGCCTGCGCCGGAATAGCGAAGCTGCCGAGATCCTTCGCCGCGGCGCCCGAAAAGTCGATGGCGCGCAGATTGCCCTTGAAGCTGACGAACCAGCCGGTGCGCCCGACCATTGCGGGGGTCATGAACAGCGGATCGTCGTCGATATCGTTGAACGCTTCGCTCGTCACGGCGGCCCCCGGCTTGCCCGCCGCGTCGAGCGTCATGCTCGTCATCGTGCCGTCGGCGCAGAGCGAGGTGAAACCGCGCGGCCCGGTCGGATAGACAAGCGAGCAGCCCGGCAGGTCGATGTCAGACAGGATCTTGCGTCCATCGAGATCGACGACGGTGACCGAGGAGCCGGGGGTGAAATTGAAAACCAGCGCCCATTTCTCGTCATTCGTGAGTTGCAGGCTGTTGCGCAGCGTGACGAACAGCCCGCGCTTGCCGCCGGGCAGGACGATCTCACCCTTCGGCGCCAGCGTCTTCGTGTCCCAGATGGTGATGACGTCGGTGCGTTCGCCGCGGGTCAGCCGCGAATAGAAGGTTTCGCCGACATAGATTTCGCCGCGCGTCGTCGACGGCAGGATGTTGCCGAATTGCGCGACCGGGATTTGGCCGCGCAGATGGTGGTTGTCCGCCCCGACATCGACCAGCGCCGCGCGACCGTCGGGCAGGCTGTTGAAATGCAGGTCGTGCACAACGACCCAGCTCGCGGGATAGCGTTCGGGCAGTTCGGTGACTGTCGGAACCGGCTCTTCGGGCAAGGGCTGCGGATAACCCGCTGCGCCTGCCGCGCCGACCGACCACATCAACGCGGCAAACGCCGCCCCTCTCAGAATGCTCTGCATCCCGCACTCCCTCGTTCGTGCTGACAATCGGCTCTGACGGCCGATTCGAGCTGATGTTGATCGTTCGTCCAATTTTAGTCAAGTGTCAAAATTAGGGCACTTGTCCAAGGTCGCCAACGCGGTTACCTAGACCGCGAAGGATGCTGAATCTTGACGAATTTCATTGTGCCCGACCTGAAAATCACCCCGCGGCCGGGGGGCTATGCGCGCGGCCAGGACGGGTTCGAGCATATACTCCGCTCGGCGCTGTCGCTGCTCGTCAACCATGGATCGGCGGCATTGACGCTCCGGCGGATCGCAACCGAATCGGGAATGAACGTCGGAAACCTCAACTATTATTTCCGGTCGAAGGAGGAATTGATCCGCGAACTGCTCAACGCAGTGATCAGCAGCTACGAGGAATCGTTCGACGAGATCATTCATGAGCCCGGCGCAAGTGCCGAGGCGCGGCTCGAGAATATGGTCATGCTGATCCTCGAGGATATCACGACCAAGAAGACGACGCGCTTCTTCCCCGAACTGTGGGCGATGGCGAACCATGACCCCTTCATCCATGACCGGATGAGCGAGCTTTACGACCGCGCGCGCGTATCGCTCAATGAACTGATTGCGGAGATCAATCCCGAACTGCCGAGCGACCAGCGCGAGATACTGGCGCTGTTCATATCGGGATCGATGGAGGGCATGACGGTCTTCGCCGGCTATCAAAAGCCCTGGGTCGCCCAGATGCCGATCCTGAAAACGCTCGCCAAGAAATCCTTCGTCCAGCTGGTGAAGTCGTTGCGAGCCGAGGATTTTACAGCGTCCTAGGTGCGGTCGGGGCGATCGTTTCCCGATTGGGCAGCTTGATCGCTTCGCGGCACAAGAGCGCGATGAAACGTCTGTCCGCCGCCGCGCTGCTCGCCCTCCTGCCAATCCAGTTCTTCGCCGAGCAACCGGCGTCCGACCCGCTCGCCTTCGTCGATCCGATGATCGGCACGGGCCCCGAAGGCCGCACCTTCCCCGGCGCGACCGCGCCCTTTGGCATGGTCCAGCTATCGCCCGACACCGACGCGACGTGCCAGATCCGCGAATGCTACGATCATGCCGCCGGATACAGCTACAACGACCCGACGATACAGGGGGTCAGCCACACCCATTTCTCGGGCGCGGGCCATTCGGATCTTGGCGACATCCTCGTCATGCCGCAGGTGCGGGAGGTCAAGCTCGATCCCGGCGACCCGAAACAGCCCGGATCGGGCTATCGCCAGCGTTTCAGCCATGACACTGAGAAAGCCAGCCCCGGCTATTATGCCGTGACGCTCGCCGACAGCGGCATCCGGCGAACGTCACGCGAGCGCGAAGAGACGCTGGCCCTGCGCCGCGAGGTGGCCGAAG
This sequence comes from Sphingopyxis sp. H115, assembly GCF_001468465.1. Lineage (GTDB taxonomy): Bacteria > Pseudomonadota > Alphaproteobacteria > Sphingomonadales > Sphingomonadaceae > Sphingopyxis. Next base: position 72,640 of record NZ_LNSA01000008.1, read on the forward strand.
CGATTGCGACCCGCGATCCGGCCAGGGCGCGTGCCGCAATGGAAAGCCATTTCGCCAATTCGATCGGCGAAATGCTGCGCGATCAATTCTGAACCGTCGGCTCAGTCCGATGCTGTGACCCGTTCCGGACGGCCATTGTTGCCCGGTCGAGGGCGTGTTCCGCCTGCTCGAGCAGCCCGGCAGCCGGCCCGGCGCAAGCCGGCGCCATGGCCGCGACGCCGATGCCGACGGTCACCGGGGCAGGCAGGCCGGCGGCGGGCTCGCGGGTGAAGGATGCAACCGTCGTGGCGATCCGTTCGGCGACCTGCGCCGCCGCGTCCTTGCCCGTGTCGGGCAGGAGCAGCGCGAATGTCCTGCCGCCCATCCGCGCCGCAAGATCGGTCGCCTCGCGTGCGCTGCCTGCGAGCACGTCGGCCACCGCCTGCACGCAAAGATCGATGGCTGCGGGGCCGAAATTTTTGCGGTAAGCGTCGAAATCGTCGATTTCGACGACCAGGAGCGCGATCGGGCGATCCGTCCGGGCCGCCATGGCCCAATAGAGTTCGAGCCGCTCGTCGAAGGCGCGGCGATTGGCGAGCCCGGTCAGCGGGTCGGTCCGGCCCAATGCCGCCGTCTGGTCCCGCAGTTCCCCGGCAAGCCGTTCATTTTCCGTCGACAATTCCGCCGCGCGCGCGATTCCGCTTCCGAACCACCGCCCGGCGATCGCCACCGTGCCGCAAAGCACGAGCGCCACGATACCGACCTGAAAATGGCCGCTGCGCCCGCTGGTCAGGAACCCCGCCGCCGCGATCGCCGACGCCGGGATGTGGAAGGCAAGGTGCGCCGGCGCATAAGGAAGCGATACCGCGCCGATTGTCATCGCGGCGAGCGCAACCGCGGTGACGACGAGCAATTGGGGATCGGTGGCGGCGCGCGTACTCCAGAACAGCATTGCCCCCCATGCGAGACCCGAAAGAAGCATCAGCGCGGTTGCGCCGCGAAGCCATGTCGTGGGTTGGCGGCGCTTTCGCGCGCGATACGGCGCGGCCGCGATCACTCCGACGCCCATAAGCAGCGTCGCGGCGGCGACGAACAGATCCGCGACGGCTTCGGCCGGCGTCCCGAACATCGTCGTCGCGGCCAGCACGGCGCCCGCAAAGCCCGTTGCCGCGTTGAGAGCGACGGCGGGGAGCAGGGCGCCGGCCTGCGCCGCGGCGATGCTGTCGTTTGTTTCCCCTGCCTCTGACACCCGCCCGCTCCCGTTTCACCCTGTCGTCGAAGGCCGGTAGCGCGATCCTTGGTCTGACTGCAACTATCGCGAAGCGATCCAGCCGCCGCCCATTGCCTGAAAGAGCTGGATGCGCGCCGAGAGCGCATCGGCGCGCAGCTGAATCAGCGACAGTTCGGCGCCGAGCAGACCGCGCTGTGCATCAAGCTGTTCGAGATAGGGCGAATAGCCTTCGCGGTAGCGGTTGGTCGCAAGGCGCAACCCTTCGGCGAGCGCGTCACGCTGCGACCGCGCGAACAGGATCTGACGGTCGCTCAGCCGGACCGCCGCCAGCGCATCCTCGACCTCGCGGAACGCGGTGAGCGCCGTGCGCCGATAGGCGAAGGCAGCCTGATCGCGCTGCGCGCCCGCCGCATCAGCCTGCGCGGTCAGGCGCCCGCCCTGGAAGATCGGGGCCAGGATGCTGCCGCCGACCGACCAGATGGTGACCGGATCGGCGAGCAGGGTCGAAAAGGCCGCGCCCGCCGCGGACGTCAGGCGCAATTGCGGCAGGAAACGCTTGCGCGCCGCGGCCAGGTTTCGATCGGTCGCGGCGAGCTGATATTCGGCCTGCGCGACATCGGGGCGGCGGCGCAGCAGTTCGGACGGGAGGCCGTCGGGCACCGGCGGCACCGTCAGCGCGGCGAGCGTATCGCCCCGGCCGATCGCCCGCGGCGTATCACCGACGAGCAGGCTGAGCGCGTCTTCGGTGCGTGCGATCGCGAGTTCGATCTGCGGCACAATCTGTGCCGTCGCGTCATATTCCGCCTGCGCCTGCTCCAGCTCGAGCCTTGGCGAATAGCCCGATTCGACGCGCGACTTCGCAATGCGCAGCGATTCCGCGCGTGCCGCCACGGTCGCGCGCGCAACCTCCAGCCGGGCGTCGAGGCCGCGGAGCGTGACATAATTGGCAGCCGCCGCCGCCGCGACCGAGAGCCGCACGGCGTCATGCGCAGCCTCGCTGGCGAAATAGAGGTCGCGCGCGGCCGCCTTCTGGTCGTCGAGTCGGCCGAACAGGTCGACTTCATAGGCGACCTGGACCTGCGGCTGCGCGAAATTCTGTTCGACCGGCTGGCCGAAGGGGTTGACCGATCGCGACCGCCCGCCGCCGAGCGTCGCGTCGATCGCCGGAAGCGTCTGGGCGCGGGCCAGCGCGATATTGGCGCGTGCTTCGCGCACGCGCGCGGCGGCGACGCCGATATCGCTGTTGTTGGCGAGCGCGCGTTCGACCAGCGCCGCGAGCGCGGGGTCACCGAACGCCCGCCACCAGTCGCGCTCGAGCGCTGCGGTCGGTCCGGCGTCGGTGCGCCACGCAACCGGCGGCGCGACGGGCGCCGCGGCGGTTGTCGCGACGTGCGGACCGGCGCAGGCGGCGAGGGGGATGGCGAGCAACGAGGCCAGCGCCGGATTGCGCCGCATCACCGCCGCGGTCCGCTGTTCGTATCGACATGGACCTCCACCGACATGCCGGGGCGCAGCCGTCTTGCCAGAGGCTGCTTCGGGTCGATGGCGATCCGCACCGCGATCCGCTGCGCGACTTTGACGAAATTGCCCGTGGCATTGTCGGCCTTCAGCACCGCGAATTCCGATCCCGCCGCCGGGGACAGGTTTTCGATCCGCCCGGTCAGTTCGGCGCCGCCCAGCGCATCGACGCTGAACCGTGCGCGCTGTCCGACCGCCATTTTGCCCGTCTGCGCTTCCTTGAAATTGGCGATCACCCAGACATTGTGCGGGACGACCGACAGCAATTGCGTACCGGCGGTGACATAGGCGCCCTGCCGCACCCCGATTTCGGACAATTGGCCGTCGGCGGGGGCCCTGATGACCGTGTTGTCGAGATCGATCTGCGCGAGGCGGAGCTGCGCCTTGGCGGCGGCCACCGAGGCTTCGAGCCCGGCGCGCCCGACGACGACGGTGCGGACGTCCTGCGTGCCGATGGCGCGGCTCGCGCGCGCCTGTTGCAGTGCAGCCTGCGCGGCGAGCAGCGCCGCGCGCGTCTGGTCGAACTCGCGGGTCGAGATCGATCCGTCGGCGACGAGGGTGCGGGCGCGGCGCATGTCGGCCTCGGCGCGCGTGAGCTGCGCCTGCGCATTAGCGACGCCGGCGTCCTGGCTGTTCGTCGCGACCTCGCGCGAGCGCTGCGCCTGCGCCGAATTGGCGAGCGAGGCCTCCTGCGCCGCGACATTGGCTTCGGCCTGCGCGACGCGCGCGCGATAGATGCGGTCGTCGATCGTCGCGAGGACCTGTCCCGCCTTCACTTCGGCAAAATCCTGGACGGGCACGCTGGTGACATAGCCGCTGACCTGCGGGCTGATGACGGTCACGCGGCCGCGAACATAGGCATTATCCGTGCGCTCCGCGCCGCCGGCGAAGGGCGGCAGCTTCCACGCGAACAGCACCGCCAGGATCGCGACGAGTGCGATCGCGACGATCGCGATGACGGTGGTTTTCTTCTTTTCGGGCGGTCGCCACGACGAGGGCGGGGGATCGACCTGCGGGTCGGGTTCGGGCTCGGCAGGCTTTGCCTCGTCCGCCGGTGCGCCGGCCGGGACGGGATCGGCCGGCAGGGACGCGCTGTCCTGTTCGGGCGGCATATCTGCCTTTTCGTCGTTCATGTCATTGCCCCTGTTTCATATTTGCCTGTGCCTGCGCCTGAAGTCGCTGGACCAGCATCAGCACGGGCGACGGCTCGCCTCGCCGCCGGATCGACCAGCTTATGACGAAGCCCCAGATCGCCGTCAGGATGGCAAGCACCCCGACGAGCAGGAAAACATCATTATACGCCAGTATATTGGCCTCGCGCGTGGTTTGCCGGCCGAGCAGCGCGGCGCCTTGGGCATTGCGGAGCACAGGATCGCCGACCGTGCCGGCCACCGCCCGGCTGCCCGCGCCGAGGCGCGCGGCGACGATCGGATCGGTCGCGACGATATCCTGCACCAATTCGTGCGAGTGATATTTCTCGCGCACCACCTGGAAGGTGCCGAGCAGCGTTCCGCCCGCGAGACCGCCGATGCTCTGGCTCATGCTGAAGATCACGACGAAGCTGATGAAATTCTTGCCCCCAGCCAGCAAGGTCCGCGCAATGCCGATGACCATCGCCTGCGCAAGAAAAAGCAGCGAGGCGAAGCCGATCAGCGCCTGGCTGAGATAGAATTGGGAGGGCCGTGTCAGATTGTTCGAATTCGCGTCCATGAACGATCCGATGACGATCAGGATCACCGCGGCGAGGATCGGACGCGTCAGCTTGTCGGGGCGAAAGGTCAGAACCGCAGTTGCAAGCCCCGCGATCGACGCGAACACCACGATCAGGTTGAGCGTGACCATCTGGTCGTTGATCATCCCGACGGCGCTCAGGAAACCGACCGAACCGAACGCCTGTTCGGACAGCAAGATGCGCACCGATGCCGCCACCGCGATCAGGCGAAGCATCTCGCGCGTTCCGAGCCAGCGCGTGTTGATCAGCGGGTTCCGGCGATGATGCTCGACGAGGAAGGCGGCGGCGATCAGCGCGATGCTGGCGGCGAGCGACCAGCCGATCCATGGCCGTTCGGTCCACCACTGGATACGTCCCTGCGACAGGACTGCGATGAGCAGCCACAGCCCGGGTGCGAACAGCGCGAAGGTCAGGAAGTCGAGGGGCTCGAACACTTTTTCGCGTTCGCTCGGCGGCAGCGGCTGCGCCCAGACCGCCGCCAGTGTCGCAAGCGCGAGCCCGAATTCGAACCAGTAGAGATTGTGCCAGTCGCCCCAGATGAGCAGCCCCGGAGACAGCACGCGTGCGAGCGGGGTTGCGATCTGCGGGATACAGATGCCGATCATCACTGCGGCAAGCCGCTTGGGTGCCGGAAGCGCCTGGAAGAAATAGAGGATGGTGAGCGTCGACAGGCCGCTCGCGGCGATCCCGCTCATCGCCCGCACGGCGACCGAGGTCCAGAAATCGTGGATGAAGAGGTGCATCAACGTCGTCACCGCATAGGCGACCAATGTGTAGCGAATGAACGGCTGGAGCCCGAATTGCTGGCGATATTTGACGAGCAGCAGGTTGGCGGTGACGTTGGTCATGAAATAGGCGGCGGTAAGCCACGCCGCCTCGTCGCTGTCGAGCCCGAGCGTGCCTTGCGCGAAATTGAGATTGACCGTGACGAGCGCGTTGCCCAGCCCGCCGGTGATCCCGATCAGGCAGCCGATCAGGAAATGGCGCACCATGCGCGAAGTCGGATGATCGGGGTTCGCCGGCGACCCCGGCAGCGTCGGTCGTTCGTGCGGTTTGAAGACATAGTCCGCCATCGTGCGTCAGCCCCGTCCGGCAATCATGCGGACGCCGATGGGCAGGCGCCGCCAGCGTGGGGAGTCGGCTCGATGAACATGCCGTCGCCATAGCGCATCGCCCGCGCGCGCGCAGCCTATTCGATGCGTGTAAACAGCCTTGCTAGGAGAATAGTTCGGCGACGACCGCCGGGCTTCGCGTAGCGGAAGCATCTGAAAACAAGCCATCTTGAAATGTCGGCGATTGCGGCCCATCTTCCTTTCATCGTCAACAAGCGAAAGGAGGTGGTCGAATGTCTCATTGTCACACGCCGCATGCGGCAGAATCGAGCATGACCGTCTTTGCGGAGGCCATGCCCGGCTAAGCCGTCCGCGTGCAGCAAGACAATGGAAGGGCCGTCCCCGCGGGGGCGGCCCTTTGTCGTTTCGCGGCAATCGGCGTCGATCGTCGCCGACTCACAGCGGCGGGGTGTGTCGCCACCACCGGGTCGCCGCTTCGAGCTGATAGGCGAACGCCAGCAGCAGCGCCTCGCCCCCGGGTCCGGTCGCGAACTGGACGCTCACCGGCAGCCCGTTGTTGCCGAAGCCTATCGGCAGGGTGATCGCGGGCGTACCGGCGAAATTGTTACCGACCAAAGCGAAGGTCATGGCGGCTGTGGCGGCGGAATTTTCCACCTATCGGACGCGCGTCTATATCGAGGCGATCCGGCGCGGCACGACGCCGTGGGAGTCGATAGAAAATCTGATCGACGCCAATTTCCCCATGGTCAGCCGGCCCGAGATGGCGGCGGTGGTGGAAATCCACCTTGGGCGCCGCAACGACCCAGACCTCGACCGCGAAGTCGGGCCGGGTGCGCGTCGGTTCGACCGGCGCGTGCGGCTCTGGGCCTATTCGATCCTGCACGCGGCGGGTATCCGCGACGACGCCGCGCATCGCAGCCTGCAACTGCTTAACAGTGCGGTGACGCGGGGGCTGACGGTCGAATATATCCGCAACCCCGACCCGGCGGTCGTCGATCGGGCGATCGCGATCTGGAAAGCACAGATGCTCGACCTGATCTTCAAGGCCTGACGCCGGACGAGGTGGACGCCCTCACCGCGCGAGCGAGGGGAGGTCGAGACCTTTCTCGTGCGCGCAGTCGATCGCGATGTCGTACCCCGCGTCGGCATGGCGCATCACACCGGTGCCGGGGTCGTTCCACAATACGCGCTCAAGCCGCTTCGCCGCCTCGGGCGTGCCGTCGGCGACGATCACCATGCCGCTGTGCTGCGAATAGCCCATGCCGACGCCGCCGCCATGGTGGAGCGACACCCAGGTCGCGCCGCTCGCGGTGTTGAGCAGGGCGTTGAGCAATGGCCAGTCCGAAACCGCATCCGACCCGTCGCGCATCGCTTCGGTTTCGCGGTTAGGCGAGGCGACTGAACCCGAATCGAGATGATCGCGGCCGATTACGACGGGCGCCTTGAGTTCGCCCGATGCGACCATCTCGTTGAAGGCGAGGCCGAGCCGGTGGCGGTCGCCGAGTCCGACCCAGCAGATGCGCGCGGGCAGGCCCTGAAACTGGATCTTCTCGCGCGCCATGTCGAGCCAGTTGTGGAGGTGCGCGTTGTCGGGCAGCAACTCCTTCACCTTGGCGTCGGTTTTGTAAATGTCCTCGGGATCACCCGACAGCGCCGCCCAGCGGAACGGACCGATGCCGCGGCAGAACAGCGGCCGGACATAGGCGGGGACGAAGCCGGGGAAATCGAAGGCGTTTTCGACGCCCTCATCCTTCGCCATCTGGCGGATATTGTTGCCATAATCGGTCGTCGGCACGCCCACCGCCTGCAGGTCGAGCATCGCCTGCACATGCACCGCCATCGACGCCTTGGCGGCCTTGGCAACTGCGGCGGGATCGCTCTCGCGCTTGGCGAACCATTCGTCGAGGCTCCATCCGGCGGGAAGATAGCCGTTGACCGGATCGTGCGCCGAGGTCTGGTCGGTGAGCAAATCGGGGCGGATGCCGCGGCGAACCATCTCGGGCAGGACTTCGGCGGCGTTGCCAAGCAAGCCGACCGACACCGGCTTGCCTTCGGCATGGCTCGCTTCGATCATCGCGATGGCCTCGTCGATGCTTCCCGCCTGCTTGTCGAGATAGCCAGTGCGCAGGCGCATTTCGATGCGGCTCGGCTGGCATTCGATCGCAAGGCAGGACGCGCCGGCCATCACCGCCGCAAGCGGCTGCGCGCCGCCCATGCCGCCGAGGCCGGCGGTGAGCAGCCACTTGCCAGCAAGGCTGCCGCCATAATGCTGGCGGCCCATTTCGACGAAGGTTTCGTACGTACCCTGCACGATGCCCTGGCTGCCGATGTAGATCCAGCTGCCCGCGGTCATCTGACCGTACATCATCAGGCCTTTTTTATCGAGCTCGTGGAAATGCTCCCAATTCGCCCATTCGGGAACGAGGTTCGAATTGGCGAGCAGCACCCGCGGCGCATTTTCATGGGTACGGAACACGCCGACTGGTTTGCCCGACTGGATCAGCAAGGTCTCATCGTCCTCAAGCCGCTTCAGCGTCTCGACGATCTTGTCATAGCTTTCCCAGTCGCGCGCCGCGCGGCCGATGCCCCCATAGACGACCAGCTCGTGCGGCGCCTCGGCGACGTCGGGGTGCAGATTGTTCATCAGCATCCGCATCGGTGCCTCGGTGAGCCAGCTCTTCGCGCTGATCTCGGGGCCGGTCGCGGGGCGGATCACGCGGCTGTTGTCGAGACGGGTCATTTACGTCCTTTCGCAAAATCGAGGGTCGCGGCGATCACTTGCTCCAGCACGGGCCGGATCGCGGGGGCGGGGTCGAGGGGGGAGGGCCAGTTGGTGTGGGTGATCGTATCGGGCTCGGTCATATAGCCGCGCTGCGCCAGCTCCATCTGGATCGCGTGGATGCCGTCGTCGGGGCGGCCGTAGTGGCGCGTCGTCCAGCCGCCCTTGAAGCGTCCGTTGACGACATGGCTGTGCCCGCTCGCGGCGCAGATGTTGGCGACGATGGTTTCCAATTCGGGCGCACAGGTCGTACCGCCGTTGGTGCCGATGTTGAATTGCGGCAATTCGCCGCCGAACAGGCGCGGAACTTGGCTGCGGATCGAATGGGCGTCGTAGAGCACGACCTTGCCAAAGGCTGCCCGCAGGCGGTCGAGTTCGGCGGTCAGCGCGTCATGGTAGGGGCGGTGATAGAGGTTGAGCCGCTGCATGATCTCCGCCTCGTCGGGCAAATCGAAGCGGTAGAGCGGCTCGCCATCGAAGGTCGTCGTCGGACAGAGTTCGGTCGTCGCCTGCCCCGGATAGAGCGACGCGCCCGACGGGTCGCGGTTCATGTCGATCACGCTGCGCGAAATATCGATCGCGACCAGCGACGCGCCCATTTCGGCGGCGAAGGCGTAGAGGTCGGCGATCCACCAGTCGGTGTCGATCTGTGCGTGCCAGGGCGACACGAACTGCTCGTCGAGCCCGGCGAGATCGGTGCCGCCGTGCGGAAAGGCGATGACGAGCGGCGCGTCGCCGCGGTGGACGCGCAGCCAATCCATCAGCCGACGCCCGGCAGGTCGGCTGGTACGGCAACGACGAGGCTGCCGGTGCGGATCATCGCGGTCGCGGCTTCCATATCGGGATGGAAATGCCGGTCGTCTTCCAGCGTCGGCACCGCCGCGCGGAGATGCTTGTGCGCCGCCTCCAACGCATCGCTCGATTTCAGCGGTGCGTGAAAGTCGATCCCCTGGCACGCGGCGAGCCATTCGATGCCGATCACCGCGCTGGCATTGTCGGCCATGTCGAGCAGGCGGCGCGCGCCGTGCGCCGCCATCGACACATGATCTTCCTGATTGGCCGAAGTCGGGATCGAATCGACGCTCGCCGGATAGGCGCGCTGCTTATTCTCGCTGACCAGCGCGGCGGCGGTGACCTGCGGGATCATGAAGCCCGAGTTGAGCCCGGGGCGCGGGGTGAGGAAGGCGGGGAGACCCGACAGCGCGGGGTCGACGAGCATCGCGATGCGACGCTCCGAAATCGAACCGATCTCGCACAGCGCCATTGCGATCATGTCGGCGGCAAAGGCGACGGGTTCGGCATGGAAATTGCCGCCGGACAAGGCTTCGTCGGTGTCGGCAAAGATCAGCGGATTGTCCGACACGCCATTGGCTTCGATGCCGAGCGTGGTTGCGGCTTGCCGCAGCAGGTCGAGTGCGGCGCCCATCACCTGCGGCTGGCAGCGCAGGCAATAGGGGTCCTGCACGCGCGGATCGTCGACTGCGTGTGACGCGCGGATCGCCGATCCAGCCATCAGCCCGCGCAAGGCGTCGCCGACCTCGCGTTGCCCCGCATGGCCGCGCAGCGCGTGGATGCGCGGGTCGAACGGGGCGTCGGAGCCTTTGGCCGCCTCGGTCGAGAGCGCGCCGGTGATCAGCGCCGAGCGGAAGACGGTTTCGGCGCGGAACAGACCCGCGAGCGCATTGGCGGTCGAGAATTGGGTGCCGTTGAGGAGCGCGAGGCCTTCCTTGGGGCCGAGTTCGAGAGGGACGAGGCCCGCCTGCGCGAGCGCGTCGGCGGCGGGCAGCGTCTTGCCGTCAACCTCGATTTCGCCGACGCCGATCATCGCCGCCGCCATGTGCGACAGCGGTGCCAGATCACCGCTCGCGCCGACCGAACCCTGCGACGGCACGACCGGGGTAAGGCCCCTGGCGAGCATCGCCTCCAGCATCGCCACCGTCTCGCGCCGGACGCCCGATGCCCCCATGCCGAAGCTTGCGAGCTTGAGCGCCATCATCAATCGCACGATTTTCGCCGGCGACGGCGCCCCGGTGCCGGCGGCATGGCTGAGCACGATATTGCGCTGGAGCGTCGCCAGATCGTCGTCGGCGATGCGAACGCTCGCGAGCTTTCCGAAGCCGGTGTTGATGCCGTAAACGGGCGCGCCCTTCGCGACGATCCGCGCGACCGCGGCGGCGCTGGCGTCGATCGCATCCCATGCACTATCGCTCAATTCGGCGCTCGCGCCCTCATAGATTTCGCGCCAGTCGGCGAGCGAAATATGCCCGGGCTCGATGATCATTGTCCGTCCTTGATGCGTTGGTGAAGCGGGTTGAAGCCGATGCGGTAGACCAGCTCGGCGGGGTCGCCGACGTCCCAGATCGCGAGGTCGCACGCCTTGCCGGGTTCGAGCGTACCGATCTCGTTGCCAAGCCCGAGCGCGGCGGCGGCGTTCACCGTCACCCCGCGCAGCGCCTCGACCACCGTCAGCCCGAATAGAGTCGCGCCCATGTTGAGCATCAGCAGCAGCGACGTCGTCGGCGAGGTGCCGGGATTGTTGTCGGTCGCGAGCGCGATGCGCACCCCGTGGCGGCGCATCGCGTCCACCGGCGGCAATTTGGTCTCGCGCATGAAATAATAGGCGCCCGGCAGCAGCACCGCGACCGTACCCGCTTCGGCCATCGCGCACACATCGTCGTCGGTCGCATGTTCAAGATGGTCCGCCGACAGTGCGCCGTGCCGCGCGGCGAGCGCGCTGCCGCTTAGTGCCGACAGTTGCTCGGCGTGGAGCTTGACCGCGAGGCCGCGCGCCTTGGCCGCCTCGATCACGCGTTCGCACTGGCCGGGCGAGAAACCGATGCCTTCACAAAAAGCATCGACCGCCGTCGCAAACGGCGCGGCGGCGGGGATCATTTCGTTCACGACAAGGTCGATATAGGCGTCGCTGTCGCCCTGATATTCGGGGGGCAGCGCGTGCGCGCCGAGGAAGGTCGGCTCGATGCGGATCGCCCGGCGTTCGCCCAGCGCCCGCGCCGCGCGCAGCATCTTCAGCTCGTCCTCGGTCGACAGCCCGTAACCCGACTTGATCTCGATCGTCGTGACGCCCTCGGCGATCAGTGCGTCGAGGCGGGGTAGGGCGCTTTCGACCAGCTCCTCCTCACTCGCTGCGCGCGTCGCGCGCATCGTCGACACGATGCCGCCACCGGCGCGCGCGATGTCTTCGTAAGTCGCGCCTTCGAGCCGCATCGCCCATTCGTTTGCGCGGTTGCCACCGTGGACCAGGTGCGTGTGGCAATCGATCAGCCCCGGCGCAATCAGCCGACCTTCGCAGTCATGGACTGTTCCTGCGGCCGCGGGCGCGCCGCTCGCCGGACCTGCGTAGGTGATCCGGCCATCGTCTGCGACTACCACGCCATCGTCGACCAGGCCGAGATCGTCTCCGGCCATCGTTGCGAGTCGGGCGTTCGTCCAGCGTTGCTCCATCTGGACAGTCTCGCGCCGATGCGTCATTATGTCTAGACATAATATGAGGACGGATGATGGTTTCGCTCTGGTTCGAACGCGCATGGATCGACGATCGCTGGGAAAACGAGGTGCGGCTGCGCGTCGCCGACGGCCGGATCGCCTCGGTCGAAACGGGCGTCGCGGCGGGCGCCGGCGATGAGCGGCATCGCGTGGGCCTTCCCGGCCTATGCAACGTCCACAGCCACGGTTTCCAGCGCGGCATGGCGGGGCTGTCCGAACGCCGCAGCCGCCCCGATGACAATTTCTGGAGCTGGCGCGAGATCATGTACCGCTTCCTCGACCGGCTGACGCCCGAGGATGTCGCGGCGATCACCGCACAGGCCTATGCCGAAATGCTCGAGGGCGGGTTCACCCGCGTCGGCGAATTCCACTATCTCCACCACGATCCCGCGGGCGCGACCTATGCCGACCGGGCCGAGATGGCGGGCGCGATCGTCGAAGCGAGCGCGGCGACGGGCATCGGCCTGACCTTGCTGCCGGTCTTCTACGCGCATGGCAATTTCGGCGGCGCGGCGCCCAGCCACGGCCAGCGGCGTTTCCTGAACGATATCGACGGGTTCGCAGCGCTTCTCGACGTCTCACGTGCAAAGCTTGCGGGCGACGCCAATATCGGCATCGCGCCGCACTCGTTGCGCGCCGTCGGCCCCGATCAACTCGCGGCGCTGCTCGCGATGGCGCCCACCGGCCCGGTCCATATCCACGCCGCCGAACAGGAAAAGGAAGTCGCCGATTGCGTGGCCTGGAGCGGCGCGCGGCCGGTCGCATGGCTACTCGATAACGCCGCGGTCGATGCGCGCTGGTGCCTGATCCATTCGACCCATCTCGACGCGGACGAAGTGACGCGGCTCGCCGCGAGCGGCGCCGTCGCCGGACTCTGCCCGATCACCGAAGGCAATCTGGGCGACGGGATTTTCCCGGCAGTCGATTATCTTGCGGCGGCCGGTCGTTTCGGGGTCGGCACCGACAGCAATATCCTGGTCGACGCCGCACAGGAACTCCGCACGCTTGAATATTCGCAGCGGCTGGCGCAGCGCGCGCGGGCCTTGCTGGCGAGCGAGGCGGTGCCCTTTGCCGGCGCCAATCTCTTTGCGCACGCGCTGCACGGCGGCGCGCAGGCGCTCGGTGTACCCGCGGGGCTCGCCGTCGGGAATCCCGGCGACATCGTCTCGCTCGACCTCGATCACCCGGCCTTTGCCGGCACCGACGATGCGACGTTGCTCGACCGCTGGATTTTCGCCGCGCGCGCGGGCGCGATCGACTGTGTTTGGCGCGCGGGCATCAAACGCGTCGCGGCGGGCCACCACGTCGACGGCGACGCGATCGCAAAGGCCTATCGCGCCTGCGTCACGCGCATCCTCGCATGACCCCCGCGCGGCGTATCCGCGACGAAATCGCCGGGCGGATCCGCTCGGGCGCATGGCGGCCGGGCCATCGAATCCCGACCGAACAGGAATTGGCGGCGCAGTACGGTTGCGCGCGTGCGACGGTGAGCAAGGCGCTCGGCGAACTCGCAGCCTCGGGGCTGATCGAGCGCCGCCGCAAGGCGGGGTCGTTCGTCGCGCACCCACCCGTCCATTCGGCGGTGATGACCGTCCCCGACCTTGCCGAACTGATCGCCGCGCGTGGCGAAGCTTATCGCTGGCAGGGGCTTTCGGTCGAACCGGCCGGGCAAGGCGACGGCGCGATTCCCGGCCCGGCACTGTGCGTCGCCGGGCTCCATTTGGCGGCGAACGAACCCTTCGCACTCGAACGACGGCTGATCTCGCTCGCCGAGGTGCCCGACGCGGGCGAAGTCGATTTCGAACGCGAAGCGCCCGGGACGTGGCTGCTCGCGCATATCCCTTGGACCGAGGTGCGGCACGTGATCCGCGCGGTATCGCCGACGCGCCGGGAAGCGGCATTGCTCGGGGCCGGCGCCGCGATGGCGTGCCTCGAACTCGATCGCACGACCTGGCGGAGCGGGCGGGTCGTGACGCATGTCCGGCAATTGTTCCGCGGCGACCGCTTCGACCTGGTCGCCGAATTCAAGGCCGGGGTTCCGGGCGAGGGGTGACGATCGACGCCTTCGGTCGCGTTCCGACGTCACCGACCTCACCCCCGAAACAGCTTCGGGTCGATCCGGTGGCGCTGCAGCTTGTCGTAGAGCGTCTTTCGCGGGACGCCGAGGCGCGCCATCGTCTTGGCGATGTTGCCCTGCGTCTGCGTCAGCGTGTCCTGGATGATCGTCGCCTCGAACCGGCGCAGCCGTTCGGACAGCGGGGCTTCGCCGGCTATCGGCGACAGGCCGGGATCCGAAGGCAGGTCGAGTACGACGCTGTAGGCGAAATTCTTGAGCTCGCGAACATTGCCCGGCCAGTCGTGCTCGACAAGGTGACGGCGCACGCTGTCGTCGATCTGGAAGCCCTTGAGTCCCATTTTCGCCGCCGCTTCGTCGAGGAAATAGGCGAAGGTTTGCGGAATGTCGGTGCGCCGCTCGCGCAGCGGCGGGATGCGCAGCTTCACGACATGGAGGCGATAATAAAGATCCTCGCGAAACGATCCCGCACGCACCGCGTCCATCAGGTCGGTCTTCGTCGCCGCGACGACGCGCAGGTCGACGGGTTCGGGGGCGGCGGCGCCCATCGGCTGGACCTCGCGTTCCTCGACCACGCGGAGCAGTTTCGCCTGCACCGCAGGATGCATCGTGTCGATCTCGTCGAGGAACAGCGTCCCGCGATGCGCGCTACGGATGCGTCCGGCCTGTCCCAGCTTGCCCGTCGCGCGGTCGATCTGGTCGCTTCCGAACAGCTCGGCCTCGGCCAGTTCCTGCGGCAGCGCGGCGCAGTTCACCGCGACGAGCGACGCGGCGCTGCGCCGGCTCTGGCGGTGCAGCATATGCGCGACCAGTTCCTTGCCGGTGCCCGTCTCGCCTTCGATCAGGACGTCGATGTCGGCCTGCGCCAACTGCGCGATCGTCTCGCGCAAGCGCAGCATCGCGGGGCTTTCGCCGATCAGCGGGCTGTCGATCGCCGCCGCCGCCGCGGTCAGCCGGCGGTTGTCGAGAATCAGCGCGCGGTGGGCGAGCGCGCGGCGCGCGGCGCCGACCAGATGGTCCGCGGCAAAGGGCTTGGCGAGGAAATCGAATGCGCCGTCGTGCAGCGCGCGGACCGCCATCGCGACGTCGGCGTGGCCGGTGATCAGGATGATGGGAATGCCGGGGTCGATGGCGTGGATCGCCGCGCGCAGTTCGAGCCCGTCCATGCCGGGCATCCGGATATCGGTGACGATCACCCCCGAAAAATCGGCATCGATCCGCGGCAGGACACTCCGCGCATCGGGGAAAGCCTCGACCGCGAGGCCCGCAAGGTCGAGCGTCTGGACATTCGCCTCGCGCAGCGCCGCGTCGTCGTCGACGAAGAAGATGGCCTGATCGCCGGTAAAAAAGCTCATGCAGGCCTCAGCGTCAGGCGGAACCCCGCACCGCCGAGCGGCGAGGGGATGAGGGACAGCGTGCCGCCGAACTCGCCCATGATGTCGCTCGCGATTGCGAGCCCCAGTCCCAGCCCGTCGGGGCGGCCGGTGACGAAAGGCGTGAACAGTTGCGGCAACAGGTCGGCGGCGATGCCGGGGCCATCGTCGCAGATGTCGATGAACACCGGATTGCGGCCATGGACGCGGAGAGCGATCCGCGACGCGTCGCGCCCCTGCAAGGCGTCGGCGGCATTCTGGAGCAAGTTGACGAGGACTTGTTCCAACCGGACGCGGTCAGCATGGACGGACAGGCCCTGATCGTCGATCGCGATGTCGAGCGCGATTCCCTGCGCGCGAAGCCGGTCGCCGATCAGCAGGTTGGTGCCCTCGATTGCCGATTGCAGCGCCACCGGGCCGAGCGGGGTCGGCTTACGCCGGGCAAAATTGCGCAGTTCGTTGGTGATCGCGCCGACGCGCGCGGTCAGGTCGACGATATGGTCCAGATTGCCGCGCGCCTTGTCCGGCTGGGCGCGCTCCAGGTAGCGCAGGCTGTTTTCGGCGAAGGTGCGGATCGCGGCGAGCGGCTGGTTGATCTCGTGCGCCACCCCGGCGGTGATCTGGCCGATCGACCCGAGCCGGCTCGCCTGCGCCAGTTCCTCGCGCGCCGCCCGGTAGCGGCGGTCGGTTTCGGCCTGTCGCTCGGCCGCCTGTTGCAGTTCGGCATTGGCGCCGCGCAGCTCCTGCGTGCGCGCCGCGACCTCGCGTTCGAGCGCGACGTGCGCCGCGTGGCGAAGCGCCTGCCGCTCGACGAGGCGCAGCAGCGCGAGGATGGCGGCGCCGACAAGGATCAGCAAGATCAGGAAAAGCACGCGTGCGGTGGCGTTGGCGCCGTCGCGGGCAGGCTGCGCGGGCTGCAGGACGTGGAGCCGGCTGCCGGGCAGCGAAACGCGCTGGGCGGCCTGACGATAGAGCGTCGCGCTGGCCCCCTCGACAATTCGCACGTCGCCGTCGGCCTGCCGGGTCGAAAGCGGCGCCAGCGGCGCGTCGCCATAGCTTCGCGTTCCGCGCAACCGTTGCTGCGTGGCGGGCGAGATCGGACCGAACGACCGGAAACGCCAGCCGGGCTCGCTCGTCATGATGACGATCCCCGCATCGTCGGTAACGAGCGTCGTCGCGGGGGAATCGGTCCATTTGGCCTCGAGCTTGTCGAACTCGACCTTGACCACGATCACGCCGAGCGCGCGCCCGCCGGCCGCGACGCGGCGCGCGAGGAACAGGCCGGGGCGGCCGCTGACGGTGCCCAGCGCGAACAATTCGGCTTCGCCGCGCTGCATCGCACCGCGAAAATAGGGCCGGAAACGGTAATTCTGACCGACGAAACTAGTCGGTGCCTGCCAGTTGCTCGCGGCGATCGTCGTGCCGTCGGCGCCGATGACATAGATCACCGCGGCATCGGTCCGCTCTGCTAATTGCTCCAGTTCGCGGTCGAGCCGCCGCGACGCCGCGGCGCTCTTGTCCGCGAGCGCCAGGCGCACGTCGGGAAATTCGGTCAGCACGCGCGGCAGCAACCGGAATTTCTGCAGCTCGCTTTCGAGCAGACTCGCATGCGCGCGTGCATTCTGCCGGGCGTCGGCATCGGCCTGCGTCCGTGCATGTCCGGCCGCCCATCGGGAAAGGCCCAGCGCGGCGACAAGCAGGATCAGCGCCCCGGCGATCGCCGCGAACAGCAGCCGCCGCCGGTCGAGCCGGGGCAGGCCAGGATGCGAATCGGAAAGTGATGCCATGTGCGGATTATTGCACAGTTTTCGATATATCTATGCGGATTTTCGCACATTCTGCCTTCGGCGTTCAGTGTCCATCAAATAAAATATAATATTATCATATATTTGATAATGCGGTGTTGCAGTTTGACCCGGCTTCGTCCGCCCGCCTATTTTCCCCTCGAGGCCGAATAACGGCCGCTGATATGGGGAGAGGCCAGTGGCCGCCACGATCGATATGAATGCGATACCGAAGGCCACGGGACGACGTCCCTGGTGGTCGCACCTCTATGTGCAGGTGCTCGGCGCCATTCTCGGCGGGGTACTGCTCGGCCACTTTGTCCCCGAAGCCGGCGTCGCGCTCAAACCGCTGGGCGACGGATTCATCAAGCTGGTGAAGATGATCATCGCGCCGGTGATTTTCCTGACCGTGGCGACCGGCATCGCTTCGGTCGGCGAGGCCAAGACGCTCGGCCGCCTGACGGTCAAGACCTTTGCCTATTTCCTGTTCTTTTCGACGCTCGCGCTGATCGTCGGGCTGATCGTGGCCAATCTGGTCCAGCCGGGCGCGGGGATGAATATCGATCCTGCGACGCTCGATGCCGGCGCGGTGTCGCAATATCAGGCAAAGGCGCATGAAGCGACGCTGACCGCCTTTCTGCTCGAAATCATTCCGACGACATTTGTTTCGGCGCTGACCGAGGGGTCGATCCTGCAGGCGCTGTTCGTCGCGATCCTGTTCGGCATCGCGCTGTCGCACACCGGCGCCGCCGGGGCGCAGGTACTGGGTATGCTCGAAAAGACCTCGGTCGTCTTTTTCCGGATCGTCGCGATGCTGATGCGCTTCGCTCCGATCGGCGCGTTCGGCGCGATGGCCTTCACGATCGGCAAATATGGCGTCGAATCGCTCGCCAATCTGGGGGCGCTGATCGCGACCTTCTATCTGACCTCGCTGTTCTTCGTGATCGTCGTGCTCGGCGCGATGGCACGGGTCGCGGGTTTCTCGATCTTCCGGCTGATCGCCTATCTGAAGGCCGAACTGCTGCTCGTGCTCGGCACATCCTCGTCCGAAGCGGCGCTGCCCAGCCTGATGGAAAAGCTGGAAAAGGCCGGATGCGCCAAACCCGTGGTCGGCATGGTCGTGCCGACCGGATACAGCTTCAACCTCGACGGCACCAATATCTACATGACGCTGGCGGCGCTGTTCGTAGCGCAGGCGACGGGGGTCGACCTCAGCCTGGGCGACCAGGTCGCGTTGCTTCTCGTCGCGATGGTCAGCTCGAAGGGGGCGGCGGGGGTGACCGGCGCAGGCTTCATCACGCTCGCGGCGACGCTGACGGTGGTGCCGTCGGTGCCTGTCGCGGGGCTCGCGCTCATTCTCGGCATCGACCGGTTCATGAGCGAGTGCCGCGCGCTCACCAATTTCATCGGCAATGCGCTGGCGGCGATCGTCGTCGCCAAGTGGGAAAATGCGCTCGACCGCGACGCGCTGAACCGTGCGCTGAACGGCGACCCAGCGCCGCTGGCCGCCGGGCCGGTCGAAACCGACGCAGATTGATCGAAGGCCGGCGTTCCGGCCCACCGAATAAAAACAGATATGGGGAGTGAGATTATGATTTCGACCAAAGCCCGCTGGGCCCGCCACAGCAGCCGTGCCGCGCTGGTTCTCGCTGGCCTAGGCGCGCTTGCCGCGCCGCTCGCCGCGCAGGAAACGCCCGCAGAAGCCGCTGCCGCGGCGCCGGCCGAAGAAGCGATCGTCGTCACTGGCAGCCGTATCGCGCGCGAAACCTACGACACGCCGGCGCCGGTGATCGGCGTTTCGGCCGAGGACCTGGTTGAATCGGGCGACAGCGAGCTCAGCGAAACGCTCGCCGACCTGCCGCAGCTATCGTCGGCGACCAATGATGCGACGGTCACCGGCAACACCCAGAATTCGGGGCTTAGCTCGATCGAACTCCGAAACTTGGGGTCGAACCGCACGCTCGTCCTCGTCGACGGCCGTCGCACCGTATCGAACAGCGGCATTTCGAACCTCGTCAGCCTGTCGACGATCCCCAGCGATTTCATCGACCGGGTCGAGATCATCACCGGCGGCACCTCGTCGGTCTATGGTTCGGACGCGGTCGCGGGCGTCGTCAACATCATCACCAAGAAGAACGAGCGCGGGCTGACGCTGCGCGCGCGCACCGGCATCACGTCCGAAGGCGACGGGCAGGAACTGACGCTCGGCGCCACTTACGGTACGCGCTTCGCCGACGGCCGCGGCTATTTCCTGGTCAGCGGTACCTACGACCGCGACTGGGGCATCCGCGCGATCGATCGCGAATGGGCGGTGCGGCCGGTCTCGTACGGCTATGATTTTGATAATGGCATCAACGAGTTCGAGGGTGTCTATATCAACGCCGACGGCGCGCCCGCGAGCGGATCGCGCCCCGCCTCCGAATTCCCGCCGCTGGTGATGAGCGACCTCAGCAGCTTCATCCCCGGCGGCGTCTTTTCGGGCGCCAGCTCGGCGCGCGACCGATTTTACCGGAACGGCGTGCTCGTCGAGCGCGGGCCCGACCCCGTCACCGGCGAACCCGTCACCGGCAGCGGCGGCCAGGCGAGCAGTCCGGGCAACGTCGGCTATTTCCTGCCCAATCGCGACGGTTACAACCAACGCACGGGCCGCTCGCTGATCCTCGCGCGCAAACGCTATCTGGGCGCGGCGAAGCTCGAATATCAATTCTCGGACGCGGTCGAAGCCTTCGCACAGCTTCAATATTCGCGGATCACATCGGGCGAGACGCGCGAATCGGTCGGCATCGGCTGGGATTCGACCTATCCGCTCACCAACCCCGTCACCGGCGTCACGACCGAGATCGAATATGGCAAGATCCCGTGCCGCCGCGCCAGCGGTTCGGGCTCTGGCCCGTGCAATCCCTTCGTCCCCGACGAAATCCGCGCCGATGCGCCCTCGACCGGCGCCGGCATCGCCTGGGATCGCCGCTTCGACGAGGTCGGTGGCCAGATCACCGAGAACAAGCGCGAGACGATACGCAGCTGGGCGGGCCTGCGCGGCAAGATTTCGGACAGCTGGAACTGGGAAGCGAGCTTCGGTTACGGCCAGTACAAGCAGGACCAGTGGCGTCGGAACGAGATCAACGGCGTCAACCTGTCGCAGGCGCTCAACGCCGAAATGGGACCCAATGGGCCGCAATGCGCCGATGCCGACGCGCGCGACGCGGGCTGCGTCGCGATCGACCTGTTCGGCGAGGGGGCGATCACCCCAGACATGGCCGCCTGGATCCGCGCCGACCTGCACCAGCAATTGACGATCCGCCAATATACCGGCCAGGCTTTCGTCACCGGCGAGCTGTTCCAGCTTCCCGCCGGTCCGGTCGGCGCCGCCTTTGGCGTCGATTACCGCAAGGACAGCCAGGACCTCAGCGGCGATCTCCTGTCGCAGACCGGCGGGACGACGGGCAATGCGGTGCCCAATTTCGGGGGCTCGATTCGTGCGCTCGAAGGCTATGGCGAAGTCAGCGTGCCGCTGCTCCGCGACGCGCCGGGCGCCCATCTGCTCAGCGTCGATGCCTCGGCGCGCGTCGCCGACTATAGCATCGACCGGGTCGGCACGGTGTTCAGCTGGCGCGGCGGGGTTCAATATGCGCCGATCCCCGACATCCGCTTCCGCGCGCAATTCGCCCGCGCCCAGCGCGCGCCCGACATCGCCGAGCTCTATTCGCCGCCGCGCGGCAATTTCGAGGCCGCGAACGACCTCTGTGACGGCGTGACCCCGACGAGCGCGGGGCGGATCGACGCGAACTGCCGGCTCGACCCCGGCATCCAGGCCCTGTTTGCGCAGCAGGCGGCCGACAATGTGACGCAGCAATATTCGCAGGCGGGCAACAGCCTCTATAGCCCCAATGGCGGCAACCTCGACCTCAAGGAAGAAACCGCCGATACGCTTACGCTCGGCGCGGTGATCGCGCCGCGCTTCGTGCCCGGCCTGACGATCGCGGTCGATTATTACGATATCCGCATCAAGGATGCGATCGACGCCTATTCGAACCGCGACATCCAGCTTCAATGCTACGACACCGACGTGCCGCAGGCCGACAACCCCTTCTGCGCCGACATCACGCGCAACGCGAACAACGGCCAGATCGTCGAGTTGGTCCAGCGGCAGGTCAATCTGGCGCGCTTCGACACGCAGGGGATCGACGTCGCCTTCAACTATCGTTTCCGCCTCGACGACGCGCTCGGCATTCCCGGCCGCTTCGACCTGCGTTACGACGGCACGCATGTGCTGAAGCAGAAGGTCCAGTTCCAGGGCGTCGACGGGACCGTCACCAACGACCTTGCGGGGGATCTTGCCGAAGGCAGCTTCAAATATCGCGCGCGTGCATCGCTCGGCTGGAAGCTCGACAATTTCCGCATCCGCTGGACGACCACCTATTATGGCAAGATCAAGGACAGCAATTCGCTCGCCGACCAATATGCCGCGCTGCTCGAAACCAACCCGAATGCCGAGGTGCCGCTCTTCCTCAACATCGGCGACGTGTGGGAGCACGACCTGTTCATGTCGTTCGACATCGACAATGGCGGCAAGGAGTTCCGCCTCTATGGCGGGGTGAACAATCTGTTCAATTCGACCAGCCCCTTCCTGCCGAGCGGGACCGAGAGCGGGCGCTTGACGAACCAGAACGGCGTCTATGATATTGCCGGACGCCGCTTCTATGTCGGCGCGACGGTGAAATTCTGATGCGACACGAAAAAGCTAAAGCTTCGGGGCTTCGATCCACTGGATCCCTGAAGGCCATGTCGGGAGCGGTGCTGCTGATGCTGGCAGGGTGCGCGCCCGGCCAGGCGGTCGCCAGCACCGCCCCGCATGGTGACGCCGCGGCGGCACCCGCCGAGGCCAAGGCGGCGCCGAAGACGATCCTGTTCATCGGCAACAGCTTCACCCAAGGCGCGCATTCGGCGGCGCGCAACTGGCGCGCGGGGTCGGTCGCCGACCTCAACAATGCGGGCTATGGCGGGGTTCCCGCGCTGTTCAAGCTGTTCACCGAGCAGGCCGGGCTCGACTATCGCGTCAGCCTCGAAACGCAGGGGGGCAAGTCGCTCGGCTTTCATTATGACGAGCGGCGCCAGCGGTTCGACCGCGCGTGGGATATCGTCGTGCTGCAGGAGTTTAGCACGCTTGACCGCGATCGGCCGGGCGATCCCGCCGACTATATCCGCAACGTCGGCCGCCTTGCGGCGCTGTTCAAGGCACGCAATCCAGCGGTCGACATCCGCCTCGCCGCAACCTGGTCGCGCGCCGACCAGGCCTATAGACCCCAGGGGCATTGGTACGGCAAGCCGGTGACCGCGATGGCCGAGGATCTGCGCGCCGCCGCCGACCGCGCGCGCTCCGCCAATCCCGGCGTCGCGGGCGTGCTGCCGGTCGGGCAGGCCTGGAACCGGGCGATGACGAGCGGGGTCGCCGACCCCAACCCCTATGACGGCATCGGTTACGGCCAGCTCGATCTGTGGGCCTACGACCATTATCATGCCAGCGTCGCGGGCTATTATCTCTCGGCGCTTGTGACCTTCGGCGCGATCACCGGTATCGACCCGACTACGCTGGGGCCGAAGGAAAAGGGCGCCGACGAACTCGGGCTTTCGGATGAGCAGGCGGCGGCGCTGCAACGTGTCGCGCGCGATACGCTGGCCGAACAGATCCGGCGATAAGGGATTTGCTTATACTGTGTTGCGGCTTTAATACGGCCGCAGCGCATGACTTGGTTCCGTAAATCCACCAGCCCCGATCCCGCGCCCGCACTCGCGCCGATTCCGAGCGATCCGGTCGTCGATACGCCCGCGCCTGCCGTTCCCGAAACGCGCGCGCGCAAATGGATGCGCCGGATTTCGCGCGGCTTCGCCGTCTTTGCGATCCTTTTCATCCTGCTCGTCGGCTGGCTCGCGCTCACCGCGCCCTTGTCGAAATCGCTCGAACCGATCGCGCCGCCGCAGATCACGCTGCTCGCTTCCGACGGGACGCCGATCGCGCGGACGGGGGCGATCGTCGACAAGCCGGTGAAGGCTAAGGACTTGCCGAAACATGTCACCGGCGCCTTTCTCGCGATCGAGGACCGGCGCTTCTATACGCATTGGGGGATCGACCCGCGCAGCATCGCGCGCGCGGTATGGAGCAATGTGACCGGCGGGCGCACGCAAGGCGGCAGCACGATCACCCAGCAACTCGCGAAATTCACTTTCCTGACGCCGAAGCGCACGCTGGGCCGCAAGGCGCGCGAGGCGTTGATCGCCTTTTGGCTCGAGGCCTGGCTCAGCAAGGACGAGATTCTCGAACGCTATCTGTCGAACGCCTATTTCGGCGACAACACTTATGGGCTGCGCGCGGCTTCGCTGCATTATTTCTATCGCCAGCCCGAAAAGCTGACCCCGGCGCAGGCGGCGATGCTGGCGGGCCTGGTGCAGGCACCTTCGCGGCTCGCGCCGACCAAAAATCCCGACCTTGCCGAAAAGCGCATGAAGCTGGTGGTCAATGCGATGGTCGATACCGGCTATATGACGGCCAAGGAGGCAAAGGCGATCCGCACGCCGCGCATCGACGTGCGGATGCGCAACACGCTGCCGACCGGCACCTATTTCGCCGACTGGGCGCTGCCCGAAGCGCGCAAGCTGAGCGACGTCGGCTATTCGCGCCAGACGATCACGACGACGCTCGATGCGCGGTTGCAAGGGATCGCACGGCGCGTGACGGGCCGGGCAGGGCTGGGGAAGGCGCAGGTTGCGCTCGTTGCGATGCGCCCGAACGGCGAGGTCGTCGCGATGATCGGCGGCAAGGATTATGCGGCCTCGCCCTTCAACCGCGCGACGCAGGCCAAGCGTCAGCCAGGTTCGACTTTCAAATTGTTCGTCTATCTCGCGGCGCTCGAGGACGGCTGGGATCCCGACGACATGATCAGCAACGAAGCGATCGACACCGGATCCTACCAGCCCAAAAATGCCGGCGGCGTCTATTCGAAACAAATCAGCCTCGAGGACGCCTTCGCGGCGTCGAGCAACGTCGCGGCGGTACGGTTGCTGCGCGAAGTTGGCGACGACAAAGTGATCGACATGGCCCGCGACCTTGGTGTCACCGCGCCGATGGCGAAGGGCGACCCCAGCCTGGCCCTCGGCACGTCGAGCATGACCTTGCTCGAACTCACCGCCGCTTATGCGGCGGTCGCGGCGAACAGCTATCCGGTCGAACCGCACGCGTTCAAGGGCGAGGAGCGGGGCTGGTTCGAGAATCTGATTTCGGGCCCCAGCCGCTTCGGGTCTGACGAGCATGAGGATATCGAACGGATGCTGCGCGCCGCGGTCAATCGCGGCACCGGCCGCGCCGCACGGTTGCCGCAAGCCAATTATGGCAAGACCGGCACGACGCAGGACAATCGCGACGCGCTGTTCGTCGGCTATGCGAACGGCCTTGTCGTCGGCGTCTGGATCGGCAACGACGACAACACCCCGCTGCAGGGCATTTCGGGCGGCGGCTTACCCGCGCGCATCTGGCGCGATTTCATGATCGAGGCATCGGGGAAGAAGGCGGCACCGCGCCCGAAACCCGCCGACCCGGCCGGCCCGGTCGAGCCGCTCGACATTCCCGACATCGGCAACATCCCGGTGGGCGACCGGACGCGCGTCGGGATCGAGGGGGGCGATGCGGTGATTTCGACCGAGATCAATGGCAGCCGCATCGACCTGCGTCTGCCAATACAGGATCGGAGCACGCCGCCGCCCGTCGCCCCCGAACCGCAGCCACCACCGGGCAACTAGACCTCAGCTGGGCAGGATGTCGAACGCGCTTTCGGCCATCGTCTGTCCATTGACGATCAGTTCGACCCGGTGCCGGCCCGGAAAGTGACGGCGGGTGCTGAAATCGCGGATCGTCTGCGATATTGTCAGCCTCGTCGTTTCGTCGGCTGCGAGTTCGAAGCTTTTGAATTTGAACACTTTGGGCGCCGTCCGGCCTTCGGCGCGCGCGTAATGGATGCGATAGTCGACGACCAGGCGCTGTCTCTCCGGCGCGTCCGAGGCGAGTTCGGCGGCGATCGCAATCCGGTCGCCCAGCCGCACCGCCTGCGGTGCGATAGTGAAATCGCACACGGTCACGGCGGCGCCATGGCCGACGCCGATCAGCGCCAGCGCACGCGGTTCGCCCTGCTTGATCAGCGTGCGGAGCGCATGGCGGACGATCCAGGTGGTGCGCGGATCGTCCTGTGGCCAGCCGGCGAGGCGGTCGAGAAGCCAGTCGGCACGGTCCTTCGCGATATCGTTCAAATGGTTCGCGACCGATTTGCGGACATAGAGGCTGGGGTCGGCGCGCAGCGTGTCGAGGATCGGCGCCGCGAGCGTCGGGTCGGCCTTCAGCGCGGGAATGCGGGCGGCCCAGGGAAGCCTTGGCCGCGCGCCTTCGCTGGCGAGCCGCCGGACATGCTCGTCGTCGCTGGCCGTCCATTCGGTCATCGCCGCCAGCGTGCGGGAGGTGTCGGCCGCGAGGAAGGGACGGATGGCAAATTCGGCCGTGCCGAAACGGGTGAGATCGGCGAGCGCGTCCATCGACCGGTCGAAATCGGCAAGACCCCGGCGCGCGACATATTCGGTGACCGCCATCGCCTGAAAGCCATGGGTCAATTGCGGCGCCATCGCGCGGACGATGTCGAGGCCGGTCGCATAGTCGCCGGGCAGTGCGCCGTGGAGCGCGTCGGCAATATGGCGCACGCGCTCCATGATCGACAGGGCGTCGAGACCGTTGGATGCGGCGGTGAGGAAGGCGTGCCGGTCGAACCGCCGCGATGCGACCGCGCCGGCGTCGGCGATCGTTTCGAGCGCCGCGGGACCGAGAATATCCTTGAGCAGTGCGGCGGGCGGCGCTTCGGTCGTCATGCAGCTGGCATAGCAAGCGGCGGGCCCGACCGGGAGGTCTTTTTCCGACCGGCACGTCGGCTGCATTGCGTTGGATTTTCATTCACACACTTGAGAGTGAATATTGACTCGGCGCATGGCGCGATGCATAGACGCCGCATGCCGACGCTCGAGCGGCGATGAATGGGAGAGGGCAAGATGAAGGCAAAGCTGTTTGCATCCGCGTGCGCGAGCGCGCTTTTCGCAATCCCGGCAGGCGCCGCCGCGCAGGACGCGGCCGAGGCGTCGCCACAGGCCGACGCGGGGCAAGATTCGAACGACATCATCGTCACCGCAACCCGCCGCGAGGAACGCATCCAGGATGTGCCGATCAGCATTTCGGCCTTTTCGCAGGAAGAGCTGACCGACAAGGGCATCGTCGGTTACGAAGGCATCGGGCGCGAAACGCCGGGCGTCGTGCTCAACAAGCCGACCGCCAACTTCAACAATTTCACCGCGCGCGGCATCGCGACCAACGGCTATAACGCCAACCTGCAAAGCTCGGTCGCCATCTATATCGACGAGCTTCCGGTGTCGACGATCGGCAATACCACCGTCGTCGATCCCAATCTATTCGACGTCGAACGCGTCGAGTTCCTCCGCGGGCCGCAGGGGACCTTGTTCGGATCAGGATCGCTGTCGGGCGCGATGCGCATCCTGCAAAAAAGCCCGGACCTCAACGACTTCGACACTGCGGTTCTTGTCGATTTGGGCCTGACCGGATCGGACAGTTTCCGCCAGCGCTACAACGCGATGGTCAACATCCCGCTCGCCGAGGACAAGCTCGCGCTGCGCGTCGTCGGCTTCTACCGCGACGAGGAAGGCTATCTCGACAATGTCGGGACGGGGGTGAAAAATTCGAACACGCTGATCGATTATGGCGGCCGCGCGACCTTGCTCTGGCGCCCGACCGATCGCCTGTCGATCAAGCTGCTCGGCAGCTATGAATATAGCAATCCGAAGGACAGCTCGCTGACCAGCCCGTCGCTCGGCCGCAACAAGCGTATCTCGGACGAGCCCGACCGCTTCACCGGCAAGCAGTTTATCGCCAATGCGACGATCGATTATGAGTTCGATTTCGCAAAGCTCACCAGCTCGTCGACCTATTCGGATTTCGACCAGCGCTTTTACGTCGATCTTGCCGGCACCTTCCCGCCGGGGTCATTCCCGGGCGCGCCGATTGCCTTCGGGCTCGACGCCGATGCCTATGACAAGGTCTTCGTGCAGGAAACGCGGCTCGCCTCGACGTTGGGCGGCCCGTTCCAGTTCGTGATCGGGGGCTTCTACCTCGACCGCCGCCGCGACGTTGATTATTTCTACCGCTCCAACCCGGCATTTCTCGCGGCGCGCGGCATCACCGGGCTTCCCGACAAATATTTCCAGAAGCAATACACCCACTCGCTCAGCAAGGAAATCGCGGGTTTCGGTGAATTGACCTACCGTTTCTCGGACAAGTTCTGGCTTACCGGCGGAATGCGTTATGGCGAAACCTCGGCGCAGGGCTTCACCGAAGCGGGCGGCTATCTCGCAACCGCGTTCGGCTTCAACTATTACGACTATGCGCTGCTCGGCCTTCCGGTGAATTTTGACACCTTCACGCCATATGCCGCAGTTGAAGGCGTCAAGGCAAAGGGATCGAAACCGTCGTGGAAGGCGAGCGCAACCTTCAAGCCTAGCGACGCGCTCACCACTTACGCGACCTTCTCCACCGGTTTCCGCGCCCCGATCGTCAACGCCTTTGCCGGTCGGCCCAGTCTTGTCGACCCGAACGATCTCACCATTCCGTTCGGCGCGAGCTCGGACGATCTCAAAAGCTATGAGATCGGTGCGAAGGGCCGCTGGCTCGGCGGCCGCGTCAGCATGAACGTCGCTTTCTACCAGATCGACTGGAACAACATCCAGGCGCAGGCGAACCGCGTGTCGGATTCGGTCCAGTTCGCAACCAACATCGGCGCCGCGCGCAGCAAGGGGTTCGAGTTCGAAATCGGTGTGATCCCCGCGACCGGCTGGGCGATCGGCGTCAACGGCGCCTATAATGATGCAAAGATCACCAAGCTGTCGCCAGAGGAAGCCGCGATTTCGGGCGCGGTGCTCGGCCACCGCCTGTCGGCGCCGCGCATTCAGGGATCGGCCTATATCGCCTATAGCTTCAACCTCGCGAGCGATGTCGAGGCGACGCTCGCCGCTAATGCGCAGCATATCGGGTCGTACAACAGCAGCTTCCCGAACACGCCGGGCAACCCGAACCTCCCGCTATCGACCTTTGGCAAGACTGACGCCTATAGCAACGTCAACCTGAGCCTAGGGTTGAAGAAGGGCGATATGTCGGCGCAATTCTACGTCGAAAATCTCTTCGACGATCATTCGATCACCTACATCCACCCCGAAGCCTTCCTCGTGAGCCGCTTCGGGACGATGCGTCCCCGGACCTTCGGTGTCCGCCTCGGTTACAGCCTCTAACCCATGGCGACCGGCGCTCCACCCATGCCGGGTACCAAGCCGGCCGCGCGGCCCGGCTTTGTGCTGGGGATGCTCTGCTTCGTCTATGTGCTGAACTTCCTCGACCGCCAGCTTCTGTCGATCCTCGCCAAGCCGATCCAGGATGCGCTCCAGATCAGCGACGGCCAGCTCGGGCTGATCAGCGGGCTCTATTTCGCGATGTTCTATTGCTTCATCGCGATCCCGGTCGGCTGGTTCGCCGACCGGACGAGCCGCGTCGGTGTGCTGTCGCTCGCCTGCGCGATCTGGAGCGGGGCGACGGTCGCGTGCGGCATGGCGGCGAACTATACCCAGCTCGCCATCGCGCGCATGGTCGTCGGCTTTGGCGAAGCAGGGGGCGTGCCGCCTTCCTATGCGATCATCACCGACACCTATCCGCCGGGCAAGCGCGCGGCGGCGCTCGGCATCTTCAACCTCGGCCCCGCCATTGGCGCGGCGGCGGGGGTCGCCTTTGGGGCGGCGATCGCCGAAAGCTTCGGCTGGCGCATCCCCTTCATCGCCGTCGGCACAATCGGCGTCGTCACTGCCTTGCTCGTCTGGCGGACGGTGCGCGAACCCGCGCGCGGCGCAACCGACATCGCGGGGCCCGCGCCCGGCGACAAGGCCGAATTCTGGCCGACCGTGCGCATGTTCCTGTCGCACCCGATATTGATGCTCGCCGCACTCGGCAGCGGGGCGACGCAGTTCGTGACCTATGGGCTCGGCAATTTCGCGGTGCTGTTCCTGATGCGCGAGAAGGGGATGGAACTTGGCGACGTCGCGATCTGGTACGCGCTCGTCCTGCTGATCGGCATGGGCGGCGGGATGATCGTGTCGGGCCGCGTGATCGACTGCATGGTGCGCAAATCGCGCACGGGTTATGCGATCGCGCCGGCGGCCTCGCTGGCGGTGGCGATGCCCTTCTATCTTGGCTTCATCTGGGCGCCGGGCTGGCCGCTGGCGCTCGCGCTGCTCACCGTCGTGATGATCTTCAACTATTTCTACCTCTCGGCCTCGGTCGCGCTGGTGCAGGACGAAGTGAAGCCGGGTCAGCGCGTGCTCGCGGGCGCGCTGCTGCTTCTCATCATGAATTTCATCGGCCTGGGGCTGGGGCCGACCTGGGTCGGCTTCGCGAGCGACGGGTTTACCGCGCGCGGCGATGCCCATGGCCTCCAGACGGCGTTGTATACATTGACGCCCTTTTATCTGATCGCAATCGGGCTGTTCCTGTGGCTCGCCCGGCTGCTGCGCTGGCAGGAGACAAAGGCATGAAGACGCTGCGCACCCTATTGACGGCGACCGGGCTTTTGATGGCGATGCCGGCCGCAGCCGCCAACCCGGTGATCGAGGCGCCCGCCGGTTCGGTCGAGGGCAAAACGGTCGGCAAACTCGATGTGTTCAAGGGGATTCCCTTTGCACAGCCGCCCGTCGGACCGCTGCGCTGGAAAGCGCCGCAGCCGCTCCCCGCTTGGCCCGGCGTACGCAAGGCGCAGAGCTTCGGCGCGGCCTGCATCCAGCCGCGCCCGACCGCGGTCGGCATCTACACCAACCCGCCCGCCAAGATGTCGGAAGACTGTCTGACGCTCAATATCTGGGCGCCGGACCGGGAGAAGGACGTGCCGGTGATCGTGTGGATCCACGGCGGCGCCTTGCTCAGCGGCTATAGCCATGAAGCGATGTACGACGGCGCGAAACTCGCCGCACGCGGGGCGGTCGTCGTGTCGATCAACTATCGGCTTGGCGCGCTAGGCTATCTGGCGCATCCCGAACTCAGCGCCGAATCGCCCGACGGCGTTTCGGGCAATTACGGGCTGCTCGATCAGGTCGCGGCGCTCGAATGGGTAAAGGCGAATATCGGTGCGTTCGGCGGAGACGCGAGCAATGTCACCATCGCGGGCGAGTCCGCCGGTGCGCTCAGCGTTCTCTATCTGATGACCGCGCCCAGGGCGCGCGGACTGTTCCATAAGGCGATCGCGCAGAGCGCCTATATGATCTCGACCCCGTCGCTGCGCGAGGCGCGGCATGGCGAGGTTCCCGCCGAGACGATGGGGACGAAGGTCGCCGCCGCGCTGGGTGCCGCCGACCTGGCGGCGCTGCGCGCGATGGATGCGTCCGCGCTCAACGACGGCGCGCTCAAGGCCGGCTATTTCCCCTGGGGCACGATCGACGGGAAAATCCTGCCGCGCCAGATCGTCGAAAGTTTCGACCGCGGCGAGCAGGCGCCGGTGCCGATGATCGCGGGCTTCAACATCGGCGAGATCCGCTCGCTGCGCATCCTCGCGCCGCCGCCGCCCGCCAATGCCGCCGCCTATGAAGCGACCATTCGCGAGCGGTACGGCGACCTCGCCGACGCCTGGCTGAAACTCTATCCGGCAAAGGACCTTGGCGAGGCGATGCTCGCGGGCGCGCGCGACGCGATGTATGGCTGGACGTCCGAACGGCTGGCGATCCGGCAGACCGCGCTCGGCCAGAACGCCTATCTCTATCTGTTCGATCATGGCTATCCGGCGGCGAGCGAGGCGGGGCTGCACGGCTTTCACGCTGCCGAAATCCCCTATGTGTTCGGTACGATCGACGACACGCCGCCCTATTGGCCCAAAATCCCCGACAGCGTGAGCGAACGCCGTTTTGCGACTGCCATGGGCGATTATTGGGTTTCGTTCGCGAAGACCGGCAGGCCCGAGGCGGCGGGGCAGGCGCCATGGCGGCCATACGGCGCGGACGCCGCTTTCATCGCCTTTGCCGATGTGCCGCGCGGCGGCACGCGGCTGATGCCCGGTATGTTCGCGCTGCACGAGGCCGCGACCTGCCGCCGCCGTGCGGCGGGCAACCAGCCATGGAACTGGAACAGCGGCATCCTGTCCCCGGTGCTGGCGAAAAGTGCACATTGTCCATGATCGACGGCAGCATTCAGGATTTCCCGCTCACGCTGAACAAATTCCTCGACCATGCCGCGCGCTGGCACGGCGATGGCGAAGTCGTGACCGCGCGCGAGGACGGCGGCGTCGCGCGGATCGATTATGCGGGGCTTCGCGCGCGTAGCCTTGCGATCTCGTCGCTGCTCGCCAGCTTCGGTATCGCGCGAGGCGACCGCGTCGCGACGCTGGCTTGGAACAGCCAGGCGCATGTCGAAAGCTGGTACGCCGTCATGGGCATCGGCGCGGTGTGCCACACGCTCAATCCGCGGCTGACCGGCGCGCAGCTCGCATCGATGGCGGTCCAGTCGAGCGCGCGCATATTGGTGGCGAGCGCCGACCTCTTGCCGCTCGTGCGCCTGATCGTCGAGCGTGCGCCCGCGATCGAACGGGTGCTGTTGATCGACGGCGCGGCGGGCGAATGGCCCGCGGGCGCGCCGCCGCTTCAATTACTTGAGCCGCTGATCGCCGACGCGCCGGGCGGGGCTATCTGGGGCGATTTTGCCGAAACCGCGCCAGCGGGGCTGTGCTTCACATCGGGGACGACCGGGGCGCCCAAGGGGGTGACCTATACCCATCGCGGCAGTTTCCTGCATACGCTTCGGGCGTTGCAGGCCGACGTCATGGCGTTCACCCACCGCGACGCGGTGCTCGCGGTCGTGCCGATGTTTCACGCCAATGCCTGGGGTTTGCCGTTCGCGCTTCCCGCGGTGGGTGGCAAGCTCGTGCTGCCCGGGCGCCAGACCGATGGGGCCAGCCTCGCGCGGTTAATCGCCGCCGAGGGCGTGACGGTGGGGGTCGGCGTGCCGACGGTCTGGCTGGGCGTTGCCGAACATGTCGAGCGGACGGGCGAGGCGCTGCCGTCGCTCGAACGCATCATCGTAGGCGGGGCGCCGATGGCGCCCGCGTTGATGGACCGCATCGAACGGGTGCTCGGCGTCGCGGTGCAGACGAGTTGGGGCATGACTGAGTTGTCGCCCCTCGGCACCATCACGCCCCCCGCCGATCCGCATCGGTCGGCGGCGGTGTCGGGGCGCCCCGCGGTCGGCGTCGACCTGCAACTCACCGACGCCGGGGGCACGCCGCTCGCCGAACAGCGGGGCGCAGAAGGCCATCTGCACGTTCGCGGATCGGCGGTCGTCGATCGCTATTTCGGGCAGGACGAGCGCGCGACCGATCCCGACGGCTGGTTTGCGACCGGCGACCTCGCGCGGATCGATGCAAGGGGCAATCTGGTTATCACCGGCCGTGCGAAGGATTTGATCAAATCGGGCGGCGAATGGATCAACCCGGCCGAGATCGAAGCCGTGGTCGGCGCGCTGCCCGCGGTCTCGCTCGCCGCGGTGATCGGCCGCGAGGACGCCAAATGGGGCGAACGCCCGGTCCTGCTCGTCGAACTGCGCGCGGGCGAGGATATCGACGATGTCGACCTGCTCGCGCCGCTCAAGGGGCGCGTTGCACCCTGGTGGATTCCGGATGCGGTGGTCCGGCTGGGCGCCATGCCGCTGGCGCCGACCGGAAAAATCGATAAGATTCGCCTGCGGAACGAATATGGCGCGAGTTGAACCGGGGCGGGGCGCCGCGGGATCGGTCGCCGAAAAACAGGGATTGAAGGCCGATATCGTGACAAATCAGGCGAAAACGCGTCGGCGATCGACCAAGGCCGAGCAACGCGCCGAAACGATCGAGCAAATTCTCGACGAGGCCGAATTGCTTTTTTCCAAACATGGCCTGCACGGCGTCACGCTGAAGGACGTCGCGCAGCGCGTCGGCGTCCATCACACGCTGCTGAACTATTATTTCGAGGACAAGAAAAAGCTGTTCGACGCGGTGTTTGCGCGCCGCGCGGTGGTGACGAGCACGAAGCGGATGCAGGCGCTCGACGAATATGACCGCGCAAGCGACGGCAAGCCGACGATCGAAGGCGCGCTGCATGCGTTCCTCGACACCGACCTCGATCTCTACATCCATGGTGGAGATGGTTGGAAAAATTATGGCGCCCTCGGCGCCCAGGTCGCCAACACCCCCGAATGGGGCGCCGAACTGATGGACAGCCATTTCGACCCCGTGGTGCTGCGCCTGATCGACCTCCTCAAGCGCGCGATGCCCGATTGCGCCGAGGAAGATATCTTCTGGGGCTATCATTTCGTCACCGGCGCGCTGATGGTAACGCTCGCGCGCACCGGGCGCATCGACAAGCTATCGGGCGGCCTGTGCAAGTCGGAGGATTTCGAAGCGATCAAGGCCCGCATGGCGTCCTTCATGGCCGCGGGCTTTATGCAAATCTGCAACAGGAAGGCATAGGCTTGGGCGGAGGAGCGTGAGCGTTCTTTCGCCTTTCGCTTAGTCACAATATTAACTCACTAGAGAGTGAATGGAGGCTGATATGGGAAATGAGACATTGCCGCTGCGGGGCCGGGTCGCCGTCGTCACCGGTGCGGGCGGCGGACTGGGCCGCGCCCACGCCCTCTATCTCGCAAGTCGCGGCGCGCGCGTTGTCGTGAACGACCTGGCGTTGTCCGCCGCCGAGCAGGTCGCAGCGGAGATCGTCGGGCAGGGAGGCGAGGCGCTGGCGATTGCGGCTTCGGTGACCGACGAGGCGGCGGTGGGCGCGATGGTCCGCGAGACACAGGATGCTTGGGGCCGGATCGACATCCTCGTCAACAATGCCGGCATCCTTCGCGACAAGAGTTTCGCGAAGATGAGCATCGACGATTTCCGCATCGTCGTCGACGTCCACCTGATGGGCGCCGCCATTTGCTGCAAGGCGGTGTGGGAGGTGATGCGCGCGCAGCAATATGGCCGCATCGTCATGACGACCTCGTCGTCGGGGCTGTGGGGCAATTTCGGGCAGGCCAATTATGGTGCCGCCAAGATGGCCCTCGTCGGGCTAATGCAGACGCTGGCGATCGAGGGCGAGAAATATGGTATCCGCGTCAACAGCCTCGCGCCTACCGCGGCGACGCAAATGACGCATGGCGTGCTGTCGGACGCCAGCCTCGCATTGCTCGATCCGGCGCTGGTCAGCCCTGGCCTGCTCGCGCTCGTCGGCGACGATGCGCCGACGCGCGCGATCCTCTGCGCCGGGGCCGGCCATTTCGCGGCCGCCGATGTCACGCTGTCCGAAGGACGCTATATCGGGTCCGCCGCCGATGCGGGCGAGCAACTCGTCCAGCATTGGAACGCGGTTTCCGACCGCGATGGTGCGATCGTCCCCGCTTATGGCTTCACGCAGGCCGAGCGCGAACTGGCGAACGCCGGATCGGGGCTGCCCGCGATGGCGGTGGCGCGTTGAACCGGCCGGGTGCCGCGATCAGCGGCGCTCGACCAGCCCGCCGCCGAGCGCGACATAGAGCGTCACCAGATTGTCGACCTGCGCCCGGCGGAGTTCGATCAGCGTCTGTTCCGACGCGAACAGATTGCGTTCGGCGTCGAGTACTTCGAGATAGGTCGAGACCCCCTCGCGATACCGTTTGCGCGCAAGGTCGGCGATGCGGCGCGTCGCTTCGGTCCCGCGCTCCTGCGCCTCGACCTGCTCGGCAAGATAACGGCGCCCGGCAAGCGCGTCGGCGACTTCGCGGAACGCGCCCTGCACGGTGCGTTCATAAGTTGCGACCGCAATATTCTCGCGCGCCTCGGCGACGGTCAGATTGCCCTTGTTGCGCCCGAAATCGAAGATCGGCAGCCTGATCGACGGACCGAAGCTCCAGCCGAAACCGTCGTCGCTGAACAGATTGTCGAGCGACCCCGACGCGAACCCAAGATTGCCGGTCAGCGAAATCGACGGGAAAAAGGCGGCGCGCGCCGCACCGACATTGGCGCGGGCAGCGCGCAGCCGTTCTTCGGCCGCGACGATGTCGGGACGCGCGACGAGCAGGTCCGACGGCAGGCCTGCGGTCAGCGTCGGCGACTGTCCCTGAGCGACGAGCGGCAGCGGCGCGGGCAGGGGGCCCGTCACCGGGCCACCGGTCAGCACGGCGAGGAAATTGTCGGCCTGCGCCTTGCCGAGCTTCAGGCTGGCAAGCTGCGTCTCGGCCTGCGTCAGCAATGTTTCGGACTGGCGATAATCGAGCGCCGAGGTCACGCCGGCGTCGAGGCGGCGCTTGGCAATGCGCAGCCCTTCCTTGCGGCTCGTCACCGTCGCTTCGGCGAGCTCGATCTGCTCCTCGGCGCCGCGCGACGAGAAATAGGTCGAGGCGACGTCGCGAACGAGCGCCAGGCGAAACGCGCGTTCGGCCGCCTCGGTCGCAAGATACTGGCTGCGCGCCGCCTCGGACAGATTCTTGACCCGCCCCCAGAAATCGAGCTCGAACGAGGTCACGCCGACACCCACCGAATAGCGGTTCGTCGTGTCGGTGCCCGGGCCGGTCAGCGAGGGCCCGCGCGTCCGTGTCGCGTCGGCGCTCGCGCCGACGGTCGGCAGGCGGTCGGCGCCCTGGATGCGATAGAGGCCGCGCGCTTCCTCGATCTGCGCGACCGCGACGGCGAGGTCGCGGTTGCGCGCGATCGCCTGTTCGACCAGCACCTCAAGCTGCGGGTCGGCGAAGAAGTCGCGCCATGCGACGTCGGTCGCCCGCTGCCCCAGCGTTATGTCGCCCGCGAATTCGGCCGGATAGTCGGCGGCGGTCGAGAGCGGCGGACGCTCGTGCTTGGGCGCCATATTGACGCATCCGGCAAGCGTCGTCGCCGCGAGCAGCGCGATCAGGTTACGCATGGCCGGGTTCCTCATGATGGCCTTTCTCGGTAGGGGCAGGGGGGCGCTTGCGGCTGAGCCATTTGCGCACCGACAGATAGAAGAGCGGGATGAAGAAGATGCCGAGCAACGTCGCGGCGATCATCCCGCCCATCACGCCCGAACCGACCGCGATGCGGCTGGCCGCGCCCGCGCCGCTCGCGATAACCAGCGGTACCATGCCGAGGATGAAGGCGAGGCTGGTCATGATGATCGGACGCAGGCGCAACTTGACCGCTTCCATCACCGCGTCGAGCGTCGACTTGCCCTCGGCCTCCTGCTCGATCGCGAATTCGACGATCAGGATCGCATTCTTCGCCGCCAGCCCGATGATCGTGATCAACCCGACGTTGAAATAAATGTCCGCCGAAAGCCCGCGCAACATCGAGAACAGCACCGCGCCGAGCACGCCCAAGGGCACAACGAGCAGCACCGAGACCGGCACCGACCAGCTTTCGTAAAGCGCTGCGAGCAGCAGGAAGACGACCACGAGGGACAGGCCGAGCAGCATGCCGATCTGGCCCGCCGACTGTTTTTCTTCGTACGAAATGCCCGTCCATTCATAGGCGAAACCTGCGGGCAACTGCGACGCGAGCCGCTCCATCTCGGCCATCGCCTCGCCGGTCGACTGGCCCGGCGCGGGTTCGCCCGAAATCGTCATCGCGGGATAGCCGTTATAACGCTGGAGCTGCGGGGCTTCGGCCGACCATTCGGCCTTGCTGAACGATCCGAAGGGCACCATGTCGCCGTTCGCGCTGCGCACGCGCAGGTCGAGCACGTCCTGTGGGGTCATGCGGCTCGCTGCATCGGCCTGGAGCAGCACGCGCAGCACCCGGCCCTCGCGGGTGAAATCGTTGGCATAGGCGCTGCCGAAGCTGATCGCGAGCGTCGCGTTGACGTCGCCGATCGACAGGCCAAGCGCGCGCGCCTGGATGCGGTCGATATCGACCTTCAGCACGGGCGCATCCTCCTGTCCCTCGGGGCGGACATTGGCGAGCAGCTTGCTCTGCATCGCACCGCCGAGCATCTGGTTGCGCGCAGCGACCAGCGCTTCGCGGCTATTGCCGCCGCGATCCTGCAGCTTGAACGTAAAGCCGCTCGACGTGCCGAGTTCGGGAATCGACGGCGGGCTCAGCGAGAAGGCGAACGCCTCCTTGATCCCCATGAAGGTGCCCATCGCTTTGCCGGCGATCGCATCGGCGCTGTCGCCATCGCCCGTGCGTTCGTCCCAGGGTTTGAGCGGCGTGAACATGATCGCGTTCGCCTGACCCTGTCCAAAGAAGCTGAAGCCGTTGACCGACACGACATTGGCGACCTGCGGCTGTTCGGCGAAGAAGGCCTTGACCTGCTTCGTCGCCTCGTTGGTGCGCTGCGTCGTCGCGCCTGGCGGCGCCTGGATGACGGTGATCAGATAGCCTTGGTCTTCCTGCGGCAGGAACGATCCCGGCAGGCGGAAGAACAACAAGGCCGTCACCGCGACCATCGCGACGAACACGCCGAGCCAGCGCAGCGGAGCCGCCAGCATTTTGCCGACGCCGCCCTGGTACCGGTCGGTCGTGCGGCCGAACCAATCGTTGAAGCGGCCGAAGAAGCGGTCGAAGAAGGCGCCAATCCGGCCCTTGCGCTCGCTATTGTCGTGCGGCTTCAAAAGCGTCGCGCAAAGCGCCGGGGTCAGCGTGAGCGCGAGCAGCGCCGAAAAGGCGATCGAGATCGCGAGCGTCATCGAAAATTGGCGATAGATACCGCCGGTCGATCCGGGAAAGAACGCCATCGGGATAAATACCGCGATCAGCACCAGCGTGATGCCGATGATCGCCGAAGTGATCTGCCCCATGGCCTTCACCGTTGCCTCATAGGGCGACAGATGTTCCTCGTTCATGATGCGCTCGACATTCTCGATCACGACGATCGCGTCGTCGACGAGGATGCCGATCGCGAGTACCATGCCGAACAAGGTCAGCACGTTGATCGAGAAACCGAACATCCACAGGCCGAGGCACGCGCCCGCGAGCGCGATCGGCACGACGACCGTCGGGATCACCGTCGCGCGCCAGTTCTGGAGGAACAGGAACATGACGAGGAAGACGAGCAGCATCGCCTCGCCCAGCGTTTTCACCACTTCCTCGATCGACAGGCTGATGAAGGGCGTAGTGTCATAGGGAATCGACCAGGTGATGTCGGGCGGAAAGCCCTTCGACAACTCGGTCATCCGCGCGCGAATGCCCTCGGCGGTGGATAGCGCGTTGGCCCCCGGGGTCAGCTGGACCGCGAGCCCCGCCATCGGCTTGCCGTTGAGTTCGGATGAAAAGAGATAGCTCGCCGCGCCCAGTTCGACCCGCCCGACGTCGCCCAGCGTCACCGCCGACCCGTCGGGATTGGCGCGCAGGATGATGCTTTCGAACTGCTCGGGCTTGGTGAAGCGGCCCTGCGTCGTGATGACGGCGTTGAGTTGCGCTCCCTTGGCGATCGGCTGGTCGCCGAGCTGGCCGCCTGGCGTCTGGCTGTTCTGCTCCTGCACCGCGCCCAGCGCTTCGGCGGCGGAGAGATTATAGGAGGCGAGCTTCTGCGGATCGAGCCAGATGCGCATCGCATATTCGGGGGCGAACGCCTGGACGTTGCCGACGCCGTTCACGCGGCGGAGCTCGTCGAGCACGCGCGTGTTGGCGAAATTGTTGACTTCCATCGGGTCGGTATTGCCGCTCTTCGACGTGATCGCGACGATCAAAAGGAAGCCTGAATTGGCCTCGGTGACCGAAATGCCCTGGCGGCGCACATCTTCCGGCAGACGCTGCTCGACGCGGCGCAGGCGGTTCTGCACCTCCATCTGGGCATTGTCGATGTCAGTTCCCGCCTCGAAGGTCAGGGTGATCGATGCGGTGCCGTTCGATTCACTGGTCGAGGCCATGTAGAGGAAGCCCTCGACCCCGTTCAGTTCCTGCTCGATGACCTGCGTAACATTTTGTTCGAGCGTGCTGGCGTCGGCGCCCGGATAGGTGACGCCGATCGTCAGCGACGGCGGTGCGACCGACGGATATTGCTCTACGGGCAGGCTGCGCAGCGCGATGATCCCGGCGAGGAGGATGCCAATGGCGATGACCCAAGAAAAGATGGGCCGGTCGATGAAGAAGCGGGGGGTCATATCGGATCAGCGCTTTGCTGCGGGGGTCGCGGCGGTTCCCTTGGGCTGCGCGACGCGCACAGGCTGGCCGGGCTGCACCTTTTGCAATCCATCGACGATCACGCGGTCACCGGGTTTCAGCCCGTCGAGGATCGCCCATTGGCCCGCGACCATCGTACCGAGTTTGACCGGGCGCGGGGTTGCGACATTCTTGGCGTCGAGCACCATCACGCTCGCATTGTCGGCTGCCAGCTTGACCGCGCGTTGCGGGACCAGCACGCCGTCGGCGCGGTTGCCGGCAAAAATGCGCGCGCGCACGAACTGGCCGGGCAAGAGCGCCGAATTGGGGTTCGGGAATTCGGCGCGCAGCGCCGCAGTACCCGTCGCCTCGTCGATCGACAGGTCGAGGAAGTCGAGATGGCCGATGACCGGAAAAGCGGTGCCGTCCTCGAGGATCAGCTGGACTTCGACGCGTTCGAGCTGCGGCGCGCTGACCTTGCCCGATCCCATGTCGCGGCGGGTGGCGAGCAGGTCCGAACTCGACTGGCCGAAATTGACGTAGACGCGGTCGATCTGCTCGATGGTGGTGAGCAGCGTGCCTTGCCCGGCGCTGACCAGCGCGCCTTCGGTGACCTCGGCGCGGCGGGCGCGGCCCGAAATCGGCGCCGTGACCGACGCATAGCCGAGGTTGAGGCGCGCCGATTCCAGGTTCGCCTGCGCTTGCTGCACATCGGCCTCGGCGGTGCGCTGTGCGGCCACTGCAGCGTCATATTCCTGTTTGCCGATCGCCTGGTCGGCGAGCAGCGGCTGATAGCGGCCGACGACCTGCCGCGCATTGGCGGCGGTCGCTTGGGCCCGCGCGAGCTGCGCACGCGCGGCATTGGCGGTGGCGATCAGCTCGCGCGGATCGATCCGGAACAGCGGGGTCCCGGCGCGAACGAAGCTGCCTTCATCGAACAGGCGGCGCTCGACGATGCCGTTGACGCGGGCGCGGACTTCGGACGTGCGATAGGCCTGCACGCGTCCGGGCAGTTCGATCACGTTCGGGATGGTCTGCGTCCGGATCGTGACGATGTTCACCTCGGGCGGCGGCGGCGCGGGTGGCGCTTCCGACGAGCAGGAAGCCAGCAAAAGGGCCAGCGCGGCGCCGGCGGCGCAGCCGAGAGGACGATAGCGACTCATAAGGACCCCTGAAAAATCGCAGTTGTGCGGGAGTTGTATATACGCAAAAGCTTGCGCTGAGGCGCCGTGTAATTTAAATTACAGAAAAGAGCAAGAGAGAGGGTCCAAAATTGGTCATGCCGGAATCGGATATATGTCAAATAGATAGGCTGTCGCCGCGCGCACGGCGGCAAAGCGCGATCCTCGACGCGGCGGAGTCGCTGTTTCTCGAACAGGGCTATGAACGCACCAGCCTCGCCGAAATCGTCAAGCGGTCCGGAGGCTCGCTCGCCACGCTCTACGAATTGTTCGGTAACAAGCAGGGGCTGCTCCGTGCGATCGCGACGCGTTGGTGCGACGAAGCGATGCTCCGGTCGCTCGACGACGACGCGACGAAAGGATTGTCCAGCGTCGAAATCCTGAAACGCTACGCGCATCGCCAGAAAGAGCTGATGGAATCGCCGCACGCCGTGGCGCTGATGCGGATGCTGATATCCGAAAGTTTACGCGACCATGAATTCGCAATGCAAATCTACCTCGACCTCCACGTGCCCGCGCTGGAGGAATTGATCGATCTGTTCGCCGAATGGGCGGCCACCGGAAAGGCCGCGATCGACCGCCCCGACGCCGCCGCGCGCCTGTTTTTCGATATCGTCGTCGGCGACTCGATGCTGAATACGTTGATGGGGATCGAGGTCGAATGGCTGGACGCCGAACAGATCGACTGGCGGCTCCAGCCGTTCCTTTCGCATTTCCAGATTCGGTAGGTGATTAAAATCATGCGCCGCTCGTTGGAAACGCGCCAGCATCTGCACACCATCAGCCTGTTGACATAACTGTAAATAGCTGAAAACTTGCGGCCTCCGTTTCGAGAGTGTCGCATCCTGGCCAGCAC
Organism: Sphingopyxis sp. H115; assembly: GCF_001468465.1. Taxonomy (GTDB): domain Bacteria; phylum Pseudomonadota; class Alphaproteobacteria; order Sphingomonadales; family Sphingomonadaceae; genus Sphingopyxis. The sequence goes on from NZ_LNSA01000008.1 coordinate 113,905, forward strand.
CGCCCTGCCATCGGCCGCCCCGGCCGGCGAAACATCCGCCCTGCGTGCGCGGACGGTGGCCGCCTATGCCGCGACCGCGGGGCCGACGGTGATCCTCGGCCTGCCGTTCAGCGTCTACCTGCCGCCCTATATCGCGGCGGGCGGGACGATTCCGGTGGCGCTCGTCGGGCTGCTCTTTTCGCTGACGACGATATGGGACGGGGTCGTCGATCCGCTGATCGGTACGATGGTCGACCGCGTGCGAACGGGCCTCGGCGCTCACCGGCGCTGGATGCTGCTGGCGCTGCTTCCCTTGTCGCTGCTGCTATTCGCGCTGGTGACGGTCGGCGACCGGCTACCGTTTGCCGCGCTCTTTCTGATGATGGTGCTCTTCTATTCGAGCTACAGCCTTTACGAGGTCGCGCAGCTGTCATGGGGGTCGGCGCTCGTGCGATCCCCCGCGGATAGTGCGCTTCTCTATGGCATGCGCGACTGGTTTGCGAAGATCGCGCTGATCCTTGCGTTTGCGGCGCCGGCGGCGGCGCAACTGCTGTTCCCGGGCGTGGGATTGCAGGGGCGGATCATGGCCTATGCCAGCCTATTCCTGCTGATGGTGCCCATCGCGCTGGTCGCGATCCGCCGCGTCCCGCCGCGTGCGGTTGTCGCCGAACACGGCATCGGCTGGCGGCATGAAATCCGCGTGTCGCTGTCCTTTCCGCCGCTGATGCTGTTGCTCGGCGTCCAGTTCCTCAACAGCTTCGCCTTCGGATCGCTCACTTCGCTGTTCATATTCTTTGCCGCGGCGGTGCTCGATCTCGACGGGCAGAGCGCGGTGCTGCTCTTTGCGAGCTTCGTCGGCGGGGCGTTGGCGTCGCCGGTCTGGACGCTGCTGGCGCGCCGGTTCGGAAAGCCGCCGATGATGATCGGGATGGGTCTGCTGATTTCCGGGCTGCTGGTCGCGACACTCGCGCAGGAACCGCGCGGACTGGGGCAGGCGGCGGGCTTTTCGCTCGCACTGGGCACCGGTTTCGTCGGCTTGCTCTTCACCTATTCGATGCTCGCCGACCTGATCCCGCGCGATGCCGAACGGTGCGGGCGCGGTCGTTCGGCCTTTCTCTTCGCGCTGCTCAACCTGATGCAAAAGTTCGGCGTCGCCGCCGCGATCGCCGTCAGCTATGCCGCGCTCGACCTCGTCGGATTCGATCCGCAAAACGGGAAGGCCGCGGCGCGCGAACTGCACCTGCTCTTCGCCCTCCTGCCGACGTCGAGCTGGATCGTGATGACCGGCCTGCTGCTCTTGATGCAGCGCGAAATCGGTCGGACGGCCGCTCTTGCAATCGCCGCGCCGCGCAAGTAAAGGCCGCTTTCATTCGGACAGATGCGCCGTTTTCCTTCCGCCCTTCGCCGACATGCTCGGGAAGGGTGGGCGGACTATTGCCCGAAACGCGCTTGACGCGTGGGGGACGGCAACCCATCTGGCCTGGATTATAGACGCTATAAGGACAGGACGATCGATATGGCGAAGACCAGCCCCGGGCAGTTCATCAATCAGGTGAAGGACGAAGCCCGCAAGATCGTGTGGCCCACCAGCCGCGAAACGGTGCAGACGACGATCATGGTGCTGATCATGACGACGATCCTTTCGCTGTTCTTCTTTGGCGTCGACACGGTTTTCAACGCGATCGTCAGCTGGCTGACGTCGCTCGCGCGCTAACGCCCGCGGCTCTACGAACAGGATACGGACACATATGGCGCGCTGGTACATCATTCACGCCTATTCGGGTTTCGAGAACAAGGTCCGCGATTCGGTACTTGCCGAAGCCGAACGCATGGGCTTGACCGACTTTGTCGAAGCCGTCGAAGTGCCGGTCGAGACCGTCACCGAGGTGAAGCGCGGCAAGAAGGTCCAGGCCGAACGCAAATTTTTCCCCGGCTATGTCCTCGCCAAGCTGACGATGACCGACGACGTCTATCACCTTGTCAAGAACACGCCGAAGGTAACGGGTTTCCTCGGCTCGATGGGCAAGCCGCAGGCGATCAGCGAAGCCGAAGCCGCGCGCATCCTGAACAGCAAGGAAGAGGCTGCGGCGCGTCCGAAGACCGAAATCCGCGTCGATTACGAAATCGGCGACCAGGTCAAGGTGCTCGACGGTCCCTTCGCCAGCTTCAACGGGCTGGTCGAGGAACTCGATTTCGAAAAGGCGCGCGTCAAGGTGTCGGTGTCGATCTTCGGTCGCGCTACCCCGGTCGAACTCGACTTCGAACAGGTCGAACGCTTCAAATAACATCGCGACGCGCCTTTGCGGGCGCGTCCCAGCCGGCGGATCGAACCTATGAGCCTCACTCCCGAAGAGATGCAGGCCCGTCTCGACCGTGTGCGCGAAATCCAGGCGAGCTTTTCACCCGAAAAGGTCGTGCGTGGGGTGACCCGGCTGTTCGAACTCGACCCGGTGCCGGGGCTCGAAGACGAATTCACTTTCCCGGCGTTCGACAAGCCCACCCGCCAGCGTATCTTCGGTGGACAGGTGATCGCGCAGGCGCTTGCCGCCGCCGCGCGTACCGTCGATGCGGGCAAGCCGGCGCACTCGCTCCACGCCTATTTCCTGCGCGGCGGAGACGAAGCGAAGCCGCTCCATTTCCGCGTTCATCGCGACTTTGACGGGCGCAGCTTCGCCAACCGCCGCGTCGTCGTGCGCCAGGACGGCAAGGTGATCTTCAACCTCACTGCATCCTTCCACGCGCCTGAGCCCGGCGCCGCGCATCAGGCGCCGATGCCCGACGTGCTGCCGCCCGAGGAATGCGCCGAACTCGTCGAAAATCTGGCGGCCGACCCGAATGTCAGCGATGCGCAGCTTGAACGGATGGCGCGGCTGCGGCCGTTCGAGACGCGCAATTTTCGTCCGTCGTCGACCGAACGCGGCACGACCCATTATCAATGGTACCGGCTTGCGGCGCCGATCGGCGACGATCCGCTGCTCCACCGCGCCTTCCTTGCCTATGTGTCGGACATGGGACTCCTGTCCTCGTCGCTGCTGCCGCATGGCTTTACCTGGTCGACGCCGGGGCTGTTTTCGACCAGTCTCGACCATGCGATGTGGTTTCACGGCGACATCCGCGTCGACGACTGGTTCGTCTATGTGATGGACAGCGACTGGACGGGCGGCAGCCGCGGGATCAACCGCGGGCTGATCTATCGCCGCGACGGGACGCTGATCGCCTCGGCGATGCAGGAAGGGCTGCTGCGCATCACGCCGCCCGCGCCCGGCGCATAAAGCTTGTTTTTGGCGGCGTTTGCGCTTATGCGCGCCGCTTCGCGTCAGACAAGGGCGTGATTCCGCGCGGGAGGAAGGGGTGATGCCCTTCTGTTGGACCGCTTATTTTGAGCCCCGGATACGTCCGGGGCGACAGAAAGAAAGGAGGCCATCATGGCCAAGAAGATCAGCGGCTACATCAAGCTGCAGGTGCCCGCTGGCACCGCCAACCCGTCGCCGCCGCTCGGGCCGGCGCTCGGTCAGCGCGGCGTCAACATCATGGAATTCTGCAAGGCGTTCAACGCCGCCACCGACGGCCTAGAAAAAGGCACGCCGACCCCGACCATCATCACGGTGTTCGCCGACAAGAGCTTTTCGTTCGTCACGAAAACGCCGCCGGCGACCTACCTGATCAAGAAGGCCGCGAACCTGAAGTCGGGTTCGAAGGAGCCGGGCAAGATCAGCGGCGGCAAGATCGCACGTTCGAAGCTGACCGAAATCGCCGAGATCAAGATGAAGGATCTCAACGCGAACGACCTCGAACAGGCAACCAAGATCATCGAAGGCAGCGCCCGCTCGATGGGCCTCGAAGTGACGGAGGGCTGACGCCATGGCAAAGCTGACCAAGAAGCAGAAGGCCCTCGAGGGCAAGGTTGATGCGCTGAAGCTGCACACCGTCGACGAAGCGCTGAAGACCGTTCGCGAACTGGCCTCGGCCAAGTTCGACGAAACGCTCGAAATCGCGATGAACCTGGGCGTCGATCCGCGCCACGCCGACCAGATGGTCCGCGGCGTCGTGACGCTCCCCGCCGGCACCGGCAAGGACGTCAAGGTTGCTGTGTTCGCGCGCGGCGACAATGCCGAAAAGGCGCTGGCCGCCGGCGCCGACAAGGTCGGTGCCGAAGACCTGATGGAAGACATGCTCGCGGGCAACCTCGACTATGGCCGCGTCATCGCGACGCCGGACATGATGGGCATCGTCGGCCGCCTCGGCAAGACGCTGGGCCCCAAGGGCCTGATGCCGAACCCGAAGCTGGGCACCGTGACCCCGAACGTCGCCGAAGCCGTGAAGGCCGCCAAGGGCGGTCAGATCGAGTTCCGCGTCGAAAAGGTCGGCATTATCCATGCCGGCCTCGGCAAGCTGTCGTTCGGCGAGGAAAAGCTCCGCCAGAACTTCGACGCCTTCGTCGATGCGATCGTCAAGGCCAAGCCGGCCGGTGCGAAGGGCAAATATGTCCGCAAGATCGCGCTGTCGTCGTCGATGGGTCCGGGCGTGAAGGTCGACACCGCCGACGTCGCCGGCGCCTGATCCAAACGCTGATGATTCAGGGAAGGGCCGGAGGAAACTCCGGCCCTTTTCTTATGCGTCGTTCGGAGCGGCGAACCGCATGGCTTTCTTCCATCGTCCCGAGGTCGAACCTGAATTCGAGGCGGCGAGATGGTCGTGTGATTGTCCCAAAGTTCAGCAAGGTCAGCGCCGCGCACCAGTCGGGAAGACGCGACCATGGCCGGTTGATCTGGCAATTCTTCATGCTCGAAAAATCGCTGGCAAAACTGTTCGGCATTTGAACTTCCGCGGCTGCTTAGGGGTGGTTTCCCGACGGTCAGCTCTGCCGCGTACCGTTTGGAAAACGGCCGTTTTTGATCATCCTTCCTTGAGCCTTTCGTAACCGTCATGAGATACTGACTTCCTTCAATCTCAGCGAAGGTGGCGGTGTGGTCTGGAGCAAATCTCAAGGGCGTATTATTCGCAAGATTGTCGTAGATCAGGCCCGCTGGGAATCGGATGAACTCTGGGAGGCTGTAGACTCTTTGTCGCAGTTCACTACGCTTGCTCATCAACAAGGCGGCTTGCGTCCTGATGAAATTCCGCCTGAAGTCCTTTGGAACAGCCAAGTTACATACTATTATGGGCAAGTCCGTCAGAACGGGCATTATCTCTATGTGAGCAACTCTGGATGGAAGGCCCCCAACATAGAGGCCTGTCGTGCTGGATTGGAGGCGTGCGGCGCATCAGAAATATTGCAAATCTACGATGAGCTTGAAGCACTCATTCCCCAAGTTGGATATGATATTTCGCAGTGGCGGTCACAATATGACGCTTTTCGCAAATCATCGCCGCTTCGCAAGGATTTCGACGCGCTCAACAATCGGCTGTATGCGATAGATCATGAGGATTTCCTCCGTCGTCGAATTGCATGGATCAGGTCGCTCCCTCATTTAGAGATTGTCCCGACCAGCGCCATGCAAGGTCGCCTAGATCAGTTGTTTTCGGCCAACCCGATGCGCGAAGCAAGGCGCGCGATCCTGCTGGAGGAGGAGCGGCAGCAAGCGGAGATTGTCAAACGCCAACAAAGCCAGCGTCTGGCAACCGTCGAGGCGAGGCTACGCGCAAACAAAGTCCTCACCAGCCTGCGCAGATTGTTTAAAAATGATCCTCACGAAGTGGGACACATTTACGAGATCATGGGCGACAATCAGATTGCATGGCCGATCGACGGCGATGCTTATGCTGGCTGGTATCTGGCTCTCGATACCGAAAAGGGCTGCGCTCTCATTTACGGGAATGATAAAGTTATAAGCGGGCCGAAGCCCTTGAGCGAGCCCATGCGAGCGTATTTTGCTGACTTAGCATCGTAAACCATCGCTTCCATCGAACATATGGCGCGTCCAAAAAACGCTGGTTTCCTCGACACATGCTACGAACAGGCCGTAAAACGGAGCGCTGCCCCACTCCAAGTCTCAAAACTCACCCCAAAATCTTGTCTGAAAATGGGGTATCCGTCCTGCAGATCCAATGGCGTCAATCGGTCGCTAGCCGACGAACCTCTTTCCGAGCGGAGTCGAGGCACCTGTCGACGGGACGCTTGGCCCGATGGGCATCTCGACTTCGCTCGATGCGAACGGGTTAGAATGGGCCCGAATGGCCGCCTTCGGCCGCCAGCCGTTACCCGCCCCGATTGCATCTTTCGTTCGAACCGTGGAAGACGCGAGCGCGTTTGGGTAAGGGGGATCGGCACAGCATGGCGAACAAAGGAGGCCTTGCAGCGGCGATCTGGTCGCGCGCCTATCCGCTGCTCACGGTGACGGCGCTGTTCTGGGCGGGCAATTCGATCGTTGGCCGTGCGGCGCGCGACTTCGTGCCGCCGGCGGCGCTGTCCTTCTGGCGCTGGACGTTTGCCCTCATGCTGCTTTTGCCGCTCGCATGGCCGCATCTGAAGCGCGACTGGCCCGCGATCCGCGCAAACTGGAGGATCGTCGCACTGCTCGGCGCGCTGGCGATCGGGTCGTTCAACATCCTGCTCTATACGGGCTTGCAGAACACGACCGCGCTAAATTCGATGCTGATCCAGTCGGCGCTGCCCGCGCTCGTGCTGATTGTCGGCGCAGTCGTGATGGGTGATCGCACCAGCCCGCGCCAGATCGCGGGCGTGGCCGTCTCGCTCACCGGCGTGGTCGCGATCATCGCGCGCGGTGATCCGGCGACATTGCTGGGGCTCCGGCTCAACATCGGCGATGCGACCATCGGCTGCGCGGTGCTGATCTGGGCGCTCTATTCGGTGCTGCTCCGCCGCCGCCCGGCGGTGCATCCGTTGAGCTTTCTCGCGGCGTCGATGGTGGTCGGTATCGCGTTGATCGCACCATTTTACCTGCACGAGCTCTGGTCGGGGCGGCTGATCGTTCCGGCGGCGGGGAGCGCGCTTGCCATCGCCTATGTGTCGGTCTTCCCGTCCTTCCTTGCCTATCTCTTCTTCAATCGCGGGGTCGAACTGATCGGATCGGCGGCGACGGGCCAATATATGAACGTGATGCCGCTGATGGGGGCGGGACTCGCCATGCTGTTTCTCGGCGAGACGCTGCACCTGTTCCATGTCGCCGGGCTGGCGCTGATCGTCGCCGGCATCCTGGTTGCGGGTCGTCCGCCGGCTGCGGGGCAAGCCTAGGCGAGCGCTTCCTCGACCTGCGCAAGCCGATCCTTACCGAAGAACATCTCGCCGCCGACGAAGAAGGTCGGGATGCCGAACACGCCGCGCGCCACTGCGGCCTCGGTGTTGGCGACCAGCTTCGCCTTGATCTCGGGCTCCTGCGTGCGGGCGAGGAGCGTGGCGCCGTCGAAGCCGTTGGCCGACAGGAAGGCCGCGATCACCTCCGGGTCGTCCATCTTGAGCCCTTCTTCCCACATCGCCCGGTTCACTGCGCCTACATAGTGGTCGAGATTGCCTTCGGCATCGGCGACGATCGCGCCGCGCATGATCGTCAGCGTGTTGACGGGGAAATGCGGGTTGAGCCGAAATTTGGACAGGTCATGCCGTTCGATGAAACGGCGCATCTCAAGATTTTCATAGGCGAGTTTGGCGGGCGCGTCGGCATATTGGATCATCGGCGCCTTGTTGCCCGTCGCCTTGAAGATGCCGCCCAGAAGGCACGGCGTGATGACGAGGTCGGCGCCCGTCCGGTCGAGCAGTTCGGGCAGTATTTTCATGCACAAGTAGGCGTTGGGACTGCCGAAGTCGAAGATCAGCTCGAGCGTTTTGCTCACCATTTTTCTCCCCAGGGGCGAAGGTCGAGTTCGTGCGTCCAAGCGCTTTTGGGCTGCTTGTGGAGCATGACATAATTGGCGGCGATGGCATCGGGGTTGAGGATGAGGTCGCGCGCCTTTGCATTGTCGAAATCGGGATGGCGGCCCTTGATGAATTCGGTGTCGATCGCGCCGTCGATGATCGTGTGCGCGACATGGATGCCCTGCGGCCCAAGCTCGCGCGCCATCGATTGCGCGAGCATGCGCAGCGCCCCCTTGGCGCCCGAAAAGGCGGCAAAGCCCGACCCGCCGCGCAGCGACGCGGTGGCGCCCGTGAAGATGATCGTGCCGCGGCCGCGCGGTGCCATATGCTTCGCCGCCTCGCGGCCCATCAGGAATCCGCCGAGGCATGCCATTTCCCAGACCTTGGTGTAGACCCGCACGGTCGTTTCGGTGATCGGGAAATTGACGTTGGCGCCGATGTTGAACACCGCGACCTCGACCGGGCCGACCTCGGCCTCGACCTGGTCGAACAGCGCGACCATGTCGGTTTCGTCGCGCGCGTCGCCGGGGAAGGCGCGGGCCTGGTCGCCGGCATCGCGGATCGACTGCGCGAGCGCCTCCAGCTGGTCGAGGTTGCGCGGGCGGCGGTTGACGCAGGCGGTGAGGCCCTCGGCGGCGAAGGCGCGGGCGATCGCGCCGCCGGTGGCGTCGCCGGCTCCGATAATGACGGCGGCGGGATTGGGCATCGCGACTCTCCTCTTGCGCCCGATAGTAACTATGATAATCATAGTGACAAGAGCTAAATGTGACCAAGAAGGGGAAGTTCTGGAAAAATGCCCAAGCGCGCGGATCTTTCGGACACTTTCTGCCCCGTCGGGCGCTCGGCCGAACTGCTCGGCGACCGCGCGGTGCTGCTGATCCTGCGCGATCTGTTTTTCGGGCGCCGGCGTTTCGAGGCGATTGCGGCGAATACGGGGCTGGGACCGCAGCTCGTGTCGGCGCGGCTCAAATTGCTCGAGAAGGAGGGCGTGGTCGAGCGCCACGCCTATCAGGCGAAGCCGCTACGCCACGAATATCGGCTGACCGACAAGGGCAAGGATCTGTTCGACGTACTCTATGCGATGCGCGGCTGGGCCGAACGCTGGGCGTATCGGGATGGCGAGACCGGGGGTGGGCCGGCGATGCGCTATCTCCATCGCGCGTGCGGGACCGACGTCGGGACGGCGACGATCTGCCCGGGATGCGGCGCGCTGCTTGGCTATGGCGATTTGAAGGGCGAGCCGTCGCCGGCACTGAAGGCTGAGCAGGCGGCGCGAGCGGGCTAGCTCAGGCCTTTTCCAGTGTGCACTGCAGCGGATGCTGGTTCTGGCGCGCGGCGTCCATCACCTGGTTCACCTTGGTCTCGGCGACTTCATAGCTGAACACGCCGCACACGCCGACGCCCTGCTGGTGGACGTGCAGCATCACCTGCGTCGCCTGTTCGATGTCCATGTTGAAGAAACGCTGGAGCACCATCACGACGAATTCCATCGGCGTATAATCGTCGTTGAGCAGCAGCACCTTGTACATCGACGGCTTCTTCGCCTTGGCGCGGGTGCGTGTCGCAATGCCGACGCCGGGGGTGCCCGGCGAGCCTTCGTCCTTGTCCGCCATGGCGCAGACATTCTTTGACTCCGCCATGGAGCGGGCCGGCTGGATGGTCGAAACTGGAAACATCATGCGTAGGAATATCGCAAGCGGCGGGCGAAGCGCAAGGGGCGCGCGCGCCGATTTTAACCTCTTGTTCGCCAGCCGGGCAGGCGTGCGCCCCAAAAAAAGAAGAACCGCCCGCTTCCGAAGAAGCGAGCGGCCTTGGGGGTGTCGGCGCAGGCGGGGAGGGAGGGGGAAGTGCCGCGCCAACTTTGGAAGGTGAAAGCGCCTTAGGCGGCCTTCATCTTCGAAGTGATGACCGAAACGCGGTTCGAGATCGGCGCGAAGCTGTCGTTCGTCAGCTTGACGACGAGTTCGCTGGTCTTCGAGGTCTGCGCCACGGCGGCGTCGAACGCCTTCTTACTGTTTTCGGCATAGAGCTTGAAGAAGTCGGCCGGCGTCTTGACGGCGGTGTAGCCCTTCAGCGCGGCGGTCGTGTCTTCGAAGCTCTTGCGAGCGAAGGTCACGCCTTCCTGGCCGAGCGTTTCGATGCCCTTGGCAGCGATCTTGCCCGATTCAACGAGCGCTTCGATGTTCGCCTTGTTGAATTCGACGGCTTCTTCGGCGAGCTTGCTGGTCTTCGCCATGGCTTCTTTCGCCTTTTCGTTGAAGTCGGCGGTCAGGGTTTCGGCGCGGGTCTTCGCTTCGTCGGCGAACTTCTTGACGGTGTCGTTCATGGTCTTGAATCCTTTGGTGGCGAGGGCGGCCGGCTTCGGCGCGACCTTGGTCTTGGGGGCAATGGTCTTTGCAGCCGCCTTCTTGGGGGCGACCTTCTTTGCTGCCGGCTTTGCGGCTTTCTTTTGGACCGGCTTGGCCTTCGCCGCGACGGTCTTGGTCTTTGCGGGCACCGGGGCTTTTACTGCGGGAGCAGCTTCGACAACCGGAGCGGCAGGAGCAGCCACCGGCTTGGCGGCGGTTTCCAGCGTCGCGGCTTCGAAAGCCTTTTCGGCACTATCCATCTTGGTAGCCATCGGGACAACTCCTTTATGTTGCAGTGCACAATATAGGAGTGGTGCGGCGATTTCAAGAGATTTTTGTGCAGTGCACAAAAAATTCCCGATCGCGACCTCGCGGGCCTTATAATTTCCCGATATTACCGCTGTTTGACATAGCGGCCGGGGGCATCCTCGATCGCCCTTTTAGCACCTTTTCCGGGAATGCGCGCGCCTTTTGTGGCGGTCTTTGCGCCATCCTGTGCCGAAATCCATTCGATCCAGTGCGGCCACCAGCTGCCCTTGGTCTCGGTCGCACCCGCGATGAATTCGTCGAGCGAGACGGCGGCGCTGTCGCCGGTCCAATATTGATATTTACCCGCGGCCGGCGGATTGACGACCCCGGCGATATGCCCCGACCCGGCCAGCAGGAAGGTCTTGGGGCCCGACAGATGATCCATCAGCCGCCACACGCTGGCGAGCGGCGCGATATGATCCTCGCGCCCGGCCTGGATATAGGCCGGCGTCTCGATCTTTCTGAGGTCGATCGGCGTGCCCATCACCGACAGGCTGTTCGGGATCACCATCCGGTTGTCGCGATAGAGGTCGACCAGATATTGCCGGTGCCACTTCGCGGGCAGGTTGGTGACGTCGCCATTCCAATAGAGCAGGTCGAAGGGCGGATAGTCGTTGCCGAGCAGATAATTGCTCACGACATAATTCCAGATGAGATCGCGACCGCGCAGCGAGTTGAAGGTCGCGGCCATATAGCGCCCGTCGAGGAAGCCGGGCGCCGACAGTTGCTGGAGCAAGGCCAGGTAACTGTCGTCGACGAACAGTTTGAGGTCGCCGGCCTGTTCGAAATCGACCTGTGCGGTAAAGAAGGTCACCGACTTGATCTTGTCCGCCTCCTCGCGTGCCGCGAGCATCGCCAGCGTCGCGGCGAGCGTGGTGCCGGCGACGCAATAACCGATCGTATGGACGTGCGGCACGTCGAGCAATTCGCGCACCGTATCGATCGCGTCGACCTGCGCTGCGACATAATCGTCCCAGACGATCTCGGTCATCGACGCGTCGGCCGATTTCCACGACACCATGAAGACGCTGAGGCCCTGTTCGACCGCCCAGGCGACGAAGCTTTTCGCAGGGTTGAGGTCAAGGATATAGAAGCGGTTGATCCATGGCGGGAAGATGACGAGCGGGACGGTGAAGACCTCCTTCGTCGTCGGCGCATAGTGGATGAGCTGGTAGAGGTCGGTCTCGTGGATCACCTTGCCCGGGGTGGTCGCGATATTGACCCCGACCTCGAACGCGTCGGGATCGACATGACTCAGCTGCCCGCGCGACAGGTCGGTCAGCATATGCTTCAGACCCTTGAGCAGGCTTTCGCCGCGGGTTTCGACCGCGCGTCGGATGACTTCGGGATTGGTCATCGCGAGGTTGGTCGGCGCCATCGCGTCGGCCATCGCCTTGGCGGCAAATTCCATCTTGGCACGCGCCGAGGGGTCCGGGCCGTCGAGCTGGCGCGTCGTCGCGAGCATCTGTTCGGCGAGCAGGCCATAGGTCTGGCGGATCATCGCGAACACCGGATTGGCGTTCCAGTCGGGATCCGCGAAACGACGGTCCTTCGCTGCAGCATCGGGCGCCGGCGGCGCCATCGGGTTCAGCGTCGCCAGCGAGGTCCAGAAGGCGACACCCTGATCCCACATTCTCGACGATTGTTCGGACCAGAGCTTTGCCGCCGGATTATCGGCCCATTTGGCGGGATCGAACAGCGCGGCGGCGCTGGCGTTGCCTTCGTTCGCCTGGCCCAGCGCATATTCGAGCATCATCTGCTGCGCGCGGCCGATCACGCTGGCCCAATGCTGCATGTCTTCGGGCGACGGGATGAAGGCATTCGGTGTTTCGATCGTGTCGTCCTTGCCCGTATCGCTCATGCTCGTTCCTGCTGGTCAGTGCGGATATAATGCCTATAACAAGCCGCGATGCGGCTGGCGAGATTGCCGCTCGCGTCAATTCAAAAGCATAGGTCAAAACGCATACGCAAAGGAGTTGTTCTAGTTTCCCATGTCCGACGATGAATTCTATCGCATCAAGCGCCTGCCGCCCTACGTCATCGCTGAAGTGAATGCGATGCGTGCGGCCGCCCGCGCCGCGGGAGAGGACATCATCGACCTGGGGATGGGCAACCCCGACCTGCCGCCGCCCGCGCACGTGATCGAAAAATTGTGCGAAGTCGCGATGAAGCCCGACGCGCACGGCTATTCGCAGTCGAAGGGTATTCCGGGGCTTCGCCGCGCGCAGGCCAATTATTACGGCCGCCGCTTCAACGTCGACCTCGATCCCGAAAGCGAAGTTGTCGTGACGATGGGGTCGAAGGAGGGGCTGGCGAGCCTTGCGACCGCGATCACGGGTCCCGGCGATGTCGTACTCGCGCCGAACCCCAGCTATCCGATCCACACCTTCGGCTTCATCATCGCCGGCGCGACGATCCGCAGCGTGCCGACGACGCCCGACGAGAATTACTGGCGCGCGCTCGACCGCGCGATGGCGTTCACCGTGCCGCGCCCGTCGATCCTCGTCGTCAACTATCCGTCGAACCCGACCGCCGAAGCCGTCGACCTTGCCTTCTACGAGCGCCTCGTCGCATGGGCGAAGGAGAATAAGGTCTGGGTCCTCAGCGACCTCGCTTACTCGGAGCTTTATTACGACGGCAATCCGACGCCTTCGATCCTGCAGGTGCCGGGCGCCAAGGACGTCGCGATCGAATTTACCTCGATGTCGAAAACCTATTCGATGGCGGGCTGGCGCATGGGCTTTGCGGTCGGCAACAAGCGTCTGATCGCCGCGATGACCCGGGTGAAGTCGTACCTCGACTATGGTGCCTTCACCCCAATCCAGGCCGCGGCGTGCGCGGCGCTCAACGGGCCGCAGGACATTGTCGCGAAGAACCGCGAGCTGTATCAGAAGCGCCGCGACGTGATGGTCGAAAGCTTCGCGCGCGCCGGCTGGGATATCCCGAGCCCGCCCGCGTCGATGTTCGCCTGGGCGCCATTGCCGCCCGCGCTCAAGGAAATGGGCAGCCTCGAATTTTCCAAACAATTGCTGACCCATGCCAAGGTCGCAGTCGCACCCGGCGTCGGCTATGGCGAGGACGGCGAAGGCTATGTCCGCATCGCGATGGTCGAGAACGAGCAGCGCATCCGGCAGGCAGCGCGCAACGTTCGCAAGTTCCTCGCCATGCACGGCGTAAACACCCCGTCGGTCGCGGCAGGCGGCGGCGCGTAAGTGACACCCGACGCGAGCGCCATCGCGCAGACGATCCAGCTGTCGGTCACGCCGGTATTCCTCCTGGTCGCGACCGGCAGCCTGCTCAATGTCATCGCGGGCCGCCTCGCGCGCGTTGTCGACCGTTCGCGTAACCTGATGGAACGCTGGGCCGAGACCGAAGGCCTCGAACATGAGCGCATCGTGGCCGAACTGCGCATCGCTGACCGGCGTATGGGGATCATCAACAATTCGATCCTCTCTGCCGTGGCGTGCGGGATCGTTGTTTGTCTGCTCGTCGCGCTCCTGTTCACGCAGGCGTTCACGGGCATCAACCTCGGCGTTGCGGCGTCATGGGCTTTTGCGGCGGCGATGCTGTTGCTGCTCGTCTCGCTGATCCTGTTCCTCGTCGAGGTCCGGCTGGCGGTGCGGGCGATCCATGTCCCGATGGAATTGCTCGAACTGGAGGACCGGGATCGGAAGTCGCGGCGCGACTGACCCTGACCGGTCGAAAAATTTTTCCACGCGCTGCGTGGCGGTGGCCGTAACGGCAATTGTAAGCCAATGTTTCCGGCGTGCCGCAAGGACGTTGACACCGGTCCCTCCGGTCTGCTCCCATGGCGGCGGGAGATATAAATGACTGACAAGGCCGCACCGGCTCCGGGTATCGCTTCGCCGTCGGCCGATGGCGTTTCCGCGCAAACGCGGACGATGCTGTGGGTGCTGCTGATCGTCTATATCTTCAATTTCCTCGACCGGCAGATCGTCAATATCCTCGCCGAACCCATCAAGACCGATCTCGGGCTTTCGGACACCCAACTTGGCCTGCTTGCCGGTCCGGCCTTTGCGGTTTTCTATGCGCTGCTCGGCATTCCGATCGCGCGCTATGCCGACAAGGAGGGCACCAATCGCATCCGGCTGATCTCGCTCGCACTCGCGATCTGGTCGGCGATGACCGCCGTGTGCGGCCTTGCGCAGAATTTCGTGCAGCTGCTTTTCGCGCGCATCGGCGTGGGCATCGGGGAGGCGGGGTGTACGCCAGCGGCCCATTCGCTGATCACCGACAGCGTGCCGCCCGCGAAACGCTCGTCGGCCATTGCCTTCTATGGGATGGGCGTGCCGATCGGGTCGCTGCTGGGGCTGATCATCGGCGGAATCGTCAACGATCTTTATGGCTGGCGCGTCGCATTGATGCTTGTCGGACTGCCGGGGTTGATACTCGCGCTGGTGGTGCTGTTTGTGCTGCGCGAGCCGCGCCATCTGAGGCCGGAGATCGACGCAGGCGCGCCGAAACCGGCTGCGCTTTCGACGGGTGAGGCGATGCGCGAAATCTTTGCGTCGCGCGCTTTTGTTTATATCCTGATCGCAGCGTCGGTCACGGCCTTCCTCGGCTATGGCAAGGCGCTGTGGACGATCAGTTTCTTCATCCGAAGCCACGGCCTGTCGACCACCGAGGCGGGACTGTCGATGGCGGTCGTGCTGGGGGTAGCGGGCGTATTCGGAACTTGGCTCGGCGGCAAGGTCGCCGACAAGCTGGGGTCGCGCGACAAGAAGCATATCCTGACGCTGCCGGCCTATGGCATGGCGCTCGCGGCGCCGGTCCTGTTCCTCGGCTATTACATGGAAAACTGGATCATTGCGGTCGCCTTGCTGATCGTGCCGACGATCCTCAATTCCGCCTATTACGGACCCGCCTATGGCTGCGTGCAGGGGCTGGTGCGGCCGCAGGCGCGGGCGGTCGCGGCGTCGATCATGCTGTTCGGCCAGAATCTGATCGGCCTCGGCTTCGGGCCCTTCCTGTTCGGCGTGCTGTCCGACGCGCTCGCGCCGGCCTATGGCCAGGAAAGCGTGCGCTACGTCCTTTATGGCGCGGCATGGCTGGGGCTGATCCCCGCCTTCTTCTTCTGGCGCGCCAGCCTTCGGCTCAGCCGCGAGCTCAAGTCGGGTTAGTAGGGTGGATCGACCTTCGCGCGCTGCGCCTTCGCGGCGTCGATCCACCAATTGAGGTCGTCGGCGAAGCGCGGAAACAGCCGTTCGAGTTGCTTGCCCTCGTCGCCTGTGGGCTGGCCGTCGGCGTCGAAGGCCTTGCCGATGCGCGCGACGGGCAGGATCGACGAGATCACCGCCATCCCCATCTCGCCCAATATGTCGCGCCATCCCATCATCGCGCGCACCCCGGCGAACGACCCCGCCGAATAGCAGGCGATCGCGGCGGGACGCCAGAACCATTCCTCGAGATAATGATCGGTGAGGTTCTTGAGCCCCGGCTGCGGCCCCCAATTATATTCGCCGGTAACGAACAGGAAACCGTCGGCGGCGCGGATCTTCCCTGCGAGTTCCTCCATCGCGGCGGGCGCCTCGCCCTTCGGATATTCCTTGTACATGCGGTCGAGCATCGGCAGGTCGATTGCCTTGGCGTCGATCAGTTCCGCTGTGTCGCCACGCGCAACGATGGCATCGACCAGCCAGCGCGCGAGCCTGATGCCCTGCCGGTCGCGGCGGTAGCTGCCATAAAAGACAAGGATATGTCGGGTCATGCCGCAATCTGGCATGGCTTGCGCCCAAACGGAAGCCGCCTAAGCTGCAATCGACCATGGGGGAGAGAATATGACGCGCGTCTATCGCACACCGGAGGAGCGTTTTGCGGGACTGCCCGACTGGCCTTATGCACCGAAATATGTCGAGATCGCCGACGAGCTTCGCGTCCATTATGTCGATGAAGGGGAGCAGCGCGCGCAGCCGGTGCTGATGCTGCACGGCGAGCCGACTTGGTCCTATCTCTATCGCCATATGATCGGCCCGGCGACTGCGGCGGGCTTTCGCGTCGTCGCGCCCGACCTCATCGGCTTCGGCCGGTCGGACAAGCCGCTCGACCGCAGCGCATACAGCTATGCGGCGCAGGTCGCGTGGATGCGGCAATGGGTCGAGGCGCTCGACCTCAATAACATGATCCTTGCTTGTCAGGACTGGGGTTCGCTGATCGGCTTGCGGCTCGTCGCCGAAATGCCTGAACGGTTCGCCGGCGTCGCGCTGTCCAACGGTGGCCTGCCCGAAGGCCAGCCCGCCCCGCGCGCGTTCGCGATCTGGCGCGCCTTTTCGCGCTACAGTCCGGTTTTCCCGATCGGCAAGATCGTCAAGGCGGGCGCCAAGCGCGAATTGAGCGCCGGGGAAATCGCAGCCTACGACGCGCCGTTTCCGACCCGTGCATCGAAGGTCGCGGCGCGGGTCTATCCGTCGTTCGTGCCGCTGGGCGACAATATCGCGGTGCCAGATCAGAAGCGCGCCTGGGCGGCGCTGGAGGCGTTCGACAAGCCATTCCTGTGTTGCTTTTCCGACGGCGACCCGATCACGCGCGGCGGCGATGCGCTGTTCACGGCGCGGGTGCCGGGCGCGCAGGGCATGGCGCACCGCACGCTGAGTGGCGGACATTTCATCCAGGAGGACGACCCGGCGGGCTTTGTTGCGGCAATCCGCGATGTGGCTGCGGCCAGTATCAGTCGCTGAACGGATCGCGGATCAGGATCGTGTCCTCGCGCTCGGGGCTGGTCGACACGAGCGCGATCGGGGTTTCGATCAGTTCCTGCACGCGCTGGATATATTTGATCGCCTGTGCGGGCAGGTCGGCATAGCTGCGCGCGCCCGCGGTCGATTCGTGCCAGCCGTCCATTTCCTCGTAGATCGGTTCGACCTCGGCCTGATCGGCGGCGTGCGCGGGGAAATAGTCGAGGATCTTGCCGCGTAGGCGGTATCCCGTGCAGATGCGGATCGTGTCGAAGCCGTCGAGCACGTCGAGCTTGGTGAGCGCGATGCCGGTGACACCCGACACCGCGCAGCTCTGGCGCACGAGCACCGCGTCGAACCAGCCGCAGCGGCGCTTGCGCCCGGTTACGGTGCCGAATTCATGCCCGCGTTCGCCGAGCCGCTGGCCGATCTCGTCGTCGAGCTCGGTCGGGAAGGGGCCGCTGCCGACGCGCGTCGTATAGGCCTTGGCGATGCCGAGGACGAAGCCGACCGCGCCCGGGCCGAGGCCCGAACCCGACGCCGCGGTGCCGCTGACGGTGTTGCTGCTGGTCACGAAGGGATAGGTGCCGTGATCGATATCGAGCAGCACGCCCTGCGCGCCTTCGAACAGGATGCGGGCGCCGGCCTTGCGTACCTTTTTCAGGCGCTTCCAGACGGGCTGCGCATATTCGAGCACATAATCGGCGATTTCCTTAAGGTCGGCGATCAGGCGTTCGCGGTCGATCGGCGGCTCGCCGAAACCGGCGCGGAGCGCGTCGTGATGCGCGGTGAGGCGATCGAGCTGCGGTTCGAGCTTGTCGAGATGCGCGAGGTCGCAGACGCGGATCGCGCGGCGGCCGACCTTGTCCTCATAGGCCGGGCCGATGCCGCGCCCGGTAGTGCCGATCTTGCCGGCGCCGGCCGCCGTCTCGCGCAGCGCATCAAGGTCGCGGTGAAAAGGCAGGATCAGCGCGCAATTGTCGGCGATGGCGAAATTATCGGCATTGATCTCGACGCCTTGGCCGCGCAGCTTGGTGATCTCGTCGCGCAGCGCCCACGGGTCGAGCACGACCCCGTTGCCGATGATCGACAGCGTGCCGGTGACGATGCCCGAGGGAAGCAGCGACAGCTTGTAGACCTGTTCGCCGACGACCAGCGTATGGCCGGCGTTATGACCGCCCTGGAAGCGGACCACGGCGTCGGCGCGGCTGGCGAGCCAGTCGACGATCTTGCCCTTGCCCTCGTCGCCCCATTGCGACCCGATGACGGTAACATTTGCCATGACAATGTCCTGCTGTGCGGGGCCATCCCGACCCGGCGCGGCCTTAGCGGATTTGGCCGCAGAGGCAAGGGAGGTGGGATGAAATTGCGACATTTGGGCGGCACGTTCCCGAAACCGGAGTAGCGGAGACCGACGATGATGAAGCAAAGCTGGATAGGATATGGGGCGGTTGCCGCCTTTGCGGTCGCGAGTGTCGCGGTGCCCGGCCCCTTCGCCGATGCCCGCGAACGGCTGCGCGACCGGGTCGGTGCGCGCCTTGCCGAGCGCATGGGCGCCGACGAAGGCCCCAAGGTGCCGGGCAGCGAGACGATTGCCTATGGCAGCGACGCGCTGCAAGTCCTCGATGTCTGGCGCGCAAAGGGCACCAAAGAGCCGGCGCCGCTGATTGTCTTTGTCCATGGCGGCGGGTGGAAGCGCGGCAGCAAGGACAATGCGACGGGGCGTTTCAAGGCGGAGCATTATCCGGCGCAAGGCTATGCCTTTGCCTCGATCAATTATCGGCTCGTGCCCGCGGCGACGGTCGAACAACAGGCGGCCGATGTCGCGAGCGCGGTCAAGGCACTGGTGGATCGGGCGGGTGCGCTCGGCATCGACCGGCGGCGCATCGTGCTGATGGGGCATAGCGCGGGCGCGCATCTGGTGGCGCTGGTCGGCACCGACGAACGCTATCTGAAGGGCGCGGGCCTGACCTTTGCCGACATATCGGGCGTGATCCCGATCGACGGCGCGGCCTACGACGTGGCGGCGCAAATGAAAGATGGCCCGCCGATCATGCAGAAAACCTATGCGCAGGCGTTCGGCGCCGATCCCGCGCGGCAAAAGGCGGTGTCGCCGACGCAGCAGGCGGTCGCACCCAACGCGCCGCAATTCCTGCTCCTCTATGTCCAGCGCGCCGACGGCGTGCGGCAGGCGAAAGCCTTGGGCGCGGCGCTTGAATCCGGCGGAAGTCGCGTCGAGCACGGTAGCTTTCCCGGCGAGGGGCTCAAGGGCCATGCCGAAATCAACCGCAGCCTCGGCGATCCGGCTTATGCGCCGACGGCAACGGTCGATGCGTGGTTGAAACGGGTATTCGCCCGCTGATTTAGGCGATAGGATCGGGACATGGCCAATCCCGACGCTCCCTATCACGCCCATATCTATTATGATCCAGCGGAGCGGCCCGCCGCCGTCGCGCTGCGCGACGATTTCGGTAACGACCCCGCCATTCTGTTCGTTGGCGATATGACCGACGGCGCCTTAGGGCCGCATCCGATCGCGCAATATGAGGTGCATTTTCTGGCGAAGACCGCGCCGGCCGTCATTGCGGCGATCGAGGCGACTGGGCTCCGTGCGCTCGTTCACCCGCTGACCGATGACGATCTTGCCGACCATACGACGCTGGCCCACTGGATCGGCGAAGCGGTCGAACTCGACGTGACCGTGCTCGATCCGCCCGGCGTCAACCAGGGCATCCCGCGCTTCGGATTTTCCGACTTTTAGGCTTTGACCGGCCCCTCGGGGCCGAGGCGCCAGCCACAGCCGAGCGCGGGGGCGTGGTCGCTCTCCGACAGCGCGGCGACCGTCTGCCAATCGTCCGCGCGCAGGCTCGCCGCGAGCAAGGGATCGTGGCCGAGCGGAAGGAAAATGCGGCGATCGGCGTCGCTTTCCGCGCCAAGTCCGGCGTCGATCAGCGGATCGGGGTAGAGCGAAAAGCCGACCGCCGCTTCCTCCTGTTCGCCGACGGGAATCGAATAGCCGCCACCGCGGCCGACCGCATCGCCCTGTCCCGGCACGAAGACCTGAAAGCCGAACCAGCTTTGATAGGCGAAGCCGTGGCGCTCGGTCGGATCGAGCGTCAGCGTCACACGATCGCGGATCGGCGCGGCGATGGCTTCGAGCGCATCGATGCGTGCCGCGAGGACGCCGCTGGCGTCGAACGCGCGGAGGTCGGCGATCGCCTGGTCGAACGGGCCGGTGGCGCGGAGCAAGGGCAGATAGGCTTCGGCGCCGAGCCGGGTCAGCGCGCCGGCGTCCTTGGCATCGAGCTCGTCGCGCAGCTGCTGGATGTCGGTATCCACCGGAAGGGGACCGTTCGCGAGCAGGTCGACGACGTCGGGAAGCGTGAAGTCGATCGTGACCGGCCCGATGCCCGCGGCCTCGAGCGCGTCGATCGCGACCGTCACGATCTCGCGCGCCGCTGCCACGCTGTCGCTGCCGATCAGTTCGGCGCCGACCTGCAGCATCTCACGCGCGGGGCGGAGCTGGCTCGCGCGCAGCTTGACGACTTGCCCTGCGTAGCAGAGGCGCAGCGGGCGCGGCGCGTTGGCAAGCAACGAGGTCGCGATGCGGCCGACTTGCCGCGTAATGTCGGGGCGTAGTGCGAGCGTGCGCTGCGACACCGGATCGGTGAAGCGCAGCAGGTCGCGGGTCGAGCGGTCGTCATCGCCGCCGAGCGTTTCGCGAAACTCCGCGAGCGGCGGTGCGACGCGGCCATAGCCGTGCGCGCGCATCGCATCGACGAGCGCGCGGGTAACGCGTGAGGCGGCTTCGGCCTGCGCGGGCAGGCGGTCGCGGAGGCCTTCGGGCAGCAGGGCAGGGGCCTTGGTCATGCGGTGGCCTTAGGATGGTGGAGAGGCTGATTCAATATTTCTCCCCTCCCGCTTGCGGGAGGGGGACTTATCAGAACTTCAGGCCCTTCACCGTCTTGACGCCAGGAAGCTGGCAGACCTGCCACAAGAGCGGCTCGGGCATCGGCGAATCGAGGCTCAAAAGCAGCACCGCTTCGCCACCCGCGGCCCGGCGGCCGAGGTGGAAGGTGCCGATGTTGAGGCCCGCATCGCCCAGCGCGCCGCCGATGCGGCCGATGAAGCCCGGCGCATCCTCGTTGACGATATAAAGCATATCGCCGTCGAGATCGGCCTCGACCTTGATCCCGAACATTTCGACGAGGCGCGGTTCGTTGTTGCCGAACAAGGTGCCCGCCACCGAACGATCGCCCGCTTCGGTGGCGACCGTGACGCGGACAAGCGTGTGATAGTCGCCCTCGCGATCGTGGCGGACTTCGCGTACATCGAGCCCGCGCTCGCGCGCGAGATGCGGGGCGTTGACCATGTTCACGCTGTCCGAATAGCGGCGCATCAGCCCGGTGAGCACGGCGGCGGTGATCGGCTTGAGGTTCAATTCGGCGGCTGCACCTTCGACCTCGATCGAGATGGTGGTGAGATTGTCGTGCGCGAGCTGCCCGACGAGGCTGCCCAATTTTTCGGCGAGGCTCATATAGGGGCGCAGCTTCGGCGCTTCCTCGGCCGACAGGCTGGGCACGTTGAGCGCGTTGGTGATGCCGCCAGTCAGCAGGTAATCGCTAATCTGCTCGGCGACCTGGATGGCGACATTGACCTGCGCCTCGTCGGTCGACGCGCCGAGGTGCGGCGTGCAGATGAAGTTCGGCGCGCCGAACAGCGGGTGATCGGCCGCCGGCGGCTCGGTCTGGAAAACGTCGAGCGCAGCGCCTGCGACATGGCCGCTCTCGAGCGCGTCCTTCAGCGCCGCTTCGTCGATCAAGCCGCCGCGCGCGCAATTGATGATCCGCACGCCTTTCTTCGCCTTGGCGATATTCTCGGCCGACAGGATATTGCGCGTCTGGTCGGTCAGCGGTGTGTGCAGCGTAATGAAATCGGCCTTGGCGAGCAGCGTGTCGAGGTCGGCTTTTTCGACGCCCAGTTCGATCGCGCGTTCGGGGGTCAGGAAGGGGTCGAAGGCGACGACCTTCATGCGGAGGCCGAGCGCCCGCTCGGCGACGATGCTGCCGATGTTGCCGCAGCCGATCAGGCCGAGCGTCTTCGACGTCAGCTCGACCCCCATGAAGTCGTTCTTCGGCCATTTGCCCGCTTGCGTTCCGGCATTGGCTTCGGGGATCTGGCGCGCGAGCGCGAACATCATCGCGATCGCATGTTCGGCGGTGGTGATGCTGTTGCCAAAGGGCGTGTTCATCACGATGACGCCCTTTTTCGACGCTTCGGGAATGTCGACATTGTCGACGCCGATTCCGGCACGGCCGACGACCTTCAGGTTCGTCGCCGCGGCGAGGACGTCGGCGGTGACCTTGGTGGCCGAACGGATCGCGAGGCCGTCGTAGGCACCGATCATCGCGATCAGTTCGTCCTTGGTCTTGCCGGTGATGACATCGACGTCGATGCCGCGTTCCTTGAAGATCGCTTCGGCTTTCGGGTCCATTTTGTCGCTGATGAGGACTTTGGGTGCGGTCATGTCTATGATCCTTTAACCTCGTCATTCCCGCGAAAGCGGGAACCCAGTGTGGGATCAGCCCACGCACGCTCTGGGTCCCCGTTTCGCGGGGATGACGAAAAAAATTAGGCGGAGAGAGTTTCGTAGGCCCAGTCGAGCCACGGGCCGAGCGTCTCGATATCGGCGGTGTCGACGGTCGCGCCGCACCAGATGCGCAGCCCCGGCGGTGCATCGCGGTAACCCGCGATGTCATAGGCCGCGCCTTCCTTTTCGAGCAGTCCGGCGAATTTCTTGATGAAATCCGCGTCGGCCCCGGCGACCGACAGGCAGACCGAGGTTTTCGATCGGCTGGCGGGATCGGCGGCGAGGTGGGACAGCCAATTGCGGTCCGAAACGATCGTGTCGAGCGCCGCGGCGTTGGCGTCGCTACGCGCTTTCAGGCCGTCGAGGCCGCCCAAGGACTTCGCCCATTCGAGCGCGAAGATTGCGTCCTCGACCGCGAGCATCGACGGGGTGTTGATCGTCTCGCCCTTGAACACGCCCTCGGCCAGCGCGCCCTTTGAAACGAGGCGGAACACCTTCGGCAGCGGCCAGGCGGGGGTGTAGGTTTCGAGGCGTTCGACCGCGCGCGGGCCGAGGATCAGTACGCCGTGCCCGCCTTCGCCGCCGAGCACTTTTTGCCAGCTGAAGGTCGCGACGTCGATCTTGTCCCACGGCAGGTCGTAGGCGAACACCGCGCTGGTCGCATCGGCGAAGCTCAGGCCCTCGCGGTCGTCGGCGATCCAGTCGCCGTTTGGAACGCGGACGCCGCTGGTGGTGCCGTTCCAGGTGAAGAGGACGTCGTTCGACCAGTCGACTTGGGTCAGGTCGGGAAGCTGGCCGTAATCGGCACGGATGACCGTAGGATCGAGCTTGAGCTGCTTGGCGGCATCGGTGACCCAACCCTCGCCGAAGCTTTCCCACGCCAGCGTTGTGACCGGGCGCGCGCCCAGCATCGTCCACATCGCCATTTCGAAGGCGCCGGTGTCGCTGCCCGGAACGATGCCGATACGGTGCGTGTCGGGAAGCTGCAGCATTTCGCGCATCAGGTCGATGCAGTACTGCAGGCGCGTCTTGCCGATCTTGGCACGGTGCGAGCGCCCCAGCGATTCGGTAGCTAGTTTGTCGGGGGACCAGACCGGCGGCTTGGCGCAGGGTCCGGAGGAAAAATAGGGGCGCGCCGGGCGCACCTGTGGCGTCGTCACTTCACTCATCATAGTCTCTCCTTGCAGAGAGCTCGCGCGGCGTTGGGACCGCGTGGCCCGGCGCCGCGTTTAGGGGCGGGGGCGCAACTGTCAAACAAATTGCACCGGCCGCGCGAAATTTTCGATGAACGGAGCAAAGGGTATACAGCTTGTTAACCATTTCGTCGGTATTTTGACGGCCATGCCGATCTCGATGTTCCTGAAGCCCCGGATATTGATCGCAACCTGCGCGGCGCTGGCGCTTTCCGCCTGTTTCGGCGCGCCCGAAGCGATGAAGAACAGTGGCGGCAACCGTCCGGTCGCGAGCAAGCCGAGCCGGCCGCAGGCGGTCGGAACGCCCTCCTTTACCAGCGCCGAGGCGCAGCAATGCGCGTTCAACCTGAAACAGGCGGGCGTACGCTTCACCCCGCTTGCGAATCAGGATCATGGCGGCGGCTGTACCTCGATCGATTCGGTCAAGCTGCTCGACGTCGGAGTCCCGGTATCGGGGCTGGGTCCGATGACCTGTCCGCTCGCCCGCAATTTTGCGGCGTGGGCGCAATATGCGGTGAAGCCCGCGGCGCGCAAATATTTCGGCACCGAGGTCGTGAAGATCGAGACGTTCGGCACCTATAGCTGCCGCAATATCTATGGCGGGCGTTCGGGGCGCCTGTCGCAACATGCTTATTCGAACGCGATCGACGTGTCGGGCTTTGTGCTGGCCGACGGACGCCGGATCATGCTCGACGGCGGGTGGAAGGGGGACAGGTCCTCGCAGGAATTCCTGCGCGCGCTTCACAAATCGGGCTGTCGCCGCTTCGGCACCGTGCTTGGGCCCGATTACAACGCGGCGCATTATAATCATTTCCATTTCGACATGAGTGGCAACGGCTACTGCCGCTGAGCTTGGCAAAGCGGGTCGAACCGGCTAGCCGTCCGCCAATGGCAGAAGATAAACAACCCCATCGTTCGCGTTTCCACAAGGCCAAGGACGACGCGCAGTTCGCCCAGCAGGCGACCACCACCCCCCAGACGGCACATCCCGCCTACAAGCTGGCGTTCCAGGATAATGACTTCCTGCTGCGCGAGGATCTGCGGCCCGTTCGCTTCCAGCTCGAACTGCTCAAGCCCGAATTGCTACTCGACGAGGCGGGCATCGAATCGACTTTGGTCATCTATGGCTCGGCGCGCATTCCCGAACCGTCGCAAGCGGACGCGCTCGAGGCGGCCGCGACCGACGATGCCACGCGCAATATCGCCCGGCGCCTGAAGGCCAAGGCAAGATATTATGACGAGGCGCGCGCGCTCGCGCGGCTTGCGAGCCAATATCCGTGCGACGACAAGGGATGTCGCCATTTCGTCGTCTGCTCGGGCGGCGGGCCGTCGATCATGGAGGCCGCGAACCGCGGCGCCGCCGACGAGGGGCGCGAATCGATCGGGCTGAACATCGTGCTTCCGCACGAACAGGCACCCAACCGCTTCGTCACGCCGTCATTGAGTTTCCAGTTCCACTATTTCGCGCTCAGGAAGATGCACTTCCTGCTCCGCGCGCGCGCCGTCTGCGTCTTTCCGGGCGGTTTCGGCACGTTCGACGAGATGTTCGAGCTGTTGACGCTGATCCAGACGGGCAAGATCAAGCCGATCCCGATCGTGCTGTTCGGCAAGGAATTCTGGCACCGCGTCGTCAATTTCGACGCGCTGGTCGAGGAAGGCGTGGTGAGCGCTCGCGATCTCGACCTGTTCCAATTCGTCGAGACCGCGGACGAGGCGTGGAAAATCATTCAGGATTTTTACGCGAACATCGAACAGCATTGAGATTTCCGATCCTCCCTGCCGCGTAGCGGTGGGGAGGGGGACCGCCGCCGCAGGCGGTGGTGGAGGGGCGCAACATCGCGTCATATTGCCTCTCCGTCAGCGCTGCGCCAAAGGCG
This sequence comes from Sphingopyxis sp. H115, assembly GCF_001468465.1. Classification (GTDB taxonomy): domain Bacteria; phylum Pseudomonadota; class Alphaproteobacteria; order Sphingomonadales; family Sphingomonadaceae; genus Sphingopyxis. Next base: position 139,706 of record NZ_LNSA01000008.1, read on the forward strand.
CAGTTCATCCTGAGCGCCTGCAAGGCAGCCGAAGGGCACTGCTACCTCCCCATGACTTCGCCGCCGGGGAGGGCTTTTCAGGCTATTTTTGGCTTTCCAGATACAGAATCAGCGCCTTGCGATCCGTCGGGTCGATCACCCCGGCAAAGGCCATGCGGGTGCCGGGCAGGGCCTTCATCGGCGCTTCCAGATAGGTGTCGAGTGCGGCCTCGTCCCAAACGCCGCCCTTGGCCTTCATCGCGCCCGAATAGGAAAAGCCCGCGTGCGACGCGACGGGCCGCCCGACGACGCCGTGCAGATTGGGGCCGATGCCGTTCGATCCGCCCTTGTCGATTGTGTGACAGGCGACGCAGCGTTTGAAGACCTGCTCGCCCATCGCCGCTGTCGGTGCGACGGCCGGGGTTTCGGGAACGGAACCGGGCGCGGCCGGTTCCGACCGGCTGCCCTGCTCGTCGCCCTTGCCGCAACCGGCGAGCGCCAGCGCGCCCGCCAGCAGGACGGGCGCGATCCGCATTATTTCTTGGCTTCGGCCGGTGCGGGGGCTGCTGCCGCTGCGTCGGCGGCCGGGGCGGTGGCGCCTTCGGCGGCGGGTGCCGCAGCTTCGCCTTCCGCCGCTGCGGTGCCTTCGGCAGCCGCCGGCGCGGCTTCGGGGGCGGGAAGCGGCAGGTTCGAACCCTGCGTGTTCATATAGACGATCAGGTTCGCGCGATCTTCGGGATTGCTCAGGCCCGCAAAGGACATTTTCGTGCCGGGTGCATATTTACGCGGGCTGGTCAGCCAGGCGTCCATGCCTTCGAAGTCCCAGTTGCCGGGAACCGACTTCAGCGCATCCGAATAGGCGAAGCCGGGGACATGGCCGTGGGTCTTGCCGAGCGCGCCGAACAGATTGGGACCGATACCGTTCGCTCCGCCCGAGTTGATGGTGTGGCACGCGGCGCATTTCGCGAACACCGCTTCGCCCTTCGCCGGGTCGGCGGCGGCGAGCAGGTTGGCTAGCGGCACGGCCGATTCGCCGCCGCCCGCGCCGGCTTCGGCGTCTTCGATCGGGTAGCCAGGCTTTTCCGGCGCGTGGCTGGCGAACAACATGCTCGACCCGATCGTCAGGCCCAGCGCGCAAATGCCAGCGAACAGCACCCAGCCGGCAATAGTGTTGTTGCGATTGTCCATGCTCTAGCAGCCCCGTTAGCTGACGCCCGTGTGGCGGGCGCATATTTGATTTGGACGCTCCCTTACTGGCGCGGCGACGGCGGCGCAAGGGGATGAAATCGGGTGGGGAGCGAAGAGGGCGGGCGCCGGTTGCGCGGCCGCTGCGGGACGGCTATGCGCCGCGACTCCACCCTGGGAAGGCAGTCATGGGCAGTTATTCGGCTTCGGCGCAGCATCTGGTCGATAAAATGCGGACGGTGGCGCTTGCCGATCCGGCGCGCGGGCTCGCGTTTCAGGGGGCTCCGGGGGCGAACAGTGATCTTGCCGCGCGCGAATATGACCCGAACTCGCTGCCGATGCCCTGCTACGCCTTTCAGGATGCGATCGACGCCGTGCGCGACGGCCGCGTCGACCGTGCCATCATCCCGATCGAGAACAGCCTCCACGGCCGCGTCGCCGACATTCATTTCCTGCTGCCCGAATCGGGCCTGTCGATCGTCGGCGAACATTTCCTGCCGATCCGTTACGGGCTGATGAGCCGGGACCTCGGCCCCGTCACCCGCGCTATGAGTCACGAGCAGGCGCTGGGGCAATGCCGCCACTGGCTGCGCGCCAACAATATCGCCCCGGTCGCGCACAGCGACACCGCGGGCGCTGCGGCGTGGGTTGCCGACAGCGACGAAGTGGGGCTCGCCGCGCTGGCGCCGCCGCATGCCGCGGAGCTTTACGGGCTGACGCTGCACGGCACCGGCATGGAGGATGCCGACCATAATATGACGCGCTTCGTCGTGCTCGCGCGCGAGCCGCTGCCCGATTTTTCGGCGATCGAAGGGCCGGTGATGACGACCTTCATGTTCGAGGTGAAGAATATTCCGGCGGCGCTTTACAAGGCGCTTGGCGGCTTTGCGACCAACGGCGTCAACATGACCAAGCTCGAAAGCTATCAGACAGGCGGCAGCTTTGCCGCGACGCAATTCTATGCCGATATTGTCGGGGCGCCGGGCGACGAGCGGATCGACCGCGCGCTCGAGGAGTTGGATTTCCAGACCAAGTCGCTGCGCCTGCTCGGCACGTACGCCCAGGCGCGCGTACGACCCTAAGGTCGAAGGATAACGGGCCGCTGCCGCCTCTCCGATAACCCTAGCCGCCGCGGCGGCGGAGCATGCGCGCGGTCGACGAGGTCTGGACGATGAACAGCGTCACGAGGATACTCGCGACGACGAGCGCGAACAGGTCGAAAGGCGAGAAGTTGGTGCCCTGGATGTCCTCGCCGCCGACGATCGGCATCAGCACCGTCATCGTCATCAGCATCAGGCGCAGTTCGGTCGGCCCGCCGGCCATGTAGGACAGGCGGAATTCTCCAAGGATCTTTGCCGAAATGAAGGTGTGGATCGACAGCAGGAAATAGCCGATGACCCCCATAAGCGCGACGTCGAGCCGCATATAGGGGCTCATTCCGATCGCGGTGATCATCAGGAAGGTGGCGAGCGCGTCGACGCTATGGTCGACGAAATAGCCGTAATTGGGGCGTTCGATGCCGCGCCAGCGCGCGAGGCTGCCGTCGAGCGAATCGCCGAACCAGTTGACGACATAGCCGGCGAGCGAGAGGCCGAGCCATTCGCTGTCGAACCAGCTGAGCAGATAGCCCGCGGCGACAAGGCAGGCGCCGACAAAGCCGAGCGTGGTCAGCTGGTCGGGGGTGACCCAGCCGGGCAGCCGCGCGCACAGCCAGTTGAGCAGGCGGCGTTCGCTGCGCGCGAGGATATTCTGCTGAATGCGGACCGGCGCTTTCGCGACGGGTTCGAACTTGCTCATGTGGACCCTTTGTTACCGGCTGTCACAAAGGTGCCAGTCAGACGTCATCGCATCGTCATAGAACGAAAGTCACGGATGCGAAAGGGCAGGGCGGTCGGCGCGGCGCGGGCTTCGCCCGGTCAGTCCCGCCAAGGGCCGATTTCGCCGACTTCGCCGATCGTGCGGTATCGCACCGCGTCGTCGATCCACGCGACCTCCCACATCGGCGCGGGACGTGCCCATTCGCCGATGACGAAGAGCGGCAGCCTGTTCGCCGCGACAAAGGCGAGATCGTCCGCGGTCGGGCCGGGAACGATCGTTTCCGACCGCTGGTGCAGCCGCACGACGGCCAGCGTGCCTTGCGGCGGCGGCGGCAGCGACTGGCGGGCGGAAAAGCCAATGCTGGCGGCGATCGCCGGATAGCCCTTGTCGTCGCGCGCGATCAGCAGCACCTTGTCGGCGTTGACGAACGGGCCGCCGACGGGGCGGCCGACGACCTTGCGCCCCGCGATCGCGGCGAATTCGCGCAGGTCGGCGTCGGCGACGGGCGATGCGGCTGCGGAGGCAGCGGGCGCCGCCGTTTCGGGCGGCGCGGCGGCGGGGTCGGCGGCAAGCGACGCCGCGACGAGCAGCAGGGTCTCGATCAATGCGCCTGGCCCCAGCTCTTGCCCGTGCCGACCTCGATCTCGAGCGGGACCGAAAGTTCGAGTACGGGTTCGGCAGCGCCCGACATGACCGCCCGGATTACCGCCCCCGCGGCTTCGGCCTTGTCCTCTGGCGCCTCGAACACGAGCTCGTCGTGGACCTGCAGCAGCATCTTGACGTCGGACAGGCCAGCGTCGGCCAGCGCCTTGGGCATCCGCGCCATCGCCCGCTTTATGAGGTCGGCGCTCGTGCCCTGGATCGGTGCGTTGATCGCGGCGCGCTCGCTGCCTGCGCGCTCATTCTGGTTCGCCGCCTTGATCCGCGGGAACCAGGTTTTCCGGCCGAACAAGGTTTCGGTATAGCCCTTGGCGCGCGCGCTTTCGAGCGTGTCGGTGATATAATCCGAGATGCCGGGGAAGCGTTCGAAATAGCGGGCGATCAGCGCCTGCGCCTCGTCGGGCGTGATCTCCAGCCGGCCCGCGAGGCCCCAGCGCGAAATGCCGTAGAGGATCGAGAAATTGACCGTCTTCGCCTTGCCGCGCGTGTCGCGATTGACCTCGCCGAACAATTCGATCGCGGTCGCGGCGTGAATATCGTCGCCGCGCGCGAAGGCTTCCTTGAGTTCGGGCACGTCGGCCATATGCGCTGCAAGCCGGAGCTCGATCTGGCTATAGTCGGCGGCGATCAGCACATGGCCGGGCGCTGCGATGAAGGCGTCGCGGATCTGGCGGCCGGTTTCGGTACGGATCGGGATATTCTGCAGGTTGGGATCGGTCGACGACAGCCGCCCGGTCTGCGCGCCGACGAGACTGTAGCTCGTGTGAACGCGGCCCGTCGTCGCGTTGATCTGCTGCTGCAGCGCGTCGGTATAGGTCGATTTCAGTTTAGACAGCTGGCGCCATTCCAAGATCTTGCGCGCGATCGGCACCCCGTCGCGTTCGAGCCGTTCGAGTTCGTTCTGGTCGGTCGACCAGTCGCCCGACTTTCCCTTGCGCCCGCCTTTCAGGCCAAGCTTGTCGAACAGGATTTCGCCGAGCTGCTTGGGGCTGCCGATCGCGAAGGGCTGGCCCGCTAGCTCGTGGATTTCGCCCTCGATGCGCAGCATTTCGCCCGCAAACTCGCCCGACAGGCGGGCGAGATATTCGCGGTCGACCATGATGCCCGCGCGTTCCATCCCCTCGACGACCGACGCCAGCGGGCGATCGACCATCTCATAGACGCGCGTCCCGCCCTCGATCGGCAGGCGCAGCTTCAGCAGCTTCCAGAGGCGCCACGCGACCTCGGCGTCCTCCGCCGCATATTGGGTCGCACGGTCGAGCGGCACTTCGGCGAAGCTAATCTGCGACTTGCCGGTCCCGCACACCTCCTTGAACGAAATGCAGACATGGTCGAGGTGCAGTTTCGCCAGCTCGTCGAGGCCGTGCTGGTGCTTGCCCGCGTCGAGCGCGAAGCTCATCACCAGCGTATCGTCATAGGGCGCGACGGTGATGCCGTGCTGCGCGAGCACACCGATATCATATTTGAGATTGTGGCCGACCTTGAGCACCGCTTCGTCGGCGAAGAGCGCGTGAAGCCGCCCGACGGCGTCGCCGAGCGGCACTTGCTCGGGTTTTTCGGCGAACATGTCGGTCCCGCCATGGCCGAGCGGGATATAGCAGGCGCGGCCCGGCGCCGTCGCCAGGCTGACCCCGACCAATGTCCCCGTGACGCTGTCGAGCGTCGCGGTTTCGGTATCGATCGCGACCACATGCGCAGCGCGTGCCTCCTCGATCCAGCGGTCGAGTGCTTCGATTGTCGTCACCGTTTCGTAAAGCGCGCGGTCGATCGCCGGCATGGCGGGCAGCGTTGGCGTCGACGGTCCGGAGTGCGCCGCCGCCGGGGCCGCCGCGGCGCGAGGCAGCGTCGGCGGCCCACCGGGCGTGGCGCCAAGGTCGAGCTTTGCCGAGAGCGAGCGAAAGCCATGTTCGTCGAGGAACAGCTTCAGCGGTTCGGGCGGGATCGCGCCGAGTTTCAACGCATCGAGCGGATCGGGCAGGGGGCAGTCGCGTTTCAGATCGACGAGGATGCGCGACAATTCGGCCATTGCGCGATGTTCGATCAGGTTTTCGCGCAACTTCGATGCCTTCATGCCCTCCGCCCCGTCGAGCGCCGCGGTGAGGTTACCATATTCCTGGATCAGCTTGGTCGCGGTCTTGGGCCCCACCCCGCGCACGCCCGGCACATTGTCGACGCTGTCGCCCATCAGCGCGAGGACGTCGCCGACGAGGTCGGGGGTGACGCCGAATTTCTCGTTCACCGCGTCGAGGCCCAGCCGGACGTTCTTCATCGTATCGAGCATGTCGACATGCGGCCCGTCGGCGGGTTCGCGGATCAGCTGCATCAAATCCTTGTCCGACGACACGATCGTGACGTCCCAGCCCTCGCGCACCGCCGCTTCGGCATAAGAGGCGATCAGATCGTCGGCCTCGAACCCCTCCATCTCGATGCAGGGTAGCGAGAAGGCGCGCGTCGCGTCGCGGATCAGCGGGAATTGGGGGCGCAGATCCTCCGGCGGCTCGGGACGGTTCGCCTTATACTGGTCGTAAATCTCGTTGCGGAACGACTGGCTGCTATGGTCGAGGATGACGGCAAGGTGCGTCGGCCCGTCGGCGTCGTGCAGGTCCTTCGCAAGCTTCCACAGCATCGTCGTATAGCCATAGACCGCGCCCACGGGCACGCCCTTCGGGTTCGTCAGCGGCGGCAGGCGGTGATAGGCGCGGAAGATGTAGCTGGAGCCATCGACCAGATAGAGGTGATTCTTGTCGGACATGGCGGGGGATGTAGCAGGGGGGAGCGGGGCGGCCTAGCGCGATGTTCCCGCTTTCTTCCTCTTCGCATCGCGCCACCGTTCGGCGCCCTGCCAGGCGAGCCATGCGACGAGCGGCAGTCCGACGGCGCCGAGCATTGCCAGGCCGGTCGAGCCATGCTCGATCGCCGCGGCGCCGATCGCAGCGAAGACGAGCGCGACACCAAGATTGCCGAGCGCGACGGCGAAGACAAAGGTTTTGAGGGCCATGCCAGCCAGCCCGGCGGCGATCGGGATCGCTTCGCAGAGGATGGGAACGGGACGCGATACGATCAGCGCGACCGGGCCGGCGCGCTCGGCCAGCCGGTGGGCGCGTTCGAGGTCGCCGGCGCCAAGCCAGCGCGCCGCGAGTGGCCGGGCGGCCCAGCGGCCGATCGCATATCCTGCAAGGCAGGCGCCCATCAGCCCGAGCCAGATGACAAGTGCCCCGATGACGAAGCCAAAGGCCGCCCCCGCCAGCGTCGTGGTAACGCCATTGGGCACCGGCAGGAACACGTCGACCGTCAGCGCGCTCACGATGAGCGCGGCGGCAGCGAACGGGCGGTCGTCCGACGCCGCCAACACCGCATCGCTTGCCGCCACGAACTGATCGCGAAAGGCAAGGGGGATCGCCACGACGGAGATCACGATGGCGACAAGGGCCACTGTTCGGATCAGCGGGGCGGGGCGCTCGGCCATGGCTTTGTCTAATCGGACGGGCGCGGAGAATGAAGCAATATGATGGGTGTTGCCGAAGAAGCTGGGCGCAAGGGGCGGCTGTCGGATGGAGAGCGGACGGACATGCGGTATAGCTATTGGTCGAAGATCAGGAGACCGAAATGAAGCGAATCGTCGAAATTCTAGGCTTTGTAGCTCCGCTGGCCCTCGGCTGTGTGTTTGGCCTTAGCGGCCTCGTCGCGCCGTTTGGCGATGCTGCGGATCGAGCTGAACCTGCACTCCTAATCGCTGCTGCGCTACTATTGTCATCAGCTCTTGTTGGTGCCCATCTTCTGATTCAGAGCAGGGGCTCTGCAATCTTCGGCATTATCTGTGGCCTTGCTGCCGCGGCCTTCGTAACTTTATCCTATATGGAAGCCAAACTCATTGGGACATCAGGGTATTGGCAAGTGATGAGCGGCGTGGTGTTAGCTATCGCAGCGCCAGCTTGGCATTTCCGAAAACCGTCGGCTGAAATCCTTCAGACGCCTTAGGCAGCCGAATGTCCGCAGCCGGTCCCTATCGGACACCCCAAAAAGCCCTTTCCTAAAAAGGTTCGCCATGATCTACGATATTGGATGACAGGGTGGCTTGCCTCGAACCGCGCCTCACGATCCTCCCGCACCCATCCTGCGCTTAAAGCCACAAAGGACACATTTTCGACGCATCCATGCGGGGCTTTTGTGTCTTTAAGGACAAAAGTCGTCTGTCGTCCTCCGTTCGAATCAACGGAATTCAATCAGGTCCCACTTGTTGCCATAGAGATCGAGAAATACCGCGACCGTGCCGTAGTCTGCCTCCAGCGGCTCGCGCTCGATCCGCACGCCTTTGTCGAGCAGGCGTTGATAATCGCGCGCGAAATCGTCGGTCTGCAGGAACAGGAAGACGCGCCCGCCCGACTGGTTGCCGATGAATGCGGCCTGATCCGGGTTCGCCGCCCGGGCCAACAGGATCGCCGCGCCGCCCTCGGGATTGCCCGGCGGGGCGACGAGTACCCAGCGCTTGTCCTGCGCTGGCTGATATTCGTCGGCGACGAGCGTGAAGCCGAGCGTACCGACATAGAAGTCGATCGCCTCGTCATAGTCGCGCACCACCAGCGCGACATGCGCGAGCGACTGGCGCGTCATTCGCGCAGGCCCCGGAGCGCCGCCCCCGCCGCAAACGGCCCGATCACCGTCAGCAGCAGGCTGGTCGCCGCCAGCAGCTTGACCGCGCCGCGCCCCGACGGATCGAGCATCCCCGCCCCGAAGATCAGCATGGGCACGGCGAGCGGCAGGATCAGCAGCCCGCCGACCGCGCTGCCGCCCTTGTGGTTCGCGGTCAGCGCGGCGCTCAGCACCGCGAGCGAGGCGAGCGCGGGGACGGCAATGGCGATGCCTGTGGCCAGTATCTCGACCCGCCCGCTATCCTGCGCCAGCAGCGCCGCCGCCGGGAAGAGCGCCACCATCAGCGGCAATCCGAAACCAATGGCATGCGCACCGATCTTGACGGCGGCGATCACCTCGTCGGCGAACCCGCGCACCGCGAGCTGGTCCAGCACGCCGGCATCCTTGTCAGGCTTCACCAGCCGGTCGATCGGCAACAGCGCCGCAAGCAGTGCGGCGACCCACACCATTCCACCGCCCGCGCGGCGCAGCAGAGGCGCATCGGGGCCGACGGCAAAGGGGAAAGCGGTGGCGACGAGCAGGAAGAACAGCACCGGCAGCCACAACGCCCCGCTGCCCCACGCGCGGCGGAGGTCGCGCCAGAAGAGGGCGATCAGCGCGGTCATGCGAGCGCGCCCATGTCGAGTTCGGCGAGATTGGGAACCCCGATTGCAAAATGCGACGCCAGCAGCACCGCGCCGCCGTTCGCCCGGTGCCTCGCAATCGCCGCGACCAGCCGCGCCTGCGCTGCATCGTCCATGCCATTGGCGGGCTCGTCGAGCAGCCAGATCGGCGCGCCGCTCGCGATCACGCGCACCATCGCGGCGCGCTTGCGCTGGCCGGTCGATAACATCGAGACCGGCACTTCGGCCAGATTGTTCAGCGCCATTTCGTCCATCGCGCGGTCGACGCTATGCCCATCGACCGTGTCGACCCTCGCCCAGAAATCGAGCGCGCGGCGCAGCGGCAGCTCGGCGTCGAGCGCCGCCGCTTCGTCGATCAGCGCGACACGCTCGCGGCGTTCGATCGTGCCGGCGGCTGGGCGTAGCAGCCCCGCCGCCAACCGGATCAGGCTCGACTTGCCTGTCCCATTGGGGCCGCGCAGCCACAGCGCGTCGCCGCGATTCAGCGCCAACGACAGCCCCTCGAACAGCAACCGGTCGCCGCGGATGCAGGCCACATCGTCCAGCCGCAAAAGCCTCGTCACGCCATATCCTCGAGCGAGTGCATATCGTCGTCCGAAAAGCCGAAGTGATGGCCGATCTCGTGGATCAGCACATGCCGCACCAGCCACTCGAGCTTTTCGCCCGTCTCGATCCATTCGACGAGGATGGGGATGCGATAGAGGGTGACGCGGTCGGGCATGCCGCCGCTTTCGCCGATGCTGCGCTCGGTCAGCGGCCGGCCTTCGTACAGGCCGGTGAGGTCATAGGGATGCTCTATGTCGAGCGAGGCCAGCACTTCGTCCTCGGCGAATTCCTCGACCGAAATCACGACGCCCTCGATATGCGGCTTGAACACATCGGGCATGGTTTCGAGCGCCGCTTCGGCCATTGCGAACAGCGCGTCGGCGTCGGGGGCGGTTCCGGTCCATCCGGCTGGCAGGCTAGGCTTGTCGCTCATCGCTCGCATCCTTATGGCGAGCGCACGGCCTTGACCAGCGGGAGAAAGAAAATGGTCCAGAAACTCGACGACGCACAGCGCACCGCGCTCCTCGCCCGCTTTCCCGAATGGACGTACGAACCGTCGCGCGATGCGATCACCCGGCGGTTCCAGTTCGCCGATTTCGCGCAGGCCTTCGGTTTCATGGCGAGCGTCGCGATTATCGCCGAAAAGATGGATCATCACCCTGAATGGTCGAACGTCTACAACCGCGTCGATATATTGCTGACGACGCACGACGCCGATGGCTTGTCCGAACGCGACGCGACGCTGGCCGAGGCGATCGAGGCGCTGGTTTGACGGGATGATCCGCTTCGACCGGCAGGTCCAGATGCTCGCGGTCGGGACGGCGGTGCTCGCCGGTTTCGTCGATGCAATCGGCTTTGTGGAATCGACGGGCTTTTTCGTGTCCTTCATGACCGGCAATTCGACGCGACTGGCGGTGGGGCTTGCCGAATGGCAGCACGCGGCGCTCGTCGCTGGCGCGATTATCGCGGTCTTCGTCACCGGCGTCGTTGCGGGATCGCTCGTCGGCGCGCGCGCCGGGGTGCGACGCGCGCCGGCGGTGCTGCTATGCGTCGCCCTCTTGCTTGGAATTGCCTCGCTATTACGGCTGCAATCCGATGGCTGGAGCGCGATCCTGTGCCTTGCCTTTGCAATGGGGGTTGTCAACGCGGCGATCGAGGGGCGCGACGGATCGGTCGTCGGCGTTACCTATATGACGGGTACGCTCGTCCAGATGGGCCAGAAAATCGCCAATGCGCTGCGCGGCGAGGGCGATCGCCGGTGGCTGCACCATCTGGGCCTGTGGGCGGGGCTGGCGGGCGGTGCCGTGCTCGGCGCACGGGCCGTCCTGTGGTCGCCGCCGCTCGCCTATATGGCTGCGGTGGCGTTCGCGGCGATGCTCGCCTTGCGGGCCGGCTGGATCGTCCGCCAGCCGCGATAAGCCCGCGCTTGCCTTCGCGCATCATTCGTTCCAGATGTCGGCAATAAAGTAACAAGGGGAGCCCGCCGATGTCCGACAGCCTGTTTCGCCGCAAACCGATCGTGCCGGAACGGCAGGAGGGCGCGCAAGCGCTTGCGCGGACGCTCGGCTGGCCGCACCTGATCGCATTGGGGGTCGGCGCGATCGTCGGCACCGGCATCCTGACCTTGATCGGTGTCGGCGCCGACAAGGCGGGCCCTGCGGTGATCCTGTCTTTTGCCATTGCCGGCCTGATCTGCGCCTGCGCGGCGCTCGCCTATGCCGAAATGGCGACGATGATCCCCGCGTCGGGCAGTGCCTATACCTATAGCTATGTCGTGATCGGCGAACTGCTCGCGTGGATCGTCGGGTGGAGCCTGATCCTCGAGTATTCGCTCGTGGTCAGCGCCGTCGCGGTCGGCTGGTCGGGTTATGCGGCTCCTTTGCTGGAGGCTTGGGCGGGCATCCCGATGGCGCTGATGCAGGGGCCCGAATTGGGCGGGATCGTCAATCTGCCTGCGATCGCGATCATCGCGGTGGTCGCGGGGCTTTTGCTCATCGGCACGCGCGAAAGCGCGACACTCAACGCCGTCCTCGTGCTGGTAAAAATCGTCGCGCTCGTCGTGTTCGTCGCGGTGGCGCTGCCCGCGTTCGATGCCTCCAATCTCGAACCCTTCAGCCCCTATGGCTTTGCGAAGCATATTGGCCCTGACGGGGTCGAGCGCGGGGTGATGGCCGCGGCGGCGATCATCTTTTTCGCTTTCTACGGCTTCGACGCGATCGCTACGGCGGCCGAAGAAGCGAAGGATCCCGACCGCGACCTCAAGATCGGGATCGTCGGATCGATGGTCGCCTGCGTCCTCATCTACATCGCCGTCGCGGTCGCCGCGGTCGGGGCGATCGCCTATACGCGCTTCGCCAACAGCCCGGAGCCGCTGGCGCTGATTTTGCGCGAACTCGGTAGCCCGCTCGCCGCGCAATATCTCGCCGTCTCGGCGGTCATCGCGCTGCCGACGGTGATCCTCGCCTTCTTTTACGGACAGAGCCGTATCTTCTTCACCATGGCGCGCGACGGGCTGTTACCGGCGAGCCTTGCGAAGCTGTCGTCGCGCGGGACGCCAGTGCGGATCACCATCTTCACCGCCGTGGTCGTAGCGGTTTTGGCGGGCTTCATTCCGCTCGGCGAACTAGCTGCGCTCGCCAATGCCGGGACGCTCGCTGCCTTCACCGCGGTGTCGGTCTGCATGCTGATCATGCGTCGGCGCGCACCCGACGCACCGCGCACTTTCCGAGCGCCGTTGCCGTGGGTGGTCGGCGGCATTGCGGTTCTGGGTTGCATTTATCTGTTTGTCAGCCTGCCGGTGCAGACCCAGCTCTGGTTCTTCGTGTGGAATATCGGCGGGCTTTGCGTCTATTTCCTCTACGCCCGCCGACACGCCATCGTCGGCTGATCGCGTTCCTCCCTGTGGCGCGGCCATGGGGAGGACCGTTCGGCTCAGTCGAACAATTCGCTCAAGAAGCTCTTCTTGTAATTCTTCTTGTACGGCTTGCCGTAACGCCGGTCGTCGTCATAGCCGCGCTCGCGATATTGGGGTTGCGGCGGTGGCGGCGCTGACGCGCGCGGTGGCGGGGCACTCGCGGCTTCGCTGCGCTCGATGATCTTGTCGAGTTCGCCGCGGTCGAGCCAGACGCCCCGGCACTGGGGGCAATAATCGATCTCGATCCCCTGACGCTCCGACATCGTCAAATTCACGCGGCAAGTCGGGCAAAGAAGGCCTTGGGGCACGGTCACGGATTATCCTTTCCTTAGGGTCGGTTTCGGTACGCTAACGCCGGCGCGGCGCGCCGCGTTCCGTCAGGACGATACCGGCTGCCAGTCGAAGGGCAAAGGGGCCTCGCGAAAGGCAAAGCGGTCGAGGTGCCGAGCGACGGCACCTTCCAGCGCTTCGCGCTGTCCGGCGATGCTGGCATCGATGCGCACCGAAAGCGCACCTGCACCCGCATCGAAGGTTACCAGCGCATCGCCGGGCCAGTCGCCCCCGCGGGCATCGCGGGGGAAGGTCACCGTGCCGTGGTCGGCGGTAAAATCTACCACCAGATTATGCTGCCAATGCTTGCACAGCTGTTGCAGATATTCGCTCGCATGTGCCGTCGGCACGTGCGCGGTCGATGATGTTGTCATACCTTGTTCCTTCACAGCCGTTCGATCTTTTGCGCCGCCTCGTCGATCAGCCCGACGATTTCTTGCATCGTCGCATCGTTGAGGTCCTGATCGCCGAGCCGGTTCATCAATACGGCTTTCAGATTGCCCATCGCGCGGCGGATCGAAAGGCTATCGCTTCGCCGGCTCTCTTCGCCGACGTCCGCCAGGCGGGCGATCAGTGCATCGACGGCCGCCTGGTTTGCGTCCAGCTCGGCCCGTCCCGCGGCGGTGATCGCGAACAGCTTTTTGGCGCCCTCGCTGTCGGCCGCCTCGATCAGCCCCATGTCGTCCAGCAGGGTGAGCGTGGGGTAGATGACGCCCGGGCTGGGGGCATAGGCGCCGCCGGTCAATTCCTCGATCCGGCGGATTAGATCATAGCCGTGGCGCGGCTCGTCGGCGATCAGTTGCAGCAGCACAAGCCGCAATTCGCCGCTGTCGAACATCCGCCGCCGGCGGCCGCGGCCATCGTCGTCGTCGCGAAAGCGTCCGCCGGCTCCGCGGCCGCCGAACCCATGACCGAATGCCTGCCTGCCGCCGCGCATGCCATGGCGCATCGCTTCACGCATCATGCTGTGCATGGCGTGGCGCTCCTTGCGTCCATGCCAGTGTATTCCATGTCGCATCTTAAACTCCTTCATGCGATTAGATATGTCTAAGATATATCTTTTATCAGTTTTAGCAAGAGGCGGATCGTCCGGGATATCAACAATTGGTCAGTGCTTGATGTGGCGCACGGGCGGCGCGAAGGCTCTATCGGCAGCAGCCCTCAATATTCTGCGGAATGTCGGACACTCCATGTGGCTCGGTGCGCGGCATGCCGCCGCATGGCGAAGCCCGTCGCGCATCGCTGTGAGGCGGCGGATCGAGCGATCGATGTCGTCGGCCTTAGCGGAAAGCGCGGCGCGGTCGACCCTGGGTGCCCCCTCGGGCGTAAACATACCCCCGATCTCGTCGAGCGAAAAGCCGGCGGCGCGGCCGAGCGCGATGAGCGCGAGCCGATCGAGAATCGCGGGGTCGAACAGGCGCCGCAGCCCGCGCCTGCCGATCGAGGCAATCAAGCCCTTTTCTTCGTAATAGCGTAGCGTCGAGGCCGGGACCCCGGAGCGGCGGGCAACTTCGGCAATGTCCAGCGCAACCATGCTTGACCTCAAGTTGACTTGAAGTGGCAGACTGCCCTGATCGATTCGCCAGCACAAGGAAAGATCATCATGACCGACGTAAAAACCGCCCCCATCGACCAATCCGCGCTCTGGAACGGACGCGCGGGAGAAACCTGGGTCGCGAAACAGGAAATGCTCGATGCATTGTTCGCGCCGGTCGCCGATTATCTGGCCAATGCAGTGGGAGAGGCGAGCCCCCACCGCCTCCTCGACATCGGTTGCGGAACCGGGGCGACGGCGCTGGCGGCGGCGGCGCGGCTGGGCGTTGGAGGGGATGTCCTGGGTGTCGACATTTCCGCCCCGATGATTACCCGGGCGCGGACGCGCGCGGCTGCCGAAGGACTGCCGGTGCGTTTCGAGGAAGGGGATGCCGAGAAATATGATTTTCCGGCAGAAACGTTCGACATGGCGATTTCCCGTTTCGGGGTGATGTTCTTTTCGGACGGCGTTGCTGCTTTCGCAAACATCCGCGCGGCTATGGCGTCCAAGGGGGTGCTTCATGTGGTCGCTTGGCGCAGCCCCCGCGAAAATGACTTCATGACCGCCGCCTGGCGTGCGGCGGCGCCGCTTCTGCCGGCGATGCCGGCACCCGACCCGAATGCGCCGGGCCAGTTTGCCTTTGCCAGTGAAGAGCGTGTCCTCGGATTGCTGTCGGATGCGGGGTGGTCGGACATCGCGATCGAACCCGTCGATTTCGCGTGCTCTCTCCAAGCGTCGATGCTCGCCGACTATGTTGCCAATATGGGGCCGCTAGGCTTGTATCTGGCGCATGCCGATCAGGCGGAACGGGCTGCGATAATCGCGAAGGTGTTGCCGGCGTTCGATCGCTATGTCGATGGTGACACCGTCCACGTGCCCGCCGCCTGCTGGTCGATCCGCGCTCGCGCCTGAGTTGCAAAGAGGCCAGGAGCGCTTGACTTTGCCCGCCCCGCCGCTATGAGCGCCCCCGTGTTGTTGCGGGTCCGCCCGTGGCAATTCCGTCCGAGACAGTTGGTGAAGGGAATATGCCCTTCTTAATTTCCAGCCGAGACGGGGAACAGTCTTTATTCGGTCGCCCGCCTGCCTGCGCAGGCGTCAGCGGCTTGACCGACCCCATCGGACATCGTTGCGTGAAGGACAGGCGAGCTCTGGCTCGCATGGCTTTTGCGTGTGTTAGCCGCCCGGCGGCGTGCGTTCGCGCATATTTCCGGGCATGAGTGGAGAAACAGGCATGGATCGTGCTGAAAAGGCCGAAGCCGTATCCTCGCTGAACGCTACGCTGTCGAATGCAGCCTCGGTTGTGATTGTTCGCAACCTGGGTCTTACCGTCGCCCAGTCGACGGTGCTTCGCGAGCAGATGCGGACCGCGGGCGCGAGCTTCAAGGTCGCAAAGAACCGCCTGGCCAAGATCGCGCTCGATGGCACGCCCTATACCGGTATCGGCGAGCTGCTGACCGGCCCCACGGCAATCGCTTCGTCCACCGACCCGGTGGCGGCTGCGAAGATCGCGGTGGAATTTGCCAAGACCAACGACAAGCTTGAAATCGTTGGCGGCGGCATGGGGGATGTGGTCCTCGACGTGGATGGCGTGAAGGCGCTTGCATCGCTGCCGTCGCTTGACGAACTGCGTGGCAAGCTTGTTGGCCTGCTCCAGGCTCCGGCCACCAAGGTTGCCCAGATTGCGGCAGCCCCGGCTGGTCAGCTGGCGCGGGTCTTTGGTGCCTATGGCGCCAAGGAAGCGGCATAAACTCTTACCTACCGTAACAATTCACCGGGCTTTCCCGGTTCTGATGGAGAATGAAAATGGCTGATCTCGCAAAGATCGTTGAAGACCTGTCGGCGCTGACCGTTCTGGAAGCTGCTGAACTTTCGAAGCTGCTCGAAGAAAAGTGGGGCGTTTCGGCCGCCGCTGCAGTGGCCGTCGCCGCTGGCCCGGCCGCCGCCGCTGGCCCGGCTGCTGAAGAGCAGACCGAATTCGACGTCATCCTGACGGGCGACGGCGGCAACAAGATCAACGTGATCAAGGAAGTCCGCGCGATCACCGGCCTGGGCCTCGGCGAAGCCAAGGCGCTGGTCGAAAGCGCGCCGAAGGCCGTCAAGGAAGGCGCCAGCAAGGCTGAAGCTGAAGAGCTCAAGGCCAAGCTGGTTGCTGCCGGCGCGACCGTCGAACTGAAGTAATTCGGTTCGGGGAGCCGGCCGGTTTGCCCGGCCGGGTTCCAGCGACAAGAAAAGGGCGGTGCCGCGAGGCACCGCCCTTTTTCATTTTTGGCGAAGGGTCGCCTGTCAGTTCCGGGCGAAACCGGGACGTAAATCGGGCCGACCGCGTGCGGGCTCGGGACGGCGGACTTCCTGTTCCGGAACCACAGGGGCGGCCGACCTCTGAGAGATTTCCCAAGCACTCACCGGCTTGCGGGTCATGTCCTTCTTCTGCCCCAGCGTCGCTTCATAAGCGAGGCGCTCCTTGCGATCCAGAAAACGCGCGCGTTTGAGGCGCTTGTTCAGCGTCACGAACGGATTTTCGGGTGTCGGGCCCGCCATGGCCATCGCCTCGTGGCGACCCATGCTGCCGCTCGGCGCGGCGGCGAAGGCCGGAACCGTTCGCGACGCGATATCTTCGCGCGGAGCGTAGGCCGGTGTCACCCAAGGCGCGGCGTCGCTGGTCGCCGGCGCGGCCTCAGGAGCATAAACGGGCTCGTCTTCCGCGATCGTGCGGTCGATACGGCGACGACGTGCAAAAGCAAGCCCTGCGCCTGCGGCAACGAGCAAGGCTGCGGCTCCGCCGAATAACTCCCACGGCATTTCACTACCTGTCGAAGCCGATTTTTCAGCCGGCAGCGGCGCTGCTTCGGCAACCGGTTCGACGGGGACCGGGGCCGGTGCTACGACCGGCTCGGGGCCATCGATGGGCAGTGCCTTGGCCATTTCGGCAGGTGCTGCAGCCGCTGGTCGTGCAGCAGTAGGCGCTGCCGAAACGGGCGCAACTTTGGCGCGCGGTGCGGCAGGCGCGGCGCGTTCGGGGGCGGGGGTGGCGGGCTCGGCGGCTTCTGTTACCGGCGTGGTTTCGGGGGGCGCGATATCC
>NZ_LNSA01000009.1 GCF_001468465.1 Sphingopyxis sp. H115
ATCAGCGCCCCCGCCGCGACGAGCCGCAGCGTCAGTGCCTCGCGCCCCATCAGGAACGCGACGAGCACCAGCAGCGCCGCGATGAACGAGCGCAGCGTCGGCACCTCGGCCCCCGCAAGCAATGTGTAACCGCCGCCGGCAAGCGCGCCCGCCGCCGCCGCGAGCGGCAGCACATAGCCCGCAAGCGCCAGCCGCCGGCTCAGCGCCAGCAGCCTCAGCGTCAGCAGCATCGCAAAACCGACCACCGCGGTGACGTGCAGCCCGCTGATCGACAGAAGGTGCGCCAGCCCGCTCCGGCGCATCGCCTCCGCGTCGGCGTCGCTAATCGCGCCGCGGTCGCCTGTGACCAGCGCCGCCGCGATGCCCCCCGCCGATCCGTCGACCCGCTCATGAATATGCGCGCTCAGCCGCGCACGCAGTGGCGGCGGCGCGCTGGCGCGGCCCGGCGTGCGCGAAACCTCGCCCACCACCGTCCCGACCGCACCGATGCGATCGAACCAGGCGCGCTGGGCGAAATCATAGCCGCCGGGCAGGCTCGCGGTCGGCGGCGGCATCAGCCGCGCCCGCACCCCGACCGTTTCGCCCTCGCCAAGGTCCGCTGCCTGCTGGCCGCGCAAGGTCAGCCGGATCCGCCGCGGCAGGTCGGCACGGCGCAGCGGCTGCGCCAAAATCCGCACCTGGTCCCGCGCGGGGAGCGGCTCGACGCGTTCGACCAGCGCGGAAAACTGAGTCGTAACGGGTGCCGCGAGGACGGGCGCCGCAACCCACAGCGCGCGCGCCCAGATGAGCAGTAACCCCGCCGCCATTACGCCGCATCCGACCATAACCACCCGCCCAAACCGGCTTTGCCAGCCGATCAACAGCCCCGCGAACAGGCCGGCCGCCATCAGCAACAGCGCGCCGATCCAGTGCATCTCGGCGGGCAGCGCGAACCAGATCGCGATACCCGCCCCGAAGGCGACGGGCAGCCACAGCCCGATCCGCTCGCGCTCGGCCTCCAACCGCGCTTCGATGCCGCGCGACAGCCCGCGCCACATCATTGCGCGGCGCGCGGAAATGGGCGTTTGAAGCGGACTTGTCGCCATGCTAGGGGCACCCCCGATCCCCGTCCAACAGGGCGGCAAAGTGAGTGAAAGAGGCCATGGTGGCAACCGAAAACCAAACCAGAATGACCGAAGCGACCGGCGCCGCCGTCGTCACCCGCTTTGCCCCTTCGCCGACCGGCTATTTGCACATCGGTGGCGCACGCACCGCGCTGTTCAACTGGCTGTTCGCGCGCCATCACGGCGGCAAATTCCTGCTTCGGATCGAGGACACCGACCGCGCGCGCTCGACTGACGCCGCGATCGACGCGATTCTCGACGGGATGCAATGGCTCGACCTCGATTGGGATGGCGAGACCGTCTATCAGTTCGCGCGCGCGCCGCGCCATGCCGAGGTTGCGCACGAACTGCTCGCAAAGGGCGACGCCTATCGCTGTTACCTCACGCAGGACGAACTCGCCGCGATGCGCGCCGAAGCGCAGGAAAAGCGCCAGCCCTTCCGCGTGCGCAGTCCGTGGCGCGACCGCGACGACGGCGATCCGTCGTTGCCGCATGTGCTGCGCCTGCGTGCCCCGCAAGAAGGCGAAGTCACCATAGCCGACAAGGTGCAGGGCGACGTCACCGTGCAGAATGGCGAGCTCGACGACTTCGTGCTGCTCAGGAGCGACGGAACGCCCACCTATATGCTCAGCGTCGTCGTTGACGATAATGATATGGGCGTGACCCACGTCATCCGCGGCGACGACCATCTCAACAACGCCTTCCGCCAATTGGCGCTCATTCGCGCGATGGACTGGCGCGAGCCCGTCTACGCGCATGTGCCGCTGATCCACGGCGCCGACGGCGCGAAGCTGTCGAAACGCCACGGCGCGCTCGGCGTCGACGCCTATCGCGACGAAATGGGCTATCTCCCCGAAGCGGTGAACAATTACCTCCTCCGCCTCGGCTGGGGGCACGGCGACGACGAGATTATCAGCCGCGAGCAGGCGACCGAGTGGTTCGATCTCGACCATGTCGGCCGCTCACCCTCGCGCTTCGACTTCAAGAAGCTCGAAAATCTCAACGGCCATTATCTGCGCGAAGCCGATGACGCGCGCCTCGCCGCCCTTGTCGCCCCGCGCGTCGAAAATCGCGTCGGCCGCGCGCTGGGCGACGCCGACCGCGATTTGCTGACGCGCTCGATGGAGTCGCTGAAACCGCGTGCCAAGACGTTGGACGAGATTGCCGACGGCGCGATTTTCCTGTTCCAGGGCGACCCGTTGCCGATGGACGAAAAGGCGGCCGAAGTGCTAAAGGCCTCGCCCGAAGGCCTGCTCGCCGCGGTGACAGCGCGGCTGCGGGGACTGGACGATTGGACGACAGAAGAGCTGGATGCCGCCGTGCGCGCCGAAGCCGAAGCCGCCGAATTGGGGCTCGGCAAACTCGCGCAACCTTTGCGTGCGGCGCTAACCGGCCGAACCGTTTCCCCGGGAATTTTCGACGTGCTGCTGTTGCTCGGACGCGATGTGAGTCTGGCGCGACTTGACGCAGCGCAACATTATCCGGCAGGGGCGTAGCCACTCACTCTCCCCGCCGTCAGAACAGGGAAAAAATATATGACCGACACCGCGAAAATCACGCTGGGCGACCAGACCGTCGACAGCCCTGTCCTGTCGGGCACCGTCGGCCCCGATGTGGTCGATATCCGCAAATTCTACGCCCAGACGGGCGCCTTCACCTACGACCCCGGCTTCACCTCGACCGCGAGCTGCGAATCGCAGATCACCTACATCGACGGCGACGAAGGCGTGCTGCTCCACCGCGGCTATGCGATCGGCGACCTCGCCGAAAATTCGAGCTTCATGGAGGTCTGCTACCTCCTCCTCAACGGCGAACTGCCCAACGCCGATGAACTCGCGAAATTCGACAACACCATCACGCGCCATACGATGCTGCATGAACAACTCGCGACCTTCTACCGCGGTTTCCGCCGCGACGCGCACCCGATGGCGGTGATGTGCGGCGTCGTCGGCGCCTTGAGCGCCTTCTATCACGATTCGACCGAGATCCACGATCCGCACCAGCGCATGATCGCCAGCCACCGGCTGATCGCGAAAATGCCGACGATCGCGGCGATGGCGTATAAATATTCGGTCGGCCAGCCGTTCGTCTATCCCGACAACAAGCTGAGCTACACCGGCAATTTCCTGCGCATGACCTTCGGCGTTCCGGCCGAGGAATATGAGGTCGTCCCCGCCGTCGAACGCGCGCTCGACCGCATTTTCATCCTCCACGCCGATCACGAACAGAATGCGTCGACCTCGACCGTCCGCCTCGCGGGTTCGTCGGGCGCGAATCCCTTTGCGTGCATCGCCGCGGGCATCGCCTGCCTGTGGGGCCCGGCGCACGGCGGCGCGAACGAGGCTGCACTCAACATGCTGCGCGAAATCGGCCGTCCCGAACGCATCCCCGAATATATCGCGCGCGCAAAGGACAAGGACGATCCGTTCCGCCTGATGGGCTTCGGCCACCGCGTGTACAAGAATTACGACCCGCGCGCGACCGTGATGCAGAAGACGGTGCGCGAAGTGTTCGACGCGCTGAAGGTCAACGACCCGGTGTTCGAGGTTGCGCTACAGCTCGAGGAAATGGCGCTCAACGATCCCTATTTCATCGAAAAGAAGCTGTTCCCCAACGTCGACTTCTATTCGGGCGTGATCCTGTCGGCGATCGGTTTCCCGACGACGATGTTCACCGCGCTCTTCGCGCTCGCACGCACCGTCGGCTGGGTCGCGCAGTGGAACGAAATGATCTCCGACCCCGCGCAGAAAATCGGCCGCCCGCGCCAGCTCTACACCGGCCCGACGCACCGCCCGTTCGTTCCCGTCGACAAGCGCTAAGCGCTTTTCCCGAAAACAGGAAAGGGGCCGTTCGACGGCCCCTTTTCTTTGCGCGAAAGGCCGGTTTCGACCGGAAGTGGACATTGTTTCTTCGTCATCCCGGACTTGATCCGGGATCCATCGCGGCGTCGAGGTCATGGACCCCGGATCAAGTCCGGGGTGACGAGGGTGGGGAGGAACGTCGGCTCACCACCCCAAAGCAGACTTCTCCGGCCGCGCTCAGTCCCGTGCCGGCAGGCTCAGCGTGAACCTTGCACCCTGCCCCGGCGCGCTCTCGACGGTCAGGTCGCCCTCCATCGCGCGCGCCAGTCGCCGCGCGATATAGAGGCCAAGCCCCGAACCGCCGCTGTCGGTGCGGCCGAGCCGCTCGAATTTCTCGAACACGACCGCCTGCTGGTCGGCGTCGATCCCCTGCCCCTGGTCGGCGACGGTAATCATCGCGCGGTCGTCGGCGCGATCGACGCGGATCCATATCTGCGAATTTTCAGGCGAATAGCGGATTGCATTGCCGAGCAGGTTGAGCAGCACCTGCAACACGCGGCGAAACTCGCCCGTCGCGGGCATCTTATCGTCGACCCGCGGCGCGTCGATCCGGATCCCCTTTTCCTCGGCCTTCATGCCGAGCAGGCCGACCGCGCGCCGCGCCAGGTCGCCCAGGTCGATTTCGTCGGCCGCCGCCTTGAACCCCGGCCGCTCGATATTCTGGAGGTCGGCCAGATCGTCGACCAGCCCCAAAAGATGCCGTCCGGCATGCGCGATATCGCCGGCATAGCGGGCGTAATCGGCGCGGATCGGCCCGTCGAACTGCCCCGAAATCGTCTCGGCCGTCGCGATGATGCGGCTCAGCGGCCCACGCAGCGCACCGTCGATACGCCGGCCGAACTGCGGATCCGAAAGCGGCAACGATCCGAACGCCGGATCGGTCAGCACCGCGCCCGGAAGCGGTGCCGCCTGCGCCTGCGGCTCGGCGAGCCCCGCAGACCCGCGAAAACCGGTAAACACGCCCGCCGCGTCGAACTGCGGTTCACCCGTCAGCGTCATGGCGACACGCCCCGTCGGGCCGTCGGCCTGTACGCGCTGACCGTCGAAGCGCGATTGGCGGCCCAGCGCGCGCAGAACCGGGAAACGCCCGTCCTCGTCGGGTTGCAATTCGAACAGTTCGGACAGCGACCGCCCCTCCCAGCCGGCCGGGACGGCCGGCGCATCGGACGCCGCGCGCAACGCCACGACGCGCAATTGCTGGTCGCATTCCCACGTCCAGCCCTGCGGGGTCAGCGCGCTGTCGGCGATGACGGGTATCTGCGGGTGGATCGTCGGGCCGGTCCGCCAGTCGCTGATCTCGAGGTTGGCCCCGTCGGCATCGGGGACGATGCGGACGAGCGCATGGATGTCGCTATGATCGTCGGCCGTGTACATGGGCCGGCTTATGTCGCGGTGCAGCCGCTGCGCCAGCGCGACGAGCCGGGCCAGATGCGGCAGCGCCAGCGGCTTGCCGAGCCCCGAACCCGCCCGCTGCTGCAGGCGGAGCAAGGGCGTATCGGCGCTGACCAGCAGGCCCGACCGGTCGATCCGCCCCCGGATGATACGTTCGCTCATCGCCCGTCCCGCCCGGATGGTTTAGGATCGACCTGATCGCCGCCGCCGCCGTCGGCCACGGCACGCGAGGGCAACATCGCCAGCGAAGCTTCGAGCGGCGCGAGCGCGGTGCGGTCGAGCTGCAACGGCGCCAGAAGCGACGGCAGCGCTGCGGCTTGCGCCGTCAGCAGCGACAGCGCCATGTCGCCATAGCTGCGGCGGTGCGCCGCCGCCGCGAGCGCGATCAGCACCGGCCAATTGTGCCGCGCGATCGCGTCCGCCGCCACCTGCGGCACCCTGTCGCCCAATATCGCGTGATAGGCGTTCGCCGCGTCGGCGATGCCCGGCTCTTCGGCCTGCCGGGAAACCACCGCCCGCACTGCATCGCCAAGCTGCGCGGCGCGGTCCGTGTCCCGGCTGACCTCGGCCAGCCGCCACGCCGCGATGTCGAGCAACAGCGCACGAAACAGCTCGGCGTCGAGGTCGCCCACAGCGAGCGCGGGGTTGCCCAGCGCGTCGAACCGGCGCCGATCGGCGATCTGGAGCGCCAGATAGGCGCGGTCGACATCGGACAGCGCCGTGTCGACCGCTGGCGCATCGGCCGTCGCATCGCCCGGATGGACCGGCGCCGGCGATGCGTTCCGATGCGCCGATTGCTCGCGCCAGCGATGCTCCTCCGCGCGTGCGAAACAATGACCGACCAGCCGCTCGGCCCCCGGCACGCCGCCATGCAGCCAATCGGCCCACAGCGCATTGGCATCGATCGCGGGGTCGAGCCGCGCCGCGACGGCGGTGACCAGCCGCCGGGCGATACCCAGCGACAGGGCGCGCTGCTCCTCGGTCAGCCTGCCTGCGGCGGGCGCGGCGAGATATTCCGCCAACTCGCGCAGGCGCGCCGACAGCGTCGGCGACGGCGGATCGATGCCGGGCGAGGAGAAGGATTCACTCATGCGCATCGGCCAATAACAGCATAGCGTTAATAGGCGTTAAACCTTCGAGGGCTTTGTTTTACCGCGCTTCGGGGCGTGTCGCGAGCCGCAGCCAGAGCAGAATCTGCAGCATGGCGAGCAGCGGCAGGATCGCGAACATCAATGGCGCAAAGCCGAAAAGCAGTGCGGGTGCGAGCATGATCCACGCCTGATCGGCGTCGGGAAGCAACCAGTGGAAACGCCGCCGGTCGCTCGAGTCCTCGTACAGCCACCGCGCCAGCAGAATGGCGGCCGCAAGGCACGGTGCCAGCGCGGCTTCGGAAAAGGGCGGCATCCGATGGTCCGGCCCCGCCAGCGACAAAAGCCAGGGAAAGATCGCCAGCAGCACCCAGGCGAAGGTGCGGATGACGTCGCGCGTCCGGTCCTGCGCGGCGCTTTCGGCGCGAAAGGCCGACAGGAAACGCATCGCGGCCAATGCGAAGCCGCCGAAGACTGCGACAAGCGCGCCCGTTGCCGCCAGCCCGCTCGCCGCCAGCAGCGCGACGATGACCCACAACAGCGCGGCGATATAGGGCAAGTAGCGGGCGGTCGTCGGCGATTTGACGAGCAGCGGCCCGGCCAGCCGGATCAACGGCATCATGATCGCCGAACGGCCGAGCCCCATGCCGCCATATTCGACCTGTTGCAGGCTCGATTGCTCGATCAGCGCCGCGGTCGGGCGATCGGCGACGATCGCGATCTCGCCCTGTTCGAACAGCGCCGGCTCGCAATACAGCCGGCGGGCGCCCGACTGGACCGCGATCCGCAACAGGGTCAGCATCATGTCCCACTCGCCCGGCATTGCGGCGAGTTCGGCGGCCATCGCATCGGAAATACAGGCCAACCCGCCCCAGCGGCGCGTCGCGTCGATCCGCTCGAACCCCTGCGTCAGCATCGTGTCGCCGGTGACAAGGATCGCGGGCGATCCAGGCTTGGCGATCGCCGCATAATGCGTTCCGCCCGCGCGCATCCCGTCGGCGACAAGGATGATCCGGTCGTCGCCCTCGACCAGCCCCATCAGGTCGGCGGCGGAGCGCACCGGCGTCACCTTGATCCCGCGGCGGCGGATGCGGTCGCAGGTCGCGAGCAGATCGGCGGGAACCGCGCCGACGGCGACGGCGATGTGCGTCACACCCACATCGGCAAGCCGCGCCGCCTGGCGCTCGATCAGCGTCTCGCCCGCGACGGTCACCAGCGCGCGCAGCCCGCCGTCGGGCAGGACTTCGCTGGCACCGACCAGCGCAATCAGCGCCACCGGCGCCCCCCAGGCAGGCTGTTGGTCATCGCCGCGCAGCTTTAGGGGCAGAGCCGCGATTGGCAAGCCGCTTCCATGCGCCTTCGCCCTTCGCTGCCGGGCAAAAACCCGGACGCCAACAGCCCGTCGAGGGACATATCCCGAACCATGCGCGCGCGTGCGGCCGATTTGCCGCCATGGCGTCATGGCAACCGGCTGTAAAAAAGCCCTTTTTCCCTCGCCCCTCGCCCTGCCCCACCGAACAAAAAATCTGCCCGAAAGCGACCGAATCGCTGGTCTTTCCTGCCCCCATCGGCTAGGTCCGAGGCTGCTCCCGATAAGCAGAAAAAAGGCCGGGTTTTGACCGAAGAAAATACGCCTATGCAGCCGTCCGAGGACGGCGTTTCGCCGATCAACATCGTCGATGAGATGAAGACCAGCTACCTCGATTATGCGATGAGCGTGATCGTCAGCCGCGCGCTCCCCGACGTGCGCGACGGTCTGAAACCCGTGCATCGCCGTATCCTCTATGCGGCGCAGGAAGGCGGCTTCGTCCCCGGCCGCCCGTACAAGAAATCGGCGAAGATCGTCGGCGACGTCATGGGTAACTACCACCCGCACGGCGACAGCGCGATCTACGACGCGCTCGCGCGCATGACGCAGGACTGGTCGCTCCGCGTGCCCTTGATCGACGGCCAGGGCAATTTCGGCTCGATGGACCCCGATCCGCCGGCGTCGATGCGCTACACCGAAGCGCGGCTTGCCAAGACCGCGATGGTGCTGCTGGGCGATCTCGACAAGGACACGGTCGACTTTCAGCCCAATTATGACGCAAGCCGCGACGAGCCCACTGTGCTCCCGGCGCGCTTTCCCAATCTGCTCGTCAACGGCGCGGGCGGCATCGCGGTCGGCATGGCGACCAACATCCCGCCGCACAACCTCGGCGAAGTCATCGATGCGACGCTCGCGATGATCGACCGCCAGCTCGAGGGCGGTCCGCCGGTCACGCTCGAAGAGCTGATGGCAATCGTCCCCGGTCCCGATTTCCCCACCGGCGCGATGATGCTCGGCCAGGGTGGCGCGCGCAACGCATACGCCACCGGCCGCGGCTCGATCATGATGCGCTCGACGCACATCATCGAGGAAGGCAGGAACGACCGCCAATCGATTGTATTGACGTCGATTCCTTTCCAGGTCGGCAAGTCGGGCCTGGTTGAGAAGATCGCCGAGGCGGCGCGCGACAAGCGCATCGAGGGTGTCGCCGACATCCGCGACGAATCGAACCGCGAAGGTGTGCGCGTCGTCATCGAGCTGAAGCGCGACGCGACCGCCGAGGTCGTCCTGAACCAGCTGTGGCGCCACACCCCGGCGCAGTCGAGCTTCCCCGCGAACATGCTCGCGATCCGCGGCGGCCGCCCCGAAATGCTCGGGCTTCAGGACATCCTCACGGCCTTCATCACCTTCCGCGAGGAGGTCATCACCCGCCGCTGCAAGTTCGAGCTCGCCAAGGCGCGCGACCGCGCGCACATCTTGCTCGGCCTCGTCGTCGCGGTGTCGAACCTCGACGAAGTCGTCCGCATCATCCGCGGATCGCCCTCGCCCGCCGCCGCGCGCGAGGCGCTGCTCGCGCGCGAATGGCCGATCGGCGAAATCGCGCCCTACATCCGCCTCGTGGAAGCGATCGAGGGCGAGATGGAGGAGAGCGCGACCTATCGCCTCTCCGAAATCCAGGTGAAGGCGATCCTCGACCTCCGCCTGCACCGCCTGACCGCGCTTGGCCGCGACGAAATCGGCAAGGAACTCGGTCAGTTGTCGACCGAGATTGAGGAACTGCTTTCGATCCTCGCCGACCGTGTCAAACTCTATGGCGTGATGCGCGAAGAGCTGGTCGCGGTGCGCGACGAATTCGCCACGCCGCGCAAGACGCTCGTCGCCCCCGCCGCCGACGGCATCGACGACGAGGACCTGATCGAGCGCGAGGAGATGGTCGTCACCGTCACCCTCGACGGCTATATCAAACGCACCCCGCTCGACACCTTCCGCGCCCAGCGCCGCGGCGGCAAGGGCCGCGCCGGCATGGCGACGAAGGACGAGGATGTCGTCACCGAACTCTTCGTCACCTCGACGCACACGCCCGTGCTCTTCTTCTCCACTGCGGGCAAGGTCTACCGGATGAAGGTATGGCGCCTGCCCGAGGGCGGACCCGCGACGCGCGGGCGGCCGATGATCAACCTCCTCCCGCTCGCGCAGGGCGAGACGATCTCGACCGTGCTGCCGCTGCCCGAGGACGAGGGCGAATGGGGCAAGCTGCACGTCATGTTCGCCACCGCGAAGGGCAGCGTGCGCCGCAACAGCATGGACGCCTTCACCAACGTCCCCTCGAACGGCAAGATCGCGATGAAGTTCGAGGGCGAGGACGAGGACGACCGGTTGATCGGCGTCGCGCTGCTCGACGAGAGCGACGATGTGCTGCTCGCGACGCGTCAGGGCAAGGCGATCCGCTTCGCCGGCGACGACGTGCGCGAATTCCAGAGCCGCAACTCGACCGGCGTGCGCGGCATGCGCCTCGCCGACGGCGACGAGGTGATTTCGCTCTCGATCCTCCACCGCGTCGGCACGACGATGGACGAACGCGAAGCCTATCTGCGCGCCGCGCCGTGGAAGGACAATGAGAACGAACCGACGCTGCCGGGCGAACGCATGGCCGAACTCGCGGCAAGCGAGCAATTCATCCTCACCGTCTGCGCGAACGGCTATGGCAAACTGTCGTCGGCCTATGAGTATCGTCGCACCGGCCGCGGCGGCCAGGGGATCACCAACATCGACAATATCGGCCGCAACGGCCCCGTCGTCGCCAGCTTCCCCGCGACCAAGGCGCACCAGCTGATGCTCGTCACCGACCAGGCAAAGCTGATCCGCATGGGGCTCGATACGATGCGCGTCATCGGGCGCGGATCGGCGGGCGTCCGCCTGTTCGACGTCGCGAAGGACGAACATGTCGTCTCGGCGGCGTTGATCGAGGAAGGCGAAGAGGAAGAGGTTGAAGGCGTGGAAGCCGAAGCCGAAGCCGCGGCCGAAACCCCCGCGACCGAGGCTCCGTCCGAATGACGACGCCCGCGTCGGCCTTGCCAGCCACGGCCTTCAAGGTGCTGACCGCCCAGCAATGGGCCGATTTCGAGCGCGAACGCGTGTTCCGCGGCGCCCCGGTGGATATCGCCGACGGCTATATCCACCTGTCGACCGCCGGGCAGCTGGAGGCGACGATCGCCAAATATTTCGCCGGCCAGACCGACCTGATGATCGCCGAGGTGGACCTTGTCCAGCTCGGCGACGCGGTCCGCTGGGAGGCAGCGCGCGGCGGCGACCTTTTCCCGCATATCTACGCCGAGCTGCCGATCCATGCGGTCGTCAGCTTGCAAAGGCGCGACTGCTGACCGTCGCATCTTGCTTCGTACGCTGAAATTCCCCACCATCGCCGGGCCTTACCGCTGTCCGTTCTTTGGGGAAGAGAGAAGATGCGCCTCCTGTTGATCGTCGCCCTGCTGGCGTCCGCCGCACCCGTCGCCGTCGAGGCGCACGAAGCACCCGCTCCCTCCACGGAATCGAAGCCCGTTGCCAAGGAGGAGCTGTTGAAGCCGCCCGCCGACGCGGCGCATTATGTCGTCGTGTCCGAAGCCGGCAAACATGGCGACCAGTGGCGCTGGCGGCTTCCCGACGGCCGCACCGCCTATCGCTGGTCGCAGGAATTGCGCGGCTGGATCACCGAAATGGATCAGGTGACGACCTTTGCCCCCGACGGCACGATCGCGGCGCTGACCGTCCGCGGCGTCACCATGTCGGGCGACGCCGCCGAGGATTATCGCGTCGCGAACGGCCGCGCGACATGGAAAACGGCAACCGATGCGGGCGAAGCGCCCCGGGGCGGCTGGTATATCCCGGCGGGCGGGGTGAGCATCGCGAACGCCCCGCTGATCGACGCGCTCGCCGCTGCCGGCGAAGCCGGGCTCGATTTCCTGCCCAGCGGCAGGGGCCGCATGACCTTCGGCCCGACGCAGGTGATCCAGGGCCCCGGCGGCCCCAAGACGGTCCAGCTCGCCTTTATCAGCGGAATCCTGCCCTCGCCGCTCCCGGTCTGGCTCGACGAGAACAAGCGCCATTTTGCCGATATCAGCTATATCTCGGTGATCCCCGCGGGTTATGAAGGCGCGCTCAAACAGCTGCGCGACGCGCAGGAAAAGGCAACGGCCGATGCCGTTGCGAACGTCGCCAAACGCTTCCTGACTCCAGCGGCAAAGGCGCCCGTGCTGTTCGACAATGTCCGGCTGTTCGACGCCGACAAGGGCGAATTCCTGCCCGCGCGCGCCGTGCTCGCACAGGATGGCAAGATCGCCGCCATCGGCGCCGCTGGCTCGCTCAAAGCGCCCGCAGGCGCGCGGCGGATCGACGGCAGCGGCAAGACGCTGGTTCCCGGCATCTGGGACAGCCACCTCCACATCGGCGACGATTGGGACGTGCTCTCCAACATGGCGAACGGGATCACCAGCTTCCGCAGCCCCGGCACCACCTTCGACCGTGCGGTCGACGCGACGAAGCGCCGCGCCGACGGCAGTTTGCTGATGGGCGAACCCTTTATTTCGGTGATCATCGACAAGAAGGATCCGCTCGCGGCGCAGGGCGCCGAAGTCGTCAGCAGCGCCGACGAAGCCATCGCAGCGGTGCGCCGCGTCAAGGATGCGGGCCTGTGGGGCGTCAAATTCTATACCTCGATGAATCCGGCATGGATCGCCCCCGCCGCGGCCGAGGCGCATAAGCTTGGCCTCCACGTCCACGGCCATGTCCCTGCGGGCATGAAGCCGAGCGAAGCGGTCGCGGCGGGTTATGACGAACTCACCCACCTCAATTTCGTCGTCATGGAATCGATGCCGCGCGAGGTGATCGACAAGGCGAACACGCGCCAGCGGATGGAAGGTCCGGCGCGCTTCTTCAAGGACGTCGATCTCGACGCGCCGCTCATGAAGGGCTTCGTTGCCGACCTCGCGCAGAAACAGACCATCGTCGACCCGACCATCGTCATCTTCGAGGGTATGCTGACGCAGGACGGGGGCAAGCCGCATCCCGCCTATGCCCCCTATATGGGCATCATTTCCCCGGTCATCGAACGCTCGGCCTTCACCGCGGGCGGCTATCCGCTCGTCGAGGGTTATACGCGCGACGATTACCGCAAAAGCTATGCAAAGATGGTCGAACTGGTCGGCCGGCTGCACAAGGCGGGCGTGCCGATCGTCGCGGGCACCGACGGTTGGGGGATCGAACTGGTCCGCGAGCTCGAAATCTACCGCCAGGCCGGCTTCACACCCGCCGAGGCGATCCAGAGCGCGACCATCCTTCCCGCGCGCATCGTCGGCGCCGACAAGCGCACCGGCTCGATCGTGGTCGGCAAGGAAGCCGACATGGTCCTCGTCGACGGCGACCCCGCAACCGACCTTGGCGCGCTCCGCCGCGTCGTGATCGTGGTCAGCGACGGCTATGTCATGGACGCCGACGAGTTGCGCAAGGCGGCGGGATATGGCGGCCGGCCGAAGTAAAGCGCACCGCGCCTGCCGCGCGATTACCGCTAGGGGTGGGAAGCTGTCCGGAGGCTATCGGGAGGGATGTTTAGCAAAAGGCCGTTTCCCGACAATTTCCGTTTGCGCGCAGCATTTTTTGTTCGAAGCAGAGTTCATTAATTCGTTGATGGTAAGGCAATTCTTCTTCTGATGGAGAGAATGCTGTGATCTGGTATGGCCTGTTGTTTGCATCAGTGGCCTTTTTGTTGATGCGCTATCACCAGCGCCGTTCGAAAGGCACGATGTCGATCGACACGGACGCTGCTTCTCCATCCCCCGTTCGCAAACGCGATTTTCGTGAACTGGCGCGCGCCGAAGAGGTAAAATCGACCTCGCCGCAACCCGAATCGGCCAGTGTGGCGAAGGCGCGCACGTCGCGGCCGAGCGGCATATCAGAGAGCGTTTCTGCGGTATTACGCCGACAGGTGCCGCCGCGCGACGAACGGCCACGTTCGTGGTTGGGCGGCCTACCAATGCTTCCGGAAGGGGTGGAATGGCCCCTTGGCGTGAATCCGGAAAATCGCGGCGCCGGCGAAGTGCCGCTGCACTTCATCGCTCAAGTCTGTTGCGCTGATCTTCCCGCGGAGCTGTGGGGAGGTTTGGGGCCACGTGAAGGTTGGTTGCTTCTTTTCGTCAACGGAAACTCCAGCGACCATGACGACATGGGCGCGTGGCGAGTTTTACACGTTCCCGAGCTGGGCGAGGAACGTCAGCCGCCAGTGGGAATTGGTCCCATCCACGATGGAACCTACACCGGCAGCACGGAATGGACGCTACGTGAATCGGTTTATCCACGCTGGCCGGTCGATGTGGTGTGCGTGCCGAACGAACTGAGGATCGAGGAAGGGCGGTCGCTTGCCGCGCCTAAGGATTTCGCATCGATCCTCTACGAGGGGCAGCCCGTTGCGTCGGAAAGTCGCACCCACCTGAAGGTCGAACCT
Organism: Sphingopyxis sp. H115; assembly: GCF_001468465.1. Classification (GTDB taxonomy): domain Bacteria; phylum Pseudomonadota; class Alphaproteobacteria; order Sphingomonadales; family Sphingomonadaceae; genus Sphingopyxis. The sequence goes on from NZ_LNSA01000009.1 coordinate 14,247, forward strand.
TTCACATGGCGATGCTTGGTCGAGGCTCTCGACAAAACGCTCGCTGACCTCCGGAAACCGCTGCCACCACAGTCCGAACGCTACGGGCAGCAAATGCGCCAGAAGCTTAACGAACCGGGCGCGTTCGAGGACATTGTTCCAGCACTCGAACGGCACGAAGCAGAATTCTGGGAAAAATATGGAGCGATGCTCAACGAACCTGAGCCGTTCGATCTCGATCCCAAGGAACGGGAACGGCGAGCCAACATGCGTGCAAATGCCGACAGACGAGCCGCCAGAATCCGAGAGGTCGAAGCTCTCCTAGCCGCCAACCCGACGCCCGCTGCCCTGATAGAACGACTTGAACACGAGCAAAGTGAGGGCTGGCGCGCGCAGGCCGCTGACCACCTCGAAAGCTATCGCTCCACTATCGCGCACGACGCTCTCGACGATCCGATAACGACCGATGACATGGAAAAGACCAAGCAGGTGCTGGGCGATCCCGATCGGGAAATCTGGGCGCTTGGCTGGGGGTACACCGAAGGTAAAGGACTTCCGGTGACGGTAGAGCGGCGTAAGCTGTCCGTTGTAGAGCAGCTGAATCGTAATATTCCGACTGCCTCTATAGCCGTCGCCACCCGCTATTATTTTGACCCAATCAAACGCAATCTGATTCCTGCCCCAGTGGTCGCGGCGCTCGAGGCTGGCTGGCGACAACTATCCGAAAATCGTCCGCATCGGATGGGCGGTTATCACGATGGCCTGCAATCCGATGCCCAACCCGGCCCGGCAGACAAATTGTTGCTGATGCAGTTCGCCACCGACTATCCTATGCACTGGCTGTGGGGCGATTGCGGGGCAGTCTATTGCTTCATTCGCCCCGGCGATCTGGAAGCGCGTGCCTGGGACCGCGCAGAGTTTCACCTCGAATGTCACTAGGCCGCATGAGGAGCGTGTGCGAAACGCTGGTTTCTTCGACATATTCCCCGAACAGGCCTTAGGAACAGGCGCCGCCGGTCGCTAGCCGACGAACCTCTTGTCGCGTTCGTGTCGAGCGAAGCCGCGACACCCATCGACGTCAAGCCTAGCCCGAGAGGCATCTCGGCTTCGGCCGAAGTTCATCCTGAGCGGCCGCCTTCGGTCGAAACTTGCCGCTTCAGATCAAGAACATCATCGTCGCGGTAAAGAAGATCGCGAAACTCTGGAGGAACAGCCGGAAATCATTGTTCGAAAAAATGGTCGCCGGTTCGCGGTGCGCCGCCAGCGCCGTGCGCAACTCGCCCTGCCAATTTTCGGGCGCGTTCAGCCGCGCGATCGTCAACTGCCGGGCGCCATGCTCACGGATAAGACGGCGAATATCGATATGATCGTCCGAGTCCATGCCCGGCAAGCTAGGAACTTCTTAACGGCGCGGTAAGGTTAAAAGATCGTTAACATTTGTCCCGTGCCAAAGCGGGACGTTGGCGGGCCCCCAATGTCAGCCGCCCGCCATCGGTCGCACGCGCACCGCCATTCGGTCGGCCGCCCCCGCTTGGAACGGCTTGCACCGCTGCGGCCGCATCCGGGGACCAAGGCACAGCCGCACTTCCTTCAGCCACCCCTGCCGGTCGGTCGACACCGCGATCATCGGTTCCGAAATTCCGCGATTGGCGGCGGCGAAGGCACGGCGGATGCCACCTGCGGTCTGCGGCCTCGCCGCCAGCGCCTTCATATCGGGAAAGCGCACCGCGCCGAACAATATCGCCGCCGAACGGAAATAGGCGGCCGGGTTCGGGCTCATGCACGTCCCATGTTTCGCCCATTCATGCTGCAACAGCTGCGCCGAGGGGGTCATGCACATATGTTTGCGCAGCACCGGCTGCGGGACGATCCTGGCCGGACGGCACCATTGCGGATAGCCGGGATTGTCGGTTTCGGGCCACAGCCCGTGCAACACCCAGCCGAACCGTCCGCTCTCGCCCGAACATTGGAAGCGGTCGCGCGCGCCCTTCGGATCGCGCACCCCGGCGCAATGCTGCGGCGACCAGCTCATCGCCAGCAGATAGCCCGTCGTCTTCGGATTGCGCACCGGTTCGCCGCGCTTCGGCTGTTCGATCCGCGGCACCGATATGCGGTCAGGGACCGAACAGGCCAGCGCCTGCGCCCCGGCCGCGACCGGCATCAGCGCCAGCGGCAGCGCCGCTACGCTAAGCCAGCGCAAAGTCGAGCCCGATGTCCGCCGCCGGCGCCGACTGGGTCAGCCGCCCGACCGACACATAGGTGACGCCGGTCGCGCCGATCTCGCGGATCGTGTCGAGCCGGACCCCGCCCGACGCCTCGGTCGGCACCTTGCCGTCCACCAGCGCGACGCACTGGCGCAGCTCGCCCAGGTCCATATTGTCGAGCAGCAGGTGCGTCGCGCCCGCGGCGAGTGCGGGTTCGACCTGCGCCACGCTGTCGACTTCGACGATGATGTCGGCGATTCCCGCCGCAACCGCCCGCCGCACCGCTTCCTCGACCGATCCGGCGACCGCGGCATGATTGTCCTTAATCATCGCCGCGTCCCACAGGCCCATGCGGTGATTCTTCGCGCCGCCCATGCGCGTCGCATATTTTTCCAACACGCGCAGGCCCGGGATCGTCTTGCGCGTGTCGAGCAGCGTCGCGCCGGTTCCCGCGAGCGCATCGACATATTGGCGCGTCATCGTCGCGATGCCCGACAAATGCTGCACCGTGTTGAGCGCCGACCGCTCGGCGGTCAGCATCGCGCGCGCGTTGCCCGACAGGCGCATCAGGTCGCTGCCCGCGGCAACTTCGGCGCCTTCCTCGACCAATATCTCGATCGCCATGGCAGGATCGAGCGCGCGAAAGAAACGTTCCGCGATCGGCAGACCGGCAACGATGATCGCATCGCGGCTGTCCATCACCCCGCCAAAGCGCGCATCGGCGGGGATAGTCGCCATCGACGTGATGTCGCCCCCCGCTCCCAGATCCTCCGCCAAAGTGGCGCGGACAAAGGCATCGAGATCGAAATCGGGCAGGGAAAACTGGGTCATGCACCCTGCGATAATCGGCTGGCCCGGCAAATCAACTTGACGTTTACGTAAACTAGCGCTGACATGCACGCCACACGGCAACTTAGCCAACATCGGAGAGGCCCTATGCAATCCCCTATCTGCGCGATGCTCGGCATCGAATTCCCCCTTCTCGCCTTCTCGCACTGCCGCGACGTCGTCGTCGCCGTGTCGAAGGCGGGCGGCATGGGCGTCTTCGGCGCCGCCGCGCTGCCGCCCGAACGGCTCGAAGAGGAACTGGCGTGGATCGACGAACATATCGGCGGTCGCCCCTATGGCGTCGACCTGATCGTCCCCAACAGTTTCGCCGGCAAGGGCGACGCGCCCTCGCCCGGCGCGGCGAAAGTGCCGGACACCCACCTGCAATTCGCCGCGGACCTGCTCGGGAAATTCGACGTCGATGCCGCCGGGCTCGAAGCCGCGATGGAGACACGCCAGAGCTTTGGCGATAATATGCACGCGGATGGCGCGGCAAGGCTGCTCGAAGTCGCCTTCCGCCATCCGATCAAGCTGATCGCCAACGCACTCGGCGTCCCGCCGCCGCTGATGCTCGAACTCGGCAAGCGCCACAATGTCCCCGTGGCGGCGCTCGTCGGCACGCGCGACCATGCGCTGGCGCAGGTTCGCGCGGGCGTCGACATCCTCGTCGTCGCGGGCGGCGAAGCGGGCGGCCACTGCGGCGAAGTCGCGACAATGGTGCTCGTTCCCGAAGTCGCCGCGGCGGTCGAAGCCGTCGGCGCGAACACCCCGATCCTCGCCGCGGGGGGGATCGTCACCGGGCGCCAGATGGCGGCGGCGATGGCGATGGGCGCACATGGCGCCTGGTGCGGATCGGTGTGGCTCACCACTGCCGAGGCCGAGACCAACCCGGTCGTGAAGGAAAAGATGCTCGCCGCATCGGCGCGCGACACGGTACGATCGAAAAGCCGCACCGGCAAACCGTCGCGCCAGCTCCGTTCGCCCTGGACCGATGCGTGGGAGGCCGAAGGCGCGCCCAAACCGTTACCGATGCCGCTCCAATCGCTGGTCAGCGAACCCGCGCTGCGCAAGGTCGATAAACTGTCCGAAGGCGGCCACGAAGGCGCCAAGGCGCTCGCAACCTATTGGGTCGGCCAGGGCGTCGGCCTGATGAACGAGACGATGGGGGCCGGTCAGGTCGTGCAAGCGTTCAAGGAGGACTGGGTCGCCGCTTGCGAGCGACTCAATGGCTTCATCGGCGACTAGAAAAAAATCCCCGCCGAAGCGGGGATTTTCATAAAATCAGCTGACGGTCGCCTTGACGATCTTGCCGGGTTCGCGGGGGGGCTCGCCCTTGGGCAGCGCGTCGACATTTTCCATGCCTTCGGTCACTTCGCCCCAAACCGTATACTGGTTGTCGAGGAAACGTGCGTCTTCGAAGCAGATGAAGAACTGGCTGTTCGCGCTGTTCGGATTCTGCGCCCGCGCCATCGAACAAACGCCACGGACATGCGGCTCGCTGCTGAATTCCTGCGGCAGGTCGGGAAGCTGGCTACCGCCCATGCCGGTGCCCGTCGGATCGCCGCCCTGCGCCATGAAGCCGGGAATCACGCGGTGGAAAACGACGCCGTCGTAGAAACCTTCTTTCGCCAGCGACGTGATGCGCTCGACATGCTGCGGCGCAAGGTCGGGACGAAGGCGGATGACGACATCGCCGGTCGACAGCGAAAGCGTAAGGGTTTCGGACATGATGAACTCCTGTGGTCTGTGTTGGCGGTCCCATAGCGGGGGTCGCCGCCAATGCCACGCATTAAATCGCAAAACGCCGTTCGCGGCGTTGCCTTCGGCGGGCCGCAGCACTAGGGGAAAGCTCGGACGCCGCAAAAGCCAGGGAGGACCGCGCGATGGACAAACGCGAAGAATCCCTGCCGCCCGAAAACGCGGGGGTCATCGAAGATCGCGAGCTGCTGCCGCGCGAAACCGAGACCGAACTCGACGAGGATGACCGGCTGAAGCCCGAATTCGTCCGCGACGTGATCGACCTCGCCGAGGCGGGCGAAGGCGAAGCCGCGCGCGAACGCGTCGGACGCCTCCATCCCGCCGACATCGCCGACCTGTTCGAACTGGCGCGCACCGACGAACGCCCGATGCTCGCGGCCGTCCTCGGCGACATGTTGTCCGCCGACGTGCTCGCTGAAATGAACGATTATGTTCGCGAGGAATTAATCGATCTTCTGGCGCCCGAACAGGTCGCCGAGCTCGCCTCCGAACTCGATACCGACGACGCGGTTGCGATTATCGAGGATATGGAGGCGGACGAGCGGCAAGCTGTCCTCCAGGCGATGGAGCCCGAAGATCGCGCCGCGATCGAGGACGCCCTTTCCTTCCCGGAGGAATCGGCCGGACGCCTGATGCAGCGCGACCTCGTTGCGGTGCCCGAGCATGTGACGGTCGGCGACGTCATCGATCGCCTCCGCGAAGACACCGATCTCGCCAGTGATTTCTGGGAAATCTTCGTCGTCGATCCGATGCACAAGCCGGTCGGCACCTGTCAGCTAAGCTGGATCCTGCGGACGCCGCGCGATATCGCGATCAGCGACGTGATGAAGCGCGAACAGACGCTGATCCCCATCGACATGGATCAGGAAGAGGTCGCGCTGCGCTTCCAGAAATATGCGCTGATTTCGGCCGCGGTCGTCGATAAGGACGGCCGACTGGTCGGAATGATCACGGTCGACGACATCGTCCACATCATCCAGGAAGAGGCGGGCGAGGATATATTGCGCCTGTCGGGCGCCGGCGACGGCGACATCAACGAACCGATCCGCGAAACTTACAGCGCGCGCGTCCGCTGGCTGGTCGCCAATCTGGGTACCGCGCTGGTGGCGTCGTCGATCGTCGGTTTCTTCGGCGGCGCGATCGAACATATGGTCGCGCTCGCGGCATTGATGCCCATCGTCGCCGGGGTCGGCGGAAACGCCGGCACACAGACGCTCGCGGTGACCGTCCGCGCGCTGGCGATGAACCAGCTGACTGATTCGAACAGCTGGCGCGCGATCTGGCGCGAAATGAAGATCGCGCTGCTGAATGGTGGCACGATTGCCCTCATCGCGGGCACGGCGACGGCGCTATGGTTCGGCAATCCGCAGCTCGGCGTGGTGATCGCCGCAGCGATGATCGTGAACATCTTCGTCGCGGGCGTTGCCGGGGTCGCGATCCCGCTCCTGCTCGACCGGCTCGATCAGGATCCCGCGGTGGCGAGTTCGATTTTCGTCACGATGACCACCGATTCCATGGGTTTTCTCGCCTTCCTGGGGCTGGCGGTGCTCAGCGGGCTGACCTCCCTCTAAGGCCAAGCCGCTGGAATCCAAACGATTCAAAAATATCTGAAAAAAATTTCATCGCTGCGATTTTTCTCGGGAACTTATCTCGCCGCTTGGTCGTTTCCCATTCGAGCAGCGGTCATCGCCCCCCCGCAGCGCTGCTCAGCAACATTGGCCCGGCCCGCATTCCCTCCCCCCCCTCGAAGCGCGCCGGGCCATTTTGCAACTTATCCTGAGAGGTTGGTAATATGACGAGCTTCCGTGCAATTTTCCTCGCCCTGCTGGCAAGCGTTCTGGTCACTGGTTGCAACACGGTGAAGGGTGCTGGCCGCGATATCGAATCCGTCGGCCAGGCAGGCAGCGACGCCATCAACTGATCTTGTGTAACTTACCCTAAGCCTCTTCGAGAGGCTCGACAGGCGCCTCTTCGGCGCCTGTTTTGCGTCGGCGCTGGGTAAACCAGATCGCAAAGATCGAAATCTCGTAGAGCAGGATCAACGGCACCGCGAGCAGGAACTGGCTCAGGATATCGGGCGGCGTAGCAACCGCCGCGATCGCAAAGGCCGCAACGATCATATAGCGGCGCGCCGAAATCAACTGGTCGCGGCTGACGAGGCCCGCACGCTCGATAAGCATCAGAAGGATCGGCAACAGGAACGCAATCCCGAACGCCATGATGAACTGCATGGTGAAATCGAGGTAATTGCCGACCGATGGCAGCGCTTCTTGCGTCACTCCGCCGACATTGCCCTGAAAACCGAGCAGGAAGCGCAGCGCCAGCGGGATCGTGATGAAATAGGCAAAGCTGGCGCCGATCGCGAACAAGAGCGGAGTCGCGAACAGAAAAGGCAGCAACGCCCGCTTTTCCTGACGATAGAGGCCGGGCGCGACGAATTTCCAGAGCTGGTTCGCAATCACCGGAAAAGCGATCATCATCGACGCAAAGAAGGCTACCTTCACCTCGACGAAAAACGCCTCGAACAGCTGCGTATAAATCAGCTTGCCCTGCCCCGCCGCGATCAGCGGCTGAACGAGGATCGCAAAGATCGGGCGCGCGAAATAAAAGCAGACACCGAATGCCAGCGCGACCGCTAGCAGCGACTTGAGCAGGCGCGACCGCAGTTCGATCAGATGATCGAGAAGCGGCATCTTGCCGCCCCCGCCATCCTCGTCGGCCGGTTTCGCGGGCACGTCTTCGCTCATGGCAACGGTCCGTCGCGCGGCGGGATCTCATGCGTCTCGGGCTTTTCCGCCGCCGCTTGCGGCTCCGGCGCCTCGTCGGCCTTTTCGGCTTTCACGGGTGTCGAGGCCGCGACGGCGTCGGTCCCGTCGATGCGAGGAAATTCGCGCATGATCGCTTCGTTTTGCTCGCGCCACTGCTTCTCGAGCTCTTCCAGCTCGGCTTCGCGCATCATGGTGTCGAGTCCGGCACGAAAGTGTCGCGCCATGCCGCGCGCCTTGCCCATCCATTTGCCGACGAAACGCATCGCCTTGGGCAGGTCCTTGGGGCCGATGACGACCAAGGCCACCACCACGACGAGCAACAACTCGGTGGGCGCGACATCAAACATTTAAAAGCTCAATCCCCGCAGGCGGCCGGAAATCAGCGGTTCTCGGTTTCCGCGGTCGGGGTCGGCGCCGGTGCGTCGGGTACGCGCTGGCCTTCGATCTGCTTGGGCGCCGGGGTCGGCGCATCATCGTCGGCCATGCCCTTCTTGAAGCTTTTGATGCCTTTGGCGACGTCGCCCATCATGTCCGAAAAGCGACCCTTGCCGAACAGCAGCAGGACCAGAATCCCGACGATCAGCCAGTGCCAGATGCTCAAACCACCCATCTCAAATCTCCTTGAGCCGCCCATATAGGGGGAAGCCCCGCCGAATGCACGATACGATTGAAAAAAACGTCAGGCTTCTTCGCCGTCTTTGACCAGGTCCAGTTCGCCCATCGCCTCTTCGAAAGCCAGATCGACCGGATCGAGCAGGCCTGCGGCGCGCAGATCTTCGATACCCGGCAAATCCTTGCGGCTGCTAAGCCCGAAATGCTGCAAAAATGCGTCGGTGGTCTTATAGATCAGTGGACGTCCGGGCACCTCGCGCCGCCCCGCGGGGGCAATCCATTCGGCTTCCATCAGCACGTCGAGCGTGCCTTTCGAAGTCTGCACCCCGCGGATTGCTTCGATCTCCGCGCGGCTCACCGGTTCATGATAGGCGACGATAGCTAATACCTCTGCAGCCGCACGCGACAATTTGCGCGGATCATCGCGTTCGCGGCGCAGCAGATGCGCCAGGTCGGCGGGCGTCTGGAAATGCCAGTGACCGCCGCGCTCGACCAATTCGATCCCGCTCCCCGCGTGCCGCGCCGCAATAGTCTGGATGATCGTCCGCACCTCTCCCGGCGTCATTTCGTCACCGAGGCGGTTCGCCACTTGGCGCGCGTCGAGCGGTTCGTCGCTCGCGAACAGCATCGCCTCTATTGCGCGTTCCAGGTCGTCGATCATGCTTGTGCGGCTTTCAGGTAAAGGGGTTCGAACGCGCCGTCCTGCCTCAAGTCGACGCGGCCCTGCCGCGCCAGCTCGAGCGCGGCGACAAAACTCGACGCAATTGCCGAACGGCGCAGCGGGCCGTCATAATCGGCCGGTAGGAAATCGGACAGTTCGGCCCAGTCGAGCTTTACCCCCAGCATTCGCTGGAGGTGATGAAGCGCCGCGTCGAGCGTGACGACCGGACGCCGCGAGACCATATGGACGACCGGTTCGTTGCGCAGCTTGACCTGCCCATAGGCCGACAGGAGATCGTACAGGCTGGCATCCCACCGCCGCACCCGAACGTCGCGCAGACCCTCTGGCTTTGCGCGCAGGAACACGTCGCGGCCGATACGATCGCGCGCCAGCAGGCGTGCCGCTGCCTCGCGCATCGCCGCCAGCCGCTGCAAGCGCAGTTGCAGGCGCAGCGCCAACTCGTCGGGGGATGGGTCCTCGAGCGGGTCCTTCGGAAGCAGGAGCGCCGATTTGAGGTAGGCGAGCCACGCCGCCATCACCAGATAATCGGCCGCCACCTCCAGCTTCAGTTCGCGCGCTTCGGCGATGAAGGTCAGATATTGCTCGACGAGGGCAAGGATCGATATCTGCTTGAGGTCGACCTTTTGGCTTCGCGCCAGCGCGAGCAGCAGGTCGAGCGGGCCTTCCCAGCTTTCGAGCGACAGCTGCAGGGCATCATCGCGTTCGGGGACCGCCACCGTCGTTTCAAAGGCGAGCGGCAGTTCGTCCATCGCGCGTCAGGCAGTCGCGAGCAACGCGTCGCGCTGATCGACCAGCGAAGCAAAGGCCCGGTGGTGATCGCCCGCCCCGGCGATCCGGTCCATCGCGCCTTCCAGCCGCGCCAACGACACGGTGCTGATCGGGTCGAGCGCATTGGCGATACCCACCATATCGTCCATCTTGCCCCAACAATTGAGCGCGATGTCGCATCCGGCGGCGACCGCATCGGCGGCGCGCGAGGGCACGTCTCCCGAAAGCGCCTCCATATCGAGGTCGTCGCTCAGCAGCAGGCCGTGAAAACCGATGCGCTGGCGGATCACGCTGTCGATGATAATCGGCGACAGCGTCGCCGGCCGGTCGGCATCCCAGGCAGTAAAGACAACGTGACAGGTCATTGCCATCGCCGCGTCGCGCAGCGCCGCGAAGGGCGCCAGATCGGTCTGGAGATCGCGGTCGAGCGCCGTGACGACCGGCAGTTCTTTGTGCGAATCGAGCAAGGCCCGCCCGTGTCCGGGGATATGCTTGACGATACCGACGACGCCGCCATCCTGCAGCCCGCCTAGGATCGCGCGGCCGAGCGCCGCAACGCGCATCGGTTCGCTGCCGAGAGCGCGATCGCCGATGACGTCGCTCGAACCCGGCTGGCGGACGTCGAGCAGCGGCAGGCAATCGACCGTAATTCCGACCTCGGACAGCATCGCCGCGAGCGCCATGGCATTGAGCCGCGCCGCCTCGATCGCACTCGCCGGCGCACGCTCGTACAGCGCGTCGAACGCCGCGCCGCTCGGGAAAGCGGGCCATTCGGGCGATTTCATGCGCGCCACACGCCCGCCCTCCTGGTCGATCAGGATCGGCAGGTTCGCGCGCCCGTCAAGGCTGCGGAGTTCGTCGGTCAAGCGACGCAGCTGTTCGCGATTTTCGATATTGCGCCCGAACAGGATATAGCCCGCAGGGTCGCTGTCGCGAAAGAAAGCGCGCTCGTCGTCGGTGAGGGTCAGGCCCGACAGGCCGAAAATAGCCGGTATCATCGTGCGTCAATCTCCATCGATCGCCGCCCCCTCACACGGCAATCAGGATCGGCAACATGCCATAACGGTGGCGTTGTACCAACGGAGTCTGCGGCCAAGCGGGCCGAATCAGCGGACGACGACGCAATTTTCACCGGCGACGCGCAATTTTCCGCACAAATTCGATGCGTTGGCGGCCGTTCCTGCCGATACGCGCAAACGATAAACGGTCGCGTTGCCGACCTTGGCGGGCGACACCGACTTGTTGAGCTCCGCCAGATAGGCGAAACGCTTCGACAAATTGGTCCATGCCTTGGCCGCCGCCGCATCGCTGCTGAAGGCGCCGAGCTGGATCATCGCGCCGCCCGATGCGGGTTCGGCCTTTTCCGCCGTGCCGGGCGTCTTGACCGAGGTCGCCGCCGGCGCGCCCTTGCCCTTGTCGGCGGGCGCAGATTTTGCCGCCTTCGCGGCCGCAGCCTTGTCGGCGGCGGCTTTCTTCGCCGCCGCTTCGCGCTCCTGCGGGGTCACCGCGGGCTCTTCGGGCATGCGCGTCGGATCGACCTTGCCCGCGGGTTCGGCGCCTTCGCTGGCCGAGAAGCTGGCATCGCCCTCCCCCTCGAAGGTTTTTGCACCGTCGGTCTTCGGCGCCACCTTATAATCGCCTTGCTGGGCGGCGATCAGTTCGCCCTTGCCCCGCGCGCCGCCATTCTGGATCCACCACAGCCCGCCGAGCACCGCGCCGATCAGCAGCAATCCGCCGAGTACCATGATCAGCAGTCGCGCGGGCGACACCTCGCCATCATCCTCATAACCATCGGCGGCTTCGAGCCAAGGCAGGCGGTCTTCCTCATCGAGCCCCAGCCCTGCTTCGCCCTGCCCCGCGTCCTTCCCCTCGGCCATCAATTCATCTCCTCGATCGCCTCAACCCCCATCAGGGACAGCCCGTTGCGGATAACCTGCCCGATTCCGTCAGCCAAATAAAGGCGCGTCGCGGTCAATTCGGGATCATTGTCGAGCACGATCCGAAGGCCCGGGTCATCGTTACCCAGATTGTACCAGGCGTGGAACGCCGCCGCGACGTCCGCAAGGTAGAATGCAATGCGGTGCGGTTCACGCGCCGATGCCGCCGCCTCGACGATCCGCGGGAATTGCGCGAGCAATTTCACCAGTCCCAGCTCATGGGCGTTCAGCCGTGCGGGCGCAGGTGCCGGCAATGCGATCCCCGCATCGGCGGCCTTCTTACGCAGTCGCGAAATACGGGCGTTGGCATATTGCAGATACCAGACGGGGTTGTCGCGCGATGCCTCGACCACCTTCGCGAAATCGAAATCCATCTGCGCGTCGGCCTTGCGCGTCAGCATGGTGAAGCGCACCGCATCCTTGCCGACTTCGTCGACCACATCGGCGAGGGTGACGAAATTGCCCGCGCGCTTCGACATCTTGAAAGGCTCGCCATTTTTGAGCAACCGGACCATTTGCACCAGTTTGACGTCGAAACGCGTCTTGCCCCCGGTCAGCGCCGCCACCGCGGCCTTGATCCGCTTGACCGTGCCCGCATGGTCGGCGCCCCAGATGTCGATCAGCTCGTCGGCATTCTGGCTCTTCTGGAAATGATAGGCGAGGTCGGCGCCGAAATAGGTCCAGCTGCCGTCCGATTTCTTGATCGGGCGGTCCTGATCGTCGCCGAATTTTGTCGAGCGGAACAGCGGCAGCTCGACGGGCTCCCAATCCTCGGGCGTCTCGCCCTTCGGCGCTTCCAGCTGGCCGTCATAGACCAGATCATGCTCGCGCAGCCATTTTTCGGCGGCGGCGGGTTTACCCTCCGCCTGCAATTCGGCTTCCGACGAGAAGAGGTCGTGATGGATGCCGAGCTTGGCAAGGTCGGCGCGGATCATGTCCATCATCGCGCTGACGGCTTCGGCGCGAAACAGGCCCAGCCACGCGCTTTCGGGCGCGCCGACGAAACGGTCGCCATATTCGGTTGCCAGCCTGGCCGCGACCGGGATCAGATAGTCGCCGGGGTAGAGGCCTTCGGGGATCGCGCCAATGTCTTCGCCAAGCGCCTCGCGGTACCGCATGTGAACCGAGCGGGCGAGCACATCGACCTGCGCCCCGGCGTCGTTGACATAATATTCGCGGATCACCTCGTGCCCCGCATATTCGAGCAGCGCGGCCAGCGCATCGCCGACCACGGCGCCGCGGCAATGGCCGACGTGCATCGGCCCCGTCGGGTTCGCCGAGACATATTCGACGTTGACGCGCCGCCCCTGCCCCATCGCCGAGCGGCCATAATCGGCGCCTTCGCTGAAGATCAGCGCCAGTTCGTCGCGCCAGCTGTCATCGGCAAGGCGCAGGTTGATGAAGCCGGGACCAGCGACGCTGGCCTCGGTCACCTCGTCGAGCGCCCCCAGTTCGGCGACAAGCAGCTCGGCGAGCGCGCGCGGGTTCATTCCCGCGGGCTTTGCGAGCACCATCGCGGCATTGGTCGCGACGTCGCCATGCGCGGGATCGCGCGGCGGCTCGACGCTGATCGCCGAACGGTCGAGACCGTCAGGCAGGGCGTCGCGCGCGGCGAGCGCATCGAGCGCGGCGCCGATATAGTCGGAAAAGCGGCTGAACAGGGTCACGGGACGGGCCTATCATCGATCAGAGAAAGTCTTGCGCGCCCTATAACAGCTTGGCGCACGCGAAAAGCCCTGCGTCACCGGGCGGCGCGCAGGGCATAGCCAAGCGAACGGCGCCGCAGCGCCGCCGCACATCCTATCGTCGGACGTTATATTCGAGCTGCTCCTGCGTCAGCTGGAAGCCGACAAGCAGCTCGAAACTGGCGCGCTGCACCGCCGCGCGGACTTCGGGAAGGCTCAGCGGGTCAACCGCCGCGTCCTGGTCGCCCGCCTTGCGCCGGCGGGTGATCCGTTCACGAATGTCGGCGGGCAGCGTCGCCGCGGCACGGTCGACATAGGCCGATGCCTGCGCGCGGCCGGTGCCGCGCACCTGCCCCTCGGGGAAAGTCACCGTCACATTGCCGAGCCGCTTGGCGACGACCGCAGTGCCGCCCTGCAGGACGGTCGCATAATAGGGAAGCGTGATCGTGCGCGCCGGACCGGCATCGCGGCGCGTCGCGACGACGTCGAAATCGACGAGCTGGTACACCTTCTCTCCGCCGCTGTCGTTGCACTGGGGCACCACATTGGTCATCGCGGCCACAACATCGATCGCATGCGCGTCGCGGCTGGTCGCCGGGTCGAACAAGGTGATGTCGCCGGTATGGAGCGGCACCGCTACGGCCGGGCAGGCGCTACGCGTGGCGGTAATGCCGACCCCGCCGTTGACGTCGATTTCATTGTCCTTTGCGCAGCCCGCCACCGTCGCCACGGCCGCCGTGCCGCACAGCACGGTCAGGAATTTACGGGACGGAAGCGAAATGGGCATCATGATAATCGGGCTTTCCAAACAGGCGCATCGACAGGCGTCGGGACAATGATCCCGCTTCATGCGCGCCGCTTCTTATCGGTGCGATGAACAAGGCGCAACACAGACGAAGTCGCTTTACCCCAATGGCCGTGCTGCGCTAGAGCGCCCGCATTATGAACCTTCCCGATCCAATGGCGCACCGGCAAGACGGCGAAGCGGCAGAACTCAGGGTTTTGATCGCGGCGCCGCGCGGTTTTTGCGCCGGCGTCGACCGCGCGATCCGCATCGTCGAACTGGCGCTGCAGAAATATGGCGCGCCGGTCTATGTGCGTCACGAAATCGTCCACAACCGTTATGTCGTGGATGCGCTGAAGGCAAAGGGCGCGATTTTCGTCGAATCGCTCGATCAGGTTCCCGACGGCGTGCCCGTCGTGTTCAGCGCTCACGGCGTTCCCAAGGCCGTGCCGGCCAAGGCGGAGATGCGCGGGCTCGACTATATCGACGCGACCTGCCCGCTCGTGTCGAAAGTCCATCGCCAGGCCGAGCGCGCGCACGAGACGGGGCGCCATATCGTCTTCGTCGGCCATGCCGGCCATCCCGAAGTCATCGGCACGCTCGGCCAGTTGCCCGACGGCGCGATGACGCTCGTCGAATCGGTCGACGATGTCGCGGCGCTGTCGCCGCCCGATCCGGACATGCTTTCCTTCCTGACCCAGACGACGCTGTCGGTGGATGACACGCGCGACATCGTCGCCGCGCTTCAGCATCGTTTCCCGAAGATCAGCGGACCGCGCGGCGAGGATATCTGCTACGCAACCTCGAACCGACAGGAAGCGGTCAAGGCGATCGCGGGCGAATGCGATCGCCTGATCGTGATTGGCGCGCCCAACAGCTCGAACAGCCTGCGCCTCGTCGAAGTCGCCGAACGAATGGGAACGCCGGCCCATCTCGTCCAGCGCGGCGTCGAAATCGATCCTGCTTGGCTCGCGGGCATCGGGACGCTGGGTATCACCGCCGGGGCCAGCGCGCCCGAAACGCTGGTCCGCGAGGTCATCGATGCGGTCGCACAGCACCGGCTCCTGGTCGAACAGGTCATCGTGACCGCCGAGGAAAATATGATCTTCAAATTGCCGCGCGGGCTCGAACCGGCGGCGGCCTGATGGCGGTCTATACGCACGTCGAACCCGACGATCTTGCCGCGCTCGTCTCGCGCTACGACATCGGTACCGTCCTGTCGTGCAAGGGCATCGCCGAAGGGGTCGAGAATAGCAACTTCCTGCTCGAAACGACCGGCGGACGCTTCATCCTCACGCTTTACGAAAAACGCGTGAGCGAAAAGGATCTGCCGTTCTTCGTCGACCTGCTCACGCATCTTGCGGACAGCGGTTGTCCCGTCCCGGCGATGCTGCGCGACCGGGAGGGCGCCGCAATCCAGCGGATTTCCGGCCGCGCCGCCTGCGTCATCCAGTTCCTGCCCGGCATTTCGCTGACGCACCCGACCCCCGCGCAATGCGAAGCGGCCGGCGCCGCGCTCGGCGCCATGCACCGCGCGCTCGAAGGATATGGCGGCACTCGTGAAAACAGCATGGGCCATCGCCACTGGCGCAGCGTTGCGCAGGCGACCGGCGATCTCGATCAGGTGCTTCCAGACCTCCAGGCGATCGTCGATGCCGAACTGGCTCATCTCGATGCGCATTGGCCCTCCGGCCTGCCCGCGCATGTCATTCACGCCGACCTGTTTCCCGACAATGTGCTGATGCTCGGCGACCGGGTGACCGGGCTGATCGACTTCTATTTCGCAGCAAGCGACTTTCGCGCCTATGATCTTGTCATCACCCACGCATCCTGGGCTTTTTCGGTCGACGGCCGGCATTGCGACCCGGCGCGCGCGCAGGCGTTGATGCGCGGATACGCCAGCGAGATCACGCTGACGGCGGCCGAAGCTGCCGCTCTGCCGCTCCTCGCGCGCGGCGCCTCGCTCCGTTTCCTGCTGACACGGGCCCACGACTGGGTCCACACGCCCGCCGATGCGCTCGTTACGCGCAAAGACCCCTCGCCCTTCCTAGCCCGCCTGCAACGCTACAGCGCTGCTGACGCCGCCGGCCTGTTCGCCTTCGCATGACCGAAAATACCGGCAGGACGGTGATCGTTGCGACCGATGGCGCGTGCAAGGGCAATCCCGGTCCCGGCGGGTGGGGCGCGGTGCTGCGGTGGGGCGACGTGGTCAAGACCCTGTCGGGGGGCGAAGCAGACACAACGAACAACCGCATGGAATTGATGGCTGCGATCGAGGCGCTTGCCGCGCTCAAACGCAGCTGCAACGTCGAACTGTCGACCGACAGCGTCTATGTCCGCGACGGCATCACCAAATGGGTTTTCGGCTGGCAAAAGAACGGGTGGAAGACCGCCGCGAAAAAACCGGTCGCCAACGCCGACCTGTGGCAGCGGCTGGTCAAGGAAAGCGCCCGTCACAAGATCGAATGGATATGGGTCAAGGGCCATGCGGGGCACGGCGACAATGAAATCGCGGACCAACTCGCCAGCGATGCAGCATTGAAAGTCGCGCGGGCGCGCTGAACGCCCGCGCGCTCTTGTCAGGCTTCGTCGCGGACTTCGGCGCCCGGGCCGTTTTTCAGGATCGATTCAATGGCATTTTTGGCCGACGCCTTGCTCGAATAGCCTTCGGTCCAGAAGATAGCTTCGCTGTTATATTTGAAATAGGCGACGAACTCGCCGGCCTTGTTCTTCTTGATCTCGAAATAATGGGCCATGAAATCCTCCACTCGTCATGCCCGCGCCGGGGGTGACGCGACGCCACCAT
This sequence comes from Sphingopyxis sp. H115, assembly GCF_001468465.1. GTDB lineage: Bacteria > Pseudomonadota > Alphaproteobacteria > Sphingomonadales > Sphingomonadaceae > Sphingopyxis. The sequence goes on from NZ_LNSA01000009.1 coordinate 31,058, forward strand.
GTTAAGCCGTCGGACTGCGGGTGCAACCCGCTAGACGCCTTTGGCAAAACGCGCAGGGCTATAAGGCTGCGGATCGACCTTGCCGATCGCGCCCTCCGGTTGAGCGCCACCAATCTGCGCCGCAAGCAGCGCCGCGATCGCCGGCGAAGTCTGGATGCCAAAGCCGCCCTGCCCCGCGCACCAGATAAAGGCGGGCTCGGCCGCGTCGGCGCCGAAAACGGGGTTGCGATCGGGGGCGAAGCTGCGCAGCCCCGCCCATTTGCGCTCCACGGCGGCGACCGGCCAATCGACGACCGACTGTAGCCGGTCGATCGCAACCGCCACATCATATTCCTCGGGCGCGGCATCGTGCGGGCCCGTCGGCGTCTCGTCGTGCGGGCTGAGCCAGATGCGCCCTTCGCTCTCGCCCTTGAAATAGAATTCGCCACCGACATGCACGACCAGCGGCAGGTCGGCGGGAACCGGCACGCCGAGCCGCAGCTGGACCACGGTGCGGCGATAGGGCTGGATGCCCAGCGGCGCGACGCCGCAAGCGACGGCGACATCGTCGGCCCACGCTCCTGCGGCGTTGACGATCAGCGACGCCCGGACATGATCTTCGCCGACCGTCGCATCCCAGCCGTCACCCATCCGCCGTGCGGAACGGAGCGGAGCGCGCTTCGCCAGCAGCGCCCCTCCCTGCCGCGCGGCGCGCAGATAGGCCGCATGAAGCCGGCCGACGTCAATGTCGCTACACGCCGCTTCGAAAGCGGCTTCGGTCCATTCGGACCGCACATCGGGAATTTTCGCGGCGATTTCGGCGCGGCCCACGCGCGATACGGCCACCCCCTTGGCGAGGAACTCGGCCGTGAAGGCATCGACCGCGGCGGCGTCGGATCGCTGCCCCAGCGTCAGGGCGGTGCGCGGCGACAGGAAGCCGCGATCGGAAAAATCGCCGTCGGGATTGTCCAACGCGTCGAAAGAAGCGGCCGACAGCGGCTGCACCCCGGCGCCGCCATAGCTTTCGTGCCAGAAAGCGGCGGAGCGTCCGGTCGCATGATAGCCCGGCGCCTCCTCCGCCTCGACCAGCAACACCCGGCGCCAGGGCGCAATCGCCGCCGCCAGGCTCGCGCCCGCGATGCCCGCGCCGACAATCAGCACGTCGGTGGCAGAGGGCAGCTTGTCGATCATGCCCGCCGCATATCGGCTGTCCCGGCGAATGCAAGCCATGCCGGCCGCGCCGCGGACATGGTTACTCTTTGGTAAGCCATAATCCGTAGAAGCGGGCCGATGGATAGCGGCACGATCTCGCTTGGCCTGATGGCCATACTCGGACTGATGATGATCGCCGCGGCGATCAGCGATCTCCGGTCGCGATCCATATCGAACGAACTCAACGCGGCCATCGCATTGCTCGCCATTCCGTTCTGGATCGCCAGCGGCCTCGCCCCGTGGCCCGGGATGGCGCTCCAGTTCGGCGCCGCCTTTGCGGTCTTTCTGGTCTTCGCCGGATTGTTCGCGGTCGGTGCGATGGGCGGCGGCGACGTGAAAATGATCGGCGCGGTAATGCTCTGGATCCCGCTTTCCCTGTTCCTGCCGACGCTGATGGTGATGGCCATCGGCGGCGGCATCCTGTCGGCGGTGATGCTTATCCACATGAAATTGCGCCCTTCGGACAAACCGGTCGAGGTCCCCTATGGGGTCGCGATCGCTGCTGCGGGCCTGTGGGCGCTTCACCAACAATATCTTAACCAGTTTCAGGCTATCGGTTCGGCCTGAGGGCAAGCACCGCCGTTTCCGGTTGGTGTAGGAGGCGAAAAATCGTCATGGATACGCGAAAGATTATGCTGATCGTCGGCGCGCTGGTCATTGCGATCGGTGCGGCGTTCGGAGTCAACCAGATGATGCGCGGAGCATCGGCTCCGCCGGCTCGTGCAGCCGCGGCACCGGAAATCACCGGCCCGATGATCCTCGTTGCAACGCGGCAGCTGCCGGTGGGCACGATCATCGGCCCCGACAGCTTCCGGTTTCAGCCCTGGCCGAAGGAATTGGTCGAAAAGGCCTACTTCATGAAGGACAAGACCGACGTGAACACGTTGGTCGGCACCGTCGTCCGCTATCCGATCACCGCCGGCCAGCCGCTTACGCAGGGCGCACTCGTCCATCCCGACGATCGCGGCTTCCTCGCGGCGGCGCTTGGCCCGGGCATGCGTGCCGTGACGGTCAAGGTCAGCCAGGAACAGGGCGTCGCGGGCTTCGTCTTCCCCGGCGACCGCGTCGACGTGCTGCTTGCCCAGACCATCGAGGTCAAGGAAGGCAGCTCCTATCCGGACGAACAGCTTTTCACCGCCGAAACCATCGTTCGCAACGTTCGCGTGCTTGCCACCGACCAGCGCTACGATGCCGAGGACGAAACGGGCAAGACCCCGGTTCGCACCTTCGGCTCGGTGACGCTCGAGGCAACGCCCGAACTCGCCGAACGCATCGCGGTTGCGCAGAGCATGGGCAAATTGTCGCTCGCGCTCCGTCCGCTCGCGGAAAGCACCGGCGAGCTCGAAGCCGCCATCGCATCGGGCGACGTCAATGTTCCCGAAAAGGGCGGTGCAGCGGCCGAACGCCGAATGCTGGCGCAGGCCCAAGCTCGTCCGACGACCGCCAAATCGGCGACCACCGGCGGCGACGTCTCGCGCTTCTGGGTTCCGGTTGGCGGTCGCGTCGGCGGCGGTGGGCGGCAGCAGCCGCTGGTAAGCAGTGCGCCGATTTCGGCGTCGGGCAATGGGTCGGCACTCGGTAGCGGGCCAGTCGTTCGCGTGACCCGCGGCGACAAGGTTACCGAAGTCCCGGTTGGGGGTAAGTAAGATGAACAGCAAAGCCAATTTCAAGGCGGCCGCCCTGGCGCGCACCCTGGCCATCGGCCTCGTTGCAGCCGCGCTCGTGTCGGCACCGTCGCAGCAGGCTGCGGCGCAGGCCTCACAGAACGCCAGCAGCAGCATCGACCTGTCGGTCGGTCGCGGACGCCTCATCAGCCTTCCGGCGTCGATGTCGGACGTGTTCGTCGCCGACGACAAAGTGGCCGATGTGCAGGTCCGTTCGGGTCGCCAGCTCTATATCTTCGGCAAGGCGCCGGGCGAAACCAGCATCTATGCCACCGACGCCAGCGGCCGGGTCGTCTATTCGACCGTCGCTCGCGTCGGCAACAATATCGAAACGATCGACCAGATGCTCTCGCTGGCGATGCCCGAGGCGAGCATCTCGGCCAACACGATGAACGGCTTTGTGCTGCTCACCGGCACGGTCCAGTCGCCCGACGACGTCGCCGAAGCCGAACTGCTGGTCCAGGCCTTTGTCGGCGAAGGGACGAAAGTCCTTTCGCGCCTTCGCACCGCGACGCCCCTGCAAGTCAATCTGCAGGTCCGCATCGCCGAAGTGAACCGCACGCTCGTCAAGGAAATCAGCGGCAACCTGCTGACGCGCGACCGCGACGGTCCGCTCGGCAACGGCTTCCTGGGCGGGGTTTTCGGCGGCCGCTCGGCCGGCGAAATAACCTATCCCAACGCGCCGACCGCCATTTTCCCGCCGAACACGGTGCCGACGCCCTATAATCCGATTACCGGGCAGCCGATCAACAGCACCACCTTCGGCACGAATTACGGGATATCCACGCCCGCCGGCATCCGCAGCATCGCGGGCGCCGGGCGCCTCTTCGGGCTCGACCTGATCGCCTCGCTCGACATGGGCGAACGCTCGGGCATGGTCGTGACGCTCGCGCAGCCGAACCTGACCGCGATTTCGGGCGAGACGGCCGACTTCCTCGCGGGCGGCGAATTCCCGATCCCCATCCCCGGCAATCTTGCCGGCACGACGATCGAATATCGCAAATATGGCGTCAGCCTCGCCTATACGCCGACGGTCTTGTCGAACGGCCGCATCAGCCTGCGCGTTCGTCCCGAAGTTTCGGAGCTGTCGACCGAAGGCGCGATCGAGATGGAAGGCTTCCAAATCCCCGCGCTGACGATCCGCCGTGCCGAAACGACGGTCGAACTCGGTTCGGGCGAAAGCTTCATGATCGCCGGCCTGATGAACAATCGCTCGATCGGCGCGATCGACAAGATGCCCGGCCTCGGCGACGTTCCGCTGCTCGGCACCCTGTTCAAATCGGACAATTTCCGCCGCGGCGAGACCGAGTTGGTGATCGTGGTGACGCCCTATCTCGTCAACCCGGTCTCGGCGAACGACATCAAGCTGCCGACCGACGCCTATCAGAATTCGAACGATATCGCGCGCCTCCTGCTCAACCAGGAAAGCAACGGCGTGACGGGCGGCGACCGGCCGAAGCCGCGTCTCGACACCGACGTCGGCGATGCCGACCGCCCGCGGGGCACCGGCGACGCATCGCCCGGCTTCAGCATCAAGTGACGCGCTGGATTTCAGGAGCAAAGTGATGAAGAAAATCGCAACTTGGACGATCCTGGCTCTGGCCACGTCGCTCGCTGGATGCACGGGCGCCGCCTATAGCAACACCAGCCTCGAATCGGTGCACCAGCCGGTCGTGCGCAACAACATCTATCAGTTCGATGTCGCGCTCTCGAACGGCGAACTCGCCCCCAGCGAACAGGGCCGCCTGCAGGGCTGGCTCGACGCCATGGGCGTTCGCTACGGCGACCGCATCGCGATCGAGGATCCGTCGGTCTATGGCTCCGGTTCGGCGCAGGCCACGGTCCGTTCCATGGTCGGACGCCGCGGGCTGCTGCTGAGCGACGACGTCCCGGTCACCACCGGCGCCGTGCCGCAAGGCTATATGCGCGTGGTCGTCACGCGCGCCACGGCCTCGGTTCCCGGCTGCCCCAATTGGGACAGCAAATCGGCGATCAACATCACCAACTCGACTTCGTCCAACTATGGCTGCGCGACGAACAGCAACCTCGCCGCCATGGTTGCCGACCCGAACGATCTGATCAAGGGCGCCAGCAGCAACCGGACCGACCCGTCCGCAGCGACGCGCGCGATCAAGACCTATCGCGAAAAGCCGCAGACCGGTGCCGGCGATCTGAAATCGTCGGCGACCAGCAAGGAGGACAGCCAGTGAACGCCCCTTTCAAAATGGCCGGACTGCGTGACCCCTTCAACGCCTTCGTCTGCGACGACGATACGCTGGAGCTGATCCGGGCAGCAGCGAACGAGATGGGTTGGCCCGTCGAAAAGTGCAACAAGGGCGGCCTGCGCAACGCGGTGCAGTCGCTCTCGGTGTCGGCCAGCCCCAACATCCTTTTCGTCGACATGTCGGAATCGGGTGACCCGATCAACGACATCAACGCGCTTGCCGAAGTCTGCGAACCCGGCACGGTCGTGATTGCCGCGGGCCAGGTGAACGACGTTCGCCTGTATCGCGATCTTCTGTCGAGCGGAATCCAGGACTATCTGCTCAAGCCGTTGTCGCTCGAACAGGTGCGCGAATCGCTGACCATGGCGCAGGCCATGCTGTCGGCGCCGAAGCACGCCGACATGCATGACGACAAACCGCACCATATGATGGCGGTCGTCGGCGTGCGCGGCGGCGTCGGCGCATCGCTCGTGTCGACCTCGCTTGCCTGGGCGATCAGCGAACAGGCCGGGCGCCAGACTGCGCTGCTCGACCTCGACGTCCACTTCGGCACGGGCGCGTTGACGCTCGACCTCGAACCCGGACGCGGCCTGATCGACGCGATCGACAATCCCAGTCGCATCGATGGCCTGTTCATCGAGCGCGCGATGGTGCGCGCGTCGGACAAGCTCAGCCTGCTGTCGGCCGAAGCTCCGATCCACCAGCCGGTGATGACCGACGGTTCGGCCTTTTTCCAGTTGGAAGAAGAACTGCGGGGCGCGTTCGAAATGACGATCGTCGACCTTCCCCGCCAGGTGCTGATCCCCTTCCCGCACCTCGTGTCGGAAGTCGGAACGATCCTGCTCGTCAGCGATGTGACGCTCGCTGCGGCCCGCGACACCATCCGCTTGCTGTCATGGTTCAAACAGAATGTCCCGGGCGCCCGCGTGGTGCTGGTGGCAAACAAGTTCCAGAATGCGGTCGGCGAATTGTCGCGCAAGGAATTCGAATCCTCGATCGAACGCCAGATCGACATCGTCGTTCCGTTCGATCCGAAACTGGTGAGCCAGTCGGCCAAGCTCGGCAAATCCTATGCCGAAATCTGCAAGGGCACGAAATCGGCGCAGGTGTGGAACAATCTGACGCGGCTGATCCTCGACGGCGCCGACATCGAAGCCGAAGAGGCCCAGGCAGCGACGGCAAAGGGCAAGTCGGGCGGGTCGCTGCTCGGCAAGCTCGGCCTGATGACAAAGAAGGGCGCGAAACAGGCGGCGTGACGACCCCTGACGGGTCGTAACCTCCTCCAGCGATAGAAGCGGACATCAGCCGATCATGAATCTGCCAGTCATCCTTATCATCGCGGCGGCCTTCCTGGCCTTTGCCCTCCTCGTCGTCCTGCTTGGCGGCCCTTCGGCCGGCAAGGCAAAGACACGGCGGCTGGCGATGGTCCGCGATCGCCACGCGGCATCGACCGAAGCGGTCGTCGCGGCGCAGATGCGCAAGACGATCCAGTCGGCCGGCGGCAAGGGCGAAATCGCGCTGACCAGCCTGCTGCCGCGCCGCGAGGAGCTGGAAAAGCGGATACGTCGCACCGGCAAGGGCTGGACGCTGACCCAATATATGTTCGCATCGATGGCGCTTTTCGTGGTCGTCACCGGCGGCATGCTGGCGGTCCGCGCGCCGATGCTCATGGCGGGTCTCGTCGGGTTGATGCTCAGCCTCGGCCTGCCTTATTTGATCGTCGGTCGCGCGATCAAGAAACGGGTTGCCCAATTCAATACCCGCTTTCCCGACGCGATCGACCTGCTCGTCCGCGGCCTCAAATCCGGCCTGCCGGTTACCGAGACCTTCCAGGTCGTGAGCCAGGAACTGCCGGGGCCCGTGGGCGAAGAATTCAAGGGCGTCGTCGAACGCATCCGTATCGGCAACACGATGGAAGCCGCGCTTCAGGAATCGGCAGATATGCTGGGCACTCCCGAATTCCAGTTCTTCTGCATCACGATCGCGATCCAGCGTGAAACCGGCGGCAATCTTGCCGAAACCTTGGCGAACCTGTCCGACGTGCTCCGCAAGCGCGCGCAAATGAAGCTGAAGATCCGCGCCATGTCGTCGGAAGCGAAGGCTTCGGCCTATATCGTCGGCGCGCTGCCCTTTTTCGTTTTCGGCGTCGTCTGGTCGATGAACCCCGAATATCTCTCGGGCTTTTTCCATGAACAACGTCTCATCATCGCCGGTGTCGGCGGCCTGATCTGGATGAGCATCGGCGCCGGGATCATGGCCAAGATGATCAGCTTCGAAATCTGAAGGGGCAAAATCCGTGAACAGCAGCCTCCTTCTTTCCTCGGCCTTTACGGGAGCCCAGAGCGGCCCCACGCTGCTCGGCATCGACGTCGTATGGGCCGGGACCGCGCTCGCCGCAGTCGGCGTCTTCGCGGTGCTGTTTGCCATCTACAACGCGCTGACCGTCCGCAACCCGATGACCAAACGCGTCAAGGCGCTCAACGACCGCCGCGAACAGCTCAAGGCCGGCATCACCGCCTCGACCGCCAAGCGCCGCGCCAAGCTGGTCCGCAAGAACCAGCATGCGGACAAGATGCGCAGCGTCCTCGGCAAGCTCCAGGTGCTGCAGGAAGAACAGATCAAGGATGTGCAGCAAAAGCTGGCGCAGGCGGGTATCCGATCGAAAGACCTGGCCGTCGCGGTTATCTTTGGTCGCATGGTCCTGCCCGTCGTTTTTGGCGGCGTCGCGGCCTTCCTCATCTATTGGGTCGACATGTGGCCGACGCTGACTCCGATGAAGCGCTCGGGCTTCACGATGGCGATGCTCGTCCTCGGCTACAAGGCGCCCGACCTGTTCGTCGAGAACAAGCGGTCCAAGCGGACCGACGCGATCCGCAAGGGCCTTCCCGATGCGCTCGACCTGCTCGTGATCTGCGCCGAGGCCGGCCTGACGGTCGACTCCGCCTTCGCCCGCGTATCGAAGGAACTCGGCCGCGCCTATCCCGAACTGGGCGAGGAATTCGCGCTGACGTCGATCGAACTGGGCTTCCTGACCGAACGCCGCCAGGCGTTCGAAAATCTGGCCTATCGCGTGAACCTGGAATCGGTGAAGGGCGTCGTCACGACGATGATCCAGACCGAAAAATACGGGACGCCGCTCGCCTCGGCGCTGCGCGTGCTGTCAGCCGAATTCCGTAACGAACGCATGATGCGCGCCGAGGAAAAGGCCGCGCGCCTGCCGGCAATCATGACGGTGCCGCTGATCCTGTTCATCCTGCCGGTGCTGTTCATCGTGATCCTCGGGCCCGCGGCCTGCTCGCTCAAGGACGCGCTCGTCGATACGATGTAATCCGCTTTCGCAAAGTCAGAGCGGCACCGGTTCGCGCCGGTGCCGCTTCCGACGTCGGCGGGAAATCAGCCGACCGTCTGTTCGATCGCCCCGAAGATGCTGTGGTGCCGGTCGTCATCCATCCAGATCCGGACGGTGTCGCCCTTTTTCATGAAGGGCGTTTTCGCCTCGCCGTGCTCGATCGTCTCTATCGTCCGCACTTCGGCCAAGCAGGAATAGCCGACCCCGCCCGCGGCAACGGGCTTGCCCGGGCCGCCGTCGGGGCCGCGGTTGGAAACCGTCCCTGACCCAATGATCGTCCCCGCGCCCAAGTCGCGCGTTTTCGCAGCATGGGCGATCAACGCGCCGAAATCGAACGTCATGTCGACGCCCGCATCGGCGCGACCGAGCGGCTCGCCATTCAGGTCGACCGACAGGATGCCATGGAGCTTGCCGTCCTTCCAGCGCTCGCCGAGCGCCTCGGGCGTCACGAATACCGGCGACATCGCACTCGACGGCTTCGACTGGAAAAAGCCAAACCCCTTGGCGAGTTCGGCGGGGATCAGCCCGCGCAGCGATACGTCGTTGGTGAGGCCGACAAGGAGGATTTTCTCCCGCGCCGCGACGGGATCGATCCCCGCCGGCACGTCGCCCGTCACAACGACCACCTCCGCCTCCATGTCGCAGCCCCACGCGGGGTCGCCGAGCGGAATCGGATCGCGTGGGCTCAGAAACTGGTCGCTGCCGCCCTGATACATCAGCGGGTCGTGCCAGAAACTTTCGGGCATCTCGGCCCCGCGCGCCTGCCGCACCAGCGCGACATGGTTCACATAGGCGCTGCCGTCGGCCCATTGATAGGCGCGCGGCAATGGCGATGCCGCGTCGCGTTCGTGAAAACGCTCTTTCGGGATCGCATCATGGTTGAGGTCTTCGGCCAGCGCCGCAAGGCGCGGCGCGGCATAGGCCCAATTGTCGAGCGCGGCCTGCAGTGTCGGCACGATCTGGCCTGCATCGGCGTACCAGGCAAGGTCGTCCGAAACGACGACGAGACGGCCGTCGCGACCCTTTTTGAGCGAAGCTAGTTTCACGAATTTTCCTTTGCATGCCGACGCGGCCGAACCGCCATCGCATCAAAGGAGCGAAGTTCAGCGCGACGTCGTGATCGATGCGAAACAGGTAAAGCCGCTCTGGCCTGCCTGCAAGCGCCGGATATATTGAAGATAGGCCTGCGACTGGTTGTACGTTGCGCCGGGCAGCGTCTGGCCGCGAAACGCCCGCTTCACTTCTTCGCCGGTAAAGGGGCGCGGTGCCCCCGGAAAAGCGCCCTTCGTGCCGGCGGGGACCAGCTTGCCCTGGGGGTCGATGAACTTGCCCGCCGCGGTCGGCGCGGGAACCGGAATCTGGCAATTCATCACCGATACCGCCGTCTGCGCGAAAGCGGGGCGGATCGTCAGCGCCGCCGACACGCCGACCGCGCCGAGCGCGAGCATCTTGCGCCGCGAGGGGATGGCTTCTTCCGTTTCCGCCGCCTGACCGGCGGGAATTTCGCTCTTTTCCATCGGACGCGCATAACCCAATGGACCGCCAAGGAAAAGCAAAAGACCGATCCCTCTTCGCCGCTTCCCGCTTTGGGACATTCGCCGTCCAGAGGTTAATCACCGTAAACAGCCTTGCGAATCCAGTCCGCTTCGTGCGACGCATCCCCGCGATGTTCGACCGCCTTTCCAGCCTCGTTATCGCGCTGACGCTGGTCGCCATCGCGGCGATCTTCGCAACATTGACGGGCGGCGATCCGCTGTCGATCGCGATCATGGCACTGACGGGCTTCATCGCCGCCGCGACCGTTTACAGCGCGCTTCCGGCTGCGCTTCCCGACGCGCCGCCGACCAGCGCCGCGCCGTCTGCGGTTCCAGCCACGATTTCGCTGCTGCGCCATCCCGATTTCGCGCATTGGGTCGATCAGGAAAAGGAGCCGCTGCTCGGCATCGCCGACAATATCGTCACCATCGCCAACGACGCGGCGATCCGGCTGCTCGGCCGGCACATCGTCGGTGCCGACGTCCGCACCGCGATCCGGCACCCCGCCGCGACCGACTGGCTGTCGCGCATCGATGACGGCACGCCGCTCGAAATGGTGAACCTGATCGACTTCCCGCGCCCCGGCGCGCGCTGGACGATGCGGATAGCCGCCCTGTCGGGCCGCGAATATATCATCTTCCTGTCAGACCGCTCAGCGATCGACGCGGCCGACCGGATGCGATCCGATTTCGTTGCCAACGCCAGCCACGAACTGCGCACGCCGCTCGCCGCGATCCTCGGCTATGTCGAAACGCTGCAGGACATGAATGGCGAGACCGATACGGCGACGCGCAGCCGGTTTCTTTCGATCATTTCCCGCGAGGCGGGACGGATGCAACAATTGGTGATCGACCTCCTCTCGATCTCGCGGGTCGAAGCCGACCGCTTTCGCCGCCCCACCACCCCGGTCGATCTCGCGGCCATCGTCGGGACCAGCATTGCCCAGCTTCGCGACAGCGAACAGGTGCGCGCGAAAGATATCGTCGCCAGGCTGGGCGAGGAGCCGATGCCGATGCTGGGCGACGGGGCGCAATTGGGACAGCTTGCGCACAATATCATCTCGAACGCGATGAAATACGGGCATGCGGGCACACCGGTGACGGTCGAATTGACGCGCGAGGGGCGCTGGGTCCGGCTGGCGGTCAGCGACGAAGGCGACGGCATCGCCCCCGACCACCTGCCGCGCCTCACCGAACGTTTCTATCGCGTCGACGAGGCGCGCAGCCGCTCGGTCGGCGGCACCGGCCTAGGCCTCGCGATCGTCAAGCACATCAGCGAGCGCCACCAGGGGCAGCTCGATATCGAGAGCGAACTTGGCAAGGGCACGCGCGTGTCGGTGACCTTCCCGCTCGCTACCTAGTCGATCGCGGCCAGCAAATCGGCCATCCGTCCGAACATTTCGTCGATCTGAGGCTTTTCAACGATCAGCGGAGGCGACAATGCGATGATGTCGCCGGTCGCGCGCACCAGCAGGCCGTTGTCGAAACAGGCGTGGAACAATTCCATTGCCCGCGCCGTTGGCGCGCCCGGTCGCGGTTCGAGCTCTATGCCCGCGACCAGCCCGATGGTGCGGATATCGATGACATGGCGCCGCCCTTTCAGCGCGTGCGCGGCCTCCTCCCAATAGGCCGCAAGCTCGCCCGCGCGATCGAACAGGCCGTCGCGGGCATAAAGGTCCAGCGTCGCGAGCCCGGCCGCGCTGGCGAGCGGGTGTCCCGAATAGGTGTAGCCGTGAAACAGCTCGATCCCGCCGACGACGCTGTCCAACACCGCATCATGCAATTCGCGCTTCACCGCGACCGCACCCATCGGCACCGCGGCGTTGGTCAAGCCCTTCGCCATGGTGATGATGTCGGGCGTCACCCCCCATGCCTCGGACGCCGTCGCGGCGCCGACGCGGCCGAATGCGGTAATCACCTCGTCGAAAATCAGGATGATGCCGTGCCGGTCGCAAATCTCGCGAAGCCGCTGCAGATAGCCGACCGGCGGGATCAGCACGCCGGTCGATCCCGCCATCGGCTCGACGATCACCGCCGCGATCGTCTCGGCGCCGTGCAGGTCGACGAGGCGCTGGAGGTCGTCGGCAAGCTCGGCGCCATGCTGCGGAAATCCGCGCGTAAAGGCGTTGCGCCCGATATCGTGCGTGTGGCGAAGATGGTCGACCCCGGGAAGCCCCCCGCCAAACGCCCGGCGGTTGTTGACGAGCCCGCCAACGCTGATGCCGCCAAAGCCCGTCCCGTGATATCCACGCTCGCGGCCGATCAAGCGGGTGCGCGTACCCTCTCCCTTCGCGCGCTGGATATTGAGCGCGATTTTCAGCGCCGTATCGACCGATTCCGACCCGCTGTTCGTGAAGAATATCCGGTCGAGCCCTTCGGGCATCAGTGCCGCGATCCGCCGCGCCAGTTCGAACGGCAACGGATGCCCGAGCTGGAAGGTCGGCGCGAAGTCGAGCGTCGCCGCGGCCTGCGCGATCGCCTCGGTGATTTCGGGCCGGCAATGCCCGGCATTGCTGCACCAGAGGCCCGACGTGCCGTCGAGTATCGCACGCCCGTCGCTGCTCCGGTAGAACATACCGCTAGCCGAGACGAGCTGGCGCGGGTTCTCCTTGTACGACCGGTTCGCCGTGAACGGCATCCAGAAGCTTGCCAGCTGGTCGTTGTCACCTCTCATTGCAGCGTGTCTCCCGATATCGTCATTGCGAAGTCCCCACCGGGCCCCGGGGACAAACCCGTCGCCGCTCGCCGGCCTTGGACATAGCCGCGGGCCCAAGATTGCTTCGCTTCGCCCGCAAAGACAACGCGCTTTTGCGCCGGCAAAGAAATGGGCATCAATATATGCCGGAAATGGCTGAATAGCGTCCCCCTCTGGCGCTTCGCCAAAGCTTGCGATACGCTGGCCCCTTCACAACGGGTCGACTCCTCGGCCCAATCGGGGGCGCATGTCAGTCAATCTGGAACAATGGATCAGCGACCATAATATCGACGAAGTCGAATGTATCGTCCCCGACATCAACGGGGTGCAGCGCGGAAAGGTGCTGCCCGCCAAGAAGTTCCTGTCATCGGTGAAGGACAAGTCGCTGCGCATCCCGGGAAGCGTCTTCATCTGCACGATCGACGGCCATTATCCGGAGGATATTGACGATATCTGGGACAAGGACCCCGACAAATATCTGATCGCCGATCCCGACACGATCTGCGTCGCGCCCGGTTTCACCTCGCCGACCGCCTTTGTGATCGCAGACGCCTTCAACGGCGACGGCAGCGAGGTCGACATCGCGCCGCGCACGATCCTGAAGAAAGTGCTCGGCCTCTACGCCGAAAAGGGCTGGAAACCGATCATCGCGCCCGAAGTCGAATTCTATCTCGTCTCGCAGAACGCCGACCCCGATTTCCCGCTCACCCCGCCCATCGGCCAGTCGGGGCGCAGCGAAAGCGCGAGCCAGCCCTATGGGCTGGAGGCGATGAACGAATATGAGGATATCATCGATCATATCTACGACGATTGCGAGCTGATGGGCCTCGATATCGACACGATGATCCACGAAATGGGCGCCGCGCAGCTCGAAGTGAATTTCGAACATGGCGATCCGCTGCGCCTCGCCGACGAGGTGTTCCTGTTCAAGCGCGTGGTGCGCAATGTCGCCAAACAGCACAGCGTCTACGCCACCTTCATGGCGAACCCGATGGCGGGCCAGCCGGGCAGCGCGATGCACATCCACCAGTCGGTGGTCGATGCCGCGACCGGCAAGAACCTGTTTTCGACCGCCAACGGCCGGGATAGCGCGATGTTCCGCAGCTATATCGCGGGCCTCGTCCGCTACATGCCGCAAATCTCGCCCTTGTGGGCGCCCAATGTGAACAGCTTCCGCCGCATGCGTCCCGACAGTGCGGCGCCGATCAACGTCCAGTGGGGCGAAGACAACCGGTCGTGCGGGTTCCGCGTGCCGATTTCGGACAAGAACAATCGCCGCGTTGAAAACCGCCTGCCCGGCGCCGACAGCAACCCCTATCTCGCGATCGCCGCCTCGCTCGTCTGCGGCTATATCGGCATGGTCGATCGCATGGTGCCGGCCAAGCCGATCACCGGCAGCGCCTATAATCGCGCACGCACCTTGCCGCGCACCTTGGAGGCCGCGCTCGACCGCTTCGCCTCGTGCAAGAAAGTGCGCAACCTGCTCGGCGACGATTTCTTCGAAATTTTTTTCGCGGTGAAGGACTATGAGCTCTTCAACTATCAGTCGGTGGTGTCGAGCTGGGAACGCGAACATCTGCTGATGCGCGTCTGACCCGCAGATGATCCTCCGCGCTCTTCTTCCGTTTGCGTCGAGCGAAGTCAAGACGCCGTGCAGGCATGAGCGGCGTTTCGACTTTGCTCGATACGAACGGGATCGGAAGTCGGTGACCGAATGACCGATCCGCTGAAGCACAGCTATTATGCCGCAACCGCGCCCGAGCGGCAGTCGCGCAAAGAAATCCGCGGCGATACGCGCTGCGACGTCGCCGTGATAGGCGGCGGGTTTACGGGGCTGAGCGCAGCCTTGGCCTGCGCCGAACGCGGCTTGTCGGTCATCTTGGTGGAAGCCGACCATATCGGTTTCGGGGCATCGGGGCGCAATGGCGGACAGCTCATTCCCGGACTTCGCTGGACGGCTTCGGAACTGGAGGCCGAATTTGGAGCCGAACGTGCCGATGCGCTGTTCGACCTTTGTTGGCGCGACAATCGCGTCAAGGCGCGGATCGCAAAACACGGCATCGATTGCGACCTGAAAACAGGGCATCTGGAAGCGGCATGGACGCCGGCGGATTTCGGCGCCATGCGGCAGGAGGCGGATTATCTCGCGCGGCGTTTCGGCTATCAAAGCGATGTCGTCGAAAAGGCGGATTTGGCGCACCATATCGCGACGCCGCTCTATCACGGCGGCGTCTACGACCGTCAGGGCGGGCACTTCCATCCGCTGAACTATGCGCTCGGGCTTGCCGAAGCTGCCGAATCGGCGGGGGCCGATATATGGGAAGGTCAGCGCGCCTATGGCATAAGGCAAACGGCGCACGGCCTTAGCATACTGACCGATTGGGCGGACATCGACGCACGCTTCGTCATCGATGCCACCGACAGCTGGATCGGCGACGTCGAACCCGACCTCGGCCGCTACACGGTGCCGATCATGAACTATAATATCGCGACCGCACCGCTCCCCAACGCCGACGAACTGCTGCCCGGCGACGCAGCAGTCGCCGACAGCCGGTTTGTCCTCAACTATTTCCGCCTTTCGGCCGACAAGCGGCTGATCTTTGGCGGCGGCGAGCGTTATTCGCAGACGCCGCCGCGCGACATCGCCGCCTTCGTCCGGCCGTTCATGGCAGAGGTGTTTCCGCAGATCGCTGACGCAAAGATCGACTATGGCTGGGGTGGCGCCGTCGCGGTGACGATGAACCGCCTGCCGCACATCGGGCGGCGCGGGAACGTCTTTTTCGCGCACGGCTTTTCGGGCCACGGGGCGCTGGTCACGACGCTCGCGGGCGAGCTGATCGCCGAAGCGATGGCGGCAACGGCCGAGCGCTTCGACGTTCTGGCGGACCTGCCCTCGAAGCCTTTTCCGGGCGGCAAATGGCTGCGCCGCCCGCTCGCCACGCTGGGGCTCCTCTGGTATGCGCTGCGCGACCGACTGGGGTAAGGAGCAACACGGAATGTCGAAGTCGTCTGGCGTCATCGCCCCAAAGTCCGAGGCCGAAGCCTTTTTCAAGGCGAACCCCGACGTCGATTCGATCGAGATGATCTACACCGATTTCGGCGGCGTCCCGCGCGGCAAGCGCCTCCGCCAGCATGAGGTGCTCGCGGTGTACGAAAGCGGGCGCATGTTCCCCGGCTCGATCACCGTCGTCGATATCACCGGACAGGACACCGTCGAAACTGGCCTCGTGTGGGAGGATGGCGACGCCGACCGCTCGATGAAGCCCATCCCCGGCACGCTGGTCCGCACCCCCTGGGGCGGCGACCATGCCGCTCAGTTCCTCGTCGATTTCTACGAACTCGACGGCACCCCGCACGACCTCGACCCGCGCCACGTCCTCGGCCGCGTCGTCGACCGCTTCACCGCCGACGGCCTCACCCCCGTGCTCGCGGTCGAGCTCGAATTTTATCTCGTCGATCCGCGCCGCGCGCGCGACGGCAAGGTCCGCCCCGCGCGCCCCGCCTACAGCCGCGACACGCCGCGCAATGTCGAAGTCTATGGCCTGCGCGAACTCGACGATTTCCGCCCTTTTTTCGACGCGCTCTACGCCGCGACCGACGTGCAGGACCTGCCGCTCGAAAGCGCGATCAGCGAATTCGCGCCCGGCCAGTTTGAGCTCACTCTCCGCCACAAGCCTGACGCCCTGCGCGCCTGCGACGATGCGATCATGTACAAGCGCCTCGTCAAAGCGATCGCCCAGCAACAGGGGCTCGAGGCAACCTTCATGGCCAAGCCTTTCGCCGATCAAGCGGGCAGCGGCATGCACATCCACGTCTCGGTCGACGACGACGCGGGTGCCAATATCTTCGCCAGCGACGATCCCGAAGGCACCCCGGCGCTCCGCCACGCGATCGGCGGGATGATCGGCAGCGTCGGCGATGCTTTCGCGCTCTTCGCCCCGCACGCGAACAGCTACCGCCGCTTCAAGGCGAACAGCTATGCCCCCGTCGCGCCGACGTGGGGCGTCAACAACCGCACCGTCTCCTTCCGCATCCCCGCCGGCCCGCCGCCGAGCCGCCATGTCGAGCACCGCGCCTGCGGCGCCGATGCCAACCCCTATCTCGCCGTCGCCGCCGTCCTCGCCGGCATGCATCACGGCATGACGACCAAAGCCGATCCGGGCGTCGCGGTGGTGGGCAACGGCTATGACCGGGACAATTCGGGCGATGACAAGCCGCCGTCCAACTGGTTCGCCGCGGTCGACCGCTTCCACGCCTCGGGCCTGATGCGCGACTATCTTGGCGACCGCTTCGTCGACATGTTCAGCATCGTGAAGCGGGTTGAACAGGATAATTATTTCAGCGTCGTTCCGACGCTTGATTACGACTGGTATCTGCGCAACGCATGAAAGTTTCAAGGAATCTTGCTGCGGCGCAAAAAAGCACTTTCCAAGCCGGCTTTATTGAGTCAGCTTGACGTCACAAACAGGGAGGCTGCACATGGATCCGATTGAACTGATCAAGCAAACCCTGGGACGCCGTTCGTTGCTCCAGGCAATGGGAGTCGCTGCCATCGGCATCAGCTTCGGCGGGCTCGCCGCGTGCAGCAAGGGCGAGGGCAAGAAGCTCGCGAACGGCGAGGAGGCCAAGCTCAACTTCTACAATTGGGACACTTATATCGGCGAGAATAC
This sequence comes from Sphingopyxis sp. H115, assembly GCF_001468465.1. Classification (GTDB taxonomy): domain Bacteria; phylum Pseudomonadota; class Alphaproteobacteria; order Sphingomonadales; family Sphingomonadaceae; genus Sphingopyxis. The sequence continues at coordinate 48,387 of NZ_LNSA01000009.1, forward strand.
GCTCGACAATTTCAAGGAAGCGACCGGCGTCGACGTCACGATGGACCTGTTCGACAGCAACGACGTGCTGTTCGCCAAGTTCAAGGCCGGCAACCCCGGCTATGACGTGATCGTCCCTTCGAACGATTTTGTCGAACGTATGGCGAAGGCGGACATGCTCATGCCGCTCGACCACGCGCAGATCCCGAACAAGAAGAATATCGACCCCGCCTATATCAACGTCGAATATGACCTGCAGCGCAAATTTTCGATGCCCTATACTTGGCTCGCGCTCGGCATCGGCTATCGCAAGTCGAAGGTGTCGTCGCCGCCCGACAGCTGGAAAGTCCTGTTCGACAGCCCCGAATATGCCGGCCGCATCGCCTGGCTTTCGGAAGCGGGCGACATGTTCCGCCTCTACGGCAAATATCTCGGCAAGTCGGTCAATGCGCTGACCCCGGCGGACATTGCGACAATCGAAAAGATGATGATCAAGCAAAAACCCAATGTGAAGAAATTCCACGAGGACGACGGGCAGGATTTGCTGCTTAAGGGCGATTGCGACGTCGTGCTCGAATATAATGGCGACATCGCGCAGGCGATGGTCGAGGACAAGGATATCGATTTCGTCATCCCCAAGGAGGGGAGCCAGCTCAATTCGGACAATCTCTGCATTCCGAAAGGCGCGCCGCACCCGAAAAATGCCCACGCCTTCATCAACTATATCCTCGACGCCCAGGTCGACAAGGAAATCACCGAGACGATCCTCTACCCGACGCCGAACGCCGCGGCGAAGGCGTTGATGCCCGACAGTTACAAGAACAACCCCGTCATCTTCCCGCCCGCCGAAGCGCTGGCGAAATGCGAATATGCGCGCTTCAATGCCGAATTGCAGCCGCTCTACGAGGAAGCCTTCACGCGGGTCCGGGCGGCCTGACGGTCTGAAGGAGGCATCGGGGGGTGGCCGAACAGGACTGGAAAACGAACAAGGGGGTCTTCGCGGCGGTATCGTTGCCGACGCTCTTCTGGGTCCTGCTCTTCTTCCTCGTCCCGATGGCGATCGTCTGGCTGTACAGTTTCGGCGAGAACAAGGGCCTCACCGATATCGAGATTTCGGGCACGCTCGAAAATTACAAGCGCGCGACCGAGTGGCTCTATCTTACCATTTTCGGCAAGAGTTTCGCGGTCGCGGCGCTCGTCACCCTCATCTGCCTGATCGTCGGCTTTCCCGTTGCGATGGCGATCACCTTCGCCAGCGAGAAGTGGCGGCCGTGGCTGCTGCTCGGCATCATGCTCCCCTTCTGGACCAATTTGCTCATCCGCACCTACGCGCTGATGATGCTTCTCGGAACGCAGGGGTTCGCGAACAAGGGGCTCGGCGCGCTGTGGGAGGGGACGAGCTGGCTCAAGACGCTCGTCGGGCTGCAACCGCTGCCGACGTGGGAACCGGTGCAGCTTCTCTTCAACAATTTCGCGGTCGTCTTCGGCCTCGTCTACGTCCACCTCCCCTTCATGGTGCTGCCGCTCTACGCTGCGCTCGACCGGCTCGACCGCAGCCTGATCGAGGCGAGCCTCGATCTTGGCGCGGGTCATTTCCGTACGATCATGCGCATCGTCGTCCCGCTTGCCGCACCGGGCATCATCGCGGGTGTAATGATCACGCTGATCCCCGCGCTCGGCGCTTATCTCACCCCCGACCTGATGGGCGGGACCGACAGCCAGATGATCGCCAACGTCATCGAGCGCCAGTTCAAGAAAGCGAATGACTGGCCCTTCGGCGCGGCCCTCTCCTTCCTGCTCATATACGCGATGTTCATCCTGATCGCGCTGCAATCGATGCGCAAGAAAGTGCCGGAGGCAAGCTGATGGCGCTCTTCGCCCGCACGCCGATCGCACCGCTCGAATATAGCCGCACGCTATGGATGCGCCTGTGGGTCGGCGCGGTGATGCTGTTCCTCTATGCACCGCTGATCGTGCTCGTGATCTTCAGCTTCAACGACAGCAAGCGCAACGTCGTGTGGCGCGGCTTCACCACCAAATATTACGAGAAGGCGCTCGGCAACGACCAACTGGTCGAGGCGCTGCTCAATTCGCTGACCATCGCGGCGCTCGCGACGATCGCCAGCCTCGCGCTCGGCGCCGTCGCGGCAGTGATGCTATGGCGCTTCCGCTTTCCGCTGAAGGGCGCAGTCGACGGTACCATCTCGCTACCGATCATCGTTCCCGAAATATGCCTGGGCGTCGCCTTCCTGATGTTCTTTGCCGCGGTCGGCTGGCCGACCGATCTCGTTTGGCCGTTCAACCTCGGTGCAATCACCATCGCGCATATCACTTTCTGCTTCCCCTTCGTAACGATGGTCGTGCGGTCGCGCCTCGCGACCTTCAACCGCGAACAGGAAGAAGCCGCCAAGGACCTCGGCGCGAGCGAGTGGCAGGTGTTCCGCGACGTGCTGATCCCGCACATCAAGCCCGCGCTCGTCGCGGGCGCGCTGCTGTCCTTCACATTGAGCCTCGACGATTTCGTCATCACCTATTTCACCAGCGGCCCCGACACGATCACTTTCCCCGTGAAAGTCTATTCGATGGTCCGCTTCTCGGTGACGCCCGAGGTCAACGCCGCCTCGACCTTGCTCATCGTCCTGACCGTCGTCCTGACCTTCATCGCACTCAAGGCCCAGGGCGTGAAAGCCATTGCGGAAACCCACTGACCATGACCGATCCCACCAAACCGATCATCCAGATCCAGAATGTCTCGAAACGCTTTGGCAAGGTGACCGCGGTCGACAATGTCAGCCTCGACATCAACGCGGGCGAATTTTTCGTCCTCCTCGGCCCGTCGGGCTGCGGCAAAACGACGCTGCTGCGCATGATCGCCGGGTTCGAACTGCCCACCGAGGGCCGCATCCTCATCGACGGTCAGGATATGGCGGGCATCCCGCCGAACAAACGTCCGGTGAACATGGTGTTCCAGAGCTACGCCGTATTCCCGCACATGAGCGTCGCCGACAATGTCGCCTATGGCCTCAAGATTGCGGGCGTCAAAGGCGGCGAAGTCAAGGATCGCGTCGCCGAAGCGCTCGATCTGGTCAAGCTTGGGGGGTTCGAGAGCCGCATGCCCGACCAGATGTCGGGCGGGCAGCGCCAGCGCGTCGCGCTCGCGCGCAGTCTCGTCATGCGGCCCAAGGTGCTGCTGCTCGACGAACCGCTGTCGGCGCTCGATGCCAAACTCCGCGCGCAGATGCAGTTCGAGCTTTCGGAATTGCAGGAAAAGGTCGGCATCACCTTCGTCACCGTCACCCACGACCAGGACGAAGCGCTGTCGATGGCGTGCCGCATCGCGGTGATCAACAAGGGCGATGTATCGCAGCTCGCGGCGCCGTCGGACCTCTATGAATATCCCGCCAATCGCTTTGTCGCCGATTTCGTCGGGTCGGTGAACATCTTCGAAGGCAAGCTGACGCTCGACGAACCCGACAAGGCAGCGGTCGACTGCCCGGGTCTCGGCAAGGTCTATCTCAACCACGGCGTCACCGGTCCGCACGGCGCCGACGTCTGGGTCGCGCTACGGCCCGAGAAAATCTATCTCCACGTCCCCGGCGCGGGCAAGGCGGTCACCGCTGCAGCGCAGGACGCACCCGACGGCCACAATTTCGCGCGCGGCAAGATCAAGGGCATGTCCTATCTCGGCGACATCACCCTGTTCGAAATCGAGCTCGAAACCGGCGCGCGTATCCGCGTCTCGCGCCCGAACCTCTCGCGTCACGACCAGGAGGATTTTACCTGGGACGACAAGGTCAGCATGCATTGGCGCGCCGACAGCCCGGTGGTGTTGCTCGGCTGACCGCCGCGCCGGAAAAAGCGCTTTCCTACATTATGTTGGTGTGAGAGCCTTCGACCTGGCTCTTTCTCCTCGTCCATTCGAACCGCATCGCCCGTCCGCCTAAAGCCACAAAGGACACAGTTTCGTCGCGCACATGCGGGGTTTTTGTGGCTTTAAGGCCCTTCTTCGTCACCACGGACTTGATCCGGGATCCATTGCGGCGGCGAAGTCATGGCCCCCGGATCAAGTCCGGGATGACCAGATTAGTGCGCCGCCTTCTTCCCCGGCAGCATGTGCAGCACACCGACGATCACGCCGCCGAGCAGCAGCCCGAACACGCCCGCACCGCCCGCGTTGATCAGCCATTCCCACACGCCCGCACCGGGCAGCCCGCCCGCGACCGAGTGCGCGAAATCGTGCAGCCCGTGGCCGATATTGCCGATGTGATATTCGTCGAGCCCGTGCAGGAAAATCTGCCCCCCGACCCACAGCATCGCCGCGGTGCCGATCAGCGCCAGCGCCGAAAGCAGTTTGGGCATGAAGGTCACAAGCCCGCGCCCGATCGCGCGGCGCGCGCTGCTCCCTTCCTTCGCCATGTGCAGGCCGATATCGTCCATCTTCACGATCAGGCCGACGACGCCGTAAACCGCGATGGTGATCGCGACCGCGACCACCGCGAGCGTCGCGGCGCGCATCGCGAAATGCTCGTCGAGCACTTCGTTCAACGCGATCACCATGATCTCGGCCGAAAGGATGAAGTCGGTCCGCACCGCGCCCTTCACCATCGCCTCTTCGTGGTCCTGGTCGGCGACGATCGCCGCATCTTCGGCAAGGCTCGTCTTGTCCTTCTGAAGCGAGTGCAGCACCTTCTCTGCCCCCTCGAAACAGAGATAGGCTCCGCCGATCATCAACAGCGGCGTGATCGCCCATTGCGCGACCGCCGACAGCAGCAGCAAAGCGGGCAGGATCAGCACCAGCTTGTTGAAGATCGACCCCTTGGTGATCCGCCAGATGATCGGCAGTTCGCGGTCGGGAGTGAAGCCGGTGACGTAGCGCGGCGTCACCGCGGTATCGTCGACGACCACCCCCGCCGCCTTGACCCCGGCCTTCGACGCCGCGGCGCCGATATCGTCGATGCTCGCGGCTGCGACCTTGGCGATAGTCGCAATATCGTCGAGCAGGGCAAAAAGGCCTGAGGGCATAGGGGCTTGGTCTTCCTTCCTAGAGCGCGCGGAGCTTGGGCATCACCTCATCCAAGGATTTGCGGATGATGGCAACCATCTCGTCGATCTGCTCGGTGGTGATGATCAGCGGCGGGCACATGACCAGGCTGTCGCGGATACCGCGCACCATCAGCCCGTTCGCGATACACGCGTCGCGCGCCATCGGTCCCGCGGTCCCCTCGGCGCCGCCAAAGCGTGCACGCGTTTCCTTGTCGGCAACGATCTCGACCGCGCCCAGCAGCCCCACCGAGCGCGTCTCACCGACGATCGGGTGATCGTTCAGCGTCGCCAGCGCCTTCGCCAGATGCGGGCCGGTGACGCTGCCCGTGCGCTCGACGAGACCTTCGCGCTCGATAATCTCGATATTCTTGAGCGCGACCGCCGCGGCGACCGGGTGCCCCGAATAGGTGAAGCCATGCACGAAATCGCCGCCGGTCTTGAGCACGTCGACGACATGGCTCGCCACCGCGGTCGCCGAGATCGGCAGATATCCCGACGACAGGCCCTTCGCCATCGGCATCAGGTCGGGCGTGAAACCCATCGTCTCATGTCCCCACATCTTGCCGGTGCGCCCGAAACCGCAGATCACCTCATCGGCGACAAGCAGCAGGCCATATTTGCGCACCACTGCCTCGACCTTCGGCCAATAGCCCTTGGGCGGAATGATCACGCCGCCGGCGCCCTGCACCGGCTCGCCAATGAAGGCGGCGCAATTTTCGGGGCCGACCTCAAGGATCTTGTCCTCGATCGCCTGCACACAGGCGTCGCAGAATTCCTCCTCGGTCATCCCCTGCCCTTCGCCGAAATAATAGGGCTGGCGGACATGTTCGACGCCGGGTATCGGCAGGTCGCCCTGCGCGTGCATCGCCTTCATGCCCCCCAGCGAAACGCCCGCGACGGTCGATCCGTGATAGGCGTTCCAGCGGCTGATAAAGACAGTACGCTTGGGTTCCCCCTTCAGCTTCCAATAATGGCGCACCATGCGGAACACCGTGTCATTGGCTTCGCTGCCCGAGGCGTTGAAGAAGATATGCGGCAGGCGATTGCCGGTAAGCGAGGCAATCTTCGCCGCCAGCGTCACCGTCGGTGGCGTCGCGGTCTTGAAGAAGGTGTTGTAAAAAGGCAACTCGCGCATTTGCGCCGCCGCTGCCTCGGCCAGCTCCTCACGTCCATAACCGACGTTGACGCACCACAGGCCTGCCATACCGTCGAGGATGCGGTGGCCGTCACCGTCGGTGATGTAAACGCCCTCCGCATGGGTGATGATCCGGCTGCCACCGAGCTTTTCGATTTCGGCCCAGTCGGCCTGTGCGGGAAGATGATGCGCGACGTCGAGGCGGCGCAGTTCGGCGATATCGTGATTGCGAGGCATGAAATTTACTCCTGATTGTATGGAAACCGAAAGAAACCGGGTCCGAAAATCAGGGCGAGAAACTGATCCGCGCGAGATAGCGGTCATAGCGGGTGACGCGGCGGTTCATAATTCGCCTCTTAACGCACGTCCGAGGAGGTGAAAATAGGTCTGGCTGTCGTTGTTGCCGTCGGTCGCCCATTCGGGGTGCCACTGCACCGCGAGCAAAGGGGCGCCGTTCGGCCGCGCGCTATAGGCTTCGACCAGCCCGTCGGGCGCGCGCGCTTCGACCCGCAATCCTTCGGCCAGCGTCCCCACCCCCTGGTAATGGACCGAGTTCACCTCGAGCGACGGCTTTTTATAGGCCAAGGCGAGCATGCCACCGCCCACCAGTTCGACCTTGTGATGATGATCGAACATGCCTTCGAAGCTGACGCCATCAGGGGCGTGGTGATGGAGAAGTTCCTCGCTCGCCGACGTGTCGCGCCGCAGCGTCCCGCCCAGCGCGACGTTGATTTCCTGAAAGCCGCGACAGATGCCGAACAGCGGCCGCCGCGCCGCAATGACCGCCTCGACCAGTTCGGCCATCATCCGGTCGCGGTCGGGATCGAAGGGCCCGTCGCCGTCGGCCGGATCGCCGTAAAGCTCAGGCGCTATATTCGATGGAGTCCCGGTCAGCAGCACGCCATCGAGCCTCCCGACAATTTCGGCGGCGCGCATATAATCGGGCAAGGAAGGAATTATCAGCGCCGCGCAATCGGCATGCCGCATCGCCGCGGTCGCATAGCGGTTCATCACCACCTGCGCGAGCTCGGTGCCAACCATGCGGTTGCAAGCGATGATGCCGAGGACGGGGCGCGAGGACATGCCTCTTGCTGCCGGTTTTAGCGCGTTTGCGCCAGCGGAATCTCAGGCATGGCGGCGCGCGAACGCCGCCGCAGCGCCGAACAGCCCCGGCTGCGGGTGGGTGATAAGCTTGACCGGCAGCGCCGACATAAAGCCCTCGAACCGTCCCTTTTCGATAAAGCGTTCGGGAAAGCCCGAACGCACGAGGCTGTCACGGATGCGAAGGCCGAGACCGCCTGCAACGACGACCCCGCTCGCGCCCTGCGCCAGCGCCAAGTCGCCCGCGACGCTGCCCAGCGACAGGCAAAAGCGATCGACCGCCGCCGCGGCAAGGCTGTCGCCGCCGCTCAGCGCGCTGGTCCAGATCGCCTTGTCGTCGAGCCGTGGGATCGCACGCCCCTCGAGCGCGGCGAGCGTTTCATAGATATCGACGATGCCCGGCCCGGACACGATCCGTTCGATCGACACGCGCCGGTGCCGTTTGCGCAGCCGCGCGAGGATCGCATCCTCGATGCTATCGAGCGGCGCGAAATCGATATGTCCGCCCTCTGTCGCCTGCACACGGTACTCGGCGCCATCACGCCAGACATGCGCCACACCGAGTCCGGTGCCAGGACCGATAACCGTGATCGTGCCGATGGTCGGCAGCGGCTCGTCAGGGCCGGTAAGCCGCTCGAAATAACTTTCATCGGCCTGCGCCACGGCATGCCCGACAGCCTCGAAATCATTGACCAGCACATTATGGTCGACACCAAGCTTTTCGCCGATCAGCGCCGGACGGATGATCCACGGATTGTTGGTGAAACGGATGATGTCGCCGCGCGTCGGCCCGGCGATGGCAATCGCGACGGCACGCGGCAGCGCACCGCCCTGCTGGCGCTCGAAATCCTGCCACGCGGTCTGGAAGCTTGCATGATCCTTTGTATGCAGCGTCGTCGCCTCGCCGAGCGAGAGGACGCGTCCACCTTCGATCTCCGCGATCGCAAACCGCGCGTGCGTGCCGCCGATATCCACCGTGACGATTTTTTCGCTCATGACTCTCCCTTACCGTTGCGCGCGGCCGATGCGATTGCGGAAATGTCGCACAGGTCCGGGCGATGCAACAGGGCATAGCTATGCGCCGATACTGGGCGTTGCGCCCCATCAACCTCATTTGCGAATATTTTCAACTGTCGCAGCTCGTCGAGATTGCCCGCGCGGCCGCAGCGGTTTGCGCCGCCTTCGCATAGCGCCCCGGAGTCAATCCCGGCGCAGATGAAGGGTGCCGCACGGATCATCGCGCGCAATAAACAGACGCTAATCCAGCAGTGAAAGAGAAATGGCGCACCCGGAACGATTCGAACGTCCGACCCTCAGATTCGTAGTCTGATGCTCTATCCAGCTGAGCTACGGGTGCGTGGAGAGGCGCCTTTAGGACTCACCGCGCGGAGGCGCAACCCCCTATTTCGGATTTATGACCGTCCGGCACGACGATTGGCGGCGCGCCGCGTCGAGCGCGCCGATTTCGGCGGGCTCCCTGAGCAGAAGCCGGATCAGCGCAATGCCGCGATCTTGATCCGTCCGGACAATTTCGGCGCCCGCAGGCACCACCTGCCCCTCGCGCGCGACAATGATTCGATAGGGTTTGCCTGCCGCTTCGACATCGTTGCGCACGAAAATCACGTCGGTTGCGGCGTCGAACAGGCTAAGCGAGCTGTAGCGGCCCGGAACCGGCACCACATCGATCGCCAGCGGGCCTTGCGACAGGTCATAGGGGCAGCTGGAATAGGCCAGATCGGGGCTCGGCCGCACGACGGGCTGACGCTCGGGCGTGGCGAGATTGCCGTGCGACATACTATTGATGCCGCCCTGCCCCAGTCGATTCATGGCGATGTCCATCAGGCCATAAGGGAGGTACAGGATCGCGGCCCACATCGTCGCCGCGGCGACAATCAGGCCGAGAAGGACCGGACCGAACCAGTTGCGCATGTCAACACGCCTCTTTCACGAGACGGGGAAGCGTCGCCTTTTCCGGCGCGGCGCGGAACGCGTCGCCGGGGTTGTACATGCGCAGCGTCAATTGAAAGGCCCGCCCCTTGATCACGGGTAGCCACGCCGCTCCCTTTGGTTTGTTCGGCGAAATCGTCACGCGCCATTCGTTTTTTGTATCGAGCGCGACATTGGCGCCATTTACCGACCATAGGCGTGCTGGATTGTCGACGAGATAGCCGCTGTCGTCATAGACAGTGATGCTCCACCAGCGCGCGTCGAGCGGAGCGCCTGACAGGCTGTAACGGCAATCGCCATCGAGCCGGGCGCCCGAGGCGTCGGTTTTCGCCATCCAATAAACGGTTTCCTTCGCGGGCAACGCGAGCAACCCCGACCGGGCAACCATCGCCCGCGTCAGCGGGTCGGTCGCCTTGGTGCCATAGCCTAGCGAAGTCGTCCACGGGCCATTACGGATCGCTCCGTCGCCGAGCCCGCCATCGGTCAGCGCCCACGCGCCGCAAAGCCCCACCGCCAATCCGCCCACCACGGCGATCGCATAGCGGTGCCAGCCCTTCATGACGCGTCCCCTATCCCCGTTTCAGCGCCGCCTGTGCTGCCGCCAGCCGTGCGATGGGCACACGGTAGGGCGAGGCGCTGACATAGTCGAGGCCGGTTTTTTCGCAGAAATGGATGCTCGGCGCGTCGCCGCCATGCTCGCCGCAGATGCCGAGTTTGACGTCGGCGCGCGTCTTGCGACCGCGATCGGCGGCGATCTCGATCAGCTGGCCGACGCCCTCGACATCCAGGCTGACGAACGGGTCGGTCAGGAAGATACCCTTGTCGACATATTGCGTCAGGAAGCGGCCCGCATCGTCGCGGCTGATGCCGATCGTCGTCTGGGTGAGGTCGTTGGTGCCGAAGCTGAAGAATTCGGCGGTCTCGGCGATCTCGCCCGCCATCAGCGCGGCGCGCGGCAGTTCGATCATCGTGCCGACGAGGTACGCGATCTCACGGCCCTTTTCGGCAAACACCGCCTTGGCCTGCGCGTCGACCACCGCCTTCATCAGGTCGAACTCGCGCCGCGTCGCGACCAGCGGGATCATCACCTCGGGGATCGGCGCGGCGCCGGTTTCGGCGGCGACGTCGCACGCCGCCTCGAAGATCGCGCGCGCCTGCATCTCGTAGATTTCGGGATAGGTGACGCCAAGACGGCAGCCGCGATGCCCGAGCATCGGGTTGAACTCGTGCAGCTCGTTCGCGCGCGCCTTCAGCGCCTCGATGCCTACCCCCGCGGCGGCGGCAACGTCGGCGAAATCCTCCTCACGCGTCGGCAGGAATTCGTGGAGCGGCGGATCGAGCAGGCGGATCGTCACCGGCAGCCCCGCCATCACCCCGAATATCGCGGCGAAGTCGCCGCGCTGCTCCGGCAGCAGCTTGGCCAGCGCGGCGCGGCGGCCGTCCTCGCTGTCCGCCAGGATCATCTCGCGCACCGCGGTGATCCGCGCCGCGTCGAAGAACATATGCTCGGTGCGGCACAGCCCGATGCCCTCAGCCCCAAAGTCGCGCGCGACCTGCGCATCCTGCGGCGTCTCGGCGTTGGCACGCACCTTCATGCGGCGCACCTTGTCGGCCCAGCCCATCAGCACGCCGAAATCGCCGACCAGTTCGGGCAGCAGGGTCGGCACCTCGCCCGCCATCACCTCGCCGGTCGATCCGTCGAGCGTCAATATGTCGCCCTCGCGCAGCTCGCGTCCGGCGACGCGCAGCACCCGCGCCGCACCGTCGATCGACAGCCCGCCAGCGCCCGAGACGCACGGGCGCCCCATGCCGCGCGCGACCACAGCCGCATGGCTGGTCATCCCGCCGCGTGCAGTGAGGATGCCCTTGGCCGCGTGCATCCCGTGAATGTCCTCCGGCGAGGTCTCGACGCGGACGAGGATCACTGCCTCGCCCATCGCCGCGGCCTTTTCGGCGCTGTCGGCGTCGAACATGATCTTGCCCGATGCCGCGCCGGGGCTGGCGGGCAGCCCCTTGGTCAGCACGTCGCGCGGCGCCTTGGGGTCAAGCGTCGGATGGAGGAGTTGGTCGAGCGCGCCCGGATCGACGCGGCCAACCGCTTCTTCTTCGGTGATCAGCCCCTCGGCCGCCATATCGACTGCGATCTTCAGCGCCGCCTTGGCGGTGCGCTTGCCGCTGCGCGTCTGCAGCATCCACAAAGTCCCGCGCTCGACGGTGAACTCGATGTCCTGCATATCGCGGTAATGCGTTTCGAGCGTGTCGAAGACGCGGCCGAGCTCGCCAAAGGTCTCAGGCATCGCTTCTTCCATCGAGGCTGGCTTGGCGCCCGCCTTTTCGCGCGCAACCTTCGTAAGATATTGCGGCGTGCGGATGCCCGCGACGACGTCCTCGCCCTGCGCGTTGATCAGCCATTCGCCGTACCAGGCGCGCTCGCCGGTCGCGGGGTCACGCGTGAAGGCGACGCCCGTGGCCGAGGTGTCGCCCATATTGCCGAACACCATCGCCTGCACATTGACCGCGGTCCCCCATTCGGCGGGGATCGAGTTCAGGCGGCGATAGACTTTCGCGCGGTCGCTTTCCCAGCTTGCGAACACCGCGCCGACCGCGCCCCACAGCTGGTCGTTCGGTTCCTGCGGGAAAGGCGCGCCGGTCTCGCGCTCGACGATCGCCTGATATTCCTTGACGAGCGCCTGCCAGTCTTCCGCCGACATCTCGGTATCGAGGAAAAAGCCCTTGTCTTCCTTGGCGATTTCCAGCGCCTCCTCGAACTCGGCATGGTCGAGGCCCATGACGACATCGGCGTACATCTGGACGAAGCGGCGATAGCTATCCCATGCGAAGCGCGGGTCGCCCGACGCTTCGGACAGGCCGACCACGGTGCGGTCGTTGAGCCCGAGGTTGAGGACGGTGTCCATCATCCCCGGCATCGACACGCGCGCGCCCGAACGGACCGAGACGAGCAAGGGGTCGGCGGGATCGCCGAACGTCTTGCCGGTGATGCCCTCGATATGCGCGATGCCCGCAGCGACATCCTCGACCAGCCCGGCGGGGAATTGTTCGCCGTTTGCATAATAAGCGGTGCAGACGTCGGTGGTGATCGTAAAGCCCGGGGGCACCGGCAGGCCGATCGAGGCCATTTCGGCGAGGTTCGACCCCTTGCCGCCCAGCAATTCCTTCGAACGCTCGGCCGTGGTGGCCGCGCCGCCGAACAAATGCACCATCTTCGTCATCATATGCTCCTGCTGCCCCGGGGAGGAGGTTGCGGCTGGATAGGGTGGACTATTGTTATCGTCGATTCAGTTTTACTTCGTTCGCTGCAAAGCTGCCGTAACGTCAGCCCTCGATCTTAGAGAAATCGGCGACGCCATGCACCGCGCCGGTAAATCGCGCGAGCAAGCCCAGGCGATAGGCGCGAACCGCTTCGTCGGGGTCGTTGACCATCACGCCGTCGAAAAAGGCATCGATCGGCGCACGGAGCGACGCCAGCGCGGCCATCGAGTCGGTGAAGCGTTCTTCGGCAACCGCGGCGGACGCCGCAGGCTCGGCGGCATCGAGCGCGGCGAGCAGCGCCGCGTCGGCATCGGTCGGCGGCGTCGTGGCAGCGATGCCGCTCACCTCGCCGGCCTGCTTCAGGATATTCGCCGCACGCTTGTACCCCGCGAGCAAATTTGTCCCGTCCTCGGTTGCCATGAACGCCTGCAGAGCTTTCACGCGGGCAAGCAAGCGAACGAGATCGTCCTCGCCGCCGAGTGCGAACACCGCGTCAATCAGGTCGTGACGGACACCGGCTTCGCGCTGCTGGACTTTGAGGCGGTCAGCGAAGAAGTCGAGGAGGTCATGAGCTCTAGTGTCGAAAGCCATCGAATACTGCCCAAATGGCTTCAACCCGACAGCATTGCCGCCCGTCACTGCCATAACACCGAGCCCCTCTGCTTTGGCAGCATCCATGGCCCGTCGCACCCGAACCTTGCTAGCATTCGTAATGGCAGTACCGCCCGCTTGGGTTGCCATATCCAGAATTGGCAAGAGGCCGAACCTCAATCCATTCTGAATAATGAGGCTTTCGATGGAAATGGTTGCACGACGGAGGGCAAACGGATCCTTGGAACCTGTCGGCTTTTCATCCGCGGCCCAGAATGCGCCTAAAGTGTCCAGCTTATCCGCCAGCGCCACAGCCACCGTCACCGGAGCCGTTGGCACATCATCGCCCTGCCCGACCGGCTTGTAATGGTCGCGGATTGCGTCGGCGACCGCATCAGGCAGGCCTTCGGCGCGGGCGTAATAGCCGCCCATCAGGCCCTGCAATTCAGGGAATTCGCCGACCATCTCGGTAACGAGATCGGCCTTCGCCAGCTCGGCCGCCTGCCGCGCGAGTGCAGGGTCGCAGTTCGGGACGATGCCTTCGCTCGCCAGCCATTCGGCGAGCTTCGCGACGCGCTCGACCTTGTCGGCAACGGTGCCGAGCTTTTCGTGGAAGGTGATGTTCGCGAGCTTTTCGGCGTGCTGCGCGAGCGTCTTCTTCTGGTCCTGTTCCCAGAAGAAGCGTGCGTCGGACAGGCGCGCCGCCAGCACCTTGCGGTTGCCCGCGACGATCTCAGCGCCGCCGTCCTTCGCGTCGATGTTCGCGGTGCAGACGAAGCCGTTCGCCAGCTTGCCGTCGGCGCCGTTCACGACGAAATATTTCTGGTTCACACGCGCGGTGAGCTGGATCACCTCGGGCGGCACTTCGAGGAACGCTTCGTCGAAGCGGCCGAGCAAGGGGACCGGCCATTCGGTCAGCCCGGCATTCTCGATCACCAGCCCCTCGTCCTCGACCAGCGTCAGCCCGGCATCCGCCGCGGCTTTGGCGGCGCCGTCGCGGACGATTGCCTGCCGCTCCTCATGGTCGACGATGACGTGGCAGGCGCGGAGCTTCTCGGCGTAGTCCGATACCGAGCCGATAGTGATCTCACCCGGGCAATGGAAGCGATGGCCGCGCGTCGCGAAACCGCTGGCGATGCCACCGACCTCGCACGGCACCAGTTCCTCGCCGAAAATCGCGACGATCCCCGAGAGCGGACGCACCCAGCGCAGGCTTTCGCTGCTCGCGCTCGCCTTGCCCCAGCGCATCGACTTGGGCCAGGCGAAGGCGCGGACGATTGCGGGGATCGCTTCGGCCAATACCTCGGCGGTCGCGCGGCCGGGTTTGTCGATGACGGCGAAATACACGCCGTCGCGATCTTCAAGCTGGTCCTGCGTCAGGCCGGTCTTGCGCAGGAAGCCTTCGAGTGCCTGCGGCGGCGCGTTGCTGCGCGGGCCTTTGAGCTCCTCGCTGACCGCTGCGGTCGCCTCGGGAAGGCCCTTCGCGATCAGCGCAAGGCGGCGCGGGGTCGACCAGATGGTGAGGTCGCCCGCTTCGAGGCCGGCGGCGCTGAGTTGCGCGCGGAACAGCTTTTCGAGTTCGGCGCGTGCGGCGGCCTGCATCCGCGCCGGAATTTCCTCGCTGCGCAGTTCGAGAAGAAAGTCGGTCACAGCGTCCACCCCGGATATTTTTCGGTCCAGCGCTCGGACTGGCTGTCGATCCACGCTTTGCAGCTGCCCTTCGCGAGGTCGCGGACGCGCGCCATATAATTGGCGCGCTCCTGCACGCTGATCACGCCGCGCGCCTGGAGCAGGTTGAACAAATGGCTCGCCTCGATCGCCTGGTCATAGGCCGCGAGCGGCACGCCCGCTTCGATCGCACGCTGGCACTCATCTGCGGCCGCCTTGAAGCCCGCAAAGAGCGTGTCGGTATCGGCGACCTCGAAATTCCATTTCGAGAACTGGCGTTCATTCTCCAGAAACACGTCGCCATAGCTGACCGCCGCGACATCCCCGACCGCGTCGGAGAAGCGCAGGTCGTACACATTATCGACATTCTGGATATACATCGCGAGGCGTTCGAGCCCGTAGGTCAGCTCGCCTGCGACGGGCTTGCAGTCGAAGCCGCCCATCTGCTGGAAATAGGTGAACTGGGTGACTTCCATCCCGTCGCACCAGACTTCCCAGCCCAGCCCCCACGCGCCGAGCGTCGGCGATTCCCAGTCGTCCTCGACGAAGCGGATGTCGTGGAGCAACGGATCGATGCCGATTGCGGCAAGGCTTCCCAGATACTGCTCCTGCAGGTCGGCCGGCGACGGCTTCAGGATCACCTGATATTGGTAATAATGCTGGAGCCGGTTCGGGTTCTCGCCATAGCGACCATCCGTGGGCCGGCGGCTCGGCTGGACATAGGCGACGTTCCACGGCTCGGGACCAAGGCTGCGCAGCGTCGTCGCGGGGTGGAACGTCCCCGCCCCCACGCGCATGTCATAGGGCTGCAAAATGGCGCAGCCGCGTGCGCTCCAGTAATTGTGCAGCGTCAGGATCATGTCCTGAAAGCTGAGTGGTGTCTTGTCCGCCCCGTCGGCCACGGCCGCAATATCCTTCGCAGGTGCAAAAATCGCCGCCGCATTGGCCCAGCGACGCCGCATGGTCAAGGCTCCGCGCCGTTCGCCACAGTGCGAAAAGTTGCGTCCTAGTCAGGTCTTCAGAACTTTTTGTCAGGTCTTATTGACATAGTCAGCGAATCGCGACATATAGTCATGCATACATGACACCAAGACAGGCAAACATGACGATCCGCAATCCAAGGAGACCAGATATGATCACCCGTACGCTCATCCTCACGTTGTCGCTCGCTGCTGCGGGCGCGCCCGCCGTCGCCGCCGAAACCGAGACGGTCGTCGCCAACGTGCGCACCGACGACCTCAACCTGACACGTACCGCGGGCCGCGAGCGCCTCGACTTGCGCATCAGGAATGCCGTGCGCCGCGCGTGTAATAGCGCGCATCGCGGTGCCGCCGCCCGCGCGGACGAGGCGGCCTGCGTCGCCACGGCGCTGGCCGATGCCGATCACAAGGCGGCCCGCGCGATCGCCCGCGCCCAGGACGGGACGCAGCTCGCGCTGTTGATCGTCGAGACCAGCCGCTGAACCACCCGTGGCCAGCGCCAGCTTTCGTTTCGGCCGGGCCTCCCCGGTGACGGCCGGCGACCTGGGCTGGAGCGCGCGCGGCAGCGGCGCTCCAGTCCTTGCCCGGCGATCGGCTATTTCATTCGTCATCCGGATAAAGAGCTCCCCTCCCAAGACATTTCGATGTTTATAGGAGACGATGACCATCCGGGTGACATTCTGCCGAGGCGCCAATGAACAACAAATTGAAAGTGCTGCGCGCGATGCGGAACTGGAGTCAGGCCGAACTGGCGGACCGGCTCGACGTATCGCGGCAGGCGGTCAACGCGATCGAGACGGGGAAATACGACCCGTCGCTGCCGCTCGCCTTCAAGCTCGCGCGCCTGTTCGAAATGCCGATCGAGGAAATTTTCGATGACGGCCATGAAGGATAAGATAATGACGAACGATCCGCAGCGCCGCCGCATTCCCGGGATGGGTTGGCCGATAGCCATCTTCGTGGGCACGGCGATGCTTGCCGGCGCCTTTGCCGGGTATAGCGAAACACGCGCCGAACTCGGCCACCCGGCGCTCGCCCCCTGGGCCGGCGCAATGATTGCCATCGGGCTCGGCGCAGCCGCTTTCGCCCTTTACGTGCGCCGTCACGCGGACTGGTTCCGGCAATGGTCGCCGCGCAAACGGCTTTATTGGATTGGCCTCGTCCTCGCCGGAACGCTCGGGCTGGTATCGGCGATCATGCTCCAAGCGAACGGAGACACCGATCTGATGAGCGACAGCGCAATGACGCCGACGCTGGCGATCGGGCTCTCTGCGCTGTGGTTGATCGGCCTGGTCTCCGCCTTGATTATCTACCACCGCACGATCGACGATCACGAGCGTATGGCCTATCAGATCGCCGGCCTCGCGGGCTTCTATGCCTTCGTTGTCCCGTGCCCAATGTGGTGGGTCCTCGCACGCGCCAGTCTTGCGCCACCGGTCGAAGCGATGCCGCTTTTCGTGCTCTCGCTTACCGTCAATGCACTGGTCTATTGCTGGTTCAAATTTCGGTAATCCCCTGTTTCCCCTTCTCCTCCCATCCGGCCAAGAGCGCCGTCGAATCGAAAGGTAGTTTTCCCATGAAGAGCTGGTTCAAGACGCTCGCCGCAACCTGCGCGATCATCCCCTTCGCCCAATGCGCGCTCCTCCCGAACAGCAATGCTGCCTTGGCCGCCGAGCCCGTTCCGGCAGCGACGCAGGAGGCACCGGCCACCACCGATGCCGACCCTGCGCTGTGGGTCGTAAAGGACGAAGATACGACCATTTATCTCTTCGGCACGGTGCATGTGCTCAAACCCGGCCTCGGCTGGTTCGACGAAGCCGTAAAGACGGCCTTCGATGAGTCCGACCAGTTGATGCTCGAAGTCGTCCTCCCCGAAGATCCGTCCGAAATGATGAGCACGATGATGCCGCTCGCGATCGACCAGAG
Source organism: Sphingopyxis sp. H115 (assembly GCF_001468465.1). Lineage (GTDB taxonomy): Bacteria > Pseudomonadota > Alphaproteobacteria > Sphingomonadales > Sphingomonadaceae > Sphingopyxis. Next base: position 66,027 of record NZ_LNSA01000009.1, read on the forward strand.
CGGCAAGACGCTGTCGTCGCGGCTCGACCCGGACCAGCTCAAGGCCTATCAGGCCGCGCTGGCCAGCGTCGGCATCGCACCGGCCCAGTTCGACATGTTCGAACCCTGGTTCCCCGGCATCACCCTGTCGGTCCTTCCGCTCACCAAGCTCGGTTACGACCCCGAGCAGGGCGCAGAAAAGCGGCTCACCGGATTTGCCAAAACGGCGGGCAAGCCGATCGGGGGGCTTGAAACGCTGACCGAACAGCTCGGCTTTTTCGATACGCTGCCCGAAACGCAGCAGGTCGCCTTCCTGAACGCGGTCGTCCGCGACCTCGACAAGCTCGGACCGCAGCTCGACAAGATGGTCGCGCTGTGGGCCAAGGGCGACCCCGACGGCCTCGCTATCGCGATGAACGAGAGCCTGGCGGCGACGCCCGAACTCGCCAAGACATTGCTGTGGGATCGCAATGCGCGCTGGGCGGACCAGCTCAAGGCCCGAATGGACCAACCGGGGACGGTTTTCGTCGCGGTGGGCGCCGGACATCTCGCGGGCGCGCACAGCGTGCAAGACTATCTGAAGGAACGCGGCCTAACGGCGACGCGGGTCGAATATTGAGGCGCACGGCATATTTCCACCGACTTTGGGGTCGCCGCCTTGCGGCGGCCCTATTGCCTTTGCTGCTCGCCGCATGCGGCGCCGCGCCCGAACGTCAAGAGGCGCGCCCCGCGATGTGGCTGGTCTCCGATGCCGATACGAGCATCTATATACTTGGCACGATGCACGCTCTGCCGCGCGGTACCGATTGGGCCGGGGGCCGGGTGGCGCAAGCGATCGACGCCGCCGACGAACTGATGCTGGAATTGCCCCCCGCCGAGCTCGCTAGCGCGGGCGAGGTGTTCCGGACACTCGCTCCGCGCAACGGCCCGCTCGCGATCGAGGCGCGCCTGTCCGGCAAAGCCCTTACCGGCTTTCGCGCGCTCGAAGCGAGCGGCCGCAGCTTTGGCGAGGACGGACTGGACGATTGGGCGGTGATGGTCCTTATGGGCCAGCGCGTCGCGCAGAACGCCGGCCTGTCACCGAGCGACGGAGTCGAAGCGGGGCTGACCGCCAAGTTCGAAGCCGCGGGCAAGCCGATCGGCGGCTTCGAAACCGCCCGGGGTCAGCTCATGCTGTTCGAAAAGCTCGATCCGCAGACGCAGCGCGTCCTGCTCACACGCGCGGCCGAGGAAGCAAGCGATGCAGTGAAGCAGGTGCGCACCCTGACTGCAGCATGGGGCCGCGGCGACATCCATGCGCTCGAAAAGGTGATCAACGAGGATATCGATAGCGTGCCCGCCGCGCGCGAGGCGATCATCACCGACCGCAACCGGCGCTGGAGTGCATGGGTGAGGCGCCGGATGGAACAGCCCGGGACCGTGTTGGTAGCGGTGGGCGCTGGGCATCTGGTAGGAAGCGATGGGGTCCCGGCGATGATCGAGGCCGGCGGGATGACGGTGACACGAGCGCAGTGATCAAATGTTGGCGTTGGGACGGGAGCCGGCCATTGGCCATCCCGGACCGGTCCGCTCTTCGCGGGGGCAGCGATCAGTTCTGGTTGCTTGCGCCGACGGTCGCGACGACCGGTTTCGGCACCAGCACTTCGGCGGCGACGACGCGTTTCGAGGCGCTGGCGGCGATCGTCTTTTCGAGGCTGGCCACCTGCGGGCAGCTTGCCTTGCACACGCGCTGTGCTTCGGCGAGCTTTTCGCGCGCAAGTTCAAGCGCGCCCTTGTCGGCCAGCGCCTCGCCCTGTCCGGTCAGCGCGACGATATCATTGGGTTCGAGGACCAGCGCCTCGCGATACAGGCCGATCGCCTTACCCGGCAGCCCTTGCGCGCGCGCGACCTGAGCCAGCGCGATGATCGCCGAGCGGTTGCGCGGATCGGCGGCCAGCGCCGATTCGTAAAGACCGATCGCAGAATCGAGTTCGCCGGCCTCTTGCGCCTTTTGCCCTTCGTGCTGGAGCGCAATCGAGCGGGGAAAAATATCGTTGTCGGCGCGTTGCGCATCGGACGCGGTGGGCAGGCTGGCGAGGATCGCCCCCGCAGTTAGAGCCAAAAAGCCGACGCGCATCGCATTCTCCCATCGCTTCATTGCAGGCGATGCTAACATGGCGCGGTCAGCCGTGCGAGAAAAAATCCGTCACATCCGTCGTGCGCGGGGGTCAGCAGATAACCCGCCCCTGCCGCGCGGCCGATACCGTCCGGTAGATAGCCGGCGTCAGCCGTCCAGCCCGGATGCCGGTTCAGAAATTCGTCCACCTGTGCCCGCCCCTCGCGCGTGATGATCGAGCAAACAGCATAAAGGAGTTTGCCGCCCGGCGCCACAAGATCGGCGCCGATGTCGATCAGCTTTGCCTGATCGGCGAGGTGGCGTTCGAGCCGCGCGGGAGTCAACCGCCAGCGCAGTTCGGGGCTGCGCCGCCAAGTGCCGCTGCCCGAGCAAGGGGCGTCGACGAACACGCGGTCGGCCTTGCCCTGCCAGTCCGACAGCATCGCCGGTTCCTGCCCGGGATTGAGAAGCCGCGTTTCGATGCCCGTGGCGCCGGCGCGTTCGGCGCGCGGCGGCAGTTGCTGAAGGCGTGCACGATTGGTGTCGCAAGCTAGGATATCGGCGTCGTTCCCGGTCAGCGAGGCGATCGCGAGCGTCTTGCCGCCGCCGCCCGCGCAGAGATCGACGATCGCCTGCCCCGGCGCGGCATCGAGCGCCGCCGACGCATATTGGCTCGCGGCGTCCTGCACCTCGAAACGCCCTTCGCCATAAGCGGGATGCTGGACTGCCGCCGTTTCGGGCGGCAGGCGCCAGCCGTCGGGGGCTCCGGAGATCGCCGCCCCTTCCGGATAGAGCGCCGCAAGGTCGTCGCGGCTCGCCGCGATACGATTGGCGCGCAGGTCGAGCGGCGCGCGCGTCAGCATCGCGTCATGCTCATCTTCGCCAACGAGCGGGTCGAAGAGACCGACCAGCGCCTCTGCGGCGAGCCCGGTTTCGGCGCGCGGTTCGTCGGCGACAATCGGCGCGGGGCCGTAAGGCGAGCCGTCGAACAGCGCCGCAATTTCGCTCTGGGCATCGGCGAGCGCGAGCATCGCGGCACGCCCCGACGCGGGCGCCGAGCGCACGATGCGGATCGCATCATAGACATGCGCCCGGATCGCGCGCCGGTCCTTCGATCCCGCATAGCGACGCGCGCGCATCGCTTCGGCGAAGATCGCGTCGGCGGGTGCCCCGCCCTCGCGCGCGGCCGCCGCGATCGCATCGAGGATCTCGATCGCGGCCTGGATGCGCGCTGCAGGCGTCATCGGCGGGCCTCAGCCCGCCGGATAGTTCGGCGCCTCGCGCGTGATCGCGACGTCATGAACATGGCTTTCGCGCAGGCCCGCGTTGGTGATACGCACGAATTTGGCGCGCTCGCGGAAATCCTTGAGCGTGCGGCTGCCGGTATAGCCCATCGCCGCCTTCACGCCTCCGACCATCTGGTGAATGACGTCCTTCGCGGGCCCCTTGAACGGGACCTGGCCCTCGATGCCTTCGGGAACCAGCTTCATCTGGTCCTTGATATCCTGCTGGAAATATCGGTCGGCGCTGCCGCGCGCCATCGCGCCGACGCTGCCCATGCCGCGATAGCTCTTATAGGTGCGGCCTTGATAGAGAAAGGTTTCGCCCGGCGCCTCGGCGGTGCCCGCGAGCATCGATCCGACCATCACGCTAGACGCGCCGGCGGCGAGTGCTTTGGCAATGTCGCCCGACGTTCGCAGGCCGCCGTCGGCGATAACCGGAACGCCCAGCTTCTCTGCCGCCTCGACGCTATCGAGGATCGCGGTCAGCTGCGGCACGCCGACCCCCGCGACGATGCGCGTCGTACAGATCGAGCCGGGGCCGATGCCGACCTTCACCCCGTCGGCGCCCGCGTCGATCAGCGCCTTGGTCGCGTCGCCGGTCGCGACATTCCCCGCGAGCACCTGCACGCGGTTCGACAGCTTCTTGATCCGTTCGACGGTCTGCCCGACGCCCCGGCTGTGACCATGCGCCGTATCGACGACGATCAGGTCGCATTCTGCTTCGAGCAAGGCCTCGGCGCGCTCGACGCCGCTGTCGCCGGTGTTCGTCGCCGCCGCGACGCGCAGGCGGCCGCTGCCATCCTTCGTCGCGTCGGGGAAATTGACGGCTTTTTCCATGTCCTTGACGGTGATCAGGCCGATGCAGCGATAGTCGTCGTCGACGACGAGCAATTTTTCGATGCGGCGCTGGTGCAGCAGCCGACGTGCCTCGTCCTGGCCGACCCCGGGGCGCACCGTCGCAAGATTTTCGGCGGTCATCAGCTCGCGCACCGGCTGACCTGGATTGTCGGCGAAGCGCACGTCGCGGTTGGTGAGGATACCGACGAGCTTGCCGCCGGTTTCGACGACGGGGATACCCGAGATCTTGTGCTGCGCCATCAACGCGGTGGCATAGGACAGCGGCGCGTCGGGTGTGATCGTGATCGGGTTGACGATCATCCCGCTTTCGAAGCGCTTGACCTGCCTGACCGCCGCTGCCTGCTCCTCGACGGTCAGGTTGCGGTGGAGGACGCCGATGCCGCCGATCTGTGCCATCAAAATCGCCATATCGGCCTCGGTGACCGTGTCCATCGCCGACGACAGGATCGGGATGTTGAGGTTGATCTCGCTGGTGAGCTGGGTCGACAGATTCGCGTCCGACGGCAGGATATCCGACGCCCCGGGCACCAGCAGCACATCGTCGAAGGTCAGGCCGGTGATGATTTCCATGGGGTGCCACTTTCTGCTGCGGGCGGCGCCTGTCCCGGTTTTCCGGGCGGCACACGCGAATCATTTGGTGGCGGCCCATGTAACCAGTCGGGCCCGCGCGCGCCAGTGGGTGGCGAACGATTATTTCGCGCGATCACCGATCATTTGCGCTGGCACGGGAAAAGGCGGACACAGCCGCCAATTGTAACCGGTTGCATTGCCTTCGGCGTCCCGTTAGACCGCAGGCATAACATAGTTTCGGCGAAGAGGATATTCCGGATGAACGAGCCCAGCCAGGCGACCGCCCAAGGTGGCGGCCGGTCGACTGCCATGGCGGCTTTTGCTGCGGTAACCGTGCTTTTCTTCGCCTGGGGCTTCATCACCTCGCTGATCGATCCGCTCGTCGCCGCGGTGAAAGGGATTTTCACGCTGAGCGATGCCGAGGCACAATTATCGGCCTCGGCCTTTTTCATCGCTTATGGCCTGATGTCCTTTCCCGCCGCCGCGCTGATCGCGCGTTTCCATTCGGTACCGTCGATCCTGACCGCGTTGTCGACGATGGTCGTCGGCTGCCTCGTGATGCTCGCCGCAGCCAACCTCGCGGTCTATCCGCTCGTGCTGGCGGGCCTGTTCATCCTCGCGAGCGGTATCACCATCTTGCAGGTCGCAGCGAACCCGCTCGCGGCGGCGCTGGGCGATCCGAAACGCAGTCATTTCCGGCTGACCTTCAGCCAGACTTTCAACAGCTTCGGCACCTTCCTCGGCCCGCTTATCGGCGCGCATCTGTTCCTCGAAGGCGTCGAAGTCAAAGAGGGCACGGTGGTCACCGAAGCGGTGCGCGCGCAGGCGCTGGCGGGTATTGACGCCGCCTATTTCTGGATCTGCGGCCTGATCGTCGCGCTGTTGCTCTTCTTCTGGGTCAGCCGCCGCATCGTCAACGAGGCGGTGCCGCCCGCCCCGATCGGCGCGCGCGCCGGGATGGGCGAGCTGATCCGCGAGGCCTTTTCCTCGCGTTGGGCGCTACTCGGCGGGCTCGCCATCTTCCTCTATGTCGGCGCCGAGGTCGCGATCGGGACGCAGATGGCACTGTTCCTCAACAGCGATGCGATCTGGGGCCAGTCCGACGCACCCTTCGGCGTCCCCCTACTCGGCTTGTTCATGGGCAGCGACGGTGTTTCCGGTGTATCGCTGCAGGAAGCGGGTAAGGCGGTCGCCTTTTACTGGGGGGGCGCGATGGTCGGCCGCGCGATCGGATCGGTCCTGCTCGCCCGCTTTTCGGCGTCGAAACTGCTGGCGATCTTTACCGCCATCGCCGCGCTGCTCTGTCTTTATGTCGTCTTAGTAGGCGGGGTGAGTGCAGGCTTCGTCGCGCTGTCGATCGGCCTGTTCAATTCGATCATGTTCCCGGTGATCTTCACGCTGACGCTCGAACGTTCGACCGCGCGCGCCGAGGCGACATCGGGGCTGCTGTGCACCGCGATCGTCGGCGGAGCGGTGATCCCCTATTTCATTGGCTTGCTGTCAGGCGCGGTCGGATATGCCGCAGCGCTGATCCTGCCGACCGCCTGTTATGTCGCGCTTTGCGTTTTTGCCATCGCCGCCGGACGCGCGCCGGCGCAGCAGGCGAGCGCAGGCGTGACGGTTCACTGACGGCACCGGGGCCGAGGAGACCATGACCGGACTGTCGATCCGCGACGCGCGCAAGAGCTTCGGTGCGACCGAAGTCCTGAAAGGTGTGTCGATCGACGTGGCTGACGGCGAATTCACGGTGATCGTCGGCCCGTCGGGGTGCGGCAAATCGACGCTGCTCCGTTCGGTCGCGGGGCTCGAGGAATTGACGAGCGGCCATATCGTCATCGGTGACCGCGACGTGACCGATCTTGCGCCGTCCGAGCGCGGGATCGCAATGGTGTTCCAGTCCTACGCGCTCTATCCGCATCTGTCGGTCTACGAAAATATGGCGTTCGGACTGCGCATCGCAAAGGCCGACAAGGACGCGATCGACACGGCGGTTCGCCGCGCCGCGACGATATTGAATATCGAAGCGCTGCTGGAGCGCAAACCTGCGGCGCTGTCGGGCGGCCAGCGGCAGCGTGTCGCCATCGGTCGCGCGATCGTGCGGCAACCGCAAATCTTCTTGTTCGACGAGCCGCTGTCGAACCTCGACGCCGACCTGCGGGTGCGGATGCGCTACGAGTTTGCTGAACTCCACCGCAAGCTCGGGACGACAACGCTCTATGTCACGCACGATCAAGTCGAGGCGATGACGCTCGCCGACCGGATCGTCCTGTTGCGCGACGGGCGGATCGAGCAGACCGGATCGCCGCGCGAACTCTACGAACGGCCGGCGAACATCTTTGTCGCACAGTTTCTGGGCACGCCCCGGATGAACATCGTCGCGGCCACCGCCGCCGAGGACGGCCGCGCGGCGCTGGCCAACGGGCTCCGCATCGCGCTGCCTCCGCTCGCGAAGCCGCTTGCCGTGGGGACACCACTGTCGATCGGTATCCGCCCCGACGATATCGCGATCGGCGAGGCTCCGGACGCGCTGACCTTCTCCATTCGCTTTATTGAGCGCCTTGGAGGACTGGCGACGGTGCACCTCGGGGGCCGCGAAGGCGACGTGATGTTGGCGTGCCAACTGCGCGACGACGGGCGTTTCGATGAGGGCGACAGGATCCATGCCACCTTCCCTCCCGCGCTTTTGCATCTGTTCGACGCCGACGACCAAAGACTGGGAAAGATAGGGGAATGACCTTGCATTTCGCCTGTGTAACCGGTTACGCTGTGAACGTTTCCGCGCCCGGTATTCGGAGGGACGGAGTCGCGAAAGCGACCCGGCGCCATAGGAGGGAAAGAGGCCCAGCGGCATGGCTACATTGAGGGACGTCGCCCGCGAAGCGGGGGTTTCGGTGGCGACGGCATCGCGAGCGATCAACGGGCTCGGCAATGTCACCGCGCCGACGCGCGCCGCGGTGATGGCGGCAGTGAAAAAGCTGAACTTCGTGCCCCACAGCGGCGCGCGCAGCCTGACGCGCAAGAAGACCGACACCGTGGGTGTCATCCTGCCCGACCTGTTCGGGGAATTCTTCTCCGAAATCATTCGCGGCATCGATCTTGTCGCGCATGAATCGGGCATGCACCTGCTGCTCGGCAACATGCACGGCAGCACGCACGAAACCGCGGCGGCGATCGCCGCCATGCGCGGGCGCGTCGACGGGCTGCTCGTCATGCCGCCCGATCTCAAGCCCGAACTGCTGTCCGACTATCTTGATCCAACCTTGCCAACGGTGCTGCTCAATTACGACGCGGGCTCGCTCGACCTGCCGTTCGTCGCGGTCGACAATTATCGCGGCGCCTATGCGATGACCGAGGCGTTGCTGGCGAGCGGCGCGCGGCAGGTCGTCCATATCGCGGGACCCAAGCACAACCGAGACGCGCGCGACCGCCAGCGCGGCTTCGTCGACGCCATGGCGAAGGTGGGCGGCGTCCGCAATCCGGCGATCCTGCCGGGCGATTTCTCGGAAGAAAGCGGCGCGAAGGCCGCGCGACTGCTCGTGGAGGGACAGCTCCCCGCCGATGCCGTGTTCGCCGCGAACGACCAGATGGCGGTCGGGCTGATCGCCGGCTTGGCCGAAGCCGGAAAGTCGGTTCCCGACGATATCATGGTCGCGGGCTTCGACGATATTCCGCTCGCGCGGCACCTCAACCCCTCGCTGTCGACGATGCAGGTGCATATCGACCGGCTGGGATCGACCGCGATGATGCTGTTGCTGCGCATATTGCGCGGCGAGACGCTCGGCGCCGCAAGCGCGACGATCCTGACCCCGGCGCTGGTCGCGCGCGGTACCACGGGCGGGGTGGCGTCGGCCCACACACCGGCATGACGCCCGCTTGCGCCCGATGCGGTTGACGCGGCGCCAGTTGACGGGCGCGCTTTCGGCGCTGCCCCTGTTCCCGGTCCTCGCGGGGTGCGGCGCGCGCGCAGACGGAACGCTCACCGTTTGGGCGATGGGCAATGAAGCCGCGGCGCTGCCCGCGCTGCTCCGGAATATCGACTGGCCCGCAAACGCACCGCCGATTTCGGTGCAACCCCTGCCCTGGACCGCGGCACACGAGAAATTGCTCACGGGCTTTGCCGGCGGCTCGCTACCGAGCGTCGGGCAGGTCGGCAACAGCTGGATCGCCGAGCTTGCCGCGATCGGCGCGATCGCGCCGGTGCCGGCGCATGCCAAGGCGTTGCTGGCTGACCAGTTCGGGGCAGTAATCGACACCAACAGAATCGCAGGCAAGAGCTGGGGCGTACCCTGGTATGTCGACACGCGGTTGCAATTTTATCGCAAGGACCTGTTCGAACGCGCCGGCTATGCCGGGCCGCCGGCCGACTGGGCGGGATGGAAGGTCGCACTTCACAAGGTGAAAAAGGTCGCTGGGGACGGCAATTTCGCCCTCCTCTATCCGCTCAACGAATATGAGCAGCTGACGACGCTCGCGCTGTCGGCAGGCGCGCGGATGTTGCGCGATGACGGCGGACACGGCGCCTTTTCGGAACCCGAGTTCAAGGCCGCGCTCGCCTTCTACAAATCGCTCTTCGACGAAGGGCTCGCGCCCCGGATATCGATGGCGCAGATATCCAACGTCTGGACCGAATTCGGCCGCGGTTATTTCAGCCTGTTCCTGTCGGGTCCGTGGACGATCGGCGACATGAAGAGCCGCCTCGCGCCCGAATTGCAGGATGCGTGGGGCACCGCGCCGAACCCCGGTCCCGACGGCATCGGATCGGCGGCCCCCGGCGGGTCGAGCCTCGTCGTCTTCGCCGACGGCGCGCATAGCGATGCCGCGTGGGATCTGGTCGCGCGGCTGATGGCGCCGGGCGCGCAGCTCGCGCTGCACAAGGCGACGGGCGACTTGCCCGCGCGGCGCTCGGTGTGGGAGGCGGCCGGGCTGGCGAGCGACCCGGCGGTCGCGCCCTTCCGCACCCAGCTCGAGCATGCGACCGCACTGCCCAAGGTGCCCGAATGGGAACGCATCGTCACCGAGATGCAGATCGTCGCCGAACGCATGGTGCGCGGCCAATATGGTATCGACGAGGCAGCGAAGGAAATCGACGTGCGCGCCGACCGGCTGCTCGAAAAGCGGCGCTGGATGCTCGAGAAAGGGCGCGCGCTATGACCGCCGCTGGCCGGGCGGGCGAAGCGCGCGCGGGCTGGGCGATGTCGTCGCCCGCGCTCGCGGCGATCCTGCTCTTCTTCGTCCTGCCCGCGCTCGCATCGCTGGCCCTGAGCTTCACCGATTTCGACATTTATGCGCTCGCCGACATCGGCAACCTGCGCTTCGTTGGCTTCGAGAATTATGAAAGGCTGACCCAGAACCCACTGTTCTGGAAAGCGATGACGAACACATTGATCTTCGTCGCGGTCGGTACGCCCTTCATCGTCGCGATGTCGCTGTTTGCCGCGATGCTTGTCAATTCACGCTGGCTGAAATGGCGCCCGATATGGCGCGTCGCGCTGTTCGCCCCCTATGTGACGACGCTCGTCGCAACCGCGGTCGTGTGGCGCTACCTGCTCCACACGCGCTACGGGCTGCTCAACTATCTCCTCTCCTTCTTCGGCGTGCCGCCGGTCGACTGGCTGGGGAGCCCGACCGCATCGTTGCCCGCGATCCTGATCTTCGTCGGGTGGAAGACCTTCGGCTATAACATGATCATCTTCCTCGCCGCGCTCCAGACGGTGCCGCGCGAGCTCGACGAGACGGCGCGGATCGACGGTGCAGGCTGGTTCGCGCGGCTGCGTCACGTCACCCTGCCCGCGATCGCCCCGACCTTGCTGCTTGTGTCGGTGCTCACCGTCGCGGGCATGTTCCAGCTGTTCGCCGAACCCTATGTGATGACGCAGGGTGGTCCCGCGCAGTCGACCGTCACCATCCTCTATTTCATGTATGAGGAGGGGTTCAAATGGTGGAACCTCGGGTCAGGCGCGGCGGTCGCTTTCCTGCTCTTCCTCTGCATTCTCGCCGTCACGCTGGTGCAATTGACGCTCGCGAAGCGGAGCGGCGCGATATGATCCTGCGCCGCTGGTCCGTCACCTTGCTCGCCGCGCTTGTCGCGCTGCTCACGATCGCGCCCCTCCTTTGGATGGTCTCGGTCAGCTTGATGGCGCGCGGGGAGGCGGCGCAATTTCCGCCGCCGCTGTGGCCTGCAAGCCCGACGCTGGAGAATTATCGCGAACTGTTCGGAAACTTCGGCGTCGGGCGCTTCCTCTTCAACAGCATCCTCGTCTCGACGCTCGCGACGGCGCTGGCGCTGCTTTTCACAATCCCCGCAGGCTATGCCTTTGCCAAGCTGCGCTTCAAGGGCCGCGACGCGATTTTCCGTATGCTCATCGCCGCACTCGTCGTGCCGGGGCAGATCGGCATGCTGCCGCTGTTCCTCGAACTCAAGGCGATGGGGCTGGTCAACAGCTACGCCGGCGCGCTAGTGCCTTGGCTCGCGGGCATTTTCGGCATCTTCCTCGTCCGCCAATATTGCCTGTCGATCCCCGACGAGATGCTCGAGGCGGCGCGTATCGACGGCGCGACCGAAACGCAGATATTGCGCCGCATCGTGCTGCCGATCCTGACCCCGATCATCGTCACGCTGGCGCTCTATGTCTTCCTGTCGAGCTGGAACGATTTCATGTGGCCGCTGATCATCCTGGCTGATCAGCAGCTCTACACGCTGCCCGTCGCGCTCGCCGCGAACAGTCGCCAGAATGTGCAGGATTATGAGATCATGATGGCCGGCGCGGTCGTCACCACCCTGCCCGTCCTCATCCTCTTCCTCGCTCTCCAGCGCTACTATCTGAGCGGGCTCCTCACCGGGAGCGTGAAGGGATGAGGTGTTCAACCAAGGAAAAACGAATGACATATTGGACCGCGGCGCTGCTGGGCCTCGCCCTCGCCACCTCTCCCGCCGCCGCAAGGACGACGACGCCCGTGCCGGTCGAAGGCCAGACGCCGCAGCAGCCCGTTGCGCCGGGCAATTATCCTTACCAGCTGTTCATCCCCAAAGGCTATCTGACCGATACGGCCAAGCAATATCCGCTGCTTATCTTCCTCCACGGCTCAGGCGAACGCGGCGACGATATCACGAAGGTCAAGGTGCACGGTCCACCGAAGATCGCCGATCGCGATCCCGATTTTCCCTTCCTCACCGTCTCGCCCCTGCTCGGCTCCGATCAGGACTGGGATATCGACAAGCTCGACGCGCTGGTCGACCGGATCGCGAAGACCTACCGCGTCGACGCCGCGCGTATCTATCTCACCGGGCTCAGCCGCGGCGGTCACGCGAGCTGGCGCTGGGCGATCGCCGAACCGAAGCGCTTCGCCGCCGTCGCAGCGGTAGCGGGGCGCGGCAATCCGGGCGAGGCGTGCCGCCTGATGGACCTCCCCGTCTGGGCCTTTCACGGCGACCGCGACGATGTCGTCGTCCCCGAAGGCAGCTTCGCCATGGCGCGCGCGATCCGCGCGTGCGGCGGGCGCAAGGTCCGCCTGACCATCTACCCCGACCTCGGCCACAATGCCTGGGACCCCGCCTATGATGATTCGGCGCTCTACGCATGGCTGCTCGAACAAAAACTTCCCTCTCCCACGGATGGCGACAAGGACAAAAAATGACGCAGACGATTTTCCCCGACGATTTCCTGTGGGGCGCCGCGACTGCCGCCTATCAGATCGAGGGATCGCCGCTCGCCGATGGTGCGGGTGCAAGCATCTGGCAACGCTTCAGCCACGACCCGCGGCTGATGGCGGCGAAGGGCGACACCGGCGATATCGCCTGCGATCATTATAACCGCATGCCCGCCGACGTCGCGCTGATGAAGGAGCTGGGGCTGAAAGCCTATCGCTTCAGCGTAAATTGGGGTCGCGTTTTACCCGAGGGGATCGGGCGCATCAACGAACCCGGCCTCGGTTTTTACGAGCGGCTCGTCGACGAACTGCTCAAGCATGATATCGAGCCCTTGCTGACGCTCCATCATTGGGACCTCCCCGCAGCGCTCGACGACAAGGGCGGCTGGCTCAATCGCGACAGTGCAGACTGGTTCGCCGAATATGGCTCGGTGATGTACCGCCGGCTCGACGGCCGCGTGAAGAAATGGGTGACGCTCAACGAACCCTGGGTGATCACCGATGGCGGCTATCTTCACGGCGCGCTTGCACCCGGACATCGCAACCTGTTCGAAACCCCGATCGCGAGTCACAATCTGATGCGCGCGCACGGCCGCGCGGTGCAGGTCTATCGCAGCGAAGGCGCGCACGAAATCGGCCTCGTCGTAAATATCGAGCCCAAATATCCGGCGAGCGACAGCGCCGAGGATGTCGCCGCGACCGCGCGTGCCCACGCCTATATGAACCGCCAATATCTCGATCCGGCGCTGAAGGGCAGCTACCCTGACGAACTCGCCGAGATATTCGGCGAAGCCTGGCCGCAGTGGCCGGCCGAAGACCTGAAGGACATCTGCCAGCCGCTCGATTTCATCGGGATCAATTATTACACGCGCAACGTCGTAAAGGCCGACCCGAACCAGTGGCCGGTCGGCGCGTCGCCGGTGCGGCAGAATGCGACGCATACGACGACCGACTGGGAAGTCTATCCGCCCGCGCTCACCGACATGCTCGTCTGGTTCCGCGACACCTATGGCGATATCCCCGTCTATATCACCGAAAATGGCGCCGCCTTCTACGACCCGCCGAAGGCCGGGCCCGACGGGATCGACGATCCGCTCCGCTGCGATTACCTCCGCACCCATATTTCGGCGATCGGCGATGCGATCCGCCAGGGCGTCGACGTGCGCGGCTATATGGCGTGGTCGCTGCTCGACAATCTCGAATGGTCGCTGGGTTTCTCGAAGCGCTTCGGAATCGTCCATGTCGATTATGAGACGCAGGTTCGCACGCCGAAACGCAGCGCGCGCTTCTACAGTCATGTCATCGCGGCGAACGGCGGGAATCTCGGATGACCCGCTGGCTGCTGATCCTTGTCGCGGCGCTGCTTGCGCAGCCCGCGACGGCGAAGGAACGCGCCGACCGCTACAGCGCGATGACCTATAATATCCGCCTCGACGTCGCGTCGGACGGCGACAATGCGTGGCCCCACCGGCGGAGCGCGCTGACCAGCCTCGTCGCTTATTATGCCCCCGATCTTGTCGGGATGCAGGAGGTGCTGCTGCACCAGAAGCAGGCAGTCGAAGCCGACCTGGCCGCCTATCGCTTTATCGGCGCCGCGCGCGACGACGGGAAGGACAAGGGCGAGTTCTCACCGCTTGGTTTCCGCCGCGACCGCTTCGCGCTGATCGCGTCGGGGACCTTCTGGCTGTCGCCGACCCCCGACGTGCCCGGCAAGGGTTGGGATGCCGCTTACCCGCGTATTGCGAGTTGGGCGCGACTGGAGGACAAGGCCTCGCGGCGCCGGTTGCTGGTCGTGAACACCCATTTCGATCATGTCGGCACGGCGGCGCGCCTCGAAAGCGCGCGGCAAATCCGCCGCTGGATCGCCGAGCAGCGAAAGGCGCGCGAGACAGTGGTGCTGATGGGCGATTTCAACAGCCGCGCCGACAGCCCCGCGCACGCAGTGATCACCGCCCCCGCGCCTGGACCGGCCGCGCTGCACGATACGCTGACGATCAGCCGGAAGCCGCATTTCGGGCCTCTCGGTACCTTCACCGGCTTCGATATCGGAAAGAACGAGCCGAGCCCGATCGACCATATTTTCGTGAGCGACGGTGTCGCGGTGCTGCGCCACGCAACGCTGACGCAACAGACGGGCGGCAAGCTCCCGTCGGACCATTACCCGGTGCTTGCCGACCTGTGCATCGGCAAGGGTTGCTGAGCCCTATTCAGCCTTCGCCTGATCAAGCCAGCCACCGGTAAAGCCGATGCGCTTCAGCCCGCGGACGATATGCGGGTTCCCCCGCATCACCTTCCAGACCAGGCCGCTCCGATGATTTTCCATCATCGCGAGGATCGGCCCCTGATCGATGCCGAGATAGTCGTTCGCGACCCAGCCATGCACCGGATCGACCGTGCCGCTGCGCGAGCTCGCGTCGGTAAAGGTGAAGCTGGGGTTGAAGGCGTCCTTGAAGCCGTAGCGCGTATAGAGCCGTTCGCCATATTTCTGGCGCATCGCCATCAGCGCGGGGATTGTCACCTCGGGCGCGAAGGCGACCGAGCCGCCCGCCGCCGTGGGGACAATGGTTCCGTCGTCGACGACGCGGATCGCGCTGACCCCGCGCGCCATATAGCCGTTGAAATCGCGCTGCGTACCGTTGACGCTATATTGGCCTTGCGAATAGCCGGGCCCGTCGGACGCGGTCCATCCCCAGATATCCGCGCCATAGCCCACCCATTTGTTCGGATTATCGGCGCCATAGGCGCGCTGCGCCAGCGTCGCGCGGCGGCTGTTCTCGAAATAGTCGATGCCCTTGCCGCGCATGAAATCGTCCTGGATGCCGCGAAAGTCGACCCATACATGGCTGTACTGATGCCCGAACAGCGGTTCGAACTGGAGATGCGGCTGACCGTAATAGCTGCCCCAGTCCTTTTCGAGATCGGCCGCCCAGCCCTTGGCCCACGCATCCTTGCCGACGGGGTGCGTCGGCGAACCCATCGCGAGGATATAGACGAGCATGCCCTCGTTATAGCCGACCCAGTCGTGTGTGCCGAAATCGCCGCCATCGCCGCGTTCGGGATACCAGCCCATCGCGATCGCCTTGCGCCCGCCGCCATTGGCCGACGGAATCCGGCTGTTCTCGCGCTGGACGAAAGTCCAGTCGACGCGGCGGTAGATCTTCTCTGCAAGGTCGCGAATCTCGGCCTCGACCGGGGTGTCGCGGTCATAATAGCTTTGGGCGAACAATATGCCGCCGAGCAGCAGCGACGTATCGACGGTCGAAAGCTCGGTCTTGCCGCGCCGCGTTCCATCTTCATTGTTGAGGAAATGATAGAAAAAGCCTTTATGGCCGGCCATGCCGGTCGCGGCAGGGCCCTGCGGCGCAGTCCAATAGAAGCGCAGGCAATCGCGCGTACGCTCCGCCGCCTCGGCGCGCGTCACATAACCGCGCTCGGCACCGATGCCATAGGCAGTGAGCGCAAAGCCCGTCGACGCGATCGAGGAAAAGGGATTGCTCGGCCAGCGGTCGGGCGCAAGGCAGCGCTCGGTATCGGTCGTGTCCCAGAAATAGCGGAAGGTGCGCTGGGTCAGCTCTTCGGAAAAGGCGGCCTTCGTCATCGGCGCAATGGACGCCGGCGGAGGAACGGCTGCGCTCGGTGCGGGCGCGGCGGTGCAAGCGGCGGCGAGCGCCACGAGGGGCAACAGCAAAGCCCCGGTCCGGAACGACATTCGATACTCCAAAATTTTGGGCGCCCGGCCGCGGGAGGGGGGATGCAGCCGGGCGCCTTGTCAGCCGGTCAGAAAGAGAAGCCGGCCGAAAGCTTTACAGTGCGGGGCGGATTCCCGCCAACGCCGTTGCCCGAAATATTCAGGTAGTTGGGGGACGACGGGTCATTATTGTAATCGACATAGTTCCGGTCGTTGAACAGGTTCAGAATGTCGACGCGCAGCCGCAAGCGCGATTCCTCGCTGATGAAGCGGAACGGGACATATTTGGTGATGGCGATGTCCATCTGGCGAAAACCCCAGCGATCGCCGTTCCCGTCGGCTTCGTTCGAAATCACCTCGCGGATCGGATTTGCCCCGCCGACGCTGCGGAACGCCTTCAGATAGGGCGGCGATGCGATCTGGAACTTGCCCGAGAGCGTCACCCCAATCGGAAGATCGACCGACCCCGTAGCGACTAGCCGGTGCTTGCGCACCCCGCTCGACCGCGTGATCGGATAATCCTCCAGCGACGGGAAATCCAAGCTGAAAACCTCGCCGAAGTTCCGGTTCTCCTCGGCCTCGGTATAGGTGTAGGTCGCCGAAAAGGTCCACGGCGAGGATGCCGAGTAATTTTTGACCAACTTCAGATACCCGGAATCGGCACTCGTCTCGAGCCCGTTGGTCCCGATGATGATCGAACCGAAGCCCGGAGGTGCGAAACCGAACGGCGAATCGGGTACTGCCGGTGCCGGCGGGAAGAAGCTGCCGTCGGGCCGACGATTGCCGAGCAGATAGGCAAAGCCGTCCTTGCTCTCAATATGGCTATACCCGACTTCGGCTTCGAACAGCGGCGTCACGCGGGCGCGGAAACCAAGGCTGAACTGGTCCGAATAGGGAACCTTCAGATCATTGTCGATAAAGCGCAGTTCACGCCCGCCGCCAGGGCCGGCCTGAGTCAGCAACTGAGCGCGACCGGCTTCGGTCAGATAGACGGGATCAAATGGAACGCAGGTCGGTCCTGCGACGCATGTGTTGTTCGGATCGCCCGTGATGAAGTTGAACGTCCGGGTCGTGTACGAACCGACGCTGATTTCCTGTTGCAGGAAGTCGAACTGGTTGCGGTCGTACGATCGGCCGAAACCGCCGAACAGCACATAGCGTGCCTCGTCGTCGAGTTCGTAGCTGAAGCCAATGCGTGGTTGCCACGCCCCAGTGAACGCCTTGCGCTCCGAACCCGTCGATATGAAGTCGTTAATGTCGTAGTCGGCATTGACCAGGTTCGGATAATTGGCCGGCGACACCGCATTCACTGCGTCGGCGGGGTGGACGAAGTCAAGATAGGCCGGAGTCCGCTCATAATCCCATCGCACGCCGAGGTTCAACGTCAACCGGTCGGTGACCTCCCAATCGTCCTGGACGTAGATGCCGAACTGAAAATTCTTCGAGTTGACGATCGGGCTGCCGTTGCCGGTCTGTGCGCCGAACTGGACGCGATAGGGAATATCGTCGTTGAAGCTGCCGCCACCCGGATTGAATGCGGGATTATAGGTATAGACCGGGTTGAAATTGCCGAGTTGCAACGTGTTCAACTCGACCCATTTCGCCTTCGCGCCGACCTTGATCGTGTGGCCTTCGAACCCGGTCCAGGTGAAGTCATTCTGGACACCCCAGCCCTTCTGACCCTTTTCCTGATAGTTGCCGCCGCCGCCAATGCGCAGGATCTCCTCACGCACGACCACGCCGGGTTGCGGATTTGTCGGCGACGGTCCGGCATAGGCGAAGAGCCGCGCATCTTCGAAAACGACGGGTGTAGGCGCCCATTTGACGTCCTCGTATGTCACCTTGAAATCGTTGATCCAACTGTCGGCCGTGTGCTCCCAGCGCCCGGTGACACGCAGTTCCTCGACATCCTGCGAACTGATCGTGCTGCGGGCATTGATCCCGGAGCCGAGGAATTCACCGCTTTCCTTGCGATATTTGCCCGACACTTCGATAAGATCGCTGTTGGAAGGCTGGAAACTGAGTTTGCCGAAATAGAGATCTTCGTTGAAGGTCGCGTTCGTCGGCCCGAACACGCCCTGATATTCGGACGGGAAATAGGTAACGGGCAGGCTGAGCCCCGGGCGGATATCAACCGGATTTTCTTGCCGCTTGCCTTCGTAGGTTACGAAGAAGTGCAGCATGTCCTTGATGATCGGTCCGCCGAGCGCGCCGCCGAACTGGAAATCCCTGGTCTTGACCTTGGACGTCCTGAGTTCGTTGGGCCGCGCATCGCGAAGGCCTTGATCGGTATAATCGATGAAGGCTTCGCCGTGGAACTCATTGGTACCCGACTTGGTTACCGCCGTGATCGCGACGGAGCTCACCTGATCGAACTCGGCCTTATAGTTCGACGACAGGACGCGATATTCGCCGACCGCCAACTGCGGGAACGGATTGCCCTGCGTCGAATCCTGACCGGTGACGCCGTTTTTCAGGACATAATCCTTCTGTCCCACGCCATCGATGAAGATGTTGACGCTGCGGCTGTCCTGCGCGCCGCCTTGCAGGCGCGATTGACCGTTGCCGCCGGTTACGAATTGGACGCCCGGAGCAAGGTCGGCGAAGGCCAGGAAGTTGCGGTTGTTCTGCGGCAGCACCTCGATCTGACGCTGAGTGATGTTTGAGCCGACTTCGCCGCCCTCCATCGACCGTATCCGCGAACCGGTGACGATGATCGCATCGTCGCCGGCCGAAGCAATGTCCGGCTGCGAAAAGTCGAAGTCCAGAACCGCACTCTGCCCGACCGAGAGGGTGAATTCGTCAGTGCGACGCACCCCGCCAGGGGTGGTCAGCTCGAGGCGATAGGTGCCGACGGGAAGCGACGCGATATTGTAGCTGCCATTTTCACCGACGGTGACGCTACGCGTCAGGCCCGTATCGACGTTGATCGCGGTGACCTGCGACACCCCGCCATCGGCCTTCACCGTCCCGCGAAGCGAAGCGTTCGACACCTGGGCATGCGCGGGGACCGCAACCGCGACGGCCAGCGCAGCTGCCGCGCTGCTCCACGCGAGCGCCACCGCGAGCGAACGTGCGCGCGACCGGCGTGCGGAAACAGTTTGAAAATCATGCGAAAACTTCACAGCATCCTCCCTTTTTTGTGCCCCGACATCTCCCGCCCTCGCTCCTTTCGCCGATCGGCCTTGCCACCGCTCAACGACGAGTCGCGGGAAACCGCGTCGTGTTTTTTTGATTTGTAACCGGTTTCACGATGACTGTATAGAGAGAAGCGACGCAGATGGATGCAATCGGGGGCCAGCCGGTTTTCCGCCGAAATTCGGCCAATCCGCGTGACAATGTATAAGCAAACCCGACCGGGAAGGACGAATCATGCCGCCGATGAAGCGCAATCTCACATGCCTGACACTGGCCACCTTGATGGTGGCAGGACAGCTCGCCCCAACCCCGCTGCTCGCGAAGCCAGCGTCGAGCGCGACTGAAAGGGCGCCGGTGGATTCGGCGGGCTGGACGCGCGCCGATCCGAAAATGGACCGCTTCGTCGCCGACTTGATGGCAAAGATGACGCTGGACGAGAAAATCGGGCAATTGTCGCTCCTGACGAGCGACTGGGATTCGACCGGCCCCACGATGCGCCAAGGCTATCAGGACGATATCCGCAAGGGCCGCATCGGATCGATCTTCAACGCCTTCACAGCCAAATATACGCGCGACCTGCAGCGGCTCGCGGTCGAAGAAACGCGGCTGAAAATCCCCCTGCTCTTCGGCTATGACGTCGTCCATGGCCACCGCACCATCTTTCCTATCTCGCTGGGCGAATCGGCGAGCTGGGACCTGGATGCCATTGAAAAGTCAGCGCGAATCTCCGCAACCGAAGCCGCAGCCGAAGGCATCCACTGGACCTTCGCGCCAATGGTCGACGTCGCGCGCGACCCGCGCTGGGGCCGCATGTCCGAAGGCGCCGGCGAAGATGTCTTCCTTGGCAGCAAGATCGCTGCCGCGCGCGTGCGGGGGTTCCAGGGCGACGACCTGAAACGCGTCGATACGGTGCTCGCGACCGCCAAGCATTTCGCCGCCTATGGCGCGGCGCAAGCGGGCCGCGATTACCATACCGTCGATATTTCGGAGCGCACGCTGCGCGACGTCTATCTGCCGCCGTTCAAGGCGGCGGCCGATGCCGGCGCAGCAACCTTCATGACCTCGTTCAACGAATATGACGGCGTGCCGGCGTCGGGCAGCCACTATCTGCTGACCGACGTGCTGCGCAAGAAATGGGGCTTCAAGGGCTTCATCGTAACCGATTACACGTCGATCAACGAAATGGTCTCGCACGGCTATTCGAAGGATCTGGAGCAGGCCGGCGAACAGGCGATCAACGCCGGTGTCGACATGGATCTGCAAGGCGCGGTGTTCATGGACCACCTCGCGCGGTCGGTTGCCGAGGGCAAGGTCGACGTGAAACGCGTCGATGCCGCGGTAAAAGCGATCCTCGAGATGAAGTACCGCCTCGGCCTATTCGAGGATCCCTATCGCTATTCGGACGAGGCGCGCGAAAAGGCGACCGTCTATCGCGCCGATTTCTTCGAAGCGGCGCGCGACGTTGCGCGCAAGTCGATTGTGCTGCTGAAAAACAAGGACGGCGCCCTTCCGCTCGCCGCATCTGCAAAGTCGATCGCGCTGATTGGGCCGCTCGGCGACAGCAAGGAGGATATGATCGGCAGCTGGGCCGCAGCAGGCGACCGCAAGACGCGGCCGGTCACCCTGCTCGAAGGCCTGCAGGCGCGCGCACCCAAGGGAACGACGGTCGCTTATGCCAAGGGTGCGGGCTATCAGTTCACCGACGCGGGTAAGACCGACGGCTTCGCCGAAGCGATCGCGCTCGCGCAGAAATCCGATGTAATCGTCGCCGCGATGGGCGAGCATTGGAACATGACCGGCGAAGCAGCGAGCCGCACCTCGCTCGACCTGCCGGGTAACCAGCAGGCTTTGCTGGAGGAACTCAAGAAAACCGGCAAGCCGATCATCCTCGTTCTGATGAGCGGACGACCGAACAGCATCGAATGGGCCGACGCCAATGTCGATGCGATCCTTGAGGCCTGGTATCCCGGGACGATGGGCGGCCATGCCGTCGCGGATGTCCTTTATGGCGACTATAATCCGTCGGGCAAATTGCCCGTCACCTTCCCCCGCAACGTCGGACAGGTGCCGATCTATTACGACATGAAAAACACCGGGCGGCCGATCAAGCCAGAGGAACCCAACGCGAAATATGTCTCGCGCTATCTCGATACGCCGAACACGCCGCTTTATCCCTTCGGCTACGGCCTCAGCTACACCAGCTTCGCCTATTCGCCGGTGACGCTCGACAAGACGAAAATTCGCCCAGGCGAGCCGCTGACCGCCAGCGTCACCGTGACCAATAGCGGCGCGCGCGACGGCGAGGAAGTCGTCCAGCTGTACGTCCGCGACCTTGTCGGATCGGTGACGCGCCCGGTCAAGGAGCTCAAGGGCTTTGAAAAGCTGATGCTGAAGAAGGGCGAGAAACGAACGGTCCGCTTCACCCTGACCGACGCCGATTTGGCCTTCACGCGGCAGGATATGAGCTGGGGCAGCGAACCCGGGCAGTTCAAGCTGTGGGTCGGCCCCTCCTCGGCCGAAGGGCAGGAAGCCGGCTTCGAGCTGACCGAGTGACGATGCGGTTTCGCCTTCCGGTTGCCCTCGCCCTCCCGCTCGCTTTCGTTTCCGCGGTGGGAGCGCAGCCGGAGCGGCGACCGAACATCGTCTATATTATGTCCGATGATCACGCCTATCAGGCGATTTCGGCCTATGGGTCGCCGCTATCGAAGCTGGCGCCGACGCCCAATATCGACCGGATTGCCAAGAATGGCGCGATCTTCACGCAGAGCTTCGTCGGCAATTCGCTTTGCGGCCCCAGCCGCGCGACGCTGCTCACAGGGCGTCAGAGCAACGCTCACGGTTTCACGCAGAACGGCCAGCGCTTCGACAACCATGTCTGGGTGTGGCCGCGCGCGCTGAGCCAGGCGGGCTATGCCACCGCAATGTTCGGCAAATGGCACATCAACTACTCACCCGACGGCATCGGCTTCGACGACTGGAAGGTGCTCGACGACCAGGGCGAATATTATAATCCCGACATCATCACGCCCAAGGGGCGCAGCATCGTAGAAGGCTATGCCACCGACCTCATCACGCAATACAGCCTCGACTGGCTGAAAAACGGGCGCGACAAATCCAAGCCCTTCGCGATCCTTATCCACCACAAGGCGCCGCACCGCAATTTCATGCCAGCCCTGCGCCATGTACAGAAATATCAGGGCGTGACCTTCCCCGTGCCCGGCAATTATTTCGACGATTATGCGGGCCGCACCGCCGCGGGCACGCAGGAAATGAACATCTATCGCGACATGTATGAGGGGCACGACCTCAAGATGACCGTCGCAAAGGGATCGGCGCAGCTCCGCTACAATCGCTGGCCCGGCGCATTCGACCGGATGACGCACGCCCAGCAGGCCGAATGGGACGCGGCGATGCAGGCCGACAACGACCGGCTCAACGCCGCGCCGCTGTCGAACCGCGACCTCGCGCTGTGGAAATATCAGCGTTACATGCAGCAATATCTGGGCACGATCGCGGCGGTCGACGAAGGCGTCGGTGCGGTGCTCGACTATCTCGGTGAAAGCGGCCTCGATCGGAACACCATCGTCGTCTACACCTCCGACCAGGGCTTCTATCTTGGCGAGCATGGCTGGTTCGACAAGCGCTTCATCTATGAAGAATCGATGCGCACGCCCTTCTTGATCCAGTATCCGGGGCATATCCGCCCGGGCACCCGCATCGCGGCACCGATCCAGAATATCGACTATGCGCCGACTTTCCTCGACTATGCCGGGGTCAAGGGTCCGGCGACGATCCAGGGTCGGTCGATGATGCCGCTACTGACGGGCGGCACCCCGCGCGACTGGCGCAAGGACGTCTATTATCATTATTACGAGTTTCCGGGATTTCATGCGGTACGCGCTCATTATGGCGTGCGCGGCGAGCGATATAAGCTCGTGCGCTTCTATGGCGAAGGCCTCGACGCGTGGGAGTTTTACGACCTCAGGACCGACCCGCACGAAATGGACAACCGGATCGCCGATCCCGCGATGAAGGGCGCGATCGCGCGCATGAAGCGGCGGCTGATCGAACTGCGCCGCGAATATCAAGATACCAGCGGCCCCGCCATTTCCTGAACGGGTTGCGATGACCGCGAGCGAGCGGTAGGCGCAATGGTGTGAGCCCTGAATCTCCCTCCGCGTTCGCGCCCTTCCGTTACCCCGCCTTCCGTGCGATCTGGATCGCGAACCTCGCGTCGAACATGGGGTCGATGATCCAGTCGGTCGCAGCGGCGTGGCTGATGACCGAGTTGACCAGTTCGCACCTGCTGATCGCATTGGTGGCGGCGAGCACGACGATTCCCGTCATGCTTCTCGGAATCTTCGCCGGGGCGATCGCCGACAATTTCGACCGGCGGCGCGTGATGCTTGCGGCGCAGACGGGGATGCTGATCGTTTCGGCCGCGCTGACGCTGATCACCTATATGGGCGCGATTACGCCACTGACCTTGCTGTTCTTCACCCTCGCGGTCGGATGCGGCACCGCGCTCAACGGCCCCGCATGGCAGGCGTCAGTGCGATTGCAGGTCGGGCCGAAGGATCTGCCGCAGGCGATCGCGCTCAACACCATCGCATTCAACCTTGCGCGCAGCGTCGGCCCCGCGCTCGGGGGCCTGTTGATCTCGATCGTCGGCACCGCCGCCGCCTTCGGGCTCAATGCGCTGAGCTATATCGCGCTGATCGTCGTGCTGCTGCGTTGGCATCCCGAGACGGTTCCGCCGCGTCGCATCCCGATGCTGGCCGCCATCGCGGTAGGCCTTCGCTTCTGTGCGCAGTCGGACCCGGTACGCCGCGTCCTGATCCGCGGGTTCGCCTTCGGCTTCGGCGCGGCGGGGTTTCAGGCGCTTCTCCCGTCGCTCGTCCGCGACCGGCTGCACGGCACCGAAATCATCTATGGCCTGTGCCTTGCCGCCTTCGGAGCTGGATCGATTTTCGCGGCGCTGTGGATCGGCGCCGCACGCCGGCGCTGGGGCAGCGACCGCGTCGTGACCGCCGCATCGCTCGTCTTTGCTACCGCGATGCTCCCCGTCGCGCTGACCGCCAGCCTGCCGCCGACGATGATTGCGGCCTTCGTTGCCGGCGGCGCGTGGGTCTCGACCTTGACGACGCTCAACGTCGCGATGCAATTGCGCTCGCCCGAGGATATCCTTGGCCGCTGCCTGTCGATCTACCAGGCGGTGACCTTCGGCGCGATGGCGCTCGGTGCCTATACGCTCGGGCTGGTCGCCGACCTCACCTCGCTTCCCTCCGCAATCCTCGGCTCGGCGGGCTGGCTACTGCTCTCGGCGCTGGTCCTGCGCTTCGTCGCGCCGATGCCGCGGCGCGACGAAGGCAGGCTGCTTCCCTAGGCCCGCCGGCCTCCATGGCGCGCATAAAGCGTCGGCAGCACGAACAGCGTCAGCAGCGTCGCCGTAACCAGCCCGCCGATGACCACCGTCGCGAGCGGCTTCTGCACCTCCGCCCCCGCGCCCGTTGCGAGCGCCATCGGCACGAAACCGAGCGAGGCGACGAGCGCGGTCATCACGACCGGCCGCAGCCTTGCAAGCGCCCCCGCCCTTGCCGCTTCGGCGCGCGCCCTGCCTTCGGCGATCAATTGTTGGATCGACGTCACCATCACCAGCCCGTTGAGCACCGCGATCCCCGACAGCGCGATGAAGCCCACCGCCGCAGAGATCGAAAAGGGCATGCCGCGGAGCGCCAGCGCCAGCGTTCCGCCGACGAGCGCGAGCGGGACACCGGTGAAGACGATCGCCGCGTCGCGTACGCTGCCGAGCGCGCCGTAAAGGAGCAGCAGGATCAGCGCGAAGCACGCCGGAATGACGAGCGCGAGACGAGCGCGAGCCGAGGCAAGATTTTCGAACTGCCCGCCCCATTCGACATATTGCCCCGCGGGCAGGCGCACCTGTTCGCGGATCGCACCCTGTGCATCCTCGACCACGCTCGCGACGTCACGGCCGCGAACATTCGCCTGAACGACCATCCGCCTTTTGCCATTCTCGCGGCTGATCTGGTTCGGCCCGTCGGCGACGGTCAACTCGGCGATGCTTTCGAGCGGCACGAAACTGCCCCCGGGCGTCGGCACGGGGATCTGCCCGAGCGCCGCGAAGTCGGCGCGCGCGGCGTCGGACAAGCGGATGGTGACCGCAAAACGCCGGTCGCCTTCGAAGATCACCCCGGCATCGCGCCCGCCGACCGCCGCGGCGACCGTTTCCTGCAGCGCCGCCGCGGTGATGCCAAGGCCAGCCATCGCATCGCGCTTCGGCCGGATATCGAGCATCGGCAGCCCTTCGCTCTGTTCGACGCGGACGTCGGTCGCCCCCTCGGTCTTCCGCAGCACCCCCGCGATCCGGTCCGCGGTCGCCGCCATCGCATCGCTATCGTCGCCGAAGACCTTGACCGCGACGTCGCCGCGAACCCCGGCGATCAGCTCGTTGAAGCGCATCTGGATCGGCTGGCTGATCTCGAATGCGTTTCCGGGCAGGCCGGCGAGCGTCTTTTCGACCTTTGCCGTCAGATCGGCCCTCGAAAGCCGTGGGTCGGGCCAGTCCTGCCGGTTCTTCATGATGATGAAGGTATCGGAGATGTTCGTCGGCATCGGGTCCGACGCAAGTTCGGCGGTGCCGGTCTTCGAAAAGACGAACTTCACCTCTGGAAGTGCGGCAAGCGCGCGTTCGGCGCGAAGCTGCATCGCCTGACTCTGATCGACCGATGTCCCGGGAACACGCAGCAATTGCGCGGTGAGATCGCCCTCGTCGAGTTGCGGCAGGAATTCCTGCCCCAGCGTGGCATAGGCGACCGCCCCGACGACAAGCGCCGCGACCGCAGCCAGCATCGTCTTCCGTGGCTGCCCCATCGCCCGGTCGAGCCCGGGTTCATAGCGCGCGCCGAGCCAGCGCATGATCCGCCCTTCCTTTTCCTCGACCGGCTTCGACAGCCAGATGGCGAGCATTGCCGGGACGAAGGTGAGCGAAAGGACAAATGCCGCGACGAGCGCGACGATCACGGTCATCGCCATCGGAGTGAAGGTCTTTCCTTCGACGCCCGTCAGCGTAAGCAGCGGAACATAGACGAGGATGATGATCGCCTGCCCATAGACCGAGGGCCGGATCATCTCGCGCGCCGCCGCAGCGACGACGCCGAGACGTTCGTCGCGGTCGAGCGTGCGCCCGAGCCGATGTTGCCGTTCGCCGATGCGCCGCAGCGCATTTTCGACGATGATCACCGCGCCGTCGACGATCAGCCCGAAATCGAGCGCGCCAAGGCTCATCAGGTTCGCCGACACGCCACCCTTTAGCATACCGAAGCTCGTCAGCAGCATCGTGATCGGAATAACGAGCGCCGCGATCAGTGCTGCGCGGAAATTGCCGAGCAACAAAAAGAGGATGACGATGACGAGCAGCGCACCCTCGGTGAGGTTTTTCGCGACCGTCTTGACCGTCGCCTCGACGAGCCTGGTCCGGTCGAGTACCGGCTGGATGACGATATCGGTCGGCAGCGACGCGTTGATTTCGTCTAGGCGCCCGGCCACCCGGCTTGCGACGTCACGGCTGTTCTCGCCGATCCGCATGATCGCGGTGCCCACGACCACCTCGCGGCCGTTTTCGGATGCCGATCCCATACGGATCGCCTGTCCGGTGCGCACGCTCGCGACCTGATCGAGCCGGATCGGAACCCCGCCGCGCGACGAAATCACCGTCTGCGCGAGCTCTGCCGCGCCACCGATTCGCGCATCGGAACGCACCGCGAGCCCCTCGCCGTTGCGGTCGACGACCCCGGCGCCGATCGCGCGGTTGTTCGCCTCGAGCGCAGTCGCGAGATCGCCGAGATTAAGGCCGAGCGCCGCCAGCCGCTGCGTATCGGGGACGACCTGATATTGCTTCACATAGCCGCCGATCGTATCGACGCCCGCCAGCCCGGCGACGGGCTTGAGCAAAGGCGTGACGATCCAGTCCTGCGCGGTGCGCAGATAGGTCGCCTTTTCGGCATCGCCGACCAGCCGGTCGCCCTCGGGCGTGATATAGCTGCCGTCGGGCTGCATTCCCGGTTCGCCGGGCTTGTGCCGGTCGTCCTTGCGATGCGCCATGTGGACCGTCCACATAAAGACTTCGCCCAGCCCGGTCGCGATCGGGCCCATCTCGGGATCGACACCGTCGGGCAGCGCGCGTCCGGCGTCGCGCAGCCGCTCGGCGACCTGCGCGCGCGCGAAATAGATGTCGGTCGCGTCGGTGAACACCGCGGTGACCTGCGCGAAGCCGTTGCGGCTCAGCGAGCGCGTGCTTTCGAGCCCCGGGATGCCGGCGAGCGCGGTTTCGATCGGAAAGGCGACCTGCCGTTCGACCTGTTCGGGGGACAGCGCGGGGGCGCGCGCACTGACCTGCACCTGATTGTTGGTGATGTCGGGGACGGCATCGATCGGCAGGCGGCTAAGGGCCCAGGCGCCGATCAGCGCCGCGATCGCGGTGAGGAGCAGGACGAGCCAGCGGCGCGCGACAGCGAAATTGACGATAGAGGCGATCATGTCAGTGCCCCCCATGTTCGGCTTCACCCTTGGCGAGTTCCGCCTTCAGGGTAAAACTGCCCTCGCCCGCGACGCTCTCGCGGCCCGACAGGCCGGTGACCGTGGCCATGCCGCCGACGCGCGAGATGACGGTCACGCGGACAGCGCGGAATCCCTCCTTCGTGCGGACGAATACGCTCGTGCGGCCCTCGACGGTCTGGATCGCGCTGTCGGGCACGCTCACGGCGTCACCCGCAGCAACGATCCGCAAGTTTGCGGTGACCGGTTCGCCGGGGCGCCAAGTGCCGTCCGCATTGTCAACCAGCGCGACTGCGGGGACAAGTCGTGTTGCACTGTCGAGCACGGGCGACACGAAATGGATGCGCGCAGCGGCCGTGCGCGACCCCGACCTGACCTCGACGGGCGTGCCCACGCGGACGCGTCCGGCGTCGGCCGGGGACAGCGACAGGTTGATCGCGACGCGGTCGAGATTGGCGACGCGGAACAATTCGGCATCGGGCGCGACGGTCTGCCCAAGTATGACGTTGCGCGCGGTCACCTGCCCGCCGATCGGCGCGACGACGCCGATGCGGTTGAGCGCCCCGCCCCCGACACCCGCCGCCGAAAGCTGCTGTCCGGCAAGGCGCGCCGCGATATTCGCCTCGGTCATCGCGGTGCGCGCCGCGATCAGGTCGCGTTCGGGCGAGACCCTGAGCGCGAACAGCCTTTCCTCGCGCGCGAGGTTCGAGCGCGCCAGATTGGCGCGCGCCTGCGCCGCCTCGACCTCGGCGCGCAATCCAGCGGCGTCGCGGCTTTCGATCACCGCAACGACTTCGCCGCGCCCGACGCCCTCACCCAGATTGCGATTGAGCGCGACAACGCGGCCGCCGATCGCTGCCGACACGACCTGCGTCGCCTGCGGGTCGCTTTCGATCGTCGCGGGCAGGCTGAGCACCCCAGCGCCGGGAGTCGAGCTTACGAGGACGATCCCCGCCGCCTTTATCTGTTCGGCAGTCAGATGGACGACGCCTTCGGCTTCGATCTCTTTCGCTTCGGTCTTTGCGGCGGGCGCCTCCGTCTGCTGGCCGCAACCGGCCAGAATGAGCGTCAGCGCGAGCGGCAGCGCCGCCCGATATCGGAACAGGATGGTCATTGATTGTCTCCCTCGGCAGGCAGCCGGGCCGTCAGCCGCGCAAGGCGGGCCACGGCATTATGATAAGCGGCGCGCGCGTCGATGCCGGCCCGGCGTGTGTCGAGCAGCGTCCGTTCGGCGTCGAGCAGGATGAGTTGGTCGAACTTGCCCTCAGCATAGCCGAGTCGCGCGATCCGTGCGGCTTCGGTCGCGGCGGCCAGCGCCGGTTCGGACGCCCGTACCGCGGTGGCCGCACGATCGCGCTCCGCCTCCGCCGCCGTGATCGCACGTTCAGCTTCGAACAGTGCGATCCGGCCTTGCGCGTCGGCGCGGTCGCGCTCGCGCGCGGCCTGTATCACGACCGCCCTGCCGCCGTTGAACAGCGGCAGCGGCACCGATACGCCGAACACCATCGCCTGATCATTGCTCGCCTCCAGCCTACGCGTCCCGGCGATCAAGGTCAGGTCGGGCGCGCGCTGGCTGCGCGCGAGCCGCAATTCGGCTGCGGCCGTGGCGGCATCGGCGGATGCGGCGGCGAGCGTTAGCGTTCCGCGGACATCAACGGGCGCGGCAGGGCCCTGTCCACTCGCCGCCGCCATGTCGAACCAGCGCTGGTCGAGCCCCGCGCGAGCGCTGTCGCCGACATATTGCGTCAGCGTTACGCGCGCCGCGATGGCGGTCCGCAACGCGGTTTCGGCCTGGGCGGTCGCGCGCACCTGCTCCAACGCGGCGCGCTGTTCGTCGATCGGCGAATTGGCGCCGACCATCACCCGGTCGCGGGCGATGCGCAGATTTTCGGTCGTGACCGCAACCTGCGCTTCGGCAACGGCAGCATTTCTTTCCGACGCGATTGCGGTGATATAAGCCTCGGTGACCGCGAGGCGCCGGTCGGCTTCGGCGACCGCAAGGTCGATATAGGCACGCCGGATCCGCACGTCGGCGACCGCGACGCGCGCCGATCGTTTCCCGCCGAGCTCGATCGGCATAGCGAACGTCACGGTCGTCTCCGACTCGTCGAACCGGCGGTAGGGCCCGGTCCCAAGCGCATTTTCGGTGTCCACGCTGACCGACGGATTGGGACGGAGCCGCGCGACGCCACGCGCGGCCTGCGCGGCCCAGACGCTCGCTTCGGCCGCCTGTGTCAGCGGGGTCGTCACGCCGGCGTCTGCCAGCGCTTCGTCAAGGGTGAGTATGTCGCCGCCCGCAGACGGGGGCGCGACTTGCGCCTGCGCCGGCCAGGCACAGAGCGGCGCGGCCAGCATGGCCGCCCATAATGATTTCATCGTGATTTATCCTGAACAAGCCAAAATCAGCCGCCGGATATCCGGCAGCGCGGGCAGGGTCAGGCGATCGGGGGCCGCAGGTTGGCGCCGGGAATCAGTTGCGGCACGAAATCATGGCCGGCGGCATAATTGACACGATGAAGCGGCAGGTGCGCGACGACACCACCGTCCGCCGGACTGCCGACCTGATGATGCCCATGGCAGCCGTGGCCGTGCAGTCCCATCTTGTCGGAATCGTTTGCGGGTTCACCATCGCTATGCCCGGCATCTTCGGCGCAAGCCTCCGCAGCGACCGGCACCGGCGCCTCGGCGGCATGCGCGATGCTCCCCAACCCGATGGACAGGGTCATCAGCAAACCGGTCAGGAGGCGCATCAGCGACCGCATGCCGCGCCTATAGGGGGTGACGCGATTAATGTCACGCGCCGCCCGCGCCATCATCGGCCGTTTCGATCGTGAAGCGGCTGTTCGCCAATTGCAGTTCGTCGCCGCAATGACTGCATGCCGCGATCATGTGCAGGTCATGGCCGCAAGTGCGGTGCGTGAGCAGCAGCGGCGGCCCGCGCTCGTCGGCGAACCAGCGATCGCCCCACTGTAGCAGCGCGAGCAGCACGGGATAGAGGTCGCGCCCCTTGGCGGTCAGGCGATATTCGACGCGGTCCGCGTGGCTCGAATAGGGCACGGTTTTCAAAATGCCCTGCCGAACCAGCCGTTCGAGCCGGCCGGTCAATATGTTCGTCGCCATCAGCGTGTCGCGCTGGATATCGTCGAAGCGGTTTATGCTGGTAAACATCGCGCGGACGACGAGCGTCGCCCAGCGGTCACCGAACAATTCGATCATCGTGTCGACAAGCGGACGACCACCCGGCCGCCGCGCGCCGACTTCGCCGTTGAAGCGCCGCCGCTCGTAATGCGGGACGACTTGCGCGAGCCCCGGCCCCTCGCACCAGTCGACGTCACGCGGGTCGATTTCGGCCCGGCAGTGCGCGCACACCGGAACCGGCTCGGACGCATGGCCGCAACTCTTATGGTTCAGGCGAACCTGAAAATCGCGGCCGTCGGCCTCCCAGCGATGCTGCCAGCGCAGCATCATCAACGCATTGGGGAATTGGTCCCGCCCCTTTTGAGTCAAAACATAGTGAAAACCGCGCCCGCCCTTCTTGGGGATTTTGGCGAGGCAATCCTCTTCAACCAGCTTCTTGAGGCGACCGTTGACGACCGACCGCGCAAGACCGGTGCGCGCGACAAATTCGTCGAAACTGTGGGTACCGAGGAAGGCCTGTTCCATCAACAGCAAGACGGGGACGTCGCCGACAACATCGAGCGCGCGCCAGATCGAACAGGCCCTGATCGTGCGATCGTGTTTCAAATAAGCCGTCCTTACCCTTTCCCGCCCCTAAACCACGACGGTTGGATCGACAAGGCTGGCACCTGCGACAGGGGAGAGCGGCGCCGAACCGCCCTCCCTGCTGGATCAGAAACGCCCGGTCAGTTGCACCGCGATCGTCCGCGGCCGGTCGACGATGCCGTTATACGCGTTGCCTGCCCCTCCGGTGATCGTCGTCGCCAGCGGCATCGAGCTTGCGGTCTGCAAAATCCGCTGGTTGGTGAGATTGCGGCCAATCAGTGCCACCTCCCAGCGATCGTCGATCTGGGCGAGCGCAAGCCGTGCGCCCAGCTTCACATAGCCGTCCTGATGCGTGCGCGGGTCGAGGTTCGCCGCCGCGATATAGGAGGAGGAGAAGTCGGCGTTGAGGTTGAACGCCACCTTTATGTCGCTCGTCACCGGCGTCGTGTAATCGAGGTTCAAATTCCCCGACCATTTCGGGCTCAAGGCGTTGCGCTTGCCCGAATAGTCGCAAAAGCCGTTCGCGTCCGGCGTCTGCAGATAATAGCATTGCCCGTCGGTAAAGTTCGAAAATTTGAAATCGAGATAGGCGACCGCGCCGCTGATCGTCAGCCCGGGTGCAACCGCCGCGCGGAAATCGGCCTCGACGCCCTGCGTGCGCGCTTCGGCGGCGTTGCGAACGTTGAAGTTCAGTGTGCCGTCGAAGATGTTTACCTGAAGATCCTTGTAGTCGGTGCGATAGACCGAGAGATTGAAGGCGATATTCCGCCCCTTGTACTTCAGGCCCGCCTCGAAATTGTCGGCACTTTCGTCCTCGAATTCAAATGCGCCGGGCTTGGCTACGGTGGTCGAACCCGGCAGCGAGTTGGACCGAATATCGAAACCGCCTGCCTTGGTGCCCTTGGCATAGGACGCGTAGAGCATCAGATCATCGGTCGCGTCATACTGGACGTTGACCATGGGGTTGAAGCTGTCTTCACTGAGCTTGCCCGACACGCTGTGCGCTTCGATATTGAGCGCACGGAACACCGCCGCGACGACGGGCGCCGGCGCGGTGCTGAGTGGTCCCTGCACGATGGCGAGGCTGCGGCTGCCGCTCTTCTTTTCATGGTTGAACCGCGCGCCCGCGGTGATGCGAAGCTGGTCGGTGACCGACAATTCGCCTTGCGCAAAGGCGGAGATCAGGTCCGATTTCTGCGTATAATCGCGGTCGTTGCTGGTGTCGCCCAGCGCGTTGAACGGCGCGCCGAGCGCGAGGAAGGTCGGGTTGAACAGGGTGAAATCCTGCACGTCGAGCTTGGCGTGCTGGTAATAGACGCCCGCGATATAGTTGAATGCCTGCGTGCCCGGCGAGGTCAGGCGCAGTTCCTGGCTGAACTGGCGGTAATCCTCGCGCAAATTGGTGCCGTCGAGGAAGCTGATGCCCGAAAAATCGACATCGACAATCTCGCGCGTCTTGTAATCGAGCAACGACGAAACCGACGTCAGCGTATGCTCGCCAAGTTCCAGGTCGGCGTTAAGTGTCGCGCCGAACACCTTGTTCTTGCTCTCATACCCATTGTCCTCGCGGACATAGTCAGGGTCGGTGCTGACAAAAAACGGTCCTTGGAACACCGTGTTGTAAATGCCCACCGCGCCGAAAACGTCGCGCGGCTGCCCCTTCATCTCGAAATCGGCATATTCGAGCTTGAGCTCGGCCGCGAACGGCCCGCCCTTGTCGAACTCAAGCTTGCCACGCACATAATATTCATCGACGTTCGGCTCTTCGCGGTCGAGTTTCTGATTGTAGAAATAACCGTCCATCGAGCGGTGATAGCCGACGACGCGCGCCTCGATCCCGTCGCTCAGCGGGCCCGACAGGACACCGGTGAGCTGCACCTCCTTATGGTTGAATTCGTATAGGCCGCTGACCGAGCCTTCGAATTCGTCGGTCGGGCTCCGCGTCGTGATGTTCACCGCGCCCGCGATCGCATTCTTGCCGAACAAGGTCGGCTGCGGCCCGCGCAGCACCTCGACGCGCTCCATGTCGACCAGCGGCAGGCGCGAGAGCTGGTCGCGGCCGTAATAGACGCCGTCGACGAACATCGCGACCGACTGTTCGAACCCCTTGTTGTCGCCCGATGCGATGCCGCGGATCGCGATGCGGTTGGCGATCGCGGTCTGGGTAATTTTCAGGTTCGGGACCGACGAGCTGATCTGTTCGAGGTTGGTCTGTCCGTAATTTTCAACCTGCTTGCCGCTGACCGCCGAGATCGAGATCGGCACGTCGGACAGGCCTTCGGCGCGCTTTTGCGCGGTGACGATGATTTCCTCAAGCCCGCCCTGATCGTCGGCGGCGGGCGCTTCCTGGGCAAAAGCGGCGACAGGACTGACAAGTGCGGATGCGGCAAACAGCGCGACCAAATGCGTTTTCATGAACACTCTCCCTCCCACCATCGTCGAGCTGGCCCCGCGATGTTTTTCTGGTCTTGCGAGTCTTATCGTCTTTAAGTATCGTTATGCAAGTAAGATAATTGGGAGAGCATGACAGTGCCGAAAAACGGCCTTCCACCCGCCTTGACGCGCAATTTGCGGCTGCCCGCGATCGCGGCGCCGATGTTCCTCGTCTCGGGGCCCGAGATGGTGATCGCCGCGTCGCGCGCGGGCATGATCGGCAGCTTCCCTGCCCCCAACGCGCGCACCTCGGCCGATCTTGAGGATTGGGTCAGCCGCATCGACGCGGCGTTGTCGAACGATCCCGACGCCGCGCCTTGGGCGGTCAATCTGGTCGTCCATCCGTCGAACAGCCGCCTGCCCGAAGACCTCGCCTGTGTCGTGCGCCACAAGGTACCGTTGGTCATCACCGCGCTCGGCAGCCCGGCGCGGGTGGTCGAGGAAATCCACAGCTATGGCGGGCTGGTGTTCGCCGACGTCAATTCGGTCGGCTTCGCGCGCAAGGCCGCTGCTGCCGGAGTCGACGGACTGGTGCTCGTCGCGGCGGGCGCCGGCGGGCATACCGGCGCGACTGCGGGCTTCGCCTTTGTCGAGGAGGTGCGGCAGTTCTGGGACGGCCCGCTCGTGCTTGGCGGCGCGATTTCGACGGGCCATGCAGTGCGCGCAGCAGAGATTTTGGGCGCCGACCTCGCCTATCTCGGCACGTCGCTGATCGCTTGTGCCGAGAGCATGGCGGCGCCCGGATACAAGGATATGATTGTCGCCGCGGGGGCCGAAGACATTGTGCCGTCGAAGGGCATCACCGGCGTCACCGCCAACTGGCTGAAGCCCAGCCTGATCGCCGCGGGATATGACCCCGCAAACATGCCCGAGGACAAGCGCCCAAACTTCTCCGACGCGCAGGACGACGCGAAGGCGTGGAAGAATGTCTGGTCCGCCGGGCAAGGCGTCGGGGCGGTGCGCGGCGTCGAACCCGTCGCGGCCATCGTCGATCGCCTCGTTTCCGAATATGATGCCGCCGCCGCAAGGCCGCGCTTTGCCCCTGTTGAAGGAGTCCCCGCATGACCGCCGAGCTCGTCGAGACGATCGAAACCACGATCCAGCCGAACGACCATCCGTATATGAAGGGCGCGTGGCGCCCGACCTATAATGAATGGAATGCGATCTTTGCCAGTGGCGATGCCGAGGTGATCGGCAATATCCCGACCGACATCGACGGCGTCTATGTCCGCACCGGCGAGAACCAGATCCACGAGCCGATCGGACGGTACCACCCGTTCGACGGCGACGGTTTCATCCATGCAATCTCGTTCAAGGACGGCCGCGCGAGCTATCGCAGCCGCTTCGTGCGCACAAAAGGCTTTCAGGCCGAAAAGGAAGCCGGGCGGTCGCTATGGGCGGGGCTGATGGAACCGCCGCACAAGTCGACGCGCCACGGCTGGGGCGCGCAGGAGTGGCTCAAGGATTCGTCCTCGACCGACGTCGCGATCCACGCGGGGAAGATCATCTCGACCTTCTACCAGTGCGGCGAAGCCTATCGGCTCGATCCGTTCACGCTCGAACAATATGGCACCGAAAGCTGGGTGCCGCTCGATGGCATTTCGGCGCATTGCAAGGTCGACCTTGCGACCGGAGAATTGATGTTTTTCAATTACTCCAAACACGCACCTTATATGCATTATGGCGTCGTCGACGCCGACAACAAGCTCAAGCATTATATCCCGGTGCCGCTCGCCGGGCCGCGCTTGCCGCACGATATGGCGTTCACCGAAAATTACACGATCCTCAACGACATGCCGCTCTATTGGAACGAGGAATTGCTCGAAAAGAACCTGCACGTCGTGCAGTTCCACCCCGACCAGAAGACGCGCTTTGCGATCATCCCGCGCCACGGCCAGCCCGAGGACATTCGCTGGTTCGAAGCCGAACCGACCTACACGCTGCATTGGCTGAACGCGTGGGAGGAAGGCGACGAAATCATCCTCGACGGCTATTATCAGGAAGAGCCGATGCCGAAGTCCTATCCGAACGCGCCCGAGGGGCTCGAGCGGATGATGGCCTATCTAGATCAAGGATTGCTCAAGCCGCGGCTCCATCGCTGGCGCTTCAACCTCAAGACCGGCGAGACCAAGGAAGAGCGGCTCGACGAGCGCGACCTCGAATTCGGGATGTTCAACCACCGCTATGCGGGCAAGCCGTACCGCTACGCCTATAGCGCGATCCCAGAACCCGGCTGGTTCCTGTTCCGCGGCCTCGTCAAACACGACCTGAACGCCGGAACGAGCGAGGAATATGAATTCGGCCCCGGCCGCTTCGGCAGCGAGGCGCCCTTTGCGCCGCGAATCAACGCGAAGGACGAGGACGACGGCTATCTCGTCTCTTTCATCGCCGACCTTGAAACCGACAAGTCCGAATGCGTCCTGATCGACGCCAAGAATATCGCGGCGGGACCGGTGTGCCGGATCATCCTGCCCGAACGCATCTGTTCGGGAACCCACAGCGTCTGGGCGAGCGGCGACGACATCGGCATGGGTCCGAACAGCGTCCTGGCTGCCTGAGATGATCGTCGCGGGAGAGGAAAAGCGGCGACAATATCGGACAAGCGGCTGGTGGGGCGACCAGACCTTTGCCGATCTGTTCGCCGCCAATGCGGCGGCGCATCCTGAGCGGCTTGCGCTGGTCGATGCACCGAACCGCGCCGACTTCGCGTTCGGTGAGCCGCGGCGGCTGAGCTATGCCGAGCTGGCGGCCGAGATCGACCGGATCGCGGGCGCGCTCGTCAAGGCCGGGATCGGCAAGGACGACGTGCTGCTCGTCCAGCTTCCGAACATCAGCGAGTTCGTCGCGCTCTATTTTGCAGCGGCAAAGATCGGCGCGATCGTCAGTCCGGCGGCGGTGCAATATCGCAGCCATGAGCTGAAGGGCATGATGGGGGTCGTTGCGCCCAAGGCCTTCGTCTGCGCCACGCAGGTCAAGGGCTGCGACCATGTTGGCGTTGCAGCACCTCTGCTCGACGGCATCCGTTTTATGACCTTCGGCCCCAACCCGCCAACGGGCGCGCTCGACCTTTCGACCGCCGACGGCGACGCCGCAGCCCTCGCCGCGCATGTCGCGGCGAACCCGATCGATGCCGACGACATCTTCACCATCTGCTGGACCTCGGGCACCACTGGCGTCCCCAAGGGCGTGCCGCGCAGCCACAACCACTGGATTGCGGTCGCAGCCGCGGGTTATGAGGCGATGAAGGTCGGGCCGGGAGACGTCCTGCTCAACCCCTTCCCGCTCATCAACATGGCGAGCATCGGCGGCATCACCATGTGTTGGCTGACCAGCGCGGGGACGATGGTGCTGCACCATCCCTTCGACCCCGGCGTGTATCTGAAACAGATCGCGACCGAGCGGCCGAGCCTGACGATCGCGCCGCCGGCGGTGCTCAACATGCTGCTCCAGAATGAGGCCCTGCTCGCATCGGTCGATCTCTCCAGCCTGCGCGTCATCGCCTCGGGCTCGGCGCCGCTCGCGCCAGCAATGGTCCGCGGCTTTCAGGAAAAGCTCGGCATCATCATCGTCAATGTGTTTGGGTCGAACGAGGGGATGAGCTTCATCACCGGCGAAGGCGACATGCCCGACCCCGACAAGCGTGCCAGCCTGTTTCCCCGACGCGGCACCTATCAGCCTCCCTATGGCGAGGGACGCGCGTCCAATATCGAGAGCCGCCTCGTGCCGCCGGGCGGCGGCAATCCGATCGAGGAGGATGGCATCGCGGGCGAGCTCCAGATTCGCGGGCCATCGCTGTTCGAAGGCTATCACAACGCACCCGACCGCACCGCCGAAGCCTTTACCAACGACGGCTGGTTCCGCACCGGCGACCTGTTCGAGATTGCCGAGGGCGGCGACTTCTACCGCTTCGTCGGGCGCTGCAAGGATCTGATCATCCGCGGCGGCGTCAATATCTGGCCCGAGGAAATCGATCAGCTCTTGGGCGGCCATCCTTTGCTCGCCGAAGCCTGCTCCTTCTCGCTACCGTGCGCGAAGATGGGCGAGCGGATCGGGCTCGCCTATGTCCCGCGCGGCGGCGAGGATGTTAGCCTGTCCGATGTCACCGATTATCTGCGCGAAAAGGATCTCGCGGTCTTCAAACTGCCCGAACGGCTGTTCCTATTCGACGCTTTGCCGCGCAACGTCACCAACAAGGTGATGCGCAGCGAAGTGCGCGAACGGGCGCTCGCCACTCTCGAAAAGGAAGCCTGACATGGCGAAAGATGTCTTCATCCTAGGCGGCGCGCAGACCGACTTTTCGCGCAACCTCGAACGCGAAGGCGGCGGGCTGTTCGAGCTTTTCCGCGAGGTTGCCGAAGCGGCGTTCGTCGCGACGGGCATCGAACCGAAGGAAGTCGAAACCGCGCACGTCGGCAATTTCGTCGGCGAGCTGTTCGCAGGACAAGGCCAGCTCGGCGGTTTCTTCGGCCATGTCCACCCCGATCTCGCGGGTATCCCCGCGTCGCGCCACGAGGCCGCCTGCGCCTCGGGCAGCATCGCGATCCTCGCCGCCGCCGCCGAAATCGAGGCTGAACGCTATGGCCTCGCGCTGGTGCTCGGGATCGAGCTGATGCGCAACGTCCCCGGCCAGCGCGCGGCCGAATATCTGGGCGCCGCCGCCTGGGCGGGCCGCGAGGCGCAGGGGGCGCGTTACCTGTGGCCCTGGATGTTCGCACGCGTCGCCGAGGAATATGAGGAACGCTTCGGGCTCGACCGCGCGCATCTGCGCGGCATTTCGGCGAACAATTTTGCCAATGCGAAGAAGAATCCGAACTCGCAGACGCGCGGCTGGGCGGTCACCGACGATCATCTCGGCGAGAATGACGAGGTCAATCCGCTGATCGAGGGGTCCTTGCGCAAGTCCGATTGCGGACAAGTGACCGATGGTGCCGCCGCGATCTTCCTCGCGTCACGCGAGGTCGCCGAGGCTTATGCAAAACGGCGCGGGATTTCGATCGACAGCATCCCGCGCATCAAGGGCTGGGGTCATTCGACCGCCCCTCTGCTCTATTCGACCAAGGTCGCTGGCAGCCGCGGCGAGCCCTATGTCTTCCCCAGCGTGCGCAAGGCGATGATGGACGCGCTCCGCCGCGCCGAGATGCCCGACATTTACGCGTGCGACGGGGTCGAGGTGCATGACTGCTTCTCGATCACCGAATATATGGCGATCGACCATTTCGGTATCACCCCGCCGGGCGAAAGCTGGCGCGCGGTCGAGGATGGCACGATTGCGCTTGGCGGGAAACTGCCGGTCAATCCGTCGGGCGGGCTGATCGGGCTCGGCCACCCGGTCGGTGCCACCGGCGTCCGTATGCTGCTCGACAGCTGGCGACAAGTCACCGGCAATGCGGGAGACTATCAGGTCGAGGGCGCACGCAACTTCGCGACCTTCAACGTCGGCGGCAGCGCGACCACCGCGGTCAGTTTCGTCGTCGGCACCTGATTTGACCGACGTCTATCTGTACGATGCAGTCCGCACCCCGCGCGGCAAGGCGCGGCCCGACGGCGGACTGGCGGCGCTGAGTCCGCAGGAACTGGTGCGTCAGCAGGCGGCGGCGCTAGCGGCGCGGTGCGGCGATATCGCGACGACGCCCGATGCCCTGCTACTCGGCTGCGTCACGCAGACCGGAGCACAGGGCGGGCATATCGCACTGGTGTCTAAGCTACACGCCGGGCTGCCCGACCAGACCGCCGCGCACAGCATCAATAATTATTGCGCATCGGGATTGTCGGCGATCGGCCAGGCGGTCGCGAAGGTCGCGAGCGGCGAAATGACGCACATTCTGGCGGGCGGCCTCGAATCGATGAGCGCCACCCAGTTTTTGAGCGATCGCGCGACTTTTTATACCAACAACGAACTGCCGCCGCGCGCGCGCTTCGTGCCGCCGGTACTCGGCGCCGACCGGCTCGCGCACGCCGAGGGCATCACGCGCGCCGAGCTCGACGCGGTTACGCTCGCCTCGCAGCAAAAGGCCGCAGCGGCGGAGCAGGATGCGGCATTGCAAGCCTCCCGCATCGCGACCGGATCGCTTAACGGCGAGGAATGTATCCGGCCGCAAACGAGCGCCGAATCACTCGCTGCCGCTCCGGCGGCGTTCGGCGAATTGCAGGCGCAATATGCGGGCGCGCTCGAGGGCGCGAGCTTCGAGCCCCTTCACAGCATCGCGCACGCACCGCCGATCTGCGACGGCGCGGGGCTGGCGCTGGTCGGCGGCGAAGGGTTAGGCATCGCGCCGCGCGCGCGCGTGATCGCCTTTGCCGAGAGCGGCGGCGACCCTGCCGCCTCGCTGACCGCGGGGTTCGCGGCGATGGACAAGGTCCTGACGCGCGCCGGGCTGACGCTGGTCGACATCGACAGGATCGAGTTCATGGAAGCCTTTGCCGTCACCATCGCCAAATTCCTGCGCGACCGCGATGCCGATCCAGCGCGGGCCAATGTGTCGGGCGGGCATCTCGCCAAGGGCCACCCGATGGGCGCGAGCGGCGCGATCCTGACCTCGACCCTGCTCGACGCGCTCGATGCGTGCACCGGGCGCTACGGGCTGGTTGTGCTGACCGGCGCGATGGGGGTCGGCGCGGCGATGGTGGTCGAGCGGGTAGGAAGCTGACCCAAGGTTCGCCATCCCGGCGAAGGCCAGGACCTGCCGCACAGCAAATCTCCATTGCACCTGCACCGCATTGCGCTATGGGCGGCGCGTGCGGGCTTGCCCTGCACATGATCGCGCCGGTGCCCGAGAGGGCTTAATAGGGAACGCGGTAGGCGCGCCGAACGGCGCACCGAAACCGAGGCTGTCCCTGCAACTGTAAGCGGCGAGCGAGATGCACCGGTTCGAGGCTTTCGGACCAGCCACTGGGATCACCTGGGAAGGCGTGCATCAAGCCCTGACCCGCGAGCCAGGAGACCTGCCGGCGTGGGTCGCTCAATGCCAAGGTCCAGGGAAAGGCCGCGGCACGGAGGTTTCCGTCGAGCGACAACCAGGCGGCCGGAGCCGCCTCGGTGACGGGGTCGCAGGCCATGACGCCACTTGCGCCGCCGGCACTGGTCGATCGCTTGCGCGCATCGGCAGGCTCCGCCTTCGTTGTCGGCGTGCGGGGGCCTTCTCATGTTGAAGTTTGCAAGCATTTCCTTGTTGGCACTGGCTACGGCGACGCCAGCGTTCGCCGAAACCGCCGATAGCGACGAGATCGTCGTTACCGCGTCGGGCATCGAACAGCCGCGCGACCAAGTCGGTCAGGCAATCACGATCATCGACGCCGACACGATCGAAAAGCGGCAGACGGTCGATATCGTCGACCTGCTCGCGACCACGCCCGGCATCCGCTTCAACCGCACCGGCAGCACCGGTTCGGTCGCCAGCGTGTCGATCCGCGGCGCCGAAACGACGCAGACGCTGGTGCTGATCGACGGGGTCAAGGTCAACGATCCCAGCGGCATCGGCGACGGTTATGATTTCGGTCACCTGCTGACTAGCAATATCCGCCGGATCGAAGTGCTGCGCGGATCGAACTCGGTCGTGCATGGTAGCCAGGCGATCGGCGGTGTCGTGAACCTGATGACCGCAACGCCTGCCGAGGGTTTCTCCGCCAATGCCTCCGCCGAATATGGTTATAGCGACACACTCTCCGCCAAGGCCGACGTGTCGGGTACAGCCGGGCCCATTTCGGGCGGTATCGGCGCCGCATATTTCCGCACCGACGGCATTTCGTCTGCCGCGGTCGGCACCGAGCGTGACGGATATGAAAATTTCTCCGGTAATGCGAGGATCAAGGTCGCGCTGGGCGATGCGCTCAGCCTTGATCTTCGTGGTTACTACATCACCTCCGACCTCGATTATGACAGCTTTTTCGGGGCGCCCGCCGACAGCGGCGATGTCGCGAAGCTCGACCAATATGTGGGCTATGCAGGGCTGAACCTGGGCCTGTTCGACGGCCGCTTCAACAGCCGCGCGGCGGTGACGTGGATGCGCAACGAGCGCGACTATTTCTTCGTGCGCGGTACCGACCCCGATTATGGGTACAAGGGCACGAACCTGCGCTTTGAATATCAAGGCGTCGTCACGCCTGCCGACTCCGCAAAACTGGTGTTCGGTTATGAGCATGAGCGCCCCGATTACGACTTCTTCGGTTTCGGTTCGACCGACAGCCAGAAGGCCAATATCGACAGCGTTTACGCGCTGGGCATCGTCCAGCCGCTGGCCGGGCTATCGCTGACCGGCGGCGTTCGTCATGACGATCATAGCCAGTTCGGCGGCGCGACGACCTTTGGCGCCAACGCCAATTATTCGCCCAACGATGGCGAAACCAATATCCGCCTGAGCTATGGCGAAGGGTTCAAGGCGCCTTCGCTTTATCAGCTCTACGACAGCTTCAGCGGCAATGCGGCGCTGCGTCCCGAGCAGTCGAAAAGCTATGACATCGGGCTCGACCAGCGCCTGGCCGACGGCCGCGCATTGGTTTCGGTGACCGCCTTCCTGCGCAACACGACCGACCAGATCAATTACGACAATGCGACCTTCACCTATGGCAATATCGACCGCACGCGCACCAAGGGGGTCGAGGCGACGCTGGCGCTACGCCCGGTCGATGCGCTGAACGTCACCGCATCGTACAGC
Organism: Sphingopyxis sp. H115; assembly: GCF_001468465.1. Classification (GTDB taxonomy): domain Bacteria; phylum Pseudomonadota; class Alphaproteobacteria; order Sphingomonadales; family Sphingomonadaceae; genus Sphingopyxis. The sequence goes on from NZ_LNSA01000009.1 coordinate 108,666, forward strand.
TATATCGACGCGCGCGACCGGTCGGGACGCCCCGCGTTCGACGGCAAGCGCCTGCCGCGCCGCGCCGCGCATGCGGTCAGCCTGTCAGCCGATTATGACTGGTCGTTCGGCCTGTCGACCGGCGCGACGATCACAATGGTCGGCGACAGTTTCGACGATGCGGCGAACGCGGTGCCGCTCGACGGCGATGCGCTCGCCGGGATCCGCGCCTCCTTCCCAGTGGGTGGCCATTTCGAGATTTACGGCCGCGTCGACAATCTGTTCGACGCCGATTATGCGACCGCCTTTCATTACGGCACATACGGCCGCGCGGCCTATGGCGGCGTGCGGGCGCGCTTCTGATGAAAGCGCGGAGCGACGCCGAGCACACGGCGAAGATGAAGAAGATTCAGGCCGCGCAGAATAAAAGGGTCGCAGCGAAGACAGTCGAAAAAGGGCTGGTCATCGTCCACACCGGTCCCGGCAAGGGCAAGACTTCGGCGGCGTTCGGCATGGCGGTGCGCGCGATCGGCCACGGGATGAAGGTCGGCGTGATCCAGTTCGTAAAGGGCGCCATGGCGACCGGCGAGAAGGCGGTGTTCGACCGCTTCCCTGACCTCATCGAATTCAAGCCGATGGGCGAAGGCTTTACCTGGGATACGCAGGACCGGACGCGCGACATCGCAGTGGCGCGCGAGGCTTGGGAGGAGGTTAAGCGCATGATCGCCGATCCATCCTATACGATGGTGATCGCCGACGAGCTCAACATCGTGCTGCGCTACGACTATCTGCCGGTGGGTGAAGTTCTCGAAGCCATCGAGGGCAAACCGCATATGACGCATGTCATCATTACCGGGCGCAACGCGCCGCAGGAATTGATCGACGCCGCCGACCTCGTCACCGAGATGGCGCAGGTGAAGCATCCGTTCCGCGAGCAGAATGTGAAAGCGCAGAAGGGGATCGAGTTCTGATGCGGCGGCGCAGCCTTTTGGCGGCGGCCGCGCTGCTCGCAGGTAGCGCGGGGTTGCTGTGGGCGGCCTCCCCCGCCCCGCGCGCCAAGGCTCCGGCGGTGCCGCAGCGCATCGTTTCGATCAACCTGTGCGCCGACCAGCTCGTGCTCGCGCTCGCCGACCGGAAGCAGATCGCCGGGCTGACGAAGAACGCCACCGACGCCGAAATGTCGGGCGAGGCGGCGAAGGCGCGCGGCATCCCGCTGCTCAGCAATTCGGCCGAGCAGATTTTGGCGATCGAGCCCGATTTGATCGTCGGCATGCCCGCGAGCCGCAGCGCGGCGCTCCGCGCGCTGCCCGAGCGGACCTACCCCCTGCTTGATCTGGATACGGCGAATACGCTCGGTGAAATCTATACGTCGATCCGCCAGACTGCGGTCGCCGTCGGCCATCCGGCGCGCGGCGACGCGCTGATTGCGCGGATGGAGGGCGAAATGGCTGGGCTTCCCCAGCCGGGCAAGGGCCGCGTTGCCGCCTATTATCAGCGGCGCGGCTATATGACCGGCACGGGGACGCTGATCGACGAACTGATGACGCGCGTCGGGCTGGTCAATCTCGCGGGCAAGCTCGGCAAGCCGCCGCTGTCGCAGCTCAGCATCGAGGAGATGGTTGCTGCAAAGCCGGATTATCTGATCGTTGAAAGCGCGACCAACAAGGTAACCGATCAGGGCAGCGAGATGCTGCACCATCCAGCACTGAAAGACATTCCGCGGATCAGCGTGCCGCAGGCGTGGACCGTGTGTGGCAGTCCCGCCTACACGCAGGCGGCGCGCAGCATGGCGGCGCAAATCCTGCGCCTCGACGGAAAGCGCTCATGAGCCGCGTCGCCCTGCCCCGCTGGTCGTTGATCGCCGTGCTGGCGGCGCTGACGCTGGCGGCTGGGGTCGCCTCGCTGTTGTTCGGCGCAGTCGATCTGTCGGTCGCGCGGCTCGTCGATGCTGCGATGGGCAGCAACGACAAGGTCGCGTCGATCATCCTCTTTGACCTTCGTCTGCCGCGGATGCTGCTCGCGCTGGCGGTGGGCGCGATGCTCGGGCTCGCGGGAGCGGCTTTGCAAGGCTATCTGCGCAATCCGCTTGCCGAACCATCGGTGCTCGGCACATCGAACGCCGCGGCACTCGGTGGTGTGGCGGCGATCTATTTCGGCCTCGCCGACGTCCACCCGATCGTGCTGCCGCTGCTCGCCACCGGCGGCGCGCTCGTTTCGCTCGCGCTGCTTTTTGTCCTCGCGGGCCGCGCCGAAAGCCCGCTGACGCTGATCCTCGCGGGGATCGCGGTGGGCACGCTCGCAGTCGCGGGGACAAGCCTCGCGCTCAACCTGTCGCGCAATCCGTTCGCGGCGATGGAGATTATGACGTGGCTGCTCGGCAGCCTCGAGAACCGGTCGTTCGATCATGTGTGGATCGCGCTGCCGTGCGTCGCGATCGGGGTCATGATGCTGCTGTGGAACGGGCGCGCGCTCGATGCGCTGACGCTAGGCGAGGATGCGGCGCAGGCATTGGGCACCGACCTTCGGCGGACAAGGCTCAGGCTGTTGCTCGGCACCGCGATCGGGGTCGGCGGCGCGGTTGCGGTATCGGGCTCGATCGGTTTCGTCGGGCTGATCGTCCCCCACCTGATCCGGCCGCTGACCGACCGCAGTCCGTCAGCAATCCTGCTGCCCTCGGCGATCGGCGGCGCGGCGCTGCTGACGCTCGCCGATCTTGGCGTCCGCATCATTCCGACGACGAACGAGCTGAAGCTGGGCGTCGTCACCGCCTTTCTGGGGGTACCGATCTTCCTCCTCCACCTGATACGGGAGCGGCGGCTATGGTGAGTCTGGTCCTGGATCATGTCGGCGTCACGCTCGGCCGCCGTGCGGTGGTCCACGATGTCGGCGCCGCGTTCGGCGCGGGCACGCTGACCGGGATCGTCGGGCCCAATGGCGCGGGCAAGTCGACGCTGGCGCGCGCGATGCTCGCGCTGGTGTCGGCGAGCGGAAAGGTCGAGATCGACGGGATCGAAGCGGCGGCGATGCCGCGCGGCGAACTCGCGCGGCGGATCGCCTATGTGCCGCAGGGGCAGACCTTGCATTGGCCGTTGACGGTCGAGCGGCTGGTCGGGCTGGGACGGTTGCCGCACCTCGCCCCCATGTCGCGCATATCTGATACCGACACCGCGGCGATCGAGCGCGCGATGGCGCGCGCCGACGTGCTGGACCTTCGCGACCGGATCGCAACCGAGCTGTCGGGCGGCGAGCGAGCGCGGGTGCTGTTCGCGCGCGCGCTGGCGGTCGAGGCGCCCGCGCTGATCGCCGACGAGCCGCTCGCGAGCCTCGACCCCGGGCACCAGATCGACGTGATGGAGTTGCTGCGCGCCGAAGCGGATAGCGGCGGGCTCGTCATCGCGGTGCTCCACGACCTCACCATGGCGGCGCGCTACTGCGACCGGCTGCTGCTGATCGACGGTGGGCGGATCGTCGCCGACAGCACGCCCGCCGAGGTGCTGACCGCCGAACGGCTGCGCGCGGTCTATGGCATCGACGCGCGCGTCGAGACCGGCGGCGAATGGCCGACGATCACGACCTTCCGGCGTGCGCGGTGAGCGCGGCGCAGTTCGCCGAGGAAGGCTATGCAGCGGTGCCGATCTTCGACCCCGCGCTGGTCCGCGCGGCGGCGGGCGATATCGCCAAGCATATCGACCGCGTAGCGCGCGCGCTCTACCTTCCGTTCGAGCAGAGTTGCCCCGACGCGCCGCTGGGCGAAAGGATCGACCAAGTCTATGTCAAAGAACGCAGCGTCGCGAACCTGCTGCGCGTCGCGGTCTGCACCGATGCGCACCGCGGCGAACGATTGCAGGCGCTGGCGAACGATCCCCGGCTGATCGAGGCTGCCGAAGAATTGAGCGGGCGGGCGCTGACGGGCAAGATCGTGCGGGTGCGCGCGAGCATTGCCTGCTTTCCCGAGCATCGCCATGCTTGGCACAGCGACGTTGCGCGCGACGATGGGACCGGATGCGGTAAGGTCGTCGTGACTGCGTGGATTCCGCTGAGCGATGCGGGGCCGGAGAGTGGCGGGCTCGAGGTCGCCGCGGGGCGCCAGCCAGCACCGCTCGCGAGCGAAGGCGACGACGGCTATGAAATTCCCGAATGGCGGCTCGCCGGACTGCCGCGCGTGCAGCCCGCGTGTCCGGCGGGGACGGCTTTGCTCCTCGACCGTTTCACCCCGCACCGCACGCTGCCGACGAAGGCGACGCGCTTTGCGCTCGTCGTGTGGATGAAGGCGGCCTAACCGCTCCCGCCGCTACGGCAGAAGCCGACGACATAGTCGATGATCATCCGGTCGCGCTGCGGCGACGGCGGGCCGAGCACACCCTGCGCGTGCGGCGGGAGGTGGTCGACGGCGTTCGTCGCGCCCTCGCCAAAGACATAATGGTCGAACCAGCTTTTCCAGGCGGCACGCTCGGCGTCTGGCAATTCGCGGATCGAGTGCATCGCCAGCATCAGCGCAGCGAAGGGGAAGCGGTCCTGCCGCTGGCCGAACCAGTAATTGACGAGGACATTGAGCGCGCCCTCGCTGCGGACGTGGTGCCACCACATCGGCGGCATGTAGATCGCGTCGCCGGGAGCGAGTTCGGCGACAAGCTTATGGCGCTCGGCCTCGGCATAAAGCGGGTAGCGCGCGTGGTCGGGGTGGTCGGGGTCGACCATGCTCGTCGGCTGGCCCGCGATCGTGCGCTCGACGGGGCCAACGTAGAGGTTCGTTATCTGATCGGGCGGGAAAAGCGTGAAACGCCTGCGGCCCGCGACGACGACCGCGATATTCGCCGCCATGTCGTAATGCGGCGCGATGCGGCTAGCGTTGCCGACCCAGATGCGGGGATCGACGCCGGTATCGACGGGGAGCGGGTTTTCGGCGGCGAAGCTCGCGACGCTTTCTTGGGTCGGGGTCGATCCGGCGTAGAGGGTCGGCGCGTCGGCCGCACCGCGCAGCGCCAGCAATTGCTCGACGAGCGCCTTCATCGGCATTTTTTCGCTGCGGAAATTCACGCCGCGCATGTCGTCCGAATAGAAATAGCGTCCGCCGGTCTCGGGCGGTCCCACGAGCACAGTGAGCGGCTTGCCATTGTCGCGCGCGGCGAGATAGGCGGCGATCCCTTCGTCGCTCTCGCGCGCCGCGGCGACCGCGGGCCAGTCGTTCGCGATGCGGCGGATGATGACGGGCTGGTCGGCCGCCGCGACCGCGCGCGCGACCGCGGCGCGGTCGCGGCCCGATATCTCTTCCAACACTTCTCTCACTCCGTCTCCCCTGCCCTCAACGGGTGGGTTCGACCCGCACCGTCCGGCTGGCGCGCTTGCCGTCGGCCGAACGGCTGCGCAGTTCGACCGCGCCGCCGACCGCGACGGGTCCGGCATAGCGCGTCCACGCGCCGCCCTCGACCCGATATTCGATTGTCGTGCCGGGAAACATGCTGTTCGCCTCGAGCTTTCCGTTCGCGATGCGCGCGCCCGGTGGTGCGACGCGATAGGCGACGCCGATCTTCTCCAGCATTGGCCATTGCACCGCAACGCGTCCGGCGAAATCCTGCCAGCCGGCCTTCAGCTTCGCGGCATCGACCCGGCGGTCGCCCCATTCGTAGCTGGCACCCGCCCGATAGGCGGGCGTCCACGGCGCCGGCGCCCACGCCCGCTCGGCGAGCGCGAGCAGCCGCGGAAAGAGCATATAGTCGACCTGCCCATCGGTGCGGATCGTCTCGCTCCAGAGCTGCGCCTGCAATCCCGCGACGCGGCGGCCGGGTTCGAGGACCGGCTTGTCCTCGATCGGCTGGCCTTCGGCATGGATGTTGCGGATCGTCGCGGCGTTGGCGGGCAGATTGTCGGGCATGAAGCCGAAGACCTGATACGGATCGACACCGCGCGACGCCCAGTCGTAACCGCCCTCGTCGGGATGCGGCGCATAAGGCATGTCGAAATAACCGAGGTCGGGGATCGACAGCACGACGTCCCAGCCGCGACCCAGTTGATCGTGCGCCTCGCGGATCGCGCCGCTGTGGAGTACGCCCCAGATGTTGGTCTGTACCAGATGCGGTTGCTTGGGCATGGCAGCGGTTTCGGTATGCCCCATGCCGTCGCTCCAGCCGCCGGTGCGCAGACCTTTCGCCGCGAGGCTGGCGGTCACGCGTTCGATAAAGCGCGGGGTCAGCTTGCCCGCATCGCCGCCATTTTCGGCAATCATCGCCTGGCACGCGGGCGATTTGACCCACGCGCCCGCGGTCTCGTCGGCGCCGAGGTGGAAGGTCTTGAGCGGCACGCCCGCTTGGCGGTGCATCGCGGCAAGCGCATCGACGACGGTGTCGACGAAGCGATAGGTCGCAGGAATGCAGACGTTGAGCGTATTGTCGTCGTAATTCTGGATGCTGCGATATTCGGTCGTGTCGGCGGGATCGATCAGGCGATAAGCGTCGGCCTCCTCCTGTTTGCCCGCGGCGGTAAGGCGCGCGTGGCGCACCTCCATCGCCTTGATCGCCGCCCGGCTGTGGCCGGGCATGTCGATCGACGGTATCACCTCGATCTGGCGCGCCGCCGCGGCCCGAACGATCGCGACATAATCGGCGGCCGTCAGATAGCCGTTGACGCTGCCTGCGCCGTCGGGGCCGGCGCCGAGTTGAGGGAGCAGGCACCTCGTCTCGGACGGGTCATGACAGCGCTTCGAGCCGATTTCGGCGAGTTCGGGCAGCGCCGGGATTTCGATCCGCCAGCCTTCGTCCTCGGCGAGATGGAGGTGGAGCTTGTTGAGCTTGTACGTCGCCATCGCTTCGACCAGCTTCAAAATCTCGTCGCGGCTGTGGAAATTGCGCCCGAGGTCGATGTGAAGACCGCGAAAGCCATATTCGGGCGCATCGGCAACATGGAGCGGCATCAGCCTGCCCTTTTCGAACGCCGCCTGCTGCGCAAGCGAGCGCAGGGCATGGCCCGCGCCCGCGGCGTCGTGCGCGGTGATCGCAATGCCCGACGCCTTGGCGTCGATGATATAGGATTCGGGCTTTGCGGCGGCAGCGCGATCGATACGGATCGTCAGCGGCAACGCGCCTTCCTTGGCGCCGAGCGCCGCGAGCGCGGGTGCGATCGCGCTGCGCTCGACGCCGTCCAGCGTCAGCGCGACGCCATGGCGAAGATCGACCGGCTTGCCCTTGCCCTGCACCGCCTTTGCGGGCTTGGGGAGGATCACGATGCCGGTGGCTTCGGGCGCGAGCCGGCCGGCTTGCAGGTCGAAGGCGCGCTCGGCGGTGAGCCAGCGCGTCTTGTCGGCCTCGCTCTTGGTCGCAAGCTTCGCCTCGTCGGTCATCGGCGCGATGAAAGGCAAGGTTTCGAGGCCCGTTTCGGCGTCGATCACGGGCCGCGTCGCGGCGATCGTGCGCGGCTCGAGCCCGTCGGCGACGAGATAGGCGTTGGGCATGCCGAACGCCTTGGAGAAATGGGAGCCGACGCCCCACAGCTTGATTTCATGCGTCGAACCGGGGCGCAGCGTCGCGCCGGGCTTCAGCGTCAGTTGCTGGACGTCGCCGTTGATCAGTCGGTGCGCGAAGATGTCGCTTTCGACAAGCGGCAGCCGATTGACGAAGCTGAAATAGAGCGCGAGCCCTGTGTTCGGCAGGTCGGCAGGCAGGGTTTCGGGTACGGTCAGCGTGATCGTGGTGAGGAAACAGCCGTCGATCCCCGTTGGGCACGCCGGACCGTTGTCGACCATCGTGAGGCGGTAGCCGAGTGTATCGGCGAGGCGGTCGAGCGACGCTTGCGATCCTGTCTCGGCCGCCAGTGCCTGAGGCGCGGCCAGCGTCGCCATTGCCATTATGATCCACCCCGCAGCCCGCATCAATTTTCTCCCGCTCGACAATTTGTATCTAATTTGTCATGTAGTCGTGAGCGGGTCAACGCCTTTTGCAGCGAGCGGATTAGTTAGGGAATTGATAAAATGACGAATATTCGCGCTTTGCGCCTCATCACTTCAATCCTAATTGGTTTTACATTAGTATTGTCGTTGTCGGCACCCGCCAAAGAGCGACGGCCCGTTGTGGTCGGCTATCTCGCGGCGTTCAAGGGGCTCGACCTGTCGATCGCGCGCACCGACCTTGCGGCCTTCACCCATTTCAACCTCTCCTTTGCCAACCCCGATGCCGAGGGACGCTTCGTCAAAGACGGACGCATGACGTGCATGGACGACGAAACCGGCGCCAACCTGTCGGTTGAAGCGTTGCGCGGAACCGTCGCGCGGTTGCAGACGAGCGGGGCGAAGGTGCTGATCTCCACCGCGGGCGGCGTGATCCCCGGCTGCTCGGGCGACTGGAAGGCCCTGCTCGCGCCCGAACGCCGCGCGGCAACCGTGGCGGCACTGATTGACCTTGCCGATACGCTGGAGCTCGACGGGGTGGATATCGACATCGAGGGGGCGCTGCTCACCGAAATCGACCGCGCCGGCAACTATACGCCCTTCATCGCGGCGCTGTCCAAAGCAATGAAGGCGCGCGGCAAGCTGCTGACCTGCGCCACGGCATCCTACGAGGGCGGGATGATCCCGGTGAGCTCGATCCCATATTTCGACCTCGTCAACGTCATGTCCTATGATGCGATCGGGCCGAGTTGGGGCGAAGCGGGCGCCGAGCACAGCAGCTATGCGATGGCCGCGCGCGATCTCGATCTGTGGCTTGCGCGCGGTGTGAAGCCCGAACGACTCGTCCTTGGCGTGCCCTTTTACGGTTATGGATTCGGCGGCGCGAAGGCGAATTGGTCCTATCGCGACCTCACCGCCGCACATGGCCTAAATGCGACCAAAGCCGATGTGATCGGAGAACGATGCGCGGGATGCCGCTACATCACCCACAACAGCCCGACGACAATCGAGAAGAAAGCGCGACTTGCTGCAGAAAAGGCAGGCGGCGTGATGGTCTGGGAATTGTCGCAGGACACCCCCGATCACGCCCTGACCAGGGCGATCGCGCGCGGCCTTTCACGCGAATAATTCGCAACAAGCTTGACGTAAGGATACCAATGCAACACATGCTGCGCTAAGGCTGGTCTTATCGACCGGCTTTGCCGGGGCTATCGGGTGGAGCATCGTCCTTGTCATTGATCGAACGCGTGGGCCCGCTCCAGAAGGACGACCCGACACCGCTTTACCTGCAGCTGCAGAAAATCCTGCGCGACGCGATCGAGGGGCAAGTCGTCAAGGCCGAGGAAGCGATCCCGACCGAGCGCGACCTCGCCGAGGAATTCGAAGTGTCGCGCATCACGGTGCGCAAGGCGATCGACGGGCTGGTCGGCGACGGCATCGTCACGCGCCGCCGCGGCGCGGGCACCTTCGTCACCCGGCCGCGCGTCGAGAAAAGCTTCTCGAAACTCACCTCCTTTTCGGAAGACATGGTCTCGCGCGGGCGCAAGCCGCACAGCAAATGGGTAAGCAAGACCGCGGGCGCGGTGACGCCCGAGGAAGCCTTGTCGCTCGGCCTGTCGCCGGGATCGCTCGTCTATCGTTTCCATCGCATCCGCTACGCCGACGACACGTCGATGGCGCTCGAGGTCGCGACGATCCCCGCCTATTGCCTGCCGTCGGTCGATGCGGTGGGTGCGTCGCTTTACGAGGCACTCGAGGCGGCGGGACATCTGCCCGTCCGCGCGCTCCAGCGGCTTCGCGCGATCGCGGCGACCGCCGAACAGGCCGAAATGCTCGAGATCGAACCCGGCACGCCCGGCCTGTTCATCGAACGGCGCGGCTTCCTGGCCGACGGGCGCACCGCCGAATTCACCCAGAGCTTCTATCGCGGCGACGCGTACGACGTGGTGGCGGAGCTGAACGGCTGAGCCGAACGACTCGAGATCAATCACCGTGTCCCCGCGAAGGCGGGGATCCATCTCCGGTTGGTGCAAGATAGCGCGATCGGGTGATGGGCTCCCGCCTTCGCGGGAGCACGGCGGTAAATTAATTCGACCTTCGCAGAAATTCCACATGCGGCGGCAGCTCGGCGAGCTGTTCGGCGACGCGGCCGCGCAATGTCGCGAGGCGCGCGGCGAGTTCAGCATCAGGCAGGCCATCGGCGATCGGGTGCCAGCTTTGCGGTCGTACTCCCTGCCCCGTCAGGACGGCGTACCAGTTCGTCGGACCGAACAGATCACCGGGTTCGAAGAGGATATTGCCCGTGGCGCGAAACGCCTCGATCCGCTCGGCGAGCGTGTCGGGAATGCCTGCCGCCGCGACGTCGCGCCAGAAGGGCGTATCGTCGCGGCCCGCCAGCGCATAATGCGCGATCACGAAGTCGCGGATCGTCCGATATTCGTGGAGCGCGTCGCGATTGAAGCGTGCGACGACATGGGGATCGATCGCGTCGCGCGGCAGCAACGACAGCAGCCGGATGATCGTCGTCTGGATGAGGTGGATCGACGTCGATTCGAGCGGTTCGAGGAAACCGCCGGCGAGCCCGATCGCGACGCAATTGCGGTTCCAGATCGCCTTGCGATGCCCCGCGACGAAGCGCAGCCGGTTGGCGTCGGCGAGCGGCGCGCCGGGCAGGCGCGAACGCAGCAACGCCTCGGCCTCGTCATGGCCGAGATGCGCGCTCGAATAGACATAGCCATTGCCGTCGCGGTGCTGGAGCGGGATGCGCCATTGCCATCCCGCCTCGCGCGCGGTCGAACGCGTGAACGGCGCTGGGTCGCCCTCACTCTCGGACGGCATTGCGACCGCGCTGTCGCACGGCAGCCAGTGGCCCCATTGTTCGTAACCCGTTGCCAGCGCGCCTTCGATGAGGAGGCCGCGAAAGCCCGAGCAGTCGACGAAGAAATCGCCGTCGACGGCGCGGCCGTCGTCCAGCACGAGCGCGGTGATAAAGCCGTCCTCGCCATCGAGGCGGACGTCGGCGACCTTGCCTTCGATCCGCACGACGCCCTTGTCCTCGGCATAGGCACGCAGGAAGCGGGCATAAGCAGCGGCGTCGAAATGGACAGCATGGTGCACCGGGCCATGGCGCGTCGCGGGCGCAAAGCGGCTTTCGCGTGCCGCCATCGTTTCGAGATTATAGGGGCTGTGATCGGGGTCGCCGCCGGCGGCGAGATGTCGCAGCCAATAGTGATGGAAGTGGATCCCCGACATTTCGATGCCGAGATAGCCGAAGGGATGAAAATAGCGGTGGCCGACCCCGCCCCAGCCTTCGAACTCGATACCGAGCTTGATCGTACCGTGCGTTGCACACAGGAATTCGGCCTGGTCGAGCCGCAGGTAGCGGTTGAATTCGTGGATCGGCGGCACCGTTGCCTCGCCGACGCCCACGGTGCCGATCATCTCGGATTCGACGAGAGTGATGCTGTGCGGCTGTCCCGCCAGCGCGCGGCCGAGTGCCGCTGCGGTCATCCAGCCCGCGCTGCCGCCGCCGACGATGACGATGCGCCGTACCGGGCGCTCCCGCGCGCTCATCCGCGCATCCGCCGCAGCGCGTCGACGTGCGTTTCCATCGCATGGACGTCGCTCGCGACGGCGCGCAGCTGGCGCTGGAATTCGGTCATCAGTGCCTGGTCTTCGGTCAAGAGCGCCTGCGGGTCGAAGCTGCGCGGGGTCACGCCGTGCCCTGCCATGACGAGCGCCCAGCTGTCCTCGACATGCGCCTCATGGTTGAAATGCGCGAACATGCCGCGCGCGGCGAACAGGTCGATCTTCGATGCAAGTTCGGCCGAGATCGGCGTGGTGCGGGCGTCGTCCCAGAAGGGCTCGCCGATGCGCGCGTTGAGACGGAAATGCTGCGCAGTGAAATCGGCGACACGCGCGCGTGTGCCGGCCAGCTCCTCATTGTAAATATCGGCCTCGACCATCGCGGCGCGATCGATCGGCCAGAGCAGCACCATCTGCGCGATGCCAAGCTGGAGCAGGAGCAGTTCGGCACCATCGAGCGGCGGGGCGGCGCCCGCCGCAGGGCCGACCGCAACGACATTGCCGACCCACGCCCGCGCGCGCGCGGAGTTGGCGAGCGGCGCGGGCGGCGCGGTGTCGACGGAGCGCCCCAGTACCGTTGCCAGCGCGGCGGGGGCGTCGGCATCGGACAAGGTCTTGCTGTCGTAGGCGAACTCGATCGCGGTGCGGCCTGAAAGCGGGATTAACGTCAGCCACCCGGCGGCGTGCGCGGCGACGCGGCTGTAGAGCGGCAGCGGATCGAAAGCGGGCGCCGAAGCACGGATAATCCGGTCGCAAAAACCGGGACGCTCGGAAGTCGCGTCGGGATCGAGCGATGCGACCAGCGCGCCATGGGTGTCGATAAACAGGTCCGCATCGACCGGCGCACCATCGGCAAGGACGATACGCCCGATGCGATCGCCTCCTGTCCGAACCGCCGCGCTCGTACAGGAAACGATCCGCACATCGGCCCGCTTACACGCCGCCCGAAGCAGTTTCGCATAGCGGGCGGCGTCGAGGTGCCAGCCCTGCTTTACCGCCTGCCGCGTCGCCGCCTCACGCGGCGCGCCGGTGCGGCCCTGCTTGGCGGCGGCGGCGGCGAGGCAGAAATCCTCGAGCGCAACGCCCAGCCCCGCCTGGCGCGCACGCGTCCAATGCTGGACGAAGGGTAAGGATGCGAAGGGGCTTCCTGCGTCACCATAGGCGTGGAGGAAGGCATGGTCGCCACCCGACCATCCGGCGAACTGCTGGCCCATGTTGACCGTCGCGGCGGCGTGGCGAACTAGCGCAGCCTCGTCGATGCCGAGCAGCCGATGGAAGGTTGCAAGGTCGGGCGGCGCGATCAGCGCGGCGTGCGGCGCCGGCGCTTCGCCGGTGTCGATCCAGGTCACGTCGGTGCCGAGCCGGGCATAGGCGCGGCCGACCGCGAGCGCCGCCATCGCCGCCGCGACCCCGCCGCCGAAGACAACAACCCGTTGCACCGCGTTGCTCACGGCGCAGGCGCCGGGCAATAGCGGGCGATGAAATCGGCGTGCGAAGGCAGGGTCGCGGCCGCATCGGCGATCGTCGCGGCGAGGTTCGCGAGGCGCTCGTTCACCGTCGCGGCGGGCAGCACGTCGGCAAGCCGGTCGGCGGCGGCTGGCTCGACTCCCTGCCCGACGAACACCGCCTGCCAGCTCGGCGGGCCGAACAGGCCGTCGCGATAGGCCTCGATATAGCCGCGATGTCGGAACCGTTCGATCTTGCCCGCGAGCGTATCGGGCAGGTCGATCGCGGTCACCCGTTCCCACAGCGGTGCATCGGCCTCGTTCGCGACATAATGGAGGATCAGGAAATCGCGGATGCGGTCATATTCGACATCCATCACGCGGTTGAACTCGGAAGGCAATGCCGGGTCGGTGGCACGCTCGGACGGCATCAGCGTCAGCATGTGCATGATCGCCATCTGCACAAGATAAATGCTCGTCGATTCGAGCGGTTCGAGAAAGCCGCCCGCGAGCCCCATGCCGACGCAATTTTTCGCCCACGCCTGTTCGCGCTTGCCCGCCTTGAAGCGCAGTACGCGCGGGTCGGCGAGCGCCTCGCCGTCCAGATTGGCTAGCAGGGTCGCCGCCGCCTCGTCGTCCGAAATATCGGCGCTCGAATAGACATAGCCATTGCCGGTGCGGTGCTGGAGCGGGATGCGCCATTGCCATCCCGCAGTGCGCCGCGTCGAGCGCGTATAGGGTGTGAAGTCGGCCGAGCGCACCGACGGCACCGCCTGCGCGCTGTCGCACGGCAACCAGTGCGACCAGTCCTCGATCTCGACGCCTAGCGTCTGGCCGAGCAGCAATGAGCGAAAGCCCGAGCAATCGACGAACATATCGCCCGCGACGTGCGTGCCGGACGCGAGCTTGACCGCGGCAATGTCGCCGCTTTCGTTGTCCTGCTCGACTTCGACGATCCGGCCCTCGACGCGTTCGATACCGCGCGCCTCGGCCCAGCCGCGCAGGTATCGCGCGTAGAGGAAGGCGTCGAGATGATAGGCATAGGCGAAGGCGCTTCGCACATCATTGCCGTCGCCAACGGGCAGCATGAAGCGGTTCTGGAGCGCTGTGACGATCGGGAAACAATAGTCGAAGAGCGGCGCCGCTGTTCCGGCGCGGTTCGCGCGAATCCAGTAACTGAAGAAGTCGGCCTCGCCGATCGGGCGGCCGAAAGTGCCGAAGGGGTGGATGTAGCGATCGCCCTCGCACCCCCAGTTCACAAACTCGATACCAAGCTTGAAGCTCGCCTGCGTCGCCTTCATGAACTCGACTTCGTCGAGCCCGAGGAAGTCGTTGAAATCCTTCATCTGCGGCAGCGTCGCTTCGCCGACACCGACGGTCCCGATCTCCTCGGATTCGACCAGGCGGACGCGGAAACGTACGGGGTCCAGCTTGGCGGCGCACGCCGCGGCGCACATCCACCCCGCGGTCCCGCCGCCGACGATTACCAGTTCGAACCTATCCCCCATGACGGGCGCAGCTTAACGCGGAAGAAAGAGGGCGCCAGCCCGATTTGGACACGGCCGACGCCCCTTCCCCCTTTTAGAAATTGAGCCGCACCCCGAGCTGGTAGCGCCGGTCATTCTTGAACCAGGCGTTGGGTTTCAGCGTGCCGTCGCCATCGACTTGCTGCATCAGCACGGTATCGGTGCCGAGCAGATTGGTGCCTTCCAGCACGAACTCGATATTCGCGGTCGCCCGGAGGCGAAGCGATGCGTCGAGATAGCCGGTGCTTTTCTGCCAGATCGGGAAACCCACGCAGCAATCGATCGCGGTCACCAGATATTTGGAACGCCAGTTGTAGGCGACACGCGCCGATACCGGGCCCTTTTCATACATGCCGACGAGGTTGTAGCTGTGCTTCGAAATGCCTTCGAGCGCATTGGCCTTTACCGTGCTGTCCTCATAGGTCAGGCCGCCGCCCGCCGTTCCGCCCGCGGTCTCGTTGGTCAAATTGACCGTCTCGATCCCGTCGTTCTTCACATAAGTGTAGTTCGCCTGCACCCCGAAGCCGTCGAACGGCGCCGGCAGGAAGTCGAAGAAGGTCTGGAAGGCGAATTCGGCGCCATAGATGCTCGCGCCATCGCCGTTGACTGGCCGGTTGACACGGACGTCTTCGGTCACCCCGTTGTTGGTCACTTCGAGGTTGAATTGGCCCGCCTGGATATAATCGTAGAATTTCTTGTAGAAGCCCGTCGCGGTGAACGAACTCGACCGGCCGAAATAATATTCGAGCGTCAGGTCGAACTGGTCGGCGGTCATCGGTTTGAGCCCCGGATTGCCCGACTGGCCGGTATATTGCCAGTCATAGGCGATCGCCCTGCCGTTTTCGTCGCGCGTGACATTCGGGTCCGAAAAATCATTGAGGTTCGGTGTGAGGCGATTCACCGTCAGGAAATTGCGGAGCAGCCCGAAATCGGGGCGCGACATCGCCCGCGAATAGGCGAAACGCGACACCAGCCTGTCGGTCAGGTCGAACTTGATGTTGAAGCTGGGCAGCGCGTGGAAATGGTTGACCTTGGTCGTGCCGGCAACGGTCGCGCCATTGCCGAAATCAATCTCCCGCTGCGTGACGACGCAGCCCGACGAGGCTGTCGGGCGCGGCGGCGGGCCGGGATCGATCCCTTCCTCGCAAAGGAGCCCGGTCGGCGTGAAGGGAACGGGCAAGGTGGTCGCACCCACCGTATCGTCACGCGTCCAGACGAGGCGGACGCCGATGTTGCCCGAGACCGGCACGCCGCCGATGGCGAGGCTGTCGCCGCCGAACTTCGCCATCGCATAGGCGGCGATGGTGCGCTCGCTGACCCGGTGGACTTCGCTCGGGAAATAGCAGCCGAAGGCCTTCTCGATCGTCTCCGCGCCGCGATACCCCTCGCCCGAACAGACGGGATAATAATCGCCCACGCCGATCGACGGCCGCCCGAGCGCCGCCGCAAGCTGTTCGCGGTTCGACAACATGTCCATGTTGAAGAAGGCGAAGCTGTTGTGGTTGATCTGGTTGCCGGCGAAGAAATCGCCGCTGAAGGCGTGGAGCCCGTTGGTGCCGGGCGCATAGGCGGGGCTATCGATGTTGAAATAGGGCGCCTGCGTATAGGTCCAGGTGTTCGAGATATTCGCCCAGTTATAGGCGCCCCAGCGCACCGTCTGATCGCGATCGGCATAGCGCGCGCCGACCTTGATGGCGTCGAGCCAACCCGAATCGACATCATATTCGACGTCGGCGCGGAACGCGACTTCCTCGCCGTCGCTGTCCTCGGTGTGATCGGTGATCGCGTAATAGAAATAATTGTTCGGGTTGTTCAGCCCGCCGCTCGACAAATTGATATTCTCGGCCTGGTTGGGCAGGAATTCGAGGCGCGGGTATTTCCCGGTCAGGTCGACGAACGTGTCGGCGAAGGTCCGCGCGGTGACCGACGCGTTATAGTTTTTGACGCTGGCATCGACATATTGGCCGTCGAGCGTGACGCGCAGCCGGTCCGAAACATCCCAGCGGAAATTGAGGCCGAAATCCTGGGTGATCTGCTTGTTCTTGAGCGCGTTCGCCGCGGTGTCGACCTGCGGCGCGCGCTGGGCGACACAGGATTCCCAGCCGTAGCAGCGGTTGAAAAAGGCTTCGCCATCTTCGTTCAGCCCCAGACCGCGTTCGTCGCCGGGATTGTCGCCGACATAGCCCGCCGGCGACGACCACCAGCCGCTGAGAAAATTGCCGTCGTCGTCGAACTGGAACGGCGCGGTGCCGGTGAGCGGGTTCACCAGCGTCGGATCGGTAACCTGATAGTCGCTCGGCTGCCCGTAGACGCTGAACGCGCTCGAGTAGATCGCATGCTCGCGCCAGCTGTTGTTGTACTGCGAGCGCAGATACTGGCCGGTCAGTTCCATGTCGCCGTCGTTCGAGCGCCACTGGAAAGCCGCCGAGATACCGTAGCGTTTGCGGTCATATTCATTGTCGCGCATGTAGATGCCGCTGGGAATATATTGCTTCCCGGGACCGAACACGCCGTCGAAGATCGCCATACGGTCGAACTGGATGCCCTGGCTCGCGGTGATCGCATGCGAATAGGCGCCGTTGAGCATCAGCCCGAGTTCACCGATTCCGGTCTGCCAGCGATCCGAAACGATGCCCGAGATTTCGGGCGTCGATTTCTGCGCAATGTCGCCATAGGTATTCTTGATCGAAATCGAGACGAGCCGGCCGTCCTGATCGAACGGCACGCGCGTGCGCAGATTGACCGTGCCCGCGATGCCACCCTCGATCAAATCGGCGGTCTGATTCTTGTAGGTGTCGATGCCGCCGAGAAGTTCGGGCGAGATGTCCTGCCAGCTGAGGCCGCGCGAGCTGTTCGCGCTGAAGGTATCGCGGCCGTTGAATTCGGATCGGACCTGATTGAGGCCGCGGATGATCACGCCAGAGGGTTCGGCCGAGAAGTGCGAGGTGTCGTCGGTGCCCGCGAAACGGATGACGGTGATGCCGGGAACGCGCTGCAAGGCTTCGGCCACCGACTTGTCGGGGAAGGAGCCGATATCCTCGGCCGTGATCGAATCGACGACCGTATCGGCGTTGCGCTTGCGGTTCTGCGCCGACTCAAGGTTGGCGCGAATGCCGGTGACGACGATGTCGTCGGGATTTTCCTCGTCCGCTGATACGGGCGCACTGTTTTCCTGCGCCGCGGCGGGCAGGATCATCGCGCTCGCGAGCGCCGCGCCGCATATACCGTGCAGCAGACCGCGACCGATCCCGTTTGTTTTGGCAGGCCCCTTAACCATTATAATTTCCCCCATCCAGTCGGGTCCAGATTGCCTTCCCACAATCTCTATAAGACCAATTGCGTCCTTGGACTATTACCAATAGACTACAAATCCAACGCGCTGTCCATTGCAAATTTATGGCAGCGCAAAGATGTCGCCCAGGGCGGGCGGCGAAGACGGGGGAGGCACAGCCATGCGATTGATTTCACTCGACGTCCTGCGGGGGCTAACCGTCGCCGGGATGATCCTCGTCAATTCCGCGGCGGCGATGAAATATGGCGCCGAAGCCAATGTCGCCCCGATCTTGCTCCACGTCAGCTGGGACGGGCTGACGATCGCCGACCTCGTTTTTCCAGGCTTTTTGACGATGGTCGGGATCGCCATTCCCTTTTCGCTGCGCAATGCCACGCTTGATTCGGCGCAGCGTCGCCATATCCTCGGGCGGACCGGGCGCCTGCTCCTTCTGGGCTTCATCCTCAGCAATCTCTATTGGTTCGCCAGCTTCGCCACGGGCGACTGGCGCCTGTTCGGCGTGCTCCAGCGAATCGGACTCGTCTATGGCGCCTGCGCGCTTCTGTTCCTGCTCGTCGGCCCACGCGCGCGGATGATCGCCATCGCAGCGATTCTGGCGCTTTACTGGCCGCTGGCCCTGCTTCCCTCGCTCGACGGGCTGGCGACCGATATCTGGGTGCGCGGCCATAATTTCGTCGCGTCGGTCGACCGCCTGCTCCTCGGAACGCACCTTTATGTGCAAGGTCCCGAAGGCTATGATCCCGAAGGGATAATCGGCACCCTGCCCGCGATCGCGCAGGGCCTGATCGGCGTCGCGGTCGGCGAAATGCTTATCCGTCGCCAGGGGCTCGCCACACGCAAGCTCGCGATGATCGGCGCCGCAATGCTGGTGGTCGGCGGTGTCTGGAGCCTCGCATTCCCGATCGTTAAGGATATCTGGTCGAGCAGCTTCGTGCTCGTCACGAGCGGCATCACGATCCTCGCGCTTGCGTTGCTTCACCATTGGCTCGATCGCGAGGGCCGCCAGCCTGGTGTGGCCGCGACCGTGATGCTGGCCTTCGGCGCAAATGCGATCGCGGCCTACACACTGCACCAGGTCACCGCCGGCGTCGTTACCTGGGACCTGTTGCTGCTGCCGTTCCGGGCGCTGCGTGAACCGCTCGGCGATCCGGTCGCATCGCTGCTGCCGATCCTTCTTTACATGCTGCTGATCTGGGGCGCGATGGAATGGCTGCGCCGGAAGAATTGGATCATCAAGATCTGACCGCGCCAACATACCGCTTGATGAGATATATATAACCTATATAGTACCAATATCGCGAGCACTCCACCGACGCTCGACCGGAGACGATGTACGATGCTGAACGCCGCCCTCGACGGACGACAGACGCTGATGGAGCAGGAAGCGCGCGAGGCGGCGGAGGCCGTGGCCAATATGCTCGCCGCGAATCGCGATGCCTTCGCGGCGATCGGCCGGCGCCTGCGCGCCTCGCCGCCCACGGCGGTCGTCACCTGCGCGCGCGGCTCGTCGGATCATGCCGCGACCTATGCCAAATATCTGATCGAAACGATGACGGGAACGCCGACGGCATCGGCCGCGCTGTCGATCGCGTCGCTGTATGACGCGCCCGCCGTTGCCGGCAACCGCCTGTGTCTCGCCATATCGCAATCGGGCCAGAGCCCCGACCTGCTCGCTGCTGTCGAGCAGCAACGCGATGCCGGCGCCTTCGTCGTCGCGCTGGTGAATGCCGAAGGCTCGCCGCTCGCGGACCTTGCCGACGTGGTGATCCCGCTCTCCGCCGGGGTCGAGCGATCGGTCGCTGCGACCAAATCCTATATCGCCTCGCTCGCCGCCATCGCCGCACTCGTCGCCGCCTGGGCCGAAGACAAGGCGCTCGATGCCGCGCTGATCGCCCTACCCCGCCAGCTTATGCGGGCGTTCGCGCTCGACTGGGGGCCCGCTATCCCCGCGTTTCAGCGCGCGACCAACCTGTTCGTTCTCGGCCGCGGCTATGGGCTGGGCGCCGCGCAGGAGGCCGCGCTCAAGTTCAAGGAGACGTCGGGGCTTCACGCCGAAAGCTTCAGTTCGGCCGAGGTCCGCCACGGCCCGATGGCGATCGTCGGCGATGCCTTTCATGTCCTGGCATTCGGCGGCACCGACCGCGCGGCCGCTGGCGTCCGCGACGTCGCCGACGAATTTCGCGCGCGCGGCGCGACGGTGCTGCTCGCCGACCCCGAAAATGGCGACCTGCCTGCCATCGCCGGTCACCCGGCGATCGAACCGATCCTGATGATCCAGAGCTTTTACCGCATGGCGAGCGCGCTCGCGCTCGCGCGCGGCCGCGACCCCGACTCGCCTCCGCACCTCAACAAGGTTA
Source organism: Sphingopyxis sp. H115 (assembly GCF_001468465.1). GTDB lineage: Bacteria > Pseudomonadota > Alphaproteobacteria > Sphingomonadales > Sphingomonadaceae > Sphingopyxis. The sequence goes on from NZ_LNSA01000009.1 coordinate 128,726, forward strand.
CCGAGACTTTATGATCTTTCGTTTCCACAACGGACGGGTCGCGTTGCCGGCCGGCACCGTCGGCGCGGTCGATATCGCCATCGCCGACGGCATCGTTTCCGCCGTGTTGCCCGCCGGCGACGCCGTGGCGCATCGCGAGATCGACCTCGACGGCGGGTGGCTGCTCCCAGGCTTCGTCGATACGCAGGTCAATGGCGGCGGCGGCGTGTTGTTCAACGACCAGGTCGATGTCGCCGCGATCGCCGCGATCGGCGCCGCGCACGCGCGGTTCGGCACGACGGCGTTCCTGCCGACCCTGATCAGCGACACGCCCGCGCAGATCGCCGCGGCGCTCGCTGCGGTCGACGCCGCGATCGACCGGGGCGTCCCCGGGCTCGTCGGCATCCATATCGAAGGTCCATTTATCAACGAGGTAAAGCGCGGCATTCACGAAGCGCACCGGATCCGTCGCCTCGATGCCGACATATTGGCGACGCTAACCGCGCCGCATCGTGGGCGCGTGATGCTGACACTCGCGCCCGAATTGTGTGACGAAGCGGACATCCGCACGCTCGTCCGCCACGGTGTGATCGTCAGCGCGGGGCATAGCGACGCGACCTATGACGAGGCGCAGAGGGCGATTGCCGCCGGGCTGTCGGGCTTCACCCATTTGTTCAACGCGATGTCGCCGCTGCACCATCGCAATCCGGGCGCGGTCGGTGCGGCATTCGATTCCGATAGTTTTTGCGGGTTGATCGTCGACGACGTCCACCTCCATCCCGCGGTCGTCCGGCTAGCGGTTCGCGCGAAGGGCAAGGAGCGCATCATGCTCGTCACCGACGCGATGCCGAGCGTTGGCACCGACGTCAGCGAATTTACCCTGCAGGGCAAACGCATCGCGGTGAAGGACGGCGTCTGCATTTTCGAGGACGGCACGCTCGCGGGCACGCATCTCGACATGGCATCGGCGCTGCGCAAGACGATCGAGGTCACCGGGCTGCCGGTGCCCGATGTGTCCGCGATGGCAAGCGCGACGCCCGCGGCCTTCCTGTCGTTGCAAGACCGCATCGGGTCGATCGCGCCGGGGCAGCGCGCCGACTGGGTCTGGCTCGATGCCGCGCTCGAACCGTGCGCGACATGGATCGACGGCCAGATTGTTTCGCAGGCCGCACCGGACATGGCGCAAGCCGCGCAATGATGCACAAGCCGCACGACAAGAAGCGGCGGAAGTTTTGGGGATTATAGCCATGGGCCTGATCATCACCTCGCCGGTCAGAGGGTGGGCGACGACACTGGACGACGTTCCCGATCCGGTCTTTGCGCAGCGGATGATGGGCGACGGCGTCGCGATCCAGCCGCTCGGCGATACGGTCGTCGCGCCGTTCGACGGCGAGGTCGTGACGCTGCACGAAGCCGGCCATGCCGTGTCGCTGCGCAGCGCCGAGGGGGTCGAGATACTGATCCATATCGGGCTCGATACAGTGATGCTGAAGGGCGAAGGCTTCACGCCGCTGGTCGCGATGGGCCAGACGGTCTCGCGCGGCGACCCGCTGATCCGGTTCGATATCGACGCCGTCGCGCTCGCGGCGACGAGCCTGATTACGCCGGTGATCGTGACCAACGCCGAAGCCTTTGCGATCGGCCGCCGCACAACCGGCGCGGCGGTCGGCGCGTGCGAGGCGCTGATGACGCTCGTGCCCGTGCAGGCCGAAGCGCGCCGCCGCTCGGACGACGGCACCGTCGTCGAACAGGCGGTGACGCTGTCGCTGCCGCACGGTATCCACGCCCGCCCCGCCGCGCGGATCGGCGAGGCGGCGCGCAGGTTCGAAGCCGAAGTGCACCTGGTGAAGGGCGACAAGCGCGGCGATGTGCGCAGCACGGTCGCGCTGCTCGCTCTCGGCACGGCGTTGGGCGACGAAATTATCGTGCAAGCACGCGGCGACGATGCCGAAGCGGCGCTCGCCGCCATCGTCGCGCTTCTTGCGACCGACATGGGAGAGGCGCGGCCAGCGGCCGCGCACCCGGCTGCTGCCGCTTCGGCCGCACCGCTCCGCGCTGGACAGATCGGCGGCGTGATCGCGTCGCCCGGTCTCGCCATGGGCCCGGCCGCGCGGCTGTTCCAGGCGGACATTGCAGTTGCGCGCGAAGGAAGTGGCGCGGAGCAAGAGGGGGCCGCCTTGATCGCAGCGCGCAGCGACGTTCGCGCGGCCATCGCAGCGCGCGCCGACGCGGCGGGCGGCGGCGTCGCCTCGGTCATGCAGGCGCATCTCGCGCTGATCGACGATCCCGAGTTGATTGCCGCAGCCGAAAAGCGGATCGCGAACGGGCACAGCGCGGGTTTCGCCTGGCGCGGCGCGATCCACGACCAGATCGACGCGATCCGCGCAACGGGCAATGCCCATCTGATCGAGCGCATCGACGATCTGGTCGATATCGAGCGGCAGATGCTCGCGGTGCTGACCGGCACGCCGCTTGACGGGGCGAATATCGCGGCAGGGGCGATCGTCGTGGCCGAGGACCTGTTGCCGTCGCAGCTTGTGGCGCTGGCGGCGCAAAGGCCCGCCGGCATCTGCCTCCGGCGCGGCGGCCCGACGTCGCACGTCGCGATCCTTTGCGCGGGCATGGGGTTGCCTGCCATCGTCGCGATGGGCGACGCACTCGATGCGGTCGACGATGGCGAACCGCTCTTGCTCGACGCCGAACTCGGTCATGTCACGCTCGCCCCGTCGGCCGCCGATAGCGATGCCTTCGCCACGCGGCTTGCCAAACGCGACGTCCGCCGCGCCGCCGCACAGGCGGCCGCGAACGACGCGTGTCGCAGCGCCGACGGCACGCGCATCGAAATCTTCGCCAATGTCGGCAGCGTCGACGAGGCACAGACCGCCGCGAAGCAGGGCGCCGAGGGATCGGGGCTCGTCCGCAGCGAATTCCTGTTTCTCGATCGCGAGACCGCGCCGTCGGAAGGCGAACAGCGTGCCGCCTATCAAGGGATTGCCGACGCGCTCGCCGGCAAGCCCGTGATCGTCCGGCTGCTTGATATCGGCGGCGACAAGCCTGCCGCCTATATTCCGATCGACGCCGAAGACAATCCGGCGCTCGGCCAGCGCGGCATACGGGTGGCGCTTGTACGGCCCGACCTGCTCGCAACGCAGCTGCGCGCGATCCTTCGCGTCGAGCCCCCGGGTCAGTGCAAGATCATGATTCCGATGGTCGCGAGCGTTGACGAACTCAGGCAGGTGCGCGTGATCGTCGAGCGGCTGCGCGGCGAGATGGGGATCGCGGCGCCCGTCGAGGTCGGGGTGATGGTCGAAACCCCGGCTGCGGCGATGACCGCCGACCTGCTTGCCGCCGAGGCCGATTTCCTGTCGATCGGCACCAACGACCTCACCCAATATGTCCTCGCGATGGATCGCGGCAACCCCGCGGTCGCCGCCGGGGTCGATGCGATGCACCCCGCGGTGCTGCGCATGATCGGCGAAACGTGCCGCCTTGCCGCGGTCCACGGCCGCTGGGTTGGCGTCTGCGGCGGGCTCGCCTCCGACCCCGCGGCGCTGCCGATCCTCGTCGGATTGGGCGTGACCGAATTGTCGGCGGTACCGGGGTTCGTCGCGGAGGCAAAACAGATCGTGCGCGGGCTCTCCCTGCCCGAGACGCAGGCGCACGCCGCGCTGGCGCTGCAATGCAAGTCGGCGGCGGAGGTGCGCGCGCTCGCCCGCGCGTTCGAGGAGACACGGTGATGCGCAAGATACTCGAAACGCTCCAGCCATTGGGCCGCGCGTTGATGCTGCCGATTGCCGTGTTGCCGATCGCGGGCCTGCTGCTGCGCATCGGCCAGCCCGACCTGCTCGACATCGCCTTCGTCTCGGCAGCGGGCGCGGCGATCTTCGACAATCTGGGTATCCTCTTCGCGATCGGCGTCGCGGTCGGCTTTGCGCGCGACGGCAATGGCGCCGCGGCGCTCGCGGGAGTGGTCTGCTATCTCGTCACGACGACCGGCGCGCAGACCTTCCTCACCGCACCGGCCGATGTCGGCGCCGGATGGCCCGACGCGGCGGCGGCACTCGCGGGGAAAAACTGGGCGCTCACCCAGATCGACAAGCTCGAAGTGCCCATCGGCATCTTGTCGGGGTTGATCGGCGGCAATTTCTACAATCGTTTCGCGGCGATCGCGCTGCCCGAATATCTCGCCTTCTTCGGCGGGCGCCGCTTCGTTCCGATCGCGGCGGGGGTCGCCGGGCTGCTGCTCGCCTTCGTGATCGGCTATGGCTATGCGCATATCAGCGGCGCGATCGACGCCGCGAGCCGCACCGTAGTGGAAAGCGGCGGCGCCGGCCTGTTCGTCTATGGCGTGCTCAACCGGCTGCTGATCGTCACCGGGCTGCACCATATCATCAACAATGCCGCCTGGTTCGTCGTCGGCGATTTCGCGGGCGCGACGGGCGACCTCCGCCGCTTCTTCGCGGGCGATCCGAATGCTGGCGCTTTCATGTCGGGCTTTTTCCCCGTGATGATGTTCGGCCTGCCCGCCGCCTGCCTCGCTATGTATCACGAGGCGCGGCCCGAGCGGAAAAAGGCGGTCGGCGGCATGCTTTTCAGCCTTGCCTTCACCAGCTTCCTGACCGGGGTTACCGAACCGATCGAATTCACCTTCATGTTCGTCGCGCCCTTGCTCTACGCGATCCACGCGCTGCTCACCGGCGCGTCAATGGCGTTGATGAACGCACTCGACGTCAAGCTCGGCTTCGGCTTTTCGGCGGGGCTGTTCGACTATGTGCTCAATTTCAGCCTCGCGACGCGGCCGTGGATGCTGCTCCCGATCGGCGCCGCCTATGCCCTGCTCTACTACGGCCTCTTCCGCTTTTTCATCCGCCGGTTCGACCTGGGCACGCCGGGACGCGAGACAGGCGCGGTCGCTGAAGTGTCGGCCGCAGCAGCGGGCAGCGCGCGCGGCGACGCCTTCGTCGCAGCGCTGGGCGGCAGCGCCAATCTGGTGAGCGTCGATGCCTGCACGACGCGGCTTCGGCTGATCGTCGCCGACCAGAAGGCGGTCGACGATACGGCACTGTCGGCGCTGGGCGCGCGCGGGATCATCCGGCCATCGGAAAATGCGGCGCAGGTCGTGCTTGGCCCGATCGCCGATCTGGTCGCCGAAGAAATTCGCGGCGCGCTGGCCGGCGGCGGCGCGGCAACTGCCCCGGCGCGGGTTCGGAAGAAGGCCGCGCCCGACGCGTCGCTACCCGCCGACATCCTCCATGCGCTGGGCGGCGGCGGCAATGTCCGCAGCGTCGGCGCGCTCCACGGCCGGTTCCGCGTCGAGATCGTCGATCGCGCCGAGATCGTCGACGACCGGCTCGCGCAGCTGACGCGCGGTATCGCCTATCCGCAGCCCGGCGTGTGCCACATCCTGATCTGAACGGGGCGGCGGTCTTCCCGCCGCTTGCCCCCGACGCCCGTCGTGACCTCTCGCGGTCCGGCGGGCGTCGCTATATCATTCGGCGGGAGGCGCCGCTCCGCGCGGCTGCTGCCGATAGACGCGGACATGCTCGATCGCGAAACGGATCGGAAAGATCGTATCGTCGACCTCGCCGCCCATCGCGCCGCCGACGGCAAGGTTGAGCAGCAGATATTGCGGCTGGTCGAACGGCCATTGCGCGGTGCCCGTCCCCGCATTGGGGTAGCGGTGATAGGGTTTGCCATCGACGGCGAAACGGATCTCGCGCGGGGTCCAGAGCATCTGATAGTCGTGGAACGCCTCGCAGGCGTCGTCGACGCGCGTCTGGCCGCCGTTGCCGAACGTCCCGGCGGTCGAGCGGTTATGGATCGTTCCGAATATGTCGCCGGGCGTCTTGCCGACATGTTCCATGATGTCGATCTCGCCGCCGTCGGGCCAGGGCGCGTTGGCGCCGAGCGTCCAGATCGCCGGCCAGCTGCCCTTGCCGCACGGCAGCTTCGCGCGCACCTCGATCAGCCCATAGGTGAATTCGGCCTTGCCCTTTGTGATCAGCCGCGCCGAGCTATAGCCCTGCCCGCCATGATCGGCGCGGTCGGCGAGTGTCTCCCGGCGCGCGGTGATGATCAGCCTCCCCCCTTCGACCCGTGCGTTTTCGGGGCGGTCGGCGGCGTAATATTGCAGTTCCTCATTGTACCAACCCGCCTTGTTGGCGTGGGTGTCCCAACTCCATTTGGCGGGGTCGGGCGGCCCATCGATGTCGAATTCGTCGGACCAGACGAGTTCGAAACTGCCCTTTGGTGTTTCCTCAGCCGATGTTGTCGAAGGTGCCGCGCAGAGCAGCATGATCGAACATCGCGTTACCAACCGCATCGCCGTTCCCCTTCGGTAAATTGGTATTAGATTGATATCTTACTTGTCATTATAAGATCATGCAATCGAGTCGTTGGGGGAGACGCATGATGATCCGATTCCGCACCGCTTTGCTGGCTGTCGCCATTGCCTTTGCCGCCGCGCCGGCATCGGCCGAGGAGGAGGCCGGCGCGCCGCATATGCTTAACGAGCCGACCGCGGGCTGGACCGTCTATGGCCCCGGCCAGACGCACAAGGCGCGCAAGGACGGCGCGGTACAGGGCGGCAGCGCGATGCGCGTGACCATCCCCGCCAAGCCGGCCAACCCGTGGGACATCGGCGCGTCGGTGCCGATCAGGGACGCGATTGCCAAAGGCGACAAGCTGATCCTCGCGCTGTGGGTCCGGCTCGCGCAGGGTGGCGCCGACGGCCCCGCCGAGCTTGGCGCCGCGATCCAGCAGAACAGCGCGCCCTATACGCCGATCGTTGCCGGTCGCCTCGCGATCACGGGCGAATGGACGCTCGTGCACATCAAGGGCATCGCGGCCGACGCCTATCCCGCGGGCGCGACGAATGTCGCGCTGACGCTGGGCGACGCCGCGCGCACGATCGACCTCGGCCCTGCCTTCGTGATGAAAGCCGACTGAGCCCGGTCAGGCGGGCGACGAGAGCTTCATCAGCAGCAACCCGCCGACGATCAGCAGCGCTGCGACGATGCGCGTCGCATTCGCCTGTTCGCCGAGGACGAAGATGCCGACAAGGAAAGCGCCGACCGCGCCGATGCCGGTCCAGATCGTATAGGCGGTGCCGAGCGGCAGCGATTTCATCGACAGCGAAAGCAATACGAAACTCGCGATCATCGCGGCGATCGTGATCGCGGTCGGAACGGGGCGCGTGAAGCCATCCGACTGTTTCATAGCAAACGCCCAAATAATCTCGAAAAGTCCAGCAATCGTCAGGTAAATCCAGGCCATGACAGCCTCCTTGTAAAAGGCTGCCGGGCCGTCCCGGACTTGAAAACCCGCGGGCAAAAGCGGGCGAGGACGTGGCCTCTTTCGGTTCGGCGCCCCGATATCAAGCGGGGGACGAGGATACAAGACGAGCCCGGAAATGACAGCCCGTGCGCCTATCAGCGAATCTGCCGCTTTTCGAGTTTCCGCGCGAGCGTGCGCCGATGCATGCCGAGCCGACGCGCGGTTTCCGAGATGTTGAAGCCGGTTTCGACGAGCGTCTGGTGGATATGTTCCCATTCGACGGTCTTGATCGATGAGGGACGCGCGTCGAGTGGCGCCTCTGCATTGCCCTCCGCCCGCTCGAACGCCGCCTCGATATCGTCGGTGTTCGACGGTTTGGCGAGATAATAGGAAGCGCCGAGCTTGATTGCCTCGACCGCGGTCGCGATGCTCGCAAAGCCGGTGAGCACGACGATCCGCATCATCGCATCGGCGGCGCGCAGCGTCTGTACACAGGCGAGCCCCGATGCGGCGCCGAGCTTGAGATCGACGACGGCGTAACCCGGCCGGAAGGTCGGCAATATCGCGTCCATCTCCTCGGGACCGTGCGCGACCTCGACCGCATAGCCGCGCCGTTCGAACGAGCGCTTGAGCGTCCGCGCGAAGGCTTCGTCATCCTCGACGATCAGCAAATGGCGCCGCTCGGTCATGCCGTCTCTCCGCTGGGGCGCGCCAGCGCCGAAACAGGCAGGACAATCCGCACCAGTGCGCCGCCCGCATCGCGGTTGGACACACTGGCGCCGCCGCCCATCTTGCGCAGCACATTGACGAGCAGGAACAGGCCGAGCCCACCGCCGGGCCGACCCTTGGTCGACCGATAGGGCTGCCCGAAATTCTCGAGCATCTCGGGGCTGAAGCCCGGGCCGCGATCGGCGATCTCGATCACCAGCATGTCGCCGTCGCGCGACGTCGTGAAGCTGGTCCACTCGGGCGACACTTCGGCCGCATTGTCGAGCACATTGCCGATCACCTGCCGCAGCGCCGGGTCGGATACGATCGCGACGTCGGCGCCGAACCGGTCGTTGAACTCAAGCGTGCCGGGGCGGCGCACGGCGCGCGTGTGCGCGACAATCTCGTTGAACGCAGCGCGCATCGTGGTGAGCTGCGGCGCCTCGCCGCGCGCCTCGCCCGCCGACATCAAAATGCCACCGACGATCGCCTTGCAGCGCTGGACCGCGGTGTCCATGTCGGCAAGATCCTCCTGCAATTCGCGGTCGTCCTTTAGCCGCGGCGCCGCCTTCCAGTCGCCGATCAGCACCGACAGCGTCGACAGCGGCGTCCCCAGTTCGTGCGCCGCGCCCGATGCGAGCAGCCCCATGCGGACGATATGATCCTCCTCCGCCGCACGCTGGCGGCTGGCCGCCAGGGCCGCGTCGCTGTCGCGCAGATTGCGGCTGATCCGCGTCACGAAGGCGACGAGCAGCACCGCAATCAGCAGGAAACAGACGAAGCTGCCCTGCAAATAAAGTTTCATCGGGTCGGCGGCGTAGGGCGGCGGCAGGACGAGCGGCGTAGGGTCGACGCGCAGCGCAGCGAGCGCCGCGAGCGCCGCCGCGACGATCGCCCACGACGAGCGCGGCGTGAGCAGGATCGCGCCGATCACGACTTGCAGCAGGAACAGCGAGGCGAAGGGATTGGCGAGCCCGCCGCTGTGGTGCAGCTGCCAGCCGAGCGCCGCGACATCGAACAGCAGCACGGCGGTGAGTTCGGCATTGGTCACCGCGCGCCCGCGGCGCAGCGCCGCGATGCTCGCGAAGTTGATCGCGATCAGCACGAGGATCGCCGTCAGCAGGGGCGCGCGCGGCAGCGATATGCCCATCGGCCCGCTGACGATTCCGATCGTCGCGAGCTGTCCGCCCACCGCCAGCCAGCGCAGCTGGATCAGCAGCGTCATGTTGCGGCGCCCCGCGGGGGCTCTCGCGGGCGCGGCGGGCAGGATCGCCGGGTCGGTCATCATTCCCGGATACGCCAGAGCCGCCACGCAAAAAAGAGGCTGAGCGCAGACAGCGTGAACCAGGTCAGCGCATAGACCATATGATGATCGCGAAAACGCACGACAGTCAGCCCGCCGACCGGGTAGCCGCCGGGGTTCGGCGCGGCGTCGGCATCGACGAAATAGGGCGCGGTCCTGCCGAGCCCCCTCGCCTTTGCGATTCCCGCCACGTCGCGCGAAAACCAGCGGTCGGCCGCCGGATCGTTCGAACGCAGGAAAGCCCCGCCCGGCTCGGTCACGCGCAGGAGGCCGGTCACCGTCACCGGCCCCGCGACTTGACCCGCCGCGCGTGTCTTCGCATCGCGCCGGTCCTTGGGAACGAAGCCGCGATTGATCAGCAGCGTGAAATTCGGCGTTTCGAGCGGGGTCATCACCCAATATCCCGCGCCGCGTTCGGTCACCGCCTGCACCAACGTCTCGCGATCGTGTCGGAATATTCCCGTGGCGGTGACGCGGCGATAGGCGTCATCCTTCGCATTGACCGCATCCCATCGATCGGGCCGCGGCGCCTTTGCCGGCGCGGCATGAACGCGCGCATCGACCGCCGCGATCAGCTCATGCTTCCACGCGCGCCGCTCGACCTGCCAGACGCCGAGCGCCGCAAGGCCGAGCGCCGCGATCAGCGCCGCCGCGGCAAAGGCCGCGCGGCGAGTGCGTGTCAAAGCACCTGACTCGTCGTCTGGCTGGTCGGTTCGTGCGGCATCGGCATCATGTTGGTGTTGAGGTGATGCATCACCCACAGCGACCCCGCCAGCATGATGACGACGACGATGATCGTGAAGACGAGCGAGGTCAGCGACCAGCCACCTTCGGCCTTCGGCGTCATGTGCAGGAAAAAAACCATGTGGACGATGATCTGCACCACCGCGAAGCCCATGATCACCGCGCCCGTCGTGCCCGCGCTGAGCGGCATCGTCATGACGAGCCAGAAGGGAATGGCGGTCAGGATCACCGACAGCAGGAACCCGATGACATAGTCGCGCATCGACGCGTGCGGCATCTCGATCTCGTGATGGCCGTCGGCGGCATGGTGGGGGCCAGTTTGGCCGGAATTGGGGCTCACCGCAGCACTCCCATCAGATAGACAAAGGTGAAGACGCCGATCCATACGACATCGAGGAAGTGCCAGAACATCGAAAGGCACATCACGCGGCGCTTGTTCGCGGCGATCAGCCCGTGCTTCGACAGCTGGACCATGAGCGTCACCAGCCAGATTATGCCGAAGGTAACGTGCAGCCCGTGCGTGCCGACGAGGGTGAAGAAGCTCGACAGAAAGGCGCTGCGCTGCGGCCCGGCGCCGATCTCGATCAAGTGATGGAATTCGTAGAGCTCGATCCCGAGGAAGGCGAGCCCGAACAGCCCGGTGACGCCAAGCCAGAGCTGGACGCCCTTCACCCTGCCCTGCTGCATCTGGAGCACCGCAAAGCCATAGGTGATCGACGAAAAGAGCAGCATCGCGGTGTTGAGCGCGATCAGTTTCAGGTCGAACAGATCCTTCGGCGCCGGGCCCGCCGCATAGCTGCCGCCGAGCACCGCGTAGCAGGCAAAGAGGATCGCGAAGATGAGGCAGTCGCTCATCAGATAGATCCAGAAGCCCAGCATCGTGCTGTGCCCCTCCGGATGCGCATGCTCGTCGAGATCGTAGAAGGCGACGGGCTCGTCGGCGGTTATCGCATTGGCTGTCATGGTCTTGGCACTCATCGGATCAGGCCCCGGCCGCCAGCTGGCGGGTCCGCGCTTCCTCGACCGCAGTGACCGTCGCCGCCGGAATGTCGAAATCGCGCTTGTAGTTGAACGTGTGGATGATCGCGCCTGCGACCACCGCGACGAAGCTAAGCGCCACCAGCCACCAGATGTGCCAGACGAGCGCAAAACCCATCACGAGGCAAATGCCCGACAGGATCATCCCCGCGCCAGTGTTCGACGGCATATGGATGTCGCGATAGCCGGTCACCGGACGCTGGTGTCCGCGCTTTTTCATGTCGTACCAGGCGTCAAGGTCATGGATCACCGGCGTGAAGGCGAAGTTGTAATCGGGCGGCGGCGAACTGGTCGCCCATTCGAGCGTGCGGCCGTCCCACGGGTCCCCGCTTTCCTCGGCGAGTTCCTTGCGGCGCCAGATGCTCACCGCGAACTGCACCAGCATCGCGCCGATGCCCGCCGCGATGATCGCCGCGCCGACGCCCGCGATCACGAACCATATCTGCAGGCTCGGATCGTCGAACACGCGCATGCGCCGCGTCACACCCATCAGGCCGAGGATATAGAGCGGCGTGAAGGCGACCCAGAAGCCGACCACCCAGCACCAGAAGCTGACCTTGCCCCAAAAGACGTCGAGCTTGAACCCGAACGCCTTGGGCCACCAGTAATTGATCGCCGCGAACAGGCCGAACAGGACGCCGCCGATGATGACATTATGGAAATGCGCGATCAGGAACAGCGAGTTGTGGAGTACGAAGTCGGCGGGCGGCACCGCGAGCAGCACCCCGGTCATACCGCCGATGACGAAGGTCAGCATGAAGGCGATCGTCCACATCATTGGCAGTTCGAAGCGGATGCGGCCGCGGTACATGGTGAAGAGCCAGTTGAAGAGCTTGGCCCCCGTGGGGATCGAGATCACCATCGTCGTGATGCCGAAGAAGCTGTTGACGCTGGCCCCCGACCCCATGGTGAAGAAATGGTGCAGCCACACGATGTACGACAATATGGTGATGCACACCGTCGCATAGACCATCGACGTATAGCCGAAGAGCCGCTTGCCCGAGAAGGTCGAGGTGACTTCGGAGAAGACGCCGAACAGCGGCAGCACGAGGATGTAAACCTCGGGATGCCCCCAGATCCAGATCAGGTTCACATACATCATCGGCGACCCGCCGAGATCGTTGGTGAAGAAATTGGTGCCGACATAGCGGTCGAGGCTGAGCAGGACGAGCGTCGCGGTCAGGATGGGGAAGGACGCGACGATCAGGATGTTCGAGCAGAGCGAGGTCCAGGTGAAGACGGGCATCTTCATCAGCCCCATGCCCGGCGCGCGCAGCTTCAGGATCGTGACGACCAGGTTGATGCCCGACAGGGTGGTGCCGACGCCGGCTATCTGTAAGCCCCAGATATAATAGTCGACGCCGACATTGGGGCTGTAAGCAATCCCCGACAGCGGAGGATAGGCGAGCCAGCCGGTCTGGGCATATTCGCCGACGAACAGCGAGATCATCGTCAACACCGCGCCCGACGTCGTCATCCAGAAGCTGAAATTGTTTAGGAAAGGAAAGCTGACGTCGCGCGCGCCGATCTGGAGCGGGACGATATAGTTCATGATCCCGGTGATGAACGGCATCGCGACGAAGAAGATCATGATCACGCCGTGCGCGGTGAACACCTGGTCGTAATGATGCGGGGTAAGATAGCCTTCGGACCCGCCGAACGCCATCGCCTGCTGCAACCGCATCATGATCGCGTCGGCAAATCCGCGCAGGAACATGATCAGGCCAAGGATCATGTACATGATCCCGATGCGCTTGTGGTCGACGGTGGTGAACCATTCGGTCCACAAATAGCCCCAGAGGCGATATTTGGTGATCAGGCCAAGCACGGCGAGGCCGCCGATGACGACGCCGATGAAGGTGACGACGAGGATCGGCTCGTGGAGCGGCAGCGCTTCCAGCGACAATTTGCCGAGGATCGGGCCGGTTTCGGGGGCGGGATGCGGGATGCTCATGATGATCTCGGGCTTTTTCAGGACAGCGGGCGGTCGACGGCGGCAGGCGCGCGCAGCGCGGTGCGTTCGGGACGGCCGGGATGCGGCAGCCCCTCGCCCTTCAATTTTTCGGGGGCGACCGGCTTGGCGTCGGGGCGGTCGTTCGACATGACCGGCGCGCTGCAATAAGCCGCGACATAGCGCATGCCCCAACGCGCGACATCGACGGTGCCGCGCGCGGCGAACTTGTCATAGGTGACCTGCCGCACATTGCCGATACCCGCGATACCCGCGCCGCCGGCGGCATCGAGCGACATCATATCGTGCATGCACATCTTGCCGGGCTCGACGCACATGTTCACGACCGCGTCGAACAATTGCGGATCGCTCGCGGCAAAGCGGCGAACGGGTTCCTTGTGCGTCGGCTTTTCTAGCTTCAGATAGGTATCGCGGCTAAGGTCGCCCTCGGCCGACGCCTTGGTCGCGGCAACCCATTTGTCGAACTCGCCCTCGGGCAGGCTCTTCACCGCGAAACGCATGTTCGAAAAGCCCCAGCCGGAATAATTGGCCGAGAAACCGGTATAATCGCCGGTCTTGTCGAACACGCCGTGCAGCTTGGTCTCCATGCCGGGCATCGCATAGATCTGCCCCGCGAGCGCGGGCACGTAAAAGCTGTTCATCACCGAAGACGAAGAGATACGGAACCGCACCGGCCGGTTCACCGGTAGCGCCAGCTCATTCACCGTCGCGACGCCCTGTTCGGGATAGATGAACAGCCATTTCCAGTCGAGCGCGACCACCTGCACGTCGAGCGGTTTCACCTCGGCCGCGACGGGCTTGCCCGGCCCGGTGCGCGCAAGCGGGCGATAGGGGTCGAGCAGATGCGTCGCCACCCATGTCACCGCGCCGAGGCAGATGATGATCAGCAGCGGCGCCGACCAGATGACGAGTTCGAGCTGCGTCGAATGATCCCAGTCGGGCTTGTAGGTGGCGTCCTTGTTCGACGCGCGATATTTCCATGCGAAGAAGATCGTCAGCGCCATCACTGGCACGATGATCAGCAGCATCAGCACCGTCGACAGGATGATCAGGTCGCCCTGCTGGCGCGCGACGTCGCCGGCGGGATCGAGCACGACCAGCCCGCAACCCGACAACAGGGGCAGCGCGGCGAGCAGCGGCACGAGCCGCAATCGGGCGGGAAAACGGGGGAGATTGCTTGGCATGATGCGCGCCTAACCCTCCATTGCTGCACTGCACATAGGACATTTTGTCCAATCCCGCGACCGCTCATCATCGCGCAGGGGCATTTTCATTCCGGGCAATTTTGCCCTATGACCGACTCGTGCCGTCGCATCTTGCGCAAGCGACGGCGCCAGCTCAAGGATTGTTACCATGGCTGCCGACACCGTCCCCACCACCGAGGCCGAACGCGACGCCCGCGCTCTCCACGGCGCCGACGATGACGGCGGCAGACACCGCATCGATCCCGCCGAAATCGCGATCGGCGTCATCATCGGGCGGACATCCGAATTTTTCGACTTCTTCGTCTATGCGATCGCGTCGGTGCTGGTGTTCCCGAAGCTCGTCTTCCCGCATCTCGACCCGCTGACGGGCACGCTCTGGTCGTTCGCGATCTTTGCTCTCGCCTTTGTTTCGCGCCCCGTCGGTACGATCATCTTCACTGCGATTGACCGCGCCTATGGCCGCGGCGCCAAGCTGACGATCGCGCTGTTCCTGCTCGGCGGATCGACCGCCGCCATCGCCTTCCTGCCCGGATATGAATCGATCGGTATCGGCGCCGCGCTGCTGCTCGCATTGTTCCGCATGGGCCAGGGCGTCGCGCTCGGCGGGTCGTGGGACGGCCTCGCCTCGCTGCTCGCGATCAACGCCCCCGAAAAGAAACGCGGCTGGTATGCGATGATCCCCCAGCTCGGCGCGCCGCTCGGTCTGATCGTCGCCAGCTTGCTCTTCATGTTCCTGATCTCGGCGCTGCCCGCGGAGGATTTCCTCGCCTGGGGCTGGCGCTACCCCTTCTTCGTCGCCTTTGCGATCAACGTCGTCGCGCTGTTCGCGCGGCTGCGCATCGTCGTGACCCCCGAATATGCCGAACTCTTCGAGAACCGCGCGCTCCAGCCCGCGCCGCTGCTCGACACGGTGCGGTCGGAATGGAAGACGATCGTCATCGGCACCTTCGCGCCGCTCGCCAGCTTTGCAATGTTCCACATGGTCACGGTCTACCCGCTGTCGTGGGTGTTCCTCTTCACTGACGAGACCCCGGTCCGCTTCCTGATGATCGAGGCGATCGCCGCAGTCGTCGGCGTCGGCGCGATCGTCGCGTCGGGCTATCTTGCCGACCGCATCGGCCGCCGCACGCTGCTCGGCGCCACCGCCGCCGCGATCGCGGCGTTCAGCGGCTTTGCCCCGCAATTGCTCGATGCCGGCGAACTCGGCGAAGCGACTTTCATGATCCTCGGCTTCATCCTCCTCGGCCTGTCGTTCGGCCAGTCGTCGGGCGCGCTGTCGTCGAACTTCCAGCCGCGCCACCGCTACACCGGATCGGCCTTCACCTCGGACCTCGCCTGGCTGTTCGGCGCGGGCTTCGCGCCGATGGTCGCGCTGTGGCTGTCGAGCCAGTTCGGGCTGATCGCCGCGGGCGGCTACCTGCTCTCGGGCGCGATCGTCACGCTCGTCGCGCTGTGGCTCAACCGCGAACTCGCAAGCACCATCGACTGATCGCGGACAGTGTCGGGCCGGCAACGCCGGCCTGTTCACGGTCGACGGGATCGACGGTGGCGCGCTTGTCAAAGCTGCGGCGCGCCATTATCCAACGCGCTTCCTGTTCCGGGCAGCCTGACCAGCGCACGCCTTTCGTCAAAGATTGTTTCCGCTGAACCCCGTTCCAGCCACCTCCCACGACGAACAGCTCGACATCGGGGTCGGCCGCCGCGCGCTCGCCATCGCCCTGTCGCTGCTGGTCCCGGCGCTGATGCTGGTCCTGCTGCTGTCGTTCCGGCTCGAACCGCCGCCGGTCCACACACAGGAAAGCATGAGCGTCGTGAGCATCGAGGCACCCAGCGCGCCCGATCCGGCCCCCGAAGCCGACAGCGCGCCCGAACCGAGCGACGCGACGGTCACGCCGCCGCAGCCCGCGACGCCGGCCGCCGCGCCCCCGCTACC
>NZ_LNSA01000010.1 GCF_001468465.1 Sphingopyxis sp. H115
GCATCACCGAAGGCGCCGAGGAAATCCAAATGCGAAAAGTCGCAGCTTTCCTCTTCGGTTATCTGGGGCCAAGGAAAAATACGCCGGGGATGATGTGAAGGAAATGACGAAGTAGGATAAGGGGCGACGGACGCCTCCGGCCGATGCCGGTTATCCCTCCGATCTTGCTACACCGATCCCGTGCGCATTTTTGCGCATGATGTCGTGCACTGCAGCTTGCTTGACCAAAAGTTTCAGGTTGCTACTCATCTTCGGCATAAAGAAAGCAACGATTCCCGGAGATGATGCCCGATGCACCCCTCAGTCCACGCCCGCGCCAATCCCGACAAAGCCGCGATCATCGTCGCCGAGACGGGCGAAGAAATCAGCTATGGCGAACTCGACGCCGCGTCGAACCGCGCCGCGCAGCTCTTCCGCGCGTACGGTCTGGGGCATGAGGATGTCGTCGCCTTCATGCTCGACAACACGCCGCATTATTACGGCCTTACCTGGGGTGCGCAGCGGGCAGGGCTGCGTTATGTCTGTATTTCGTCGCGGCTGACGCAGGACGAGACCGACTATATCCTCGAAAATTCGGGCGCGCAGATTCTGGTCGTTTCGGCCAGTCTCGCGAGCGCGGCGCAGCAGCTTCAAACGGGGATCAAGCGTTTCGCAACGGGCGGCGCTATCGCGGGCCATGAAAGCTGGGAGGATGCGGTCGCCGCGATGCCCGCGACGCCCGTCGCCGACGAGCGCGCCGGGGTCGATATGCTCTATTCGTCGGGGACGACGGGGCGGCCCAAAGGGGTGCGCGTGCCGCTGCCCGAGGATCCGGCAATCGACGCAATGAACAGCCTTGTCATGCTCGCGTCCGCGGTGTTCCAGATCAATTCTGACAGCATTTACCTGTCGCCTGCGCCGCTCTATCACGCTGCGCCGTTGCGCTGGTCGATGACGATCCACCGGCTTGGCGGCACCGTCGTCCTGATGAAGAAATTTGATGCCGAAGCGGCGCTGGCGCATATCGAAAAATATCGCGTGAACTCGAGCCAGTGGGTGCCGACGCATTTTGTGCGGATGCTGAAATTGCCCGACGATGTGCGGACCCGCTACGACACTTCGTCATTGAAGGTTGCGATCCACGCCGCGGCGCCGTGCCCGGTGCCGGTCAAGCAGGCGATGATCGACTGGTGGGGGCCGGTATTGTTCGAATATTATGCCGGGTCCGAGGGCAATGGCATGACCTTCATCTCCAGCGCCGACTGGCTGACCCACCGGGGCAGCGTCGGGCGCCCGATCCTGGGCACCGTGCATATCATGGGCGAGGACAATGAGACCGAGCTTGGGCCGAACGAAGAAGGCACGGTCTTCTTCGAAAGCGAAAATGTCTTCGAATATCATGGCGACGACGAAAAGACCGCGTCGAGCCGCAATTCGAAGGGCTGGTCGACGCTGGGTGATGTCGGCAAGCTCGACGAGGAGGGCTTCCTCTACCTCACCGACCGCAAGAGCTTCATGATCATTTCGGGCGGGGTGAACATCTATCCGCAGGAAATCGAGAACCATCTCGTCACGCATCCCAAGGTCGCCGATGTCGCGGTCGTCGGCGGACCGCATGACGAGATGGGCGAGGAGGTCATCGCGGTGGTCCAGCCCGCCGACATGGCCGATGCGGACGACGCGCTGCGTGACGAACTGATCGCCTATGCGCGCGAGAAATTGTCGGGGGTGAAGATCCCGCGCCGCATCGATTTCCTCGAAGCCTTGCCGCGCCACGACACGGGCAAGCTCTACAAGCGCCTGCTCCGCGACCAATATTGGGAAAAGGCAAAGGCGGAGGCCTGACCATGACCGCGCGCGTCGAATTCTTCTTCGATCTTTCCTCACCTTGGACCTGCCTCGCCTTCCATAACCTGCCGGGCGTTCTCGAACGCACCGGCGCGACCGCCGTGTACCGGCCGATCCTCGTCGGCGGGGTGTTCAACGCGGTGAACCCCGCCGTCTATGCAGCACGCGAGCAGGCCGACAACCGGCGGCTTCAGCATAGCTGGAAGATACTGAAGGACTGGGCGCGGCTCGCGAATGTGCCAATGAATTTCCCGTCGCAATGGCATCCCGCGAAAAGCATCGCCGCGATGCGCTTCTGCTGCGCGCTCGAGGAGGATCAGGCGGCGCTCGTCCGCTTTGCGCGCGGCGCCTTCGCAAGCTATTTCGACCGGCAGGAAAATCTCGACGACCCCGCGGTACTCGCGGCGATCGCCGATGCCGAGGGACTCGATGGCGCCGCGCTTGCAGCGGCGGCGGGCAGCGATCCGGTCAAGGCGCGGCTGCGCGCCAACACCGACGAACTCATCGCGCGCGGCGGCTATGGTTCGCCGACGATCTTCGTCGATCGCGAAGACATGTATTTCGGCAACGACCAGCTTCCGCTCGTCGAAGCCGCGTTGAAACGCTGAACAAGGACTCTCCCATGAAGGACCGTATTTCGATCACCATGCTGGAGGGCGGGATCGCCGACGTCCGGCTGATCCGCGCCGACAAGATGAATGCACTCGACACCGCAATGTGGGAGGCGCTGGCGCAAGCGATCGATCAATTGAAGGCCACCGCGGGCCTGCGCGTCGTCGTGCTGTCGGGGGAAGGACGTGCCTTCTGCGCGGGGCTCGATCTTTCCAGCCTCAGCAATGATCGCGATCCGGGGGCGAGCAGCGCGGGCGGGACGCTCGCCGACCGCACGCGCGGCATCGCCAACAACGCCCAATATGCCGCGTGGGGCTGGCGCGAACTGCGGGTGCCGGTGATCGCGGCGGTGCACGGCGTCGCCTTTGGAGCAGGTAGCCAGATCATGGCCGCCGCCGACATCCGCATCGTCCACCCCGACACGCGCATCGCGATCATGGAAATGCGCTGGGGCCTCGTCCCCGATGTCGCGGGCATGGCGCTGTGGCGCACGCAGGTCGCCGACGATGTGCTGCGCGAGCTGATCTATACCAACCGCGAGTTTACTGGGTCCGAAGCCAAGCTGCTCGGCTTTGCGACGCATGTGTCGGACGATCCGCTGGCCAAGGCGATGGCGCTCGCGGAGGTGATCGCCGACAAGAATCCGCACGCGATCCGCGGCGCCAAGCGGCTGTGCAACATGCTCGGCCATGCGAGCGACGCCGAAATCTTGCAGGCCGAAAGCGACGAGCAGGTCAAGGTGATCCGCACGCCTAACCAGATGGAGGCGGTGATGGCGGGGATGCAGAAGCGCAAACCCAATTTCGTCGATTAGAGCAGCCCCAAAAAACGCACCGCATTGTCCCAATCGCGCTTGTTCGCCGCGCGTGCTTTCTGCGCTTCGCTGTCGGCGCCCCAGCGGCGTTCCTGATAGAGTTCGTCGAGGCTGACCGCTTCCCACAGCATCCCGGCATCGAAGGCCGCCTCGACGAGCGCGAGGCCCGCGACGAGCGATCCGCCGATCGTCACCACCGGCGTCAGCGCGGTGATTTGCCAAGCGTCCAGCGCCCGCACCGCGTCGTGCAGCGCGGCGACCGTTGCCTCGGGCTGGTCGACCGGCAGCACCCCCTGCGCCAGCGCGAATTCGATCCTATAGCGTTCCTCGGCCCAGGCGAGGAGCGGATTCCACGCCGCCGCCTGCTCCGCCTGTAACGCAGCGTCGCGCGCGTCGCGGTAACAAAGAAGGTCGCTCGCCGCATAGGCCGCGACCGGCGCTGCAAAGGCCGACACGTCGGGCGCGGCAAGGTCGATCGCGGCGTTGGCGAGCCCGGTCATCGGCATCGCCGCGGGATCGATCGTCTCGCCGACCTCGCGCCATTCGGCCGCGATCGCTTCCGCAAGCGCGATGCTCGCCGCCGCCAGCGGCGCGCGCTGCGGCGTGCGCATCGGCCGCGCGTCGAGCGCGATGCCCCAACCGTTGCCCTCCGGGACAACGGCAACCTCTTTCCAGAAGCGTTTCACGAGCTTTTGGGCGAGCGCCAGCGGCGCGCGAGCAGCAGCGGCATCACCGCGAAATCGAACGCCCCGATCAGCACGATCGCCACCCCGATCCAGCGGTCGGTCGGCTGGCCCGCGAGCGCAAAGCCGCCGCCGATCAGAATGAAACCGATCATCACAAAAACCGCGCCCATCAGCCGCATCGCCGTGATGGCGAAAAAGCGTTTCTTGGCGAGCGCGTCGTCGGCGGGTGTCATGAACCCTCCCTATCGCCGCCAAGGTGGCGCATCAACTGCGCGAGCGCGCCATGGCCGGTCGCCTCCATGCCCGCAATCACCCGCTCGCGCTCGTCGGCGGACTTGTTCTGCGACAGCTTGATCGTCGGGCGCCACGCGCTGATCCGCATTTCGAAACCAATAATCGCGCCGGTCATCTTTCCGAACAGCGCCGGATTCATCTTGTCGCGTGTCCAGGGCGGGTTGGCGCCGACGCGCGCCTCGTGGTTGGCCGACAGGGTATCAAGCTGCGCGACCAGCGCGGCATCGTCCAGCCGATGCGCGACGCCTTCCATCTCGATCGCGACATAATTCCATGTCGGAACCTGATCGGTGTCGGCATACCAGCTCGCGCTGACATAGGCGTCGGGGCCCTGCACGACGGCGAGCGCGGTCGTACCGTCGAGGTGCCGCGTCAGCGCATTGCCGCGCGCGACGTGGAACTGCAGCGTCGTGCCGTCTCCGCTCAACACCACCGGGGCGTGCGCAACGCGCGGTCCGTCGGGGGTGCCCGCAAAGATCGCGGCAAAGCCGATCTCGCGCACCAGCAGTTCGGCGAGGCCGTCCTCTTTGGGGCGAAAGGCGCTGTTTGGATGCATCAGCCCGCCTTGGGTGGGCGCGCCGAATGCTTCTTCGCGCTTGGCCTTTTGCCCGCGGGTTTCCCCGTCGCCGGCTTGCCGGGTTTGCCCGGTTTCGCTTTCGCCTTGGGCTTCGGCTTGCCGACGAAATCGGTCGGCTTGCTGTCGGCGGTGCGTCCGCGCCTTTCGCCGCGCCGTGCCTTGCGGATCTGCTTGCTGTGCGCTTTTGCTTGCGCCTTCAGCGCCGCTTTGGGCGGCGGGCCTTTTTCGGCCGGGTCGATCCCGACCTCGCCGAGCAACAGGTCGAAGCCGAGCGCGTCGAGGCTCGCGGCGAAATGTTCGGGCACTTCGGCTTGCACGTCGATCGCGCCGCCGTCGGGATGGTCGATCCGCAGGCGCCGGCTGTGCAGGTGCATCTTGCGGCTGATCGTTCCGGTCAGGAACGCGCCCTTGCCGCCATATTTGCCGTCGCCGACGATCGGATGGCCGATCGCCGCCATATGAACGCGCAGCTGGTGCGTGCGCCCGGTCAGCGGCTGGAGCTCGACCCACGCCGCACTGTTGCCCGCGCGCTCGATCACGCGATAGCGCGTCTTCGAGGCAAGGCCGCTGTCGTGGACGTGCATCTTTTCGCCGCCCGACCCCGGCTGCTTGGCGAGCGGAAGGTCGATCTCGCCTTGCGCGATGTCGGGCACGCCGACGACGATCGCCCAATAGGTCTTTTTTGCGCTGCGGTTCGAAAAGCTCTTGGCGAAATAGGCCGCGGCGCGCGGCGTGCGTGCCACCAGCAGCGCGCCCGACGTATCCTTGTCGAGCCGGTGGACCAGCTTGGGCCGCACCGGCGCGTCAAATTTCAGCGCATCGAGCAACCCGTCGACATGATGCTCGGTCTTGGTCCCGCCCTGCGTCGCCAGGCCGGGCAGCTTGTTGAGCACGATCGCGCTGGCATCACGGTGGATCAGCATCGATTCGGCGAGTTCGACGTCGGCGTCGGTCAGCGGGCGGCCCTTGCGCGCTGGGCGCGCCTCGGCCTCCACCGGTGGCACCGGCATCACGAGCCTTTGCCCCGCCGCGATCCGGTCCGACACATCGGCCTTCTTGCCGTCGAGCGTCAGCTGCCCCGAGCGCGCCCAGCGTGCGAGCAGCGCGTGCGGCGTGCCCGGCCGATGGCGCTTGAACCAGCGGTCGAGGCGGATGCCGTCGTCTTCCTCGGCGATGGTCGCGCCGTCGAGCTTGGGCTCGCTCATCCTGGCACCTGGCGCATGATGAACAGGCCGAGCCCGCAGGCAGCGATCGCGCCGATCACCGAGGCGAGGACATAGGCGGCCGCCTGAGCGTTTTGACCGCGTTCGAAAAGCATCCAGAATTCCATGCTGAAAGAGGAAAAGGTGGTGAAGCCGCCGAGGATCCCGACGCCGATAAAAAGGCGCGCGGTTTCGCCGCCATCGCTGCTCCGCGCGAGTGCGCCGATCAGCAGCCCCATCAAGAGACCGCCAGCAATGTTGATCGATAGCGTCCACCACGGGAAGCCGGGGCCGAGCCGCGCAAGCATCGCCTGCCCGACCAAGTGGCGAGCGCCGGCGCCGATCGCGCCGCCGATCATGACGGGAAACAGGCTGTTCATATGGTTCGCCCTAGCCGGAAACTGCGACGAGGCATAGCGGGTGCGTCGCGGCGGGCGGCCTGACGCTAAGCGTCGGGTCGGGCCAGCGCGGTGGACGGCCGTTGATGCGCCGCGCGCCAGTCGGCAGGCCGCACGAATTCGCCTTGCCATATCCCGCGCCGCTTCGCCTGCGCCTGGGACTCTTCGACCATATAGGCGTCATCGGTCGCGATCGCGCCGCCGAGCCGCACCATCTCGGCGCCGAGGTCGACGCCGTCGGGGAAGGGGCGGGACCGGCAGGCGGCGAGCGTCCGGCCGTAGCGATCTTTCGCTGCGACTTCGCAATGGAGTGGGCCGCCGCCTGCGAGCTTTTCCAGCATAGCGCGCGCTTCGCGCCCGCATGGCCAGCGGCTCGCGTCGGCGCGCCTGCAATCCTGCCGATATTCGGCAGCGTCGATATTCGTCAGCCGGATGGTCAGCAGGGCCCCCTCGTGCCGCACGGTCAGGCTGTCACCATCGATGACGTGGACGAGCGGGACGGTCGCAGCGGGCGCCGGGAACCACGCCCACGCGGCCAGCGCGAAAGCCGCGAGCAGCAACAAAGCGGCGAGCGATCGCAAGCGCCGTCGCCAGCGCAGGCGAGTGAGGTAAGACCGACCGCGGATCATGGTGACCGAGTGCGCCCGGGTCGAGCGGATTGGCAAGTCCGAATAAAATGTTGACGACGAGAACAAACCATGTCCAAAATGGACTATATCGTTCCGGCCGGCATGCTGCCGACCCAAGCAGGTCACGCACTTGGGTCCGGATTGGCGGCAAACAGGAACGAACAAAAGGTGAATAGGGCCGGAATGACGACATAGTTACGCCAAGGTGGAGCGATGGGAACGGGGGACGCAGCATGATGGACCAGCGGACGCAAATCGACTTTGATATGGTAGCGCAGCTCGAAGGCGGCTTTTACCCGGGCGAGGTCTGGGTAGGTCCCCGAGGCGCCGATGTGGCCCGAGGCGGCGTTGCATCGCCGCTGCTGTTCGTCGGCATCCGGCCGGACTTGCCGGATATGACCCTCCTCCCCGACATACGCGTTGCAGCGACGCTCGCGGCGCCGGACGCGGCGAATCATATCCGACAGTCCGATACGCTCGATATCATATGGCTGGCGGCGGCGGACGCGATCGAGGGCGACATGCTGGCCGATATCTGCGCCGCGGCGGACGAACGGGAATGCAATCTGGTTTGCGAAACCTCGCTTTCGGGTCTCGATCGGGTCGTCGCGGCGATACCTGCATCCTGTGCGACCCAATTGCTGGTTGATGCTGACCCGGCGGACAAGCTCGTCGCGCTCGCGGCGGCGCGGCGGAACCGGCATGCAGTGCTCCACGATATCGCGCGTGACGACGCGATGGAACGGATCGACCGGCTGCAAGAGGAAGTCTCGCGCATCTCACGCCTGCTCGGCGATCTCGCGGGGCAGCGGGGCGGGCTTCCCGGGGGCCCCACCGATTATGCGTCACGCGACGACGATTCGGCCGGTCACGCGGGACAGGTCCGTGCCCCGGCGCGCGATTTCACGGCGATGCCACGCAGCTTCTTTCCCGAAGAGCGTGCGCTTGACCGGCAGCGGGCCAAGGCGGTGCGCCGGATGCTGCGCCAGCGCCGGATGCGCGAGCAATATTTCCCGGCCGATCTGTTTGCCGACCCGGCATGGGATATGTTGCTCGACCTTTATGCGGCGCGACTCGAGCGCCAGCCGGTGTCGGTATCGAGCCTGTGCATCGCGGCAGCGGTGCCGGCAACGACGGCGTTGCGCTGGATCAAGACGATGACCGACGCCGGCTTGTTCATGCGCGAAGCCGACCCGCACGACGGACGGCGTATTTTCATCGCCCTCGCCGAGGGCGCATATGATGCGCTGGCCCGCTATTTCGAAGCGCTCGAAGAATAGCGTTGCGCTTGCCAGCAACGCTGGCTTGTGGCAGGGCGCTCCTCCCTTCGGGGGCGCTTAGCTCAGTTGGTAGAGCATCTCGTTTACACCGAGAGGGTCGGCGGTTCGAGCCCGTCAGCGCCCACCACGCACCTTCCTTTCGATCGCGCATGTTAGCAAACATCTGCTCATGGCGCTGCCCTGCCGCGCCAGCCAGGGCGGCGCGTCAGGGGATTGCGGCGCGTGCCGATCGCCGCGCGCGCCAGACGCTCCATAGCGTGAACAGGCCCATCGCGGCCCAGACGACGTTGAGCACGGCGGAGGGGAGAGCGCCGTTGTAGCCCGAATTGACGATGAAGCCGCCGGCGCCGATCACATTCATCCACTGATAGAGATAGCCGCGTGCTTCGAGCTTGCCGAGCGACAGCAGAATATAGGCGGCGAGGATGATCGCGGCGGCGGTCCAGCCAATAACCTCGATGACAATGACCTCCGCGTTCATGCGGCTCTTCTCCAAATGAAAACGCCCGCCCCGGTGAGGGGGCGGGCGCTCATATCATCAGCCGTGTGCGGCGTCAGGCCGCGAGCTTGCGGAGCACATAGTGCAGGATGCCGCCGTTCATATAATATTCGACCTCATTCGCGGTATCGATGCGGCAGAGCGTATCGAAGGCGAAGGTCGACCCGTCGGGGCGGGTGACGTTGACCGTCACCGTCTGCCGCGGTTTCAGCTCCGCGACGCCGGTGATCGTGAACTGGTCGTCGCCGGTGAGCCCCAGCGTCTCGCGGCTTTGGCCCTCCAGGAACTGGAGCGGCAGCACGCCCATGCCGACGAGGTTCGAGCGGTGGATGCGCTCGAAACTCTCGACAATCACGGCGCGGACGCCGAGCAGGTTCGTGCCCTTCGCCGCCCAGTCGCGCGACGATCCGGTGCCATATTCCTTGCCCGCGATCACGACCAGCGGGGTGCCGTCGGCCTTGTGGCGCATCGCGGCGTCGTAGATCGGCATGACCTCGTCGCCATAGCGCGACATGCCGCCTTCGATGCCGGGGACCATTTCGTTTTTGATGCGGATGTTGGCGAAGGTGCCGCGCATCATCACGTCGTGGTGGCCGCGGCGGGCGCCGTAGCTGTTGAAGTCGGCCTTGCTAACCTGATGTTCCATAAGCCATTTTCCGGCCGGCGAGTCCGCCTTGATCGACCCCGCGGGGCTGATGTGGTCGGTGGTGATGCTGTCGCCGAGGATCGCGAGCGGCTTGGCGTTCACGATGTCCGACACCGGCGCGGGGGTCATCGTCATCCCTTCGAAGTAGGGCGGGTTCGCGACATAGGTGCTGCCCGCGCGCCACTGATAGGTGTCGCTGCCCTCGACCTCGATCTTCTGCCAATGCTCGTCGCCGCGATAGACATGGGCGTAGCGCGCCTCGAACATGTCGCGGTCGACCGCGCCGGCGATCGCGTCGGCGACTTCCTGATTGGTCGGCCAGATGTCGGCGAGGAACACGTCCTGGCCGTCGGGGTCCTGCCCGATCGGCGTGCTGGTGAAATCCTCGGTCACGGTGCCCTTCAGCGCATAAGCGACGACGAGCGGCGGCGAGGCGAGATAGTTGGCGCGCACGTCGGGCGACACGCGGCCTTCGAAATTGCGGTTGCCCGACAGGACGGCGGCGGCGACGATATTGTTGCCGTTGATCGCCTCCGAAATCGGCCCCGCGAGCGGCCCCGAATTGCCGATGCAGGTGGTGCAGCCATAGCCGACGAGGTTGTAGCCGACCGCGTCGAGATGGTCCTGAAGCCCCGCCTTGACCAGATAGTCGGTCACGACCTGCGACCCCGGCGCGAGCGAGGTTTTCACCCACGGCTTCGGCTTCAGCCCGCGCTCGTTTGCTTTTTTGGCGACGAGGCCCGCGGCGACCATGACGCCGGGGTTCGACGTGTTGGTGCAGCTGGTGATCGCGGCGATGACGACGTCGCCGTCGCCGATGTCATGATCCTTGCCCGCGACGGGCACGCGCGCGGCGCCGTCCTTGTTGTAGATTTTCTTGAGGTCGGCGTTGAACTCGTCGTCGACCGCGGTCAGGATGACCTTGTCCTGCGGCCGCTTCGGCCCCGCGAGCGACGGGACGACGCTGCCCATGTCGAGCTCGAGCGTGTCGGTGAACACCGGGTCGGGCATGTCGGCCGACAGCCACAGCCCCTGCGCCTTTGCATAAGCTTCGACCAGCGCGATATTCTCTTCGCTGCGGCCCGTCAGGCGCATATAATCGAGCGTCTTGTCGTCGATGCCGAAGAAACCGCAGGTCGCGCCATATTCGGGCGCCATGTTCGCCAGCGTCGCGCGGTCGGCGAGCGTCAGCGACGCGAGGCCGGGGCCATAATATTCGACGAAGCGCCCGACGACGCCCTTGGCGCGCAGCATCTGCGTCGCGGTGAGCACGAGGTCGGTCGCGGTGACGCCTTCCTTGAGCTTGCCCGTCAGCTTGAACCCGACGACTTCGGGGATGAGCATCGATACGGGCTGGCCGAGCATCGCGGCCTCGGCCTCGATCCCGCCGACGCCCCAGCCGAGCACGCCGAGCCCGTTGATCATCGTCGTGTGGCTGTCGGTGCCGACGCAGGTGTCGGGATAAGCGACCGTCGCGCCCGACGCGTCTTCGCTCGACCACACCGCCTGCGCGATATGTTCGAGGTTCACCTGGTGACAGATGCCGGTGCCCGGGGGGACCGCCTTGAAATTGTCGAGGCTTTTCGACCCCCATTTCAGGAAGTCATAGCGTTCGCCGTTGCGATAATATTCGATCTCGACATTCTGTTCGAACGCCTTGGGGTGGCCGAATTCGTCGACCATGACCGAGTGGTCGATGACGAGGTGGACGGGGACGAGCGGGTTGATCTTCGACGTGTCGCCGCCAAGCTTGGCGATCGCATCGCGCATCGCGGCGAGATCGACGACGCAGGGAACGCCGGTGAAATCCTGCAGCAGCACGCGCGCGGGGCGATACTGGATCTCGCGGTTCGAATGCGGGTCCTTCTGCCAATCGACGAGCGCCTGGACGTCCTCGGTCGACACGGTGAAACCGCCGTCCTCGAAGCGCAGCAGGTTTTCGAGCAGCACCTTCATGCTGAACGGCAGGCGCGAGACGTCGCCCAGCTTGGCCGCCGCCTTGTCGAGCGAATAATAAGCGTAGCTCTTGCCGCCGACGTCCAGCGTCGAACGGGTGCCCAGCGTGTCGTTACCCGTGGTGGTCATAGGATTGCAGTCCCCATGTTGGCGCGGCGGGGAATGACGGCCGAGGCCCGTTCGGGAGAGCGGAGCCGAGCGGAGTCGCACGCGCAGGTTTATGTCCGCGCCGCCTTACGCCGGGGGTGAGGAAATGCAAGGGGGTGGGGGAGATGATGTTCCCTCACCCCCTTTGTGAGCGTCCAATGTTCAGTCCGGCAAAGGCCTCACCGTGCGGGGCCTTCGGTCGGGGCCGACCGCGACGAAGATGAAGACCGCCTGCGTGACCTTGTGCGCTTCCTCGGCATGGCGGTCGCGCGCCCAGGTTTCGACCTCGACGTGCATCGAGGTGCGGCCCACCTTGACGAGACGGCCGAAGACCGAGACCTCGTCGCCAACGAAGACGGGGCGGTGGAAGGACATGCCTTCCACCGAGATCGTCACCGCCCGCCCGCGCGCATGGAGCGATGCGACCGACGAGGCGGCAAGGTCCATCTGCGCCATCAGCCACCCACCGAAAATGTCACCATAGACGTTCGCGTTTGCAGGCATGGCGGTGACGCGGACGGCGGGCTGGCCCGCCGGCATATGATCGGACTGCGTGACCTCATTTTGCAAGATAAGCCTCCTTCACATTTTCGCGGGCGCGCATCGATTTCGCTGCCGCGACCATCGCGATGAGCGCAGGTCGCACCTCGTCCCATTTCCGCGTCTTGAGCCCGCAGTCGGGGTTCACCCAGATTTGCTGCGGCGGGACATGCTTGCCGGCGAGGGTGAGGAGGTCGGTCATCTCGCCTGTTGCGGGGATGCGCGGGCTGTGGATGTCATAGACGCCGGGGCCGACCTCGTTCGGATAGGCATAGGATGCAAAAGCGTCGAGCAGTTCCATCTGCGACCTTGCGGTTTCGATAGAGATGACGTCGGCGTCCATCGCGCCGATCGCACGGATGATGTCGTTGAATTCCGAATAGCACATATGCGTGTGGATCTGTGTGGCATCGCGGACGCCCGACGATGCGATGCCGAAGCTTTCGACCGCCCAACCCAGATAATGCTGCCATTCGGATCGGCGAAGCGGCAACCCTTCGCGCAGCGCCGCCTCATCGATCTGGATGATCGCGGCGCCGGCGGCTTCGAGATCCTGTACCTCGTCTCGGATGGCTAGCGCGATCTGGCGGCAGCTCGTTTCGCGCGGCTGATCATCGCGGACGAAGGACCAGTTGAGGATGGTGACGGGGCCGGTGAGCATGCCCTTCATCGGGCGGTCGGTCTGCTTCTGTGCAAAGCTCCACCAGTCGACGGTCATCGGCGCGGGGCGCGAGACGTCGCCATAGAGGATCGGCGGGCGGACACAGCGCGAGCCATAGCTTTGCACCCAGCCGCCACGCGTGAAGGCGAAGCCGGCGAGCTGTTCGCCGAAATATTGCACCATATCGTTACGCTCGAATTCGCCGTGGACGAGGACGTCGAGGCCGATCTCCTCCTGCCATTTGACGGCGGCACGCGTTTCGACCTTCAGATATCGGTCATAGGCGGCATCGTCGATCTCGCCCTTGATATGCGCGGCGCGGGCCTTGCGGACTTCGGGGGTCTGCGGGAAGCTGCCGATCGTCGTGGTGGGGTAGGTGGGGAGGTTCAGGCGCTTCTGCTGCGCTTCGCGGCGCGCGGCGAAGGGCGCGGCGCGGTGGATGGCGCTTTCGTCGAGCGCGGCGAGGCGTTGGGCGACCTGTGCGTCGTGGATTTTTGGCGAGGTCTGGCGCGCGACGGCGGCGATGCGAGAGGCCGAGAAGTCGGCGAAGCTTGCGTCCTCACCCTCGTTGAGCGCTTTTGCGAGTGCGGCGAGTTCCTCGATCTTTTGCGCGGCAAAGCTCAGCCATTGTGCGATTTCGGGGTCGAGCGCAGTTTCGAGCGCGAGATCGACGGGGACGTGGAGGAGCGAGCAGGAGGGCGCGATAATAAGGTCGCGCTTTCCCGCGAGCTCCTTGAACCGCCAGTAGAGGTCGGGGAGGTTGGCGCGCCAGATGTTGCGGCCGTCGATCACGCCCAAGGAGAGGAGGACGTGCGGCTGGAGTCTCGCGAGCATCGGTTCGAGCTGATCGGGCGCGCGGACGAGGTCGAGGTGGAGGCCGTGAACGGGAAGTTCGGCGACGAGATCGAGATTGTCGCCGAGGCCGCCGAAGTAGGTGGTGAGCATCAGCTTGGGTCCGCGCGTCGCGAGGCTGGCATAGGCGCGTTCGAAGGCGGTGCGCTGGTTGCCGGTCAGGTCGAGCACGAGGCAGGGTTCGTCGATCTGCACCCAGTCGGCGCCGAGCGCGGCGAGGCGGGCGAGGATTTCGGTGTAGGTTTCGAGGAGCTGGGGCAGCAGCGCGAGTGGCTCGACCGCCTTACCCTTGGCGAGCATCAGATAGCTGACGGGGCCGAGAAGAACGGGGCGCGTCGCATAGCCTAGCGCTTTGGCCTCCTCGAACTCATCGAAAATTTTGGTCGATGCGATGCGAAACGTTTGACCTGCGGTGAGTTCGGGGACGAGGAAGTGATAATTGGTGTCGAACCATTTGGTCATTTCCATCGCGGTCGTGTCGCCGCCATGCACATGGCCGCACGCTGCGGGCGACTGCGCGCCGCGCGCCATCGCGAAATAGAGGTCGGGGTCGACGGTCGCGCCGCTCCAGTCATAGCGCGACGGGACCGCGCCGATCAGCGCGCTCGTGTCGAGAACATGGTCGTAAAGTGAGAAGTCGTTCGAGGGCAGGATGTCGGCGCCGAGCGCCTTCTGCCGCGCCCAGCCCACCGCACGAAGGCCCGTGGCGGCGGTCTGCAATTCGGCGAGCGAGGATTTGCCCGCCCAGTAATTTTCGAGCGCGAATTTTAGTTCGCGGCGGAGGCCGATGCGGGGGAAGCCGAGGGTGGCGACGCTGACAGTCATGTTTCAAGCACCTTGCGATGGGCAAGGCGCCGGACAGACGCGAACGCACGGGACTCCACGCCCGCGAAGCAAGGTCGGGCGCAGCCATGCATGCGGCCTGACCGGACACCCCGCCGGAGGACGTTATCTGACGAGGCAGGTCTCCTGGCTCACGGATCTACGCGGCGGTCTGGCCTTCCCGGTTCCTTGCCGAACCAGTGACACGTATCGACCGCCGCTCACCGCTCACAGTTGCGGGGGCAGCGCCGGCTTTGAACCGGCTTCCCGTCTTAGCTTCGCGCCACGCAAGCGATGCGAAGAACCTCGACATCTTTGAGGATATTCTTTTCATGCCACTTGTCAATCATCATATAAAGAATTCTTTATATCAAACTTTTCGGTCAAATTTCATCTTTCCCACATTATCCAAATAGGTTCGAAATTGTTCCGATTCATTTCAGGTGATTCGGGAGATGGAGCTGTGGGGCGCAAGGTGGCGCGGGGTTTGCGGAGGAAATCGGGGGAGAAGGGCGGCGTGGGTGAACAGGCCCTTCCCGCTGCGACTAGCCAGCGAGCCCGCAAGTCTCGTACCCTCTCCCGCAAGCGGGAGGGGATTTATCGGGGGCGGGAGGGGCTAAAGGAAAATCCCTTCATGCCCGGTCTGCGCGTGCGGTCGGACGGGCAGACAGCGGCGCGGACGCGGGTGTTTTTGGCGACGTTGGCGACCTGAAAGGCGGGCAGAATCTGCATCTGACGCCCGAGGAGACCGAAGCCTATGTGCTGTCCGAGGCGGTGCGGCACCGCCTCCTGTCGCGCGAGGAGTTTTTCCAGGGCCTCTATTTCGACAAGCAGGGCGGCAAGGCGCCCTGGCCGACGCAGGAAGAGACCGATGCGGTGCTGCTCAAGCGGATCGCGATGGTCGAACGCCAGCGGGAACGGACAGGGTGCCCACGCTGCCCGGAATGCGGGGTGCTGATGCCGCCGAGCAAGTCCAACCTGGCCGCGATGGAGGCGGAAGAGGCGGCGCCGAAACGGCTGCCGCCTCCGGCCGCCGCGTGACGTGCCGGCGGGGCGTGAAGCCCTGCCTCGCCCCCGCCGCGCCCCTTGCAGTCAATTCGCGCCGACGTAGCGGATCAGCTGCGACATGGTGAAGATATTCGCATGATCCGACGGGTTGGTCGAAAAGCTGAGTGGCCCGCTGCCGATGTCGTGCCCGTCGGGGTTCAGCGTGCTGCGTTCGGTGCGGATATCGCCGACGATGCGCGCAGTTTCGGCTTCCTCGTTGAACCCGACCGGATCTTCGAGGCGTTTCTGCGCCAGCCGCGCCTCGACGATCGACCCGATCAGCGTTTCGGCGACCACCAGCCCGCCGACCGTCCCGAGCTGCGGTCCCGCGGTATAGGCCCCGGCTTCCTTCAGGATATAATACCAGAGCGGGGTTTCCCATTGCAGGTTCGCGGCGCGTTCGAGCACCTCGGCCTTGGGCTGGAAGATCGGGTCGGGGAACAGGATCGACAGCGGCGTGGGATCGATGAAGCCGTAGGTGGTCGAAAATTCTGCCGCCGCGATCTGGCCCGAGGGCAGGCCGAAATCGACGCCGCGGCGGATATTGCGCTCGGCGAGCGACACCGGCGGTTCGCCGATCGCGGGGGGCGGCAGGCGAAAGATCGAGTTGGGCAGGTTGCCGTCGATCGCATTGCCCGGTTGCGGGTTGGTGGAGACAAGTTTGAAGAAATGGCGCCACTGGACCAGGAAGTTGGTGCCGCCGCCGCCGGGATTGAGCGGTTTGTTGCCGCGCAGGTCGTTGCCGCCGAGGTTGGTCTCGAACAGCGGCACGCCGGGCTGGCCGCTGCGCAGCAGATAGCCGTTGCGCAGCTGCGAATGGCCGAGGCGGAACACCGCGTGCGAAAATTCGACCGGCACCGCGACCGTCGCGTCGATGTCGAGCTGGTCGAGACCGAGCTCGCGCAGCAGGTGGCGATTGCGCGCGTTCATCGCCTGATAGCGCGTTTCGCCCTCTTCGAGCTTTTCCAGCACGGCGTCGATCTGTTCGGCGCGGACGATGCGCGGGACATAATCGTGCAGGACGATGCGCTGATACGCCGCGACGACCTGGGCCTTGGTTTCTAGGAAAATGGGGCCCGACGGACCGATTTCGGACGGAGCGCCCGACTTGGTCGCATGGATCGTGTTGTGGAGCTTTTCGAACAATATGTGGATCTGCGCGATCAGCTTGTTCTCGTCGTTGCGCGGGTCGGCGATCAGGCGGCTGTTCTTGAACGCCGCGCCGCGCATGATGTCCTCGTCATTGTGGAGGCGGAAATTGCCCCCCGCGTCGAACAGGTCGGGCTGCGCGGTGCCGAGCAGGCCATAGACCGAATCGAGGTCGAGCTTTCCGGTGCGGCCATTGGTGGTGGTTACCGAAATCGTGCCTTCGGGCCGCCGCACATCCTCCAGCACCCGCTGGCGTTTGGCGATGACCGGGTTTGATTCGATGAGCTTGAGATCGTCGCCGACGACGCGAAATTCGGTCATGTCGTGATCGACGAACTGGCCGAGGAATGTGAAGCCGGCGGGATTGGCCGGCTTGGCCGGCGACGGCGCCGGCAGCCCCGCGAGGCTCGATTCCTGCATCGGCCCGAGCGCGCCGGCGAGGAAGGATATGCCGAGGCTGTCATATTCATGATCGCGCGCGGCGAACAGCCGGCCGAACGGCGATTTGAGCGAGTCGGGGGTGAGGCCTTTGGGGTCGAGTTCGACAACCCATCCATGATGCGCCATGATCTTCTCCTGTAAGAGCGAGAAAGAACTGCGCGACCCTGGAAGTGTCCCGGTTTCTGGGGACCTGCTTCCGGCTAGGCCTGCCCCGGATCGACGGGCAAATGAATCCGCCGGGACATGAGGCTTTTTTGCGACGATATGAAAGACGTCGATTCCTGCCAGCGATTTATGTGCCAAATTGCCGCAGAACGGCCGCGTACAATCGTTTCGCGGTCGATCCGCCGAACCGCGCTTGTGCGCGGCGTTTAGCCGGGGTGCCGCGAGTCGGTTGAACGGGACAACGCGGCCGCCGCGTTCGGGCGCCTATCCCGCCGCGATGTCGGCAGTGGGATAATCCTCGGCCGCCGAGGGGCAGGGGCCCTGCTTCATGATGGCCGGCTGCCCCGGTGCGAACCATTCGGACGCCTGGAAATCCTGACCATAACCGACGCCGTCGTAGATGCAGACTTCGGGCTTGGAGCCGTCGGGGGCGATGACGACCGCCCAGTTGTAGCGGTCCTCCGCGCGCCGCGCGCCGCCCCAGGCGAGGATGCGGCCGCCGGCGACGCGGACGATGGGCAGGCCGAGACCATTGTCGTCGAACGCGACCGCG
The DNA here is from genome assembly GCF_001468465.1 of Sphingopyxis sp. H115. Taxonomy (GTDB): domain Bacteria; phylum Pseudomonadota; class Alphaproteobacteria; order Sphingomonadales; family Sphingomonadaceae; genus Sphingopyxis. The sequence goes on from NZ_LNSA01000010.1 coordinate 17,798, forward strand.
GCGCGCTTGTCCGCGTCGGGGACCGCGGCGGCGATCGCGGCTGCAACCGCGGGATGGTCGAGGAAGCGGTGGCCGTCCACGATGTCGAACGGATATTTGCCGACATAGGTCTCGAGATCGGGGGCACCCTCCTCCGCCTGTAGCGGCGCGGCCGCCGCCGCCGCGGCCATCGTCATCAGGCTCGCCAAAATCGCTGTCCGCACTGCCGGCTTCCTTTCTTTCGCATTGGAATCGCGATCAAAACATCGGAAATGCGCTTTGGTTGCTATGTCCGCGATCACAGGCGACGGCAAAGCGGCGTCCGCGCTCAGGCGGTGCCGCGCACGACCAGGCGGACGGGGATGCGCGTGCCGCTGCGCGTGCGTTCGTCGTCCTCGAGCGCCATCGCCACCAGCGCTTCGCCGGCGGCGTCGAGATCGGGTTCGAGCGTGGTGAGCGCGGGATCGGCGAGGGTGCCGGCGCGGATGCCGTCGAAACCGATCAGCGCGACGTCTTGCGGCACGCGGCGCCCGGCGTCCTTGAGCCCCTGGAGCACGCCCAAGGCGAGCATGTCCGACGCCGCGAAAATCGCGTCGGTTTCGGGATGATCGGCGAGCAGCGCCTGCACCGCGGCAACGCCTTGCGCATGGCGGTCGGCGGCGGCGGGTGGCTCGGCGACAGCGGGCGTAAGGCCGTGCGCGGCGAGCGCGGCGGTGAAGCCGTCGCGGCGCTCGTCGAACTGGCGTTGCGGCGACTGCTGCGGCCCCACGAAGGCGATGTGGCGGCGCCCGGTCGTGATGAAATATTCGGCGGCGAGTTGCCCGCCGATGTCATTTTCGCTGCGCATCCAGTGGAAGGGGCTGCCCGGGCTGCCCCAGCAGACGAAGTCGAGGCCGGTGGCCTGCGCGTCGGCGAAATATTTCCATGCCTCGCGATTGCTTGTCGTGCCGATGACGATCATCGCATCGGCGAGCCCCGAGGCGACGAAATCGGCGCGGAAATTGTCGGGATTTTCCTGGAAAGAGACGAGCAGGTTGAAGCCGCGCGCCGATGTCGCGGCGGCGATGCTGCCGAGGAGCGCGAAATAGAAGGGGTTGATCGCGCTGCGGTCCTCGCCCGGACGGCAGATGGTAACGAGCGCGATCGTCTCGCTGCTCTTCAAACGCAGCGACGAGGCGTGGCGGTCGACGACATAGCCGAGTTCGCGCGCGGCGGCGGAGACGCGCGCGCGCGTTTCGGCGTTGACGCCCGGCGAGTTGCGGAGCGCGCGCGAGACGGTCGATTGCGACACGCCCGCGCGCTCGGCAACGTCGAACGATGTCGGGCGCAGCGTCTTCATTGGCAGTCCTTCTCCCCTCTTCGCGCCGTCTGTCGCCGCGCGGGCGGGGCTTGTCAATCGGCGAGCCCGTCTGCTCTTCTGGAACGACAGCCTAAAGCCCGTCGAGCGCGAGCAGGGCGAAGCTCGCGAGCCAATGCTCGCCCATATAGTCGCCGGTGACGTGCGGGAGCGCGGCGGCGAGGTGGCGATCGGCGGCGGCTTCGGCGATGGAGCTGGCGGGGTGCGCAGGGCCGAGCGCGGCGGCGATGGCGCGCCAGCTCCACGCGCGGCTGAGGTTGAGGCCGTCGAGATGCGCGATCTTGCCGTCGCTGCGGTCGGAGACGGTGGCGGGGGTGAAGAGGGTCGCGGGCTGTTCGCTGGCGGCCCGCGGGAGGAAGACGCCCCACCAGCGGGGGAAATCGCCACCGAGGACGACGGTCATCAGATGCGCCTCGGTGAGCGCGGAGGAGAGAAACTCGTCGCCGCCGGGCTCCCACGCCTGGCAGTCGCGGTCGTCGGCGAACCACGCCATCGCCGCGGCATCGATCAATGTCACGAGCGCGGGGTCGCGCACCCTCGCCCAGTTGCGCGCGAGGAGAAGCGCAAAGGCGATGTTGAAATGGGTGCCGACACGCAAGGGATAGGTCAGCTTGGGGAGGAAGGCGTGGAAGCGCGCCGCAAAGGCGAATGCAAGCGGTTCGAGCGCGGTGGCCCAGGGGGCGTCATGCGCTTCGGCCTCGGCGTGGAGTGTAAGGAGCCACGCCCAGCCATAGGGGCGTTCGAAAGCGGCCGAGTAAGGACGATCGAGGAAGGCAAGTTCGCCCGCGACCTTGTCGGGCACGAGCATCGCGTCGGCGCGCGCGCGGATTTCGGCGGCGACGGGCAGGTCGGGGAAGCGACGGGCGAGGCGGAGGACCTGCCACCAGCCATGGACGCAGCTGTGCCAGTCGAAGCTGCCGTGGAAGATCGGGTGATGGTCGCGCGGCGGTTTTGCGTCCTCGGGGCCGGTGAGGACGAGATCCATCTTGTAGGGATATTCGCGGCCGAGGTGGGCGAGGGTGGCGGTGGCGAAGCGGGCGGCGTGAGTGGGGGTGAGGTGGGTCATTACGGGAATTCCACTATCCGTTCGTGCTGAGCTTGTCGAAGCACCGTTCTGTTCTTTCCACGTTGCAGAAGGAAGGACGGCCCTTCGACAAGCTCAGGGCGAACAGAATTGGGGTGAGGGCTAAAAGGCGAAAAGCCAGATGAAGACGATGTTCACCGCGAGCAGCGGCACCGCCGTCCCGACCTGCGCCTTGATCACGCCATAGGGGTTTTTGAGTTCGAGCAGCGCGGCGGGGACGAGGTTGAAGTTCGCCGCCATCGGGGTCACAAGCGTGCCGCAGAAGCCAGCGAGCATGCCGATCGCCGCGACGACCGCGGGGTCGCCGCCATATTGTTCGATGAGCAAGGGCAGGCCGACCGCGGCCATCATCACCGGGAAGGCGGCGAAGGCGTTGCCCATCACCATTGTGAAAAGCGCCATGCCGAGCCCGAAGGCGAGCACCGCGCCGAACAGGCTGCCGTCGGGGATCGCGGTGCCGATGAGGTCGCCGACGACTTCGCCGACGCCCGCGAGCGCGAAGACCGCGCCGAGGCTGGCGAGCATCTGCGGCAGGATCGCGGCCCAGCCGACCGAATCGAGCAGGCGGCGGCCTTGCTGGAGCGGAAGCAGCGGCGGCGGTTTGAGACGCGCCATGCCGATGCCGAGCGCGATGAGCACGCCGAGCGCGAGCGAGATCAAGGTCGCCTGCTTGGGATCGGCGAGGCCGGGCACCCATTTGAAGAGGAAGGTGCCCGCGAGCGCGACTGCGGGGATGATCAACGCGACGAGGAGGAGGAAATTGCCGTGGGTCGCGGCGCGGGTCGCCTGGACCTCGGCGGGGATGTCGCTGCCGGGCGCGCGGCCGATCTGGCCGGTGCCCGCGATGGCGACGAGCGCGAGGACGAGCAGGCCGTTGCCGAAATCGCCGAGCCGGTCGCCCGCGAGCATCGACAGCGCGAGCAGGCCCCAGAAGGCGGCGTTGCCGAAACGTGTGGGATTGTTGCGATCGTGCAAACCGAGCGCGGCGAAGGCCGCGAAGGTCAGCCCGGCAAGGACATAGACGAAGCCGAGCGTGATCATGCGCTCGCCTCCTGTTTCCGCATACGCTTTTCGAGGCGGCGGAGGCGGAGGCCGTGGATGAGGAAGGCGGCGATCGCGGTCGGGATCGCCCAGAGCGAGAAGTGCAGCGGCTCGATCTCGTAGCCATAGCCGTCGAGCAGGCCCTTCATCAGCAGGATCGAGCCGATCGCGAGGAAGATATCCTCGCCGAAGAAGAGCCCGACATTGTCGGTCGCGGCGGCAAAGGCTTTCACGTCCTCGCGCTGGCTTTCCGATAGCGCGTCGTTCCTCGCCTCGGCCGCGGCTTCGGCCATCGGTGCGACGAGCGGGCGGACGGTCTGGGCGTGGCCCGCGACCGACGTAAGCCCGACCGCGGCCATCGCCTGCCGCAGCAGGAGGTAGCCGGTGAGCAGCCGCCCGAGCGTCGCGCCCTTCATCCGGTCGATCAGGCTGCGCGCGTGCTGTTGCAGGCCGTAAGCTTCGAGGAGGCCGATGACGGGGAGGACGATCCAGATGATCGAGACGTAGCGCGTGTCGTTGAACGCCTTGCCGAAGGCGGCGATGATCGCGGCGATATCGAGCCCCGCGGCGAGGCCGGTCGCGAGCGCCGAGGCCATGATCACGAGTAGCGGATTGAAGCGGAGCAGGAAGCCCGCGATGATGATGAGGATGCCGATCAGGACGAGCATGGGGTGCGTACCTGCCGTGTATATGGTGAAAAGGGTTCACGCGAGGACGCGAAGACGCGAAGAGGAAGTGTTTGCCGCGAAGCGGCTTCCGCTTTCGACGCAGCACCCAAAACGACCGTCGCAGGAATATGGGGCCTGACCGCCCGGGTCGTCCTCAGATCCGGCATCGCGTCAGTCCCCCGCTTTCCCATAACCGCCGCCGCCGGGCGTTTCGATCACGAAGGTGTCGCCGCCTTCGAGATCGGCGCTGCCGGTGGCGCCCAGCATTTCGACGGCGCCATCGGCGCGCTCGACCCAGTTGCGGCCGGGCGCGGCGTCTTCGCCGCCCGCGAGGCCCTTTGGCGCGATCTTGCGGCGGTTCGCGAGGATGTTCGCGGCCATCGGTTCGCAGAAGCGGACGCGGCGGGTGGCGCCGTCGCCGCCGTGCCATTGGCCCGCGCCGCCCGAGCCTTTGCGGATCGAAAACTCCTCGACGATGACGGGGAAGCGCGTCTCCAGGACTTCGGGGTCGGTCATTCGGCTGTTGGTCATGTGCGTCTGGATCACGCCGGTGCCGTCGAAGCCGGGGCCGGCGCCCGATCCGCCGGCGATCGTCTCATAATATTGGTGGGCGTCGTTGCCGAAGGTGAAATTGTTCATCGTCCCCTGCGCGGGCGCCATCGCGCCGAAGGCGGCGAACAGCGCGTCGGTGATGACCTGGCTCGTCTCGACATTGCCCGCGACGACCGCAGCGGGATAGCTTGGCGAGAGCATCGAATCTTCGGGGACAATGAGCGTGACCGGCGCGAGGCAGCCCTCGTTCATCGGGATCGGATCGTCGAGCATCGTGCGCAGCACATAGAGGACGGCAGCGCGAACGACGGGCAGCGGCGCGTTGAAATTGTCGGGGAGCGTCGCCGACGATCCGGTGAAGTCGATGGTCACGTCGCACGCTTCGCGGTCGACCTTGACTGCGACGGCAACCTCGGCGCCATTGTCCATCGCGTAGGTGAAAGCACCGTCGTCGAGGCGCGCGATGAGTTGGCGGACGGCGACCTCGGCCTGGCGCTGGCCGTGCGTCATATAGGCGGCGACGGTCGCGGCGCCGTGCGTGGCGCTGAGGTCGGCGAGCGCGCTCGCGCCCCGCTGGCAGGCGGCGACTTGCGCCTTCAAATCGGCGATGTTGAGCGCGGGGTTGCGCGCGGGCCAGTCGCCGGTCGTGAGGTGCGCGTGGACATCGACGTCGCGGAAATGCCCGTCGTCGACGATCAACATATTGTCGAAGAGGATGCCTTCGTCGGCGATGCTCTTGCTGTCGGGGGGCATCGATCCGGGGGCAATGCCGCCGAGGTCGGCATGATGGCCGCGCGCGGCGACGAAGAAGCTCGGGGTGTCGTCGTCTACGAACACGGGCATGATGACGGTGATGTCAGGGAGGTGAGTGCCGCCGTCATAGGGGGCGTTGAGGGCATAAGCGTCGCCCTTGCGGATGCCGCGTCCGTCCTGCGCCCGCTGGCGTAGGATCGTGCGGACGCTTTCACCCATCGAGCCGAGGTGCACGGGCATGTGCGGCGCGTTGGCGACGAGCCTGCCCGCGCCGTCGAAGATCGCGCAGGAGAAATCGAGCCGCTCGCGGATGTTGATCGACGAGGCGCTGTGCTGGAGCGCGCCGCCCATCTCCTCGGCAATTGCCATGAACAGGCTGTTGAAGATTTCGAGGCGGATCGGGTCGGAGGCCTGAAGCAAGCCCTCCCCTTCAGGGGAGGGCAGCGAGACTTGGTCCGACGCAGCCGGGCTTAGTCGCAGCGGACGGGGGCCATCGGCCTTGGGCGAGGCCGATGGCCCCCGCCCCAACCCAGTGTCAGGTGAAACGTCCCTCGGACGTTTCAGATCGGTCCGGGGGACCGATCGATCGGACGCTCCTGAACGAGAGGAGGTTTTTATCAGCCGCAATGTCCCCTCCTGCTCCACTGTCGCGTTCCAGCCCGGCTCGACGATGTTGGTGGAGAGCGCATCGACGATGATCGCGGGTCCGGCGATGGTGCGGCCGGGGGCGAGGGCCCTGCGCTGGTGGAGCGGGACGTCGCGCGCGGCGCCCGCGAACCAGGCGGTGACGGGTTCGGGGTCGCTGTCGGCCGATGGTGCGGGCGGGGGCAGGGCGGCGGGGGCGTCGCCCGCCTCGGTCAGCTCGACACGGATGCGGTCGACGACGAGATTGGCGTGCGGGGCATAGCCGAAGCGCTGGCGGAAGGCCGCGGTGAAGGCGGTCCTGACGTCGGCGGGCGATGCGAGCGGGAGTTCGATCGCATTGTCGCTGTCGGCGAGGCGAACGAAGATCAGGGTTTCGCGGGCTGTTTCGGCGCCGGGGGCGAGGTCGGCGCGCGCTTGCTCCGACAGTTCGGCTTCGGCGGCGGTGAGGATGGGGGTGCATTCTTCATCGAGGGTGAGGGCCAGCGTGCGCTCGCGGATCGCCGAGGGCTTGGCGAGGCCCATACCATAGGCCGAGAGCACGCCCGCGAGCGGGTGGAGCAGGATTTCGTCCACCCCGAGCGCGTCGGCGACGAGGCAAACATGCTGGCCAGCGGCGCCGCCGAAGCCGACGAGGCTGTAGCCCTGCGTGACGTCGTGGCCGCGCGCGATGGTGATGCGCTTGATCGCGTTTGCCATCTGCTGGACCGCGATGGCGAGCAGGCCCTCGCCGAGCGCCTCGGGGGTGATGTTCCCCACCTCGGCCGCCATCGCGGCGAATTTCCGCACGACGACCTCGCGGTCGAGCGGCTGGTCGCCGTCCGGGCCGAAGAGCTTGGGGAAATGATCGGGCTGGATTTTTCCGAGCAGGACGTTGCAGTCGGTGACAGTGAGCGGCCCGCCGCGGCCGTAGGCGGCGGGGCCGGGGTTGGCGCCCGCGCTTTCGGGGCCGACGGAGAGGCGCGCGCCGTCCCAGCGGCAGATCGAGCCGCCGCCCGCCGCAACCGTGTGGATGCGGAGCATCGGCGCGCGGATGCGCGTGCCCGCGACGATGGTTTCGTTATCGCGCTCGAGGCGGCCGGCATAATGGCTGACGTCGGTCGAGGTGCCGCCCATGTCGAAGCCGATCAGCCGCGCTTTGCCGAGCGGCGCGGCGCTGCCGACCATGCCGACGATGCCGCCCGCGGGGCCCGAGAGGATCGCGTCGCGGCCGTGGAAGGCGGCGGCGGAGGCGAGGCCACCCGAGCTTTTCATGAACTGCGGGTCGACGCCGTCGCCGAGCTGCGCGACGAACTGGCGGACATAATGGTGGAGGACGGGCGAGAGATAGGCGTCGGCGAGCGTCGTGTCGCCGCGCCCGACGAGCTTGATCAGCGCGCTGACATCGTGGCTGGTCGAGATTTGCGTGAAGCCGAGCTCGGCGGCGATGGCGGCGAGGCGTTGCTCGTGCGCGGGGTAGCGATAGCCGTGCATCAGGACGATGGCGATGCTGGCAAGGCCGCGGTCGCGCGCGGTTTGCAGCGCGGCACGGGCTGCGTCTTCGTCGAACGGCGTCAGGATGGAGCCGTCGGGGCCCACGCGTTCGGCGATCTCGGCGACGGCGGCGTGCGGTGGCGGGATGCGGTCGAGCTTGCGCGCGAACAGCTCGGGGCGGTCCTGATAGCCGATCGTCAGCGCGTCGCCGAAGCCCTTGTTAATCGCGAGCAGGGTCGGTTCGCCCTTGCGTTCGAGCAGCGCGTTGGTCGCGACGGTCGAGCCCATACGGATCGCGAGCGGCGGCAGCGGACCCGCGCCCGCGCCGGTGAGGTCGCGGATCGCACCCACCGCGGCGTCGCCGGGACGCGCGGGGTCTTCGGAAAGATATTTCGTCGTGACGACCGCGCCGTCGGGGCTGCGCGCGACGACGTCGGTAAAAGTGCCGCCGCGGTCGATCCAGATTTGCCAGTCAGTCGGAGATGCCATCGTCCGGCCAGCGAATGACGATGGCGAGACGCTTGTCAACCGCGCTACGGTTCCAGCTGCCCTTGAGCTGCCGTTCGATCAGCGTGCGGATGAACTGGGTGCCGAAGCTTTCGCTTTCGATGCGCGGCGTGTCGGCAAGGCCGCTCTCGATCCAGTTCAGCTCGATGTCGCCGCCGTCGCGATGCCATTCGATCTCGAGCTCGCCCCGGCCCGACAGCGCGCCATATTTGATGCTGTTGGTGACGAATTCATGGATCGCGAGCGAGATCGCCTGCGCACCTTCATCGTCGAGGCGCACCTCGGGGCCGGTGGCGGCAGCGAGCCTTTCGGCCGAAACACCCGCAATTTCAAGTTCGCGGTGGACAATGCGGCCGAGCTCGACGCTGTCGACGGCGCCGGTGACGAGCATCTGCTTTGCGTCGGACAAGGCGCGCATCCGGCCGTCGAACTTGACCTCGAATTCGTCGAGGCTGGCGGATTCGCGCAGCGTGATCCGTGCGAGCGCGCCGATGCGGGCAAAGGCATTCTTCATGCGGTGCGCCATTTCGCCGATCATCAGTTCGCGATCCTCGGCATGGCGCTCCTTTTCCTCGGCGAGCGCCTGGGCCTCGCCGACGCGGCGCTGCTGGACGCGGTGGAGCTGGGTCGCGAGCGCGGCGAGCGCGAGGCCGAAGAGAAGGATCGCGAGCGGGCGTCCCAATCGTTCGAGCAGCCGGCCGTAGGATATACGCATCGTCCATTGCCGGTCCGCTATGCGCAGCACTTGTTCGTGCGCGTCCCATCCCATCTTGCCGTGCCGGAAAACGACCTTTGCCGACGGACCGTCGCCGGCGATGATTTCCAGTCCGTCGATCCGGTCGAGCCGCGATCCCAATATTGCCGCCATCATGTCGTTGACGCGGAAAGGCGCATAGATGAAGGCTTCGATCGGTCGCGTCCTGGGTGCCGTTGCGATCGTCGGCCGCGTGGCGCCTGCCGGTTCGCGGGCATAGACGGGAAGATAGATGAGAAACCCCGGCTGCTTGACCGTCGCGGCCTCTTCCTGCGCCAGCTGGACGATGCCGCTCGCGGCGGGACGCCCGGTCTGCCACGCCCGCCGCATCGCCTGGCGGCGCACGGGTTCGCTGTACATGTCGAGGCCCAACGCCAGATGGCGCCGCGGCGTATAGGGTTCGACCAGGATGACGGGAAAACCGATCGGCTGGTCGGTCGCGGGCCAGACGCGGATATCGGTGCCGTAATTTTCCTTGAGCCGTGCCTCGACCGCCGCGGGCTCGCCTGCGCGCATCGCGGCGGCGATGCCGATCCCTTCCATGCCCGGCGAATGCACCTGCGGTTGCAGCGCGGCAAGATAGGCGCGGATGCCAGGTCCGCTGGCGGCGGCGTCGGACTGATAGAGCGCGCGCACCCCTTCGAGGATTGCGACATGGTCGCGCAGCCGGAGGTTGAATTGCGCTGCGATCCGCGCCGCCTGATCTTCCTCGTCGGACTCGTTGTAAAGGAAGCTGGCAGTCGCCGCCGCCAAGGTTGCGAGCAGAATGACCAGCCCGACGAAGCGGACCAGCAGCGCCAACAGCCGATCAGCCCAGGTGGAAGGGCGCATTGATGATATCCCGCTTGATTGCTGCCGCAGCAGCGCCCCCCTCCATCGCGAAATGTTTCACGCGAACGCCAGGATGGCAAGTGAATTTCATGCCGTTCGAGCGCCATCGCGGGTCGCGCCGCGCACGGTTCGGCCATCGGGGAACGCCGGCGCGCGCGCGTCGTGCCGCGCGCGAAGCGGTCAATATTCGACGAAAATCCGGACCCTGTCAGTGCTCAGCCCGACGGCTTCGGCGATTTGTTCGCGGCACCGGTCGATCAGGTCCTGAACGCCTTCTGCCGGCGCTTCGTCGAGCAGGTCCGACGTCTCGACCCCGAGGATGGCGGCGAGCTTTGCCATGCGGCCATGCTTGGGCCGCGCCCGGCCGTTTTCCCAGCTGGAGATCGACGGCGCGCTGACGCCCATCTGTTTGGCGACGTCCGCCTGGCTGAGCCCGGCGTCGGTGCGAAAATGTAGCAGGCGGGCGCCAAAACCGTCGTCGTCGGACGGTTCGACCGGATCGTCTTCGGCCACGGGCGCTGCGTCGATGGCGCTTTTCAGCTCGACGGCACTCAGCGTAGCGGGCGATACCGGGCCTTCGAACTGGCATCCGAAAAGTCGTCCGCTGGCCCAGATGACCTTTGCGGTGATGTCGCCGGCGTGCGGAAGCTCGATCTCGATCCGGTCGCCCGCGGCGAGCTTGATGTCGCTTTCGAACAACAGACCCGTTCCCGAGATATTGTGGATCTGGACATCGATCCCGGCGCCGTCGCGCTGTGCGCCGCGCGCGAGCAGGCTGAGTTTCCGGCGCGCGTCGACGCGCCGGTCGGCATCGGGTGCCGAGGGGAGGAAATATCCGGAAATGGCCATATGTCCGTGATGTAGGTGGCTGGTTAAAAGAGCGTTAGCGGGGCGCCGAAAGGCGTCTTGCAAGTGCGAAAATCTTTGGGGACGGGGCCCGCTGCGCCGCGCGATGCGAGGCCCGAGACAGGTTGCAGGTAAAAACCTTTGGCCTATGATGCGGCAACTTCATGGGAGAAATGCGATGATCATTTATGGGTCGGTGGTATCGCCGTTTGTGCGCAAATTGCTGGGCTTTCTGGGCGAAAAGGGGGTTGCCTTCGAATTGAAGGGCGTCGGCATCGGCGATCCCGACCCCGGTTTCCAGGCCGCGTCGCCGCTTGGCAAGATGCCCGCGATGGACGACGATGGCTTCCTGCTCGCCGATTCGAGCGCGATCATCCAATATGTCGAGGCGAAATATCCCGAACCCGCGTTGATCCCCGCCGACCCGCAACAACGCGGCCGGACGATCTGGTGGGAGGAGTTTGGCGACACGGTATTCGCGGCATGCAGCGGCAAGATGTTCTTCAACCGCATCGTCGCGCCGAAATTCCTCGGCCGCGAAGGCGATCTGGCTGCCGCGGCGCAGGCCGAGAGCGAAGAGCTGCCCAAATTGCTCGCCTATCTGGAAAGCGCGATCCCGGCGTCTGGCTTCCTGGTCGGCGACCGGCTGACGCTCGCCGATCTTGCGGTCGCATCGCCCCTGATGAACCTGCGCCATTGCGGCGCGTGCATCGACCCCGCGATCCATCCGAAAATAGCAGCGTGGAGCGAGGCGATCCTGTCGCGCGCGAGCATGGCGCCGTGGATCGAAAAGGAAGAACGGATGATGGCGCGGGTGCTGGCGGGATAGCATCGCGGCGGCTGGTTTCTACCGAAGGCCGACTTTCATTTCATCGTCACCCCGGACTTGATCCGGGCCCATGACTTCGGCGGTGCGATGGATCCGGGATCACGTCCGGGATGACGAAGGGAGGATCCGCAACGTCCGCTCCCCACCCCAAAGTCGACGCCGTCCGGTTTGGGAGCAAAGAAAAGGGCGGCCGTCCTTTCGGAGGCCGCCCTCGATCTTTTGGCGAAGAGGCGAAGCTCAGGCTTCGGCCATGTCTTCGTCGAACTGGTCAACCGGACCCGAATCCTGGCCCTTGGCATCGACGTCGCGATCGACGAATTCGATGATCGCCATCGGCGAGGCGTCCGACGCGCGGATGCCGGCCTTGATGATGCGAGTATAGCCGCCGTTGCGGTCCTTGTAGCGTTCGGCGAGAACGTCAAACAGCTTCAAGAGCTGCGTGTCGTCCATCAGGCGGCTCATCGCGAGGCGGCGGTTGGCGAGGCCACCGCGCTTCGCCAGCGTGACGAGCTTTTCGATATAGGGACGCAGTTCCTTCGCCTTGGCGACGGTCGTCGTGATCTGCTCATGCTTGATGAGCGAAGCCGACATGTTGCGGAACAGGGCCGTGCGGTGTGCGCTCGTGCGCTGCAGCTTCCGGCCACCCGATTTATGACGCATAATCCATTCCTTCGTTTGTCAGAGGGGCCGTGTGAGGTACCCCAAGCCAGGTCGATGTGCGGGCCGACCCCTTCCCGTTTGTCTGGACCCCGGCTTGCGCCGGGGCACAGCTTCGGAATTAGCCGAGAAGTTCCTGTTCGAGCTTCTTGGCCATTTCCTCGATATTCTCCGGCGGCCAGCCGGGGATGTCCATGCCGAGGCGCAGACCCATCGACGACAGCACTTCCTTGATTTCGTTCAAGGACTTGCGGCCGAAGTTCGGCGTGCGGAGCATTTCAGCTTCGGTCTTCTGAACGAGGTCACCGATGTAGATAATGTTGTCGTTCTTGAGACAGTTGGCCGAGCGGACCGACAGTTCGAGTTCGTCGACCTTCTTCAGGAGGAAGCGGTTGAGCTGGTTGACGTCCGATTCGTCGGCGGTGGTCGGCGATGCCGCCATGCCGATGAGGCCGCTGTCGTTCATCGCCTCTTCGAAGTGGACGAAGACCTGGAGCTGGTCCTGAAGGATGCGCGCGGCATAGGCGACGGCATCTTCGGGGGTCACCGTGCCGTCGGTTTCGACGGTCAGGTTCAGCTTGTCATAGTCCAGTTCCTGGCCGATGCGCGCATTGTCGACCTTGTAGGCAACCTGGCGCACGGGCGAGTAGAGCGAGTCGACCGGGATCAGGCCGATCGGCGCGTCGACCGGACGGTTGGCCGTCGCGGGGACATAGCCTTTGCCGGTGTCGGCAACGAGTTCCATGTTCAGCGTCGCACCATCGTCGAGGTGGCAGATGACATGGTTCGGGTTCATCACTTTGATGTCGCCCGACACCATGATGTCGCCGGCCTTCACGGTCGCGGGACCGGTCGCCGAAAGCTGGAGCCGCTTCGGGCCTTCGCCTTCCATCTTGAGCGCGATCTGCTTGACGTTGAGGACGATGTCGGTGACGTCTTCACGCACGCCGGCGAGGCTCGAGAATTCGTGGAGAACATTCTCGATCTTGATCGACGTGATGGCCGCACCCTGGAGCGACGAAAGCAGCACGCGGCGCAGCGCGTTACCGAGCGTCAGGCCGAAGCCGCGCTCGAGCGGTTCGGCGACGAAGGTCGCCTTGCGCTTGCCGTCGCTGCCAGCCTTGATTTCCAGGTTGCTGGGCTTCTTCAATTCCTGCCAGTTCCGGATATTGACAGTCATGGATTTCCCTTTGCTTTGAGCGGGACGGGCGGGGTCGGCCACCTGTCCAGCGAGGAGTTTTATGCGGGCGGCGCACCGGCTTGGAGCGCGCCCGAAAAGACGTCAGACGCGGCGGCGCTTGGCCGGGCGGACGCCATTGTGCGGGATCGGCGTCACGTCGCGGATCGACGTGATGTGGAAACCGACGGCCTGGAGCGCGCGCAGCGCCGATTCGCGGCCGGCGCCGGGACCCTTGACTTCGACTTCGAGCGTGCGGACGCCATGTTCGGCGGCCTTCTTGCCGGCATCTTCGGCGCACACCTGGGCGGCGTACGGGGTCGATTTGCGGCTGCCCTTGAAGCCCATCATGCCGGCGCTCGACCAGGCAATCGCATTGCCCTGCGCGTCGGTGATGGTGATCATCGTGTTGTTGAAGGTCGCGTTGACGTGGGCCACACCCGACGAGATATTCTTGCGTTCGCGCCGACGAAGGCGCTGCGGTTCACGAGCCATGATGAAATCCTAATCCTAAATCCTGAACGACCGGGGCGCTGTGACGAGAGCGGCCTCCGGCGGAGAAATAAGGAAAACCGTCCCCCGGACGATTTTCTGCTCTTATTTCTTCTTGCCGGCGATCGGCTTCGCCTTGCCCTTGCGGGTGCGCGCATTGGTGTGCGTGCGCTGGCCGCGGACGGGAAGGCCCTTGCGATGACGCAGGCCGCGATAGCAGGCGAGGTCCATCAGGCGCTTGATGTTCATCGCCGTGTTGCGGCGAAGATCACCCTCGACCGTGAGGTCGGCGTCGATCGTTTCGCGGATCTGCAGGACTTCGGCGTCGCTGAGGTCCTGAACGCGGCGGCTGTGGTCGATGCCCAGCTTGTCGGCGATGTCGACGGCGGTCTTGCGGCCGATGCCGTGGATATAGGTGAGCGCGATGATCACGCGCTTGTTGGTGGGCAGGTTGACGCCCGCGATACGTGCCATTTGTAACTTTCTCCTGCTCCACAGGGCGCGCTGGCAATCGGCCCCATCTCAAAGCGTCTGAATTTCCAACGCAAAAAACGGACCACGATGCGCACGAAGGCGCTTCGCCGTCCGGTCAGGCTGTCGGAATGCTCGCGCAATTAGGGTGAGTCGCCTTGAAAGTCAAGCAGACTGCGGCGAATGACTTGTCGTAACGGCTGGTCACGGATGCGATGTAAGAGCGACCGCGCGATCGTTCAAGCGCGAGACGACCGCGCGATGAATACCGGGGGCGCAGGCGATAACGCCAAAGGCTTGCGCGCGCGGCGTGTTGAACCGCAGCGGCTCGCCAAAGGCATCGGTCACGGCCGCGCCCGCCTCGGTCGCGATCAGCGCCGCAGCGGCGACGTCCCATTCGAAGCCCCAGCGCAAGGTCGCGACCAGATCGGCGCGGTCGTCGGCGACGAGCGCCATGCGCAGCGCGATGCTGTTCGGCTTGGTCACCATGATCAGGTCGCGGTCGATCTTGGGCAGGCTGTCGGCGGGGACGCGTGCGCCGTCGAAGATCATGCGGCGGCTGGCGCGCAGCGCCTCGCCGTTCAGTGTCGCACCCTTCCCCTTTTGCGCAACCCACAGCTCGTCGAGTGCGGGGGCATAGAGGACGCCGAGTTCGGGGGTGCCGTCGACGACAAGCGCGACCGACACGCACCAGCCCGGGCGGCCGCGGATGAAATCGCGCGTGCCGTCGATCGGATCGACGCACCACATTGCGCGGCACGCCAGCCGATCTTCATTGTCGGCAGTTTCCTCCGACAGCCAGCCTGCTTCGGGCACCATCGCGCCGAGCACCGCCTTCAGCCGCGCATCGACCGCAAGGTCGACGTCGCTCACCGGATTGTCGTGCGACTTGTGCCACACGTCGACCGCCTTGCCCTCGCCGCGCCAGCGCGCCATCGCCATGTCGCCGACCTCGCGCGTCGCGGCGATCACGGCTTCGAGGTTGCGACCGGGCATCGACTGCCGGCTCTCAGCTGCTCGCGACGGTCATGCCGTCGATGCGCAGCGTCGGCGCGTTGGTCGCATGGCGGAATTCGAGGTCGTTCGCGGGGATCAGCGCGGCGAACATGTCGACCAGATTGCCCGCGATGGTGAATTCGGCGATCGGTCCCGCGATCTCGCCGCCGCGGATCAGGAAGCCCGACGCGCCGCGGCTGTAATCGCCGGTCACCGGGTTGACGCCCTGGCCGATCAGTTCGGTGATGTAGATGCCCTCGGCGATGTCCTCGATCAGCGCCGCTGGCGTCGCGCTGCCTGCCGCGAGATGCAGGTTGCTCGCGCCGACCCCCGAGGCGCCGCCGCCGCGGCTGGCGTGGCCAGTGGGGGCGAGTCCGAGCTGCCTTGCCGACGCATTGTCGAGCAGCCAGCCGGTGATTTTGCCATTCGCCACGATGTCGCGCGGCGCGGTCGGCAGGCCTTCGCCGTCGAAGGCGCGGCTCCTGAGCCCGCGCGTGCGGTGGGGCTCGTCGCGGACGACGATCGCGCTGTCGAACAGCATCTGATCTTCCTTGCCGAGCAGGAAGCTTGTCCCGCGCGCGATTGCGGGGCCGGCGATGGCGCCGAGCAGATGGCCGACGATGCCGCCGCTGACGCGCGGGTCGAGGATGACGGGGAGCTTGCCGGTCGGGGCCTTGCCGGGGTTCAGCCGCGCGACCGCGCGTGCCCCGGCGCGCGCGCCGATCTCGGCGGCGCTTTCGAGGTCGGCGAGGTGATGCGCGCTGTGCCAGCCATAGTCGCGCTGCATCGCGGCACCTTCGCCCGCGATCACGCTCGCCGAGAGGCTGTGGCCGCTCGACCCATAGCCGCCGGCAAAGCCGTGGCTGGTCGCGAGCGCGAAGCGCGTGCGGCTGTGGCTTGCCGAGCCGCCCTCGCTGTTCGTGACCCCGCTAACAGCGCGCGCTGCCTCTTCGACCGCGAGCGCGGCGCCGCGCAGCGCGGCGGGGTCGGCTTCGCTGCCATCATCGAGGTCGAAGTCGGGAACGGGGCCCTTGAAGAGCAGCTCTTCGGGGGCGAGTCCGGCATAGGGATCCTCGGGTGCCTCGCGCGCCATCGCGACGCAGCGCTCGACCAGCTTCGCGAGTTCGCCGGCATCCATGTCGGCGGTCGACACGCTGGCGCTGCGCTGCCCGACAAAGACGCGCAGCGAGATATCCTGCCCTTCGGACCGCTCGACATCCTCAAGCGCGCCGAGCCGCATCGAAACCGAGGTCGCGGCGTTGCAATAATAAAGTGCGTCGGCGGCATCGGCGCCGGCTTTGGTCGCGGCGGCGCACAGCATTTGCGCGCGATCGAGGGCTTCGGAAACGGTGAGCATGCCCGCGCCCTAACCGGCGCGGAGCGAAGCGTCAAAATCTAAGTCGGATCAGCGAATGATCGCCGCGATCGCGTCGGTCGCGGCCATCGCACCGCTGACCCACAGGAAGGGCAGGGTGAGCGCGGCGATCCAGAGGCGGCGGACATCGCGGCGGAAGCGCGCGTGGAGACCCCAGCTGGCGAGCGCCTGGCGGCTGAGATGATACCAGCGGCGTTCGGTCGACCGCGCCACCGGCAACGCCAGCGCGAGCAGGATGACGAGCGCGACGACGATGAACGCCGAGGGCGCGCCGGCGGCGACCGCCCCCATGACGACCCAGATCTGAAGCGCGGCAAAAGCGAGGAGCGCGGCAGCGGCGTGCCAGGTCATTCGGCGGCCCAGGCTTCGTGCCGGCGGCACGCTGACTGCCGTGCGCCTCCACAGGCGCGGTCCGAATGCTGATGCCATTTTACAGCCCCCTTAGGCTGGCGATTCCCAGAACCGCACGATTTGCCTCAAAAATTCCCAAGTCAAGACAGGCTGACAGCGATTCGTTAATTTTCCGCTCGATTCGTCGCGGATTCGCAACCAAATCGCGGCGGATCGCCAAAATGCTGCAAAATCTGCAATTTTAGGGGGCCGAAGCCCGCGTCGCGGGCTGCCCGGCCGGGGGCGGTCAGTGCTGCTGCGGCGGGGTCGGCAGCGGCTCGGCGTCGGCCTCGTTGGTGGCTTCGTCGGCGGCAGTCCGGGCCGGGGCCTGGCCGCTTGCCTGCCGCTCGAGTTCCTCGGCCGCCTTCTGCCGTTCGGCGAGCGCCTTTTCCTCGGCGACGACGGCGGCCTCGACCTCGGCCGCTGCGGCGTCGATGCCCGCGAGGCGCTTGGCGCGTTCGTCGGCGATCATCGCCTGCCAGTCGGTCTTGTCAGCGGCCTTCTGCTCGGCGCGGGCGCCGGCGACGAGCGCCTGCGTGCAGCCGGTGAAGCCGCCGAGGCCGGTCGGCGAGCAGCTGTCGGTGCCGAAGCGGCCGACGCGTTCGAGCGCGACGACCTTGTTCGCCCACGCTTCGTTGCGCACGTCGAGCGGGTTGCCTCGCAGCATCGGCGGCACGCGATAGCGTTCGGATTCGGGCAGGCGGTTGCAGACGACGATTTCGTCGGGGCTCGACTGTTCGCAGCGGTCGTCGCCATAGACGATGACCTGGTTGATCTTGTCGACGTCCGCCGGGGCCTCCTGTGCGGCGACGGGCAGTGCGGCGGCGCTGCCGGCGAGGATCAGCACGAACAGGGGCAGGCGGGTCATCGGATATTCCTTTTCACTTTGGCGCGGCATGACACCGCGACCCTGCATCCGTCATGAACGGCGCGGCGGAGTCATGGTATCAGATACGTTTCGACAGCGCGATGGCTGCACGGCACCCGGCGCGAATCGCGAAGCTCAAAATCGGGT
Source organism: Sphingopyxis sp. H115 (assembly GCF_001468465.1). Lineage (GTDB taxonomy): Bacteria > Pseudomonadota > Alphaproteobacteria > Sphingomonadales > Sphingomonadaceae > Sphingopyxis. The sequence continues at coordinate 35,687 of NZ_LNSA01000010.1, forward strand.
AGCCGGGGGCGCTTTCGGCGCCTGCTTTGAGCGCGGCTTCCTTATGTTCCAGTTCCTCGGCGCGGAAATCCGCGACCGCAGCGCTAAGTTCGGGGTCGCTGTCGCCAAGCTCGTCGAGCTGGTGCTGGTAGTGGCGGTCGATTTCGGTCTCGACCGCGGCGGTGCATGCCATCGCGGCGCGCGGGCCCATCGCGGCGGTCGCCGCGCCGAGCGCGAAGCCCGCGACGTTCCAGAATGGCTGGAGCGCAGTCGGGCGTACGCCGCGCCGCGCGATCATCGCGTCGAAAAATTTGCGATGCCGTTGTTCCTGTTCGGCCATATGCGCGATCTCGCGCGCCATCGGGTGACGATCGCCCATCACCGCGAGCTGGCCAGCATAGATGCGCGTGGCGCCATATTCGCCCGCCTGGTCGACGCGGATCATCGATGCGGTGCGTCTATTTGTCATGCCGCCGATGTGGTCTTCCGCCGCAGCAAGGTCAAGACGAGAGCGGCGGCACCCAATGAGAAGATCGCGTTAAATCCAGCGAGCGAGATGCCCAGCAGCGTCCATTGCGCGGTGTCGCAGCGGATCAGCGGTGCGTTCATGATCGAATCGAGCGTGACCGGCCCGCTGGCACCAGTCGCGCAGGTGGTGATGCCTTCCCAAAAGCCATATTCGACCCCGGCGTGAAAGACGCCGATCGCGCCGCTGATCGCAATCGCGACGGCAGCGAGCAGGGTAAGGGTGCGCATCGTCCGGTCGTTGCGGCGCAGCAGCAGCGCCAGCAGCGCAAGCAGAATCGCGGCCTGATGCGGCCAGCGCTGCCAATAGCACATTTCGCACGGGTGGAGGCCGAAGCCATATTGCGACACGAGCGCGCCGCCATAGAGCAGCAGCGGCGCGAGGAACGCGGCGACGGGCGCGGTCAGGCGCGATGGAAACATCAAGGCAACCCCATTGGATCGTCATCCCGGCGAAGGCCGGGGTGACGGGAAGAAACATGGCGTCAGTTGCGGCGGGCGGCTTTGGTGCCGGGCTTGGCCGCCTGCGCCATGCGCGGTGTCGCCGGGCCGATACGGCCAATTGTTTCCAGCGCATAATGCAGCTGGAAATCTTCGATGCCCTTGGCCTTCAACTCCTCCGCGGTCGCGCTGAAGCGCGGATCGGCCTTCTCATCCTTTTCGATCAGGCCGTTGTCGACCTTCTTTTCGTTGATCAGGTGGCGGCGCAGGTCGCTTTCGCGGAACTTCGGCCGCGATGCATAATCGGGGTCGCTGAGCTGGGGCACGCGGATATCGGGGTCGATCCCGCCCTCCTGCACGCTGCGCCCCGACGGCGTATAATAGCGCGCGGTGGTCAGGCGGAGCGCGGTGGTGTCGGTCAGTGGCAGCACCGTCTGCACCGATCCCTTGCCGAAGCTGCGTTCGCCCATCACGACCGCGCGATGCTGGTCCTGCAAGGCGCCCGCGACGATTTCCGACGCCGAGGCCGAACCCGAATCGATCAGCACCACGACCGGCGCGCCGCCGGCGAGGTCGCCGGGTTCGGCGAAATAGCGTTCGATATCGCCCTTCTTGCGGCCGCGCTGCGAGACGATCTCGCCGCGTTCGAGGAACAGATCGCTGATCCCGACGGCTTCGTCGAGTAGCCCGCCGGGGTTCGAGCGCAGGTCGAGCACCCATCCGCGCGGTTTCTTGCCGAGCGATTTTTCGACCGCCATCATGGCCGCCTTGAGGTCAGTGGTCGCATCGGCCGAGAAATTGGTGACGGTCAGCACCCCGACGTCGCCGCTGACTTCCCATTTCACGGGTTTGAGGTCGATGATCTCGCGCGTCAGCGTCATCTCGATCGGCTTGTCCTGGCCTTCGCGCACGATCGTGACGTCGATCGTGGTCCCCGGGCGCCCGCGCATCTGTTCGACGGCTTCGTCGAGCGTCAGCCCGAAGATCAGTTCCTTGTTGATGTGGGTGATATAGTCGCCCGCCTTGATCCCTGCCTTGTCGGCGGGGGTGTCGGCGGTCGGCGCGATGACTTTGACGACGCCGTCCTCCATCGTCACCGACAGGCCGAGCCCACCATATTCGCCGTCGGTCTGGGTGCGCAGGTTCGAAAAGCCGCGCGCGTCGAGATAGCCCGAATGCGGGTCGAGGCTGGCGAGCATGCCGTTGATCGCGCCTTCGATCAGTTTCGAATCGTCGACCGGCTCGACATAGTTCGATTTGACTTCGAGATAGACGTCCATGAAGCGCGAAATTTCTTCCTGCGTCTTCGTGTCGACAGTCGCCATTGCGCCGGTCGCGAGCGGTACGAGCGCCAGCGTCGAAAGCGCTGCGGCGCCCTGCCACAGCGCGAAGCGGCGCTTCGGAGACGATGCGGTTTTGATCGATTCGGTCATCGGCGTCTTTCACTCAGGCAGGATTTCCCGCCATATATATCCCGGCGCGCCATCCTCCTACGCATTTGCGCAGCCGTCAAGCGGATGATCCCGATACGGAACAGCGGCGGAACGGGCGATTAACGGGGCGTCAGCCGATCATCGCGACGATATCGACCGGGCGCCCCGCGCGGCGCAGTTCGACGGTGATGCGGCTGTCGTCGGACCCGGCGCGGCCGACGGGCGCCCCGGCATCGAGTGTGTCGCCGACGCCGACCGACAGCGCGATCATCCCGGTGAGCAGCGAGACCCAGCCGCCGCCGTGATCGACGATGACAATCTTGCCATAGCCGCGATAATCGCCAGCGAAACTGACCCGCCCGGGGGCGGGGGCGACGACCTGCCCGCCGGGTCGCGCCGCGATTGTCACGCCGCGCGACCGCACGCCGCTTTCGTTGACTTCGCCCAGCCCGGTGACGATGCGTCCGACGACGGGCAGGCGGTAGGCGCCTTGCGTCTGCTCGGCCTCGGCGGGGGCGGTGGATGGGGCGGCGCCGGCTTCGGCAACGGCGGGGTTGCGCGGGCGCGGCAGCGGGCCGGCGAGCTGCGCTAGTTCGGCACGCACCGCGCTGTCGGCTTCGAGGCTGTCCATTAGCTCGACGATATCGCGCGCCTTTTCGCCGAGCCCCAGGGCCCGGTCGGCCTCGAGCTGCGCGCTGCTCATTAGCTCGCGCGAGCGCAGGCGGCCTTCGTTTTCGAGTCGGGTCAGCGCGTCGCGGCGCTGCGCCAGCTGTGCCTTGCTCGACGACAGCGCCTGCAGAGCGATCCCCTGCTGGCGCCGCGTGGTATCGAGCGCGGCGAGTTCGCGCCGCACGCCGGCGGTGCGGCGTTCGATCACCGGCATGGCGGCATCGATTACCGCGCGGGCATGGACGATGTCGGTCAGCGACCCGGGCTGCGCCAGCACGCTGACCGGCGGCTGGCGGCTCAGCTGCTGGAGCGAGGCGGCGAGTTCCAGCAGGGGTTGCTGTTGCTCGGCGAGCCGCGCGCGCTGCGCCGACAGGCGGCGGCTGACGAGCGCGACGCGTGCTTCGCCCGCGCTGATATCGGCTTCGGCCGACTGGATGCGCGCGGCGAGCGCGGCGCTGCGCTTCTTCAGCCGGTCGGCCTCGCTGACCGCGGCGACCGCCTGTTTTTCGAGCAAGGCGCTACGCGCCATCGCCGCCGCCGATTGCTGCTTGGCGTCGATCAGCTGGTCGCGTTCGCGCGCGGCGATCGCTGCGGGGTCGAAGATGTCGCTCTGCGCGAGCGCGAACGCGCCGCCCGCGACGGCGGCGATCAGGCCGAGCGTGGCGGCAAGGCGCCTCACTGGCGACCCTCGCGGTGATAGGGATGGCCGGCGACGATGCTGGTCGCGCGCCACAATTGTTCGGCGAGCATCGCGCGCGCCATCAGGTGCGGCCAGGTCGCGCGTCCGAAGGCGATGACCTTGTCGGCACCCTCGCGCTCTTCCGGGGTGAAGCCGTCGGCGGCGCCGAGGCAGAAACGCGCCTCGCGCACGCCGCCGTCGCGCCATTTTTCGAGCAATTTGGCAAATTCGAGCGACGACATCTGGTCGCCGCCCTCGTCGAGCAATATGGTGCGACTGTTGTCGGGTGCGGCGGGCATGCGTCCGCCGGTATCGGGAAGCTCCGAAATCTTCTGCGCCCAGGTCACGCGCTTCATATAGCGCGCGACCAGCTCGGCCTCCGGGCCGCGCCCGATGCGTCCGCGCGCGATGATGTGAAGAAGCATGTCAGCCGTCTATTCGGCACAATTGATCGCGGTGCGCGCGAATATAAGAGCCGACATAATGCTGCGATTTCTGACGCGTGCTGTCGAGGTAGAACCATGTGTCGAAAGCGTCCGCTGCTACACAGGGGGGCGTCTCATATTCCACCGGCGGCTTTTCGACAGGCTTTATTTCACCGTTCGACACCGCCTCGTTGTACAAGGTTTGCAAAATTGTGTCGGACAATTGATCGTATAGGGCCCTCTCGCGCCGCCGCGCCCACGGCCGCCATCGCGTTTTGCTGCGCGTGAGGCTGTCCAGCATATGGTTTCGATTGGCTCCCGCCTCGTCGTCCCACTCCCATAGCTCCGAAGCAACGGACTGGGGGTTCGCCGGATCGCCAGCCTGTTCGCGGAAAGCAGGATCGAAGCGTTCGAATAGCTCGGGCCAGTCCAGTTGTGCGATGAGCCGATACGCCAGTGCCAGCGCTTTTTCATAATTGGATATGAACTGTTCGAAACCACCGTTTGCGACCTGGCCGACCAGATCCGACCACATCATCAGCACCCGCTGAGCCTCGGTCAGCTGTTGATTGCCTGGATGGCCGTAGAGATTCCAGCCAGGGACATTCATCACCGATGGCGTATGGATCAGGCCTTCGCCGGTCAGCCACCAGCCGGAATCGACATAGCTGGCCCGCTCCTCGAATTCTTCGGGCGTCAAGGCTGGACGCGTGTCCATGGGCGTCGCGTCACCGGCGCTCACGGATTCAGGTCAATTCGCGGCTGCAACCGGCGGCGCGTCGCCGAACGACCACATGCGCTCGAGGTTGTAGAAGCTGCGAACCTCGGGGCGGAACAGGTGGACGATCACGTCGCCCGCGTCGATCAGCACCCAGTCGGCGTTGGGCAGGCCTTCGACCCGGACCAGCCGGCCCGCTTCCTGCTTGATGCGCTGCGCGAGCTTGTCGGCGATCGCCGAGACATGGCGCGTCGACCGGCCGCTCGCAATCACCATATGATCGGCGATGCTGCTTTTGCCGGCAAGCGGGATGGAGATGGTTTCCTGGGCCTGATCCTCGTCCAGCTGGTGGAGGATCAGCGCGTGGAGCGCGTCCACACTGTCATTGGCTGCGGCGCCGGGCGCGGCATCCTTACTGGCGGCTATCAAGCGGTTTCATTCCTTTCGTCCATGGCCAGCCGCGAATGCGTCAGCGGGTCGCGCATCGCGCGGCCAGCATAGCGTTCGAACCAGCGGGGGTTGGCCTGCCGTATTGCAGTTGCGGATCGCACATCGGGCGAAAAACGCAGGAACACGAGGGCAGGCGGTCTCCAGTCCGTCCAGTGAAGTTTCTGGTCCGCGGGCCGGACGTAGCGCCGAAGCCAACCCATCGCCTGCGCGGCATGGGCCCGGCCACTATAGCCCGGACGCGCGACAACCGCAATCGGCATCAATCGCGCAATTCCCCGCCAGTCGCGCCATTGGGGCAGCTGGGCCAGATTGTCGGCGCCCATGATCCAGATGAACCGCCGGTTGGGGTAGCGCCGGACGAGCTTTTTCAGCGTATCGATGGTGTAGCGGGTGCCGAGTTCGGCCTCGATCGCGGTCGCGCGGATCGGCGAGCGCCGCGCCATGCGCTGCGCCGAACCGAGCCGTGCGGGGAGCGAGGCCATCCCCGCCTTGGGCTTGAGCGGATTGCCGGGCGATACCAGCCACCACAATTCATCGAGCCCCAGTGCTTCGATCGCATTGAGGCTGATCGCGCGGTGCCCGCCATGCGCGGGATTGAAGCTGCCGCCGAGGAGGCCGGTGGGGATCATGCGTAGCAGGCCAGACTTTCAGTGATCTGTCCGTCCGGGCCAAAGACAAAAATTTCAGCGACTCGCCGCCCGCGCTCATTGTCATAGAGGATCGTCAGCGCTTCATGGCCCTTGAGCAACAGAACCAGCGTGAAGTGCAGGTCGGGGGCCAGGGGAAGCGCGGCTCTCCAATAGGCCGCAAGGGCGTCTTTGCCAGTGACGGTGCCGGTTCCGATGATACGCTGGGCGTTTGGCGAACGAAAAATCACATTCTTCGCATAGTGCGCGAGAACGCGATCAAGATCTTTTGAATTCCACGCTGCGATCCATTCCGAAGCGAATTGCGACGCCTGTTCGTCGGTCAAGGCCGCACCTGTCCCGTGCCGCGCACCAGCCACTTATATGTCGTGAGCCCTTCCAATGCGACCGGGCCGCGCGCGTGCAGCCGCCCCGTCGCGATGCCGATTTCGGCGCCGAGACCGAATTCGCCGCCGTCGGCGAATTGCGTCGAGGCGTTGTGCATCACGATCGCGCTGTCGACGCCGGTCAGGAAACGCTCGGCGATCCCCGCATCTTCGGTCACGATCGCGTCGGTGTGCCTGCTCGAATGCGCGTCGATATGCGCGAGCGCGCCGTCGATACCGTCGACCAGCGCGACCGAGACGATCGCGTCGAGATATTCGGTGTCCCAGTCGCCCATCGAGGCCGGTTCGACATGCGGGCTCAGCGCGGCGACGCCCTTGTCGCCGCGCACTTCGCAGCCCGCCTTGACCAGCGCATCGACGATCGCGAGGGGCGCCGCATAGGCGCGGTCGATAAGGATCGTCTCGGTCGCACCGCAGATGCCCGTGCGGCGCATCTTGGCGTTGACCGCCAGTTCGACGGCTTTTTCCGGATCGGCCGCGCCGTCGATATACAGGTGGTTGATCCCGTCGAGATGCGCGAGCACCGGCACGCGTGCCTCGTCCTGCACGCGCGCGACCAGTCCCTTGCCGCCGCGCGGGATGATGATGTCGATCAACCCCTGCGCGCGCAGCATCGCGCCGACCGCGGCGCGGTCCTGCGTCGGGACCAGCTGCACGGCATCGGCGGGCAGGCCCGCATTGACGAGCCCGGCCGCGAACGCCGCGTGGATCGCGCGGTTCGACAGCGCCGCCTCGCTGCCGCCGCGCAGGATGACGGCGTTGCCCGACATCAGCCCGAGCGCCGCGGCGTCGGCGGTCACATTGGGGCGGCTTTCATAGATGATGCCGATGACGCCGAGCGGCACGCGAACGCGGCTGAGCACCAGGCCGTTGGGGCGCGTGGCGCGGTCGATCTCGGCGCCCGACGGGTCGGGGAGCTTTGCCACATCGTCGATCGCATCGGCGATCGCGCCAAGGCGACCCTCGTCGAGCCGTAGCCGGTCGAGCATCGCGCCCGAGAGACCGTTCTTTTGCCCTGCGGCCATGTCCTCGGCATTGGCCGCCAAAATGTCGGCCGCCCGCGCACGGATCGCCGTCGCTGCCGCAACCAGCGCGGCTGCCTTGTCCCCCGTCGGGGCGAGCGCGAGCCGTTTCGCGGCGGCGCGCGCGCGCGCGCCCATGTCGGCGATCAGGGCGGCGGCGTCGCCGGGCAGCGGCGGGGCGGTCAGGGCTTCGGCATTCATGGCGCCGCCACTACCATGTTTTCCGCCTATCTCGAAAGCCCCGTTGCGCGGCGCTGCGCGCGGCTTTAGGCAAGGCGCCATGACAGGGGATATCGAGGGTATCGGCGGCGCCGTCACGGCGGGTCTTGCCGCGCACGTGGTCGAATCGCGGCACGGCGGTCCGGCGCACGGCGACGCGCCACTGCGCTGCCTCAATTGCGGCACCAGCCTTGCCGGGTCGCACTGTCATCATTGCGGCCAGCGCGCCGACGTGCATCGCAGCTTCGGCGCGATCGGCCATGACCTTGTCCACGCGATCTTTCATTTCGAGGGCAAGATCTGGAACACGCTGCCGCTCTTGACCTGGCGGCCGGGCGACCTGACCCGCCGCTATATTCACGGCGAACGCGCGCGTTTCATTTCGCCGCTCGCTTTGTTCCTGTTCGCGGTCTTCCTGACCTACGCGGTGCTTGCGATGGTCGGTAGCGGCGGCGGGCTGGGCGAGGAATTGAACAAGGCCGCAGCCGAGCAGACCCGCGCCGCGGCGATCAAGGACAGCATGCAGGTCGAGGTCGATCGGATCGACGCCGAGCTGGCGAAAACCGAGCTGCCCGCGTCCGAGCGGAGCGCGCTGGAGACCGAGCGCGACATCTTGCAGAAAAGCGCCGGCTACCTCGGCGTAGCGCGCAGTCGCAGCAAGAGCGAGCGCGCCGCCGATCGCGCCGCGGGGCCGCCGGTGCTCGACGATCCGGTCAGCCAGATCGCGACGAGCGCCGACTTCATCTCGCGAAACAAGATCGACACCGGCGTTCCCTTCATCGATCACGGCCTGCAAAAGGCGTTCGCGAACCCGGCGCTCGTCCTCTATAAACTGCAGGCGAACGCCTATAAATTCGCGTGGGCGCTGATCCCGCTGTCGCTTCCCTTCATGTGGATGCTCTTTCCGTTCAGCCGGCGCTTCCACACATATGACCATTTTGTCTTCGTCACCTATTCGATCTCGTTCATACTGCTGCTGTTCGTCGTGGTGCGGCTGCTCAATTTGACGATCTTCGGCGAGGTCGCGACCTTTTTTGCGCTGCTCTATGTGCCGTTCCACATGTACCGCCAACTGCGCGGCGCCTATCGCTCGTCGCGGTTCGGCGCCTTCGTGCGCGCGAACCTGCTGCTCTTTTTCAGCCTGTTCGCGGTGATCTGGTTCATGCTGTTGCTGCTTGCCGTCGGGATCAGCGGATAGGTTCCGGTCCCGCGCGCGAAGCTGTAACAAAGACCGGTCACAGAGCCGGCGACGCGGGAGGACATGCGATGCATCAGCTGTGGAACGAAATCGATCGCCGCTTGCTCATCAAGCTCGGCACGGCGGGGCTTGCGGCCCTGTCGCTGCCCGGCGCAGCGGCGGCGGCGATGGCGCAGGGCTTTACCCATGGCGTCGCGAGCGGCGAGCCAGGTGCCCATTCGGTGCTGCTGTGGACGCGCTATGCCGCCGCGAATGATACCGCGCTGACCGCCGAGCTGTCGGAGAACGCCGACTTCGCCAAAATTGCGGCTGCTGGCAGCGTCTCCGCCAAGGGCGATCGCGACCATACCGCGAAGATCGTGATCGACGGGCTCGAACCCGGGCGCTGGTATTATTATCGTTTCGTCGCCCCCGACGGGACGAAATCGGCTATCGGCCGGACGCGGACGCTGCCGGCCGGGCCGACGAGCGCTTTCACTATCGCGCTCTTCTCCTGTTCGAACCTGCCCTTCGGCTGGTTCAACGCCTATGCCCATGCCGCGGCGCGGAACGATATCGACCTTGTCGCGCATGTCGGCGACTATCTCTACGAATATCCGGTCGGCGATTATCCGTCGCTCGAGAAGGCGGTCGCCGGCCGCGATATCCAGCCGACGCACGAGATGGTCAGTCTCGCCGATTACCGGCTGCGTTATGCGTCCTATCGCGCCGATCCCGACCTCCAGCGTATCCACGCGCTGTTCCCGATGATCGCGCAGTGGGACGATCACGAGTTCACCAATGACGCATGGAAAGGTGGCGCCGAAAATCATAACGACGGCGAGGGCGAATGGACCGCGCGTGCGGCGGCCGCCGAGCGGGCCTATCGCGAATGGATGCCCGTCGCCGACACGCGTTGGCGCGATTATCAGGTCGGCGACCTTGCGACGATCTTCCTTCCCGAAACGCGCGTCACGGCCCGCGACCGCCAATATGAGGTCGACGAGATCATCGCGGGCGAGGGCGACCCGGCGGCGCGGCTCAAGCGGTTCGCCGAAGGCGCCTATCGCGATCCCGCGCGCCAGATGCTTGGCGCCGAGCAGGAGAATTGGCTGTTCGACGGCTTCGCCCGATCGACGAAAGCGGGGACGCGCTGGCAGATCTGCGCGCAGCAGGTGGTGATGGGCAGCCTGTTCACCCCGCCCGAGACGAGCGACTGGTTCGGTGCCGACCAGCCCGAGTATGTCCGCCGCCGCGTCGAAACCGGGCAACTCGCGGCGAAGGCGGGGCTGCCGTTCAATCTCGACGCATGGGATGGCTATCCCGCCGCGCGCTCGCGCCTGCTCGCCGCGGCGCAGCGCGCCAATGCCGACCTGATCACGCTGACCGGCGACACGCACAACGCCTGGGCCTTCGACCTTGCCGAGGACGGACGTCCCGCTGGGATCGAGATTGCCGGGCAGAGCGTCACCTCGCCCGGCTATGAAAATTATACCAAGGGCATTTCCGATGCCGCGCGCGTGTCGGCGCTGCGGCGTTCGTCACCCGAACTCAAATGGGCGAACACCGAGGACCGCGGCTATGTGACGGTGCAACTGACGCGTGAGCGCGTCACCGCGAACTGGCACAATGTCGAAACGATTCGCACCCGTTCGCCTGTGCTGAAGGGCACGAACAGCATGACGGCGACGCGCGGGCGGCGCGCTTATGACGCCGCCTGATCGCGGCAGTCGGGCGGCCACGACCGATCGGGATCGCTGACGAGGTCGATCAGGAACATTTCGCCCGACCGCGCGCCGTGCCGCTGGGCAAAAAGCAGCCGGTCGCCCTTGGGCGATAGGAGCGGACCGACCTGAAACTGATCGGGATCGGCGGGGATGCGGCCGACCTCGATCCAGCGGCCCCCTTCGCGGCGATAGCGATAGAGATGCGACCGGTCGCCGCGGTTGGACACGGTGATCAGCGTCCGGCCGTCGCGGGAAATCTCCGCCTCATAATCATGGCCTGTGGTGCTGACCGGCGGGCCGACGTTGGCGACGGTCCATTCGCCCGGCCGGATTTCGGTCGCGATATAGATGTCGCCGCCGCCCGCGCTGCCCTCACGGCTCGATCCGAAATAGAGGCGCCCGGCGGCGTCGGTTCGCGGCAAAAGCTCGGCGGCGGGCGAGTTGACGGGTTCGGGCAGGCGCTGCGGATCGCCCCACGCGCCATCGGGCGTGCGCTCGACATACCAGATGTCGAAATCGTCGGTTTCGGGTGCGTGGCGCGTCGAAATATAATAGAGCCGCTTCCCGTCGGGGGTGATGAACGCGTCGGCTTCGATCACCGGCAGCGGCATCGCGAACGAGGGCGGCGCCGGCGGACCCCAGGTGCCCGTTTCACAGCGCGACCGCATCAGGCGATAGGTGCCGAAATCCTTGTCCGCAGCCAGATAGATCATCGTCCGCCCGTCGGAGGTGAAGGTGGGCGAGGATTCATAGCCGTCGCTGGCGATCGCGGCGGGGGTCCACAGCGTTGCGGTGCGGCTGGCCGACGTGTCGGCGGCGGCGCTGCACGCGGACAGCGCGGCGGTGCCGAGCAGGATCGCAGCACGATCGATAAACATCATGGACTTTTTCTCCGGCAAGACGCTAGCAGACGCGCGGCTTTTTTTTCCAAGCTGCGGATGCAACGCCAGCGTCCGATCGGCGGCGTGGGCGCCATTATGGCGGCAAGGGAGGGTTATGGATGCGATCGACCGGCAGATTGTGGCGATGCTGCGCGCCAATGCCCGCCTGCCGCTCAAGACGCTCGCGGCGACCGTGGGGCTGGCGCGCAGTTCGGTGCGCGAGCGCTTGTCGAAGCTGGAGGCGGCGGGGACGATCGGCGGCTATCATGCGCGCATCGTCGATGAAGGTGGGATTGCGGCCATCCTGCAGCTGCGGCTTGCGCGCACGCCGTCGCCCGACATCGTCGCGGCGATCACCGCCATGGCAGAGGTTGCGCGCTGCTATTCGCTGAGCGGCGACATCGACCTGCTAGTCGAGATCGAGGCCGCCGATGCGGCGCAGCTTAACGCCACGCGCGACCGGATCGCGACGATCACGGGGGTGGAGGATACCACGACCGCGCTGATCCTGAAGCGCGACAAGGATCGCTAAGGCGTGGCCTCAGGCTGCGGCGATCGCCTCGATTTCGAGCAGCCATGCCTCGTCATAGATGTCGGCGACGATGATCGTGAGCGCGGGCGAGCGATCGCCCAATATTTCGTGCCGGATACGGTAATTCGCTTCGCGGTAACGGCGATCCGACAGGAAGACGGTGACCTTGACCAGGTCGTGCAGCGTCATGCCGCCTGCGGTCAGCTGCGCCTCGACATTGCGCCAGACGAGGCGGCACTGGTCGTCGAACGCCGCCGGCACCTTGTCCTCGGCATCGACGGGTATCTGGCCGCTGACGAACAGCCAGCGCGTCGGCGCCTCGACCAGATGCGCCTGCGCATAAGCGACGCCGGTGGGGTTGATCGCGCGATTGGGCATGGGGGGCCTCGTCATTCCGATGGACGGGACGATCATTCTCGCCAGCACCCCGGCGCAGAGCGAACGGCGCGCGAGGGGCAGGCGAAGGACGTCCGATGGGTTCACGCCAGCATCTAACGCGCAGGCTAGGCGAGGTTCCAGCATCCGATCGGCGGCGCGCCCGCCATAAGGGCGGCGCTTGACACTCATAACTGTTTGGTTATGAGAAACATATAGCCAGTGAGTTATGAATTATGACCGACGCATCACCCGACCTTCTGTTCAAGGCGCTCGCCGACCCGAGCCGGCGCGCCTTGTTCGAGCGGCTTTGCATGGACGGCGAACAAACGGTCGGCGCTCTCACGGCGGGCGCCGGCATCTCGCAGCCGGCGGTGTCGAAGCATCTCGGCCTGCTCAAACAGGCGGGGTTGGTGCTCGACCGGCATGAGGGACGCCAGACACATTACCGCGCGCAGCAACGCGCGCTCGCGCCGCTCGTCGACTGGACGGGGCGCATGAACCGCTTCTGGGAAGCGCGCTTCGACGATCTCGAAGATTTGCTCAAAAGGATGGATCAATGACCGATACTGAAGTTCGCACTGTCACGGTCGAGCGCGAGATTCCGCATCCACCTGAAAAGATCTGGCGCGCGCTGACGACGCAGCATTTGATCGAGGAATGGCTGATGAAGAATGACTTCGGGCTCGACCTCGGCCATCGCTTCCAGCTCAGCGGCGACTGGGGCAAGGTCGACTGCGAAATCCTCTACGTCGATCCGGGGCGGAGCCTGTCCTACACGTGGAATTATGCGCACGATGATCCGGCTTACCGGCTCGACAGCAAAGTCACCTTCACGCTCGAACCGATCCCTGCGGGCACCTTGCTGCGCATGGAACAGGTCGGCTTCCGTCCCCACCAGAAGCAGGCGTTCGGCGGCGCCAAGGGCGGCTGGAAGATCCACCTAGAAAATCTGGAAAAGGTCGTCGCCAAGCTTGGCTGATGTCAGACAGGGAGAAGAATATGAACTGGAGCCTGTGGATCCGGCAATTCCATCGCTGGGTATCGATCCTCTTTTCGGCGATCGTGCTCGCCATTTTCGTGATGCTCGGCCTCGGCCAGCAGCCGGCCGAGTGGGTCTATTACCTGCCGCTGCCGCCGCTATTCCTGCTGATACTTTCCGGGCTCTATATGTTTTTCCGACCGTGTTTCAGGAAGCGCGGCGGCGCGGCGCACTGACCGCTCAGCTATAGGTCGGCGTGTCCTCGAACTCGGCGAACCACGGATAGTCGTTCGCGACGCTCGCCGTGAAATGGGCGGGCCGCTTTTCGAGGAAGCTCGACACGCCCTCCGCGGCATCGGGGCTGCGCCCGCGGGCGAAGATCGCGCGGCTGTCCCAGCGGTGCGCGCTCATCGGATGCGGCGCGCCGAGCATCCGCCACAGCATGTGGCGCGTGAGCGCGACCGACACCGGCGCGCTGTGATCGGTGAGCTCGCGCGCCTTGGCGATCGCGGCGTCGACCAGCTCGCCGGGGGCATGCACCGACTGGACGAGGCCCTTTTCATGCGCTTCTGCTGCCGGGATCAGCCGCCCCGAAAAGCACCAGTCGACTGCGGTCTGGATGCCGACGAGGCGCGGCAGGAACCAGCTCGACGCCGCTTCGGGGACGATGCCGCGCCGCGCGAAGACGAAGCCGTAGCGCGCAGCGTCGCTCGCGAGCCGCGCGTCCATCGACAGGGTCATCGTTGCGCCGATGCCGACCGCGGCGCCGTTGATCGCGCCGAGCACGGGTTTCTTGCAGTCGAAGATGCGCATCGACACGCGCCCGCCCGAATCGCGGATCAGCGGGTGCGACCAGTCGATCGCGCCATCCTCGCCGACGGGGCTCGCCGCCATGCCGCCGGGCAGGATCGCCTGTTTATCGGTGCGCTTGTCATAGTCGAAGGTCGCGGCGCCCTGACCCAGATCGGCGCCCGCGCAATAGGCTTTCTCGCCCGATCCGGTGAAGATCACCGCGCGCACGCCGTCGTCGGCGTCGCATTCGTCGAGCGCGGCAACGATCTCCAGCATCATTTCGGTGGTAAAGGCGTTCATCCGGTCGGGGCGATGCAAGGTCAGCAGCGCGATGCCTTCGTGGCGGTCGAGGCGAATCTGGTCGAAGCTCATATCTCTCTCCCTTGTCGTTGGGTGCAGGGTCGCAAGGGATAGAAAAGAGTGCAAGCTCTAGTTGACGTAAACGTAAGAGCGATTGCCGCTCTCCGAATGGGAGACGGGACTGCCACGCCGGGGATGACGCGCGGGGCCTTTGTCGCTATAGGCCCCCCGACCGCCCCGGCGCCGCGCCTCTTTCTGAGTCGCCTTGCCGGGGCCATTCATTTGGTTCCGACAGAAAGTTGACCGCCATGGCCCGTCGCCGCCAGATCTACGAAGGCAAAGCCAAGATCCTTTACGAAGGCCCCGAACCGGGCACGCTGATCCAATATTTCAAGGACGACGCGACCGCGTTCAACGCGCAGAAGCGGGGGACGATCAATGGCAAGGGCGTGCTCAACAACCGGATTTCGGAGCATGTGTTCACGCTGCTCGGCAATATCGGCGTGCCGACGCACTTCATCCGCCGCCTCAACATGCGCGAACAGTTGATCCGGCAGGTCGAGATCGTGCCGATCGAGGTGATCGTGCGCAACGTCGCGGCGGGCACGCTGTCGAAGCGGCTGGGGATCGAGGAGGGGACGCAGCTTCCCCGCACCTTGATCGAATATTGCTACAAGGATGACGCGCTTGGCGATCCGCTGGTGGCCGAGGAGCATATCGCCTGCTTCAATTGGTGCAGCCAGGATGAGCTTCACGACATTCAGGACATGGCGATCCGCATCAACGACTTCATGTCGGGTATGTTCGCCGCAGTCGGCATCCGCCTCGTCGACTTCAAGCTCGAGTTCGGGCGCCTCTATGAAGGCGATTTCAGCCGCATCATCCTCGCCGACGAGATCAGCCCCGACGGCTGCCGTCTGTGGGACATGACCACGAATGAAAAGCTCGACAAGGACCGCTTCCGCCGCGACCTTGGCGGCGAAGTCGAAGCCTATCAGGAAGTCGCGCGCCGGCTGGGGCTGATGCCCGAAGGCGGCGAGAATGCCGTGCTCGATCTCGAAAGCCACCGGAAGAAAAAGGGCAACTGAGGCTCCTCACGCGACCATCTATTTCCGTTCGCATCGCGCGAAGTCGAGACACCCCGCGGCGGGGCCATGCCCCTCGGTCATCTCGACTTCGCTCGATGCGAGCGGGTAATCTGCGCTGGGCTAAATATTGATGCTCGTCGGGATCAGGCTCGGCTGCAGATAGGGATAGGGCTGCATCCGCGCCGCGTTGCGCGCCACGATCTCCGCTTCGACGCCCGTGAGCGCCGCTTGAAACCACGCCAGCGGTCCTTCGGGGCCCGTCACGCGCGGGTCCTGAAACCATAGCGGATATGGGAAGGCGTTGCTGCGATAGTCGCCGAGCGGGCGGTAGTGCACCGACCCCAGCAGTTCGAGCACATTCAATTGTTCGAGCGCGAGCGCCATCGGCGGCATCATTGCGAGCCAGCCCGCCTTGTCGTGCCCGCGCTGCCCGTTCGGCGCCGCTTGCCAGCCCGCGCCGGTGACTGCGGGGGCAAAGGCCATGATGTCCTTTTGCGGGAAATTGACCGCGGCATGCTGCGCGCTCGCGGTGAACATCACCATCGCGCACACCTCGGCAAGCTGCGCGCGCGTGGTGACGGGTCCGAAGCCGTTGATCTTCGCTTCGCCCGAGAGGCACGCGGCCCATGCGGTCAACTCGGTGTCGGCGACGACATCGGCGTCGCTCGTATAATAAAGGTCGATATATTGCCGCGCCCATTCGTGGATTGCATCCCAGACGAGCAGGGCATCGTCGCGGTACGGATAATCGGCGAGCGCCGAATCGACGCTGACGCCGCGCGCGGCGAAGTCGGCGTGCGGCATCTTGCCATAGAAATCGAACGCGAGCCTTGCATCGACGGCGGCGCGCTGGCTCGACGCGATCGTGCCTGCGAAAATATGGTCGATCGGGCCGTTCGCGGCGATCAGAGAAGTCGCCGCCGCTTCGTTGATGAACAGTGTGCCCTCGAAATGCGGGACGAGAAGCGCCCAGACCGGATGGACTTCGGCAAGGTGGCGGTGCGTCGCGACCGCGAACGCCTCGATCACCAGATGCGTCCGCGCGAGGTGCGTGAACAGCTCGTGATAGTTGCCGTCGGCGACCTGCACGACGAACTTCGCCATTTCCCAGCCCCAAAGCTTGTCGGCGGCTGGCGAAGGGGTGAAGATCGGCCAGTCGGCGGGGTCCTGCCCACACTGGATCGCGACGGGCACCAGCGACGATCCGCCAGGCGGCACCGCGAACAGCGCCATCGGCTGCCAGGCATATTTGGCGAGGTTGCCATAGGTGCCGGGATCGAGCACCTCGAGCGGCTTGTAATCGAGCAGGAACAGCCGCCCGTCGGCGAGCGCGGCGGCGAGCGTGTCGCCGTTCACCACGGCGGCATATTGCGCGGCGCTGAGCGGGAAGTTCGCGGGCAGCGCGTCGCCCACCGCAGCGATCAGCATGCAGTTCGGGCCCTGCACACGCAGCCGCGCGAACTCGGCATCGCCCTCGAACATATAGGAGATACCCGGGACGGGGAGCGTCGCGAACAGCTCGCGATAGGCTTCGATGCTGCGCACCGTCTTGCTGCCGAGACCGAGCGCTTCGTCGACCTTCATCAACTCCTCGAGCCGCTCCTTATAGCCCTTGAGCAACGCGACATGCGCGTCGCGCTCGGCGGCGGCGACGGCATTCTCGACGTCGCCGATCATGCGTTCGAAAATATTGCCGCCGCTGTGCACGCCATGCTCGGCCGCGATCTTGGCGGTCGAGGCTTCGATCGCGTCGCATTCGGCGAGCGCGGCCTCATATTCGGCGCGCGGGCTGTCGAGTTCGCCCTTATCGACCCCGCCGAGCTTCACCGTCAGCGCGTTGCGCACGATGTCGAGCCCGACGCCGATCAGGATCGCGAACCAGGCGATCGTCGGTTCGTCGTTCTTCGGCACGTCGGTCGCGAGCGGTACGCCGGGCAGCGTGGGAATATCGGTGGTCCAGGTATAGACCGCCTGCGTCGCGGTCAGCTGCGCCGCCCGAGCGACTTGTCCGGCCGGGGTGTCGTCCTGCGGCAGCGTGGGATCGGCGGAGGGCATCGGCGCGGCCGGGGCGGCGGGCGGTGCCGAGGTCAGGGGGAGCATCGGATAGGACATGGCGGACTCCTGTCGAGCGCAAGAAACAGGGCGCGGCTATCGCGCGACATGGTTAATATTTCGCAAGCCGATCCGCCCCGCACGCGGCCTAGAGGGATGATATGCCGCGATTTCGATCCTTAACCCCTGCTTTACCCCCGCTTGCTATCCCACCGGCATGACGGGGGTCTCTCACTGGTTGCGCACGCGCATTTTTCCGGCGGTTCCGGATGCGATTCGCGACGATTTCACCATTTTGCGCGCCAATCGCATCGAAACGCTGACCCCGATGCTGTTCCTGATGCTCGCGGCGACGACGCCGACCGCCATCTATGCCGGCGTCGATAGCGTACATCCCGTGATCCGCATCGGGTTTCCGGTCATCCTCGCCATCGTCGGCATCCTCGGCTTCCTGGTCCTCGTGAAGAATCGCGGCCGGCGGATGAGCCCGCGCCGCGCGCGCAGCATGATCGTCGAGGCCAGCTGGATTTCGGGCATCACCGGCGCCATGTGCAGCCTGTGGACGGTGACCAACTGGCTCGCCGCGCCGCCCGCGACGCACAGCTATTACGCAATGATCATGGCGATGGGGTCGCTTGCGACCGCTTATTGCCTGTCGTCGATCCGGTTCGCGACCTTCCTCAACCTTGGCGTCGGATTGGCGCCGGTGTCGTTTTTGATGCTGACATCGGGCAATCCGCCCGAAATTGCGGCGGGCACCAGCCTCGTCATCGCAACTCTGTTCCTGCTGCGCATGGTCGTGCAGCAACATGGGCAGGTCATCGACCTGCTCCAGCTCCAGCGCCAGATGCGCGAACTCGCGCACACCGACCCGCTCACCGGCCTCGCCAATCGCCGCGAATTCGACATGCGGCTCGACGAGGAGATTGTCGCGGCGGGACCGAACAGCCATTTCGCGATCGCGTTGCTCGATCTCGACGGGTTCAAGCCGGTCAACGACCAACACGGCCATGCGATCGGCGACCTGCTGCTGTGCGAAATTGCCGAGCGGCTGCGCGGCGCGTGCGGCGACCATGCCGTCGTCGCGCGGCAGGGGGGCGACGAATTCGCGATCCTCGTCCACGCGGGATCGCCGCTGCTTGCCACCTCGCTCGCCGACCATATCCTTGCGGCGCTGGCGGCGCCCTACCGGATCGGCGGCCGGCCGATCAGCGTCGGCGCGAGCATCGGGACCGCGAACTGGCCCGAACATGGCACGACCGCGCGCAAGCTGTTCGAAGTCGCCGACGCCGCGCTCTACGCGGCCAAGGCGGTCGATCGCGATCTCCCGTCGTCCGTCGAAAGCATCGGCCAGATGGCATGACGATGGCTTGACCGCCCGCCGGGCGGTCGCCAAACCGGTGCGATGACCAAAAATCTTGTCCGGCGCACGTCGACCGCGCTGTCGCCCCTCATTCTCCTCATCGCCAGCACCGCTCCGGCTTATGCGAAGGAAACGCCCGCAACGACGCCGGCGCCCGCCGCCGCCAATCCGCAAAGCGACGCGGCCAAGGCGTGGAATTTTGCCGCCAGCGACGTGCCTGTCGATCCGAACATCGTCTTTGGCGTGCTGCCGAACGGGATGAAATATGCGCTGCTGAAGAACAGCACGCCCAAGGACAGCGTCGTGCTGCGCATGCGCTTCGACGTCGGCAGCTTCGCCGAAGCCGACGATCAGCGCGGGCTCGCCCATTTCCTCGAACATATGGCGTTCAACGGATCGACCAACGTGCCCGAGGGAGAAATGATCAAGCTGCTCGAACGCAAAGGCCTCGCGTTCGGCGCCGACACCAATGCGTCGACCGGCTTCGACGAGACGGTGTACAAGCTCGACTTGCCCAATGCGTCCGACGACCTGATCGACACCGGGCTGATGCTGATGCGCGAGACCGCGAGCGAGCTGACGATCGATCCCGCCGCCGTTGATCGCGAACGCGGCATCATCCTCTCCGAACGGCGCGCGCGCGACACCTATCAACTGCGCAGCCTGATCGACCAGCTCGATTTCCAGATGCAGGGGATGACGGTCGCAAGCCGCATTCCCGTCGGTACCGAAGAGGTGATCAAGACCGCGCCGGCGGCGCGCATCCGCGATCTCTACGACCGCTATTATCGTCCCGAACGCGCGACGCTCGTGATGGTCGGCGACTTCGATCCGGCGGCGGTCGAGGCGAAGATTAGGGCGCGTTTTGCCGACTGGCAGGGACGCGGCGCCGCGGGCGCCGACCCCGATATCGGCAATGTCGATTATGGGCGCGCCGCCGCAGCGGACGATTTCGTCGATCCGGCGATCCAGGATTCGGTGACGATTGCGGCCTTCAAGCCATGGGTGGACGAGCCCGACAGCAGGGCGAAGCGCGCGCGCAAGCTCGCTGAGGACGTCGGCGAGGCGATCGTCAGCCGCCGGCTCGCGAAGATCGCGCTCAAGGAAGATTCGCCGATCCTTACCGGCTATTTCAGCGATGCCGAGGGGTGGAAGAAATTCGACCAGGTGACGGTCGGCGCGGTCGCCAAGGAAGGTGCTTGGAAAGAGGCACTTGCGCTCGTCGAACAGGAGCAGCGCCGCGCGATCGAACATGGCTTTACCCAGGCCGAGGTCGACGAGCAGCTTGCGATCCGCCGCACCGCATTCCGAAACGCCGTCGCGGGCGTGACGACGCGGCGCAGCGATGCGCTTGCCGATGCGCTGGTCGCGGCGGCCGAGGGCGATTTCGTCTTCACGCGCCCCGAAACGTCGCAGGCGCTGTTCGAGGCCGCAGCGCCGTCGCTCGATGCCGCCGCGGTGACCGCTGCTTTTCGGGCGCGCATGGAGGGGCTGAGCCCGCCGCTCGCGCGCGTGACGACGAAGGCGCCGGTCGAGGGCGGCACCGCTGCGATCCTCGCGGACCTGCAGGCCTCGACCAAGGTCGCGGTCGCGGCGCCGAGTGAGGCCGCGAATGCCGCCTTCGCCTATGATAATTTCGGCACGCCGGGAAAAATCGTCAGCGACGAGCGTATCGAGGATCTCAATATCCGCCGCATCCGGTTCGCGAACAATGTGATGCTCAACATCAAGACGACCGATTTCCAGAAGGACAAGGTCATGCTGTCGCTGCGCGTCGACGGCGGCAATTTGCTCGCGACAAAGGAGGATCCGACGAGGGTGTCGCTCGCGGGATCGCTGATGCTTGGCGGGCTCGAAGCGCACAGCTATGACGAGCTGCGCTCGATTCTCGCCGGCAAGACGATCAGCCCGGTCTTCGGCAACGCCACCGACAGCTTCGGCGGCAGCGCGGTGACCTCGCCCGAGGATTTCGCGTTGCAGGCAAAGCTGATGGCGGCCTATCTAACCCACCCCGGCTATCGCGCCGACGGGCTCGCGCTGATCCGCCGCGTGCTGCCGCAGCAATATGCCGCGAACGATGCGACGCCGGCGGCCGTGATGGGGCGCGATGCGGGCGGCATTCTCGCAAACGACGATCCGCGATCGCAGACCCCGCCGCTGGGCAAGGTGATGGCGCTCGACTGGGCGCAGCTAAAATCAGCGGTCGCCGACAGCTTCGCGCATGGCGCGGTCGAGATTGGCGTCGTCGGCGACATCGGCGAACAGGCGGCGATCGACGCGATCGCGGCGACCTTCGGCGCCTTGCCCGAGCGGCGTGCCGCCTTCGACCCGCGCGCCGACGCGCGCGTGCGGCATTATGCTACCGACCGCAGCGAACGCACCTTGATTCACAAGGGCCCTGCGGAACAGGCAGAGCTGCGCGTCTATTGGCCCGCGCGCGACGATAGCGATCTGGGCGAAGCGATGCGGCTCAACCTGCTCGCGCGTGTGATGCAGCTGATGCTGACCGAGGAACTGCGCGAAAAGCTCGGCGAAAGCTATAGCCCCGCTGCGGCTGCGAGCCTTTCGGACGAGTTCCCAGGGTATGGCCATCTCCTCGCGGCGAGCAATGTCGATTACAAGGATCTCGCGACGACGCGCGCGGCGATCTTTGCGATTGCTAAGGAGTTGCGCGCCAAGCCGGTCGATGCCGACCTGCTCGATCGCGCGCGGCGTCCGCTGGTCGAGGCGATGGTCAAGTCGCGACGCGAAAACGCCTATTGGCTGAACTATGTCGGCCAAGCGGCGAGCCACCCCGACCGGCTCGACCGCAGCCGCAAGGGCATTGGCGAAGTCGAAGCGGCGACACCGGCCGAACTGCAGGCGCCCGCGAGACGCTATCTGATCGACGACAAGGCGCTGGTGATCAAGGCGGTTAGCGACAAGGCGGGAAAATAGGGTCGTCAGCCATTCACCGAAAGGAGCATTAGATCCTCCCTGTGGCGCAGTCATGGGGAGGTGGCAGCGCGAAGCGCTGACCGAGGGGCTGATCGCGCAAGATCGCGGCCCCTCCCTCACCGCTGCGCGGCGGTCCCCCTCTCCGTCGCTTCGCGACAGGGAAGACGTTTTATCCTCGTCATCCCGGACTTGATCCGGGGTCCATGACCGCCAGCCTTGTTGTGGATCCCGGATCAAGTCCGGGATGAGGAATGTCTGGAATCCCTCCCAAAGCGGACCCCATCTAAACCCGCCCCGGCGCCCGTGCCCGGATGAAATTTTCCAGCGCGGCGAACAACATCTGGCGCGCATCGCTGCCCAGCATTTCGGCGGTCAACCAATCGAAATGGACGCGGTCGCCACGCGACGACGCGCCGACCATCGCCGCCAGCAACGCTTCGTCGAAGCTCACGCGCGGGCAGCAGGGCGGGGCGACGGCAAAGGGTTCAGGCCAAATATGGGCGATTGCCTCGACGACAAGGCGATAGCGGCGCGCGGCGAGGATATTGCCCCAGCGCCGTTCGAGTTCGGGCATCGGGTCGCGCGCGGCGCGGCGGCAGAGGATGCAATAGCGCAGCGCCAGCACAGCCTGCGCGGCTTCGGCCGAGAGATCGCGCACCAGCGGCTGCTGCGTCAATTGGCGGATCAGCGTGCTGCTTTGCATGAGGTTTCTGTCTCCCGGCCCATTCAGTCCGTCGGTCCGTTTCGCCCCGGTAGGGAAAAAGATGCCGGCCGCTTGTCATGCAGCTTGAAGATGCAGCGGCCGGCAGGAGGGGACTGCCTCACCTTGCTATTGAGAATTATTCGCAAATACAAGCAAAAAAAGAGGCGCTCGAAAGCGCCTCCGAAAACTGCGGTTTTATGGCGTCTTCGTCCCCGCGAAGGCAGGACCCGCTATCGGTCTCTCCGGGAGCGGCCCCGCCCTTGTGGGGAACGACGATTCGGCTCAATCGTCGCCGGCGGGCTTCGACTGGAGTTGAATGTAATTTTCGATGCCCATACGTTCGATCATCTCGAACTGCTTCTCGAGCTCGTCGACATGATGCTCCTCGCTTTCTAGGATATCGGCGAACAGGTCGCGGCTGACATAGTCGCGCACGCTTTCACAGTGCGCAATCGCGTCCTTGAGCAGCGGGATCGCTTCTTCCTCGACCGCGAGGTCGGCCTTGAGGATTTCCTCGACCGTCTCGCCGACGCGCAGGCGCCCGAGCAACTGAAAATTGGGGAGGCCGCCCAAAAAGAGGATGCGGTCGGCGAGCTTGTCGGCATGCTTCATCTCGTCGATCGACTCTTCGCGTTCGAACGCGGCGAGGCGCGCGACGCCCCAATTGTCGAGCATGCGATAGTGCAGCCAATATTGGTTGATCGCGGTCAGCTCGTTCTTGAGCGCCTCGTTCAGGAAATCGATGACTTTTTCGTCGCCCTTCATGGTGTCTATCCTGTCATTTCTGTCTTGGAATGGAGTGGGCGCATTATAGGCGCCCCGACCCCATCAGGCCAAGGTCAAAAATGGCGGAAAACCATGAAAAATCAGGCGGTCGCGGCAGCGTCGCTGATGATATTGCGAGCGAATGACAGGCATTGTCCGCACTTGGGTTTGCGACCCAATTGCGCATAGGCCGCCTTCGCACACCGCAATTGGCCACTCCGCGCAACATCGCGCAGCTGGCTTTCCCTTATTGCGTTGCAGACACAGACGACCATGTGCGAATCCTTCTCAACAACTCCGATTTAGGGATAGTGCGAGAGATTCGCAACAGGAAAGATGCGACTGGTTCGCAATGTGAACAGCGCGTTTTTTCGCCTTTCCGGCCCTTGCCCGGAGCGTGATTCGCGGGCATAGGCGCGCCCATCTTCCCCGCCCGCACAGCAAAAGGTCCGCCCCCATGAAAGTGAATGTCTATGTGACGCTCAAGCCGGGCGTGCTCGACCCGCAGGGCAAGGCGATCCATCATGCGCTCGAGGGCCTTGGTTTCGGTGGCGTTTCCGACGTGCGCGCCGGGCGTTTCATCGAACTCGACGTCGCCGACGGCACGAGCGATGCCGATCTCGACGCAATGTGCGCGAAGCTGCTCGCGAACACGGTGATCGAAAACTACCGCATCGAACGCGCGTAAGAAGGAACGCCATCATGAAGACCGCCGTCATCGTCTTTCCCGGCTCCAACTGCGACCGCGACATGGCGGTCGCGCTCGAGCAGGTCACGGGCAAGGCCCCCGCGATGGTGTGGCACCGCGAAACCGCGCTGCCCGATGGCATCGACTTCATCGCGCTCCCTGGCGGTTTTTCCTATGGCGACTATCTCCGCTCGGGCGCGATGGCGGCGCGGTCGCCGATCCTGCGCGCGGTGTCGGATGCCGCTGGGCGCGGCGTGCCGTTGCTCGGCGTCTGCAACGGCTTCCAGGTGCTGACCGAGGCGCAGTTGCTGCCGGGCGCGCTGATGCGCAACGCCGGATTGAACTTCGTGTGCCGCACTGTGCCGCTGACGGTCGAGAACAGTCAGTCATTGTTCACCGCATGCTATCAGGCGGGCGAGGAAATCGATATTCCCGTCGCGCATCACGACGGCAATTATTTCGCCGACGCGGCGACGCTCGACCGGATCGAGGGCGAGGGGCGCGTCGCTTTTCGTTACGCCGCCGACGTCAACGGATCGGCCCGCAATATCGCGGGCGTACTCAACGATGCGGGCAATGTGCTCGGCATGATGCCGCACCCCGAACGCGCGATCGATCCCGCACACGGCGGCACCGACGGGCTACGCCTCTTCGAGGCCGCGCTCGGCGTCCTCGCCTGACGGCGGATTCTTCGCTTTCGCCGTTGGCTGCAACCATCGGCCGACGACCAGCAGAACGGTCGGCCAGAACATCGTGTTCCAGATGTCGTGCCAATGTGCGGCGTCGGGCTGGATCGTCGAGTGGCTATATTCGGCGGTCATATCGAGCCACTCGCCGCCGCACGCCATCGCCAACACCGCCAGCCATGCCGCCAGCCACCCACCGCGCCGGCGCCAGACTAGCCGCACGATCAGGAACAGGGTCAGCCCGAAATAGACGTGCAGCGTATCCTTGCTGAGATGCGCCGTGGTAACGAACCACAGCTTCTGTTCCTGGAACAGCGCGGCGAGATGGACAAGATTCATGTGAGTCGTGGGATCCTGATCAAACCTTGGCGGCGAACGGGTTAAAATCGGTGCCTTCGTCGAACACGTCGACACCTTCGCGCCGCTTCAACGCGCCAACCACGACATAGGTTACCGGCGTCAGCGCGGCTTCCCACGCGGTCTTGATCAACCATTGCGAGAGCACGACCTCGTAAAGCTGTTCGGGCGGCCAGCCGGCAAGGCCGTAAAAGGCGAGCGGGTAGAAAATCAGGCTGTCGAGACCCTGGCCGACGACTGTCGATCCGATTGTGCGCGCCCATAGTTTCTTGCCGCCGGTCCAAAGCTTCATGCGCGCCAGGACATAGCTGTTGGCGAATTCGCCCACGCAAAAGGCGGTCATCGACGCAATGACGATGCGCCAGCTGTTGCCGAAGACGAATTCGTAGCTTGTCTGCCCCGGCCATCCGTCGGCTGGCGGCAGCGCGACGACGATCCACGCCATGAACGCCATGAAGGCGAGCGCGGCAAAGCCCGTCCAGATGACGCGCCGGGCGCGGGCATAGCCATAGACCTCGGTCAGCACGTCGCCGATGATATAGCTGAGCGGGAAAAAGAGGACGCCGGCGCCGAACGCCCATTGGGTGCCGTCCGGCAGCACGACATAGCTCGGTTTGGAGGCGCCGATGATGTTCGACAGCAGCAGGATCGCGACGAAGGCCGCCATCAGCAGGTCGTAATAACGAAAATGCTGCACGCTGGCGGCGGCGACCTGAACCGGCCGGTTCGTCGGGGAAGGGGCGTCTGTCATCGAGGCGCTGCTTAACGCGCTTTGCAGCCCGCGCAAACCGCGCTATTCGCGGCGCCCGCAGCGTTGCGCACGCGCCCGTAGCTCAGCTGGATAGAGCACCCGCCTTCTAAGCGGGTGGCCGCAGGTTCGAATCCTGCCGGGCGCGCCAACATCTTCTCCCGGCGCAGAAATGCGTCAAGCTCGCAGAAGCATTGGGGTTTTGTTGAGATTTTGGTCCTAAATCTGGTCCTAATGGGGTACCGGAAATGAACCAAAATCCAGCCCGTTTAGAGGGTCATGATTATCTGTATCAACGTGGGCGGCGCTATGTCGTGCGCGTCCAAGTGCCCCACGGGTTACGACCTGTGATCGGTCAGAGTGAGTTTAAGAGATCGCTCGGCGGTGGCCCTCTGTTTTGCCGCGAGAATGGACTTGGGGCTGTCGTCCTTGGGGAGGTTTACCGCTCGATGACATCGTGCGACATCGGCGCCAGCTTGCTCAGAAAGCGGTTCTGCGTGGCAAAGCCGATGTTTTCCTCGCGCATCGCTGCTTGCAAATTTTCGACGAGCGCGTTCATGTCGCGCATCCGGACGCCCATATCCTTGTGCGCAGTAGCCATGTCGCGGCCGCTGTAGTCACACCCGGCGTTCAGGATATAACAGAATTGCTCGAACAAGGTGCGCTTCAGCCGGACCATGTCGTGCGACACAAAGATCGCCGCAATGCGCGGATCGGCCTCCGACAGTTCGACGGTGCGGTTGGCGATGCGGCGGATTCCGTCCTGTCCGCCAAAGGCTTCGGCCATCGCGGTGCCCGAAAAGGGCGAGGCACCCGCGTTGCGATTGTCCTGAACATAGGGATCGACGGGAAGCTCGCCCGTCACGGGATCGCGAGCCTTTTCCTCGACTCCGAATTCCTTGTCCCAATCGATCGGCGGTTCGGCGGCGGGTTGCAGGAGCAGGGCGGCGGCGATCAGGAACATGGCGGACCCCTTAAAAGGCGAGCTGCGCGGACACGAATCCGCCGCGCTGCTTGTCGAAGGTGGCGATCGAGCCGAGATCGACATAGGCGGCCGTCAGCGTCAGATTATCGGTCAGCGCATAGGCGGCAAACAGATCCAGCCAATCATCCTCGCGCGCGATCGCCAGATTGTCGGGCTTGGTGCGATATTCGGCGCCGATTACCGCGCGGCGCGACAGTTGATACGCGACCGACCCTTCGAACTGCAGCGAATGATCGTCGTTGCCCGCGGTTCCAAAGCCGAGCAGCCCGGCCTGGTTCGCCTTCGTCAGGCGTGCGGTCGCGTTGACCAGCACGCTGTGCGAAAGGAAAAGCTTGGTCGCGCTGAGCGTGACGTCGGTGCCCTTGCCATGCGCCGCGCCGACGGCGCGCGCCACCGGCGTGTCGCGATTGCGCTTATGCTCGACCCCGATGCTGATCTGCGGGAGCAGCGGGTCGCCATAGACCGTATCGCCGAGCAGGCGGACCTTGGCGCCGAAAACATCCTGGTTGAGCGTATAGCCCTGTCCAAGCCCGAGCGCTGTGCCGACGTCGCGGGTGTCGAAATTCTGCCGCGCGTAGCTCAACTCGATACGGTTCGCGATGCCCACGGCAACGCCGTGGCTCTGCCAGCCATAGTCGGGAAGCTCGATCAGCGTGACATGCCCCGAAAGGCCGATGCCGCGATCGGTTTCGCGCCCGGCGATCGTCGCCCAGGTCGCAACACCGCCGCCGCTGGTACCCTCGATGGTCGACACGCCATTTGTGAGCAGCAGCTTGCCGCCGTCGATCACCGGCGCGTCTTCGGCCCATGCGGGCGATGCCACGCAAGCAAGCGCAAGCGAAAGCGCGGCCAAAAGGCGAGGGAAGTGCTGGTCCATAACGGCTCAATCGCAGCAAAAAATGAGGATTGCGTTAACCATGCAATTGAAAATTTGAGAGAATATTAAGTTCTGTCCCGTAGCCGGACAGGATGAGGGGACCAATTCTCGTTATGACGGCGTTCGCGCTGGCCGTGCTGCTGCCCGCCTCCTGGGCGGCTGCACCCGCGGCCATGCAAGTGCAAATTGTCGACGATCGGGGCATGCCGGTGCGCGACGCAGTCGTCGAACTGACCCCCAATGCGGGCTGGCGCGGCGGTCCCATCCGCTTTGGCTGGAAACCCGCAATGGCGCAGAAAAATGTTGCGTTCGTTCCCGGGACGCTGGTGGTCGCTAGGGGCGCCGCGGTTGCCTTTCCCAATCTCGATAGCGTCCGGCACAGCGTCTACAGCTTTTCGAAAGCGGCGCGTTTCGAGATCGATCTCTATGGCCGGGACCAGACGCGATCGCAGAGCTTCCCCGTCGCGGGCACGGTGGCGCTTGGCTGCAACATTCACGACCAGATGCGCGGATATGTTCGCGTCGTCGACACGCCGTTCGCGGGCAAGACCGACCAGAATGGCATCGTTCGCCTGACGGGCATGGCGGCGGGCGGTTACCGGCTGACCGTCTGGCATCCGCGTGCACGGATGCCCGGTGGCGAGTTCAAGCGGCCCCTCGCCGTCGGCGCGGGTCAGGGCAGCCATAAGATCGCGTTGAAACTGCGATGACCCCGATCGCCGCGTTGCCCGCGAAAATCCGCTTCCGGTCGCTGAAGCTGCGGATCGCGGCGGTCTATGCGGCGCTGTTTGCCGCGATCCTTGCAGCGGTGCTTTTGCTGGCCGGGAACGGCATTGCGCGCTTCGGCGAGGACAGCGCCTCGCGCGACCTGGCTGCCAATGCGCGCGTGTTTGACGAGATCATCGAATTGCGCGCGCGTCAGATGCGCGGCTCGGCCGATGTGCTGTCGCGCGACTTCGGATTTCGCGAGGCCGTGGCGACCGACGACGAGCCGACGATCGAAAGCGCGCTGGTCAGCTTGCGCGAACGCTCGCGCAGCGAAGCGGCGTTTGTCGTTGGCTTCGATGGCGATGTGGTCGGCTCATCGGCGGCAGCGCTGCCGCCGGCCGTGGAATTGTGGGACGCGCTCGATGGCGGGCAGGATCATGGCATCATCCAGATCG
The DNA here is from genome assembly GCF_001468465.1 of Sphingopyxis sp. H115. Lineage (GTDB taxonomy): Bacteria > Pseudomonadota > Alphaproteobacteria > Sphingomonadales > Sphingomonadaceae > Sphingopyxis. Next base: position 64,458 of record NZ_LNSA01000010.1, read on the forward strand.
GTGACAAGCTGGCGCTCGCGGCGGCGTCGCCGATCGAGGTGCCCGATACGATCGGCTGGCTCGTCCTCGCGCAGCCGCTGGATGCGGCCGAGATGCAGCGGCTAAGCAAGCTCGCGGCGGTCGATATCGATGCGCGCGTGCTGCGTGCATCGGGGCTTCCCGCCAAACTGACGCGTGCACCGTTGGGACAGGTTCTGGAAAGCGACGATGGCGAGCGCATCCTCCACCATGTCACCGCGCTGCCCGCGCTTCAGCAAGGCGTTCGTCCGCGGCTCGTCCTCGATCACTCGCTCAGCAAGGCGCTCGACGAATATTCGGGGCTGCAATTGCTGCTCGCGGCGCTTGCAGCGGCGGGCCTGTCGCTGGTTGTCATCCTCAGCTGGCGCGTCGCGCGGACGATCACCCGGCCGTTGAGCGCCCTCGACAACGCGACGCGCTTGCTAGGTGCAGGCAAGGACGCGAAGGTCGACGTGACGTCTGACGACGAGATCGGCCGCCTCGGCGCCAGCTTCAACGCGATGGTCGCCGCGATCGAAGAGCGCGAACGCCAGATTACGCATGTGGCGCTTCACGACGGCCTCACCAATCTGCCTAATCGCAAGCTGTTCGTCGAACAGCTCGACCAGGCGCTGGCGCGGCGGCGCGACGAAGCGCAGTTGATGATCGTCTACGTCGACCTCGACGATTTCAAGGTCGTCAACGACACGCTCGGCCATCCGGCGGGCGACGCGCTGCTCCGCAATGTCGCAGCCCATCTGCAAGACGTGCTGGGCGGGGCGATCGTCGCGCGGCTCGGCGGTGACGAATTTGCGATCCTGCTCGGCGATTTGCCCGCCAACGAAAATCTCGCCGCGCTCGCCGACAAGCTTCAAAGCTGTTTCGGCCGCACGATCATGATCGACGGGCAACAGGCGGACGCATCGGCCAGTATGGGCATCGCGGTTGCGCCGGGCGACGGCATCGATGGCACGACCTTGATGAAGAATGCAGACCTGGCGCTCTATCGCGCGAAACGCGACGGCAAGGCGACCTATCATTTCTTCGAACCATCGCTCGACGAGCAGGCGCGGCACCGGCGCCAGATGGAACTCGATTTGAGGCTCGCCATTCGCGATGGCGGGTTCGAGCTTTATTTCCAGCCGCTCTACAGCATGCACGAGGAGCGGCTGAAAGCTTTTGAGGCGCTCATCCGATGGCCGCATGCCGAGGGCATGATCAGTCCGGTCGACTTCATCCCGCTCGCCGAAGAGACCGGGCTGATCGTCCAGATCGGCGAATGGGTGATCCGCGAGGCGTGCCGCCAGGCCGCGTCGTGGCCCGACGACCTGTCGGTCGCGGTCAATATCTCGCCCAAACAATTCCAGAGCCCAAACCTCGCGACCATCGTGCTATCGGCGCTCGCTTCGTCGGGACTGCCCGCCAACCGGCTCGAGCTCGAAATTACGGAGAGCATCTTCATCGCGAACGTCGAAAAGACGCTCGAGGCGTTGCACAGCCTGCGCGCGCTCGGCGTCCGCATCGCCCTCGACGATTTCGGGACCGGCTATTCGTCGCTCAGCTATCTGCGTTCTTTCCCTTTCGACAAGCTCAAGATCGACCAGAGCTTCGTCCGCGACCTGACGCAGGGCGGCAATGCTAACGCGATGATCCGCGCCATTACGACGCTGGCCGATGCGCTAGGCATGGAAACACTGGCCGAAGGCGTCGAGGACGAAGCCCAAGCTGAAATCCTCCGACAGGAAGGATGCCACCAGATCCAGGGCTATCTGCTGAGCAAACCGATCGACGCCCATGCGGTGCATGCCTTTATCGCAACGATGGCGGCCGAGGGGGATGACCAGCGGCTAAGGGCATGAAGCAGCTCTGCGACGCCAAAGCGTCCCATCGTTTTGGAGCGTCAGTTATCGTGAATGGCGAGTTGAAAGCCGATCTTTCAACGGTCAAATCTAGTGGTTTATTGCCCGAACGAGTGGCGAAACGCCTTGATTGCGCGGTGCTATGTCGGTGACTTGACCGACGGACGGCGCGGATCAGCATGACAGGCGGATTGACCGTTGCTCGGAATTGCCTGTCGTCGGGCAGGTGAAGCGCTCGGTCACAGGATAGAACACGATCCAGCTCATCAATTCGTAGAGCAGTTCGTCGAGCGAGTTCAAAAGTTTAGAAAATGCAATTTCGATGTCTCTCAGACAGCTGGGGAGGCCCGGCGTTCATGGCGCAGGACAGCAACGATCGCGATGATGGCAAGGCCGTAGGTTCCGAACTGAAAGACCGGCGACAGGGGAGGATGCTGTCCGGATGCCTGGGCGCTGAACGATGTGAAGTCCCAAGCGCCGTGCAGAAGCATCGGCAGCCAGATGCCGCCGCTGATCCGACGGAGAACGTAAAAGGCACCGCCCATCAGCGAAGCGAACAGGCATTGAAGCAGGCTCGCGAATAGCGGTATTCCGAACAGGGCGTTGGGAATATGCATCGCGCCGAACAACAGCGAAGACCATAAGCAGACCCAAAGCTCGTTCGAGGTCGAGCCCCGAACGCCGGTGACAAGGATGCCGCGTGCTAGCATTTCCTCGTTGAACCCGACGAGGACGCCGGCGGCGACGAGCATAATGAGATGGCTCGCCGAAAAGGCCGACCAATTGGCCGCAGCGCCGTTGACGACGATCATGCCGACCATCCCGATCAGCACCAACCCCAGCGCCCATTGGGGCCCACCGCGTTTGTTTTCTACCAGCGCCGGGCGCCACCAGCCCAGCCACGTTACCGCGGCGGCGGCGAACAAGGCTCCGAGACCCAAGGGGATGATAAGGCTTTTGAAGGCAACGCCTTCGGACACCATGTCGGTGTAACGGGCGCCGCCGAGCCCCCACGTCGTGAAGATGATGGCGTTGTAGACGAGATAGATGCAAAGAGCTGCGCGCCAGTTCGGTCGCACCCTCATGGGACTATTTCGCCCAGATCAGATTCGCCGCCTTTCCGCTGGCGCGCTCCTGCGTTGCGGCCTCGCAAAAGGCCGAATGATCGTTCGCCGAAATGGCGACCTGTGCTCCGAACGCCATGCCGAGAGCGAGCGTGGCCTTGCGCTCGACCTCGGCCCGCTGGCCTGCGTCAAGCGCGCGCGGTTTGCCGCTCTGATCGTCATAGATCAGATCGAATTCCTTCGCGAACGCCTTGGGGTCGATCTCGAAACCCGAGCAGGTCGCGGCGACCGCTTGTTGATGGCCGAGTGCCTGGAGCATCGCGACATGGCCTTCGTCGAACGCGCCGTCGAGCATCGAGCGGATCGCATCGGTGGCCGCCAAGTCCATTTTGACGATGTTGGGCGCCGACGGGGCCTTGGGTTGAGCGACGGCTGAAGGCGCGACTATGAGCGCGGCGAGAAGCAATAAAGGACGAATGGTCATGGTCAATATCCCCGCCGATGAGGGTCATAGGCGAATTGGCTATCGGTCCAGCCGTGCGAGAATTGCCCGCGCACAAAGCAGCGCCGCTCGCCGCGATAACAACTCACGTCCGGCGCGGGCGAGAAATAGTCGCCGCCATAGCTATCGCCATATCCGTACCGATAGGCATCGCGTCGCTCTTCTTCTTTCCGCTTCTTCTTGGCGGAGATCGCAGCCGCAATCCCCACCAGACCTATGGCGAGTGCTGCGCCGGCGGCCGCGTCGCCGTCATGATCGCGGTGGTGGTGGTGATCGTCGTGCCAATCATCGTGCCGCCTCGCAAAAGCGGGTGCGGGAAGGAGGAGGGCGGCAACGACCGCCATACCAATAAGCCGGGTACGAAGCATGATCTCAACCCCTGCTGTTGAGGGTCGAATAGACCATAAATCGCGATTCTCTCAAAGGAGAGATTGATCCTTGGCGAAACAAGCGACGCCCGGGATGCCTGACTAACAATCGCTATGGTCGCCCTTCTTGTCTTTCGTCACGAACCCAAGCTGTTACCATTAATCGTTCGGGCTATCCGGCAAATCTCGCTGCGATCTCCAGCGCGGCGCGAATGGCCGGGTGCCGCCGCCGCTCGGTGCGGCAGGCGATATAGCCGGCGATGCGCGTCGCCGGATCGTCGGAATCGATCGGCAGGACCTTGAGCCGCGCATCGGGCGGGCATTCGCGTTCGAACATGAAGCTCATGCCAAGATCGCGCGCGACCGCCTCGCGGATCATCTCGCGCGTATGGAATTCCATGATGCGGGCGGGGGCGATGCCGCAGGCGTCGAACAATCGCTCGGTCGCGGCGCGCGTCCGCGACGTGGGTTCGCGAAGCAGGAAACGCTGGTCGGCGAGCGCGGCGAGATCGAAGATTTCGGCGCTTGCGAGCGTCGACGTCTCCGGCAGGACCGCGACGAGTCGGTCCTCGTAGAATGGTCGGTAGGTATAGTCGTTATGCCCGATCGGCTCGCAGACGATCGCCAGGTCGACGCTGGCGTTCATCAGCATCTGGTTGGTCTCGCGCGCATTGGCGGTCGTGACCTTGAAGTCGAGTTTGGGCGCGGCCTTGGCAAAGGCGGCGATCAGGTCGGCGGCATAGGGCGGCGAATCGGTACCGATGCGCAGCAGGCCGCCTTCCTCGGGCGGCGTTTGCCCCAGCAGTCCCTCGATCTCCTCCGAGATGTCGAACAGCGCGCGCGTCTTCACGAACAGCGCCTCGCCCTCCGGCGTCAGCGTCAGCGGCGGCCGGTTTCCAGTGAAGAGCTGCACCTGATAGCGGTCCTGCAACTCCTTCAATTGCTTCGACAGCGTCGGCTGCGAAATCGCGAGCCGGTTTGCGGCGCGCGTGATGGAGCGGTCGCTTGCGACCGCATGGAAGGTACGGAGTTGCTGATAATTGACGGCCATGGGACACCTGCGCGTCGGCTATACCTCAATTGCGACACTTCGCTGACACGTCATGTGTCTATGGTGGGCATTCCTGAAATGAAGTCGTGTTGTCACACGCGTCGGGCCAATGGGCATCCTCTACCAAGAGGATCGTCATGCCTGAAACCTATGATGTAGCTATCGTCGGACGCGGAATCGTCGGTCTGGCGCATGCGCTCGCCGCGGCGCGGACCGGCGCGCGCGTCGTTGTTATCGACCGCGAACCCGCCGCACGCGGTGCCTCCATCCGCAACTTCGGTTTTGTCACCGTGTCGGGGCAGGCGCGCGGCGAGATGTGGAATTTCGCGCGCCGCTCGCGCGACATCTGGGCCGAAATCGCCCCGGCCGCCGGAATTGCGGTCGACCAGCGCGGGCTGCTCCAGCTCGCGCAGCGGGGGGAAGGCACCGCGATCCTCGAAGCCTTCCTCGCGACCGAAATGGGCGAGGGGTGTGAATTGCTCGATCCGGCGTCGGCGCGGACGCGCTTCGGGCTGAGCGGCTTTGCGGATTTTTCGGCGGCAATGTTCAGCCCGCACGAGTTGCGCGTCGAACCGCGGCTTGCCTTGCCCGCGCTCGCCGAATGGCTGGCGACACGATACGGCGTCGAGTTTCAGCGCGCGGCGGCGATCGAATGCGCGCCGGGCGTCGTCTGCACCGCGGTCGGCGATGTGCGCGCGCGGCGCATCTTCATCTGCCCGGGCGACGATGTCACCGGCCTGTTCCCCGAGGTGATGGCGCGCCGCCGCGTCACCCGCTGCAAGCTTCAGATGCTGCGCATCGCGCCGTCGGGGCGCACGCTGCCGACGCCGATCATGTCCGATCTCAGCCTGATCCGCTACGAAGGCTTCGCCGCGCTCGACGCCGCTGCGCCGCTGCGCGAGCGGCTGCTGGCCGAGCATGGCGCACTCATTGATGCCGGTGTCCATTTAATCGCGGTGCAGTCCGCTGACGGCTCGCTCGTCGTCGGCGACAGCCACGAATATGACGCGGCGCCCGATCCGTATCAGCGAAAAGCGATCGACGACCTGATCCTGACCGCTTTCCGCGAAACGCTGCCCGGTTTCGATGGTCCGGTCGTCGAGCATTGGACCGGCACCTACGCCTGGTCGCCCGATCACAACTGGTTTTCCGAAGAGGTCGCGCCCGGCGTGCACCTGACGCTCGTGACCTCGGGCGCGGGCATGTCGACCGGGTTCGCGATCGGCGAGCAGGTGGTCGCCGCGGCAATGGCGAGCAAAACGAAGGAGATGGCGCAATGACGATCGCGGCGGTGCTGTTCGACTGGGCGGGAACGATGGTCGATTTCGGATCGCGCGCGCCGGTCGCGGCGATGCAGCGCGTGTTCACGGCGGCGGGCGTGCCGGTGAGCGACGCAGTGGTGCGGCGCTATATGGGGCAGGCGAAGCGCGAGCATGTCGAGGCAATGCTCGCCGAAGAGGATGTCGCGGCGCGCTGGCAACAGGCGCATGGCTCCGAATGGACCAGTGCTGACGTCGACCGGCTGATGGACGAACTCGAACCCGCGATGGCGGCCGAGGCGGTCGCGACCGCGGCGCTGATCCCCGGCGCCCTCGACACCCTTGCGGCGTTGCGTGCGCGCGGCATCCGCGTCGGGTCGACGACCGGCTACACGCGCACGATGATGGCGGGCATCGTCCCGCGCGCGGCCGAGCAGGGCTATGCGCCCGAGGTCATCGTCTGCGCGGGAGAGACCGCGGCGGGGCGCCCCGCGCCGCTGATGCTGTGGAAGGCGCTGGTCGAGATGGGTGTGTGGCCGGCTTGCCGCGCGGTGGCCATCGATGACGCCAATGTCGGTATCGAAGCGGGACGTCACGCCGGCTGCTGGACCGTCGGCGTTGCGGCCTCGGGCAATGGCATGGGACTGTCGCTCGCCGATTACGCCGCGCTCAGCGATGACGAGCGGATGGCGCGCCTGCGCGGCGTGGCGGAGGGCTTCGCCGCCGCGGGCGCCGATGTTGTCGTACCGAGTGTCGCCGACTTGTCACAGGCGCTTGACATAATCGAGGCGCGCATCGCCACCGGGCTGCGCCCCGGTGACGAAGAATGCGCTTTCCTGCTCGACTGACGATGGCCGCCGGCTCCCCGATCGCCGACAGCATGGCGCCTCCGCCTGCGCGCCCGCGCATCGATCCGGCGCTGCTGCTCGGCGCCGCCGCCGCTTTTGCGGTGTATCTGTCGATGTACGCCTTTCGCCGGCCCTTCGCCGCGGCATCCTATGACGATGTCACCGGCTGGAGCGCACTGCTCGATTTCAAGGTCGTGCTCGTGATCGCGCAGGTCGCGGGCTATGCGCTGTCCAAATTCGCCGGGATCAAGCTGATCGCCGAACTCGACGGACGGCGGCGAACCGCGGCGATCCTCGGGCTCATCGCCGTGTCGTGGGCCGCGCTCTTCCTGTTCGCGGTCGCGCCTTTGTGGCTCAAGATCGTCGCGCTCTTTTTGAATGGCCTGCCGCTCGGGCTGATCTGGGGGCTGGTGTTCAGTTACATCGAGGGGCGCCGCGCCTCCGAACTGCTCGGCGCGATCCTCTGCGCAAGCTTCATCGTCTCGTCGGGGCTGGTGAAGTCGGTCGCGGCGTGGCTGATGACCGGCTGGGGCGTCAGCGAATGGTGGATGCCCGCCGCAACCGGCGCGCTGTTTGCGCCGCTGCTGCTCGCCGCAACGCTTGGACTCGCGCGCATGCCGCCGCCCGACGCGCGCGACATCGCCGAACGGACCGAGCGCGCGCCGATGTTCCGCGACGAGCGGCGCGCCTTCCTGTCGCATTACGGGCTCGGAATCCTGCTTCTCGTCGGGTCTTATGTGTTGCTGACCGCGCTCCGCGACTTCCGCGACAATTTCGCCGCCGAACTCTGGGTCGAACTCGGCTATGCTGGGGTGTCGTCGGTCTTCACCCAAAGCGAGCTGCCGATCGCGGTGATCACGCTCGCCGCGCTCGCCAGCCTGATGCGCATCCGCGACAACCGCCGGGCCCTGGCCGCGATGCACGCGATCACCGCGCTCGGTTTCGTGCTGATCGGGGTTGCGACCTTGCTGTTCCTCGCCGGGCTGATGACGCCGCTCGGCTGGATGATCGCCTCGGGGGCGGGGCTCTATCTAGCCTATACGCCTTTTAACGCGATGCTGTTCGACCGGCTCATCGCCGCCGCGCGCCAGCCGGGCCGCGCGGGCTTCCTCATCTATGTTGCCGACGCCGCGGGCTATGCCGGAAGCGTCATCCTGTTGCTGTTCCGCAACCTGTTCAGCGGCGATTTGCCTTGGCTCGACTTTTTCACGCGCGGCGCGCTTGTGACCTCGCTGGCCGGAACGGCGATGGTCACGGTCAGCGCACTATATTTCGCAAGAAAAATAAGGATCTGATCGCCCGGAATATTATGTCATTTTTATTACTATATTGCAGATAAGCCGTTCTTCAATTCATTATATTGCGTTGTGTCTATCGATGACATGCAGTCAATGAAGTAGAGGTTGAGCGCGGTCCATGGTCAAGGATGCGCGCTGCCAATGGGGCGGCGACCGATTCACGAGGCTCTCATGCACCGCTCCTTCCTCGCCGCACTCGCTTGCGGTACCATGCTCACCACTCCCGCCTTCGCCGAAGAGGCCGCGCTCGACGCGGCAGCGCCCGCCGATGAGATCGTCGTTACCGGCACGATCGTGGGCGCCGAGGCGCGCAGCCTCGATGCGCAGCGCCGCGCCGACAGCATCGTCAATGTCGTGTCGTCGGACGGCATCGGCCGCTTGCCCGATCGTAACGCCGCCGAAGCGGTGCAGCGTGTTCCCGGCGTCGCGATCGAGCGCGACCAGGGCGAGGGGCGCTTCGTCGCGGTGCGTGGGCTGCCGTCGCAGTGGAATTCGACGCTGATCAACGGCAACCGTCTGCCGACCGCCGAGGAGGAAACGACGAGCCGTGCGACCGCATTCGACTTCTTCCCGTCCGAACTGATCGAGCAGGTCGTCGTCGCCAAGGCGATCACCCCCGACATGGAGGGCGACGCGATCGGCGGCGCGGTCAATTTCATCACCCGCACCGCGCCCGAGGACCGGACGATCCAGCTCAACGCCGCGGGCGTCTACAGCGAAAAGGCTGGCAAGTTCGGCGGGATGTTCAGCGCGATGGTTGGCGACCGTTTCGGCGCCGACGACAAGTTCGGTTTCATGCTCGCGGGCACTTATTATGCGCGCCACTGGGCGACCGACAATTTCGAACCGCGCCGCGGCGGCGACGCGATCGGCATCACCCGCCTCGAACTGCGCGACTATACGGGCCTGCGCGAAACGATCGGGCTCAACGGCGCGGCCGAATATCGTTTCGACGACGGCGGCAAAATCTATGCGCGCGGCATCTACGGCAGCCTGACCGACGACGAGACGCACTACAAGCATCGCATGAACTTCGCCTCGAACCGCGTCGAGGTGCAGCATATCTTCAACACGCTGATCACCCAGCTGAAGGGGGGCGAGATCGGCGGCGTGCATATGCTCGGCGGCGGCGAGGGTGGCGGCCAGTTCGACTGGAAGGTCGCGCACTACGACAATCTCTTCCGCTATGGCGATACGCCCGACGGCCGCGACAACAGCTATTTCGTCGTGCGGTTCGACCAGCGCAACGTCGGTTACACCGGGCTCGAGAACCGCGGTTCGGGCAATTATGCCTATAATGAGGTCGACGGCGGCAGCGATCCGGCAAATGCCATCAGCGACCATCTGCCGGACGGCTTCCGCATGGACCCGGCGCTGACGCGGCTATCGAACGTTGAACTCTACAAGATCCGTGTGAAAGAGAATGACCGCATCGTCGCCGAGGCGAACCTTAAGCTCCCCGCGAGCGACACGCTCGAACTCAAATTCGGCGCCAAATATCGCGACAAGGTCCGCGACGCCTTTTTCGAGGATCTTTTCTACACGTGGAACCCGGCCGCCGGCCCCGTCCCGACGCTCGCCGACTTCGCGCTGATGAATCAGCCCGGACGGAACCAGTTCCTCGACGAACTCAAGATCGGGTCGACCTACACGCCGCACTTTTCGCAGGTCGTGTCCGAACGCGACATCGTCGATTGGTATCTCGCCAACCGTGACAATTTGATCCTCGATACCGCGGGCTCGGCGACCGCCGAGAACGGCGGCGCACTCGGCCGCACCTTCCAGCTCAAGGAACGCACCGCCGCGGGCTATGCGATGGCGACGTGGAAGCCGACCGACCAGTGGACGCTGCTCGGCGGCCTGCGGCTCGAAAATACCGATACCAAGGTTCGGGGGCGCGTCCTCGTCGACGGCGTTCTCGAACCCGAAGTGCAGTCGAACACTTATCTCGCGTGGCTGCCGTCGCTGCACCTCACCTTCCGCCCCGACCGCGACACTGCGGTGCGCTTCGCCGCGACGCGCAGCTTCGCGCGCCCCGACTTCGGCGATCTCGCGCCGGGCGGCGCTTTCGTCGAAGCCGATCTTGAATTCAGCGGCGGCAATCCGCAGCTCAAGCCCACCTACTCGGCCAATTTCGACCTGTCGTTCGAACATTATTTCGGCAAGGCCGGGCTGATTTCGGCGGGCGCCTTCTATAAGCGGATCACCGATCCCATCTTCGATTCGCGCCGGATCGGCACGTTCCGCGGTATCGACGGCGTCGCCTTCCTGACCCCCGCGAACGGTCCTTCCGGGTCGCTCTACGGGTTCGAGATCACCGCGCAGGGCCAGTTCGACTTCCTGCCGGGCGCGCTCGCCAACTTCGGGGTCAATGCCAACTACACGCTGATGCGGTCGGACTTCACGCTGCCCGACGGACGCGATGTGCGACTGCCGCGCCAGGCGAACAATCTCGCTAATGTCGCGCTCTATTATGACGACGGTCGCTTCTCGTCGCGCATCGCGTGGAACTACAAGGGCGCGTTTATTGAGGAGTTCGGCGCGACCGCCGATCTCGACAGCTATTACGGCGACTATGCGAGCCTCGACCTGACGGTGAATTACGATGTGACGCCGAATTTCACCCTGTTCGGCGAGGCGAGCAATCTCACCAATTCGAAGCTGCACTATTATCTTGGCAAGAAGGATCGCCCGCTGCAGGTCGAATATTATGGCCCGCGCTTCATGCTCGGTGTGAAGGCGAAGCTCTGATCCCCGATTGGCGCTGCGCCAGCAGCGTGGCACGCAGGCCCGCCGATCATTTGGCGGGCCTGCGAAGACCTGTAACATCCATGCTAGGGCTGCCGAGCGGTGGCTTTGAGCGTCTTTGTCCGACGGGGCCGCGGTGCGCCGACGGGCGCTGCGAGGCCCCGCCAGATGATCATGCGGGAAGCAGAACGCCATCGATGACGTGTATCACCCCGTTCGACTGGAGAACATCGGCGGGACCGATCTTGGCCATGCCGCCCTTGGCGTCGCCGACATACCAGCTGCCGTCCTTCTCCCAGACAGTGAGCTTGGCGCCTTGCACCGTCGTGAGCATCGCCTTGCCGCCATTGGCCTTGGCCTGTGCGGCGATATCGGTCGCGGTCAGGCGGCCCGGCACGACATGATAGGTCAGGATACCCGTCAGCATCGCCTTGTTCTCGGGCTTGAGCAGAGTGTCGACGGTGCCGTCCGGAAGCTTGTTAAAGGCGGCGTTGGTCGGCGCAAAGACCGTGAACGGGCCAGCTCCCGAAAGCGTTTCGGCAAGGCCGGCGGCCTTGACCGCCGCGACGAGCGTCGTGTGATCCTTCGAATTGGCGGCATTTTCGACGATGGTCTTGGTCTCGTACATCGCGGCACCGCCGACCATCGGGTTCTTTGCAGTCGCAACCCCGCCGGCAAGCGCGAGCGCTGCGGCGGCGAGCGAAAGGGAGATACGGGAAACAGCCATTGCTCATTCCTTTTCGAATATTCGTCCCGGGGGGATGGGACAGGGTGAAATTAGGCGTTCGGGCCCGGCGGGGCGACCTGTCCTTTGGGGCGGGTGATACGCACCGGATCGGGCGGCCCTGCATAGCCAGGCGGGACCCGCCGCCTCGCTCTTGTTGACCGTCTTTCGGGAAGCCGGAGGGCGGCGGACCGGCCACTGACACTTCCCAACGAAAAGATTGGGCGGTGCGATTTGTCGTCACATCGCCCGGCGACGAGATATCACCGCCCCCGCCACGGCCAGACGTGGGTCGCAAGGCGCTGGCCGCCTGCAGAACCAGAGTGTGCGGATGCTTCGATCATCAGGTCATGGATCCCCCGCATCGTCCTGCGGCCCTGAAAATGTTTCGCGGGCGCATCGGCGTCTCAGGGTGTGCCGGTGCGGACGCCCAAATCGTCCAATATGAGGCTTGCCGTCGCTTTTGCGCTCGCCACGACGCCCGGAATACCCGCGCCAGGATGCGTGCCCGCTCCGGTGAAGTAGAGATTTGCGATGCGTGCGTCGCGGTTGTGGCCGCGAAAATAGGCGCTCTGCAGCAGCGACGGCGTCAAGCTGAAGGCACTTCCAAGATGCGCGGCGAGGTCCTGTTCGAAATCGGGGGGCGCATAATGGAATTGCGTCACAATCCTTTCGCCCAAATCGGGAATCAGGCGTCGCTCGATCTCAGCGACAATGCGCTTTGCCAGTTTCGGCCCTTCGACCTCCCAGTCGAGCGGCGCGTGACCGAGATGGGGAACGGGCGCAAGCGCATAGAAGCTGCTGTGGCCTGCGGGCGCGACGCCCGGATCGGTTGCACTTGGATGATGGAGGTAGAGCGAGAAATCGTCTGCGAGGGTGCCGTGAGTGTAGATATCGTCGAGGAGCCCGCGATAGCGCGGGCCGAACAGGATCATATGGTGGGGTATGTCGGGAAAGCGGCCGCGCACACCGAAATGGAGGACGAAGAGACTTGGCGACCAACTCTTGCGTGCGAGGCGCTTTGCTTCGCTTTCCCCGCGCGGGTGCGCGAGAAGATCGCGGTAGCTGTGCATGAGATCGGCGTTCGAGGCGAGAAGATCGGCGCGCGCCGTAAAGCCGCTCTGCGTCGATATCCCCGCCACCCGGTCGCCTTCGGTTTCGATGCGGGCGACCGGATCGCCAAGCCTCAGCGTGCCGCCGAGACGCTCGAACAACGCGGCCATGCCGGCGACGAGCTGGTTGGTGCCGCCGCGTGCGTACCACACGCCGCCATCCTGCTCGAGCTTGTGGATGAGCGCATAGATGCTGCTCGTTGCCATCGGATTGCCGCCGACGAACAGGGTGTGGAAGGAGAGCGCCTCGCGCAGCTTCTCGCTCCGCACATGGCTGGCGACGGTTTTATAGACCGAGCGCCAGGCACGATGGCGCAGGAGCGCGGGCGTCGCCTTCAGCATCGAGCGAAAGTCGAGAAAGGGCACCGCCCCGAGCTTCACATAGCCTTCCTCGTAGACCGAGGCGGAATAGCCGAGAAAGCGCTCATATCCCGCCACATCGGCGGGATCGAGCGCGGCGATCTGACGGGCGAGCGCCGCCTTGTCGTTGCTATAATCGAAGGTCGATCCATCGGGCCAGCTCAACCGGTAAAAGGGGGAGATCGGAACGAGGTCGACATCGCGGTCGAGCCGCTGGCCGCTCAATTCCCAGAGCTGGGAAAGACAGGCCGGGTCGGTAATCACCGTGGGCCCGGCATCGAAGGTGAAGCCGTCCTTCTCGAAGACATAGGCGCGGCCGCCTGGTCTGTCGCGTGCTTCGACGAGGAGCGTGTCAAGGCCCGCCGACCGGAGACGGATGGCGAGGGCAAGGCCGCCGATACCGGCCCCGATAACGATCGCGCGCGTCATTGCGCTGCCCCGGCAGCTATCGCCGCGCCGAGGACGTGGCCGGACAGCCACGCATATTCGGCAAAGCCATGGTGGAGCCAGTCACCGCATGCTCCGAGACTGAGGGCAGGGTTCCAGAGCAGCTTCTGATCCTGTCCCGAGGGCTGCGCGAAGAGCCAGCGATGCGCTGAAATATGGCTTGGAGCGGGCATTTCGCGGCCAGCTGCCTTGCCGAGCTCGGCGAGGAGCGATGGCGCCACGCTCGCGCTGTCGCAGGAAAGATGCGCTTCGGACCAGGCCCAGTCGGCTTGCACGACCCACCGCTCGCCCGGCGCCCGCCCGGGCTTCGCGCTGTCTCGCGCGGCGGTCGCGAGGAAACCGGCGCCGCGGAGGAAATCGGGGAGCTCGTCGATTTGCTGGTCGAAAGCGAGCATCCCGGTCCAGCAGGGATTATAGCGAACCGACATGGCCGCGCGCGCCATTTCGAAATCATGGAGTGAAAGAAGCGGCGCTGCCTGCTCGGCGGGAATAGCGATCACCGCCGCATCATATGTCCCGAGACGTTTGGCCTCGCTCTGGAGCGTCCAGCCAGCGCGAGATTTGGTCAGGGCGGTGACAGGGCGCGACAGACGGACGTCGAGATCGTCGGCGAGTGCCTTCAGCGGTGCGGTCATAGTCGGTGTGCCGACCCAGCTGTCTGCGCCCGCCGCCGGCCAACGCGCGGCAAGCCCCGCCGTTTCCCAGGCGGCAACGAGCCTCGTAAAGCCTTCGGAGCGCGCGGTGAAATGCGTTGCGCCATGATCGAAGGTGACCTCGGGGCGGGCCGGATCCGCGCGGCGGGTCGCGAGGCGGCCGCCGACGCCGCGGGATTTGTCAAAGAGGGTCGCTTCCAGTCCGGCATCGCGCAGTCGTCTGGCGCAGGCGAGCCCGGCGATGCCGGCTCCGATGATCGCAACTCGCATCAGGCTGCCGGCCCGCGGCCACGAGCGTCGCGCCGGCGATGGCCGGACTCGGCCCCAACGACGACAAGCCCGTTCCATGCGCGAGGCGCCAGGGGTATTATTTTCCGGTTCGTCGCAATTGTCATCGACGCAGGCTTGCATGAGCGAGGGGAAGTGTCGCAACATGTCCCTTGGGGCACCCGGGAGAGCAGGCGGTACATTATGTCATTGAAGACAATGATCGCGGCTAGCCCGATCGCCGCGGTGATCAGCGATCCCCGCCTGCCTGATAATCCGATCGTCGAATGCAATTCTGCCTTCTCGGCGCTCACCGGCTATGCCGCTGACGAAATCCTTGGACGAAACTGCCGCTTTCTTGCCGGTCCTGGCACCGAACCGGAACTGACCGAGACCTTGCGTGCCTCCATCCGCGAGGAAAGGCCGGCGCTGGTCGAAATCCTCAACTACCGCAAGGACGGAACGCCCTTTCGCAATGCCGTGTTGGTGGCGCCAATCTTTGGCCCCGGCGGGACCCTTGAATATTTTCTCGGCTCGCAAATCGAGGTCGACGAAGCCGGCGAAGCGGTCGGGGGGCGGAGCGCGCGGGCGCGCGCCCAGATCGAGGCGCTCTCGCCGCGGCAGCGCGAGGTGCTGAAGCTGATGGCGAACGGACAGCTCAACAAACAGATCGCGTTCACGCTTTCCCTGTCGGAACGGACCATCAAGATGCACCGCGCTGCGCTGCTGCGCGCGCTTGGCGTCGAAACGACAGCCGATGCGATCCGGCTTGCGGTCGAGGCGGGCTTCTAGGCACGCTCCACTTCCCTTTGAGGCATATGGGATATCGAGCCGCCGCAGATTAGGCGTTGGGAGGCCGAAGCGACTTCTTGGCCGGGAGAGGCAGCATTTGAGCGGCAGGCGTGCATTGGTGATCGGAAGCGGCGGCGGTATCGGCGCCGCGCTTGTCGAGCGACTTGTCGCATCGGGTCGATTTGACCGTATCTATGCCGGGAACAGGCGCCCCCATTCGTCGCGCCACCCCAGTGTGACAAGGCTGACGATAGATATATTGGACGACGACACGCTTGCCGAGGCAGGTCGTCAAATTGCCCCGGACGGCGCTCTCGACCTGTTGATCGTGGCAACGGGGCTCCTGCATCGCGGACCGGACATTCGTCCCGAAAAAAGCCTTAAGCAGCTCGACGCATCGACGATGTCCGAGGTCTTTGCGGTCAACAGCATCGGGCCAGCGCTCGCCGCAAAACATTTTCTTCCTCTGCTTGCCCGGAGGCAGCGGGCGGTCGCCATATTTCTATCCGCGCGCGTTGGTTCGATAGCAGACAACCGGCTTGGCGGTTGGCATAGCTATCGTGCCTCGAAGGCGGCGCTCAATGCCCTGGTGCGATGCTTCGCGATAGAGTTTGGCCGCAGCAATCCGGACGCGATCGTTGCGGCATTGCACCCCGGAACTGTAGATACGCCGCTCTCTGAGCCCTTTCAGGCGCGACTAGCTGGATCATCGCTTTCTAGCGCGGATCTCAGTGCGTCACGCATCCTCACTGTCGCTGACCAACTATCGCCGACGGATAGCGGCGGGTTCTTTGGCTGGGATGGAAGGCCTATCCCGTATTGATGGCTACGGACTGTCCATAGTTTGCCGACGGAATTGCGGCCTGTCGCCGCGATGGCTGCTTTCTCTGCTGATTGTTTCACGACCGACATTGCCGTTGTGGCCGGGGCGCGCCTAAGCGGCCTATGGGAAATTGCCGATCCATTCCTATCTGATCGGCGGTATGAAAAGCTGCGCGGCGGGGAAATGCTCGGTCGCCGGCATCGGGAAAGATTGGCTCCTTGTCGAAAATCGTTAATGGCGCGAGCCTGCAGCCGCGCTCAGGCTCCGCGCCGGAAAAGATCGTGCTGCTGCTGCACGGGTTCGGCTCGAGCGGTTCGGACATGATCTCGCTAGCGCCGCAATGGCAGGATGCGCTTCCGAACGCGCTGTTCCTTGCGCCGCACGCCCCGCAACGCTGCGCGATGATGGGGGCCGGCTACCAATGGTGGGGATTATCTGGTTTCGCGCCCTCGGCCCTTGCTGCCGGATCGGCGTCGGCAGCGCCCGCAATCGATGCCTTCATCGACCGGAAGCTTGCACAATATGGCCTGACAGAGTCCGATCTCGCGCTCGTAGGCTTCAGCCAGGGCACGATGATGGCGCTCCAGGTCGGGCTCCGCCGACCGCGGCGCGTCGCGGCGATCGTCGGCTATTCCGGTATGGTCACGGGGACGGCCGATTTGGGGCATGAGGTCGCGGTAAAGCCGCCGGTGCTGCTCGTTCATGGCACCGCCGATCCCGTGGTGCCGGTCGCAGCGCTTCACATGACCGCGGCTCAGCTCAAGCGGATCGGGCTCGATGTGACGACCCATGTCTCCTACGGCGTGGCGCACAGCGTCGATCCCGTCGGCCTTAAGCTGGGACGCGATTTCATCGCGGGCGCATTCGCCGGCAAGGAATGAGGCGCTTCCTGACGGGAGCGCCGTCAGTCAGCTATTGGCTTCGACCGGCTCCAGGGCGGCGATGATGGCGTCGCAAAACGCCGGCAAATCGTCGGGACAGCGGCTCGTGATGACGTTGCCGTCGATCACCACCTTTTCGTCGACCACCTCGGCTCCGGCATTGGCGACATCGGTGCGAATCGACTTGTAGCTGGTCAGCCGCTTGCCCTTCGCCAGTCCGGCCTCGACGAGCAGCCAGGGAGCGTGACAGATTGCCGCAATAGGCTTTCCGGCGTCGGCGAAGTCGCGGATGAGTGCAACCGCCTGGTGCTCGACCCGCAGTAGGTCCGGGTTGATCTGGCCGCCGGGGAGCACGAGCGCATCATAGTCGCCGGCGCGCACGTCGCCGACGAGGATGTCGACTTCGACCTCGTCGCCCCAATCGTTTTCGTCCCAGCCCTTGATCTTCCCGGTTTCGATCGATGCGATATCGACATCGGCGCCGGCCTCCCGGAGCGTGTCGCGGGGAACTTCGAGCTCCGACTGCTCAAAACCGTTCGTCGCCATGATCAGGATGCGGCGTTTGGTCAGGGGGGTGCTCATAGATTGTCTCCTTCTGTCCTTGGACAATGCACGGGACGGGGAGATGTTGCGGCCCCGTCCTTGTATTTGGCGGTCGCTGCAAACTGAGCGCCGCGCGAAGGCGAAAAACGCAAATGCCGCGGCGCTTGTGTTAAGCTGATACAGCAAATTTCATCGCTATTCTAAACGGATCAGCGCTCGTGACGCTTCCGTCCAGTCAGACTCGCTGCCGCCTTGCCATTGGTGAAGTAGGACGGGCGAGGCCCATATGAAGAGCATCTTCGCGAAGCTCGGTGCGGCCGATCGAACGCATGCCGTGGCGATCGCCGCGAAGCGCGGCATAATCACAATCTAGCAACCGTTTTTGCGCTAATCTCTCTGAAAGCGACCGCCCGCAACCGGCTAGTGCAGTGCGTTTAGCGGCACAGTGCGGTGCCAATATCCCGGGACGGTCGTGCTGTGGCATGGCGATGCGCGTCGTGTGTGCTGGCGCATTGCCATTGCGCTGTCACATGCGCCGAATAGCCCCACCTCATTTGCGACCGATTCCATTCGCCTGAATGAGAGTCGAGGCCGCTTTTGCAAGGGGAACAGCCGTGGCGACCGCCGTTTTTATCAATGAAGTCCACTACGATAATGCCGGTGCGGACACCGGCGAAGCGATCGAGATCGCGGCGCCCGCCGGAACCGACCTGACCGGCTGGCGGGTCATTCTCTATAACGGCGCCAACGGGCAGGCCTATGCGGCGACGGGAGGCTCGGTCAACGGCATCGCTCTTTCGGGGATCGTTCCCGACCTCCAGAATGGCTTCGGGACCTTGTCCTTCGCGGCGCTCGGGCTCCAAAATGGCGCGCCCGACGGTTTCGCGCTGGTCGATCCGATGGGCAACGTCGTGCAATTCCTGTCGTATGAAGGAAGCTTCACCGCGACCAACGGCCCCGCCGCCGGGCTCACCAGCACCGACATCGACGTGTCGCAGTCGGGCAACGACGCGGCGGGTCTGACGCTGCAGCTGACGGGCACCGGCACGACCTATGAGGATTTCACCTGGTCGGCGCCGTCGGCAGGCACGGTCGGTGCCGTCAACGGCGGGCAGAGCTTCGGCGGCACGCCCGGGCCGCAGCCTGGCAGCCTGTCGATTGCCAATGCGTCGACCGGCGAAGGGAACAGCGGGACGCAGGACCTCGTCTTCACTGTCACCCGCAGCGGCGGCAGCGATGGCGCGGTTTCGGCAGACTGGACGATCAGCCTGGGCAGCGCCGATGGTGCCGACCTTGGCGCGGGTCAGCCGCTGAGCGGAACGGTCAGTTTCGCCGACGGCGCGACCACCGCGGAAATCCGCATCGCGGTGAGCGGTGACACGGATTTCGAACCCGACGAGACCTTCGCCATCGCGCTCACGAATCCGCAGGGCGGAGCGACGATCGGCACCGGCACCGCGACGGGTACCATCCTCAACGACGACGCCGCGCCGCCGACGCCGGCCGCCAATGTGTACATCAACGAAATCCATTATGACAACGCCGGCACCGACACGGGCGAGGCGATCGAGATCGCCGGTGTCGCGGGAACCGATCTCAGCGGCTATACGCTCGTCCTCTACAATGGGTCGAACACGCCGGGCGCGGCGCCGACCTACAGCACGGTAAACCTCAGCGGCGTGATCGACGACGAGGGGCAGGGCTATGGCGCCGTCGCGTTCAACTTTCCGGCAAATGGGTTACAGAATGGCGCATCCGACGGCGTCGCGCTGATCGCACCCGACGGCACCGTCATCCAGCTGCTTTCCTACGAAGGCACCTTCACCGCCGCAGCGGGCACGCCGGCGGCGGGCATGACCAGCACCGACATCGGGGTGCTCGAAGGCGGCAGCGATCCGATCGGTCAATCACTGCAACTGATCGGCAACGGCGCGTCGGCCGCCGATTTCGACTGGCAGGCGCCCGCGACGAGCAGCTTCGGCTCGCTCAACGCCGGGCAGGCGATCATCCCCGACGACGGTACCGGGCTGATCAGCGTCGGCGACGCCAGCGTCGTCGAGGGCAATGCGGGGACGAGCAACCTCATCTTCACCGTCACGCGCGCCGGCGGCCTCGGACAGGCCGCGAGCGTCGATTTCAGCATCAACCTTGACGGCAGTGCCGATGCCGCCGACTTCGGTCCCGACGCGGTCTTTTCGGGCACCCTGACGTTCGCGGTCGGCCAGAATTCGGCGACGGTGACGCTGCCGGTCCAGGGCGATATCGTCGGAGAGGTCAACGAGACGTTGTCGCTCGCGCTGAGCAACCCGGTGGGCAATATCGCCATTGCCGATGGCAGTGCCACGGGAACGATCTTGAACGACGATCCGATCACCTTGTCGATCGGGCAGATCCAGGGCGCCGGTCATCGGTCGGATTATGTCGGCCAGCCTGTCGCCACCACTGGCATCGTCACCGCCGTCGATACGAGCGGCTTCTACGTCCAGGATCCCACCGGCGACGGCGACAGCCGCACCTCGGACGCCATTTTCGTCTTCACCGGCGGCGCCCCCGCCGTCGCCGTCGGCGATGCGATCAATGTGTCGGGCACGGTGACGGAATATGTCGGCGGCGCCGGGGCGCTGTCGCTGACCGAAATCGTCAACCCGACCGTGACCGTGACGAGCAGCGGCAATGCACTGCCCGCCGCGCTGCTGATCGGCGCCGGCGGCATCCTGCCGCCGAGCCAAGCGATCGACGACGACGGCTTCGCGGTCTTCGACCCCGAAAACGACGGCATCGATTTCTGGGAATCGCTCGAAGGCATGCGCGTGACGATCGACAACCCGCTCGTGGTGTCGAATACCAGCGAATTCGGCGAGACCGACGTCGTCGCGTCGCTGGGACAAGGCGCGACCGGGGTCAACGACCGCGGCGGCATCACTATCTCGGCGGGCGACTTCAATCCCGAAAAGATCCAGATCGACGATGACAGCGGGGTCTTTGCGGGCTTCAATCCGGCTTACAGCATCGGCGACCAGCTGAGCAGTGTGACCGGCGTGGTCAACTATGCCTTCAACAACTACGAAGTCATCGTCACCGAAGCGGTTTCGGTGACGCAGGACGTGACGCTCGAGCGCGAGGTGACGGAACTCGCCGGCGATGCCAATTATCTGTCGATCGCGACCTATAACCTCGAAAATCTCGACGCGTCGGACATGAAGTTCGACATCCTCGCAAGTGACATCGTCTATAATCTCCGCGCGCCGGACATTATCGCGGTCCAGGAAATCCAGGATGCGGATGGGGCGGGGTCGGGCGGAGACCTGTCGGGCGCGGCGACCGCGCAGGGGCTGATCGACGCGATCTTCGCGGCGTCGGGCAAACAATATGTTTACGTCGAGGTCGCGCCCGATACGGCGGGTTCGACCGGCGGCGAGCCCGGCGGAAACATCCGCAACGGCTATCTCTACAATGTCGACCGCGTCTCCTATGTCGAGGGCAGCGCCGAGCTCATCACCGGCGCGGCCTTCAACGGCAGTCGCAAGCCGCTCGTCGCGCAATTCGCCTTTGCGGGCGAGATCGTCACCGCGATCAATGTCCACTTTACCTCGCGCGGCGGCAGCGACCCGCTGTGGGGTGATACGCAGCCGC
Organism: Sphingopyxis sp. H115; assembly: GCF_001468465.1. Taxonomy (GTDB): domain Bacteria; phylum Pseudomonadota; class Alphaproteobacteria; order Sphingomonadales; family Sphingomonadaceae; genus Sphingopyxis. The sequence continues at coordinate 85,687 of NZ_LNSA01000010.1, forward strand.
CGGCCAACGCCGGCGAAGGCGCGCGCGAGGCGCAGGCGGCCGCGGTCAAGGCATGGGCCAATGACCATCTCGCCGACGACCCCGATCTCAATATCGCGGTGCTCGGCGACTGGAACGGCTTCTATTTCGAGGACGAGCAGACCCAGCTCACCGATCCGCTGCAGGGCGGGGTGTTCACCAACTTGAATTCGCTGCTGAACCCCGAGGAACGCTATTCCTATATGTTCGACGGCAATGCCCAGCAGCTCGACAATATCCTCGTCACCGGCGGACTGACGCTCGGCGCGAAATATGACGCCGTGCATATCAACGCGCAGTTCGGTGAAGCCGGCCGCGCGACCGATCATGACCCGCAGGTCGCGCTTCTGCTGCTCGGCCAGGCGCCGAGCGAACTCGTGCTCGACGATGCGACGATCGATGAAAATCTGGCGGCGGGCACAATCGTCGGCACGCTGAGCGCCGATGACAGTCCGAACGACACGCTGACCTTTTCGCTGGTCGACGATGCTGGCGGGCTGTTCGTGGTCGATCCCGCGACGGGGGCGATCCGCACGACCCAGCCGCTCGATTTCGAAGCGGCGGCGAGCTACGCGATCATCGCGCGCGCGACCGACACCGCCGGCCAGACGGTCGAGCGGAGCTTCGTCATCGGCGTGAACGACATTTTCGAGAATGGCGCCCCCACCGCGGCCAACGATGCCGTTGCCGTCAACGAAGACGCGACCAGCCCCAATTTGTGGACGCAGCTTCTCGCCAATGACAGCGATCCCGACGCCGGCCAGATCTTGTCGATCCAGTCGGTCGACACGACCGGCACGCTCGGCAGCCTGATCTTCGACGCGGACACGCAGACGTTGAAATATGTCGCCGACAATGATGCGTTCGATGCCCTCGCGCCCGGCGCGACCGCGACCGACAGCTTTACCTACACGGTGACCGACGGCAATGGCGCGACGAGCACCGCGACCGTCACGGTGACGGTGACCGGGACCGCCGATGGCGTCACGCGCTATGGCGGCCTGTTCGGCGACACGCTGAACGGTACGGGCGGCGAGGACAAGCTTTACGGGCTGACCGGAAACGACAAATTGTTCGGCCTGGGCGGTCACGACGTGCTCGGCGGCGGGTTCGGTCACGACCTGCTCGACGGCGGCGAAGGCAAGGATGCGCTGTTCGGCGGGCTCGGCAACGACAAGCTCTACGGCGGCGCCGGCGACGACGAACTGTTCGGCGGCCTTGGTAACGACGATCTCTATGGGGGCGCCGGGCGCGACCTGTTCCACTTCGGCCGCGCCGAGGGCCGCGACACGATCCACGACTTCGACCGCAACGAAGATTATATCGTGCTCGACGATGGCGTTCGCATCACCAAGAGCCAGACGAAGGACGTCAATCGCGACGGCGTTCAGGACCTCGTTCTCTCGCTTTCGCTCGGCACATCGGTCACCTTGCTCGGCGTACAGAGCGTCAACCAGGTCAATTTCGCGGCGCCGACCCATTATTCGGATCATCAGCCCGGCCTCGATGGCGTGCTCGACGGGTTTGGCGATTTCCTGTTCGGACTGGGCCTGTCCCGTTCGGAATCATCGTTCCTGCTTTGATGCCATTCGCTGATCCATTCCTGACCAGCCATCCGCGCCGTCCGGTCATCATGACCGGGCGGCAAGGCCGTTTCGGGGCAGCGGCATGAGCGCGGGCGCCGCGATACCGCAGAACGCGCTCGGCACCGCACTCGCCGCTTGCCGGCGCCATGTGGTCGCGGCCGCCGGGTTCAGCGCGCTCGTCAACATCCTCTACATCGTGCCGACGCTCTACATGCTCCAGGTCTATGACCGGGTGGTGCCGACGCGCGGTTTGCAGACGCTGTTTTTTCTGACGATCGTTTTACTACTCGCGCTTGCGACGCTGTCTTTGCTCGACCGGCTGCGCGCGCGGTTGCTGGTCCGCATGGGGGTACAGCTCGACCTGTCGCTTGCACCCGCAATCCTCGATGCCGCCATCGGCCGACCCGATCTGCCTGCCGCCCATCAGGCGCCGCGTGATTTCGACAGCCTGCGCGGTGCGTTGACCGGCGCGGCGATCCTCGCGTTGTTCGACGCTCCCTGGGTGCCGATCTACATCATCGTCTGCGCGCTCGTCCATCCGTACATCGGGCTGGTCGCTCTGCTCGGTTGCCTCGCGCTCCCGGCCATCGCCTGGGCGAACGAGCGCGCGACCCGTGACCGGCTGGACGAGGCGCACATCATTGCGAGCCAGTCATACGCGCATCAGGATGCGACGCTACACGCCGCGGAGGCGGTCCGCGCGCTCGGCATGCGCCGGGCGCTCGTCGCACGCCAACTTCGCCAGCGCCGCGCGATGCTCTCCGCGCAGACCGAAGCAAGCTTCGCCGCCGGCGGCTATCTGACCGCGACGAAGTTCGTCCGCCTCGCGCTGCAGTCGCTTGCCCTCGGGCTCGGCGCCTTGCTTGCGGCGGACAACATGATCTCGGTCGGGGCAATTTTTGCCGCTTCCTTTCTCATCGCGCGGGCGCTCGCGCCGATCGAGCAGCTGATCGGCAGCTGGAAGACCATCGGTCAGGCCCGGCAAAGCTACAGGAATCTAAATACGCTGCTGGCCGCACAGCCCATCGCGCACGACACGACCGAACTGCCCGCACCGAAAGGTGCACTGGCCATCGAAAACGCCACCATCCTCAACGAGGCGCGCGACGGGGCGATCGTCCAGGCGGTGAGCTTCGAGGCAGCAGCGGGCGAGGCGCTCGCGATTATCGGCCCGAGCGGTGCGGGCAAGTCGACGCTGGTTCGGCTGATCGCCGGCGCGATCCTCGCCGACCGTGGCACGGTGCGCATCGATCGCGCCGACATGGCCGACTGGAACCCCGAACGCCTCGCGCGCCATATCGGCTATCTGCCGCAGGAGGCGTCGCTTTTCGCAGGCACGATTGCGGAGAATATCGCGCGTTTCGAGCTCGAACTCGGGGTCGAACGCAGCGCCGTCGATGCCGCGGTGGTTGCGGCGGCGCAAAAGGTCGGGGCGCATGACCTGATCCTGTCGCTACCCGGCGGCTATGATCATGTCCTCAAGCTCGGTGGACGCGGGCTGTCGGCGGGCCAGGCGCAGCGGATCGCGCTGGCGCGTGCGGTCTATGGCGATCCTGCCGTGCTGATCCTCGACGAACCCAATGCGCATCTCGACGCCGAGGGCGATGCGTTTCTCGCCGTGGCGCTCGGACGGCTCAAGGCGGAAGGCAAGACAATCCTGATCGTTTCGCACAAGACCAGCATAATGCCTATCGTCGACCGCGTTCTGCTGATGCGCGCGGGCCGCCTTGAAATGATCGGGCCGCGCGACGCAGTGCTGGCGAAGCTCGCGCCGCCGCCGCAACCCCGGCGCGGGCAGGGCGGAAAAGTGGTGAGCCTGTCATGACCACGGCCGCCGTTCTCACCCACCCCCCCGTTTCGGCATCGACCGATTTGGCCCAAATTGCCGATCCCGGCCGGGAAATCCGGCGCGGCGGCATCATTGCCGGCATATTCTTCATTCTCTTCCTCGGCTGGGCCGCCTTCTTCCGGCTCGACGCCGCGGCCTATGCGCAGGGAGCGCTCGCCGTTTACGGACAGCGCCAGTCGGTTCAGCACCGCGACGGCGGCATCGTGTCGGCAATCCATGTTCGCGAAGGGGACCGTGTCCGCGCCGGGCAGATCCTCGTCGAGCTCGCGTCGCCCGAGGTGAAGGCGCAGGAGCGCGCGATGCAGGCGCAGGCCATTCGCCTGCTCGCCCAGCATGCGCGCCTTCAGGCCGAGCAGGATGGGCTGCGCCGCGTCGCGCCACCGCCCGAATTCGCCGACCTGGAGGATGAGGCAGATCGCGAGGCCGCCGGGCAGGCGCTGCGCCAGCAGCAGCGCGAGCTGACCGAACGGCTTGCCGTGCTCGCGGCCCAGCGCGGTTCGCTGGGCGAACGCGCGGTCCAGTCGGGAGCGCAGGGGCGGGGTTATGGCGAGCAGACGCGATCGGCCCGCGAGCAGATTCGGCTGGTCGACGAACAGATCGCCGCACTTGCACCGCTTGCCGAAAAGGGTTTCGTCTCGAAGACCCGGCTGCGCGATCTCGAACGCCAGCGCGCTGCGCTCGAGGGGGATCGTGGCCGCTCGGACGCGGGCATCGCGCAATCGGCGAGCGCGGCGAGCGAAAGCCGCATCCAGATACTGGAGGCCGAACGCAGCTTCCATGAACGCACCGCGGCCGATCTGCGCGACGTCGAGACGCGGCTCGGCGAGTTGATGCCGCAACTGCGCGCGGCGCGTGAGCAACTGGCGCGAACCCAGATCCGCTCGCCGGCTACCGGTACCGTGGTGGGGCTCACCGTCTTTACGCCGGGCGGAGTGATTGCGCCGGGTCAGAAATTGCTCGACATCGTGCCGCAGCGCGAGCCGCTGATCATCCAGGCGCGCATCGCGCCCGAGGACGCCGATGACCTCGTGACCGGCCAGCGCGCGATGATCAAATTCCCCGGTCTTCACGAACGGTCACTTCCCAATCTGGAAGGCGAGTTGACCCGCCTATCGGCCGACAGTTTTACCGACGAGAAATCGGGCCTGACCTATTTCACTGGCGACATTCGCGTCCCGCGCGACCAGATCGACAAAATCGCCAAGGTGCGTGGTCGAAACTTCGAGCTGCGTGCGGGAATGCCGGTCGAGATACTGATCCCGCTGCGAAAACGGACCGCGCTCGACTATGCGCTTGAACCCCTCGTCGGCAGCTTCTGGTCGTCGTTCCGAGAACACTGAGGGGATGGTATTCACATTTGCAACTCTCGCCGTGACGGCGGGGTCTGACCGTGCGGCGCGAGGGGCAAAGGTTGCCTCACGCGTGTTGCGCCGATAACCGCCTCGTCGTTGCATTCTTTGCCGAAAGCGTAGCGAACCTCGGCAGCCCGTAGTGCATCTCGACTACACCGAGAGGGTCGACAGTCGAACGGCGGCTTTGCCAGGCGCGCGCCGAAAAAGCTGCCAGTCCGCAATCGGCCACTAGGGTTTCGCGCGAAAGAGTTCGGCGGGTCGAAAAGCGCCGCCTTCCTCGCGCACGCCGGTACCTTCTATCCAGCCCCTGTCGAGCATCCGGCGACGAAATGCGGGCTTGTTGAGCTTTGTCCCGAGGATCGCTTCATGGACATCCTGCAAGGCTCGCAATGTGAACAAGGGCGAGAGGAGTGCAAGTGCGACCGGCGCGTAATCAAGCTTGCCGCGGAGGCGCGTCGCTGCGTGGTTGACGATCGCGGGGTGGTCGAATGCGAGATCGGGAAGCGCGTCGAACGGTGCCAGCATGAGGTCGTCGTGCCCCGCCAATGCCGGCGCCAGACTTTCGACCGGGACAAGCGCAAAATAGGCGATAGTTACGACGCGCATCCGGGGGTCTCGGTTCGGGTCCCCAAAGCTGTATAATTGTTCGAGCCAGCCGCCCGTCATCCTCGCCTTGTCGGCGAGGATGCGGTGCGCAGCCTCGTCAAGGCTTTCGGTCACGCCGACGAAACCGCCAGGTAGCGCCCATTTTCCCTTGTGCGGCTCCTCACTGCGGCGCTGCAGCAGGACCGACAGACGGCCACCCTGCACAGTCATCAACACAAGATCGACCGTCACCGCGAGGGGCGGGAAGGCCGCGGGGTCATAGGGTTCGGACATGTCATCAACTTATATATTGACTAGATATATGTCAAGTGCATATAAATATCTCAACGTCGCCGAATCGGCAGGCGGATCGCGCCGGGGAGCCCGGAGCGAAAGAGGATCGAGGGAGTCTCGAGCGATGAACAAGGCAGATTTCGGCGTCTTTATCGGACGCTTCCAGCCGCTGCATATTGGGCACGAGCATGTCATCCGGCAGGCCCTGGACCAGGTTGGACGGCTGATCGTCCTCGTGGGGTCGGCAAATGTCGCGCGCGATCCGCGCAACCCCTTCACCTTTGACGAACGTGCCGCGATGTTGCGCGCCGCGTTTCGCCACGAGATCGCCGAGGAGCGGCTGATCGTCGAACCGCTCGACGATCATCTCTATTCGGACACCGCCTGGGTGACCGAGGTGCAGCGGCGCGTGAATCGCATCATCCTCGACGTCGGCAACGGGCACGGCTTTGGCAGCCATGGGCTTGCCGACTTCCGGGTCGCGCTGACGGGTTATGGCAAGGATGCCTCTTCCTATTATCTCCGCCTGTTTCCCGAATGGGACAATATCCAGATCGACAGCCAGTACGGGACCTTCAGCTCGACTGACGTCCGGCGACGCTATTTTCAGCGCATCCCGGAAGTGCCCGCATCGATCCTGACGGCCGATGTCGCAGCGTGGCTTGAGTCTTTCAAGCTGGGTGAGAGGTTCCGCACGCTGCTAGAGGAAAGCGAATATCTCGCCGACTATCCGAAACAGTGGGGCAAGGGGCCGTTCGTCACCGCCGACGCAGTGGTGGTGCAGTCCGGCCACATCCTGCTCGTCGAGCGCGGGCGCCTTCCCGGCAAGGGGCTGCTGGCGCTGCCCGGCGGTTTCGTCGATTCGGGCGAGCGGATCCGCGACGCCGCAATCCGCGAACTCCGCGAGGAGACGGGGATCAGCGACGGCAAAGGACAGATACCGCCCGCAATGCTCGGCAGCTTTATAGAGGACCATCGCACGCGCGTGTTCGATGCGCCGAACCGCAGCTTGCGGGGACGGGTGATTACCCACGCCTATCTGTTCAGGCTGCCTGAACGGCGCAAGCTGTTCGTCGTCAAGGGCGGTGACGATGCCGCGCATGCGCGCTGGTATCGCCTTGGCGATCTGAGCCCCGAGATGTTCTTCGAAGACCATTGGTCGATCATCGAAGAGATGGCCGACCTGTAATCCCTAGGCGGGGGAGTCCCGCCGAAACGACCGAATGTGAGGAGTTCACATCATGAAAAACCTGATCCTGGCGACCGACAGCTACAAGCAGAGCCACTTTCTGCAATATCCGCCCGAGGCGCGCATAATCAGCGCCTATGTCGAGGCGCGGCCAAATCCCTTTTCTGACGACATCGTCTTCCTCGGACTGCAGCCGTTGCTGGTCGACTATTTCAGCCAGCCGATTACAGCGGCGGATATCGACGAGGCCGAGGCGATCTGCCTTGCGCATGGCGTGCCGTTCAACCGCACGGGGTGGGAGGCGATCGTCGCCGACCATGGCGGCTATCTGCCGCTCGAGATCAAGGCGCTGCCCGAAGGAACGATCGTTCCTGCCGGGGTGCCGATGGTCCAGCTCGAAAACACCGATCCGCGCATGCCGTGGCTCACGACCTTCATCGAAACCGCGATGCTGCGCGCGATTTGGTATCCGACGACGGTCGCGACGCTGAGCTGGAAGTGCAAGCAGGTGATCCGTGCCGGTCTGGAAAAGACGTCCGACGATGTGGCGGGGCAATTGCCCTTCAAGCTGCACGACTTCGGCGCGCGTGGTGTGTCTTCCGCCGAGAGCGCAGGGCTGGGCGGGCTCGCGCACCTGGTCAATTTCCAGGGCACCGATACGATGGAGGCGCTGGTCGCAGCGCGGCGTTATTATGGCGCTGACATGGCGGGCTTTTCCATCCCCGCCGCCGAACATAGCACGATGACGAGCTGGGGCCGCGAGCGCGAGGAAGACGCCTATCGCAACATGCTCGACCGTTTCGAGGGCGAAGGGCGGGTCGTCGCGGTCGTCTCTGACAGCTACGACCTCGACGCCGCGGTCGCCGACATCTGGGGCGGCAGCCTGCGTGAAAAAGTGCTGGGGCGGCAGGGCACGCTCGTCGTGCGCCCCGACAGCGGCGATCCGATCGAAACCCCGTTACGCACGGTGAAGACGCTATGGGAGAAGTTGGGCGGAGCCGTGAATAGCAAGGGCTACCGCGTGCTCGACCCGCATATCCGCGTCATACAGGGCGACGGGATGACGGTCGACAGCATCGGCCGGCTGGTGGCGCGGATGATCGAAGAGGGCTTCGCGATCGACAATATCGCCTTCGGCATGGGCGGCGGAATGCTGCAGCACGTCAATCGCGACACGCTTCGCTTCGCTATGAAGGCAAATGCGATGCTGGGTAGCGAGGGCGTATGGCATGATGTGTTCAAAATGCCGAGCACCGATCCGGGCAAGGCGAGCAAGGCCGGACGGCAGGCGGTCGTGATGAAGGGCGGCCGGATGGCGGCGGCAAGGCTCGACAGTATCGCGCCGGGCGCGGACCTGCTGGTGCCGGTGTGGCGCAACGGCGAACTGCTCGTACGTCACGACTTCGACACGGTGCGGGCGCGGTCCGAGGGTCGATAACGGCGCGGCGAACGTTTATTGAATGTCGGCTTTCAGAATCTTGGTCCTGGAAGCTGACTATCCGCAATCAGCCAGCGGCCGTCGGTGTACAGAAGGACCTAAGGTGAAGAAACCAAATCTGTTCTTCGACCGTGCTGTCCGAACGGTCGCCCAATCGTTCGTCTGTTGGGTCATAACACGAGCGGCACCGCGACAGACTGTGACGATATAGGGCCGTTCACAATCTGCGGCTTCGAAGCGCGCACGGGGCATTGAGGTCCGTGCCCTGATCCGCAACCCGCGCTGATTGGATGCATAAAGGGCCCCCCGAAGCGGGCCCTCGTTCACCGCTAGTCGCGGCCCGCCCTTACCGGGCTCAGTTTTCGGTGCCGGGCTTGCTCGTCTTCGGCGCCTTGCCGTCTTCGATGCGCCCTTCGTTGCGAAGGTCGCGGCCTTCCTGCGCCTTGCGCTGGCTTTCTGCCGACTTGCCATTCTCGAAGGCTTCTTCCTTCACATAACCGGCGGCTTCCTTGATCTTGCCTTCGACGCTCATCATGACCTCCATCTTTGACATTGGTACCGAATCTACGTCCGAACCTCGAAGAAGTTGCGACAATTTAAACAATAATAGCTATTTTTCAATGGCTTAAATAAGGATAATGCAGACGGGCCGCGCCTCTGGCGCAGCCCGTCCAGCGAAACCCGCTGGGGACGCAAGTCCTTAGTTCTGCTGGTTCACGTCGCCCTGGTCGGCGCGATCTTGGCGGTCTTGGCCGAGCTCACGGTCCTTGTCGCTCTGCTGCTGCTGCTGGCCTTGGTTGTCCTGATTGTTCTGAGCCATGGGAAATATCCTTTCGAATATATGCCCCGGGGGGCATGGAAAAGACGGCCGGCCACGTCGCTTGTTCCGGTTCGATGCGACGGACGGAGGGCGTGGGCGAAGAAATGCGACGAGCAGAAGATGTTTCTAAACATAGGTTTAGATGGCGCGCCGGTCTTCAGAATTTGCGATGGAAACTGACGAGGGCGGCATCGGCGTCGCCGGTGCCCATGATCGCCCCGCGCAGCATTTGCGCCGCCATCATCGCGAAGGTAATGCCATTGCCGCCATAGCCCATCGCGGCGTAACAGTTCGGCATTCGCGGGATGCGGCCTACCGTCGGGCTGCCGACCTGGCTCGTGCCGAAGCTCCCCGCCCAGGCAAAGGCGGGCTCGGCGTCGATATCGGGAAGAAGCGCGGCGAGCTTGCGCGAGAGGGCTTCGGTTTTCGCGGCAAGCTTTGCATCGCGCTTCGCGGCATCGGCGATCGCCTCATCCTCGCCGCCGCAGATGATCTCGCCCTTTGGAGTCGTGCGAATATAAAGGTAGGGATCGGCCGCTTCCCAGATCATGGCCGCGGTCGGCCAGATCGCGCGCGGTTGCGGACGTGTCGCGATCGACCAGCTGGAAGTAATCCTGTTGCCTTTCCGCGGGATGCCTTTCAATATCTCGTAGCCGGTCGCGAAAACGATATGACGGGCGCGCAGGATGGGGCCGGTTTCCGATCGCAGCGTCACGCCGCGTTCGTGCGGTTCGACGCCGACGATTTCGACTGGGGTGAACAGCTTCGCCCCGCGGGCGATGGCAGCGTTTAGATAGCCTGCCGCCATTCGGCGCGGGTCGGCGCTGTAATTGCCGAAGCCGATGATCGCATGGCGCCGCCTGATCCCATAGCGCGCCTCGACCTCCGCCGGTCCGATCAGTTCGACCTCGAACCCGGCACGGCGCCGCGCATCGGCCTCGCGCGCAAGGCCTTCGGCATCGAGAATATTGCCGTCGAGATAGATCGAGCCGCGCGTGGCGGCATCCGCATCAATGTCGAGCCGCTCGGTCCGCTCGCGCAGCGCGTCGACGGCTTGGCGCGAGCGCCGCCAGATGCGCTCGGCCTTTTCGCGCCCGATGCGTTTCGCCATCAGGTGCAGCGGCGTGTCGAGCTCATATTGCAGCATCGCCGTTGACGCCGCAGTCGAGCCTTCGATAGCGCCCCGGCGATCGACGATCGCGACGTCGAGACCAGCGTCCGTCAGCGTTTCGGCGATCAGCGCGCCGCTGATCCCGGCGCCGATCACGACGACATCGGTTTTGACGTCGCGCACGAGCGCGTGGGTCGCGATCGGCGGGCGCCGGTGCGCCGACCAGATCGGCTTGCCCGTCCGGAGGTCGCGTTTCCGGGTGAGCGAGCTCATGGCTGATTGGCGGTCATGCGCGAGCGATCATGCGAGGTCGCGAACCTTCGGCTCGCGGTCCCAATGGCGCTGCGTACCGACTTTCGCGAAATCGGCGAGCGTGACGACACCATCGTCGGGCTCGACGCCGGCCTTGTCGAGCAGCGGCTGGCTTCCCGCGTCATGCGCGATCGTCTTGCAATGACCGAAAGCGTCCATGAACCATTGCACCGCGGCGCCCTCGCGGCAGAGCTTGGTGGCTGCGGCTTCGGTGAGTATTGAGGCGATCGCGTCGAACAGCACCGACGGCGATCCGGCGAGCTGTCCGTCCGCCTTCAGCGTGCCGTCGCTGACCGGGATGCCGCCGACCTTCGGCGCGACGAGGAAGGCGCTGCCGCCGGCCTTCTCGATCTGCTTCTTGAGCTTGTCGATCGCGGCCTTGTCGGATCCTTCGGCGAAGAGGATCGCGACGGTGCGGCCCTTGATGTCGGGGCGCGCGCCTTTCTGGATCGAGAGCGCATCGGATGGCGCCATATCGACGGGCACCTTCGCCGGCTTGATTTTGGCGGGTAGGTCGATCGCAAGGCCCTTGGCGACGCGCTTCGCGAGATCCTCGTCGACATTGCGAAGCTGGCCGACGACGCGGGCGCGGACATGGTCAAGGGTGACCTTCGACAGCTCGAACACCAGCGCCGAGGCGATATGCGCCTGCTCGTTCGCGGTCTGCGATCGGAAGAAAAGCCGGGCCTGGCTGAAATGATCGGCGAAGAGCTCGGCGCGGATGCGGAGTTTCTGGCCGCCATCATTGCGCTCGTCGTTGGCCGGAAAGCTGGTGAAGCCGGTGTCGGGGCAGGAGCGCGGACCCGCATCCTCGCCGACCTCGGCAAGGCTGTTCGGTTCGTAATTGGCGCGGCCCTTCGGAACGAGTGTCTGCATCAGCCCGTCGCGCTGGAAATTGTGGAACGGGCATTTGGGCGCGTTGATCGGAATCTGGTGGAAGTTGGTCGTACCGAGCCGCGACTTCTGGGTGTCGAGATAGGAAAAGAGCCGCCCCTGCAGCAGCGGGTCGTTGCTGAAGTCGATGCCCGGGATGACGTTCGAGGGCAGGAAGGCGACCTGCTCGGTTTCGGCGAAGAAATTGTCGGGATTGCGGTTGAGCGTCATCCGGCCAACGATCTCGACCGGCACATCCTCCTCGGGAATCAGCTTGGTCGCGTCGAGCACATCATAGGGCTGCTTCGCGGCGAAGGCCTCGTCGAAGACCTGCACCCCGAGATCCCATTGCGGGAAGTCGCCGGCGTCGATCGCCTCGAAGAGGTCGCGGCGCTGATAATCGGGATCGGCGCCTGCGATCTTGACCGCTTCGTCCCACACCGTCGATTGCAGTCCGAGCACCGGCTTCCAGTGGAACTTCACGAACTTCGATTTGCCCTTCGCATTGACGAAGCGGAAGGTGTGAACTCCGAAGCCCTCGATCGTGCGGAAGCTGCGCGGGATCGCGCGGTCGGACATGGCCCACATGATCATGTGGAAGCTCTCGGGCATCAGTCCGATGAAATCCCAGAAAGTGTCGTGCGCGCTCGCCGCCTGCGGATAGCCGCGGTCGGCCTCCATCTTCACGCTATGGACGAGGTCGGGGAATTTCATCGCGTCCTGAATGAAGAACACCGGGATATTGTTGCCGACAAGATCCCAGTTTCCCGCCTCGGTATAGAGCTTGACCGCGAAGCCGCGAACATCGCGCGGTGTGTCGACCGAACCCGCGCCCCCGGCGACGGTCGAGAAGCGGACGAACACCGGGCAGGTCTTGCCGACCTCTTGAAAAATGTCGGCCTTGGTGAGGTCTGGAATGGCGCGGGTGCATTCGAAGACACCGTGCGCGCCAGAGCCGCGGGCGTGGACGATGCGCTCGGGGATGCGCTCATGGTCGAAATGGAAGATTTTTTCGCGGAGGACGAAATCCTCAAGCAAGGTCGGGCCGCGCTCGCCCGCTTTGAGGCTATTCTGGTTGTCGGCGATGCGGTGACCGAAATTGTCGGTAAGATGCGCGCGGCCGTTTCGTTCGTCGTCGTCGGCGATGTGCTGATGAAGCTCGCCGGCATTGCCCTTGTCGGCGGCAAGGGGAGTCTGGCCGCTTCCGGGCTGGTGGGCTTCGAGGCTGTTATCGGTTGCGGGCGAAGGCAGCGGCTTTTTCGGCATGGGGTCGGCTCCTTGGCTGATTGCTTGCCAAGCCAACGCGGGCCGTGCCGTCGAGTTTCATCCCGCAACAAATACGCAATTTCCTCGCTAACTTAAATTAAGTCCGGCCGTTGTTCTTCGTCCATTCGGGCCATTTCCGAACCTTAGCTATCTCAAATTGACCTTTAGGAGCGGCCGACCTGCAATCGGCCATTTCGGCGAATGATTTCCATAAGCCATTCGCGCGCCCGCGCGAGGCAAGGCACGGTACGAACCGCAGCGGGCGCACGCCCTGGAAAAGGACCGATCATGCTTTGACGGGCCGAGGGTCGAGGGCGTCGTCGATCCCCGGAAAACATGATCTCTGCGTTGGGACCTTGGTCGGCGACGGTCGAGAGGAGGCGGCTCACCGCATAATGTTCTGACACGCCCCGACGGCCGCTTTCGGGCAGCTCTTCCGCTAAGGGCAATGACGTAAAGGAGACGCAATTCGGACATTAGCGATCCAGAGAGACCGAATTTTCCGAATGATTTGAGTGCCCGTCATATTATACCGCGCGCGCCAACTCCAAAGAGCGATGGATATGCCGGGGCGGCTATGCTTTATTCAGCCCGCGATGGCTGAGCAGACTCCCCGGTACAAGACCTATGACAGCCCGGCCGGTGGTTGGGGCGCGGCGGCTGCGACCGCAAAGGTGCTGATCGAGCAGAGCGTCGTCGGTAAGGGCTCGCGCGCGCTCCTGTCGATGAACCAGCCCGGCGGCTTCAAATGCCCGAGCTGCGCCTTTCCAGACGCGGCCTGCACCAAAAAGCTCGAATTCTGCGAAAATGGCGCGAAGGCGCTCGCGCACGAAGCGACAAAATTCCGCGTGACGCGCGATTTTTTTGCGGCGCATAGCGTCACCGAGTTGATGGAGCAGTCGGATTACTGGCTCGAAATGCAGGGCCGGCTGACCGAGCCAATGCGCTACGACGCCGCGACCGATCATTATGTGTCGGTGAGTTGGGACGACGCGTTCGCGCTGATCGGCCGGCACCTTCGCGCGCTCGAAAGCCCGGACCAGGCCGAATTCTACACCTCGGGACGCACCGCCAACGAGACGGCGTTCCTCTATTCGATCTTCGTCCGCGAGTTCGGCACCAACAATTTCCCCGACTGTTCGAACATGTGCCACGAACCGACGAGCCGTGGACTGCCGCACTCGATCGGCGTCGGCAAGGGCACGGTGATCCTCGAGGATTTCGACCATGCCGAGGCAATCTTCCTGATCGGCCATAACGCCGGAACCAACGCGCCGCGCATGATGACCCCGCTCGTCGAGGCGCGGAAGCGCGGCATCCCGATCGTCGCGGTCAACCCGATGCCCGAACGCGCGCTGATCAAATTCACCGAGCCGCAGGACATCGTCCAGATGGCGACCTTCGGGTCGAGCGCGATCACGAGCGAGTTTGTGCACATCCGGATCGGCGGTGACCTCGCGCTTTTGAAGGGCATGATGAAGGTGCTGTTCGAGCGCGAGGCCGCGGGCGAGACCGTGCTCGACCATGGCTTCATCGCCGAACATACGTCGGGTTTCGACGCTTTGCGCGCCGATATCGAGGCACAGGCGTGGCCCGACCTCGTCGAGGCGGCGGGAATCGACGAGGCGCAGATCCGACGCTGCGCCGAAATCTACATCCGCTCGAACGCGACGCTCATCTGTTACGGCATGGGCGTGACGCAGCATCAGCGGGGGTCAGAGCTCGTCCAGCAGATCGCGAACCTGCTGCTGCTCAAGGGCAATTTCGGCAAGCCCGGCGCGGGCATTTCGCCGATCCGCGGCCATTCGAACGTGCAGGGCGACCGCACCGTCGGCATCGATGAAAAGCCCAGCCAGGCCTATCTCGACCGGGTGCGCGACGTCTTCGGTTTCGAACCGCCGCGCGCACACGGCCATCATGCCGTCGAGTCGGTCGAGGCGATGCTGGCGGGCACGGCCAAGGTCTTCATCGGGCTAGGCGGCAATTTCGTCCGCGCGGTGCCCGACACCGAGCGTTCGTATGACGCGATGCGCAAGCTCGACCTGACCGTCGGCATTGCGACCAAGCTCAACCGCGGGCACCTCGTCCACGGCAGGGACGCGCTGATCCTGCCCGTTGTTGCGCGCTCCGAACGCATCGAAACCGCGAAGGGCGAGCAATTCGTGACGATCGAGGATTCGATGTCGAACGTCACCGCCTCGCGCGGCGTGCTCGACCCCGCGAGCGAGCATCTGCTGACCGAGACCGAGATCGTCTGCCGCATCGCGATGGCGACACTGCCGGAGAGCAAGGTCGATTGGGCGAGCTATATCGACGATTATGACTTGATCCGCGACAAGATCGCGCAAGTTTATCCGGCGCTCTACGAAGGCTT
Source organism: Sphingopyxis sp. H115 (assembly GCF_001468465.1). Taxonomy (GTDB): domain Bacteria; phylum Pseudomonadota; class Alphaproteobacteria; order Sphingomonadales; family Sphingomonadaceae; genus Sphingopyxis. Next base: position 100,754 of record NZ_LNSA01000010.1, read on the forward strand.
TGCTGCGCGCATCCAGGCGCCGATGGGTTTCCATCTCGACATCCCGCCGCGCCGCCGCGTCTGGGCGACGCCGAACGGCAAGGCCAATTTCCTCGTCCTGCCGGGGCTCGCGGTCAATGCGCCGGTCTACGATCCCGCGATGCTGCGCCTCGCCACGGTGCGATCGCACGACCAGTTCAACACGACGATCTACAGCTATAACGACCGCTATCGCGGCGTGTATAACGACCGGATGATCCTGTTCATGAACGCCGACGATATCGCGGCGCGCGGGCTGGAGGCGGGCGCGAAGGTCGCGCTCGAAACGATCGGCACCGATGGCGTCGCGCGCCGCGTCGACGGGCTCACGATCATCGACTATCCGATGTCGCGCGGCTCGGTTGCGGGCTATTATCCCGAACTCAATCCGCTGATGCCCTTGGGTTTTTACGACAAGACCAGCGGCTGCCCGGCGGCGAAGTCGATCCCGGTGCGCATCGTCGGGGCGGCGGACTGACGCCGCCGATGGCCGTCGGCAGGCATATCGCGCCCGTCCGTTTCCTGATCTTTCCCGTCGTGCACGTCGTCGCGCTGTCGGCGGCGCTCGCGGCGGGGATCGATACACGCGCGGCCTTCCTGCTCGGATTCGATGCCGCCGCGCTTGTCTTCCTCTGCACAGCGATGCCGTTGTTCCGGGCCGATGCCGATCAAATGCGCCGCCGCGCTGCGGATAATGACGCGAACCGCATCGGCCTGCTCGCGATCACCGTGCTGCTCTCGCTCGTCATCCTGTTCGCGGTGGGGACGCTGATCGCGAGCCCCGGCGATCTCAATCGCGCCGACCTGGTCTTGATCGTCGCGACGCTCGCGTTCGCGTGGCTGTTCGCGAACATGGTGTTCACGCTCCATTACGCGCATCTCTATTACTTGCAGAAGGACGGCCGCGACCAGCGCGGCATCGAGGTGCCAGGGGTGCACGAGCCCGGATATTGGGATTTCCTCTATTTCGCCTTTACGCTCGGCATGACCTTCCAGACCTCCGACGTCACAATATCGGGCGCGCATATGCGCCGCGTCGTGCTCGGCCACTGTATGGCGGCGTTCGTCTTCAACATGGGCATATTGGCGTTCACCGTGAACGCCATCGGCGGATCATGACGCCGCAAGGCGCGCGAGGTCGTCTGGGCTGTTGATGTTCGGCGGCACGAAGTCGCTCGCCACGCCGCGCGCCCCGATCCGCCGCGCAAAGGCGTTTACGGCCAGGTCGCGTTCTTCTTCCACCAACGCCTTCAGCGCGTACAAGACCGTGGCCGGCCACAGCCCGATCACGGGCTGCGTTTCGAGAAAGGCGGGGGCGGGTTCCAGAAGCGTGCGCAGATCAGGAGGCAGACGCACGCAATCGACCGGCGCGGTCAGCAGCTGATCGAAGCCTCCGGACGCCGCATGGATCAATGCCCCGGTGATGCCGCCGAGCGGCCCCATGTCGCCGCGCGGCCAGTCGGCGACCTCGTCGCGGCCGACGACAACCAGCGCATCGCAGTGCGGCGCAAGCGCGGCCCGTGCGTGGTCGAGCAGTGTCCGCCCGCCCAGCGTCGCAAGCGCCTTGTCCGACCCGAAGCGGCGCGATCGCCCGCCCGCAAGCACAGCACCGAGCGTCCTCATGCGATCATACCGTGCAGGTCGCTCACGACCAGCGCCGAATCGGTCCGCGCCAGCGCGACGAGAGTCAGCCCCGCCGCTGCGGCGCGCTCCGCCGCAAGGCTCGTCGGCGCCGAGATGGTGACGAGCATCGGGCAGCCCGCGTGCACCGTCTTTTCGACGAGTTCGTAACTGCAGCGCGCCGACAGCAGAATGAAGCCCGTCCCCGGATCGACGCCCGCGCGCGCCAGCGCGCCGACCAGTTTGTCGAGCGCATTGTGCCGCCCGACATCCTCGCGCACGAGCCGGATGTCGCCGTCGGGAGTACAGAAGGCCGCGGCATGGACCGCGCCCGTCGCGCGCCCGAGCGGCTGATGGGCGTCAAGCGCCGCAAGCGCCGCCGCAATGGCGCGGCGGTCGGTGCTGATCCGCGCGGCGACCGGGGGCAGCGGGCGCAGCACCTCCTCGATATTCTCGATCCCGCAGAGGCCGCAGCTGCTTTCGCTCACCCGTTTGCGGGCGCGCTCGAGCGCGATCGCGTTGCGTTCGGGCGGCAACCATATACGCAGCGCCCAGCCGCCCTCGATCGGATGGACATCGACGCGGCCGATCTGGCCCGGCGCCTCGATCAGGCCCTCCCCTAGAGCAAAGCCGACCGCATAATCCTCGAGGTCGGCGGGAGTCGCCATCATTACGGCATAGGCGATGCCGCCGACCTCGACCGACAGCGGCGCCTCGACGGCAATGCTGCGCGTCAGGTCCGCATCGCCGGGCTCGCCAAGGCCGAGGCGGCGGACGGGGAGGTCGATCTTCTCGCTGGTCATGCTCGCACGATAGCCCATCGGTATGGGCTTGTCTCAATCAGAGGTAGGCGTGGGCGCCTATCGGTGCCTTGTCAGCAACGGATTGCGTCGGCGGCGACGACTATGGCGAAATGGCGATTACCACGTCCGGCCGAAAGCTCAGGGCCGCCCTATTCCTCGGTTCGGATCAGGATCATTTCGCCGATCAGCGCGAACAAAATGAACGGTCCCCATGCCGCGAGGAAGGGCGAGTAGGCGCCGAGGTCGCCCATCGCGAGCGCGAAATTGTCGGCGACGAAATAGGCAAAGCCCAGGGCCATGCCGATGATCGCGCGAACGAACAGCTTGCCCGATCGCGCAAGTCCGAACGCCGCGACCGCGCCCAACAGCGGCATCAAAATCGCCGACAATGGCCCCGAAATCTTGTGCCACAACACGCCCTTTAACGCGTCGACCGGCCGGCCCGCGGCCTCAAGATCGTCGATCGCGGCCTTGAGTTTCAGGAAGGGCAGTTCGTCGCCGTCGACCTGCGCCAGCGTGAATTGGTCGGGCCGCACATTTTTCATCGCGACGACATTGCCGAGCGGTTCGAGCGTGCCCGAACGGCGCATGAAGCGCCGCGCATTGGTCAGTTCCCAGCCGCCGCCCGCGACCGCGCGCGCGCTGTCGGCCGACAGCATCGACGACAATACGCCCTGCGTGCGTTCATAGATGGTCACATAGCCAAGGGTGATCGCCGGGCCGCTGGTATCGACCGTCGTCGCATTGATCAGGTCGTCGCCGTCGCGGACCCAGATGTTGGTGCGTATGCCGCTGTCCTTCGGCACCTTTTTATACTCGACCTTTTGCCATGCGCTGAGCGCCGCGGTCGATCGCGTGACGATGCGTTCGTTGAATGCAAAGCTGATCCCGGCGACGAGCAGCGCGGCGAGGAACAGCGGCGCCAGCACCTGATGCGCCGACATGCCTGACGCCTTCATCGCGATGACCTCGCTGTTCTGGTTGAGCGTCACCATCGTCAATATAGTGCCGAGCAGCACCGAAAAGGGCAGGAAGGTCTCGATGATCTGCGGCAGCCGCATGCCGACATAACGCCAGACGTCGGCATCGCTGTTGCCGGCAACGCCCAGGATCTTTCCGCTTTCCCCCAGCAGGTCGAGCGTCTGGAGGATCAGCACCAGCGCGAAGAGGATCGAGAAGGAGCGGACGAGGAAAAGGCGCCCGACATAGAGCGCCATCGTGCGCGACGGGAAAAAGTGAAGCTGGTGCATTTAGGTCACATGCTCCGCCGCCGGAGGTTTGCGCTGAAACATCGTGAGCACCCCGCGGATTTTTTGCGCCGCCTTGGCCGCGACCCGTTCGAGCGCGCCGATCGGCTGGCCGCCAGGGACATGCGCGACGGTATAATACATCCAGATCGCCAGCGCGGCGAAAAGTAGGAAGGGAACCCAGAGCGCGATTAACGGGTCGATGGTGCCGCGTGCGCCCAAATCCTCGGCATATTGGTTGATCTTGTGCTGCGTTACCAGAAGCACGATCGACAGGAAAACGCCGAGCGACGACGTCGATCTTTTGGGCGGGATGGCGAGCGCGATCGCCATCAGCGGGATCAGGAACATCGACATCACTTCGACGATGCGGAAATGGAAATTGGCGCGCGATTCGAGCCGCGTCTGTTCGGGCTGGCTCTGGTCCTTGCCCGCGACGAACAGCTCAGGAATCGTCATTTCGCGATCGGCGCCGCCGCGGGTACGAAACGCCTCGATCTTGGGGAGCGGGATCGGCAGGTCGTGATTGTCGAAGGTCAGGACGCGCGGCACCGCGAATTTCGGCGATTCATGGATCAGAACGCCCTGCGATAAGCGCAGGATGATCGTGTTCGGATCGTCGGTCGCGAGGAACTGGCCGCGCGCTGCCGTCGCCGACACGCGCTGGCCGTCCCTCTGTTCGCCGCGCACGAAAATGCCGCGCAAGCTGCGCCCGTCGTTGTAGCTTTCCTCGATTCTCAGCGTCATGCGGTCACCCAATTTGGTGAACTCGCCGACCTTGATCGAAGCGCCGAGCGCGCCCGACCGCAGCTCGAACTGCAAGCCTTCATAGGCATAGCGCGCGACCGGCTGGATGAAGCCGACAATCGCCAAGTTAAGCGCCGCGAGCGCGATGGCATAGGCATAGGGCACGCGCATCAGCCGCCCGAAACTCATCCCCACGCCCTTGAGCACGTCGAGCTCGCTCGATGTCGCAAGCCTGCGGAAAGCAAGGAGAATTCCCAGCATCAGGCCGATCGGGATTCCCAGCGAGAGATATTCGGGGATGAGGTTGGCGAGCATGCGCCAGACGACGCTGACCGGGCCGCCTTCGGTGGCGACGAAGTCGAACAGGCGGAGCATCTTTTCCAGCACCAGCAGCATCGCCGACAGGACCAGCGTACCGAGCATGGGAAAAAAAATGAGCCGCGCGATATAGCGGTCGATGGCAGGCAGCTTATTCAATCTTTCGTCGCCCCATCACCATGTTTTGGCCGCAGTTGTTTCCGATATGCCGATTCAAGGGCGACAGGGACCCGTGTCGGCACGCGCTTCAGCGAATGCTGGCACGGCTATAGCCTCTGGAGGTTTTTAGGTCATGTCGAAATTTGTATCCGCGCTGCTTGGCGTTTCCGTGCTGGCTTTTGCCGCATCGGCGCAGGCGGAAGGCCGGGTCATCTCGAACGATCTGTCGAAGTGCAGAAGCGGTCCGTCGACGCTGGTCGAAATCAGCGGCGTCAAGGCGTCGTCCGGCAAGATTCGCGTGCAAAGCTATCGCGGCACGTCGGCCGACTGGCTTGAAAAGGGCCGCTGGCTCGCTCGTGTCGAAGTGCCGGCGCGCGCCGGAAGGATGACGGTCTGCGTGCCGCTGCCCGAAGCGGGCGTCTATGGCATCGCCGTGCGTCACGACGTCAACGGCAATGGCAAGACCGACCTTTCGCGCGACGGCGGCGGGATGTCGAACAATCCGAGCATCAACATCTTCAACCTCGGCAAGCCGAGTTACAAGAAGACGGCCTTTTCGGTCGGGGATGCGCCCAAGACGATCTCCATCACGATGAAATATATGTAAAGATATGGCCAGCGTTGCGCTCCTCTCGAATCCTCGATCGACGGGCAACCGTGCCCTGTTGCCGCAGGTTCGCGAATATTGCGCGGCGCACCCCGATATTTTTCATTACGAGGTCGAGGATGTCGACCAGATCGAAAAGGCCATTCGCACCATGGCGATGGTCGCGCCGCGCGTCGTCGTCATCAATGGCGGCGACGGGACAGTGCAGGCCGCGCTGACCGAAATTTACTCGGGCGGCCATTTTGGCGGTTCGCCGCCGCCGGTCGCGGTGCTTCCCAATGGCAAGACCAATTTGATCGCGCTCGACCTCGGTGCCGAAGGCGATCCGATCAAGGCGTTGCAGCGCGTCGTCGATCTGGTCGAAAGCGGTCACTTGGAAGATCATGTGATCGAACGGCAGCTAATCTCGCTCGACAGCGGCGGCGAGGAACGTCCGGTGTTGGGCATGTTCCTCGGCGGCGCCTATCTCGCGGACGTGATGCTCTATTGCCGCAATCGTATCTATCCGCTGGGCCTGCCCAATGGGCTGTCGCACTTCCTCGCCGCGATCCTCGGCCTGTTCGCGATCATTTTCGGCATCGGCGGCGGACGCCTGCCGCCCAAGCCCGAGCCGATGACGGTGTCGCTGATCCGCCAAGGCGAGTTCAAGGGCAAATTTTCCCTGTTGATCGTCACGACGCTCGAGAAATTGCTGCTGAGCATCCGCACCAGCGAAGCCTATGGAACGAACGGCAATATGAAGCTGCTTGCGACCGACAGCAGCGTCGGCGCTCTCTTCCGAATGCTGGGCGCGACTTGGCGCGGGACGCTGGGGCAGAAGCAGCTCAACGGCGTCCATTTCCAGCAAGGCGACGAAATCCGTATCGAAGGCGAACGGTCGAACGTGATCCTCGACGGCGAAATCTTCCAGGCGAAGAATGGTGCGCCGATCATCCTCACCTCGACGCAGCCGGTTCCCTTCCTGCGCCTCGCCGCCTGAACCGGCCGTGACGCCATTGATCGACCTCGTCCGCGACGAACTCGGGGTTCCCGTCGATCCGCGGGTCAACGCGATGGCGCAGGCCGTCGCGGCACAATATCCGGGTAGCGCGCGCGCGGTGCTCTTCTATGGAAGCTGCCTCCGCGAACGTGAACTCGACGGGTTGATGCTCGATTTCTACCTGATCGTGTCCGATTATGGCGATGCCTATCCCAAACGCTGGATGGCGCTTGCCAACCGGCTGATCCCGCCGAACGTCTTTCCGTTCCAGCATGACGGGCTGATCGCCAAATATGCGGTGCTCAGCGAGTCCGACTTCGACCGGCTCAACGGCACCGAGACGCGCAACGTATCGGTGTGGGCGCGCTTCGCCCAGCCTTCGCGGTTGGTCTGGGCGGTCGACGATACCGCGCGCGACCGGGCAATTATGGCGGTTTCGCGCGCCGCGCCGACCTTGCTCGCGGCGGCGGGGGCGGTTGCCGGCGAGGCGCCGCTCGACTGGTGGCGCCGCGCCTTTTCGCTTACCTATTCGGTCGAACTGCGCGCCGAACGGACCAATCGCGCGCAGTCGGTCGTCGATGCCGACGCCGCGCGCTACGAACGGTTCAGCGCGCCGGGATCGCGGCGATCGCCGGCGGCTCGAGGGCAAATTGCTCAGCATCGCGCGACTTGCGAAGGCCAGCCTGACTTATGCGGGCGGGATCGACTATCTCGCGTGGAAGATCAACCGGCACGCCGGCACGCGGATCGAGATCAAGCCCTGGCAGCGCCGCTGGCCGCTTGTCGCGGCGATCACGCTGGTGCCGCGGCTGATGAAGAGCGGTGCGATCCGTTAGCAATGTTCCGGCGGAAAAAGGGTGGAGGGTTCAACTCGCCAGCCGCTGTCCGTCGGGACGATGCTCACCGCTGCGCCGGATTGCCTGGTCGAGCGCGGTCAGCGTGAAAGGCTTGCGCAGCACGTCATGGTCGCCAAAGGCCGCATCCTCGCTGGCATCACCGGCATAGCCCGTCACGAACAGGACTGACAATTCGGGCCAGCGCTGCTTCAACTGTGCGACCATTTCAGGCCCGGTAAGCTCGGGCATCAGCACGTCGGACAGGACCAGATCGAAACCGCCCTGGCCCTTGGCAAGCCGGCCTTCGACCAGCGATTCTGCCTCGAGCGGATTGCCGCAGGCGACCGCCACATGTCCCAGTTCGCTGACCGCGTCGACCGTCGCGGCGAGCACGCGCGCATCGTCCTCGACGACAAGGATGTTCAGTGCGTCGGCGGGGGCGGCGGGCCGGGCAACGTCGCCCGCCGACGGCTCGACCGCGGCGGCGGGCCGCGCCGTCGAAATCGGTAGCAGCATCGCGACGCTGGTGCCCTCGCCCTCGGTCGATGAAATCTGCACCTCGCCGCCCGACTGCCGGCAAAAGGCGAAGACCTGGCTCATGCCAAGGCCGGTGCCCTGGCCTGCGGGTTTGGTGGTGTAAAAAGGATCGAAGACGCGTTCGAGGACTTCGGGCGACATGCCGCAGCCCGTGTCGATCACCTGCACCGCAAGCGCCTTGTCCTCGCCGTCGTCGATCGTCCGAATCGTCAGCGAACCATGTCCGTTCATCGCATCGCGGGCATTGACGGCCAGGTTCAGCAGCGCATTTTCGAACTGTTGCCGATCGACCCAGCACGCAAGGCCTGCCGCCTGAAGGTCGAGCGTCAGCGCGATCCGGTCGCCGATCGTCCGCTCGATCAGTTCGCCGAAGCTTGCGATACATTCGTCGACCATCGTCATTTCGGGCCGCGCGGGCTCGGAGCGGGCGAAGGTCAGCAGTCGCCGCGTCAGGTCTGCGGCGCGATTGGCCCCGTCGAGCGCGTTGGCGAGGTGGCGCTGCGCCTTTTCAGGCTTACCGGGGAGCCAGCGCTGCGCAAGCTCCAGCCCGCCGACGACGACCGCCAGCATATTGTTGAAATCGTGCGCGATGCCGCCGGTCAACTGGCCGACGGCCTCCATCTTCTGCGCCTGGCGCAGTTGAGCTTCGGCCGCTTCGCGCTCGATCATTTCGCTGCGCAGCGCGTGGTTCGCATGCGCAAGCTCGGCGGTGCGCTCCTCGACCGCCGCAGCCAATTGCATCGCCCGGTCGCTTTCGAGCAGCTGTTCGTTGCGCGCCAGGCGGCGTTCGCCTTCGGCGCGGATCAGCGAAAAGGTTGCCCCGATCGCAATGACCGCCGCGGTTGCGCCGAGCAGCGAAAAAAGCAGGATCGCCTGATTGAGACTGGCGCGATCGGCGGCCGTCAGCCGGTTGCGCTCGCGCAGCAGCGCGCGCTCGTTGGCGATGATCTCGCTCAATATCTTGTCGATCCGGCCGAGCCCTTCGCCCTTGCCGGCGGCGTAAAATTTGGAAATGGCGGCGACCGTCTGGTTGTAGTTGGCGCTGAGCGCGGCATCGCCGAGTTGGGCGCCGCGACTGTCCATCTCGCGCGTCAGCTGTTTGACCAGCGCCATCTGTTTGGGATTGTCGCGGACGTTGCGCTGCAACTGGCCGAGGAATTGCCGCGCGCGCGCCCATTGATATTCATAGATGCGCCCGTCCTCTTTCTGCAGGCCTACCGCAAAACGGCCGAGCGCGGCCTCGGCGCGCGCGATGGCGGCATCGACCGAGCGGGTCTGCGAAATGACCTCCATGCTCTGTGTCTGCCAGCCGAGCGAGCGGTCGTAATTGTCGTTGGCGCGCGACAGCAGCACGACGAGCGCCCCGACGACACCGGTCAGGATCGCGCCGAGGACGATCGTCGACCAGAAGCGGATACGCTCCCGTCGGCTGTCGTTTTCGATGTCGATATCCCGCTCGAACACGCCCAACCCTTTACCGGACAAGCTTTGCGCAGCAAAGCGCCGAAGCGCGACTCGCTTCAACTCGGCGCGAAAAGGAATCCGCTGGTCGGCGCGCGGGCCCGGTTCAGCCGATAATCCCGGTGCGTTTGCCCGCGCGCTCGAAACGGCCGAGGATTTCGCCGACCTGCTCGATCGTATGTTCGGCGCACAGCGAACAGCGCAGCAAGGTCATGCCCGCGGGCGTCGCCGGCGGGCGGGCGAGGTTGACGTAGAGCCCTTCTTCCAAAAGCGCTTCCCACATCATCGCGCCGCGTTCGAGGTCGGGCATGATCACCGCGATGATCGCCGACTGCGGCTCTTCGGTCCCGAGCTGGAAGCCAAGATCGCGCAGCCCCTTGTGCAGCGTCTTCGAATTTTCCCACAGATGCGCGCGCTTGTTCGACCCGTGCATCAGTTTGCGGATGCTCGTCGCAGCGGTCGCGACGACGCTCGGCGGCAGCGAGGCGGTGAAAACATACGGGCGGCAGACCAGCCGCATGATTTCGAACTTCGGATGGTTCGACACGCAGAAACCACCGACCGTACCGACACTCTTGCTGAACGTGCCGATGATGAAGTCGACGTCGTCGATCACGCCCTGCGCCTCGGCGACGCCGCGGCCATTCTCGCCGATGAAGCCCATCGAATGCGCCTCGTCGACCAGCACCATCGCACCATTTTCCTTGGCGATGCGGACCATCTCCTTGAGCGGCGCGATATCGCCGAGCATCGAATAGACACCCTCGAGCACGACGAGCTTGCCCGCATCGGCGGGCAGGCGCTTCAGCCGCTTTTCGAGCGCCTCGATGTCGTTGTGGCGGAAAGCGACGATCTCGGCGTCGCCCATCTTGCACCCGTCATAGATCGACGCGTGGCTGTCGATGTCGAGGATGACATAATCGCCCTTCCCGGCGATCGTCGAAATAATGCCGAGGTTCGCCTGATATCCGGTCGAGAACACCATGGCATGATCCATGGCGTAAAATTCCTTGAGGGCGTCCTCGCACTCCTTGTGGCCCTGATAGGTACCGTTGAGGACGCGGCTGCCGGTGGTGCCGCTGCCGAATTTGTCGAGCGCATCCTTGCCCGCGGCGATGACATCCTCGTCGAAGGTCATGCCCATATAATTATAGGTGCCAAGAAGGATCGTCTCGCGCCCGTTGCAGATCGCGACGGTCGGCGAGACGACGCGCTCCATCACCAGGCTAAACGGATCGGTGACGCCCGTTGCGAGCAGCGCTTCGCGCTGCTGGATCAGCGGGTCGAATTTCGAAAACAGGTCGGTCATCGCAGCGTCAGCCCTGCAGCTTCTCGACCGCGGCGATGAGCTGGCCGACATTCTCGATCTCGGCCTGCATGTTCATGCTGATGATGATGTCGAACGTGTCTTCGACCTCGGCGACGAAGTCCATGACCGTCAGGCTGTCCCATTCAAGGTCGCCGGCAAAAGTGGTTGCGTCGGTCAGTTCGACGCCTTTCTTGTTGAAAGGTTCGATCAGGCCGAAAATCTGGTGGCGAAGGGCGGTGCTCATGTGGTGCGTCCCATAGAGGAATGAAGTTGCGCGCGGGCATGCCGCGAAGGCTCCCGATTGGCAAGCGAATGCGGCGGGAACAGGGCAGCATCTTGCCGCTAGCGGGACTTCGTGCCATCCCTATACCGGGTCGCTGGCAGGGCATCGGGGCAGGGGCAGCTTGGCATGGACAGCGCGGAAAAGTCGACACCAGCCGAGCGGGCGGCAACGGGTTTCCCGCCGAATGCGGTCCATCTCGTCCGCACGACGCAGCAGATCACGATGCAATTGTCGCAGATGGCGGACCAGAAAGCGTCGATCCTGATGGGCGCGACCTTCGTCGTGTTCACGCTCGCGGTCGGGCAGGCGCGCTCGGGCGGCGGCGCGCTTTCGATGCCGCTGACCATTCTTGCGACCTTTTCCTTCCTGTCGGCGCTGCTCGCGGTCTCGGCGGTGCTGCCGCGCGTGGGAAAGGCGCCGCCGGTCGTGTACCGCGATGGAAAGGATCACAGCAACATCCTCTTCTTCGGTCGCTTCGCGCAGATGGAAGAGGACGACTATATCGCCGCAGTAAAGGCGCGCCTGCGCAACGAGGAGGATATGTACGAAACGATGCTCCGCGACACCTATCAGAACGGCATTGTCCTCGCGCGGCGCAAATATCGCTATCTCGCCTATGCCTATCGGTTATTCGTCGTCGGGCTGACTCTGACCTTCGTCGCCTTCGGGGTGGAGATGGCAAGGCTGTGGGGCCAGTGACGCAATAGTCCTATCTGTGGCGTAGCTGTGGCGAGGAGCCGGATCGACTGCTGTTGCCATTCTGCCACCCCCCGCCAACAATCGTGCCCCATTCCGCCCACCACGCTTGAATCGACATATTCGCGCGCTTATCCGGGCCGGCTATGCTGCACCAGCCCACCCCCGTCACCGCGCATCGCGCGCAGGGTTTTCGCGCCGAGTTTCGCGCGACGCTGGCGCTTGCCTGGCCGCTGGTCCTGACCAACCTGACCATGTCGCTGATCGGGGCGACCGACGTCCTGATGGTCGGGTGGCTCGGGCCGACGCAGCTTGCCGCCGCGTCGCTCGGCTTCAATCTCGCGATGCTGCTCGGAATTTTCGGCATGGGACTAGTGATGGGGGCGTCGCCGCTGATGGCGAGCGAGATCGGGCGCCGCGCCAATTCGGTGCGCGACATCCGGCGCACCTTTCGCCAGACTTTGTGGCTCGTCGCGGTCGTTGCGGTGCCGATGCTGTTCATCCTGTGGAATACCGGCGCGATCCTGAACCTGCTCGGACAGGACCGGGTGCTCGCCGCGCTCGCGCAGGACTATGTGCGCGCCTACATGTGGTCGATCCCGTTGTTCCTCGCGACCCTGGCGTTCCGAAATTTCCTCGCCGCGCTCGAACGGCCGATGTGGTCGCTTGTCGTCGGCGTGGTCGGCGTCGCGGGCAACATCCTGTTCAACTACACGCTGATTTTCGGCAAGTTCGGCTTCCCTGCGCTCGGTCTCGTCGGTGCCGGGGTGGGCAGCGTGCTGACCAATATGGTCATGCTGCTACTGATGGTCGGCGTCGTCTATCGCGACCGGCGGTTCCGCCGCTATCACCTGCTCGGCCGCTGGTGGCGCAGCGACTGGCCGCGCTTTTTCCAGATGACGCGCATCGGCACCCCGATCGCGGTCAGTCATGCGTTCGAGGCGGGCGTTTTCTCGGCCGCCGTCATGCTGATGGGCTGGATTTCGACCGCAGCGGTCGCGGCGCACGCGGTCGCGCTGCAGCTCGCCTCGCTCACCTTCATGGTGCCGATGGGGCTAGCGCAAGCAGCCACCGTGCGGGTCGGGATCGGCTATGGCCGCGCCGACCCCGACCATATCCGGCTTGCCGGCTGGACCAGTTTTGCGATGGGCACGGGCTTCATGGCGGTGATGGCGCTTATCATGCTCGCGATCCCGGGAACGCTCGCGGGATTTTTCATCGACCGCACCAATCCTGCGAACGCCGAAGTCGCCGAGCTTGCGGTCAGCTTCCTGATCATCGCGGCGCTGTTCCAGATTGCCGACGGCGCACAGGTCGTGGGGCAGGGGATGCTGCGCGGCCTGCATGACACCTTCGTCCCCATGCTGTTCGCGCTGTTCGGTTATTGGGTAATCGGCATCGGGGTCGGCGCGTGGCTGGCGTTCGAGCGCGACTGGGGCGGCGTCGGCATCTGGACCGGCCTGGCGACGGGGCTTGCCATTGTCGCAGTGCTGATGCTCGCGCGCTGGATGCAGCGCGAGCGGCTGGGGTTGCTGGGTGCCGCGACGCCCTTGCGCGCGGCGGCCACGCAACCCATCTGAAGATCGTCGGCGGGCGCCAAAAATTTCGTGCGCCTGTCTTGACGCTGTCACACCCTCGACCCATATGCCCGCCTGTTAGCACTCGCGCCCTGTGAGTGCTAAGCGACATCCATTGCACTATTGGAGGGATATCCATGCAATTTCGTCCGCTGCACGACCGCGTGCTCGTTCGCCGTATCGAAGCCGAAGAAAAGACGGCCGGCGGCATCATCATCCCCGACACCGCCAAGGAAAAGCCGCAGGAAGGCGAAGTTGTCTCGGTCGGTTCGGGCACCCGCGCCGACGACGGCAAGGTCACCCCGCTCGACGTCAAGGCAGGCGACCGCATCCTGTTCGGCAAATGGTCGGGCACCGAGGTCAAGGTCGACGGCGAAGAGCTGCTGATCATGAAGGAATCGGACATCCTCGGCGTTCTCGCCTGAGCGAACCGTTGAATCACGAGTGAAGTTACGCAGTTTTCTGCCATTTTTGAAGGAGCATCCACATGGCTGCCAAGGACGTTAAATTTTCGCGCGACGCGCGCGAGCGCATCCTGAAGGGCGTCGATATCCTCGCCGACGCCGTCAAGGTCACGCTGGGCCCGAAGGGCCGCAACGTCGTGATCGACAAGAGCTTCGGCGCGCCCCGCATCACCAAGGACGGCGTCAGCGTCGCCAAGGAAATCGAACTCAAGGACAAGTTCGAAAACATGGGCGCACAGATGCTGCGCGAAGTCGCTTCGAAGGCGAACGACAAGGCCGGTGACGGCACCACCACCGCGACTGTTCTTGCCCAGGCGATCGTGCGCGAAGGCATGAAGTCGGTTGCTGCCGGCATGAACCCGATGGATCTGAAGCGCGGCATTGACCTCGCGGTCCACAAGGTCGTCGAAGATCTGAAGGGCCGTTCGACCCCGGTCGCCGGCAACTCGGAAATCGCGCAGGTGGGCATCATCTCGGCCAATGGCGACACCGAAGTTGGCGAGAAGATTGCCGAAGCGATGGACAAGGTCGGCAAGGAAGGCGTGATCACCGTCGAGGAAGCCAAGGGCCTCGAGTTTGAACTCGACGTCGTCGAAGGCATGCAGTTCGACCGCGGCTACCTGAGTCCCTATTTCATCACCAACCCCGAAAAGATGATCGTCGAACTCGCCGATCCGTACATCCTGATCTTCGAAAAGAAGCTGTCGAACCTCCAGTCGATGCTTCCGATCCTCGAAGCCGTGGTGCAGTCGGGCCGTCCGCTGCTGATCATCGCCGAGGACATCGAAGGCGAAGCGCTCGCGACCCTCGTCGTGAACCGTCTGCGCGGCGGCCTGAAGGTCGCGGCCGTCAAGGCGCCGGGCTTCGGCGATCGCCGCAAGGCGATGCTGCAGGACATCGCGATCCTGACCGCCGGCGAAATGATCAGCGAAGACCTGGGCATCAAGCTTGAGTCGGTCACGCTGAACATGCTGGGCCAGGCGAAGCGCGTCACGATCGACAAGGACAACACCACCATTGTCGACGGTGCTGGCGACCATGATGCGATCAAGGGCCGCGTCGAACAGATCCGCGCGCAGATCGAAACCACGACCAGCGACTATGACCGTGAAAAGCTGCAGGAACGTCTGGCGAAGCTCGCCGGCGGTGTTGCGGTGATCAAGGTCGGCGGCGCGACCGAAGTCGAGGTGAAGGAACGCAAGGACCGCGTCGACGACGCGCTGCACGCGACCCGCGCCGCGGTCGAGGAAGGCATCGTCCCCGGTGGCGGTACCGCGCTCCTCTATGCGACCAAGGCTCTCGACGGCCTGAAGGGCGCCAACGACGACCAGACCCGCGGTATCGACATCGTCCGCAAGGCGATCGAAGCGCCGCTGCGCCAGATCGCGGCCAACGCTGGCCACGACGGTGCAGTTGTCGCCGGCAACCTGCTGCGTGAAAACAACCAGGATCAGGGCTTTAACGCTGCGACCGACGTGTATGAAAACCTGAAGGCCGCCGGCGTTATCGACCCGACCAAGGTCGTGCGCACCGCGCTTCAGGATGCCGCGTCGGTTTCGGGCCTGCTGATCACCACCGAAGCGGCCGTCAGCGAGCTGCCGGAAGACAAGCCGGCGATGCCGATGGGCGGCGGCGGCATGGGCGGCATGGGCGGCATGGACTTCTAAGTCCAATCCGTTCGGCACTCAGCCAACAAGAAACGGGGCCGGGGGAGCGATCCTCCGGCCCTTTTTCTTTGGACGAAACAGGGGAGCGAGACATTGCCAGTTCAGGCAACACGGCATAGCTAGGGCGGCGATGATGCTTGTCTTCGCTCTCGCCATGCTCGCCGAACCGCCGGTCGCAGCAACGCCCGTGCCGTTGCCGGTCGAGCGCTGCGGCTACCGCATCGTTCAGACTTATCCGCACGACAGTTCTTCCTTCACCCAAGGCCTCTTCTGGCACGACGGGCATCTCTATGAATCGACCGGCCATTATGGCCGCTCGCGCGTCGCGCGGCTCGACCTCGACACCGGGGAGGCGATCGCCCAGACGGACCTGCCCCCCGACCAGTTCGGCGAGGGGATCGCTCGCTGGGGTGATCAGATCGTCGGCGTGACATGGAAGGGTGGCGTCGGCAATCGCTGGTCGATCAAGGATCTGACACCCCTCGGCACATTCACCTACGAAGGTGAGGGGTGGGGCGTGACGATGATCGACGGCAGTCTGGTGCTCAGCGACGGCACGCCCGCGCTCCGCTTCTTCGATCCCGCGACGATGGCGGAGCGGCGACGCGTTACCGTGCGTTTCGCGGGGCAGCCGGTCGCGATGCTCAACGAACTTGAAACGATCGACGGGCAGGTCTGGGCCAATGTCTGGATGACCGACTTCATCGTCCGCATCGATCCCGCCTCGGGCAACATCGTCTCGCTCGTCGACCTCTCGACGCTCAAAGCCGATGCAGGGGTCAGCGGCACCGACAGCGTGCTCAACGGTATCGCATGGGATGCCAAGGGAAAGCGCCTGTTCGTGACGGGCAAGAACTGGCCGAAGCTCTATGAGATCGCGCTCGCCGGTTGCGTTTAGGGTTTGAGCGCGGCTTCCATTCGCGCTGCGGCGGCGTCATAGACGCGCGTCTTCAGCCCTTCGGTCACCGCCGCCGGAGCGCGGTCGGGATGGCCGCCAGCGAAAGGTGGGGCGGGGTCATATTCGATCGCGAGTTGGATCGCCTGCGCGACCGCGTCGCCCTTGATCCGGGCGATCAGCGTCAGTGCGAAGTCGAGCCCGGAGGTTACTCCGCCGCTGGTCACGACGGGGCCGTCCTCGACGATCCGGGCGGGCTGGAATTCGGCTCCGACCAGCGGCAGCAGATGGGTATAGGCCCAATGCGTCGTCGCGCGCCGGCCCGCGAGCAGCCCGGCGCGGCCGAGCAGGAAGGCACCGGTGCAGACGCTCGTCACCCACCCAGCCCCCGCGGCCTGGCGCGCGATGAAATCGATCGTCGCGGCATCACCGAGCGCTTCGGTCACGCCATGGCCGCCCGGGATGCACAGGATGTCCGCTTGCGGCGCGGTCCTGAAATCATGTGTCGGAACGATGGAGAAGCCGCTGTCGGTACTGATCGGAGCGAGGCTGGCCGCAGCGCCCGCCAAGGCGGCGCCGGGCATCCTGCAGAGCGCCTGCGCCGGCGCGGTGAAATCGAGCTGGGTAATGCCCGGAAAGAGCAGGAAGACGATGTTGGTGGCGGGCGCGTCGCGCATGGATGATCCCTCGCATTCTTGGTGGATCACCCAGGCGCGCGGCTTGCATCGATCGGCGATCGGTCCCGCTTCCCGGTGGGGCTCCACCTTCAGCGCCAGTTGCGGGACCTCGCCAACCTATTCGCATCGGCGCTGCAAGGAAAGGCTATTTCGCGGTGTCTTTTGTTGTGCTCGGGTCGTCGGCGGCGGCCGCGCCGGCGCGGTTTTCCAGCATTTCGGCGGCATCGTCGAGCGCCTTCGCCTCGCTGACCGTCACGCCGCCCGGGCCGGGTTCATTGTCGGTGCGGCTGCATCCTCCTGCCAGCAGGGCCAGGACCGCGACCGCGCACCACATTTTCTGCATCATTCGCTCCCATGAAAAAGGGCTCCATCCTCGCCGGATGGAGCCCCCCTATCAGCCCGAAGGCGTGCTGACGACTTATTGCTTGTCGTTGGCTTCGGCCTTCGCCGTTTCTTCGGCGATCTTGTCGCCGGCTTCCGCGGCGGCGTCACCGGCGGCGTTCACCGTGCCTTCGACGGCGTTGCCGGCGTCTTGGGCAGCATCGGCGGTCGCGTCGGCTGCGCCAGCGGCGGCATCGGCGGCGGCATCGCCAGCGGCGGCGGCGTCATCGGCGGCCGAAGCGGCGGTGTCGGCAGCAGCGTCCTGCGTCTTTTCCGAGCAGGCGGTGAGGCTGAAGGCCGCAGCGGCCATCGAGGCGAGAATGATCTTGCGCATGGGTAAGTCCTTTCGAATTTAATGGCCGGCGACCAGCCATTGGTGTCGAGAATTAACGACGTAACAGGGGCTTGGCAACCGCGCCGCAAAATCGGCGCGCCAAAAGGGAAAAGGGAGCCACCGGTGAACCGGTGACTCCCCTTTTCTTTTCAGCGATTCTCCGGTCACAAAACCGGAAAGACGCTTACTTCTTGGCTTCTTCCAGCGCGCCCTTGGCAGCGTCGGCAGCTTCCTTGGCAGCGCCGGCTGCTTCGGTGGCCTTGTCGGCAGCCATGGCGGCGTCGCCAGCGGCAGCGGCATCGCCGGCGGCATCAGCAGCGCCAGCGGCTTCGCCGGCCGCAGCGGCCGAAGCGTCGGCCGCGCCAGCGGCTGCTTCCATCGCGCCGTCGGCAGCGCCCTCGACGGTCGCAGCCGTGTCTTCGGTGGTCGCTGCGGCGTCGTCGGCAGCCTTCTCGCCGCAGGCGGCGAGGCCCAGCGAAGCGGCAAGGACGAGCGACAGAGTGATCGATTTCTTCATATTGGGAATACCCCTCTCGGTTTGAACTGATGGACCGGCGCAGGAACGGATCGATCCCGGATTTTGCCAATCGCTCGCAGAATTACCCCCTCGGCAAATGGGGTGCAACGCCCTTTTTTCCGACAGGGCGGGGCTTTTGTTCCAATTCCTGCCGCGCCGGTTCGCGCGCCGCAGAAAATTGTGCCCCATCGCTCGGTTGACCAGATATAAAGAAAGCTTTATATGTCATCTCGTGAGCGAGCTGATCGACATTTTCCGAGCCTTGGCGGACCCGACGCGATTGCGAGTCGTGGCGCTTTTGCGCGAAATGGAGTTGGCGATCGGCGAACTGGCGGTGGTGCTCGATCAAAGCCAGCCGCGCGTATCGCGCCATGTTCGCATTTTGGTCGAGGCCGGAATTGTCGAGCGCCGGCGCGAAGGTAGCTGGGTCTTCTTGCGGATCGCGGCGGGCGGGCCGGTCGCCGAAATTATCAGGCAGGCCGAAAAATGGCCTTTTTCAGCGCGGGAAGCCCGTGTCATTGCGTATGACGCGCGGCGGCTGGCCGCGGTCCGCAGCGAGCGCGCTGCCGCCGCAGAACGATATTTTGCCGACCATGCCGTCGAATGGGACGCGATCCGGTCGCGTCATATCGCCGAGAGCGAGGTCGAAGCCGCGATGCTGGCGATGATGCACAATCGCCGGTTGGGGCATTTGCTCGACATTGGTACCGGCACGGGCCGGATGGCGGAAATTTTCGCGCCGACCGCCCGGCGGATCACGGCGCTTGATCGGAGCCCTGAAATGCTCCGTATCGCGCGCACCAAGCTCGAAGGGCAGCCGGTGCCCATCGATCTCCTGCAGGGCGATTTCCTGAGCCTGCCAGTCGGCGACGCCAGCATTGACAGCATCGTGATCCACCAAGCGCTCCATTTCGCGCACGAACCGGACCGGGTGATCGCCGAAGCGGGCCGGGTGCTTCGCGGCGGCGGTCACTTGTTGATCGTTGATTTCGCGCCGCACGAGGATGAGGCGTTGCGCAGCCTTGCGGCGCATGCGCGTCTCGGTTTCTCGGATGCGCAGATCCGCGGCTGGTTCGCCTCGGCGGGGCTGCTGCTCGAAACGACACAGACGCTCGAAGGCGGCGAGCTGGCCGTGAAACTATGGCTGGGCCGCCGTCGCAGCGACGAAGATCACCCCCCCGTCAGCGAAGGCGGAAAAAATAAAAGGCTTGCGGCATGACGTCGAACTTGAACTCGCTGGCGGAGGCGCGCCGCGCCGCGGCATCGCCCCTATTCGCCAACCTGGAAGGCGATATCGGCGTCAGCTTCGAATTTTTCCCGCCGAAGACCGAAAAGATGGAAGCGCAGCTGTGGGACACGTTCCGCACGCTCGAACCGTTGGCGCCGAGCTTCGTGTCGGTCACCTATGGCGCAGGCGGGTCGACGCGCGAGCGCACCCATGCGACCGTCGCACGCATCGCCGCCGAAAGCGCGGTGCCGCCGGCGGCGCACCTGACCTGCGTCGAGGCCTCGCGCGCCGAGATCGACGAGGTCGCGCGCGCCTATTGGGAGGCGGGTGTGCGGCATATCGTGGCGCTGCGCGGCGATGTTCCCGGTGGCGAGCCCTATCGGCCGCATCCGGAGGGCTATGCTAATGCGATCGAACTGGTGGCGGGGCTGAAGGCGATCGCGCCGTTCGACATCTCGGTTGCAGCCTATCCCGAAACCCATCCCGACGCCGATTGCCCGCAGGCGGACCTCGACAATCTGAAGCGCAAGCTCGACGCCGGCGCGACGCGTGCGATCACGCAATTTTTCTTCTCGCCCGACAGCTTCCTGCGCTTTCGCGACGCGGCGGCAGCGGCGGGGATCGACGCGCCGATCATTCCCGGTATCCTTCCCGTGTCGAACGTGTCGCAGACGCGGCGCATGGCCGACATGTGCGGCACCGCGATCCCGGCCTGGATGGTGTCGCTGTTCGACGGGCTCGACGATCATCCCGGCGCGCGCCAGCTGGTCGCCGCGACCGTTGCCGCCGAAATGTGCCGCCGTCTTTACGCGGGCGGCGTTCGCGACTTTCATTTCTACACCCTCAACCGCGCCGAGCTCAGCTATGCGATCTGTCATCTGCTGGGTCTGCGGCCGGTTTCGACGGCAAAGGACCAAGCAGCATGATCAGCGCACGCGAAGCCCTCACCGCGGCGGCAAGGGAGCGCATCCTGCTCACCGACGGAGGGTGGGGAACCCAGATCCAGCTCCGCAAGCTGGGCGAAGCCGACTATGCGGGCTCGCTCGGCCTGACGCACGATCAGAAGGGCAACAACGACATCCTTGCGCTGACGCGTCCCGACGTCGTGACCGCGATCGGCGAAGCCTATCTGGCCGCCGGGTCCGACATCGTATCGACCAACACCTTCAGCGCGAACCGGATCAGCCAGGCCGACTATGGCGCCGAGGCGCTCGTTGCCGACATCAACATCGAAAGCGCGCGGTTGGGCCGCGAAACTGCGGTGAAATATGAAGCGCTCGACGGGCGCCGCCGTTTCGTTGCGGGCGCGGTGGGGCCGACGAACAAGACGCTGTCGCTGTCGCCCGACGTCAACAATCCGGGATATCGCGAGATCGATTTCGACGAGCTGAAGGATGTGTATCTGGAGCAGGTCGTGGCGCTGGCCGAGGGCGGCGCGGATTTCATCCTGATCGAGACCATTTTCGATACTTTGAATGCCAAGGCAGGGATCGCCGCGACGCTGGAGGCCGAGGCGAAGGTCGGGCGCGAACTTCCGCTGATGATCTCGATGACGCTCACCGACCTTTCGGGCCGCAACCTGTCGGGACACACGGTCGAGGCCTTCTGGTATGCGGTGCGCCACGCGAAACCGCTGACGATCGGGCTCAACTGCTCATTCGGCGCGTCGCAGCTTCGCCCGCATGTGAAGGTTTTGTCCGAACTCGCCGACGCGCTTGTGATGGTCTATCCGAATGCCGGCCTGCCGAACGAGCTGGGCGAATATGACGAGATGCCCGACACCACGGCGGGTCTCGTCGCAGAATGGGCCGAACATGGGCAGGTAAATATATTGGGCGGCTGCTGCGGATCGACCCCCGCGCATATCGCCGCAATGGCAAGGGCGGTGGCCGGCATGGCGCCCCGCCGCCTGCCCGACGTTCCCGTTCGAACCCGGCTGGCGGGCCTCGAACCTTTTACAATGGCGGCCTGACATATGGAAAATACGGTGCAATGGCGCGTCCGACCGGCGACGCGCGACGATGCGGCTGCGCTCGCGCTGATCGGCGCGGCGACCTTTCTGGAAACCTTCGCGGGTATATTGGACGGCGATGCGATCGTCGGCCATTGCGAGCGCGCGCACAGCCGCGCCGCTTATGAAGCCTATATCGACGCGGGTGCGCAAGCATGGCTGGCGGAGATCGAGCCGGGACAGGCGCCGGTGGGCTTCGCGCTGTCGGCCGCGCCCGACCTTCCCGGCGCGCGCGCGGGCGATTGGGAACTGAAGCGCATCTATTCGCTCTCGCGTTTCCACGGCAGCGGGCTGGGCGCGGCGCTGATGCGCGCGGCGGTCAATGCCGCCGCCGCCCACGATCGCCTGCTGCTCGGCGTATACGCCCGCAATGCGCGCGCCATCGCCTTTTATCGCAAACAGGGTTTTGACCAGATTGCCGAACGTCGGTTCGACGTCGGCGGCAAGCTGTACGACGATGTCGTGTTGGCCCGTCCCCTGAAACAGCCGATCAGCGCATGACCGGCACCACCGCCTCCTCTACTTTTGTCAATATTGGCGAGCGCACGAACGTCACCGGTTCGGCAGCGTTCAAGCGCCTGATTCTCGCCGACGATTATACCGCGGCGGTCGAGGTCGCGCGCCAGCAGGTCGAAAATGGCGCGCAGGTCATCGACGTCAATATGGACGAGGGTCTGCTCGACGCCGAATATGCGATGACGACCTTTTTGAAGCTGATCGCCGCCGAGCCCGACATCGCGCGCATTCCGGTGATGATCGACAGCTCGAAGTGGGATGTGATCGAGGCGGGACTGAAATGCGTTCCCGGCAAGCCGATCGTCAATTCGATCAGCATGAAGGAAGGCGAGGCGCAATTCCTCGATCATGCGAAGAAGTGCATGGCCTATGGTGCCGCGGTCGTCGTGATGGCGTTCGACGAGGTCGGTCAGGCCGACACGAAAGACCGCAAGATCGAGATTTGCGAGCGCGCTTACAAGCTGCTCATGACCATCGGCTTTCCACCCGAGGACATCATCTTCGACCCCAATATCTTCGCGGTCGCGACGGGGCTGGAGGAGCATGACAATTATGCGGTCGACTTCATCGAGGCGGTAAAGGTCATCCGTGTCCGCTGCCCGCACGTCCATTTTTCGGGCGGTCTGTCGAACCTGTCGTTCGGTTTCCGCGGCAACGAGACGGTGCGCCGTGCGATGCACAGCGTGTTCCTCTATCACGCGATCCCCGCCGGGCTCGACATGGCGATCGTCAACGCCGGCCAGCTCGACGTGTATGACACGATCGACCCCGAACTGCGCACCGCGTGCGAGGATGTGATCCTCAATCGCAAGGTCGAAGGGGAGGACCTCAGCCCGACCGAACGGCTGATCGCGCTCGCCGAACGCTACAAGGGCACCACCGCCGCGCAGGAAAAGGCCGCCGAGGAATGGCGCGGCTGGGAAGTCGCCAAACGCCTCGAACATGCGCTGGTCAAGGGCATCGACGCCTATATCGTCGACGATACCGAAGAGATGCGGCAGCTGATGCCACGCCCGATCGAGGTGATCGAAGGGCCGCTGATGGACGGCATGAATGTCGTCGGCGACCTGTTCGGGTCGGGCAAGATGTTCCTGCCGCAGGTGGTCAAATCCGCGCGCGTGATGAAAAAGGCGGTCGCGCACCTGCTGCCCTTTATCGAGGCCGCGAAGGAGCCGGGCGCGAAGGGCAAGGGCAAGGTCGTGATGGCGACCGTCAAGGGCGACGTCCACGACATCGGCAAGAATATCGTCGGCGTCGTGCTCCAGTGCAATGGCTTCGAGATCGTCGACCTCGGCGTGATGGTGCCGTGGAGCAAGATCCTGGAAGCTGCGAACGAAAATGACGCCGACATGATCGGCCTCAGCGGCCTCATCACCCCCTCGCTCGACGAGATGGTGACCGTCGCCGAGGAAATGCAGCGTGCGGGCATGACGATGCCGCTGCTGATCGGCGGCGCGACGACGTCGAAGGTTCACACCGCGCTGCGCATCGACCCCGCCTATACCGGGCCGGTGCTCCACGTCCTCGATGCCAGCCGCGCGGTCGGGGTCGCGACCGCGCTGGTCAGCGACACCGGGCGCGACGCTTATGTGCAGGGGTATAAGGACGATTACGCCCATGTCCGCGACGTGCGCGCGGGCAAGGGGCAGAGCGTCCTCCACACGCTGGAGGAGGCGCGCGCCAATTATTACGACGCCTATCTCAGCGACAAGCCCGCGCCGCCGCTTGAGCCCGGCCTCCACCGCTTCGACGACTGGTCGCTCGAAGATCTGCGCGAATGTATCGACTGGACGCCCTTTTTCCGCGCGTGGGAATTGCACGGCACCTATCCGTCGATACTGACCGACGAGGTCGTCGGCGAGACCGCGGTGGCGCTCAAGGCCGATGCCGACGCGATGCTCGACCGGATCATCGGCGAAAAATGGCTGACCGCGCGCGGCGTCTGCGCCTTCTGGCCATGCGCGCGGCACGGCGATGACGTCGTCATCCACCTCGCCGAGGAAGAACGTCATGTGACGCTGCCGTTCCTGCGCCAGCAGATCAAGAAAAGCCGCGACCGCGCCAATATGTGCCTTGCCGATTTCATCGACCCCGCGGGCGACTGGATCGGCGGTTTTGCGGTCGGCATCCATGGCATCGATTCGCATTCGGAACGCTTCCGCGCCGACAAGGACGATTATTCGGACATCTTGCTCAAGGCGCTGGCCGACCGTTTTGCCGAAGCCTTTGCCGAGCGGCTGCACCAGCATGTCCGCACCACCCTGTGGGGTTATGCGCCCGGCGAACAGCTGACCAACGAGGCGCTGATCAAGGAAGAATATCGCGGGATCCGCCCGGCGCCCGGCTATCCCGCCTGTCCCGACCATAGCTTGAAGCCGATCCTGTTCGAGCTGCTCCAGGCGGGCGACAACGCTGGGCTGGTGCTCACCGAAAGCTTTGCGATGTTGCCGACCGCCGCGGTCAGCGGTTTCTATTTCGGGCATCCCGAAAGCCAGTATTTCGGTGTCGCGCGCATCGGCAGCGACCAGCTCGAAGATTATGCCCGCCGCCGCGGCGTCGATCTGGAGACCGCGACCCGCTGGCTGCGCCCGAACCTCGACTAACTTTTTTGCATGAGCGCCGACGCAGAAAAATTCGCCGGAACGGGGCCAGCGCCCTGGCTGAGCATCCTTGTGCCCGTATACAATGTTGCGCCTTTCGTCGGCGAATGCCTGCATTCGATATGCGCGCAACTCGGCGGTCGGCGCGACGTCGAGATCATCCTGTTCGACGACGGGTCGACCGATGGATCGGCCGAGATTTGCGAGGCGTTCATCGCCGAGGGCCATGCCGAGGTCCGGCTGTTGCGCCATGCCCAAAATGACGGGCCGAGCGCCGCCCGCAACGCGATGCTGGACGTCGCCCGCGGCGACTATATCTGGTTCATCGATGCCGACGACAAGATCCTGCCCGGGTCTATCGCAGCGCTGGAGGCGATTGTCCGGCCCCTCCGGCCCGACATCATCCTGTGCGACTATGTCCGCGAGGGTCGTACACGCTACCGGACATTCGGCGGCCCGGCGCGGTGCGTGGGCAATTGTACGGAGACGCTGATCGCGGGCGTATTTGCGAAACGCCGGTTGCATGCTTGGTCGCGGGTGTGGAAACGCGATCTGTTCGGACCGTCGATCCGGTTTCCCGTCGGCGCCTGTTTCGAAGATGCGGCCACCATACCTTGGTTGCTGCTGAAGGCTGAAAGCCATTATTATGTCCCGGAGCCATGGGTGTACTATCGTTCGCGGCCGGGCAGCATCATGGCGCGGCTTGCCAAGACCCGCAGCTTCGACGTCCGTCGCAACGACGATATGGCGATGGCCTTGGCCGGCTTTTCGAGCGCGCTTGCCGACGCCGTGCCCGACGCCGGACCCAAAACCTTGGCTGCCATAGCCGGTTTTCAGTCGCGCGAGTTCGTCAAGATCGCGAAGCGCCTGGTGCGCGGGCGCAAAACGTCGTGGGCCCAATTGCGAATAGGTGTCGGGCGATACAGGGCGGCCATGGAAGCGCATTCGCCGCTGCCCTTTTCGACCATCGCACGGCAATATCTGGTGCGCGGAAAGATTGGACGCGCCGCCGCACTCGGTCTCGCGTTGGCGCTTGCGGGGCCGGGCCAGCCCTAACTTTTCGGTGCCGTCCTGTCCGATAACGGGACGGCGTGCCGGTTAACCGCCTTCGCAAACGACTGGGGCCACAAATGCCGCTATATGGCGGCGCATGGTACAGACTTTTTTCCGTCGGCCGATGCTGCCGCTGCTCGTCCTTCCGCTGTTGCTCGCGCCGGTTCCGGTGCCGGCCCAATCGGGCGGCGCACCCTATGTCGTGGCCGAATCGGGGCGAAGCTTTGGGCGGCTTCAGGACGCCGTCGATGCGATCGGCGAAGGCGAGGGCACGATCCGCATCGCGCCTGGCTACCACCGCGATTGCGCGGTGCAGACGTCGGGACGCATCGCCTTCGTCGCGACCGAGCCCGGTCGGGCAATCTTCGAAGGCGTGACGTGCGAGGGCAAGGCGGCGCTGGTGCTGCGCGGCGCGGGCGCCAAGGTTGACGGCATCGTCTTCCAGAATATGCGCGTGCCCGACGGCAACGGCGCCGGCATCCGCCTCGAAAGGAGCGATCTCGCCGTCGTCAACAGCCTGTTCCGCAGCAGCGAGGAAGGCATATTGACTGCCGACGACCCCGAAGCGACGCTGACCATCGATCGGTCGACCTTTTCTCGTCTCGGGCGCTGCGATCGCGGCCTGAGCTGTGCGCACAGCGTGTATACCGGCATATACGGCCGCCTCGTCGTGACGCGCACGCGGTTCGAAAAGGGCAGCGGCGGCCATTATCTCAAAACGCGTGCTATCAGCGTTGATATCGACGACAACAGCTTCGACGACACGCAAGGAAAGGCGACTAATTACATGATCGACCTGTCTTCGGGCTCGGTCGGGCGCATTGCGAACAATCTGCTGGTGCAGGGGCGCGACAAGGAAAATTATTCGGCCTTCATCGCCGTCGCCGCCGAAGAGCGGAAAAACCCGTCGCGCGGCCTCGTCATCGAGGGCAATCGGGCGAGCCTGCCCGCAGGTATCGATCGCCGATCGGTGTTCGTCGCCGACTGGAGCGGCGAGGCGCTGGCGATCGGCGCGAACGAACTGGGTGCGGGTCTGACGAAGTTCGAGAAGCGGTAACCGGGTTCGTCTACGCCTCGCCGCGTGTCTCGATGAGCGAGGCCGCGAGCGCTTCGGCGGGGGATTTGCCGCCCCACAGTACGAACTGGAATACCGGGTAAAAGCGTTCGCACTCGTCGATCGCGCTTTCGACGAGTGTCTCGGTAAGTTCGAGCGGCAGCGACGCGTCGGCGCCGACCAGCATGCCGTGACGGAACAGGATCGTCCCGCTGTTCGACCAGAGTTCGAAGTGGCCGAGCCACAATTGTTCGTTGATGAGCGCGAGCGCTTCGTGCGCAACCGCGCGCTTGTCCTCGACGACCCGGATGTCGGGAAAGGCGAGGAGCTGGATCACGCCGTCCTCAGCGCGCCACACCGCGCGTAATTCATAAGTCGTCCAGCTGCCCTGCGCCGTCGCGACGATCTCGTCCTCGCCGACCATTTCATGCGACCAGTCATGCGCGGCGAAATAGGACGCCAGCATTTCCATCGGCGCAGCTTCCTGACCGTCTTCGTCGTCGTAAATATCGTCACTCATGGCCGCGCCTTAGCCCGGATGACCCGCCGACGCGAGTCCGCGTCCCGTGCCATCCGGGGAATATCTGTGCATAAGGCGTCCGAGGAGCGCCCGTTTCAGGCCTTGGGTTTACGCGGCGCAGCTTTGGTTGCGGCTTGCGCGGCCGGTTTGGCGGCGGGCTTTGTTGCAGCTTTCGGTGCCGCTGCGGGCTTCGCCGCACCTTCGAGCTTGTCGAGCCGTGCCTTCAGCGCTTCGGTCTCGGCGCGGGCGGTGGCGGCCATCTGCTTCACCGCCTCGAATTCTTCGCGACTGACGAAATCCATGCGTCCCACAAATTCCTTCGCGCGGTCGCGCATCGCGGCTTCGGCCTCGCGGCCGGCGCCGGCGACGGTTCCGGCAATGCCGTTCACCATCTTGGCAAGGTCGTCGAAAAAGCGGTTTTCGCTCTGCATCTTTGATATTCCTTCGTCGGGGATAGACCCCAATTGTCCCTTGCGCCCTTACCCTATCTGGGTGCTGGCGGCGGCGGGGACAAGGGTTTCGGCATCGGGATTGCGCTGATCGATCTGGAAATTGAGGATCGCGGCAAAGCTCAGCCAGGCCATATAGGGGACCAGCAGCCACGCCGCTGCCTTACGGATCGGCGCAAAGGCAAAGGCGGTCGCGATCGTCACCATCAGAATGAAAATGATGAGATAGAGAGCGGTCGTAACCTGATGCTGGCCGAAGAAGAGCGGTGACCAGGCGAAATTGGCGATCAACTGGACGAAGAAGAGCAGCAGCGCAAAACCGCGGCCCTTGGCCCCGCGCGCGTGCAGGATCATCGCGAGCGAGAGGCCCAGCATGATGTAGAGGACCGGCCAGACGGTGCCGAATACCCAGCCCGGCGGCGTGATCGGCGGCAGGTCGAGCGCGGCGAACCAGCGATTGCCGTATCCGCTGTTCGACAAGAGGCCCATCAGACTGCCGACCAGCACGATTGCGGGCACGGTGACGAGCGCCCAACGTAGATAGGACATCCGAAGCTGGCCCGGCGTTGCGATTTCGGTCATGTCCGCATTATCCCCCACACGCGAATCCGTTGCATGGTGTCGCGATTGTGCGGCGCAGCGTCAAGCCGCTCGCTTGCGTCCGGCGATCAGAAATTCGACATTTCCCTCGGGCCCGGTAATCGGGCTTTCGACCATATCGATCACGTCCCACCCTTCGGCGGTCAGCCAATCGTGCACTTCGGCGCAGACGCGCGCGTGCACGGCGGCGTCGCGCACCACGCCCTTTTTGCCTACCTCATGTCGTTCGGCCTCGAATTGCGGCTTGATCAGCGCGACGATCCGCGCGCCCTCTTTCGCAAAACCCATCGGCACCGGCAGTACTTTCGACAACGCGATAAAGCTCGCGTCGCACACGATCAGGTCGACGGGTCCGGGGATGTGGCCGGCGGTCAGGACACGCGCGCTTGTCTGCTCATGGACGATCACGCGCTCGTCCTGCCGCAGCTTCCACGCGAGCTGGTTGGTTCCCGAATCGACGGCATAGACGCGCGCGGCCCCGCGGCTCAGCAGCACGTCGGTGAACCCGCCGGTCGACGATCCGACATCGATCGCGATCGCGTCGGTCACATCCCAGCCGAGGTGGGTCAGCGCATGATCGAGCTTGATCCCGCCGCGCGACACCCACGGGTGGTCGCGGCCCTTGACGCTGATCTCGGCATCTGCCGCGATCTGCTGTCCCGCCTTGTCGATCTTGCGGTCGCCGACGAAAGCAAGTCCGGCAAGGATCAGCGCCTGCGCGCGCGTCCGGCTTTCGGCGAGGCCCCGGTCAACGAGAAGCTGGTCGGCGCGCTGCTTGGGCATCAGCGTTGCGCCTTGTCGGTAAGCAGGCCGGGGGTCAGGATCTGCGGCAGGGTTTCTGGCCTGGCGGCGCCCGGCGCATACCAGAGATAGAGCGGCACGCTGTTGCGGCCATGCTCGGCGAGCGTACGCGTGATCACAGGATCGCCGTTCGTCCAGTCGCCGACCAGCGTGACCACGCTCACCTTGTCAAAAGCCTTTTGCACCGTCTCGCGCTCGATCGCCCCGGCTTCGTTCGCCTTGCACGACAGACACCAGTCGGCGGTGAAATAGACAAAGACAGGCTTACCGGTAGCGCGGGCCTTGGCGAGTGCATCGGGCGAGAAGGTCGATCCCGAGCCATCGGCGGTGCGTTCCGCTTCGGCAACTTCGGCAACAGCACCCGCGAGGCTCACGGCGAGCAGCAGGCCCGACGCGATCAACAGCCACGAGCGCCGGTCGCCGCGCTGGATCGCGCCATAATGAGTGAGCAGGACGAGAGCCATCGCGACCGCGAGGATCGGCCACAGGAGTTGCTCGCCGCTACCGAGTTGACGCCACAACAGCCACGCCAGCGCGAGCGTGGTAAGCGCCATCGGCAGCGCCATCCATTTGCGGAAGCGGTCCATCCACGGGCCCGGCTTGGGCAGGCGGCGCCGCAAGGCGGGGACGAACCCAATCGCGAGGAACGGC
Source organism: Sphingopyxis sp. H115 (assembly GCF_001468465.1). GTDB lineage: Bacteria > Pseudomonadota > Alphaproteobacteria > Sphingomonadales > Sphingomonadaceae > Sphingopyxis. The sequence continues at coordinate 130,369 of NZ_LNSA01000010.1, forward strand.
AAGGCAAGCCCCAGTCCGAGCCCTCCGAAGACCGGCAGCGCCGCCCACGCGGGCAGCACCAGCGTCGCGCCGAGCGCCGCGCCAAGCAGCGGCCCGCTGCACGGCGTCGCGACGAAGGCCGCGAGCGCGCCGGTCCAGAAGCCGCCCGCCGCGCCGCCCTTTTCGGTAAGCGCCTGTCCGCCGCCGAACGACGGCAATTCATAATATCCTAGCAAGTTGAGCGTGATCGCGAGCGAGAGGATCAGCAGCGCGAGCACGCTCACCGGATGCTGGAGCTGGAACGCCCAGCCGACCTGCTCGCCCGCCGCGCGGAGCGCCAGCAGCGCGCCGCCGAGGAACAGCGCGGTCGCGATCGCGCCGGCGGCGTAGGCAAGCGCCTCGAGCTTGGCGGTCCTCGCATCGCCGCCCGACCGCGCGAGGCTAAGCGCCTTGAGGCTCAATATCGGGAAGACGCATGGCATCAGGTTAAGGATCAGGCCGCCGACGATCGCGCCGCCGAGCGCGGTCCAGAACAGGCCGATGTCGATACCCGCGGTCTGCCCCGCGATCGCTTCGCCTCTGGCGGGCACCGAGCCGGGGTCGAGCGTCAACGACAGCCCGCGCCCGCCACCGAGTTTCAGCAGCGCCGAAACCGATCCCGTCTTTTCCCCCTTTAAGCGCGTTTCGACAATGATGTAGTCGCCGTTGCGGCTGAATTTTTGCGGGGCGGCATAATCGACCAGGTCCTGCGTTTCGACGAACAGGTGCGGCGCGTCGATGGCCGTGCTCGCGGGGAGAGGGATCGCGAAGCGCACCATGTCGCCCCGCCGCTCCCACGTGCCGTGGCGGTCGAGCGGCTGAGGGAGCAGCGCGCGCCAGCCGTCGAAGCGCGTGCGCTCGGCAGGCGCGACCTTGCCGTCGCCTGCCTTCAACGCGACCGAGATTACCGCCTTTTCGGGGACACACACCTTGTCGGTGCAGGCGAGCCAGTTCGCGACCCCCGACACGGTCAGGTCGGATCCGGGCGCGACCGACGCATCGACCGATACATCGGCGAGCAGCGCATAGGGGTGCTCATAGACGTGATTCATCATGCCGAAGAGGACCAGCGCGTCGGGCACCGGATAGCGAAACGGCGCAATCGTGACGCCTTCGGGCGCGTTCCAGTCGATCGACAGGCCGAAGCCCGCGTCGCCGCCGTTCGCCCAATAGCCGTGCCACGTCTTTTCGGGCGTCATGGTGAGCGCGAGCGTCGTGCTGCCCCCGGGTGCTGGGGTCGCCGACTCGGCGACCAGCTTGGGCTGGATATGCGTCGACTGCGCGTGCACGGGGTTGAACGCGGCAAGCGCCAGCAGGACCAGCACCGCGCGGATTACCCGTGTCACAAAAGCCTCACTCGCAAAATTCATGGCTATGCTCGCGCCCGTTCGTCTCTCGAAGGCTTGCCATATAGGCGGCTTTCGACGAGAGGACAGCCCGCGCTGACACCCTTGAGTTGGAGAAGCCGTCCGTGAAGCTGAAATATCTGTCCGCCACTCTCGCCACCGCGCTTTGCCTTGTCGCCGCCGGAACCGGCCTTGCGCAGAATTCGGCTCCGCCGGTGCAGAAGGTTACGGCCGCGACGCCCGCTCCCAAGCTTGTCGTGATGATCGCTGTGGACCAGTTTTCGGCCGACCTGTTCGCCGAATATCGCGGCCATTTCACCGGCGGCCTTGCGCGGCTGGCGTCGGGCGTTGTCTTTCCGTCCGGTTATCAGGCGCATGGCGCGACCGAGACATGTCCCGGCCATTCGACGATCCTGACCGGCAATCATCCGGCGCATACGGGCATCGTCGCCAATAACTATTTCGACCTTTCGGTCACGCGCGACGACAAGCGCGTTTATTGCGCCGAGGACGAGAGTGTAGCGGGCACAACGTCGAAAAGCGGTGCCTATGCGCCCTCGGTAAAGCATCTGCTCGTTCCGACGCTCGGCGACCTGATGAAGGTGCGCGACCCGGAAGCGCAGGTGGTCTCGGTGTCCGGCAAGGATCGCTCGGCGATCATGATGGGCGGGCGCCAGGCCGACGAACTGATGTGGCTCGCGCCCACTGGCCTCGCCAGCTATCGCGGCACGACGCTGTCGCCGACCGCGCAGCAGGCGAGCGCCGCGGTCGCGGCGGCGATCAACCAGCCGCGCCCCGGGCTGACTCTGCCGGCCGATTGCGCGGCACGCGATATCGCGATCCCGGTCGGCGACAAGGGCGCGACGGTCGGCACCGGCCGGATGGCACGCGATGCCGGAGACTTCCGCCGCTTCATGGCGTCGCCCGAGGCCGATGGCGCGGTCCTCGCAACCGCCGCGGCGCTGCGCCAGGCCCGCAAGATGGGCGAAGGCAGTAGCACCGACCTTCTGATCGTCGGACTGTCGGCGACCGACTATGTCGGCCACAGTACAGGCACCGAAGGCAGTGAAATGTGCCTCCAGATGGCGGGGCTCGACCGCGAACTCGGCGATTTCTTCGCGCGGCTCGACGCGACGGGGATTGACTATGTCGTCGCGCTGACCGCAGATCATGGCGGCCACGACCTGCCCGAACGCAATCGGCAGAATGCCTGGCCCGACGCACAGCGCGTCGACAAGGCGCTCGATCCCGAAGCGATGGGCAAGGCGGTCGCCGAAAAGCTGGGCCTGCCGCAACCGCTGCTTTATGGCGATGGCGGCGATTATTATCTGGCGAAGACGCTCACGGCGGCGCAGCGCAAGGCGGCGCTTGCCGAACTGCTCCCGCGCCTGCGTGCGCATCCGCAGGTCGAAGCGGTGGCGACGCGCGAGGAGTTGGACGCGCACCCGATTTCGAAGCGCGCGCCCGATAGCTGGACATTGTTGGACAAGCTGCGGGCGTCCTACAATCCGCAGCGTTCTGGCGATTTCATCATAGCGCTGAAACCGCGGGTCACCCCGATCCCCGAAGCGGGCGTCGGCTATGTCGCGACCCACGGGTCGGTATGGGACTATGACCGCCGCGTGCCGATTCTCTTCTGGCGCAAGGGGCTCGCCGGTTTCGAACAGCCCAATGCGGTGATGACGGTCGATATCATGCCGACGCTGGCGTCGGTCATCGGACTGCCGGTGGATGCAAGTAAAATCGATGGCCGCTGTCTCGACCTGTTATCGGGTCCCGAGACCAGCTGCCGGTAAAGGACAAGAAAAGAAGGATATATGAGCAAAGCGTTGCGGAATTTCTCGGGCCGTCTCTTGCTGGTCGGTTGCGGCAACATGGCGGGGGCCATGCTCGATCGCTGGCTCGCCGCTGGGCTCGATCCCGCGCAGGTCGCGATCGTCGATCCTTTTGCGGCGCCGCGGGCCGGCATCGTTCAGCATGCCGGGCTCGACGAATGGCAGGCGGCGGGCGGTTCCGCCGACTGGATCATGCTTGGGATGAAGCCGCAGCAGCTCGGTGACGTCGCCGAGATATTGGCCCCGCTGGCGACAGGGCAGGTCCATCTGCTTTCGATCCTCGCCGGTGTGTCGCTGGCCGATCTCGCGGGACGCTTTCCCGCCGCGGGCGCACAGGTCCGCATCCTGCCAAATCTCGCTGCGCGCGTCGGCGCCGGGGTGTCGGCGGTCGCGACGCTTGGCGCCGCAGACGATGCGGCGATCGACGCGCTGCTGGGCACGTTGGGCAAGACGGTGCGGCTTGCCGATGATTCGACGATGGATCTGGTCACCGCCTTCACCGGCAGCGGCCCGGCTTTCGTTTTCCGGCTGATCGAATCCTACGCGGCGGCGGGCGAGCGGCTTGGTCTGTCGGCCGAAGATTCGCTCGCGCTAGCGACCGCAACGTTCGGGGGGGCAACAGCGCTGCTCGCCGATAGCGGAGAAAAGCCCGGCGTGCTGATCGCGCAGGTCGCGAGCAAGGGTGGGACGACGCAGGCGGGGCTTGACGTGCTCGATAGCGACGGCCAGCTTGCCGCGCTGCTCACCAATGTGCTGCGCGCGGCGCGCGATCGCGGGCGCGAACTGGCAGACATCGCACGCGGCGAGGGCTGATTTAGCCCGGTTCATTCCCGAGGGCCGCGATCCGGCGTCGTTCGCGCAGCGGGACGAGGGCTTCGCTCACCTGCCAGAACCCGGTCACCGCCTGCTGTCCGGCGTGCGTGTAGGCGCGGCTCATCGTATCGCGCAGCGCCGCGAAAATCTCGCGTTCGGCGGTGCGGCCGGCGTCGGTCAGGCGCAGTTCCTTCGCGCGCCGGTCGCGATTGCCCGGCCGCGTCGTCAGATAGTCCCGCGCTTCCAGCTCCTTCACGACGCGGCCGAGCGACTGTTTGGTGATGCCGAGCAGCGCCAGCAAATCCGAAATCGTCAGCCCCGGTTGCCGTGCGATGAAATAGAGCGCGCGATAATGCGCGCGTCCCAACGTCCGTTCGGCGAGCCGGGTATCGATCGCGCGCCACAGCGATGCGTGAGCGAAAAACAGAAATTCGATCCCGCGCCGAACCTCCTCTTCGCGCAAGAAAAGGGCAGAGGCTGCGGGTACTTGTGAAAGAAAATTTTCATCCGGCATAGTCGCTACCGTTGCGCGCCGTCCCGCTCTTTGGCAAGAGGCGCGCTCCCGAAACCTGCAAAGCAAAGGTGTTTTCGCATGTCCGCTCCCGCCTTCACCCATCTTCCGCACCCCAGTCCGGTGGCGGACGACGTACGGGCGGCGGCGATTGCGGATCCGGTTTTCGGGCGGGTCTTTACCGACCATATGGTGTCGATCCGCTACACCGAGGGGCAGGGTTGGCACGATGCGCAGGTGATGCCGCGTGGTCCGCTGACGCTCGATCCCGCGACCGCGGTGCTTCATTATGCGCAGGAAATCTTCGAGGGGCTGAAGGCTTATCGCCTCGACGACGGTTCGATGGCGCTGTTCCGCGTCGAAGCCAATGCCGCGCGCTTCAACGCCAGCGCGCGCCGCATGGCGATGGCCGAACTGCCCGAGGACATGTTCATCGCGGCGGTGAAGGAAGCGGTGGCAGCGGACGCCAAATGGTTCCCGCCCGTTGACGGCGGCGCGCTGTATCTCCGCCCCTTCATGTTCGCCAGCGAGGTGTTCCTGGGTGTGAAACCGGCCTCCGAATATCAGTTCCTCGTCATCACCTCGCCGGTCGGAAATTATTTCAAGTCGGGCGCGCCCGCGATCTCGCTCTGGGTGTCGGAGGATTATACGCGCGCCGCGCCCGGCGGTACCGGCGCCGCCAAATGCGGCGGCAATTATGCCTCCAGCCTCGTCGCGCAGCGCGAGGCGATCGCCAAGGGGCACGACCAGGTCGTCTTCCTCGACGCCGCCGAGCATCGCTGGATCGAGGAACTGGGCGGCATGAACATGTTCTTCGTGTTCGACGACGGCAGCATCGTCACGCCGCCACTGACGGGCACAATCCTTCCCGGCATCACGCGCGACGCGATCATCACGCTGGCCAAGGACGCGGGCCTGACCGTACGCGAGCAACCCTATGCGATCGACCAGTGGCAGACCGACGCGGAAAGCGGCAAGCTGACCGAAAGCTTCGCCTGCGGCACGGCGGCGGTGGTCACTCCGGTCGGCAAGGTGACGCGCGGCGAAACCAGCTTCACGGTTGGTGCGGGCGGCCCGGGCCAGGTCACCGAAATGCTCAAAGGCAAGCTGGTCGACATCCAGCGCGGCCGCGCGGCCGATCCGCACGGTTGGGTCACGCGGCTCTGATCCGACCCGCCTTGCATTAGGTCGCAACGCGCTATAGAGCGCGCGTCGCACCGGCCGTTGGGGCGTAGCCAAGCGGTAAGGCAGCGGTTTTTGGTACCGCCATGCGCAGGTTCGAATCCTGCCGCCCCAGCCAGCCGGTGCGGAATTACAACTATCTGAAAATTAAAACGAATTTCTGCGTATGAAATACGGAGGCCACACCCCGTGGCACCTAGCCGTGGCCCCCTGCAGGTCTACGATGAATCTACGCAGACGAGATTGCAAGTTATGATTTGAGCGGGCCGCTTGAACGCGGCTATCGCCGATCGGTATCTGTCGCGGCCGCGCGTTAAGTGGACCGACATCGGCTAAGGCGCCTTAGCAGTCAGGCAGAACCGTGCAGTCTCAAACGCCAATGTGCGGATAATGTCGCGCCGACCGCGCGCTCTACCGTGGTGACCCCTACGGGAGGGGGTGGAGTTTCTAATATTCTTTATATAGCAATGGTTTAATATGTAGGTCAACGAGGTGAAACTCGGGCAGATGGACCACCTAAATGGACCATGTCTTAGCCGTCATAGAAAATGTGAGCCGACCGCTTTGCGCCTGATGTCGGTCGTTCCGATCTGGATTTGATCCTGCTTGAAAGCAGCCATTCCGTAGCGAGATCACCGCGGCTTCTTCGCGCCTGAACTTGGGACATTCAGCTAACTTAGACCGCACGCTATGGCGCAGCCGAGCGGAAAGCGACAGGGCGATGCACGGCGCGTGCCCGGTGACGGTCATAGATCCGCCGGGACGGTTTTGAAATTTCCGCTGGGGAAGCATTGCGGTCTTGGCCCGTTCGTTCGTTTGGGCTCCGCGCCGCCTCGCTGACCGTCAGGCGAGCGGTTGCGGGACGGCGTCGGCCCAACCCAAGCCGACGTGCAGGTTGGAGACGAGGTCCATCGCGCTGTCCGCGAGCGCGATCATCTGGACCCGGTGATATTCGAGGTCGATGAGGCGGAACGTCTTTTCCAGCAGCGCCGCATCGTTGCCGGTTTCCTCCGCCTTCGCCCTGTCGAATTTTCGGAAGTAGAATCCGGCATCGTCGGTCGGCGTATGGTGGAACTCGCAATAGCCATGCGCGAGCAGGTTGCGCACTTCCTGGTTCGCCGCGAAGCCGTCCAGCAGCGGCTCGAGCGCCGCCGCGAACGGCGACAGCGGTCCCTCGATCGCCAACATCGCGCGCACCTTCGCGATGCGCTTGGAGGCACTGTGGCTGACCGTCTGCGTGTGCTCCGCATATTCGGGGAAGGCACGGCAGCGGACTATCAGGTCGCCGAGAAGGAATTCCACCTGCGCGAAGCTGTTGGCGATCCAGCCACGATGTTCGGTTCCGGCGGTGATGATTGCCTGAATTTCCTCGATGCCGAGCGCCATCTTCGCAATCCTCTCTTGCACGTGAATCGCGATGATCGCCGCCGGATCATCGCGCAAAATTGCCTCGATTTTCTATTCTCGGGTATTCTTGCTGCTTTGGCGCAATTTTTTACCACCATTTTGCTGTTTTTTTCGTAGCGTCTTCGTGCCTTTTTTCATGCACCAGAATGTTCGCGCGATGTTTCGATAATCGAATGATTATTCGTCCTATTTATCGCTTCGTTTTATCTTTGTTCACGCTGCGGACAGTCGCTTCACCCTATTCATCGGTCGTGGCAACGGCACGTTAGGTCGCTGCGACGGTTGTATTTTGATATTGAACTCACATCTCTTTAAACCTACCAACTTACCGCATCTCGAATGACCGGCTTTTCGGCCGGCATTTTTGATTCAGGGGAAGGCAATGGACAACGGCATCACATCGTTCGACGATATGCAGTGCTTTGGCCGCGTCGAAATCAAAACACGCGCTGAATTCGAAGAATTCACCTTGAAGCCGTCGCCGGAAGCGGTGCGGGCGATCGAGGAGCTGGAATCCCTGTCGATCGTTTCCGAACAGCGTCTGGGTACGTTTACGGTCGGCTGATTCCGCCTGGGGGGGCAATAACCGAATGAAGTCCCCGGCAAGGCTGGGAGTGCTGGAATCCGACGCGGATTGGTCGTCACTCGCAAAGACTCTCGATATTTCCGATGAAAGCGGCTTGCTCCAGAGTCTGCTTGCGACCTTTCGCACGGTCGGCGCCAAGGCCTATGTCTATGAGCCCGGCTATATCGATCGCGATTTCTCGGCCGCCTTTTCGGCCTTCTACTCGACCCTTTTCCGGCCCTATCTCAAATATTGTTAGCGATGCGACCACCCCACGTTGACGTGCGGAGGTTTTTAAGAGTTGCCGTAGCGGGATTCGTTATTCAGCTCTTTGAGCGCCGGGATGACGAGCG
>NZ_LNSA01000011.1 GCF_001468465.1 Sphingopyxis sp. H115
GGAATGACGATTACGCCCTCGCCCGGCGACGCGACGCCGTCGGCGCCGCATGCCGCAAGAATGGAACAGGCCACGCCGCTGAGCATGACCAAACGAATGCGTGCGAAAGCCGCCATGAAAATCTCCGTTCCCGGTGTGCGCCTTCGCGCCCCTGATGAAAAACACGCCGCAGACGAGCAAAGAATCGCTGACTCGCCCCCGGTGATGCCGCCACTAGGGTGATTCGATGACGGTCTGACGCCAGAGCCATGACACTTGCATGACTCTTTCGAGTCGGTTTGGTGACAAGGGCGGCGATCGTGGGCCGCGTCTGTTCGCACCCGCAAAAATAAAAGCGGCGAAGCTCGCTTGCATCACCCCAAAAGCTTTGCTAGGCGCCCGCTCCTACCTGGTGCCGGACCCGATCCGGACCATCATGATGTGCGGTCGTGGCGGAACTGGTAGACGCGCAACGTTGAGGTCGTTGTGGCCGAAAGGCCGTGGAAGTTCGAGTCTTCTCGACCGCACCATCATCGCTCACCCAGGCCGGGACCGGCGCGGGCGTGCATAGCCGGAACATTCAAAGCTCCGAAGGATCGAACGCGGCCCCGATCGGCCGCGCGCGCGAAAGGTCAGATCGCGCCGCGCACGCTGTCGAACTGGGCCGCGACATGGCGCGCATAGGGCAAGCCCTCGTCGCGGATCACCAGATCGCCGGCGTCCCATTCGATGATGCCGCGGCGTTCATAATCGGCGAGAATGGTGCGGACATGCGCCTTGCGCTCCGGGTCGACATGGGTCCGTCCGCGGCACAGAAGGTCGCGGATATTTTTCCCGCGCACCCGCTGCGCCTCGTCGATCGATACGCCGCGCACGGCGGTCAGGCGGCCTTCGCCGACCAGGTCGCGATACGGCCCCGCGCGCTTTTCATTCTGGACGATGAGGTCGGGAAAGCGGCTGATCGCACTTGCCCCGAAGCCGAGGAGGACCGGGGCTTCGTCCTCGGTGAACCCCTGGAAATTGCGGCTGACGCGCCCCTCCGCCGCCGCGAGCGCGAGGGGGTCGCCCGGTCGGGCGAAATGATCGAATCCGACGGGAATATAGCCCGCATCGGTCAGACGCCGGTATCCGTGCGCTGCCTGTTCGAACCGCAGCCGCTGGTCGGGCAGTCCGCTGGCATCGATCCGTCGCTGGCGCGGGATGATGTCGGGCAGGTGCGCATAGCCGAACAGCGCGATCCGGCTCGGTTCAAGGCGGATCGTCTCGTCGAGCGTGGCGTCGAGGTCGGCGAGCGACTGGCCGGGCAATCCGTACATCAGGTCGAAATTGATCGCGTCGATATCGCGGAGGCGCAGCGCCGCGACGACGCGCTCGATATGCGACAGCGGCTGGATCCGGCCGATCGCCTGCTGGACATGCGGCGCGAAGGTCTGGACGCCGAGGCTGACGCGCGTGACATGCGCCGCGGCGAGCACCAGCGCCCATTCGGCCGAAAAGCCGCGCGGGTCGAGTTCGATCGACACCTCGGGCCGGTGCGCGTCGAACACCGTCAGGATGCGGTCGAGCAGCCGCACCAGTTCGACCGGCGCGATCGCGTTCGGGCTGCCACCGCCGAAGGCGATGCGCTGCACGCGTCCGCGCCCGCCCAGCCGTTTCGCGACGAGGGCAATCTCGGCGCGGAGCGCGACGAGATAGTCAGCCAGCCTTTGCTTGCGCCCGGCCGCCCCGGTGTTGCAACCGCAATACCAGCATATCTGCTCGCAAAAGGGGATATGGACGTAAAGCGAGATCGGCGTCGCCGCCTCGATCGCGTCGAGCGCGCGCGCATAATCGTCGGCGCCGACGCCGCCGGTAAATTCCATCGCAGTGGGATAGCTGGTGTAACGCGGCACCGGCTTGGCGAGCAGATCGGGGTGATAGGACCACATAGGGGCCTGCTACCCCCGCGTCCGCGCCCGGTCATTGACCGGGATCAACGCAGGCGCATCAACAGCAGCGCTTTTTGAGGCCGTCCGATTTGCTCCGCCGGTCGGTGACGGCATGGCACGCCTTGGCGCAGTCGCGGCGCTGATCGGGGTCGGCGGGATCGCCCGGAACGATCATCCGGTGCGCCGCGCCGCCGCACGACGGCAAGGTCAGGATGTGCGCCTCGACCGCGATCGGCGGCTGCATGAGCGCGGCCGCGCCCATCGCGAGAAAGATGTTGCGGACGTTCATACCGACTCTTCTTCCTCCTCGACGAAGATACGCAGCGCGGCACCGTCGAGGTCGTCGAACTGCCCCTTGCGGAGCGACCAGAAAAAGGCGGCGAGACCGAGCAGCCCCAGGCCAAGCGCGATCGGGATGAGGAAGGCCAGCCCGTTCACCGGATCGCCCCCTTCAATCGCAGCGCGTTGCCGACGACGATCAGCGACGATCCCGACATGGCGATCGCGGCGACGAGCGGCGTGACAAGCCCCATGAAGGCAAGCGGCACCGCCACGGCATTATAGCCGATGGCGAGGAGGAAATTCTGCCGCACCACCGCCTGCGTCCGCCGCGCCATTTGCACTGCCTGCACCACCGGCATCATCCGGTCGCCGAGGAAGATGCAGTCGGCGGCATTCTTGCCGACGTCGCTCGCCGATCCCGGCGCGATCGACGCATGACCTGCGGCGAGCGCAGGGCCGTCGTTGAGGCCGTCGCCGATCATCAGCACCTTGCGGCCGAGTCCGGCCTGACGTTCGATCGCGTCCAGCTTGTCCTGAGGGCTCATTCCCGTTTGCGCGGTCAGGCCGAGCTGGCGTGCCACCGGCGCGACGGCTTCGGCGCGGTCGCCCGACAGGATCATCGCCTCGACGCCTTGGCGCGCCAGCGTGCCGATCGCCTCGGCGGCGTCGGGCCGCAGCCGGTCGGCGAAGCGGATCGTCGCGACCGACTTGCCATCGACTGACAGCTCGGTCGCGAGCGCGTCGCCCAGCTCGCCACGCTGTGGCCGCCCGAGTGTGACGATGCCCCCCGCCCATTGCGCCTCGATCCCGAAGCCCGGCGTCTCCGTTACCGACGTCACCTCGGCGGGACGCACGTCATAACGCTGTAGTCCGCGCGTCAAGGCCTCGCTCAACGGGTGTCGGCTGGCTTGCGACAACGCGAGAATCAACGATTTCGCGCGGGTGTCGAGCCGGTCGAGGCCGATGGCCTCGGGGCGCCCGAGCGTCAGCGTGCCGGTCTTGTCGACGAACGCAAGATCGACTTCGGCCAGCCGTTCGAGCGCCGAGCCATCCTTGACGAGTACGCCCGCGCGCATCAGCGCGCCCGCCGCGACGATCTGCGCCGCGGGCACCGCAAGGCCGAGCGCACAGGGACAGGTGATGATGAGCACGGCGGCGGCGATCAGCAGACTATCGTGCCAGCCCGCTCCCGCGACCAGCCAGCCAGCAAATGCCATCAGCGCAAGGCAATGGACCGCCGGCGCATAAAGCCGCGCCGCGCGGTCGGCGATGCGGACATAGCGCGATTTGCCCTGCGCCGCCTCGCCCATCAGCCGGGCGATGTCGGCAATCGCAGTGTCGGCGCCCGCCGCCGTCACGCGCACGCGGATCGGCGCTTCAAGATTCAACGTGCCGGCATGGACGCTGTCGTCGGGCTGGGCCGGCTGCGGCGCGCTTTCGCCCGTGAGCAGCGACAGGTCGAGCTGGCTCGCCCCGCCGACCACAACACCGTCGGCCGCCAGTCGCTCGCCCGCCGCGACGAGCATCACCATGCCGGGTTCGAGCGCGGTCGCGTCGACCCAGCGCCCGCGGCCATCGTCGCCGAGTACCGTCGCGCCGCTTCCCATGTTACGCAGCAACGCCGTCACGCCGCCGCGCGCGCGGTCGCGCATCACGCTGTCGAGCCAGCGGCCGCAAAGCAGGAAAAAGAGCAGCATCGTCGCGCCGTCGAAATAGGCGTGCGCGCCGCCGGTCGCGGTCTCGTACAGGCTGATCGCGCAGACGAGCGCGACGCCGATGCTGATCGGCACGTCCATATTGGTACGGCCGTGACGTAGCGCCCGCCACGCCGAGCGGAAGAAGGGCCGCCCGGCATAGGCGACGGTCGGCAGTGCGATCGCCGCCGAGAGCCAGTGAAACAGGTCGCGCGTTGCCCCCGCCGCGCCCGACCAGACCGATACGGACAGCAGCATGATGTTCATCATCGCAAAACCCGATACCGCGACGGCGCGCAGCAGTTCGCGGCTCGTTTCGGCTTCGGCATCGGCTTCGCCGGGGCCGTTCCCGATCGGATGCGCCTCGAACCCCAGGGTCGAAAAAGCGCCGATCAGGTCGGGCATGTCGGTGTCGGGCATATAGGATAAATGCACCCGCTTTTCGGTAAAATTGACGCGCGCCGCAGCGATGCGCTTGTCGCGCACCAGCCCCTGTTCCAGCTTGGCGATACAACCGGCACAGCGGATGTCGGGCACCGCAAAGTCGCGTTCGACGAGAGCGGCGGCGCTCATTGCAGATCCTCGCGATAGCGGGCTTCGTCGGCGCCGTGCCGCACGATGAGGTCGAGCCGCCAGCGCCCCACCGCCAGCGGCTCGACCGAGCGCAGCACGCCGCCCGCCGCCGGCTCGAAATCGAGCGCGACGGGCGTGGTGCGCCCAACGGGGTGATTGACGGTCGCGGAGGCCCGAACCCCCTCCAGCGACCGGCCCTCCTTGCGGATCGTCAGCAGGACATGCCGGCCCGCGTCGAGCGTGACCCCCGTATCCCATCCCAGCCGGGCCTGTGCGTCGGCGCGTTCGAGCCACCGGTTGTAATTCTGGCTCGCGACATAGCTGTTCTCGACCACCTTGCCGCCGAAGGTCGACATGGCGAACCGCGCCATGGTGACGTTGACCGCGATCACGACCGCAAAGAAGGCGACGAGGACCCCCGTCATATGTCGGCCGGTGAAACGCCGGGGTGTCGGTGTGTCGGTCATTGTCCTGTCTCCGGTCGGTCGAACTGGATGGTGTCGCTGTCGCCGCGCGGATCGCCGTCGAGCCCGCGCGTGGCGATCGTGAAATCCTGCCGCGCCGGGCCGGTGCCGGGCGCCGCGATGAAGAGCTTGACGCTCTTGACGCTGTCAGGGGGCAGCGCCACCTCGATCCGCTGTGCGGCATTTTCGCGCGTGCCGGCATTCGTCCACAGCACCGCGCCGGGAAGCCCGCTGACCGTGACCGCGACCCGGCGCGGCCGCGTTTCCATGTTGCGCAGCTTCAGCGTGTAATTGTTGCGGATCTGGCCGTCGGAGAGCTGGACGTAGAGCGGGCTGCGATCGTGCTGGACCGCAAGGTCGAGCCGCGTGCGCTGGCCGAGCGAAAAGAGCATCGCCGCGCCGATGGCGCTCCAGACGCCGAAATAGAGCAAGGTGCGCGGCCGCAGCAGCGTCTTGCGGATCGGCCGCCCCGCGCCGCCCGCCTTTTCGCTCGCCGCATCGTCGAGCGTGCAATAGTCGATGAGGCCGCGCGGCCGCCCGACCTGCGCCATCACCCCGTCGCACGCATCGATGCAGAGCGCGCAGGTGATGCAGCCGATCTGCGGCCCTTCGCGAATGTCGATCCCGGTCGGGCAGACCGCGACGCACTGGTTGCAGTCGATGCAGTCGCCGAAGGCGCCGGGATGCGCCTGTGCCTTCTTGACGCTGCCGCGCGGTTCGCCGCGCCAGTCCTTATACGTTACCAGCAGCGATTTTTCGTCCATCATCGCGGTCTGGATGCGCGGCCAGGGGCACATGTATATGCACACCTGTTCGCGCATGAAGCCGCCGAGGATGAACGTCGTCGCGGTGAGGACGGCGACGGTGCCATAGGCGATCGGCGCCGCCTGCCCGGTCCAAAAATCCACCGTCAGCGTCGGCGCGTCGGCGAAATACATGATCCACGCGCCGCCGGTCCAGAAAGCGATGACGAGGTAGATCAGATATTTGATCGTCCGCTTGGACAGCTTTTCGAAGGTCCACGGGCCGTTCGCGAGCCGCACCTGCGCGTTGCGATCACCGTCGACCAGCCGGTCGACATGCTGGAACAGGTCGGTCCACACGGTCTGCGGACAGGCATAGCCGCACCAGGCGCGGCCCACCGCGCTGGTGACGAGGAACAGCCCGATTCCGGCCATGATGAGCAGGCCCGCCACATAGTAAAATTCATGCGGCCAGATTTCGATCTGGAACATGTAGAAGCGCCGGTTCGCCAGATCGACGAGCACCGCCTGGTCGGGCGCATGCGGACCGCGATCCCAGCGGATCCACGGCGTCGCATAATAGATTGCGAGCGCCACCGCCATGATCGCCCATTTGAAGCGGCGGAAAGGGCCGTTCACCGCCTTCGGGAAAACGCCCTTCCGCGCTTCGTAGAGCGGCGCCGGCTGGCCGGAGAGGTCCTCAGGGCTGGCCATCGGCTCCCTGCCCTTCGCCGACGGGCGCCAGCCCCTTTTCGCCGCCGCCCAGCGAATAGACATAGGCCGACAGCATCTTGATCGTCACGGGATCAAGCCGGTTGTTCCAGCGCGGCATCACCCCGTTGCGCGGCTGGTTGACCGTCGCGGTCAGGCTGTCGCGATCGCCGCCATACAGCCAGATCGCGTCGGTCAGTTTCGGCGCGCCGAACTGGCGCCCGCCCTCGCCGCCCGCGCCATGGCAGACCGCGCAATTGTCGGCAAACAGCGTCGCGCCGCGCGTGGATGATGCGCTGGCCTTTTCCTGCCGGCTGATCGTACGGACGAAGCTGACGACGTCGCCGACCTGTGCCGCATCGAGAATGCCGTCGCGGCCGAAGGCGGGCATCAGGCTGGTGCGCGTATCCTTGTGATCGGGGTTCCGGATGCCGTGCGTCACCGTATATTCGATGCTCGCAAGATCGCCGCCCCACAGCCAGTCGTCGTCGGTCAGGCTGGGGTAGAGATTTTTCACCCCCGCGCCGCCCGCACCGTGGCACTGGACGCAATGGACGCGAAACGCCGCGCCGCCGCCCTGCACCGCCGCCTGCATCAATTCGGGTTTCGCCGGCAGGTCGGCGAGCGCAGTCGCGGCGATCGCGTTCATCGTCGGCGCGCGGCGCTTGGCATCGGCCGCCATTTCCTTTGCAAGGTCGCCGCGGCTCGACCAGCCGAGCACGCCCTCGGTCGCGCGGTTCACCATCGGCCACGCCGGATAGAGCACGACATAGGCCAGCCCCCAGACGATCGTCGCGTAGAAAGTCCAGAGCCACCAGCGCGGCAACGGCGTGTTGAGCTCCTCGATCCCGTCCCATTCGTGACCGACCGTGCTCGTCCCCGTGGCTTCGTCGATACGCTTGTGCTCAGCCATGCTCGTCGTCCTTGAAGATCATGTTCGCGGCCTCTTCGTTGCGCGCGCGGGCGCTTGGCCGGAACGGCCAGGCGATGAGGGTGAGGAACAGCAGCGCCATGGCGAGCAGGCCCCAACTGTCGGCGAAGTGGCGCAGCGCGTCGTAGCTCATCGCGCCGCCTCCGTTTCGCCCGGACGTTCCTGCGGCGCCGCCTTTTCGACATCGACCAGCGTGCCGAGCATCTGGAGATAGGCGACCAGCGCATCCATTTCGGTCACGCGCGACGGGTCGCCGTCGAAATCGCGGACCTGCGCCTTCGGATAGCGGTTCTGGAGGTCGCCCGCCCCGGCATCGGGATCGGCCTGCGCCCGGATATCGTCGTTCGCCTTTTCGATATCGGCCTTCGTATAGGGCACGCCGACGCGATAGAGCGCGGTCAGATGGTTCGCCATGTCGCCGGTGTCGAGGTCGCGCTCCGCCAGGAAAGCATAAGGCGGCATGATCGATTCGGGCACGACGCTGCGTGGGTCGATCAGATGCGCCTTATGCCATTCGTCCGAGTAGCGGCCGCCGACGCGCGCAAGGTCGGGGCCGGTACGCTTCGACCCCCATTGGAACGGATGATCGTACATGCTCTCGGCCGCGAGGCTGTAATGGCCGTAACGTTCGACCTCGTCGCGGAACGGACGGATCATCTGGCTGTGACAGGTGTAGCAGCCCTCGCGCATATAGATGTTGCGGCCCGCGAGCTCGAGCGGGGTATAGGGCCGCATCCCCTCGACCTTCTCGACCGTATTGTCGATCCAGAACAGCGGCGCGATCTCGACGATGCCGCCGATGGTCACGGTGAGCAGCGCGAGCGCGCCGAGCAGCGTCACATTGCGTTCGACCTTCTTGTGGCTGAAGCCCTTTTCGGCGGGTTTGGTGGCCATGGTCGCAGGCTCCTTATTCGGCGGGAACGGGCACGAGCGGACGGTCCGCTGCGGCGTTGTAGGGGGTTTCGGTCATCGGCTTTTCGGCGCGGACCTTGCCGCCGAGCGTCGCCCAGACGTTCGCGATCATGATCAGGAAGCCGGCGAGATACATCGCCCCGCCCGCGGCGCGGATCAGGTACATCGGGTGCATCGCGGCGACGCTTTCGGCAAAGCTGTAGACGAGGTAGCCGTCGGCGCCATATTCGCGCCACATCAGTCCCTGCATGATGCCCGCGACCCACATCGACGCGGCGTAGAAAACGATCCCGACGGTCGCGAGCCAGAAGTGCCAGTTGACCATGCGCAGGCTGTAGAGGCGCGGACGGCCCCACAGGCGCGGCACCAGATAATAGACGCAGGCAAAGGTGATCATGCCGTTCCAGCCGAGCGCGCCGCTGTGCACATGGCCGATTGTCCAGTCGGTGTAGTGCGACATGGAGTTGACCCATTTGATCGACATCATCGGGCCTTCGAAGGTGCTCATCCCGTAAAAGGCGAGCGCCATCACCATCATGCGGATGATCGGGTCGGTGCGGATCTTGTCCCACGCACCGTTGAGCGTCATCAGGCCGTTGATCATGCCGCCCCAGCTCGGCATCCACAGGATGACCGAAAAGACCATGCCCAGCGTCTGCGCCCAATCGGGCAGCGCGGTGTAGTGAAGGTGGTGCGGTCCCGCCCAGATGTAGAGGAAGATCAGCGACCAGAAGTGGATGATCGACAGGCGGTAGGAATAGACCGGCCGTTCGGCCTGCTTCGGCACGAAATAATACATCATCGCGAGGAAACCCGCGGTCAGGAAGAAACCGACCGCATTGTGGCCGTACCACCACTGCGTCAGCGCATCCTGCACCCCGGCGAAGGCGGCATAGCTTTTGGACCCCAGCAGGCTCGCCGGCATCGATAGATTGTTGACGATGTGGAGCATCGCGATGGTGACGATGAAGCTCAGGTAAAACCAGTTCGCGACATAGATATGCGGTTCGCGGCGCTTGACGATCGTACCGACGAAGACCGCAAGATAGGCGACCCAGACGATCGTCAGCCACAGGTCGACATACCATTCAGGCTCGGCATATTCCTTCGCCGCGGTGACACCCATCAGATAGCCGGTCGCGGCGAGCACGATGAACAGCTGGTAACCCCAGAACACGAACCGCGCGAGCGCCGGGAAGGCAAGCCGCGCGCGGCACGTCCGCTGCACAACGTAAAAGCTCGTCGCGATCAGTGCATTGCCGCCAAACGCAAAGATTACCGCCGAGGTGTGTAGCGGGCGCAGACGCCCGAATGTCGTATATTCCAGATTGAGGTTGAGCGCCGGGAAGGCGAGCTGGAGCGCGATGAACAGCCCCGCCGCCATCCCCGCGATCCCCCAGAAGAGCGTCGCGACGACGCCCCAGCGTATGGGGTCGTCGTCATAGACGCCCTGATCGGCGGGAATCTTAAAAATCCCGCGCGCAATCGCGCCATAGTCGGCGCGCGTGACGGTGGCCCAAAGCATCGCGAAGCACGCGAGCGCGACGATCACCATATGCACCGCAAACGGCGCATCGACCGCCAGCGCCGCCGCCACCAAGGCAAGCAGGGTCAATCCCAACCAGCCCCCCGCCCTCGTTACCAGACCGTCCATATCTCTGTCCCTGCTTGGCGCGACTTTGCTGCCGCGCGCTTCACCGCAGCCATGGACGCGGGCTCGGGCCAAAACATTGATCGGGATCAACGAACTTGTTGCGCCGCATCAATGCGCGGCTGCCGGACCCGACGCAGGGATGCGCCGTCCAAACAGGAGGATCATCCATGACGACCAAAACACTCCCGCTCATCGCGCTCGCCGCCGCGCTCGCGCTTCCCGGCCAGGCCTTTGCCAAGGCGGGCGACGTCCAGTTCAAGCTGCTCGCGACCTATGTCGCCCCCGACGGCAAGATCAGCGACGTCAAGACCGACCTGATCGGCCTGCCCGCGGGCACGCAGGCCAAGGCCGACGACAATGTGACGCCGACGGTCGCGATCGAATATTTCGTCTCCGACGCCATCTCGCTCGAAACCATCGCGGGGGTAACGCAGCATGATGTGGACGGGCGCGGCGCGCTGGATGGCGCGACGCTGGTGTCCGACGCCAAGATCGTGCCCGCGACGCTGACGCTCAAATATCATTTCGGCAAGGACGGCGGCGTGCAGCCCTATGTCGGCGCCGGCCCCAGCTATTTCATCTTCATCGACGAAAAGCCGGGCGCGACGACGCGCGCGCTGGGCGCGACGCGGCAAAAGATGGGCGACAAGCTCGGCGCCGCGCTCCAGGCCGGGATCGATATTCCGCTGAGCGGCACGGGGGTGGCACTGTCGATCGACGCCAAACGCTATTTTCTGCGGCCGACCGCAACCTGGTATGCCGGCGGCACCGAAGTGCTGAAAACGCGGCACAAGCTCGATCCGTGGGTGATCAGCACCGGGGTCGCTTTCCGCTTCTGAGCGGAGGCCCTATCCCGCCATGACCTCCATCGCCGCGCGGTCGTTGATGACGATCTCGCGGCGCGAGGGCAGATCGACGACGCCGTCCGCGCGCATTTTTGTGAGCTGGCGGCTCGTCGTTTCGATCGTCAGGCCCAGGATATCGGCGATCTGCTGGCGGCCGAAGGGCAGTTCGAACCCGTTGCGCGCACCCGACTGGCATCCCTGCCCCGACAGGCGTTCGGACATTTCGAGCAGGAAAGACGCCACCTTTTCCGACGCCGATTTGCGCCCGAGCAGCATCATCCAGTGCCGCGCGCGGTCGAGTTCATCGAGCGTGCGGCGAAGCAATTTCTGCTGGAGATCGGGGTGCGAACTCGCAAATTCGTCGAAATTGTTGCGGTTGAAGATGCACACTTCGGCGTCGGTCATCGCGGTGACGCTGTACGGGCTTTCCTTGCCGAACGGGCGACCGATGAAATCGGAGGGAAAGACGACGCCGACGATCTGCTC
Source organism: Sphingopyxis sp. H115 (assembly GCF_001468465.1). GTDB lineage: Bacteria > Pseudomonadota > Alphaproteobacteria > Sphingomonadales > Sphingomonadaceae > Sphingopyxis. Next base: position 11,203 of record NZ_LNSA01000011.1, read on the forward strand.
GCGCCCATCGGCGGTCGACACGACGAGCTTCAGCACGCCTTCGAGCACATTCGCGACGACAGGCGCGCCATCGCCTTCCCAGAGGAGCGTCTGCCCGGCGCGGACCTTTTGCCGGCGCCCCATCTTGCCCAGCGCGGCGAGTTCTGCAGCGTCGAGGCTCGCGCAAATTGCGCGGTTTCGGACAATGCAGGTTGCACAATCGGTCACCGCCCAGCCCTACAATAAGGCGGCCGGTTTGGAAAGCGCGGCGAAGCGCTAGTGCGCGAGCAGCAAGGGCGCCGGCGCGGCTTCGAGCAGGTAGCGCGTCACGCCGCCGAACAAGGTTTCGCGCAGCCGCGGCCGGCCGAACGCCCCCATGACGATCAGGCCGGGCCTTATCTCGGTCGCGAGGCGTTCGAGCACCTCCTCGGCGGTGTGGGCGCCCCTGGGCTCGCGCCGCAGCTCGCCATGCACGCCGTGGCGCGACATATAGCGAAGCGCATCTTCTGCCGGGACGCGGCCTTCGTCGTCGCCGACCATGACCAGAATGACGTTCGGGGCATCGCCCATGAAAGACACGCCGGCGCGCAAGGCATTGGCCGCCTGCGGGCTGCCGTTCCACGCCACCATCACCGGGGCATCGAAATCGAACGGCGCCGCTTCGGGCGGCAGCGCAAGGACCGGGACCGGCACCGTGAGCGCCAGATCGGCGGCGATCGTCGGGCCTCGATGGCCGCGGCGGTCGCAGGCGCCGAGCGAAACGATCGCCAGATCGGACAGCGTTGCCGCAAGCGAAAGGGTCGACAGCGCATCGCCGTCGGCCACCGCCACGTCCCACGGCACATCCTCGCGCGCAAGTTCCGCGCTCAGCCGCTTTTCCAACTCGGCGTCGGCTATCTGCGCCTGCGCCAGCTGTTCCTTCGCGAGATAAAGTCCGCCGAACGGATCGGCCGCGATGAATTGCTGATAGGGCGAACTGATAAGAAAGCTGAGATGTGCGCCGAAACGCCTGCCGATCGTCAGCGCGCTTTCGATCCGCGTCGTCATACCGGCCCCATTATCGGCCTGAACCAGAATATTCCGCATTGTCCAACCTCCTGCCATGGGCGGAGATTGGGCCGCGAATCGCGCGCCGTCATTGACGCGAGTCAAATCGGGCGCAGCTTCGCATCCTGCGACGCCAGCGCGATCCGGCGGCGAAGGAGGAACAGGCCCGCACCGAGCACCGCCGTCGGCACGAGCATCAGGGTAAAGGCGGTCCGTCCGTCGAGATGCGCAAAGATCGCCCCGGTGATGATCGATCCCGTCGTCCCGCCCAGCGCTGAGAAGACGACGACCAGCCCCATGAGCGGCGGATGCTGCCGGTGCGGCATCGCGCTCAGCATCACCGAAATGATCGTCGGATAGACGGGCGCGAGGACGATCCCGATCAGCGGGAACAGGAAAGCCGCGGCGGGCGCGTCGGCCCAGCCGTGAATCGCCCCAGGCACCAGCCCGTCGGCAAGCGGCAGGACAAGGATGATCAGCGCGGCGAGGATCGCGAGGCAGGCGTTGAGCACGGGATACCAGTCGAAACGCGCCATCACCGCCCCCGCGCCGAACCGGCCGATCGCAAGGCATGCCGCGAACAGGCTGGCAGCCTGCACACTCATCTGCGCGGGAAGGTGCAGGACTTCGTTGTTGAACGTCGGCAGCCAGGTCTGGATGCCCTGCTCGATCAGCACGAACAGGAAGGCGCAGGCGACGAAAACGAGAACCAGCGGCAGCGCGGCGAGTCGCAGCATCGCGACAAAGGCGGGGCCCTCCGACGCCGCATCCGCCTCGCCTTCGTGCGTGCGCGCTTCGTCGACCCGCGCCGACAGCAACAGCGCCAGCGCCAGCCCCGTGACCGCCGCGAGCACCCAATAGGCGTTCAGCCAGCGCAGGCCCGCCGGATCGATGAAGGCACTGAACACCCAATAAGAGGACAGTACGCCGAGCATGAACATGCCCTCGATCAGGCTGGTCAGGCTGGCATGGTGGCGCGCATCGGACGTGACGAGCCCGATCATCGAATAGACGACGACCTTGGCCACCGCGAACGCCGCGCCGACCATCGCGAAATGCAGTTGCGCGGCGCCGAAACTGCCGATCATCGGCATGACGAGGCACGCGAGCAGCGCGAGCGCGAGCGCGGCGATGAGCGAATTGCGCAGGCCAAAGCGCGGCAGGTAGCTTGCGGTCGCGAAGGAGACGATCGCGATCGTGATGTCCTTGAAGCCTTCGAGCGTGCTCGCCTGCGGCTTGGTCACGTCGAAGCTGGAAATCGACTGGAGGATCACCGTGCCGACGCTGTTGAGCAGCATCGCAAAGGCGACATAGGTCAGGATCAGCGCGGCAATCAGTCGGGTACGGGCCATAATGCGTCCTTAGGCGAGACACGAGCGAATGTATCGGGCGAGGTAGGGATGGCGGGCTTTTGCGCCTCATCCCATCGTCATCCCGGACTTGATCGGGGATCCACCGCGGCGCCGATGTCCATGGACCCCGGATCAAGTCCGGGGTGACGACAATTGAAGAACCGAAACGCCAAAAAAGAAGGGGTGGCCGCGAAGAGGCCGCGGCCACCCAGGGAGGGATGGTCTAGAATTTATACGCCGCGCTGAAGCGGAACGAGCGGCCGAGGATCGGGCGCGCGTTGACGACCTGACTGCCACCGCCGAGCTGGCGCGGGTCGCCTTCGGTCAGCCCGACCTCGTCGGTCAGATTGTCCGCGGTCACCGCAAAGCTGAGCGCCTGGTTCACGTCGACGCTGATCCCGGCGTCGATCTTGAAATAATTGGGCAGCGTCTGGACATTCGCCGTGTCGGAGAAACGGTCGCCGACATAGGCGAAGGTCGAGTAAAGCGAGATCTTGCCGTCGTCTCCGAACGGAATGTCATAAGCGGGGGTCACGCGCCACTGCCACTTGGGCTGACGCTGCACCCGGTTGCCCGACAGGTCGGTCGCCCCGCCGTCGGTGAAGAAATTGCGATATTTCGCGTTCAGCCAGGTGCCCGAAAAGGCGATCGAGAAATTGTCGACCGGGCGGATCTGCCCTTCGAGCTCGACCCCCGTGCTGCGCGCGCCGCCGACCGACGCGATCGGCGCGCCGTCGGTGATGACCGTCGTCGACAGCCCCCTGAACCGCGTGTGGAACAAAGTGGCATAGAGCGAGAACAGGTCGGTGCGCACTTTGACCCCGCCTTCATAATTGTCGACGCGCGGCGACACGAAAACCCCGTCGCGCAGATTGTCGAAGAAGGGGTTGGTGTTGCCGCGGTTGTAACGCGCATAGACGCCGACCGACGAGGAGATGTCGTAATTGGCGCCGACCGTCCACGACCAGGCGCCCTTCTTGTACGCGATGTTACGGAAGGTACCGTTCAGCACCGCGGTGCCATTATCGTAGAGCGTGTCGGGATCGCCGTCGATATCGACCGAGCTGTTGTTCTCGATCGTGCCCGTCGCCTTGTAATTCTGGTAACGGATCCCCGCGTCGAGTCGCAATTCGGGGGTCAGCTGAAACTCGTCGACCGCGTAAAAGGCATATTCGCGGCCGTCATAGGCGGCGTTGACGTTGAAGAACGACCCCTGCGTATAGCCGTTGTTTGTCGCGACCCGGCCGTCGGCGAGCGTCAGATCGAGCAGGCGGGCATTGTTTTCCGCCGTCAGCAGATGGATGTTGCCGAGGTTCCACTGATCGTTCGACGAGAAGTCCGAATAATAGGCGCCGACGGTGAATTTGTTGTTGCCGCTTTCCCACTCGACCGCGAGGTCGTTGGTGAAATCCTCGATCTGCTTGCGTACGATCCAGGTGCCGGCGCGGATCACCTGCTGGCTTCCGGCGACGGCCTGACCGCCGTTCACATAGGTCAGGCTGCCAACGGTGCTGCCCAGCGAGGCGGCATAGGCGTCGGCGGTCGTCGCGGTGCTAGCGGGGACGAGGCCCGTCGTATCGGCGTCGCCGTTCAGATAACTCGCACGATAACGCAGCTGGAAACCCTCGCCGATCTCGTAATCGAAATTGGTGCCGAGGTTTACGAGCTTGGCGCCGCGGCCGTCTGCCAGGTCGGTGCGCGTGCCGTCGGGCAGCACCGCAAGCCGCGTTTCGGGGCCCGCGAGCACGCCGGTGCCGGGGTCGATATTGCCGAACTGGCGCACCTTGTCGCCATCGCGGATCACCGGGATCGGCAGTAGCCACTGGCCGCGATCGTTGAGGTAGCGCGCGAAGACAAGGAGCGAGCCCTTGTCGAGATCGTGGCGGATGTTGGCGGTGATCTGGCCGCCCTTTTCAGCGGTGAAGCCGGGGCTGCGAATCCCCTCGCCGCTCGAATAATAGCCGCCGACCATGAAGCTGGTATTTTCGCCGAGCGGACCCGACAGCAGCATGTCGCCGCGCAGGTCGCCATAGTCGGTGATGCTTGCCTTCACGAGGCCTTCGAAATCGCGCCCGCCTTCCTTCTGGACGAAGTTGACGGTCAGGCCGGGCTGGCCGTTGCCGAACAGCGCGCCGGTGCCACCGCGCACCGCTTCGACGCGCTCGATGGTTTCGTCGATGCGGATCAGTTGGGTATTTTCGAGGAACGACAGCGTCGGGGGCGAAAAGAAGGGAACGCCCTGCACCGTCAGCGTGACGAATTCGGCGTCTCCGCCCGACGGATAGCCGCGGACAAAGATGTTCGCGCCATTCTGGCCGCCCGAGCTTTCGGCCGACACGCCGGGGATGACCTTGAACAGGTCGGCGGTGCTGTTCGGCGCCGCGCGGTCGATCGCGGCCGAATTGATGCTGGTGATCGCGAAAGCCGCGTCCTGGCGGTTGATCCCGCCGCCGGCGGTGCCGGTCACGACGATCTCTTCATTGGCCGCCGCCGCGTCGTCGGGCTGAGGCGCTTCCTGGGCGTGAACGGTCATCGGCATCGCGAAAAGCGCGATCGACGACAGCAGATAAGTCCGCTTCAACATGAGATTTCCTCCACTTTTTCTGGTCTGTTTGAAAGGCGTCCACGCATCGCCGCGTCCCGTTCTGACGACAGGATCAGGCCGATCGAAAGATCGCCGATGGCGGGAACGTGCAGGTCGGCGTCGGGCAGCGCCTCTTCTGACCCGATGCCGATAGCCACCATGCCCGCCGCATGGATGGCCGAAACTCCGGCGCGCGCATCTTCGACACCGATGCACTGGTCCGGGGACAAACCCATGCCGGCGGCACAGGCGAGAAAAATGTCGGGCGCGGGCTTGGCATGGGCGACCGCGCCCGCGTCGGCGATAAAGTCGAACTCGCCCGCGATGCCGAGCAGGCGCACGACGTCGGGGGCGTTGCGGCTCGCCGACGCAAGCCCGATTTTCAGCCCCGCCGCGCGGCAGGCTGCGAACAGTTCGCGCACCCCCGGAAACAGGTTCGACGGCGAGTAGGCCGCCAGCCGCGTGCGATAGAGGTCGTTCTTTTCGGCAAGCATCGCATCGAACCGCTCCGGGTCGACCTCCGCGCCGGCATGGCCCAGGATCAGGCGAAGCGAGCCCGCGCGATCAACGCCCTTCAACCGGTGATTGGCTTCGCGGTCGAAGGCGAGCCCGTGCCGGTCGGCCAGCGTCTGCCACGCCTGATAATGATCCTCGGCGGTGTCAGTCAGCACGCCGTCGAGGTCGAAGATCACGCCTTTCAACGCCGGGCGGGACAGGAAGACGGGATCGGCGCCGACGCGCAGCGGACGGCCATGGTCGGCAATTTCGAGCGGATCCCCCGCGAGGAGGCGATAGGTGCAGCCGGCGCGATCGACGGCAAGCTCGATCACGCTGCCGCGCCAGCAAAGACGAAAGCGATAGCCCGTCCATTCGGCCGGGATCACCGGGCGGAACGAAGGGACCGGGCCGTCCAGCGCAAGCCCGCCCCAGCCCTGCGCCAGAACCAGCCAGCTTCCCGCCAGCGCCGCCATGTGAAGGCCGTGCGAGGTGTTGCCGTGGCGGTCCTCGAGGTCGACGAAGGCACATTCGCGGTAAAATTCCAGCGCCTCGTCGAACTGCCCGAGCCGCGCCGCCATCGTCGCGAACGCGACCGACGACAGCGTCGAATCATGCGCGGTTACCTGCTCATAATAGGCAAAATTCCGCTCTTTCAGCGACAGGGGCATGGAAACGAGGTCCATCGCCATCGCCTGCACGACATTGCCCTGTTTGCTGACCTGGTGCCGGAACAGGATCATCGGGTGGAGCCCGAGCAGCAGCGGCCCGCGCTCGCCGAGCGGTTTCAGGCCGGGCAACGGCGGGCGCGCCAGGAAGGCGTCGTCCTGCGGGTTGACCCCGGCGATCGCGTCGACCGCCAACCATATCGCATCGGCCGCCGCACGCCATTCGGCCACTTCCGCGGCATCGAGACCGATCGCCGCCGCCAGCGCCGCATAGTCGTCTGGCGCTGCGCCGCGCAGCCAGTCCGCGGTGTCGGCGGCGTAGGCGAGATGGTGCCGCGCGATCGCATTGGTGTAGAAATCATTGTCGACAAGCGCCGAATATTCATCGGGCCCGGTCACGCCATAGATGCAGAAGGCCCCGCCGCGCCGCGCATCGAACGCGCCGATTTCCAGCCACATGCGCGCCGTTTCGAACAGCATTTCGGCGCAGGCGCCGCGGAACGCTTCGTCACCGGTCGCCGCGACATAAAGCTGCACGCCGTGCGCGATGTCGCCGTTGATATGATATTGCGCCGACCCCGTGGGATAGTGCGACGAACATTCGGCGCCCGCGATCGTTCGCCAGGGATAGAGCGCGCCGCGCCGGTGGCCGAGCGCCGCCGCGTGGGCACGCGCCTGATCGAGCTTTCCGATGCGATAGGCGAGCAGGTTGCGCGCCTTGTCAGGCGCCTGCAACGCCAGCACGGGTAGCATGAACGCCTCGGCATCCCAGAAATAATGACCTTCATAGCCCTCGCCCGACAGCCCCTTTGCGGCGATGCTGTGCGACGGGGAGCGGCTCGCCGACTGGTGCAACTGGAACAGGTTGAAACGAAGGCAAAGTGTCAGCGCGTCGTCGCCCTCGATCGCAAAGGCCGCGCGATCCCAGAGATGGGCAACCGCCACGCGCTGGGCTTCGGCGATCGCGTCGAAACCTTGCATCGGCTGGTCGATTACCGCTGGCGCGCCGCGCGCGCAGGCGAGCGTCACGACCCGGTCGATCGCGAGTTCTTCGCCCGCGCCCAGCGCGCGGCGTACGATATGCCCGGCCTGGACCGCCGCGACCTGAGCGCCGGGGCTGGCAACATGCTGGCGATACGCCAGTTCGACCGCATCCTGCCCGAAACGCGTGACGTCGGGCGTGTCGCCGACCTCGGCGGGCAGCAAGGTCCAGTTCGATTGCAAGCGCCCCGAAATGCGCGGATCGTCGGCGTCGCCCGAACCCGTTGCCGCCGCGGCGCCATAGGTCAGCCAGACCTGGATGCTCGCAGCGAAATTGACCGGGGTGATCGATACCCGCGATGCAACGCAGGCACCGCCGTCCAGCGGGACGATGCGCTGCGCCGCGATTTCCAGCAGGCGGCCATCGGCCAGCGGCCAGCGCGACCGCCGCGCCAACTGCCCGCTTTCAAGGTCGAGCTCGACGCGGTTCTCGACCGGCTCGATGCCCCTAAAATCGACGGGTACGCCATCGATATGGAGCCGCAGCAACATGGGGCTCGGGCATTTGATGCGGGTATCGGTCGCGGTAGCATAGCCGGGGAAGCTCTCGTGATAGGCGATCGGCCGGCTTACGTAAGCTTCGGGAAGGTAGCAGGCGGGCGCATCGGCACGTTCATCGGCGACACCCTCGACGCCGACCAGCCCGTTGGCGAGCGCGAACAGCGCATGCGCCTGATCGCCGGCCGCCGCTGTGCCGTCGCGAACAAGCCGCATCGCTGCCGAAGCCGTTTCGGAAATTGCCAACGTCATCCTCACCTGTCGACGCGCCTGGCTTGCGGCGCGTTCTGGACGACGGTTTCCTGCAAAATGGTATCGATGTCAAGATATCGATACCATTTTGCGATTCATGCCGCGCTGCGCGGCACTTTCGAAAACTTCCGCTAACTGTCCCGGACGATCAGCGACACCGGCATCGCGCGCGACGCCGTGGCCTTTCCGGCAACCTTGTCGAGCACCTTCTGCGCGAGCAATTCGCCTCCGACGGCCCAATCCTGCCGGATGCTCGTCAGCCGCGGCGAAAAAAGCGCGGCCCCCGGCGAATCGTCGAAACCGACCACCGATACATCCTCGGGAACGCGATGCCCGCGCGCCTGCAACGCCTCGATCGCGCCCATCGCGATGGCATCGCTGCTCGCGAATATCCCGTCAAAATCGAGGTGCTTCCCATCGAGCAGCGGCGCCACGGCTTCGCGCCCCGCAGCGACGGTGAAGGCGCAGGGAATATTGCCGACGACCTTGGCGTCCGAACCCGCAAGCCCCGCATCGAAGCCGGTCAAGCGGTCCTCCGCCTCACCATGTTCGGCATCGCCGAGGAAGAGCAGTCGCCGCCGTTCGCGCCCAACAAGATATTCGGCCGCCAGCCGGCCGCCTTCGCGATTGTCGCTGCCGACCACGACCCGTTCGGGCGGGCCATGTTCCGCGCCCCACACGACATAGGGCAGCCCGGTTGCCTCGATTACCGCCGCCGCATCGTCGTGAACGCCCTGCCCCAGCAGGATCACGCCGTCGGCGGACGGCGGCGCCTCGGAAAACAGGTCAATGGTGGTCAGCACCATATTCTGCCCTGCTGCAGTCAATTCCTGGAGGATCCCGCCGAGCAGCAGCAAGGGATAGGGTTCGCTCATCAACCGTTCGTGCGACGGCGTCATTTCGATCACGACCGCGATCGTCCGGGTTCGCTGTTGCCGTAGGTTGCGCGCCGATACGTTGAGCCGATAGCCCATCCGTTCGGCCGTTTCGCGGACCAGCCGCCGCGTGCTGTCCTTCACGGTCGAATGATTCGACAAGGCGCGCGAAACGGTGATTTTCGCGATGCCCAATTCGCGCGCGATGTCGGCCATCGTCGGGCGCGAATTGTTGCCGCTATCGGAACCGGAAGGCTTGTCCATCCCCGCCCCTTACCGCGCGGCGCCGATGTTTCACAAGCCGCGAAGCGGGTCAGTTGGTCCAGTAGATATAGTCCTGCCCGTCCTGCCACGGTGCGTTGAGCGGCACGTCGATCCGCACCGGTCCTTCCACGAGTCCCGGCCAGATCGGTTTTGCCATCCCCTTATTCTGCGCCTCGATCATCGCGCGAAGCGCGGCGACACGCTGCGGGTCGGCCGCGGCAAGGTCGCGGCGTTCGGTCGGATCGACGGCAAGGTTGTAGAGGCGCGCCTTTTCGGGACGCTTCGTCACCTGCAATTTCCAGTCGCCCGACCGCACCGCGCGATAGTCGCCCGACCTCCAGAACATCGCCGGGCGATTCGCAGGGCCGGCGAGGATATCCTCGCTGTCGATGGTCCGGTCGCCCGGCAGCGCCGCGCCGGCCGCAGCGGCGATTGTCGCGAAGATGTCGAGATGCCCCGTCACGTCGGCGCGCCGCGTTCCGGGTGCAATCCCGCCCGGCCAGCGCATGAACAGCGGCGTGCGGATCCCGCCTTCGAAAAAGGTCGCCTTCCAGCCGCGGAACGGCGCGTTCAGGTCGGCCATGCCATTATACCAGGCGCCGCCATTGTCGCTGGTAAAGATGACGAGCGTGTTGTCGTCGATCCCCGCCTCTTTGAGCTTGGCCATCACATCGCCGATACGCCGGTCGAGCTGTGCGATCATCGCGCCGTAAACGCGTGTCTTGTGATCCTTGATTTGCGGAAATTTGTCGTAATCCGCCTTCGTCGCCTGAAGCGGCGTGTGCGGCGCGTTGAACGCCAGATACAGGAAAAAGGGCCGATTCTTGTTCGCCTCGATCGCCTTGATCGCCTCGTCGGCGAAATAGTCAGTCATATGGCCCTTGGGGTGAAAGCGCTTACTGCCGTTAAAGGTGACGGCGTGACGGAGATTCGCCCAGATGAAGCGGTCGATCGGGTCCCACGGCAGCTTGGCGTTGACGCTGTCCGAGTCGTCCTCGGGCAGGAACATCGCCCCGCCTGCGAGGACGGCAAGGCTTTCGTCGAAACCTTGGCGCTGCGGCTGGAGCGCCGGTGCCTCACCCAGATGCCATTTGCCGATGTGCAGCGTGTGATAGCCCGCCGCCTTTACCGCTTCGGCGATCGTCACCTCACTCGCCGGTACGCCCATGTCGGGATAGGCCGGAATATCGGGGGCGATCAACTCGTCGTGGAAGATCGCGCGGTGCGGTCCGACGCCCTCGCCATGCGCCAGATTTTCCGCAAACTCGACGGGCACGGCGGTATATTCGAAACCGAAACGGGTCGGATAGCGCCCCGTCATCATCGCGGCGCGCGAGGGTGAGCAAGTCGCATTGGCAGCGTAGGCAGTGGTGAAATTGACCCCTTCGCGTGCGAGCGCGTCAATGTTCGGCGTCTTGACGACCCCACCCGCAACGCCGCCGCCGTTCAGGCTGATGTCGTTGTAGCCGAGATCGTCGGCAACGATCAGGATAATGTTCGGCGGACGCTCACCATCGGGCGCCTCGGCGGGGCCCCGCTGCCATGCCACGGGACGGTTGGGCTGAACCGGGTCGTTCCAGTCCTGGATGATACCCGGAAGTCGGTATTTATTTGCCTCGAACGCCCAATATCCGCCCGCCCCCATCAAAGCGATAACGCCCAGCGTGACCCAACGCTTCTTCATCCTTCATCCCCTGCCCCAGCCATGCCTGCTTGCCGCAAAACTATTGGCACTATATGTGTCATTATATTGACCTATATGCAAGATTGTTTGACCCCGGCGCAAAGCTGGGCCAGCGGAGGACCCATGACGATGGCGGTGCGCAAATCGAACGGGGCAAAGACCGAACCCGAACGGGTCGATGGCCGCCGAGCCCGCAGCCGGTCCAGCCACAAGCGTATCGTCGAGGCGATGATGGAATTGATCGTCGGCGGCGACCTCGCGCCCAGCGCGGCGCGCGTCGCCGAAGAGGCAGGCATCGGGCTGCGCACCGTGTTCCGGCACTTCGACGATATGGACTCGCTCTACGCCGAAATCACCGCGACAATCACCGACCGCGTGATGCCCCTCGTAACGGCGCCCTATCCCGACCAGCCGTGGCAGGCGAATATTCGCGAACTCGTCCGGCGGCGCGTCCGCGTGTTCGAAACGACGCTGCCCTTTCGCCTCGCGGCGAACATCAAGCGATATCAGTCGCCCTTTCTGATGGGCCAATATGCCAAGGTGGTGATGCTCGAACGCGAGTTGATCCTGCGCCTATTGCCCGGCACGGTGCTGACCGACCGGATCCATGTCGAGGCGCTGTGCGCGGCGCTGTCGTTCCAGACCTGGCGGACATTGCGCCACGACCAGGGCTTGTCGGCCGAGGAAGCGGGGACGGTAACGATGCACATGGTCGATGCGCTGATAAATACGATCGGCAAACGGCCTTGATGCCGATGCGGACAACGTTCCTGTCGGCGGCCCTGCTCGGCGCGCTGGCGGCCTGCGGCGAGGCCAAGAAACCCAAGGCCGTCGACGCGGCGGCGCCCGCGTGCCCGGCGATGCCGGCCGAGGATTATGTATGGGTCCCCGGCGCGACCTTCGCCATGGGGGCCGAAGCACGGCTACCCGAGGAAGGCCCCGCGCGCGAAGCTCGCGTCCCCGGATTCTGGATCGCGACGCACGAGGTCACCAACGCCGAGTTCGCCGAATTTGTGAAGGCGACCGGATACAAGACCCTCGCCGAGCGCGACCCGCCAAAGCTGCCCGGCGCGCCGCCCGACATGCTGATACCAGGATCGGCTGTATTCACGGCGCCGACCGACGGCAATCCGAACTGGTGGCGCTGGGTCGTCGGCGCCCAGTGGAGGCACCCCGCCGGGCCAGCCACGGACATCAACGGGCGCGGCCGCGAACCCGTGGTCCAGGTCGGTTATGACGATGCGCTCGCCTATGCCCAGTGGAAAGGCAAGGCGCTGCCGACCGAGGAGCAGTGGGAACTCGCCGCGGCGACCGGCGGCGCCGACCGCAACGTCCCTGTCGACAAGGCGGGCAAACCGCTCGCCAATTATTATCAGGGCGCCTTTCCCGTACGCGACCTTGGCTCCGATGGTTTCACCGGCCGAGCACCGGTCGCCTGTTTCCCCGCCGACCGGCACGGCGTCCACGACCTGATCGGAAATGTGTGGGAATGGACGACGAGCAAGGCGGGCGGCGAAAGCAACGTCATCAAGGGTGGCAGCTTCCTGTGCGCCGCCAATTATTGCGCGCGTTACCGCCCCGCCGCGCGCCAGTTCCAGGAGCGCAGCCTAGGCACCGATCACATCGGCTTTCGCCTGATCGATACGGCGCGCGTGGCGCCGGCGACGCCAGCTCCAGACCAGGGCTGACAGCGCCAGTACGATCCCGCCCGTCCAGAGGCCAAGGCGGATGAGCCGTTTTCGCCCCTGCTGTTCGAAGGCATAACGATTGATCTGTTCGTCGGCGGTATAGCCCGGCGGCATGTCAAGCACGCCATTTGCCTTTGCATAGGCACGATAATCAGCGCGCATGGCGGCAAAGCGATCGGGCTCGGCGGCGGCGAGATCACGCGTTTCCCCAGGGTCGAGCTTGAGGTTGTACAGCCGCCAACGGCCATCGCCGGTCGGCGCAAGGTTGCGCACCAGCTTGTAGTCGCCCCGGAACAGGGCGGCATTGCCGGAAAGCTCATAACCCAGCGGGGCGTCGCCATGGACGCTGCCCGTCGCACCTTCCAACATCGGCACCAAGCTGCGCCCGGTGACGGGTTCGACCGCCTTGCCCTGCCACGCGCCGCCGTGACCCCGCGCGCCGCTCAGTTCGATCAGAGTAGGCAGGATATCGGTAACATGCGCGAGACCGTCGGTGATCGCGCCGGCGCGAATCCTTGCATTGCCCGGCCACGCGACGATCAGCGGAACGCGCAGCCCGCCTTCGGACGCCGTGAACTTGTACCCGGAAAGCGGCGATGCCGCCGCACTCGCCCAGCCGGGACCGATCGCGGAGAAACTGCCGCGGCGACCGATGTTGGCGATCGCAAGATCATATTGCATTCCGAGAAAAAGGCGATTGCGTAGGCTGCCGAACGGGTTGGTGGGTTCGGCGCCATTGTCCGACAGAAAGACGAAGATCGTATTTTCGTAGTCGCCGGTGGCTTTCAGATGCGCGACGAGCCGGCCGACCTCGCGGTCCATCGCGGTCGCCATGCCGCCATAGGCCTGCATCACGCGCACCGCCGCCGCACGTTCGTCGGCATCCAGTTTCCTCCAATCGGGTGTCGTCGCCATCGTCACCGTCGGCACCCCCGCGGGCGTCATGCCGAGCACCGCAGCGCGTTTCGCCCGCGCTTCGCGGAGCGCGGTCCAGCCATCGCTGTACATCGCCGAATAGCGGGCAATGTCGCTGTCGGGTGCTTGCACCGGGATATGGTTGGCGAGAAAGTTGATCGAAGCGAGGAAGGGCTTGCCGCTGTTGCGGTCCTCCTCGATATAATCGATCATCCGTTGCACGACGAAGCGCGACGAATAATAATCCTTCGGCAGCGTCGCGGGCTTGCCATTCTCGGTCCAGTTCGCCTTATCGTACAGACCCTCAATCGGGCGCTGTTCGAAATTGTCGGCGCCAGCGTCGGCAAGGCTGAACGCCCGGTCGTATCCGCGCGCGTGCGGCAGGCGCCTAGCGTCGCTGCCCAGATGCCATTTCCCGGTGAGATAGGTGCGATAGCCCGCCGCCTTCAGAAGCTGTGCGATCGTCACGACGCGAAAGTTCATTACCGTGTCGTAACCGGGCTTGCCGCGATGTTCGTCGGGGATCGTCTCGGGCATGTTGCCGAGCCCGTTGCGATGGTTCATCACGCCCGTCTGCAGCATGGCACGCGTCGGCGAGCAGGATCCCGCGACGTGGAAATTCGAAAAGCGCATCCCCGCTTGCGCCAGCGCGTCGATGTTGGGCGTCGCCATTTCAGAGCCGAACGAACCGACGTCCGAAAACCCCCAGTCATCGGCGAGCAGAATGACGATATTCGGCTGTTTTGGCGCCGGTTCCGCCGGTCGCGCGTGCACAGGCAGCAACGCGATCATCGCGCCGGTTGCGATGATGGCAGCACGCCGGGACCCGCCTAAGCGACCCGGCATTTAGTGATCCTCCTGCGTACTGCCATCACTCCCCCCTCGGGATATGACACTTACTATGCCAATATATTGGCGAGTCAATGGGCAGTCGGCGGGTTCGAATACCTCAACGCTCGCGATATTCCGGCGCGCGCTTTTCCAGGAAGGCCGCGAGCGCCTCGCGGTGATCTTCGGTCGCCGACAGGATCACCTGCTGACGATCCTCGATCGCCATCGCGGCGTCGAGGCTTTGCGCGTCGATATTGAGATTGAGCGCCTGTTTCGACAGCCGCAGCCCGTGCGGGCTGGTCGCCAGCATCTCGTCGGCGAGCGCGAGGCCGCGGTCCAGCAGCGCGTCGTCGTCGACAATCTCGCTGACCAGCCCGGCGCGCAGCGCGCGGTCGGCATCGATGAAGCGTCCGGTCAGAATCATCTCGGCCGCGAGGCTGGCGCCGACCAGCCGCGGCAGGAAATAGCTCGACGCCATGTCACAGCCGCCGAGGCCGATGCGGATATAGGCGGCATTGCAGCGAAACGAGGGCGCGGCATAGCGCACATCGGAGGCGAGCAGCAGCGACAGCCCGCCGCCGCACGCGGCGCCGTGCCCGAGTGCGATCACCGGCTGCGGGCAGGCGCGCATCTTGCGATAGATATTGCCAATGCTGGTCTGGGTACGCAGCGTGCGAAGCACCGGCGTCTCGTCGCTCGACCGGTCTTCCTGAATGTCGAGACCGGCGCAGAAACCACGCCCCGCGCCGCGCAGGATCACGACGCGAACATCGGTGCGTTCGGCAAGGCCGCCGAAATAGGCATTGAGTTCGTCGACCAGCCCCTCGTTCAGCGCGTTGAGCCGTTCGGGCCGGTTGAGCGTCGCGATTTCGACCGCGCCGCACGCCTCGACCAGCAGTTCGCTCACAGCGTCTGCCCGTCGTCGACCGTGATCACGCTGCCGGTGATGCCGAGCGCGGCGTCGGAGCAGAGCAGGAGCAGCGGCGCATGTAGGTCGCTCGGCGGGCGCATGCGCTGGCGCGGGAAGCTTTTTACCATCGCCGCGCCAACATCGCTGTCGAACAGTTCGGCGGTCATTTCGGATTCGAAATAGCCGGGCTGGATCACGTTGACGCTGATCCCGCGCCGTGCCCATTCGCGCGCCAGCGCCTTGCCCAGATGGCGCACCGCCGCCTTGGTCGCGCCATAGACCGAGGTCGCCGGGAAAATCTTTTCCGCAGTGATCGACCCGATCAGCACGATGCGGCCGTTCTGCTTTTCGCGGCTGCCCGCCTTGTCGAGCCGCTTGGCCCCTTCGGTCGCAGTCAGGAACACGCCGCGGACATTGGCCGCGAGCAGGAAATCGATCTCTTCGACCGAAAGGCCCATCGCCATCTTCTCCGTCGCGACGCCGGCGTTGGCGACGATCGTATCGACGGTGCCGAATGCCGCTTCGGCCGCGTCATAGGCGGCCTTGGTCGATTCTTCGTCGGTGACATCCATGCTGACCGAGATCGCTTTCCCTCCTGCCGCCTCGATCGCCGCGACCTGCTCCGCGAGCTTGTCAGCACGGCGCGCGGCGAGCACGACGTTGGCCCCTGCGGCAGCGAGCGCCTTGGCGAAGCCCGCGCCGAGGCCCGAGGAGGCGCCGGTCACCAGCGCCACGCGTCCCGTAAGATCGAATTTCGGCTGCTCCGCCATCGCATTCCCTTTCCTTCGTTTGCTATGCATTGGTCCCGATTGACGTTCACGTCAACCAAGCGGACAGTGGAGGCGAAAAAGTGCAAAAGAGCTGTTGACGAGCAGATTTTGTTCTCTTAATGTTCCATCCGTGCACGACGAACCTCATCCCCCGCCGCGGCTGCCGAGTGTGGCGGGTGGGGGATAAAGGTCACCGCGTATCGGTGGGCTTCACAATATATCGATCACGATCCTCGATCGGCACATTGCCCTGGATCAGGTGGCGGCTGGCGTAGACGCCGGCGCAGATGTCGATATCGAACCGTTCTTGGTCGCGCCGCCGCGTATCGTCCATGATGTCGCCGATCGCCTGTTCATCAACCTCGAGCCGCCGCAGCGCTTCTTCCGCCATAACCAGCGCGGATTCGAAGGTTTCGCGTATCTGGTAATCGGCGTTGGCATGCACGAGCTCGATCGCATGTTCGCGGTCGAACGCACGTGCCAGCAAAGGAGTATGCGGAAACTCCGCCTTCACCAGTTCGACGATCTTGAGCGTCGTTTCGCGATCGTCGGTCGCAACGATGATCATCCGCGCGTCCTCCGCTCCCGCAGCATGGAGGATGTCGAGCCGGGTCCCGTCGCCATAATAAATCTTGAAGCCGAAAGCCATGGATTCGCGAATGGCGATCGTATCGGTATCGATCAGCGAGATCGAACAGCCATTGGCGAAGAGCGGCTGGCTGACAATCTGGCCGAAGCGGCCGAAACCGATCATCAACACGCTGGCGCTGAGATTTTCCGCAACATCGAGGTCGTCGGCCTTGTCCTCAGCGCGCGGCATGAAACGGTCGTGCAGGATGACCATAATCGGGGTCAGGACCATCGAAACGATGATGATCGCTGTCAGGATCGCATTGCTCGTCGCATCGATGATCCCGACGCCGGCCGCTGCGGAATAGAGGACGAAGGCAAATTCACCGCCCTGCGCCATCAGCACCGCGCGCTCCGTCGCCTCGGCATGGCCGCTCTTGAACAACCGTGCGACGGCATAGATGACGATTATCTTGAGCGTCATGTAAGCCGTGACCGAGATCGCGATAAGGCCCAGATTGGCGGCGACGATATCGAGGTCGAGCGCCATGCCGACGCCGAGGAAGAAAAGACCGAGCAGCACGCCGCGAAACGGCTCGACATCGGCCTCGAGTTGGTGGCGGAAGGAGGATTCGGAGAGAAGTACGCCGGCGAGGAAGGCCCCCATCGCCATCGACAGCCCCGCCAGTTGCATCGCAAGCGCGGCGCCGAGAACGACGAGCAGCGCCGCAGCGGTCATCACCTCGCGCGCCTTTGCCCGACCGAGCAAGCGGAACATCGGATCGAGCAGGTAGCGGCCCGCAAGGATCAGGCCCAAGATCGCGCCAAGGCCGATGGCTACCGAAATCAGCCGGTCGATCGTCGACACGGCCTCGCCGCCGGGCGCGAGAAAGGCGGTGAGCGCGAGCAGCGGCACAATCGCCAAATCTTCGAGCAGCAGGATCGCGATGATCCGCCGTCCTTTGGGCTGGCCTATCGCGCGCCGCTCGTCGAGCATCTGCATGACGATCGCGGTCGAGGTCAGTACGAAACCGGTGCCCGCGACAAAGCTCGCCGCCACCGGATAGCCGAGCGCGAGCCCGACGCAGATGAGCAGCGCGATAGCCCCGCCGACCTGCGCCGCGCCGAGCCCGAATATCTCGCCACGCATCGCCCACAGGCGCGACGGCTGCATCTCCAGCCCGATGATGAAAAGGAACATGACGACGCCGAGTTCAGCGACGTGGAGGATCGTCTGCGCGTCCGAGAACAGCGCCAGCCCGAACGGGCCGATCGCAAGCCCCGCCGCAAGATAGCCGAGCACCGAGCCGAGCCCCAGTCGCTTGAACAAGGGAACGGCGATCACGGCGGCCCCAAGCAGGATGACGATCGGCAGCAAGTCGAAACCGTGCGCTGCGGCTTCGGCCGCATGGGATGCTGTTTCGGCGGCCACGATTTTCCCCTCGATCCAGTCGTCGGCCTTCAGCGTGCCCGCAAAGACGTTCGGGAATCAAGTGGCAGGAGCATTCCTAATCATATCCGGCCGTGCGGCGAATGCCCCGCGCCGCGGGAGGGTCGGCAAGTTCGACGACATGAACTTCGGGCCCCGAACTGATGCCCGGCACGGGCCGCGCCACCAGCCGCAACCGCCCGCCCTCGAGCAGTCGATCGTAACGCCGCAACGCCTCGCGATAATGGACAGGGTCGGCATCGTAGCGAATATGGTTGGTCACGACCGCAAAATCGGCACGGCAACTGTCCAATCGCGCCATATCGACATGGCCGACATCGACGATCGCGCCACCCTGTCGCCGGTCCTCGACGTCCGATTGGCTGATCCGGCCCGCGAGCATGTCGTGCACATCGACACAGCCCGCCGATCCCATCGGGTAGAGCAATTGCCAGGGCTCGTCCAAAAGATCGAACGCCGGATGTTCGATCAAGATCCGGCTGCCCCCCGGCGCGTGATCGCGAAGCCAGGCGGAGGCGATCTGGCGTGTGTCGTGCCGCCTGCCTGCCGCCTCCAGCCGCTCGGTCGCCACCATCGGGATCAGGAGCAATCCAAGCGCGACGGGCAGCGCGATCCGGGCGCGCGGCGCAGGCAGCACGTCAGCCATGGCACATAGGGCCCGTGCCGCCGCAAGCGCGGCAAAAGGCAGCAGCGGGACGATCCATCTTTCCCAGCGCAGCGACTGCGCCGCGACGACGCCAAGGAAGATCAGGCAGAAAGGCAGGATGACCCACGCCCAGCGTCGTCGATCGCCCGCACCCCAGATCAGCCCGCCGCCGACGAGCAGCAGGCCGCCGATTCCCAGCGACGAAAAGAACGGCCCGGCGATGTACCAACCCAGATTGTCGAACAGCCCGTCGCCCGTCGCCCCGGGATGCAGCGGCCGCGCCTCGCCCGACAGATTCCGCAGAACGGTGGCATGGTCGATGAGCAGGAACGGCGAGACGATGAAAAGGGTCGCCACCGCCGCGAAGCCCGAAAATGCGAGGTCGCGCCATTCTGCCACGCCGGATCGCCGCCGACAAAGGTAAGCGCCAATCACCGCAACGCCGATCACCGCACCCGGCCATTTCGTTGCGCAGGCAAGCCCGGCAAAAAACCCGGCAAACAGATAGTCACGGCGGCGGCCGTCGCGTGCGATCGCCAGCGCCGACTGTGCGCAAAGCAGCATGAACAGGCTGGCCTGCACGTCGGTACGGACGATCTGCGAATATTCGACTTGGACCGCATTGACCGCGAGGATTGCGGCTGCGACGAGACCGACCCGATCGCCGCCAAGCCGCTTGCCGAGCCGCCAGGTCATCCAAACGCAAGCAACCCCGAACGCCACCATCAGCAACCGGGCGGGCAGGAAGACGATACCCGGATCGGTGTAGACCGCCGCGGCGAAGGCGTCGAAATCGGCGAAACGCCCGGTCAGGATGCCGAGGCCGCCGACGAGGAGGACGACCAGCATCAACGAATAGAAGGTGATGGTGCCCGGATGTCCGAACCATCCGGGGTCGAGCGTCGATTTTGAGAGCATTTCGACTGCCGTCGCCATGAACAGCGGTTCGTCGGCGTCGTTGAGCGCCGGAAGGCCAAAGCCGACACCGTCGAGACGCAGCAGGACCGCGACAAGCAGGATCAGGCACAAGCCCGCCGGCCCGGTGAGGACCTTCCAGGGCGAATTGCGGGCTGTGGGCGTCGGGTCCGTCATGCTGTCGGGACCTAGACGTGGAGCAACGATGCAAACCGTAATTTTGGCCGGCGGCCTTGGCAGTCGCCTTGGTGAGGAGACCGCCATCAAGCCCAAGCCGATGGTGGAAATCGGCGGGATGCCGATCCTTTGGCATATTATGAAGATTTATTCCGCAAGCGGATTCAACGACTTCGTCGTATGCCTCGGCTATAAAGGCTATTTGATCAAGGAATTTTTCGCCAATTATTTCCTCCACACGTCAGACGTCACGATCGACCTGCGCAATGGCAATGGCATGGAGGTGCATCATGCGCGCAGCGAACCCTGGCGGATCACGCTTGTCGAAACGGGTCCGACGACGATGACCGGCGGACGGCTCGCCGCGATCCGCCCCTATCTCGATCCCGACGAGCCCTTCTGCTTCACCTATGGTGACGGCGTCGCCGATATCGACATTTCGGAGCTGGTCGATTTCCATCGCACCCACGGGCTGCGCGCCACCGTGACGTCGGTCACCCCGCCGGGACGGTTCGGCGCGCTCGCCTTCGACGGCGACCGCGTCACCGATTTCCGCGAAAAGCCGATGGGCGACGGCGGCCGGATCAACGGCGGCTTCTTCGTCGCCGACCCTTCGGTCCTCGATCTGGTCGACGGCCCCGAAACGGTCTGGGAAAGCGGTCCGCTCGAACAGCTCGCGCGCGGCGGCGAATTGATGGGTTATCGCCACGAAGGTTTCTGGCAGCCGATGGATACGCTGCGCGACAAGCTCTTCCTCGAAGACCTCTGGAATAAGGGCGAAGCGCCGTGGAAGCGCTGGTGAGCGCCGCATCGGCATCGCTGTGGGCCGGGCGCCGCGTCCTCGTGACCGGTCACACGGGCTTCAAGGGAAGCTGGCTCAGCCTGTGGCTGCATCATATGGGGGCGAACGTCACCGGCTTTGCCCTGCCCCCGCCGACGCAGCCCAGCCTGTTCGAGGCAGCGCGCGTTGGCGAACTCGTCCGCCATGTCGAAGGCGATGTGCGCGACGCCGCGGCGCTGCGCCGGACCGTCGAAGACTGCGCACCCGACGTTATCTTTCACCTTGCCGCACAGCCGCTCGTCCGCCTGTCATACCGCGAGCCCGTCGAAACCTATGCGACCAACGTCATGGGCACGGTCCACCTGCTCGACGCCGCGCGGCAGGCGGCGGGCGTCAAGGCGATCGTCTGCGTCACCAGCGACAAATGCTATGAAAACCGCGAATGGGTCTGGCCCTATCGCGAAAGCGACCCGATGGGCGGCCACGACCCCTATAGCAACAGCAAGGGCTGCGCCGAACTCGTCGTGTCGGCGTGGCGCAGCAGCTTCTTCGACGTCGCGGGACCGCTCCTCGCCTCGGCGCGCGCCGGCAATGTCATCGGCGGTGGCGACTGGGCCGACGACCGGCTGATCCCCGACCTGATCCGCGCGCTGGCATCGGGCACCGCACCGCTGATCCGGTCGCCCGCTTCGGTGCGTCCCTGGCAGCATGTGCTGGAGGCGCTCCACGGCTATTTGATGCTCGCCGAATATCTGCTCGCGGGTGAGCGGGCCTTCGCCGGCAGCTGGAATTTCGGTCCATCCGACGAGGATGCCCGGCCGGTGTCGTGGATCGTCGAGCGGCTTCAGGCGGCATGGGGCGATCATCGGGCCGCGCTCGCCGCCGGCGGGCCGCAGCCGCACGAGGCCACGCTTCTGCGGCTCGACAGTTCCAAGGCGCGCGCCGAACTCGGCTGGCGCCCGGTGCTGCCGCTGGCGACCGCGCTGGAATGGATCAGCGAATGGCACAAGGCGGTCGATGATGGCGCCGATGCGCGCGCGATAACGCTCGCGCAGATCGATCGTTATATCGGACGGCAAGGGCTGGGCGGGACGGCGCGGGCCGCGGCTTAGGATGCGCCGCGGTCCCGAAAGGTGACGCGGTTGTGCCAGAACCAGCTGCCGATCACGAGGATGATCGTGAAGCCGAGCTGCGCGACGATCGGCGATATGCCGCCAACCTCAACCAGCAACGGCAGCGCCGCCCAGTTCGCGGCATAGTTGAACAGGTAGAAGCTCGCGAAGGCGGCAAATTCGCGCAGGATATTGCCGCGCGTGCGGAATACGCCGAGCTTATAGGTCGTGAAGGCGAAGCAGAGACACACGATCTGCGCGATCCCCAGCGCGGTCATATAATGGGTGCGGAACAAGGGCACCGCCCAGAGCAGCAGAGGATAGAAGGAGAGCCCGAACAGCGTGTTCAGGCCGCCCGCGACGAGGAAGCGCAGCGGCCGTCCGAGCGGAACCACGCGGCCGAGCATCGGCTCAATCCTCGTCGATCAGCGCGATGCGCATATTGTCGGCCAAAATCTCGCGCGGCAGGAAGGGCGACAGGTCCTCGAGCGCGGGCGACGTGATGCGCCCGTCGGGATGCTGTTTCGCGCCCAGCTTCGGCGCAAAGGACACATGTTCGTCGACGACGATCTCGCAGAATGCCGGGCCGTCGACCGCCAGTGTCGAGGCGATCGCTTCCGCAAGGCCCGCATGCGTGTCCGTGCGGACATAGGCAAAGCCGAACGCCGCAGCGATCTTGGCGAAATCGGGGAAGGTCACATTGCTCTTGGGACCGCCGCCGACCTCCACCCCGTTGAAGAAATTACGCTGCGTCTGGAAAATCGAGACATAGCCGCTGTTGTTGATCAGGATGACCTTCACCGGCAGGCCGTAGCCCGCGATCGTCTGCATTTCCTGCAGGTTCATCATGATGCTGCCGTCGCCGGCGATCGCGATCACGCGCTGCTTGCCGCCGGTCGCGGCGCAGACGCCGATCGCAGCGGGCAGGTCATAGCCCATCGTCGCGCAGCCCGAATTGGTCCACAGCCGCTGGCCGGGGCGCAGATGCGCCGCCTGGAACCCGATCACGCACGCGCTGCCATTGCCCGTAACGACCACGTCATCCTCGCCGAGCTGCGCGAACAGTTCGTCCATCGCGACATAGGGATGCACAAGCTGGTCATGCTCGCGATATTCGGGAAGCACGGCAGGGAAACGCCGCACCCGCTCGCGCGCCCAGCCGAGCCATTCGGTGTGTGCCGCAGTCGGCCCCGCATAATCCTGCGCCAGCAAGGCGGGGATCAGGTCGGCGAGGTCGGCGACCACCGGCATGTCGGGGACGACATTGGGCTTCGCGAGTTCGACCGGATCGATATCGACCCAGATCTTGTATGCCGCGCGCGCAAAACTTTGCCAATTATAGCTGACCTGCCGGATGTTGAGCCGGCTGCCGAGGACAAGCAAAAGGTCAGCGCTCTGCGTTACCATATTGCCGCCGCGATCGCCGACCGTGCCCGGCTTGCCGCAGTTGAGCGCATGGTCGGTCCACAATGCATCATGCGCGTTCCAGCCGGTGACGACGGGAATGCCCAGCCGCTCGATCAGCGTCAGGAATTCCGCATGCGCGCCGCTCAGGCGGACGCCGCTGCCGGCAAAAACGACCGGACGTTCTGCCCTGGCGATACGCGTGAGGATTTCGGCGGCGGCGGCATCGACATCGGTCGCTTTCCACGGCTCGTCGAGTTCCGCCGGATCGAAGCCGGGGAGCAGGTCGTCGGGGTCGATCTTTGCCGCCTGTACGTCGAGCGGAATGTCGAGCCATACCGGACCGGGGCGGCCGCTCGTCGCGAGATAGATCGCTTTTTCCAGATGAAAGCGGATCGACCGCGGATCGGTGACCATCGTCGCATATTTGGTGATCGGGCGGATCAGTTCCTCGATGTCGAGTTCCTGGTCGCCATATTGGCGGAGCGGCAGGCCGGTGTGGCGCACCGTGGTTTCGGTCTTCACCTGCCCCGAAATCACCAGCATGCCGATCGAATCGACGAAGGCGCCGTAAACGCCGGTGATCGCATTGGTGCCGCCGGGCCCCGAGGTGACGTTCACCACCGCGAGCCGGTTGGTCAGGCGATAATAGGCCTCCGCCGCCATCGACAGCGCCTGCTCGTGATGCGTGAAAGTCGTCGTGAGTGCAGGATGCGTACCGAGCGAATGGTTGAGGTGCATCGCCCCGCCGCCGGTCAGCATGAAAATGTCGGTGATGCCTTTGTCGGCGAGCGTCTGCGCAACCCAGTCGGAGAGCTTGATCTGGCTCATTTTGTCCATCCATTGAAAATTGCGGTGCGGCGGATCGCCGCATCGAGGGAAACGGTCGGCGCGACCCCGAGCGTGTCGCGGATCAACGCGGTCGACGGGACGTAGCGCCCGGGGTTCCAGCCGGCATCGGCGCGGCCCATGATCTCGACGCCGGGGCCGCCGAGGACCGTGGCGGTGCGCCGCGCGAGATCGGCGATCGACACGGCATCTTCCGACCCCATGTTGAACGTCGCGCCCCGCGGCGCGCGAAGCAGCGCGAGCCACAGCCAGGCGGCGAGATCGGCGGCGTAGAGATAGGATCGCACCGCGGTGCCGGCGCTTTCGATCCGGATCGGTCGCCCGGCCATTGCGTCGCGGATGAAATTGCCCGCGGCGAAATGGATATCGAGCGACAGCAGCGGGCCGAGCAGGGCAAAGATGCGCGACGTCACGATGTCGAGCCCGAACTGCCTGCCATAGATGGCGCATAGCAGCTCGGCGGCGCGCTTGCCTTCGCCATAGGCCGATTTGGGATCGCGCGGATCGGGGCCGCCCATCCAGTCTTCGGCGACATGGCCGACGTCCCATGGCTGGGCGCCATAAACGGCGCCGGAGCTGAGGAACAGCACCCGGCCCGCATCGCGTTCGACCGCCAGATCGAGAATATGGCGGGTGCCGGAAACGATCGTGTCGAACATCCGGCGCGGATCGTTCGCATTGAGCGCCGCGCTCGCGTCGGTCGCTGCGTGGACGATATGCGTGAACCGGCCCGGGGGTGGCGAAAAATCGGCGACATCGCCGGCGAGAAACGCAAACCGCCGCGCCAGATGCGGAGCGCGCGCGGCAAAGGCAGCAGGGTCGCGGCTGAGGATCAGGACGTCGGCATCGACCTCCGACCGCGCCAGCGCCTCGAGCATCCAGCGACCGATGAAGCCGGTGCCGCCGGTCATCAGGATGCGCGCGCCGGCAAGCTGGTGCCAATAGGGCGCGAGCTGCCCGTGGATCGCTGCGAGATCTTCTTCGAGGATCATGCGGGCACCAGCCCGAGCAACGGACGGTGGGCGCGGTGCGCGCGCACCACGTGGACGATGCTGTCGAGCGCGAGCGCCCAGACAATGAGCACGACCAGCCCCGGCCGGATGAAATGCCCTGCGGTCAGCCCGAAGCTCGCGGTAACGGTGCGCTCGCCCAGCCAGCTGTTGCTCGTGACGTCAAGCACGGTGGCGAGCGGCCAGTCACCAACGAGGCAGAGGAGGTAGGCCGCGACGATGGCGATCGCGGGCCCGGCGCCCTTCCACGGCTCCATCAGCACGAGGAACAGCAGGAACAATTGCGTGTAGCCGCCGGGCGACTGGGTGACGAGATAGGCGCCGAGCAAAATCGCGGCGATGCGGTGCGCGGGCAGCGCGCGCGGCTGGAGCCACGCCGCGGCGAGGGCGGCCAGCGCGATGAGCTGCGTCAAACGAATGACGATCGGCACCAGAAACTCGATCGTTTCGACAAGGCGCGACGGAACGAATTGCAACAACGGCATTTCGAGCATGCGGAACATCATGAAGGGCGCGTAGCTGGTCGAATAATTGACCTCGTTCCACACCTGCGCGCCCTGGAACACGACCCAGTTGGCGGTATTCGATGCGAGCTCCATCGGTGTGCCCGAACCCACCAGCGCCAGCGTGACGAGATAGAGCGCGACGGTTGCGATCCCGGCGGCCTCGAGCGGCCGCCAGTCGCGCTTTACCGCATGCGCGAGCATAGGCAGCACCAGATAGGGTTTGAAATTGATCGTCACCGCTGCGGCGAACCAGCGCCATGGCTTTGACGCGGTGACGGGACCATGCGCGATCATGAAGAAGGCGAAGGCGACAAGGATGAGATTACCGCGTTCGACCGTGAACAGCATCGGCAGCCCGAGCGCGACCGCGATCGTTCGCATCGGCGCGGTGCGGCGGTCGAGCCGGCGGAAACAGATCCACGCAAGCACGATATCGACAAGGTAGAAACCATAGATCGTCGTCCGCGCCAGCCAGTCGCAATCGCGCGCGTGAAAGGACGACTGAAGATAACAGCCCGGCAGGCTCGTCGCGTCGAGGAAGACGAAGGAAAGCGGCGGATAGATGCTCCGCCAGACGTCGTAAATGCCGCGATTGTTCGCCCAATAGGCAGTGTTGAACCAATCCATATAGGTATCATTGGTGTCGAACACGAAGGGCTGCGGCAGGTAACCGAACTCGAGGAAAAAGCGCAGCGTCCAGCCAAGGCTGGCGATCACGCCGAGCGCGAGCAGCATTTCCGCGGCGAGCGGCAGCAGGCGAGCGCGCGGCGCGGTCACGGGCGGCGGATGAGCGTGCGCGAGGCGGGGGCCACGCGATCGACCGGGAAATTGATCCGCTCCTGCTCGATTACCAGCGGCACGTTACGGCTGCGCTCGGCGAGCATCCGTACTTGTTCGCCGATCAGGCCGAGGAAGAGCAAAAGCACGGCAAAAAGCCCCACGCCCAGCGCGAGTGCAAGCAATATCCAAACCGGGCCGTCGACCGCGAACGCCACCGCCGCCGCAACCATAAGCGCCAGCGCGAGCAGGCCGATGTAGAGCGACAGGAACAATGGCAAGCGAAGCAAGGATTTCGCCGACCCCGCGACGCCCGACAGCGCGAAGGAAGCGAGCGCCATAACACCATTTTTGCTCTCACCCGCCGCGCGTTCGGGCCGGTCGAAGGGTACGAGCGCCAGCCGGAAACCGCCTTCGACGACCATGCCGCGGAAAAACGGCTCGGGCTCGTTCCACGCGGCGAGCGTATCGATGACCTCGCGGTCGAACAGGCCGAAGCCCGTTGCGCCGGGGATCACCGGATAGTCGCCGAAACGGGCGAGGAAGCCATAGCCGATGTGGCGGACGGCGCGCAGCAGCAGCGACGCCTTTTCCGACCGGCGCTGCCCCAGCACGACCTGCGCCCCGCCACGCCACTTGCGCAGGAATTCACCGATCAGCGCCGGCGGGTCCTGAAAATCGGCGCACATGCCAATCACCGCCCGCCCCTCAGCCTGGTAAAGCCCATAGGTCGGCGAACGCATCTGGCCATAGTTGCGGTTGTTGAGGATCACCCGGATGCGCGGGTCGGAGGCGCACAGGTTGCGCATGATCGCGCGCGTGCCGTCGGTCGACCCGTTGTCGATCAGGATGATCTCGTGGCTTTCGGCATGACCGATCGCTTCCGTCGTCACCGCCTTGCAGATCGCGGCGACGTTCTGCGCTTCGTTGAAGCAGGGGATGACGACGGACAGCTCGGGTATGTCATGCGCCGCGGTCACGCCGCCGTATCCTTTGCCCGCCCGGCGAACAGGCGGATTCCGGTCGCCGGGGCATAGATTTCGGTGAACAGTGCCGCGAGGATTGCGAGGGCGAGCAGCGCGGCGGCGGCTACATTATATTTGCGGTCGGCATCGAGGCGCGGCGCCTCCAATATCTGCACATTCGCGGCCGTCTCCCCGGCGAGCGTTTCGACCGCGACCTCTTCCGACGAGCGCGCGTACACGTCGTACAGCGCCTGCGCGAAGCGATAGTCGCGATAGCGGTCGAGATATTCGCCCGACACTTCGCCAAGCCCGGCGACGTTGGGGCCGGCGGGGCCCGTGCCCGCCTCAGCGCTGCGCGCAACCTGCGAACGAAGCGCCGCGACTTCGGACTGGACCGCCATCAACTGGGGATTTTCCGGTCCCTGGAACTTCTGCAGCGTCTGCAGTTCGACCTGCTTTGCCTGCAATCGGGCCTCGAGCCCCGCACGCACCGACAGCGCGGCGCCGAGTTCGGCCTGCGGTTCGGCGAGCCGGTTGCGGCGACGAAAGTCATTGAGCGCCTTTTCGGTAGCGACGACGCGGTCGGCTGCCTCCTTGAACCGCTGCGAGACGATGGCGCGTTTGCGCTCGACGCGGTCCTTGCCCAGCGCGACAATGCGATCGCTGATGGCGTCGACATAGGCGCGGGTCAGTGCCTCGGCCTCCTCCTTATCGCGGGTGCGCACTTCGACTTCGATGATCCCGCCGGTCAGCGAATGGACATCGACCTTTTTCGCAAGCGCGACGCGCGCGCCAGTTACCGACGAATAGCCGCCCGGTCCGACCAGCTTGAGCTTGCGGATCACCGCACCGCTCACCTCGCCGCTGCGCCCGACCGCGAGATACATGTCGGTCTGCTGCTTCGCGCCGCCGAACAGCGAAGCGAACCCTTGCAACTGCCCGCCGAGCGCATTCATCATCGACCCTAGGCCGATGCTGTTATTGTCCTGCGGCAACAGCTTGGCACGCGCAACATAGGGCTGCGGAAAGACCGTCAGCAGCGCGAATACCAGCATGGCGAGCGCGTAGGCGCGGCGGCGCATGAGCGGATCGCCGACGAACGCGGCGGCGCGCCCGCCGAGCATGTCGCCGCGGCTCATTTCGAGATCGCCGCGATCGACGCAGCGCCCACAAGCCCGCTGAACAGCGTGCCCGTAATGTCGCGCAGCCGCGCCCAGAACTCGCCGCGGTCGGCATCGATCGGTACATAGACGAGGTCGCCGGGGAGCGCCGGTGCGCGAAGCGCCCGCTTGCCGCCCGCCAGCACGGTGCCGTTGGCGCGCACGACGAAGATCTCGCTCTTGTCGCCAACCTTCTGGACCCCGCCGGCCGATTTTACAAAATCGCCGACCAGCGCGTCGTCGCGCCAGGCGAAAGAGGCCGGGCTCGGGACGGCACCGAACACGCCGACCGTCACCGGCCGCGCCGGGATATGAACGACATCGTTGTTCTCGAGGATCAGATCGCCCGGCAGCGCAGCCGCATCGACCGGCAGGTCGAAGACAAGCCGGCCGTCGGGTTCGCGGCGGCGGAGCTGATCGACGATGCTGTTGATCAGCGCAATATTGCCCGGCTGGGCGAGTTGCGCACGGTTGACCGAGGTGACGGGCTGCGCGGCGAGCAGCAGTTCGACATCGTCGATCGCGCGATCGTAACTCAGCCGCTGCTGATGCTTGACGCTCTCGCGCGTGATGACACCCGCATAGGGAAAGGCTTCGGCGGTCAGCCCGCCCGCTTCCGCCACGACGTCGGCCATCCGCGTCCCCGGCTGGACATAATAGCGGCCGGGACGCGCGACTTCGCCGCTCAGCGTCACGAGCACCGGCTGTTGCCGCAGCGGCCGCGCGATGCCGACGTGCGACAGGACGCGAACGACGTCGCCGCGCCGCGCCTTCGTCGTCCCCGCGTCGCTCGCGGACACTTCGCGCCAGCCGGCATCGCCGCCGTTCATCCCGTTCAGCACCATCAGCCGGCTGTTGTCGGCGACCGTATTGACGCCGCCGGCATAGAGGATCGCGTCGGTCAGCGTTTCGTCGGGGGCGAGTTCGAAGATCGCCTGACGGTTGACGCTGCCGATCACCGCCACCTCTTCGCCCGCGGGGGCGATATAGATGACGTCGCCGTTCTGGAGCACGGCATCGCCGCGCTTGTCGCCTTTCAGGAGCAGGTCGTAGAGATCGAAATCCGAAACCAGCTTTCCGCCGCGCCGGAGCTGGATCGAACGGAAGCTGCCCCCTGCCGCCGGACCGCCCGCCGCGAGCACCGCGTTGACGAGGGTCGACAGGCTGCTTGCCGTATAGGAGCCGGGGCGGGCAGCGAAACCCGTGACATAGACGGTGATGCCGTGCTGGCGCCCGATCGCGACCTCGAGGCTGAAACCCCGATATTGGCGCGACACCTGCCGCTCTATCACGCCGTGCAAGTCGCCATAGCGCACCCCGCCAACAACGATCGCACCGACGCGTGGGACGAAAATCCGCCCCTCGCCATCGACGACGAGCCGAAGTCCCGATGCCTGGACCGACCCGGTCATGCCGAGAAGCAGTTCATCACCCGGATTGATCCGGTAATCGGGCGGGATTGCGGTCGTCGGCGGCGCAGTGAAATCGCGCGCCGAAGGGAAGAGCAGTTCAGAGCCGAAACGGCGCAGCCGCTCGCCCGTGAGCGTCGACACATAGGTTTCGAATTCGCTAGGCGGCGGCGCATCGGTCGGATCTTGCTCGAGGCCGGCTTTCCTGCGTGGTTCGGGCTGCTGCGGTGCTTCGCCGTCGAGAACGGCGGGCGCGATCGCGGGAACGTCGACGGGTGAAACCGCAACCTGCTCCGCGGCGCGGCGCTGAGCGACGTCGCCCTGCGCGGCGGGATCGACCGGTAATGCGAGCTGCGCTGCCGACGGCACCGAGATCGAAAAGGAAGCGGCAAGCCACCCCGCCGCGAGCAGCGTCAGGCCCTTACGCATAAAAACTGTCCTCCCGATCGGCCAGCCCCGCGGCCGGGTCGCATATCAAGGTGGCCGCCATGTCCCACAGCTTCGCATCGGCAGCGGCGAGCACGCCCTTGCCGAGACCGCCGACGCGATAAGGCGTGCCGTCCCAATGGGTGATCTTTCCGCCTGTCTCGGCCAGGAACAACGCGCCGGCGGCATGATCCCACGGCAGGATACGCTGAAACAGCGCAATATCGTCTTGTCCCAGCACCAGCCGGACATAGCTTTCGGCGGCACAGCGCGGCACGGGCTGGACGTCGAGCGTCCGCGCAGCGAACACATGCAACGCTTCGCGGCGGTCGGGGGGCAGGAAATGCGAACCGAGCGCCGCGCGCGGAGGCAAGCGACGGCCGCGACGACCCGACACGGGCACCGGCTGGCAGTCGCAGGTCGCGCCCTTGCCGCGCCGCGCATGACAAAGCCGGCCGCTGGGCGGGTCGAATATCCAGCCTTCGACCGGCTCGCCATCCTCGACAAGCGCGATCATCATGCCGAAGGGGAAACGCCCGGCGGCAAAATTGGCCGTGCCGTCAAGCGGGTCGATCAACCAGACCCGCCCCTCCCCGACGCCGTCGAGCAGGTCTGGGTCGCGGCTAACCGCCTCCTCGCCGACGATGCGGGCACCGGCGTCCAACGCCGCGAGCCCCGCGTACAACCGCGCCTCGGCTTCGCGATCGGCGACGGTGACGATCTCGCCGGGCGTTTTCTCCACGACTTCGCCGGGGGCGAGCGAGCGGAAGCGCGGCATGACCACGTCAGCCGCGACCTTGCGCATCAATGTCGAGACCTGTTCGCCGAACATGGTATCAGGCGGCGACGCTTGCCAGATGGCTGCGCTTGGCGACGGCGCTGCGCTCCTCGATCATGCGGATACGTGCCCGATCCTCGTCGGCGATGCTCCGGTAATAGTCGCGCTTGTTCTTCAGCCAGTCGAGTTCGAAGGCGACGGCATTCGCGATCCCCGCCTCGAAATTTGCGCCCTCGACCGCGGCGCCGTCGAAAACGACCTTGCGCGTTTCGAAACGGTCAAGCCGGACCGCACGGATTTCGCGCAGGGAGGGCGCCGCTTCGACCGCGACCGAGCCGCCGACGACGAGTTCGAGGTCGCGGTCGGCGCATGCCTGAGCGACGCGCAGCACGGCCTCGGTGATCGCGCGGTCATTGATCGCGCTGCGCGGCAGGCCGCGGGATAGAGTGAAATCGACGCGGCCGAAGACGATGCCATCGACCCCGCTCGCCGCGAGCGCCAGCATCGCATCGAGGTTGGTCAGCGTCGTTTCGGTTTCGAGATTGAACAGCATCCGCGCGCCGTCGCGGTCGGTGCCATAGACCTTGGCGCTGGCGTCGATGAATTTCGACAGCGCGTAGGGCGTCTCGACCATCGGGGCGATGATATAGTCGGCACCATGAAGTTTCGACACATAGAGGTCGGAAACGGCTTCGCAGCCACCGATCTTGAGCGCGAGCTTAAGGTCGGCGCGGCACGTCAGTTCGAGCAGGCGGAGCAGTTCGTCGGGGCGCGTGCCTTCGGCCTCGAATTCGGCTTTAACGGCAACCACGCCATAATGGTCCCGCCCTTTTTTGAGCATGTCGAGCATGCGGCGTTCCGTGGGATTCATCGTCCGTCTCCTTCGATGCAGAAAGGCTAGTGCTATGGTCAGAGACGAAGGGACACGCGCGATTCCGTAAGGATATTCGCCGAATATTTTTGTGCGCACCACCAAGGGTGCATGGGAAGGGCTCCGTCTTATGGGCGCATGCCCGTACGCTCCGCCCTTTATTCTTTGCTCGCGCTAGGCTGCGCCAGCACGGCCGGAATCGGTCCGGCATGCGGGCAAGCGACACTTCCGGGCGGCAACAGCGAAGACTTTCGGAAACGGATGACAGACTGGTCGGCGCCCGAAAACGAACCCGCGCGCATCGCGATGCGTACAACGCCCAAGCGCGCGATAATGCCAAGGCTCTCATCGTCCTAGCGTCGGATGGTGGCCTCGTCGTTTTTGCCGGCTCTGCCGGGAGCTATGGCCAGATGGTCGAACTCGACCATGGCGGCGGCCTTCGCACGCGCTATGCGCATTTGTCACGTCTGCTCGTGCAGGCGGGCGATACCGTCGGACAGCGTCAGGCAATCGCGCTGATGGGATCGACCGGACGTTCGACCGGCAGCCATCTGCATTTCGAAGTGCGCGTCAACGGGCGGGCGACCGATCCTGCCCCGCTTCTGGCGCCGCCATCGCCCATCGCCCTGACGCAACGGGTCGCTGGCGATACAAGCCCGCACATCTCAGAATTCGCGCGCCGGCGCGCGCAGGTCACCGCCGACAGGGCCGAAGGCACAATCGAATGGTAGCGCATGCAGGAATCAGCGGACTCCACGCGACGCTGCTGAACGAACGCGGCCGGTTGCTGCGCTTCCTTGCGGCGCGCGGCGCAGGGCATGAGGCCGAGGATGTGCTCCACGACCTGTGGCAGAAAATCGCGTCGGCGCCCGAGCGTCCCGTCGCCGACCCGGTATCCTATCTGTTTCGCGCGGCCGAAAATCATATGCGCGACATCCGGCGCGCGACCACCAGCCGCGAAAAAAGGCAATTCGACTGGCAGGCGATGAGCGACGCCCCGGAAGACACGCCCGCCGGCGAGCGCATCCTGGTCGCGCGGGAACAATTGCAGCACGTCCAGTCGGCCCTCGCCGCGCTCGGTTCGCGCGTCGATCATATATTCCGGCGCTATCGCCTCGACGGCGTCGGGCAGGCCGAAATCGCGAGCGAACTCGGAATAAGCCTGAGCTCGGTCGAAAAGGATTTGCAGAAGGCGTATAGGATGCTCGCCGGTCTCAGGATGGAATTGAATACGGAATAGCCGTTGGGGTTTCGTCATGCCATAGGACCCCGCATAACAGGGGAAGGGCATGACGACGCATCAATCCGAACTTATCGAAGCCGCCAGGCTATGGGCGATGCGCGTCGTCGATCCTGCGTTCGACGCATGGGATGAGCTGTCCGCATGGCTGGAACTGAGCCCGGCCCATCTTGCTGCCTATGAAGCCGCCGTCGAGGATGACGAATGGGTCGCGGCGGCGCTTGCAAAGGTGGACGCGTCAAAAGACGATCCGCGCCGCCGGCGGCGCTGATCGAGCCAGCAATGCCGCGATCGGTCGCCTATTTCCCCTGCGCGGCCAGCACGCGCAGGATATTGCCGCTCCACATCTTTTCGATTTCGGCGTCCGAATAGCCGGCGGCCTTCAGCCGCTCAGTCACCTTGGGCAGCGCCGAAATATCCTCGATGCCCGGCAAGCCGCCGCCGCCGTCCCAGTCGGCGCCGAAACAGATATGGTCGACCCCGCCAACCTCGATCGCGCGAAGGACCATCTTCATATAGGCCTCGAAATCGGCGGCCCACAGTTTCTCGGTTTTGTCGAGTTCGCGCCACTCGCGGTTGAGATCGGCTTGTTCGGCGGGCGTGATCTGGCCGATCCGCTCATATTTGCCGAACAATGCGGCGCGTGCGGGCGACATGTTCATCGGCGACATGAAGATCGTCGAGATGCACATCGCGCCGCCCTTCGCGGCAAGCGCCTTCAGCCGCCCTTCGTCGAGGTTGCGCGGATGATCGAATGCCGAGCGCAGGCTCGAATGCGACAGCAGGATCGGATATTTGGACAGTTCGAGCATCTGGTCGAACGCCGCATCCGACGAATGGCTCGCATCGATAACGATGCCGAGGCGGTTCATCTCCGCCACCCACTGCTTGCCGAGCGGGCTCAGCCCGTTCCAGCGTCCCTCGCCCGTCGCGCTGTCGGCGAACTGGTTGTCCTTCGAATGCACCGGCCCGGCGAGGCGCAGCCCCTTGTCGTAGAACTCCTGTAGCAATGACAGATCCTCACCGAGCGGATAGCTGTTCTCCATCGACTTGAAGGCGATGAGCTTGCCTTCCTTGTTGAGCCGCACCGCATCGGCCGCAGTTCGCGCAGGCGCGATGGCGTCGGGATATTTGGCGATGGTGCGGTCGATCAGGTCCGATCGCCCCCGCGCGAACGCCAGCGCGTCGGCATAGCCCTTCGCGGTCAGCGGGCCCTGATCGGTATAGATGGCGAAAAAGCCACCATCGAGATTGCCGTCCTGCATCCGCGGGATATCGAGTTGCGCCATGTCGTCGGCGAGCGCGTGGCGATCGGCGAAGCTCCAGCCCGCACGCTCGAAATGTAGCGGCGTGTCGAGATGCGTGTCGAGCACGAGCATCCGGCTGTGCAGCGGCGCCTCGGGTGCTGCCTTCGGCTGTTCGCCGCCGGTCGAGCAGGCGGTCAGCGCGGTGGCCGTCAGCAGGATGGCGATAGACTTCACTTCTTGTCCTCCACGGGTTTCAGGTCGAGATCGTGATAATCCCAGCTAAAGTCGGCGATCTTGCTCACCGCCTTCATCGTCACGCCGGTCACCTTGCCGTCGGCATCGAGCGCGAAGGTGACGTATGCAGGCTCGATCGCCGGGTCGTCGAACTTGGTGACGAAGCTGTCATATTGCCAATGGTCGAGCCGTCCCGCCATCCGCGGCGTCGAAGTGAAGTCGATCGTCAGCCCTTTTGCGTCCGATCCCACGACGACATCGCCATACCACGGATCGCGGTAGCGCCCGGCGTAGCGCGCCGGCGCGAGCGAGGGACCGCTCTGCGCCGGCGATGCCTTCGACTGTTTCAGAAACTCGACCCCGCCCGCGAGCCGCGCCTGATACCAGTCTTCCCATTTCGCGATCCAGCCATAGTCGCCCTGGTCCAGATAATGGTCGAGCAGATCATAGGTCAGGCCAAGGAGCATGCCGCTGTCCTCGCTGTTCATCATGATCGCGAAGCCGACATTTTTGTCCGGGATCATCACGACGCGCGTGATCGACCCGAAGACGCCGCCGCCGTGCTGGATGATGCGATGGCCGCGATAATCCTGCACATTCCAGCCGAGCGCATAGGCCTGCTGCGTCGGCTGCGCGGGTTTGAGCTCGGTGGGCAAAGGCGTGATCGGCACCGGCGTCACCGGCGTCCACATCTCGGCCGCCTGTTGCTCGCTGAATAGCCGCTTGCCATTCGGCAGCGCGCCATGCGCGAGCTGGATCTTGAGCCACGCCGCCATGTCGTCGGCGCTGAGTGCCAGCCCGCCCGCGGGCGCGCCGTTGCGCCCGAGTTCGTCGCGTTCGTCGAGCGCCTGTTGTGGACCAAGGCCGCGCAGCGCGCCCGACAGCCGCGCGTGCGGCCACGACCGGTTGGCAATGCGAAAGCGATCCTCGCTGTCGCTCGTCGCATTTTTCATGCCGCCGGGGCGCAGCACGCGCGCGCGGATGAAATCCTCCCACGTCTGCCCGGTGACCTCCTCGATCAGCTGGCCCGCGACCGCATAGAGGATATTGTCGTAAGCATAGGCCGAACGAAAACTTGTCTTGGGTTTGAGGTACGCGACGCGCTCGACTGTCTGCTTGCGGGTCAGGTGTGTGCGCGGCACGAACATCAGATCGCCCTGCCCCAGCCCGAGCCCGCTGCGGTGGACGAGCAGGTCGCGGATCGTGATCTCGCGCGTGACCCACGGGTCGTACATGCGGAACCACGGCATATGCTGGATGACCGGATCATCCCATCCGATCTTGCCTTCGTCGACCAGCACCGCGAGCGCCGCGGCGGTCATCGCCTTGCCCGTCGAGCCGGTCTGGAAAATCGTCTGCGCGTCGACCGGCGCCCGATCGCCGAGCTTGCGCACGCCCCAGCCGCGCGACAGCGTCGTCTTGCCGTCCTCGACGATCGCGATCGACACCCCCGCCGCGCCGACTTTCTGGCGCAACGCCTCGACGCTTTCGGCGATGTCGGCAGGCGGTTCGGCCCCTGCCGGCATCGCGACCGACAGCATCAGCGACAGGACAAGCAGGCGTTTCATGGCAAAGCCTCCATATGGGGAGCGGGTGCGGGGCGCAGCAGGCGCCAGATGCCGACGGTGAGCAAGGGCAGCACGAAGGTCGCGAGGAACAGCCACGCGAGGAAGCGATACCCGCTGGCGATCAGGTCGACGAGACCGACGCGCGATGCAACGAACATACAGCCGACAAGCACAACGCCGCCGATCGCCGCGCGGGCGCCGGTGCCGAGCGGCGGGCGACCGCGCGCCTCGACGACGCCCGACACGCGCTCGTTGATCGCGTGGATCGCGCCGACGCCGCTTTCGAGCAGCGCGGCGAAGATCATCAGCTGGAACAGCACATGGAATCCCGGCACCGCCATCTGGCGCAGCAGGAAATCAGAGGGAAGCGTCTCACCGCCGATCGCGGGATAGAAAGCTATCATCGCCACGAAGAAAAGGATCGCGGGCAGCATCGTCAGCGGCCCCGCGATCAGTCCGGCAACGATGGCGTCGCGCTGGCTCGTCAGGTGACGGAGGACGGGCAGAATGACGACCGCCCCGACGATATTATAGCTCGCATAGGTGATGCCGCCCGCGACCCAATTGCCCGAAGGCGGCAGCGCATTCGCGAAACCGCTCGCGATCAATCCGCCGAAACTGGCGAGCGCGAAGACGAGGAACAGCGCATAGACCGCATAGATCAGCATCGAGGCATATTTGAACAAGGTCTCGACCAGCGCGGTGCCGAAGGCGGTGAAACCGAGGATGGCGAACGCGAGCAGCACCGACCCTGCCAGTTCGGGCCAGCCGAAGGTTGCCGCACCGATGGCGCCGGCAGCGGCGCCGAACACCGCGAGGATCAGGACAACGAAGATCAGATAGGCGATTTCGAAGGCGATCCATCCCCGACCGAGCAGCCCTTCGAAAAAGGCGCGATAGTCATAGGCTCCGAGCTTGCGCGCGAGCGCGAAGGTCAGCGCGGCGACGACGCTCCAGATGACGGTCGCGAGCAGCATCGCCGACAGCCCGCCCCAGGGTCCCGACGGCACGAAATATTCCGCGAGTTCGCGCCCGGTCGCGTAGCCGCCGCCGATGATCACCGCCTTCAGCGCGAAACCGGGCAGCAGGAAGCGCTGGAACCAGCTCGACTTGCCGCCCGTCTCGCCCACCCTCATGCGAGAATATTGTCCACGAGCGCATCGAACGAAGCACCGCCGCGGATCGGGTCGGTCACTGGCAGCCCGAGCCGCTGCCGTTCGGTCGCCATCAGCGCCTCGGCCGCATCGGCACCGTAGGTCGAGGTGTTGAGGCTCACGCCCGCGCAACGGATCGCGGGATTAGTGCGGCTACCAAGGCGGATCGTCAGGTCGATCACTTCCTCGATGCTCGGCAGCGCAAAGCTTTCCATGCCGAGGATCACCTTGCGCGCCGGGTCGTGGCAGACGACGAACACGTCGGGCTGGCTGCCGTGGAGCAGGCCGAGCGACACCGCCGCATAGGCAGGGTTGAAGATCGACCCCTGCCCTTCGATCAGGTCCCAATGGCTCTCGGGCGCATCGGGGCTGAGCATTTCCGCCGCCCCGGCCTCGAAATCCGAAACCACCGCATCCATTGGCATGCCGCCACCCGCGATCATGATCCCCGTCTGGCCGGTCGCGCGAAAATCGGCGTCGATGCCGCGGGCGACAAAGGCCCGGTGCAGCGCGAGCGCGGTATATTTCTTGCCGAGCGCGCAGTCGGTGCCGACGGTCAGCAATCTTTTGCCGCTCCGCTTGCGCCCATTGGCGATCGGGATCGACGGCGGCGGCGTGCGAACGTCGATCAGCCGCTGGCCGGTCCGCCGCGCCGCCTCGACCAGCGCGGGGATGCTCGTGAGCCGCGTGTGGAGCCCGCTGACGATGTCGAGCCCCGCCTCCATCGCCTCCACGAGCGCCGCGACCCAGGTGTCGCCGATGACGCCGCCCTGGTTCGCAACGCCGATCACCAGCGACCGCGCGCCCGCGGCGCGCGCTTCGGCGGGCGACAGTGGCGGCAGGCCGGCGCTGACCGAGCAGGCGCCGATCCCATATTCGCCGACGCAGCGATCGGCGGCCCAGTCGGCAAGGCCAAAGGCGGTCTTGGCATAGCCCGCCTCGGTCGTGTCGCCGAGGAACAGCAGATAGGGTTGCGGCAATTTTATCGCAGCACTCGGCGACGGAAGGCGATCCTCGACCACCTCAGCAAAGGATGTTCTATTCATGTTATGACCATCAAAACTTTAGTTTCACGCCGCCAGAATAATATCTGCCGATCGTGTCATAAATGAAGGACGTATATTGCGTCAGCGGCGGATCGGAATCGAACAGATTGTTTACGTTTGCGAAAAAGGTGAACGGTCCGGTATTGAACTGGAGACCGAGGTCGACATAGAGGCGCGCGTCGATCTCGTTGTTCAGCAGCGGCAATCCATTGCCACCGACTTGCTCACTGTAGATCCCACCGCTGACGTAGCGGCCCCGCACATCGATCCCGAAATCATCGTCCTGATAGTTGATGCCGCCTGTCACACGCCATTTCGGCGTCCCGAATGAGGCTTGGTCGCCGACGATGCCGACCTGATCCGATCCGACAAACAGTTCGAAAACATGGGTTGCCAACGCCCGAAAACGTAGCGTTCCCGCGCCGACTGGCATCGCATAGGACGCCTCGAGGTCGAGGCCCTTTGTCGAATAGGAGGCAAGATTTCGGAAGGAACGCGAAACCGACGCGATGGAGCCATCGCCGTCGCGCACAATGACACCGCCACACGTCGGATCGGCCGGATCCGCCTGGTAGCATTGGTTGATCGTGTCCTGCAGCGACAGAGTGGTGATCACATTGTCGATGTCGATCTTGTAATAATCAACCGACAGCCTGAGGCCCGGAATATAATGGGGCGAATAGGAGCCACCGAGCGTCAGCGTATGCGATATTTCGGGCGTCAGGTTTGGGTTCCCGCCGGTGAAGCTGACCACATTGGCCTGCGGCGCGCCAACGAACGGATCCTGCGCGCTGGCGATATTCGTCTCGCGCGTCGTGAAATATTCAGCAATGCTGGGCGATCGAATGTCGCGCGAATAGACGGCCCGCAACAGAAGATCGTCCATCAGGCGAAGCGTGCCGCCTGTCTTCCACGCCCAGATGCCGCCGCTGGTACTGTAATCGGAGTAGCGGGCGGCGCCATTCACTTCGAGGCGTGCCACACCCTCGATATCCAGCAGCGGCACATTGATCTCCCCGAACACCTCTTTGACGTTAAACCCGCCGTTCACCGGTGCGAAATTAAGCGTCGACAATTCGCCAGCCATCGACATCGGATCGACATAATTGTTGGCGATTTCCTCCCACCGCGCTTCGCCGCCGAACGCGATATCGACCGGCCCGGCCCAGGTCGAAAAGGGTTGCCCGCTGAGCGCCGCGCCGACCGCGTCGAGCTTGGTGGTGTCGATCGTCTGGGCGCCGCCAAAGGCGTAGGACACAGCCTCGGCCGAAATGTTGCCATTGCCGAAAAGGTTGATCGGGGCGCAGCCGGGATCATCATTCGTGGGATCGGCGTCGGCATTGATCCGGCAAACGACCGAATTGCCGACGCGCACCGCGTCGACCGCCTCGTCAAACCGCGCCGAAATCCTCTGGTTGTTCAGCGACTGATTATTCCTGATTTCGCCGTGATCATAATAGGCGTTATATTTCCATCCTTCACCGAACGATCCTTCAATTCCGATCGCCCCTTCGATCTGGCGGCGGTTGGAGCTGTAATGCAGATATTTGTCGGGCCCGACATCGTCGAGGATCCGCCCCAGAACAAAAGGATTGGTCACTCCAGCGTCGGCCAGTTGGCCGATCGCACCGGGGGTTAGAAACCCATTGTCGGGTCGGATCAAGACGATCGGGGTTTCGGGAAAGAAGCCGAAGCTCGACTTCATGCTGCTGTAACTGCCTTCGATCCAGATATTGGCCGCATCGCTGATCTCATAGCTCGCACGGGCGAAGATATTCGCCCGGCGATAAGGCGACGATACGGCGACATAGTCGTAGATGTTCTGCCCGTTGCCGCCCACCGTGAACTGGCCGGAGGTTTCGCTACCCAAGGGGAAAGGGCCAATCGAACCATCGGGATTGAAAATCAGGTTATAGGGTGCCCCGCCGGTATCCAAAATCGACCCATTGTTATTGATGATCGTATAATTTGGGTCGCGCGTAAGGACAAGTTGGCCGTCCGGTCGCTGAAAAATGCCGGCTTCCAGATTGGGACGATCCTTGCGGCCGAACGCACCCCGCTCCTTCATATATTCGCCTGCAATCATGAAACGACCGCGGCCGCCAGCGAATTTCGTACCCCATGCCAGGTCGCCGCGGTATCGCGCGGCGTCTCCGCGCGACGAAATGCCGCCTTCGGCACCCATTTTCCAACCTTCGAACTCGTCGTCGAGGATGATGTTCACGACGCCGCCTACAGCGCCCGACCCCCATGCGGCAGAGGCGCCACCGGTCACTACATCGACCCGCTGAATCAGGCTTTGCGGCACATTGTTCAGGTCGTTGCTTCCCACGAAACGATGCCCGTTGAGGAGCGTCAACGTGCGAACCGAGCCGAGCCCGCGAAGATTGGCAGTCGATGCGCTGTTGTCAGTGTTCCCGCCAGTCGTTGCGGGAGTCCCGGCGGGCCGGAATTGCGGCATGTCGTTCAAAACCTGCGCGATGCTCGGACGGTTGCCCTGCGCCAGTTCGATTTCGCCAACAACCGTCGTCGGCGTCGGTGCGTCGAAGCCCGAACGCTGAATGCGCGAGCCCGTCACGACGATTTCGCTTCCCGTATCGGCTGTCGCTTCATGTGAAGGCACTGGCTCCGCTTCCTGCGCCTGTGCCGGCATTGCAGCGATCAGCGCGGCGATGCTTGCTGCAACGAAAAGTCCCTTTTTCATCGTCTTACCCCCAGACTTGGGCGAGCAGGCGGCGGAAATTGCCACCGAGCACGGCCCGGATATTGTCGTTCGAATAGTTGCGGCGGATGAGTTCCTCGACGAGGTCGAAGGTCTTCAATGGATGGTCGAAACCATCGATGTCGATCTTGTCGCGAAAGGCGTAGCTGCCCTTGTAGGCGCCCTTGAGCGCGGCATATTCTTGCGGTGGCATGTCGTCATAGCCGTGAAGGTCGGCGTCCGAACCGATCCCGACATGGTCGATGCCGACCAGCTTGGCGACATGGTCGATATGGTCGGCCATGTGCCCGACATTGGTGGGGTCGCTCGTCCGCACGAACATGCGCACCCCGGTGATACCCATCACCCCGCCCTTTGCGGCGAGCGCCTTGATTGCCTCGTCGGTCTTGACGCGCGGATGGTCGACCAGCGCGCGGGCATTGCTGTGGGTGATCGCGATCGGGCCCTGAGCGATGGCGATCGCGTCCAACGTCGTCCTGTCGCCGCAATGCGAGACGTCGACGAGCATCTTCTGCTTTTCCATTTCGGCGATGACCGCCGCGCCATAATCGCTGACCCCGCCGTCGACGCGCTCGGTGCTGCCCGACCCGATCCGGTTCTGGCTGTTGTAGGTGAGCTGCGCGCAGCGCAGGCCGAGGCGGCGGAACAGCGCGATATCCTCGATCTTTTCGAAATGCTCGGCATTCTGGATGCCCATTATGACCGCGCATTTCTTTTCCGCCTTGGCGCGGTCGAGATCAGCCGCTCCGTCAACGAGCGTGAAGACATGGCTGTTGCGCCCGGCGAAACCCTGCCACCCGGCAAGAAATTCGAGCGCCTGCTGCTTCGCATCGGGCCCGCCGAGGCCATAGGCGTTGTGGAAGCCGGTGATGCCCGATGCCCGGAACTCGGCGGCCTCGGCGTCGGTCAGCCGGTGCGCGACATAATCGGGCGACATGGTGATCTTGAGCGGTGCGAGCATGTCAATGACGAGCGATGAGGCGACGAGGTCGACCGCGCGGCGCGAATAGGCCTTTGCCGGCGCCGCCGCGAAGGCATAGGCCCCGCGGCCCACCATCGGCGCGGACAAAGCGACCCCGACCGCGCCCGCGAGTGCCGCGCGGCGCGTCATCGGGAATGACGACGTCATTCCAGCCTCCCTCAATGAAATCACGATTTAACGACTATTGTCCTAATCAGAAAATTGTCAACCCATTTAGGACATCAAATTGTCATGAACCCCAAATTTCTGCGGGGCAATGGATCATCCCGTCGCGATATTCGACGCCGGGCACCCGATCGTGCGCGAGGAACGTCGGCCCGTCGAGATCGACAATGTCGCAAAGCTGACCGACGAGATGGGATGGCGCCATCGACAGGCTGGTCCCCATCATGTTGCCGACCATCACATCGAGTCCGAGCTTTTTCGCCTGCCGCGCGATCGCCAGCCCCTCGGTCAGGCCGCCGCATTTATCGAGCTTGATATTCACGATGTCGAAACGCCCGACGAGCGCGGCGGTGTCGGCGAGCGAGAGCGCGCTTTCGTCCGCAGCGAAGGGCAGCGGCCGTTTCAGTCCGTCGAGATCGGCCTCGCGCCCGCGCCTGAGCGGCTGCTCGAGTTGCGCGACGCGTGCCGAGACGAGCGCCGGGAGCAGGTCGGCGAGCGTGCCGACGTCGTAGCCCTGATTGGCATCGACACCGATCCAGGCATCGGGCCGCACGGCCCGGATCGCCTCGATGCGCGCGATATCGTCGGCAAGGTCGCCGGTCAGCTTAACCTTGATCGGCGCCGCGGGATCGATCGCCAGCGCCGCCTTTGCCATGGCCTCGGGGCTGTCCGCGCCGAGCGTCAGCGTCGAGCGGAGCGCCTTGGGCTGCTCCAGCCCGGCAAGCTCCCAAACGGGGCGCCCCGCCTGCTTTGCTTCGAGATCCCAGAAAGCGCAATCGAGCGCATTGCGCGCCCCACCGGGCGGCAGCAGATGCTGCAATTCCTCGCGCGTTGCGCCAGCCTCGATCGCGCCCCGCACCCGCGTGGCTTCAGCCAGCATATGGTCGATATCGTCGCCGAGATAATAGACCCCCGCCCCTTCGCCGCGCCCGACATGCGTGCCGTCCGATATCGCGGCGACGAGCAACGCGGTTTCGGTGAAGACGTGGCCGGAGATACGGAAGGGCTGATGATAGGGAAAACGCTCGACCCGAAGGTCGAGCGTCAATCCCTTGGTATGCTGCGTCGCCATCAATAGACCATCCCAAAGCCATAGAGGTGGAAGGCGAGCGTTACCCAGACGAGCACGAGCGCGGCGAGGATCAACAGCACCGCGCCGAGCTTCATCGTCCAGCGGCGCTTGTCCTTGATGCTGAGCCACAGGTGCCAGGCCGCCGTCGCCAGCAGACCGAAGGCGGCGAGCGGGGTCAGGATGCGCAGCAGGTGGATGAGCCAGTCGAGCGGCCCGCCGATGCTGCCGATATCGGCCGAAAAGGCCGCGATCAGCCCGATCCAGCCCGCCAGCGCGCCGATCGCGAGCCATGCGAAGACACGACTCAGGCGATAGGCGCGCAACGACTGTCCCTGAAGCGCGAACTCCGCCTTGAAACTGCGGCGCACCATTGCGCGCACCGGCCATGCCAGCGCCGCGAGCAGTATGATGCCGAAAGCGAGGATCAGCGCGGGGTTGAGCCATGCGGCGTTGACGCCGGCGGGTGCGGGTTCAAAGACCATGAAGGGCGACCCGGCATCAATGCTCCAACGCACGACGCGGCCGTCCTTGACCTCGGCGGCGAGGCGTTCGCCCGTGCCCGTGTCGCGCCACACAAAGGGCTCGACCTCGACCCAGTCGCGCGCACCGGCGCCGAGCCCGTCGAGCGCCGGGAGCGTGATCTTGCCATCCTCGGTCAGCCCGATGGTCGCCTGACCCAAGAGACCGAACAGGCTCATGAAGTTGGTGAAGGAACCGCGGCTGCTGATATAATTGCCGACCATCATCTGCGCATGCTCACGCGCCGTCTTGGCATCAACCTGCGACGGTTTTTCGACAGGGCCCGGCAGGTAGCGGTCAGCAAATTTATGGAATAGCGCGCTCCGCACCGCACCCGCCGCGCCGTCCTTGCCCGCGCTGTTCATCGAGACGAAGACGCCCGTGTCGGCGTCGGGGAACAGCCAGAGGTAGGAGTGGAACCATACGGTATCGCCGCCATGCGCGATCGCGCGATGGCCGTTGACCCATTGTTCGTAGAAGCCGAGCGCCATGCTGTTGAGCGGTCCAACGCCGGGCGCCTTGAAATCATGCATCATCTTTGCGGTTTCGGGCTTCATCAGGCCCGCGCCGTCATTGAGGTGGGCGATCATGAACTTCGCCATGTCGGCGCCGCTCGACGACAGGCTGCCCGCGGGCGCGGGGATCACCATTTCGAACGGCTGGGGCTTGCCGGTGACGTCTGGATAGCCCTTCGACATGTGGGGCACGAGGCGCGCGGGAAGCGGCTGTCGGAACGACGAATGCGTCATGCCGAGCGGCTGGAAGATATGATTTTCGATATAATTGTCGAAATTTTCGCCACTGACGCGCTCGACGATATAACCCGCGAGCGCCGTGGCGTAGTTGGAATAGGCCGGGGTCGTGCCGGGCGCGAAGACGCGTTCGGGCAGCGCGAGCGGCATCTGCTTCTTCAGCGTCATCACCGCCTTGGGATCGCTGCTGATCAGGTAGCGCACCGATTCCTCGAAGCCCGCAGTATGCGTCATAATGTTGCGCATCGTCACCGGCTTGCCCTCATAGGGCGGAATCTTGAAATCGAGATAGGCGTTGACGTCCTTGTCGAGATCGATCTTGCCGGCCTCGACCTGTTGCATCACCGCAGTCCAGGTCAGCAGCTTCGAAACCGAGCCCGGGCGGAAAAGCGTCGTCTCGGGCAGGACGGGCGCACGCTTGGCGACATCCGAATAGCCATACCCCTTCTGGAGCACGACCTCGCCGCCGCGCACGACGACGACGACCGCGCCCGGAATGCGTC
This sequence comes from Sphingopyxis sp. H115, assembly GCF_001468465.1. GTDB lineage: Bacteria > Pseudomonadota > Alphaproteobacteria > Sphingomonadales > Sphingomonadaceae > Sphingopyxis. The sequence goes on from NZ_LNSA01000011.1 coordinate 56,066, forward strand.
CGCGTTCGAGCGCATAGGGCAGATAGCCGTCCATCCACGCTTCGAGATCCTTCGGATCGAGCGTGACCGGCGCCGCCGCCGTCTTGGCAACCGGCGCAGTCGCCTCGGCCTTCTTTACCGCGGGCGCGGGCACCGGCCCCTGCGCCGCGAGCGGCAGTGCGGCAAAGGCCGCCAGCCCGATCATCGCCTTGCGAACGAAACGCATCGCTTTCCCCTTTTGTCTGGCGCGCCTGTCACACCTTGCGGCAAGCCGCGCGACCCCTTACCAAGGGACCAAACAGCTGTTGGCCCGATAGGGACATAATGATCCTGATTGGAAAATTGTCAAATATGGAATGGAAAAACTGATGGCGGACCGCGCAACCCCGCCGACGCTCGGCGCGGTGATGAAGGGCATTCGCGCGCGAAACGGCTGGACGCTGAAGGAAATGAGCGCGAAGTCGGGCATTCCGGTTTCGACGCTGTCGAAGGTCGAGCATGACCGCCTGACTCTCAGCTACGACAAGCTCCAGCAGTTGAGCCAGCGCCTCAAGATTCGCATGTCGGACCTGTTCGCCGAGGACGAGGAAGAGGCCGCGCCGCGCGTCACCGGACGCCGCAGCATCGCCGCGATCGATCGCGCCGCGCGCGTCACCACCGACAATTACGATTATCATTATCTGTGCACCGATCTGCGCCAGAAACGGATGATCCCGATCCTGACGCGCATCCGCGCGCACAGCGCGAGCGAGTTCGGCGAGCTCGTCCATCACCAGGGCGAGGAATTCATCTATGTCCTCGAAGGGCGGATCGAAGTGCACAGCGAATTCTACGATCCCGTCACGCTCGACGTCGGCCAGGGCATCTATATCGATTCGTCGATGGGCCACGCCTATGTCGTCGCCGACGGGTTCGACGAAGCCCTTGTCCTTGGCGTCTGTTCGAGCGCCGACGACGGGTTGATGGATAGCTTGATGAGCCTTCACGGATAACCTACCGAAAATGGAGACATAAATGGCAACGCCCCGGCGCTTCGCACCCTCGCTTTTGCTGCTGTGCAGCTCGATGCTGGTCGCGGGGCCGATCGCCGCGCAGGCGCCGGCCTATGACCTCATCATCCGTGGCGGCACCATCTACGACGGGTCGGGCAAACCGCCCGTCGTCGGCGATCTCGCAATCAAGGACGATCGGATCGTCGCGGTCGGCAAAGTCGAGGGCACCGCGGAGCGCGAGATCGCGGCGAAGGGCATGGCGGTCGCGCCGGGTTTCATCAACATGCTGAGTTGGGCGACCGAATCGCTGATCGCCGACCCCAAGAGCCAGAGCGATATCAGGCAGGGCGTGACGCTCGAGGTGATGGGCGAAGGCTGGTCAATGGGGCCGATGAACGCCACGATGAAGCGCCAGGAGACCGAGCGACAGGGCGACATCAAATATCCGATCGAGTGGACGACGCTCGGCGACTATTTTGGCTGGCTCGAAAAGCGCGGCATATCGACCAATGTCGCAAGCTTCGTCGGCGCCGCGACGGTGCGCGTCCACGAACTGGGCGAAGGCGACGTCGATCCGAACCCCGAGCAATTGGGCCGGATGCGCGCGCTGGTGCGGCAGGCGATGAACGAAGGCGCGATGGGGGTCGGCAGCTCGATCATTTATGCGCCCGGCTCCTACGCCGAAACCGACGAACTCGTCGCGCTGACGAGCGAAGCCGCGAAGTGCGGCGGCATGTATATCAGCCATATGCGGTCCGAAGGCGACCGGATCGAGGAAGCGGTCGACGAGCTCATCGAGATTTCGCGCCGCTCGGGCGCGCCCGCCGAAATCTATCACCTCAAGATGGCGGGACGCAGCAATTGGGGCAAGCTCGACGCCATCGTGAAGAAGATCGAGGATGCCCGCGCCGCGGGACTGCGCATCACGACCGACATGTACACCTATACCGCAGGCGCGACCGGGCTCGACGCCGCGATGCCGACATGGGTGCAGGCGGGCGGGCTCGAGCAATGGATCGAGCGGCTGAAGGACCCAGCGATCCGCGCGCGCGTTTCCGAGGAGATGAAGAAGCCCGGCAGCGACTGGGAAAATCTCTATTTCGGCGCGGGCGCCGACAAGATGATCCTGTCGGGCTTCAAGAATGACGCGCTGAAACCGCTGACCGGCAAGACGCTGGCCGAGGTCGCGAAGATGCGCGGCAAGTCGCCCGAAGAGACGGCGATGGACCTCGTCGTCGAGGATGGCTCGCGCGTCGGCACCGTCTATTTCCTGATGTCCGAAGACAATGTGCGGAAGCAGATTCAGCTGCCGTGGATGAGCTTTGGTTCCGACGCCGCATCGCAGGCGACCGAGGGCGTTTTCCTGAAATCGGGCGCCCACCCGCGCACCTATGGCAATTTCGCGCGCCTGCTCGGCCGTTATGTCCGCGACGAGAAGCTTATTCCGCTCGAACAGGCGGTGTACCGGCTTACCACCCTGCCCGCGACCAATCTGGGCATCAAGGATCGCGGCGCGCTGAAACCCGGCTATTATGCCGACGTGGTTGTCTTCGATCCCGCGACGATCGGCGACCGCTCGACCTTCGAGAAACCGCACCAATATTCGGTCGGGGTGCGCGACGTGTTCGTCAACGGCGTAGCAGTGCTGCGGAACGGTGAGCATAGCGGCGCGACGCCGGGGCGTGCGGTGCGAGGCGCGGGCTTCAATCGCTGTTCCTAGGCGGCGAGCGGCAGGCGTCCGAGCAAACGCCGCTGTTCGGCGGGTGATTTGAACAGGAAATCATGCGGCAGGCCGACCCGGACGCTCGCCTGGCAATACGGCGCCGCACGGTCGACATGGTGGTCCGCGAGCCGGCCGGCGAGGCGTAGCGCGGTGCGATCGAGCCGCGTGAGGTCATAGCGCGAACCGAGGTCGAGCTTGCGGCGGATATGATCGGGCAGCAGCGAAACCGACGCACGCGCGATGGCGCGATGCAGGAAGCGCGGCACGCCGGGCGCGGCGCGGCCCGACTGGATGATATCGAGGAATTCGAAGATGATCGGATGTGGCTCGAAGCGCGGTTCGAGGTCGGCCATCATCGCGATGAAGGCCGCCACCGTCGGCGGCGTGCGCCGCGCCCCGAACTCACGGCCGATCGCATCGCCATCGGCCATGAAGCGATCCTTGTCGGCGTCACTCAGGGCGTGGGCAAAACGGTCATAGGCCATCAGGAAGCCGTACGAAGCGGTCGCCGCGACCCAGTCGAGCAGCACGGGATCCATCGCGCGATATCTGTCTCCGGCCGGCGTTTCGCCCTTCACCTTGCCGTGCATGCGGTTGACTTTGCCGATCACCTCTTTCGCCACGCTCGCGGGACCGTAACAGGCGAGCATCGCGACGAGCCCGGTCCGGCGCGAACGGCCGATCGGATCGGCCTTGTAAGTCGAATGATCCCACACCCCCGACCGGATGCGCGGCTCGGCGAATTCGAGCAGGACGGCGGCGATGCCCCCGATGCCGAGTGCGATCGGGTTCTTGTACACGCGCCACTGGACGCTGTCGGGGGCAAGCAGCGCGGGCTCGCCGATGGGCGCGGCGAAATCGATCGCCGTCCCCAGATATTCGTCCTGCATCGGCAAACGCGCCACGCCGCTTTTCTCCCTAGAATTCATAACCCATCGTCAGGCCATAGGTTCGCGGCTGGTTGGCGAAGCGCACCACGACGTTGGCGTTGCTCGCGACCGCCGACCAATAATATTTGTCGAAGAGGTTCTTCGCCCACAGCGACACCGACCAGCCGCTTTCGTCTTTCAGGCCCAGGCTGGCGTTGACGGTGCCATAGGCGTCGACCTTGTACAGATCGAGATCCTCGAAGATCGTGTTCGACTTGCTCTGATATCGCGCGCTGACCGCACCCGTCAGGCTGACCGTATCGCTGACCGGCGTGTCATAGGCGAGTGTCAAACTGCCTTGGAATTTCGGGCTATAGATAAATTCGGCGCCATCGAAATTCTCGGGCTGCCCCGCTGCGTTGGTCCCGTCATAGTCGTTGATCCGCGTTTTCAGGTACAATGCATTTGCGGCGATCGTCAGCCCGGTCGCGGGGCGGATCGTCAGCTCGCCCTCGACGCCATAAGCCTCGCTGTCGGGGACGTTATCGAGGCGCGAGAGCGCGGTGTAGATCGGGTCGGCAAAATAGGTGCTGATCTGCTTGTCGCGATAATCATAGTAGAAGGCCGACAGATTAGCTTGAACCGCACGGTCGGCGAGCGTCGCCTTCACACCCACTTCGTAGGCGGTCAGCTTCTCTTGCTTCACCGGCGCATTCTGGCGCGCAAGGTTCGCCGCGTTGATCGGCGTCGTCCCGGACTTGTAACCGCGCGAGACCGACGCATAGAGCAAGGTATCGTCGTTCGGCGACCAGTCGAGCGCGACGCGCCAGGCGACATTGTCTTCCTTGAGCAGCGATTGCACTTCGCCGAACGTGCCCGTCACGGGATCGAAGCTGTTGCACTGCCCCTCTGAAATCTGCGGTGCGAGCACGCCGTATGTTTGCAGGTAGAGCGCGCGGTTCACGACATTGACGTTGGGCAGCATGTTGCCGTTGAAGTCGCGCGAACAGCCATTGTAGCGTTGCTTGTCCTCGGTATAGCGCACGCCGACGGTCAGCTTCAGCTGGTCGGTCAGCTCGGCATCGACGTTGCCGAAGACGCTCCACGTCTTGGTACGGATGCGCCCGAAATCCTCATAGGTGCGGAACGCCTGACTGAGTTCGAGCGGCGTATAGCCGCCCGAGTTGAAGATCGGGCTCGCGAGCAGCGGCACCCCCGCGCCCCTGATCAGCCCGACATTGGCGTTCTGACCAAGCAAAGTGCGGTTGGAGTCGATGATGCGATCGTTGGCATAATAGGCGCCGATGAGCCAGTTCACCGCGCCGGCCTCGCCCTCAACATGCAGTTCCTGCGCGAAGCTCTTGATCCGCCCGACGGTATTCTGGAGGAGGATTTCGAACGGCGCCCCGCTCCAGTCGGAGAGTGCGTCGCGCTTGAAGTCGTTGTAGCTGGTGAGCGAGACGAGCTTCATCGTCTCCCCCAGATCCTGATCCCAGCGCAGCTTCAATCCCCAGAAACGGTTATCTTCGGCAAGCGGCCCATCGAGACCGAGCCCCGTGCCGATATCGGCAGACCGTCCAGCCTCGGGCGCCCAGTCGGCTTGGCTCGCCTTGGTCGGGAAATTGTTGGCGAGATAAGCCGCCAGCCCCGGCGCATTGAAAAAGCGCGAGTTGCTGGTGCCCGTCGCCGGATCGGTTGCGGGGGTGAAACCGATCCCCTGCCCCGCCACCGTGTCCGACTTGTTGCGCCAATATGTGACCGACAGGTCGAAATGCGTGCCCGGCGCCGGATCGATCGCGAGCGACCCGCGCACGCCATATTTCTCGACCTCGCCGAGCCGTTCGTCGCGGCTGTTGCTGACTTGCCAGCCCTTGTCGCTATTCTCGCTGCGGAAGGCGATGCGGGCGGCGATACCCTCGCCCAGCGGGCCCGACAGATGGCCGCCGATATTGTAGGTCTGGTAGTTGCCCAGATCGGCCTTGATGCTGCCCTCGAAGCTGTCGGTCGGCTTGGCGGCGATGAAGTTGATCAGGCCGGCGGTCGTGTTGCGGCCATAGAGCGTGCCCTGCGGTCCCTTGAGCACCTCGACGCGTTCGAGGTCCATGACCGGTCCGGTGTTCATGATCGGATAGGCATAGGCGACCTCGTCGACATAAGTACCGACGGTCGAGGTCGAGGAAAGGTTGATCGTGTTGAAGCCGATCCCGCGCAGCGTATATGTGGGCACACCCTGATAGCTTTGCGAAACGGTGAAGCTCGGCGCCACCGTGGTCAGGTCGCGCATGTCGGTAACGCGCAGATTTTCCAGGGTTGCGCCGTCGACCGCCTGGATTGCCATGCCGACGTCGTTCATCGATTCGGCGCGGCGCTGCGCGGTAACGATGATATCGCCGTCGGCCGCAAGGCTGTCGGGTGCGGTTTCCTCGGCGGCAAAAGCCGGTGCCGCGACAACGAGACCGATTGCGGTGCTCGCGGCCAGGAAAATACGCATTGCCTTCATCATTCATCCTCCCTCAAACGGCTTGTCGCGGGGCTCGTCTTTGTGCGAGCGTCGGGCGAAGCCGGACCCTGACAGAACAAAGGATTGCGGCTGGTCGAACAAGCTGACACCTGTGTCAGGGAGTGGAGGGACGCGCGCGTGATCGAGGAGAGGGCCGAATGCTGGGCGGACATGCCGGCGCTGATCGCGGCGGTGCAAGCCGCTGGCGACGAGATCGGCCTGCCCTATGTCGCGGCACAGGCCGACCTTGGCGATCCCGAACCGATGAGTGACGCCGACGGACGCCCCTATGCCGAAACCAGCTTTCGCTGGATCGATCCGGATTACGCCTATTGGCGCGACCGTAAACTGGCCTTGCAAATCGCCTTCCTGACCGCGGCGCGGCTAATCGGCGAACCCTTTTACTACAGCGAGGGCCGCCTTCGTACCTGGCGACCCACCCATCTGCTCGACGAGGTCGATTGCTCGCAGGCCCAGAATACGTCCAATTTCGGCGAGGCGATCATCGCGCCGGTGCATCTGCCGCGCGGGCTGGTCGGCGCGGTCTTCTGGTGTTCGCGCGAGCCCGTCGGGGTCGAGGCGATCTTTGCTGGGCAAGCCGGCCATCTGCACAATCTCGCAGTCAAGCTGGTCGCGACGCACAATGAAGCGCGCGGCCGGCCGCGCAATGCGACCGTTCCACAGACGTTGACGCGGCGCGAAGTGCAATGCCTGCGCTGGGCGGCGGCGGGCAAGACCGATGGCGAGATCGGGATTATCCTGTCGCTGTCGGTGTCGACGGTGCGCTTCCACCTGCGCAACGCCGCGGCGAAGCTCGGCGCGACGGGACGTGCGCAGTCGATCCAGATCGCGGCGGGGCTCGGCTTCGTCGGTGCGCGCGCGGCCTGATGCAGGTGACAGCTTGGCCCGGCAGCGTTCGAAAGCCTAAGCGGAGGCCATGGACATGCTGAACGATCCGGCGTTTACGGCCTTTCGAGACGAGGTTCGCACCTTTCTCGCGGCGCATCTGCCCGACGACATCCAGCGCGGCGCGGCACGCGCGACCAGCGTTTTTGTCGACCCCGCGATCACGCTGCCGTGGCAGCGCATCCTTCATGCCAAGGGCTGGGCTGCACCCGACTGGCCGGCGGAGTTCGGTGGGCCTGGCTGGAACGAGATCGAACGCTATATCTTCGCCGCCGAATGCGCGCGCGCGGGCGCGCCCAACCTTGCCCCGATGGGGCTGAAAATGGTCGCCCCGGTCATCATGCATTATGGCAGCCCCGAACAGCGCGCCCATTATCTGCCGCGCATATTGTCGGGCGAGGATTATTGGTGCCAAGGCTTTTCGGAACCGGGGGCTGGGTCGGACCTTGCCGCGTTGCAGTTGCGCGCGGTGCCGGATGGCGCCGACTATGTGCTGAACGGATCGAAAATCTGGACCACCCATGCGCATTTCGCAAACCGGATGTTCGCGCTCGTGCGCACATCGAACGAGGGCAAGCCGCAGGCCGGGATCAGTTTCCTCCTCCTCGACATGGACGCGCCGGGCATCACCGTCGAACCGATCCGCACGCTCGCGGGCGACCATGAATTTAACCAGGTCTTCTTCGACGATGTCCGCGTGCCGCAGGCGAATCGCCTTGGCCGCGAGAATGAGGGCTGGTCGGTCGCAAAGCATCTGCTCACCTTCGAGCGCGGCGGCAAATATGCGCCCGGGCTGATCGGTCGGCTCGAGCGGCTGCGCAAGCAGACGGAAATCGATGCGGTATTGCGCGCACAGGTCGACCGCGAAGCGATAAACCTGCAAGCGTTGCAGGCACTCGAACTCAAGGCGATGCGCGGTGTCGGCGGCAGCAGCGCACTTTATGCGTCGGCGTTGAAGATCCTTGGGACCGAGACGGCGCAGCGGATCGACGCACTCGCCTGCGAGATTGCGGGTCATCCTGCGTGGGCCGACGCCGACGGTCAGGCGCCCGACGAACTGGCCGTCGTGGTGCCGCGCTATCTGAACGACCGCGCGGCAAGCATCTACGCGGGATCGAACGAAATCCAGCGCGATCTGATCGCGCGCCTCCTGTTGGGCTAGGCTGTCGCCTGGGCAAAGCGCGCCAGATGGTCGGCGCGCGGGCCGAACGCCGCGGCGATCGCCAGCGCGCGTTTGAAATGGCCGCCAAGGTGCAGTTCCTCGGTCAGGCCCATCGCCCCGTGGATTTGCACCGCGGCTTCGCCGACGATCCGCACCGCGTCCGCCGTTTCGATGCAGGCGGCGCTGACCAGTCGGGAACGCTCGGCGCGACCCTGATCGATCGCGCCGATCGCGGCCTCGACCAGCGCCGCGGCCTTCATCGCCGCAAGTTTCATGTCCGCGGCGCGATGGCGGAGTGTCTGAAACAGGCCGATCGGCCTCCCGAACTGCTTGCGCTGACCCAGATAATCGACGCTGTCGGCAAGCATCCGGTCGATCAGTCCAAGCGCTTCGGCACAGCGGCCGACAAGCACCAGGTCGGTCGCGAATTCCGCAAGCCCGCGCGCCGCGGCATCGGACGCCAGCACCTCGGCATCACCCGGCTTTAGCGTGAAGCGAAGGTCGGCCGAGACGCTGCCGTCGTGCATGATGCGGTGGCGTTGCTCGACCTTGTCGTGTTCGGCCGCAATCCGCAGCAAGGCATCGCCGTCGGCCAGCACAAGCAGATCCGCTTCGGCGGCGCCGGCGACCAGCGTCGCACTGCCCCGGACCGACGCATCCTCATCCACCACCGGCATGGTCGCCGACGACGCGGGACAGATGATCGCCGCCCGCTTGGCGCCCGTCGCCAGGTCCGGCAATGCCGCGTCATCGGGCGCCACGCGGCCGAGCAACAGCGTTGCCGCGGCATGGGATAACCAATCGGCCCCGGCCAGCGCGGGCCCGAGTTCCGCCATGACAAGCGCGATTTCGATCGCGCCGCCGCCAAAGCCGCCTGTCGCCTCGGGTAATGCAAGACCCGCAAGGCCCAGCGATTCGGAAAGCTCGCACCAACTGGGCCGCGGCCTGTCGGCGAGCAAACGCTGGATGCTTGCCTGCAACAGTTGCTGCTCGCCCGATAGCGGGAGGTCTATACCGCCCATGCCCGCGCACCCCGCAGGTCCGAAACGACGGGCTTTGTCGGCCGCCTCACCCATATCGGCATTATATCTCTCACACCATCCTCCCGCCTTCCGCCTAGCGGCATAGCGTCGAGAGGGTCTAGCTGATTGGCGTATCAGGTCGAGTGTCCGGTGCCCCCTGTCCTATGGCAGCAAAATGTCGCGGGGGAACACCGGCTGGCTGGGGCGGCAGGATACTCACCTAGTATCCAAGCAACTAACTAAAATAAAACGGTTTCTGTCCTCAACTTCGCCGGCGTTGCCACGCCGGGGTATTTCCAAAGGGGCCACGGCCAATGACGCGCATCCAAAACAGCATCCGCAAGGATGGCACTTATTATTTCCGCCGTATCATCCGTTTAGGCAAAGATAAGCCTTTCCGGATACGCATATCGCTTCGGACAACGGACCACTGCCGGGCGCGGATCATGACGCCGACGCTGGTCGTGAAAAGCGAAGCGATACGCATGAGCATGATGCAGACGATTAACCGCGATGGATTGACCGCCGATCAACGTGCCGAGATTTTTCGGCGTCAGATGCTCCGCGAGCGCGATCGTCTCGAAGCCGGACACGCGCAATTGCAACTCGCCGATCTTGGCGACCAGCTTCCGGAAGAGGCGCTCGAAACCCACCTCGACTTGAGTGAAGCTGTCAGCGCCGACCTTGCGCGCAACGGCGACACGGGTCCGCTTCTTGTGATCCGCATCCCGCCGGAGGATCCGGAAGCGGGCGAAGGACCGCCCATCGAGATATTGACCTGGGAAGACTACATCGGCGCGCTCGCCGGTGAGGACGTCAACGCTTTAGCGCCGCTCCATCTCAGCGACCTGCAAATCCCGCTGTCGCCGCTCAATCTGCAGATGGCCAAACGTATCATCCACCAGGCAGGCGTTCAGGCGATCAAGGAATATCGCGAGATCGTCGCCAATCCCGGTGCGGCCTATCCCCCTATCGCAATGGCATCGCCCGCCGCTTATTTGGCGCCCACGCCCTCGCCCGCGCCTATCGCGTCGGCTCCCCCTTCACTCCCGGTCCCCACCGCTGCAGAAATTGTCGACGGGGCCGACGCGTCGATGTCCCAGTGGCGCACAATGTCTCCATCCGAGGCGGCCGCTGCCTTTATCGAGGCTAATCCGCGCACGGGCGGCAGCGACGGCAACGCCCGCAAGAAAGGGCCAAGCTGGACCGAGAAGACACGCGAGCAGTTCAAACTGCCAGCCCTCCTCCTCGAGCAGGTCATGGAGGGGCGGCCGCTCGCCAGCGTAACCGACGTCGATCTCGGACGGCTCAACGCGCACTTTAACCGGCTGCATGGTCGCAGTTTCCGCAAGTCCCCGAAGCATCGAACTATGACGATCCAGGAAATTGCCGACCAGACCGACGCGCTCGTGCGGGCGAAGAAGATCTCTGAGGAGGAAATCGGCCTCGGCATCGGCACGACGAACCGGCATTGGGGTTTTCTACGCCAGCTCACCGACTGGTTCGCGCGTCATCAGACGATCGCGAGCCTCGATTATTCGGCCTTCATCATTGCCGATGACCGCGACCCCCGCACGCTTCGCGACACTTATTCGATCGAAGAGGGCAGACAGCTGTTCGGCTTGGCGCCATGGTCGGGGAGCGCGTCGACCAGCCGCAGGTTCGCGCCGGGCAAGACAATCGTCCACGACGCCTGCTACTTTGTGCCATTGATCGCTTGGTATACCGGCCTCAGACGTGAGGAAATTTGCGGTCTTGAACTGGCCGATATCGAGCAGGAAGATGGCATCTGGCATTTTAATATCCGCGACAACACAGTCCGGAAGCTCAAGACCAAGACATCAAACCGGCTGGTCCCCTTCGCCAGTGAACTCGTGCGGCTGGGACTGCCGGGCTATATGAGCGCGATGCGCGATGCCGGAGAAACGTTGCTCTTTCCGGAACTGTCCGCAGAGAGTGGCAAAGGAACGCTGGGCGATGCCTATTACAAGCTGCATTGGGTCAAAATCGCATCCCGCCTACCGTTCATTGAGCGCGGGCAGGCCATGCATTCATTCCGCCACACGCTGACCGACGAGCTCAAAGCGAATATGGTCGATCAAGAGGTGCGCGCCGACCTTGTCGGCCACAAGATTAGTTCGGAGACTGGCGGTCGCTATTCCAAGGCCACACGCCTCGCACATTTGCGCGATGCGGTGGCAAAGGTGCCGGTGGTCACGGAGCACCTTGAAGCGGCACCGATTTCGCTACTCCCGCCAGCCAAACGGAGACCTCGCCGATCGCGGTCGCGCCGAGACATATTCAGTAACTGAAGCTACACGTCGGCACCGGGAAACCTAGACGCTCAGGCCACCGCATCCGCTTTAACGTTTCGGAGCAAGGCGGTTGTAAAAGGTGGTTGTGCGCCTTGGAGCCTACGAGCGTCATATCAGATCGCATTGCTGGGCAAGGCTGATCTCTGTCCGCAGCCGGTCTGGCATCGGGCGCGGCATACAGCACTACCGCCGTCGCCAGCATTCCACTTCGCACATGGAAATAGGTTCCAGTGTCCAGCGTATCGACAAGATGCGACACGGTATCGATTACGTCGCAAATTCCTTGCGCGTGCCGGAGATCGGAGAGGCAGGATTGCGCACGCCACGCCGTCCTGAGGCTCTTGGCAAGTCTGTGACCGCCACCCTTCGCCTCAACCGAGCTGCCCAGCTTCATCAGATCGACCGTGATTGGCAGTGGAAGTGGCAAATCATTATTCGGTAGATCAAAAATCATGTTTCAGCCTTTCGAGCATATAGCCGCATAAGGACGCGGATCCGTAAAGGATCGAAAATACCCGAAGAACCACGCCAAATTTGTTTCATTCGGAACCCACCCACCGCCGGTCCACAAACCGTCTTCTTTTTGGCGTTGATCGACGCTTGCCGGAGCGACCAACATCGGGCGCAAGGTGACGCGCGGCAGGTCCGGCGAGGCATATTGAAGCGTACATTCGACGGCCTTTTCGCACAAACGGCGGCAATCGACAGTGGCGCGCCGCGACCCTTGAGGTTTAGCACTACCGTTAGGAGCTCGCGCGATAACATACCCGCTCGATCACTGCTGCCGATTTGGAAACCACCTTCGGCTTAACTGGGGCCTTGACGAATCATCGGATGCTGAGCGAAAAACATTGCAGGCCGTCCCGCCCGACCTGCCATAGAGTTAAAGCGGACTATCTCTGGATACCGGATCGACCTTCACATCGAGGTCGATGCTTAAACTGTGGCCATCGACCAGTTGGAAGGATTGATCCATGGCAGCGATTCCGCTCACCGAAGAGGCCGTCTACAGCGTCAAGCAAACGCTCCGTCACCGTTTCCCGAAGGACAAGTCCTCGCATTTGTCCGAGGCGCTTGCGGCCGCCCTCAGTTTCAAGACGAGCATGTCGCTCGTAGAAACCATCCGGCAAACTGACCGGCAGGACCCTGATTATATCTTGGCGGACGAGGGGCAATTCCTGAGCAGGCTGGCTCAGTTGTCCGATCGCAAGTTCACCAGCGCCGACCGCAGCCTCAACTTCGATAACCTTCGCTATCCGGAGCCTGTTCCCATCGTCCGCACAAGGTCGAAGGGATGGGACAGGGTTAAATATGCCAAGTCGATCCGGCGCCGTGCCTGGCGCAACATGATGATCGCGGCGCTCAACGAAGGGATCAAGCTCCGCGCCTTCACTGTCCGCCCGGGCGACAACCGCTGGCCGGGGGCCGATCGAGACAAGCGCGGTCATCTTGTTTGCTTCGTATATCCCTTCTCGATCGGCGGCCTCTCGGGGATCGCGTCCGTCAACGACGCCGGCTACGACGAATTGTCCGTGCACGCTTCGCTTTGGCCGACCGAAGACGCGGCGCGCTGGATCCAGAGTTCGAATGCCTGCTTTCTGGCCGGGGAGGTGTTCGCGTCAGGTTGGTTGGAACGGCGTGATGGCGCTTGGCTTCAAGTAGGACGTGAACTGAGTGCCCATCAGTTCGCTTGTCGCAAGCACAGGCTTGCCGAAGTAGCCGCGCTCACGGTCGAACCAAATGGCTACGCCGATCGCGGAAGCTTCAAACTTTAGCGGATCGGTGGGTCCAGGCGCGCCGTGCCCTTTGGGTGCCGCGCGCTAGCCCCCTCGTTTCAAGTCTGCAATCCACTGCTTCAGTGCAGGACTTTTGCCGTAGCTGATGACCCCCGATGTAGTCAGAGCAAAGGCCTTTCCGATATCGAGGTTCTCCAGGCCATTTGTGTGGAATGTGCCACTGAATGAAGCGTGACGATCGAGCTTGATAGGCAAGGCCGTTCCGTCGACGAACATCTGAGCTGATATCGGTGCTCGACGGGGCAACGCCCCCTTGCTGCGTCCGATCGTAAAGCCGATCTCCGAAATGGTGATTGGAAAGGCGCTCAGATTGACGACTTCGATCGCCATGCCGCTGAAGCCCGGCGCTATGCTCCATTTGGGAACGACACGGATCCGCACCCGCCTGTCGTTGATGCTGTTCCAGGTGTTCAAGATCCCGAGCACGGCACCCAGAACGGCGATCGCCAATGTCATCGCTGCCGGCCAAGTCATTCTCTCAAATCCCCCACCTGTTCCTGCATAGGCTCTTCACGGTCTGTCTATGCAGGCAATGTAGGACTGCGCGAAAATATGTGTACTGATCGGGCGCCGCGCGTCAAAGCGACATAGAGATGCTGCCGGGACATCGCCGACCCGGGCTGATCGGCGTCGAGTATGACGACATGTTGCGCCTCAAGGCCCTTCAGAAGCAGGGTCGAACCGACCGCCTTGGAAGGTACGACACGCCCCGCCTGCCGATTCCGTTCGCGAAGCAGAGCGATTGCAGAGCCGAGATCGGGGCCTCCTCCTGCAGCCATCGTCAGTGCCTCGATCATGATGTTGAATGCGCTGCGCCTATAGACCCGGCGTTCGCGATCCGAAGCCATGCTCTTCAGAAACGCGATCGCCTGCGGATAGCCTCCCTGGTTGAACAGGGCTATGGCGGTGAGCTCCTGCGGTGTAGGCGGCGTTCGATTTCGATCGGCCTGGATCGACTGAATTCTCTGTTGCAGCCGATCGCCATATACATTCGTCATGACCTGGGTCAGAAACGCGATGCAGGCTTGCAGCAACGTGTCGCCGCTGAGGCCATCCATATTCTGGGCGGCGTTCACAATATCCCGAAAGTCCACGGGTTCAACAACGCTCACGCCGGCTGCCCGACTTGCATAATCGTGCCGCGATCCTGCCCGAATAGGATCGCCGACGATAAGGATGCTCTCGTTCGGGCTATTCCGAGAGATGTCGAACTGGACTCGGACCTGTTCGGTGATCGTCGCATTGGTGTCCGTTCCGATCGGGTGCCAGAATATCCGGTTCGGGCATGATCGAAGGTCGATGGACAAACCTTGCGAGAGCGCCTCGCGGGCACTAAGCAACCATTGTCCGAGATCGTCGGCGCCAGCGTTCGACCAGCGCCAAGGGGTCGTCAGCCGACCGATCTCGGGGAAGGTCGCAGCAACGTCCGAGTGCCAGTCGGCGAGCGGGTCTCCACCGAACCCGAAAATCGCCTGCATGGGGTCGCCGAAAATGACGGTGGGGATTGCATTGGCAATTCCGGACACGATGGAATGCTGCGTGACGGAGCAATCCTGATATTCGTCGACGAGCAGGCGACCGTAGGTTGCCTGCAGTTCCCTTGTGATATGACCCGACTGGCATAGTCGGCCAATTGCCGCTTGTACCTCGGGATAGATGGGCGCCGCGATCGGGTCTTGCCGGAATCCAGCCCGAGCGGGGAACATCGAGATTAACCCCAGCGCCCAGCCTGCGATCGTATTGAGCCGGTAATGGCTGGCCGGCACTCCGTCGCGCTTCAGCCGCTGGTGAAGGGCTGCGACCCCGGCGGTCGTGTGCGTAAGAATCAGCGTCGGCTTCTCGGCCGGGGATGCCACCGACCGCGCGATCAATTCGGTTTTGCCGCAGCCGGCAGGCGCGACCACATGACCGCGGCGCGACGCGAGGATCATCGAAACGTCCGCCACTAGCCGGCGGCTGTCCCTGCCGCGGCGGGCGCCACGGGAACGGTCCAGGCTCCAGTCCACTGCATCAATCTCGTGACCGGAGCGGTGTAAACGATGCCGGTGTCGAACCAAGCCTGCGCAAAGACGGCTCTCGATACCCGCTCCGCTGGCTCAATATCCTTGAACCATTTTCCTTCGCCAGCACATTGGCCCAGCAAGCCGCGCATGTCTTCCGCGAATGCGGTGCGGCAGAGATCCAATGTGTAGCGGTTGCCGCTCAGCTTCTGGATCTTCGCATCCACCGCATCCTCGCCGCGCCAGTCGACCGCGATCTGGAGCAAATCGGAAATCTTCGCTGCGGGCGCCGCAGCGAAGATGGCCGCCTCGGTCGAAAAACCATCTTGCCAGCGAATGACATGGACCCCGGCTTGCGTCAGGGCCGCATAGGTCTCCGCAGAATAGAGTACGTCGGAATCCATGAAGAGCGCAGTGCGATATCCCATCGATGCAAAAAGCTGTGCCCGCTCGATCATCGACGAGCCCGCACCATCGGCCCAATGACATCCGCGCGCGAGAAGGCTCCTGCTGCCGCTGTCCTGAAGCCAAAGGTCCATTCCACGCACCAAGCCGATTTCCGTCTTTCCTTCGCAAACGATGACGCTCGGTGCGAGAAACGCCTCCGCGCAGGCCCGCAAGGTCTTCTGAGCCTGCTCGCTCGCGCCGAGGTGGCGAACGACGTTCGTCGTGACCTTGGTTTCGGGCAGCATCAGATCGTCGAAGGTTGTTGCGGGCGTTGTCGTCCGCTCTGTGCGGACCGCGAACAATTGGGGCGCGGCGAGTTCACGCAGCACGATCGGCGAGTGCGTCGTCATAAAGACCTGCTGGCCCCCGTCGTCGGTCTTCGCGCCCAAGGAATCCAGAAGCCGCACGATGCGGTACGGCTCAAGGCCAAACTCGACTTCGTCGATGATGAAGATGGATGACCGGCCGACTTCCTTCTGCAGTCCGGCGACGAGAAGCCGCATCGAACCAGATCCCAAGCTCTTCATCGGGACATGGTCCTCGTCATGCAGCGCGATCGCCCCGCCCGACAGCGTGACGCCCCGGACATCGAGGAGCGCTCTGACTTCATCGACCCGGATCCCCATAGTGTCTGCAATGCGTTTGGAAGCCTCCAGGATCGGCTCAACGCCTTCGCAGCCTCGATCGGCGAAAGCCTGCCGCGCCTGCCTAGACGCGCCTGCGAGCGCGGCCGCCGCCTGCGTGGCGTCCGCCGACAGTTTCCCGAGGATGGAGCGCGGGCCAAGTGCCATATGGTGAGCGGCAACCGTACCAAGCCGCACAGGGGCAACCAGCTGACGATGTTTCCACTGGAGATTTCGCTCGCGTCCCTCTGCGCCCGCCCCTTCGGAATGAAGCAGCCATTGCGGCTCGAGATCGTCGCGAACGACGAGGCGCAGCGTCAACACCGTCTCTAGGTGAGAAGCGGGCTCATCTTCCATGGCGCCGTTGACTGGATTCCAGCCCCGAAGAAAATGCCCATAAACCTCAAGATTCTTCAATTCGTCGGACAGCGCGCCGAGCGTGACGTCGATGATGATCGGCTCGCCGATGTTGCAGCGATGGAAGTCGGCATCCGAGAAGGTGAAGGATTGCCTGGCGCCGAGCGTCAGCTCGATCGCATCAAGGATCGTCGACTTGCCCGCGTCCCCCGGTCCAATGAGGCAGTTTAGGCCTTTTCTCGGCCACCATTTCAAATAGGAAATCCCACGGAAATTCCGTATTTCTACCTCGCAGATCGCTACCATTATCCTCCCCCGCGCTCCTCAAGGCGCTTTGGGCCACATTGAGGGGCGGAGCTGAGATCATCAACAAGATTTGGATCCGGGACGGCGGTAGAGAATCGCCAAGGGCCCACTGAACTCAATCACGATCAACTGATCCGCGTCGTATCCCATTGGTATTCTTGCGCGAGCCATCGCTTACGTTTCGATCTGGCAATGCCTGCTTTTAGAATGCAGGCCACTGGTATCAAACAACCGACTTCGGGCGAAAAGCAGTCTTCGTCTGAGTGTCAGTCGAATGACCGCTTTCGGGGCTAGGCAGACGCGACGTGAATGGCCGCCATCAGGCGCGAAGCGGAAGTGCCCGAGAGGAAACTTGCTCGACCGCGTCCGCTGGTCCGGTTCCTAAACAGCGGTTTGCTTAAGGGGCGATTGTGCCGAGATCAGCGGCGCATTGTTGTTTGTCGTTGTTTGTCCGCGAGGCAAGCGCATCCATTCGCCTACACACCCGAGCCGCGATGGCTGCCGCGCAAATCCGGCTGGTTGCCGCCCTCAACTGCAATGACACGCCTCTTTAGATTGTATCTAATATTGGTCAAATTGGAATAGATGAAAAAAAATCACTCATCCGCTTGGGAGAACCTATCGACCATCCTAAAAATCAGGGTCGGCAAAATAAAAATGTCCGACGAGATTAAATTTTGTCTCGAAGGAGTGAAAAATGAAAAGTTGGATGAAAACGAATGATGTACTGCTGGACCAGTATTACACACGTCAACACGTAGCACAAAACCTCTATGGCGTTTTCCAAAAATTCCGCAATCCGGGGCGATACCAGCTAGTTGAACCGAGCGCCGGTACGGGATCGTTTTTTAGACTGATGCCCCAAGGAAGCTTGGCGTTTGATGTTGATCCGAAATATCCGGGTATCCGCACCGCTGATTTCCTATCTGTTGAAATCCGCAGCGAACGGGAGGTGGCTGTGGTCGGCAATCCGCCGTTCGGCCGGAATGCCAGTATGGCAGTACGCTTCTTCAACCATGCTGCATGGCAGGCGAGTGTCATCGCACTGATACTGCCGCGAACTTTTCGGAAGGCTTCCATAGAAAATCGCCTCGATCGTAACTTCCATCTAATCCACGAGGAGACCGTGCAGCGTGACGCGTTCCTATTCAGGTCCAAGCAGTACGACGTACCGGCGGTATTCCAAATCTGGGAGCGTCGCGATGACCTGCGAGAGTTGCGACATGTCGCAATCCATCATCCAGATTTTAGTTGGACGACGGCAGATCGAGCCGACTTCGGGATACAGCGCGTCGGTGCGCGAGCAGGTCGCGTACACCGAGACTTCACGCGGAGTCCGTCTTCCCACTATTTTATTCGAGGTAATGTGGAGTCAATAATGAAACGGCTCAACTTTACCAAGGTCGTGCACAACGTGGCGGGCAATCCGAGCTTGTCAAAGTCCGAAATCGTGTCGCTCTATCGCCAATTGACCGGGAGGTAAGCATTCACCCGAAAAGCCATCATCTGAGATCTCCGCTTCCTTGGAGACACTGGCTCCGCGACGTCGCACGGTTCGAATTTAAAGAATGCCGTATTTTGCGGGCAAGGCGAACCGCATGCAAGTCATTCTGGTAAATTGTCGCAGTCAAAATGGGCCTAACAGCCGATTTCAGCGGCTCAGGGGATAGAGTGAGCGAAACGTCGTCACACGCATCGTGGAGCGCATGGCGGCGTGCAACAACTTGCGATCTTCCGACGTTGCCGCCCAAGTCACTGGGACTTGGCGACCGCTAACCGCTTCCACGATCTGAGTGTGCCTAGCTGCCGACAGCCGGACGGCGATCCGGACGATTAGCAATGCAAACAGGCGCGGCATTTCGCGCGTAACGAGGGCCGTGACATACGCGGCAATGACTACAGCAGTTGGTTCAACGATAAACATTCTATTTTCTCCTCCGATCTTCAGATCACCCTATCCGCTCAATTTCTCTCCTATTCTGGTCTGGAGGCCTCACTATCCGATCCTTCTGAAGCCAGAACAGGCAATGCGATATTCAGGGTGTTCGGCACCGGGCGTTACCGGTGCTCGGTGCCGACCCGATCTCAGCGGGATTTTTGCGCTGTCGCTGCCATGACATATTCGGGCGGGACGATTCCGGTACGGTCCCACCAACGCTCGGCGAGGCGCTTGCGAGAGTTGTCCGTCCGCAGCCAGTTCTGGCGAACCTTGCCGTAATCGCGGTGCTCCGGGTCATATCCTCGCAAGGTAATGAGGAAATGCACGTGCGGTGCGATTTCGGGCTGATCGTCGGTTTCCGCTTGGTGATGGATCGCCCAGTCGACGACCATGCCGCGGGCCACGAGATAGTCCTCGGCAAAGCCTTCGATCAGATTGCGCCAGAAGGCGAGGTCCTCATGGCGCGGCAAGCTGCCAACGCAATGCGCGATTGTCGGCTCGTCGGGCCGATACCGGACCGCATTCTCATCCGCTTGTGCCCACAGCGCGATTCCCCCCAGCTTGGGTCCGGCGGCGCGGGCAGGAGCACATCGGCCCGCCGCCGCAAGGTCAGAGCGCGACGCCCAGTTCGGCGTCGGACCCCATTCATCGACGCTATTCTGGCGGTTGATGTAGGCATAGCTCGCCTGCGCCGTGCGGTGCGTGCGCAAGAGTTCGGGCGTATATCGGCTGGAGCGTTCCCGGATTACATATCGAGTGTTGAACGGGCGGATGTTGTGGATGGTCGTCATTTGGTACGTCTTTCTATAAAGGAGAAAGGGACCGCATCGCTGCGGTCCCCTTGCTGAGGTTATGTGTGATGGAGGGATGGCGAGACGGCGCCGCAGCGGCTGCTGGACGTCGATTCACCGGATATTTAAAGCTGGTCGCTAGACCGTGCCCTGACGGGCATGACAGCGGCCCGTCGCATGCGAAGCGTTGTGCATATGCACGCTCGCAGGCCTCGCTGCTCGCGCGACCCGAGCAGCGAGGCCATTTTTTCATCGATACTGGGTTTACGCGTTAGGCGCGCTCAGGCGTGGAACAGGCCGTCCTCGAAGCTGACCCATCTCGCGGTTTCGTCGCCCGCAGCAAGGCGTTGTCGATAGTCGCGATAATGATGCGCGAACGAGTCTGCACGGCGGATTGGGCGTGAGTTCCCGATATCGGCGAGCGCGGCCTTGAGATACTCGCTGGCATCGATCCAGTCGCGCAGGGCCAGCATGATCTCGAAGAAGGGTTCCGGTCGCGCGATGCGGAACGCCTCGACATGCGCCCACAGCATCAAGCGTGCGGTCGCGACGCGCAGCGCATGGTCTTCGGCTGCCGCAGGCGCCGAGCGCGACCAGGCAAGCTCGATGTCCGCATCGCCGATCTCGGGCATCGGGATCGAGAAACGACGGCACGCTGTTCGCTCATCGAACCCGTGTTCACCCATTGCTGCGGGACCTATAGCCGTATCGCCAAAGCAAAGTTCTGCAAGAGCCGGCTCGACGAAGAAGCGCCGGCTCATCGCGTCCATCGCCAGCGTCATGCGATCTGCGGTGGACACGATCTGGACCGCGCCGGGCAACAGCGTCTTATCGAGCAAGTGCGGCAATGGGATTTCCGACTTGCGCGCGTCGGAGACGCAGATCGTGTTGATCCAGCGATGACCATCATCTTGATCGACCATCGTCAGAACCGCCGCCGCAACCGGCCTGCGTGCCAGCGCCGGATGCTCGTCTGGTATGTCGTTGACGGGAATGCATGCCAGACCGATCACCTGCAGGCATTTGGGAAGTTGATACTCGTTCACGATATTCTCCTTTCGGAGGATCAGGGATCCGAGACAGAACTCCTGCCTCTTTTCCTTTCACCCTGTTCCTCGCTTCCCGCGTCAGCGTCTCCACGGTTCGGCGGGCGCTCAGCCGCGTCCCGCTTTTCCATCCGGCGGACATGCGAGGTCGGTCTGCGGCGGCGCCGCAGGGGTGGTCGTCATTTATGGGTGGCAAGTATTTCTGGCAGCCGGTGATCGGCGGCGGCGACCGCCGGTTAGTCTCTTCCCCATAGACTGGTACATGGCCAGAAGACCGACGGTGCGCCTGTCGTGTCGGCGAAACGAACGATGCCTGTCAATCCGATCCGCGCCTTACTTCTTCAGCAACTTCGGCCAGAGCTTCGCGCTCGTCACAGGCGATGACCGGATCACGCCCTCGTCCCCACGTATATTCCTTGAGCACTTTGCAGAAACAACGAATGTCGGTGTCGAACAGCCACATCGCAGCCCGGCACGAACTGCAAGCGGGATCGGGCGTCAACGTCACACCGGATACCGGATGGCTGAGTACTGGGCTGACATGATCATCATTTCGCCGCAGGGTTTGGAACTGGCTCGGCTGGAAAACATCATTGGTCGGCACTGCAATTCTCCTTGGTCAACGGTAAATTCGGTCATCGCGACCAATCAGGCGGCGACTGCCCTAGTGCCTGTTGCATGGCGGTTCTCGGCTCATCTGGCTTGATCGGCCCCGACCCGCGATCGGCATCGGTGTATTTATGCGGACCCGCGCGGGCGACGCTCGTGTCACGTTCGCGGTATTCTCCTGGATCCCAGTCCCAGCGGGCCAGCCGCTGTGCGACGAGCGCCCGGACCCGGCGACGCAGGCGCATATGCAGCCGATATCCATCCGAAGCATTGACCGGGGATGGTACTACGTCGCGGTCGATGGTGCTCGCCCTGTCGGCCTCGGGGCTTGGGTCCGCAGTATGGGATGCAACATTTTGTCCGCGACCTGCAGAAGCATCGATAGCCGGGTACCAGCGCTCAGCACGCCGCGAACGCTTGCGCACCGGTTCGGGCTGCGCGATCGGCCGTGCTTGAACGGGGATCCCGAGTTCGGCGCCGAGCCGTTGAGCTTGGCGAATAAAGTCCTTGCCGCCAAACGCAGCGACATCTCCATGACGATCCCTTGCCACCAACAGCGCAGCCCGAAGGGTCGCATCGGAAGTATTTTGCAGCCAGATGCGGTTGCCGCGCTCGACGAATGCAGGTTGCCTAAAACCCTCTTCGATGGACCAATATTGGATCGCATTTCCCACTTCGACTGACCGATAACCTCGCAATTCGCGCCGGCCCGGTTGGCTTGGCGCCCAGCCCAGGTCAAACGACGCATCGTTTCCCTCGAGCGATGGGAGGTCGATAGCCGCGGGATCCGGAAATTCGTCGATTTCAGCGCGCAATTGGCGCAGTGCAGTGATCCGGGCATCATATTGCGCTCGAACGTCGGCGATCCGAGATTTGAACATTGATGAGACCGCTGACTGAAGCGCGCCAACCCCGATGACCGCAGGGTCGGGCTCAAGCGCTGCAACCTCGGCGCGGCAAATCCGACGCTCAGCTTCCAGCATCGTCACCGCGGCCAATTTTTCCGCCATTAGCCGAGCGATGCGTTCTTGGATAATACCACAAGCGTCGGCGCGATGCTGGTCGCGTGTCGCCCAGGCTCCCGCCCTTTCCGGGTCGATGATGCGTGGAATGAACCGATGCTCCGGCGGTGCGGGCGCCGTCCAGGGGCCCCATTTCTTGATCAGCTTCGGCATGCTCAGCTTTCGGTCCACGACCGACATCTTGACGTGATGAAGGCCGTCCGCGCTTCGTAACTCGCCGCCCGACCCAGTCTGAACCGCCATCACGCCGTGCTCGGCCAATGCCGTCTGGGCATCGCTCCAGTTCTGGGCGGCATGCAGAAGTGGTGCGAGTTGCTTTTGGGCAAATCGCGTAAATGACTCGACGCCGCTTTCTTCCTCCCATTGCAGGGTTTTGAGCGAGGGCGAGGGATGCTTCGCTTTATCGGTCTTGGTTTCGATAGGCTCGACCCGGCGAACGTTGTGGGCATCGGCTACATAGCGGGCTCCTGGTTCCGGTCTCAGTCCAAGCTCATATTCCAACCGGGCACACGCCCGCTGCATTGCTTCATGCGACAAACCTCCAGGACCAAAGGGAGTCGCTCGCCCTTCCTGGTCGAGCGTTAGGACCAGCAGATGCGGATGTAGATTGTCGGTGTCGCCATGCAGGGCCCATAGGATCAGTGCGTCTGTGCAATCGAGTTCTTCGGCCAACACCATCGCAATCCGGCTGCAGGAGTTGCCATCAAGTATTTCATCGCCATGCACCGACGCGATCACATGCCGCGCTGGCTTCTTCGACCGCGAAGAGCGCAGCGCAAGTCGGCGTTCCATTTCATCGCGAGCGGCGGCCCAATCCATTTTTTGCCCTTGGGTGAGGCCGCCAAGGTCGATGACGCGTTCTTCCGGTGCGCCGGGCGACTTGTCGGTCAACAGATAATGGGCAAGATCCAGACCAAATTCGTGTGCCTGGCCATCACGCTTGGCGATTTCCATATAGCGGGCGAGCGACCGCGCGTGGCGGGGTCCCGCGCCGCCCTTTTCTTTCGCCGGTTTTTCGACAATGACCATCGTCGGGAGATGGAGGCGCTGCATGGCGCCGCCAATCTAATCTTCCGTAACAATCGCCTACGGCGCGGAACTGCTAATGACTTGAACTAATTTGCCATGGCTGCAAGAAGCGAAGCGCCGAGCAGCCGTGGCGTCGGCTTCACCTCTCAGGTGAAGCCCCATCCTGTGTCAAATAAATGGACCGGTATTACGCTGCGCGTCAAAGCGCAATCGCACCTAATCAGCTGGAACGCGACGTGATCGTGGGGGTCATGTCCAAACATGACATAACATAACAAAGCAGTGCAATGATCCGGCAGGAGGCTCGTATGGTCAGCGACGGCATAAGCTTGCTGACACCGGGTTCGATCAACCCATCGACATCACCACGTCAGTAGTCAGGTTCCGGCATGCGAGCGGCTTTGAGGCGATCTTCAGTGCCGCGTATTCGGGCGATGCGTTTTAGCCAAGGGGTGATGTCTTTCGCTCCCAAATAGGCGTCGGCATCGTCGACACCATCGAAACCGAGCGCCTTGGCATAGGCCTCGCTAATGTCCCCATATTTGGTGGAGTGTCGACTTTCTACGATGCCCCGGGGCGTCGCCTCGGCGCGTTCGAACTTCCTCACCGAGCTGATGCTGATCCCGACCGCCTGTGCAACATCGGCCATTGAACGTTTTCCGATCCAGCGCGCAAGATAGCAGCGATAATTGCGCCATCCCCCCGGCGCGTCGCCTAGACCGGCTTCTTGAGGCAAATGTTTGCCCAACACCTCCTCACGCAAAAGAATATCGCGAAATGCGCGTGACATTTTGCGTTGGCCGCTTTCAATTCTCGAGATTGTCTCCCGGCTGTAGCCAGTCCGCCGGGCGAGCTTGGCCTGTGTCAAATTGCACGCTTTCCGGGCCTTTCGTAATTCAGTCTCGGGTTCGAACAGTCGCATTGAGTATAACTTTCTCTAAAATTCCGCATGCCGATGAGACCGCAGATTAATCCTGACTAAAAAAATATGTGACATTTTGCATTTTAGTCAATGCCGCCAGACTAAAATGCAGGAATGAACACATCATCGCCCCTACCAAAGCCCGCAAGCGCGGCGCTATCCGATGGACGAACGACGTTACCTCAAGGCAAGCGTACATTGTTTGATGCCGCGGCCATCGAGACGGTGGTCAATGCTCAGCGCGAGGCAGACGTCCAAGATCCTCCCCAGCGGCGCGTCCCCCTTATGGGCGTCATTCGAACGGCAGCGCCGTTAATCCTTATTCGCCGTGCCAACGGCTGGACCGACGCGCAAATCGTCGAATTCCTGCATGAGCTTGGCGTTGCAATCTCGGCAGAGACTTTGCGGGTGTACCTCAGCCGCCTGCGCCGCGAAAATCCGGAAGAACCATCCATGGAGATGGACCAGATCGCGGAGCCGGCTGACGAAATGGATCCGCATGCCGCGGCAGCCCCGTCCGATCCCGCGCCGCCAGATAAACCGCCTGAGATCGTCGAACCACCGTCTGCCCAGGATGAAGCCATCCTGACGCCGCCCCAAACTTCATCAGCGTCCAAGGCCAAGACGATTGAGACCCCGTTCAAGCCGGGCATCGATCTCGATGAAGAAATCTGATCCGAAACGAAGGAGAAATGCAAATGACGACCAGAGGCATAAGACGCCGCATTGCAGTCATCGGCGCCAAAGATAAGGGGGGCGCAGGCCTCAGCACGACGGAGACCGCGCTAGCGACCGTTTTGCGGGCCACTGGCGAAGGTCATTTCCGTGTCCAGATCGTCGACGCCGACAAGGCCAATGGCTCTCTGACTCAGCGTTTGGGCGAGCGCGATGACTCCGGCAAACTGCTCGCTGAGCAGGATCCCTATAAGGGGATTATCAAGGCTGATCTGTTCGATCGCGACGGCGCCCGCCCAATCTTTCACGCGATAGAATCAGATGCCGAATTTGTAATCATCGATACGCCGTCAGGGTCGCTCGATCGCTTCGGATCCCTGTCTGAATCGCTGACGGCCCGCGATCTTGTCGATCATATTCGTCACAATGATCGCGAGCCGATCGTTCTTGTCCCGTTTGGACCGACCGTTGCTGCTATTCGTGGCGTTGGCAAGGCGATCGATACCTTCGGCGAGGTGTCCTATGTCGGGGCACGCTATATGGCGGGAGTGCGCGATGACGACTATCGGCTCTGGTCGTCCGATCCTCTCACCAATTTTTATGGCCGCACGGTCGGCGGCAACGTCCGTCGTAAGTTCGAAGAAGCAGGCGGTCAGGTTATCGACATGCCACCCGCCCCCATGCGGCCGTTCGCGCTGGCGGAGGCGCTGAGCCTGACATTTGCCCAGTCCGCGACTCATGTCGGTGGCGATTATGAACAATATGACCGGCTCAACATGGCATCATGGCTCAACAAATGGGTTCGCGAGTTCCAGAAGATCGAAGACCTGCTGGGCCTCGAAGGCATCGAATGGAGGCCTTTCTGATGAAAAAGCCCCATATCGATCTGCAAAATCTGTCCTCTACCTCGGCGCGAGAGCTGCTCGAGAAATATCTGTACGGCAGCGGCGACGTCGAACTGATCCTGCGCTTCGCCGAAGAACACAACCTTGAAAAGGACAATCTCGTCTGGCTGTTGACAGGCATATTGAAGGTCGGGAGCAACCTCGTGAACGATTTGCTGAGGGCTACCCAATACACGGGAGAGGTAATTGCAGTCGCGGAAACGCAGCGGCGGACGAGTATGCAGGACGCTGAAGAATTGGCGGGTCGACTGGTAGCTCAAATTTCTACCGCCGCCAGTCAGAGCGCCGGACAACTCGACATGCGGATTGCAAAAATTGAGCGGCTGGGGCGCGACGTCAGCCAACTTGCCGCCCACTTTGCGTCGGCGTACGGGGAATTCAAGTACACGCGTGATTCATTCCAAAAATTCATCGAAACGGAAATGCGCGTATGGGCCATAGAGTTTCTCGCACGAGCCCGCGAGCAGCTCAATCCGCAGCCCTGGAGGCTTTATACCATTAGCGCAGTCCAGACTGCGCTGATCATCGGCCTGTTCATTTGGCGATGATACTGATTGCCCACCTTGTCGCCGTGAAAAACCGTGCGCCCCAAGCCTCGGCGCATGTCGATCTGCCACCCTCAAAAAATTAACGGCGCGGTCATGTGCCATTGGAGCCTAACGCAATGAAAATGTGGTATAGACATGAGGGCAGGAGCAAAGCGTCCAAGCTCGCACTTGAAATACTTGAATATGTGGATGAGCATTTGAGGGGTTTCGAGTGGCGTCCCCGAATTACATCGATCGGTATAAGGGCAGACTGCGGTGACATTTATGACTTCGAGGTCGAGCTTGAATTCTCCCCGGGCGCATTTGTCGTTGTTCGATATGGCGATTGCGACGACACAGAACGAGGAGGGATATGCACCGACAGCGATGCGATCGGTCAGGCTATATTCGCCGTGTTTGAGGACTTTCGCGACAGAGGGATAAATGTTCTCTCCGCAATGCTTTATGACGCCCGCCATGAGGCACTGAAGACGCTTTCGACTTGGTCAGGAGGCGCAACGCATGCCGAACTAGTAAAACCGCGGCTGTTGAGAGACGAGTGGTGCGGAAGACAAGAATACCTATCAGATTTAGAATTTCGAGTGCTTGATAATAGACTCAGCCCTTCTGAACTCAATATTGTTGCAGACCATCCAAGTTTGCTGAACGCGAAGCTCAAAACGCACAGAGAACTTATGGACTTAAGATTTTCCAGGAAAACCGAACTGGCGCGCCAAGGAGCGGACGGGTCGATCGACCAAATCGCAATCAATGCTATCGCGCAGCGATGTGATATCGCTGACGGAATAAGGTGGGTCGCCAATCGGACTGTTGAAGCACGTCATATTGATTTGTACTTGTATGTCCGAGACGGACACATTGGCTGCGAAGGTTACGACGCGCAAAATTCCAATTTTCACTGGAATGGTAGCTCGCTCACGTTGTGGAATTGCACCCTTCCCGAGATCGCGATCAGCCAATTGGCGGGTCAGCCGATAACTCGCTTGATCGAGCATCCCATACTGTCCAGCGACATGATCATCACTGAAGCCAGTTCGATAGAAATTGGCGATCAACAGGCCATCCAGGTAAATTTCGACCAGCCGAAGCGACTATTTTGCAAAGTGTCCGGTCGTTCATGGTGAACATTTATATGGAAGGTTCCTACATCCAGTTTAGCATTATCCCAACAAGATCGCTGCCTTGCCGGGTGATATAGATTTCGCTTTCGACTTGTTCTGAACAGCTTCCTTGCCGAGACATCCCTCCGGAGAAAGCTGTCATGTCCTACGCGAATACAGAAGCTCCGTCATCGCGCGGACACGCTCAATTGGCCGTCGGCTCGACGACATGATAGACCACGCTCAACGGCCAGCTTGCATCTTCCCCGCGACGAGCGATCACCGAGCCAGGCCGCCCGCACCGACGATGACCGACAACAAATGGCTTGTCAGCGCAGACGCGCCCTTTCGGTAGGCGATTTCACCCCAATCATCCCAACGGTGCACCCGCCCGGCGAGCCAGGCGAAGAGATCATCGCGCGAATTTGCATCGGCGAAGGACTGCGACCACGCGATATTGCGCGTCGGCATCCGCGCGCCAACCTTAAGTCCGGTCAACGTCACCAGGTATCGCCTTCCCAGATTTTCGCGCGCGAACAGATGGCGACGAAACCCAACCTGCTGCTCAAAAGTGTTTAGTGCCCGCTCCCGTGCCTCGGCGTCGGGCCCCGCACTCGCACTTACCGCGGCAACAACCGCCGCTATTGGCAAGCGCTCGAATTCCGGCTCGCGCGTGGCCTGCAGCATCATGAGGACCGACTTCCCCAATGAGCTCAATCCCCCATCGAAGACGTTCCTCCCCTCCGATGTCTCGACCATACCGATGCTGGCGAGCCAGCACTGATAGAATCGCCAGAACATCATGTCCCCGCCGAAAACATCGTGGTTGCTCTCCGTGCCAAACCAGCTCGCATTGATCGCGGTCATTACCCTCAGCATCAGTTCATGCTGTTCGGGTGCGAAGTGGACCGGCGGGAAGCCAAGTTCTCCTTCCCAGAAGGCGTCCCTGACGCTCGACCAATGGCGTCCCGCTGCATCCTCGTAGCCGCGCGGATTGGCTCGAAACCACCATCCCCATGGGAGCTCGCTGGCGTGGCGATCAAAGTCGGCCACGGCCACCTCCGCGACTGGGATCGAGGCCGATCGGCGGCGGCTGGTCGTCGCGCTGGGGCGCTGCGTCCCCCTCCGCGATCGCGCGCAGCTGGGCAGCGAGCGCAACCGTTTCCCGGACAACATAGGCATCGTCGCGATAGGTCCGTGCGAGTTCCGATGACTTGGGCCTGGAGGAACCCTGCGCATGCCTGGGAATGAGATCGTACGCATGATCGCAACTGAAGCCGAACCACCATGCGTGCGGGTCTTCGACCCGGTGATCGGTAGCGTGCGTTACCGGATGGTAGACCGCCGGGCGTAATGTCACGTGGCAGATACGGCGCGCCTCGACGGCTAAACGACGCGCCGGACTCGGCCCTTCCTCGCACAGTCTTGAATAGGTCAAACCGCCATGCACCTCGATCCCGATGTCCGACGGAACTGCGCCATTATCCCAGCCCCAGAGTGGGTGGTCGTGGGGAATGCCGACATATCCGGACAGAAAACCATCTTCCGTGTCACGCAAGATGATGCAGTCATAGCCACTCGCCTCGTCGCGCCAGCTGATCTTGTCCGCCTCTCCGAGCCACGGCCCCTTGCCATCGGGCCGCGCTGCCTGATCATAGAATATTTCTTCCGCGGGAACGACGCACGCGCGGGTCGCATAAGCGCGACCGGTTACGAGAACGACGCCGCCCTCTCGCATGACATCGCCTCCGTCGCCGATCAGCTTCGCCAGAGCGAGGTCGGAGCCGAGGATCGGCAGCAGTGTGCCGTCCGTGGCCGGCGCAACGGCAACCGTGGCTGCCTTTCGCATCACGGACGTCTTGCGCTGCCCAGCGGGCACTAGCGCCTTGGACTTGGTGGTTTTAGCCATTTCTTCTCTCCAGCTTAATCTGCGGCACGGATGCTGATCGCTTCCGGCTACGCGTCATGGTGCTGCCCCCGGGGCGGTCTCCGAGTGCGTATCATTTTCGCATGTCGGCCAAGCGATGATCGGTCCGAGACCCCAGGTTTCGCTGCCGAGTGGACTGCCCAGATGCGAGGGTGGGGAATGGTATCCCGACGGTGGTTCATGCGATGCCATCAGTAAGATTCGTAGTTACGTTATCGTTCGCTATATCAGACAACGACTAGAGTCAATCGGTCGGACGAAGTCGTTCGTTTGACCGAACGCTCTTTGATTCCTATGGCGTTGCTCTCATGTTAGGTTGTGTCGAGGGAGGTCATGGACATGTCGTTGGCGATGAGGCTGCAGAACCTTCGCACGGCAAAGCGGCAATCGCTTCAAACAGTGGCTGACGCCATCGGTGCGTCGAAGGCGCATATCTGGGAGCTTGAGAAAGGCACCGCCAAGAATCCGTCGATCGAACTTGTCCGAAAGCTCGCCGATCATTTTGAGGTATCTATCGCAAGCCTTGTCGGGGAGAAGCCGGACGAAGATAGCGATGACGAGCATTTGCTCGTCATGTACCGTGATCTGAAATCTCTCGATCACCAAGATCGCTTGGTTCTTGGAGACATTATAAAGGGAATGCAGAACCGTCGGTCCGGGCGGTAGCGGAGCGGGCGCTCTTAGCACTGGTTCTAATGCCCTACCCATACCGTCGTGGTCGTCACCGGCGCCACGTCCGCAGCAAAGGAGTTCGGCGCGGTCGGCGCTTTGGTCGATTCGGCTATTGCCGGTTCTGTCAGCCGGTCTTTGGGACGAATATTCGCATAGCGGACATTCGGCTCGATCGATCGAGGATGTTCAAGAAATTGGTAAGTTAACCGCGCTA
The DNA here is from genome assembly GCF_001468465.1 of Sphingopyxis sp. H115. Taxonomy (GTDB): domain Bacteria; phylum Pseudomonadota; class Alphaproteobacteria; order Sphingomonadales; family Sphingomonadaceae; genus Sphingopyxis. The sequence goes on from NZ_LNSA01000011.1 coordinate 86,462, forward strand.
GAATCCTTCCCATGAAATGGCTTTTTGTAATCGCACTCGCGCTGACCCCGCTTTCCGCGTCCGCGCAGGACATTAGTGGAACGGGCCGTGCAAAGGACGGCGACTCCCTCGACATGGCAGGGATTGCCGTCCGCTTACATGGCGTCGATGCCCCCGAGCTTTATCAGACATGTTCGCGGCAGGGTCAAAGCTGGGCATGTGGGAAAGAAGCGATGGCGAAATTGGGGCAATTGGTGAATGGTGCCGAATTGCGCTGTGAGCAGCGCGATGTTGATGACTATGACCGGATCGTCGCCAGCTGCACCGCGCGGCAGATAGATCTAGGCCAAGCCATGGTCGAAGCGGGCCTTGCAGTTGCGTTGCCTCAGTTTAGCGATCGCTATCTCGGCGCCGAGGCGCGCGCCAAGGCCCTCAAACTAGGCATCTGGAGTTCCGACTTCCAAAAGCCAGCGGACTATCGGGCCGCCAATCCCAGGGCACATCGGCCCAAGCCGCAGGCATCCGCCGTGCGTCAGCCTATTGCATCACCGGCGCCGTCCGGCGTCTATTACCGCAATTGCAATGCGGCATGGGCAGCGGGTGCTGCGCCGTTATACCGCGGTCAGCCGGGATATCGGCCAGAAATGGATGGCGACGGTGACGGGGTGGCTTGCGAGCCATTTCGGCGGCGCTGAGCATTTAGGCTGGGTTGAAAGGCCTTCATCCAAAGTTTCTGGCGCGGTGTTGCGACTTTGGGTAGGCCAACGACATGATGATGATCGGCACGAGAATCGAAGAGACGGGAACCTTGCTCCGCGACGCGGGCGGATTCTCGCTTCGCCGTGACCTTGGCGGTCGGTGGCGCCTCGACCTCCACCGCGTTCCGGTCGACCATATCGAAAAGCGTGTTCGCATTACCGGCATCGTGGTCGGTGAAGACCTGGTCGATGTCGACGGTGTGGCTCCCGAGAATATTGCTTCTTCGCCGCTGGCGGCCGGCGCGTAGCCCCACTGCACCACCTGCACCGCTAGAACAAATATTTGAGCGCCTGCCATGCCCCGACGAGGAATGAGCCACCCATCAACGCGGTCGCAATCCAGAATTCGATAGCGAGCGCCCGGTCGCGCCATTTGGTTCCGCGTACTTGCATAGGCTCGGCATGACAGCGCGAAATATTGTAGGAAAGCGATTAATCCACGCTTGGTGGCGACAAAATCCTACGGAATAGGCGACACCCCCCGAACTCACATTCAGGCGTGCGATACCGCCGACTCTGGCCGTTTTCGGTCAGGCCGCTTTCAGTCTGAACCGAAGAGAAGCGGACGTTCGCCGTGCGCCGGCTGGCCATGGGCGACTGCGGCTCGCACAAGCGATTCTCGATCTGGCGATTTCATCCGGGCGAAGATTTTGCGTTGCATATACCCCGTAGGTTGAGCAGCTCGCGCTCAACGTCGTCGGTCGAGCAACGACCAGCATACTCATTAGCTGAACGGCACATAAATTGTCGAAAACATTGAACCAACCAATAAAATCACTTAGTTCAATGGGTTATATAAAAATTATAGGCCTTCAAACTATTGAAACTATACCGACCGGCTATTGGACATCTCTCCCACGATGCTGGATGATCAGATACCATATATTGATTTCAAGAAGAGGACGGGTGCCGTGACTCCAGTCTATAATCAATCGTTTTTGAGCGTCGCGAGTGCGGCTTTCCTGCTATCGACACTTTCGGCTTGCGGCGGCGCATCAGGGGAAGGCGAGAAATCCGACAGTGCGGAACCGCGAACGCAAGCGGCCGTCGCTCGCGACCCCAATTATCCCGAGATCGATATCCCGCCCGTTTGGGATGCCAAAGGACAGCTGGTCCAACCAAAAGACTTTCGCGAGTTGGTCTTCCTCGGGGCGCCGCTGACACCGCACGGTCTTAACGGCGGGAAAGCGTCTTTTCCCGAGTTCCACAATGTCTACACGCAGCCAGCAGCCTTCAAGGCCTATCGGGCGACCGGCAAATGGCCTGAAGGCACCATGATGATCAAGGAACTACAGCTCGTCAGTGATCCGAAAGGCGAATTTCCTGACGGATCAACGACGGCACCATCCGGGCGAGGATATTTTCCCGGTCCGCCCAATGGCCTCGACGTTTCAGTCAAGGACAGCAAACGGTTCGCCGATTCAAATGGCTGGGGCTATTTCAACTTCAATCATTCCGCTCCGCCCTATCTGGCCACGGCAGCGCTCAAATCCGTCGACGAATGCGCGGGGTGCCACATCGCCAATGCAGAAGACATGGTCTACATCAAATTCTACAAGCCCATACTCGATCCGCTACCGCTCCCCCGCGGTTGACATGACGCTGCTGCAGCCATCGGCGTCTGCGGCGCGACAGGCGATGCAAGAGCAGCGGCCATGCTCAGTGCTCATAGGAACGACGATTTGCTGACCGGGAAGACCATTGCGGTCATCTGCGCCGTCGCGCTGTTCACCACAGCCTGCGGCAAAAAGAGCGATGCGGGTGCGCCCGACGATACTTACGCGTCGCTGGTCAACAAAGATGGGACGATCTCCTTTCCCGCAGACTTCCCCGAGAGTTACATGTTCATTGGCACCTGGTCGGTCACGGCGCCCTCGGGAGAGGCAGAAATTCATTCCGTCTATTCCCGACCGGCGGATGTTGACGCCTTTCGGAGCGCGGGGAAATTTCCTGACGGCGCAGTCTTGATCAAGGAAGTCACAATTGCGAAGAGCGCCGACCTCGTCACAGGCCGCGCATCCTGGGCCGGTGATCGCAAGATTTGGTTCCTCATGGTGAAGGATCGCAAGGGACGGTTCGCGGGCAACCCCCTCTGGGGTGACGGGTGGGGCTGGGCGCAATTCGACCCGACCGACACCAAGAAGCAAACGGCGACGAATTACCAAACCGACTGCAAATCATGCCACATTCCGGCCAAGTCATCCGAATGGGTTTACACCTATGCCTACCCAGCGCTGGGTGAGAAAGGCCAAGTCGGCCTGCCGGTGAATTCACATAGAGGTAACCCGCCCGGGATAGTTCCCGCCGTCGCAACGCAGGCCATGACGAGCGGCGTGGCTTCAGGCAAGATGGCTTTCGACAAGACTTGCAGGGCATGCCACTCCATAAACCCTGGTGGTGCCGGCATCGGACCAACGCTGGCTGGCGTCGTCGGCCGCAAGGCGGGCACCGTGCCAAACTTTGATTATTCGGACCAGATACGGAATTCCGGCATAACCTGGACAGCCGACAATATTGACAAACATATCGAGGCGCCAAAATCCTTCATTCCCGGGAATCGCATGGGAAATCTCTTCCCCAACGGGATCAAGGATCCGGGTCAGCGCCGCGATATCATCGTCTATCTGAAAAGCGTCGCACAGTAGTCGACGGCGGCTTCCCGCTCGCGAGCGGCGGTAAGACGCATGAGCCACTGAAGGTGGCTAGTCAGATTGATGCTTGAGGCACAAAACAACTCAACGGACTATTCAGCCAAGGGCGATTTTTTGCCAAGGCCCGAATGTCCTCAATCAAAGGAATGACACATGGCCAAACGTGATGCGGTTTTCCCCGCAAACCGACATGCTCTCTACGAAGAGCATGGATATTCCGCAGCGATCCGGTCGGATCGTTTGCTTTTCGTATCCGGCCAGGTCGGAAGTCGTGAAGACGGTTCGCCGGAACCAGAGTTCGCGGAGCAGGTTCGGCTGGCCTTCGCAAATCTGGAAGCGACCCTGCTGGCTGCGGGATGCGGATTTGACGACATCGTCGATCTAACGACTTTCCATACCGATCCCGAAAATCAGTTCGAAACGATTATGGCCGTGAAGAGCAAGATCTTCACTGAAGCGCCTTATCCGAACTGGACAGCACTTGGTGTGAACTGGCTGGCCGGATTCGATTTCGAGATCAAGGTAATCGCCCGCATTCCAGACTGACCGCAACCCGTGCTAGGCCAGTAAAATCCGAAACGAAAGAAAGTCGCGTCATCGCTGATTTCCTCGGAGCTGGCCTTTGGGGCCTGTTTACAGCCAGCGGCCTTTTGATCGGTGCCGTTGTCGCGGACCTGTTTTCAAACCGGCTGTCTCATCGCCTCATCGCGACCGTGATGGGGTTTGGCGGCGGCGTGCTTATCGCCATTGTCGCTGTCGAGCTTATGGGGAACGCAATCAAAACTGGCATGTCCGCCGCTGCGATCACAGCGTTGCTGGGAGGGGCGGCAATCTTCAGCGGCATCAACTGGTATCTCGCCACAAGCGGCGCGAAAAATAGGAAACGTTGCGGCGAATGCGTGAAGCAAACGACCGAAAATGAGCATGCCGGAAGCGGCGTCGCGATTGCTGTTGGGACGGTTCTTGACGGCATTCCCGAAGCACTCGTGATCGGCCTGTCTATGGTTGGCGGCGGGAAGATCGGGATGGGCGTCGTCGCCGGGTTTTTCCTCGCCAACATTCCTCAGGGACTCTCAAGCGCCTCGGGGATGAAGCTGGCTGGACGATCACGACGCTACATTTACGCGATCTGGGCGGGCATCCCGCTCCTGATAGGGCTCACAGCCGCCTTCGGGAATTTTGCTTTGGGATCAGTCTCAACCGACGCAACGACGGTCATTCTCTGTTTCGCTGCAGGCACGGTGCTGGCGATGCTCGCGGAAACCATGATCCCGGAAGCCTTCGATCACGCGCCGCCGATGATCGGTTTGATTACCGTGACGGGCTTTCTTTCGGCGTTTCTGCTGGTGCAACATCATGTTTGATATGCGGGGCGGGCTTGAATAGCAGATCTTACTGCAGCTTCATCCTTAGGTCAGGCCAGTTGGAAATACATCGCCGGCAGCGTAACTCGCTACGATAACAGCCTCAGGTGACGGCCCTTGGACCGCTGTAATATTGGAGATGGAAATTGGGACCGCATTCGGAGCGCAAGGAACAACGGCTTCTCCTGTTCTCCGCCACCGGCACCCTCGCCCTTTCCCTTGTTGGCATCGCTATTGGCCTGTTGAGCGGCGCAAAGTCGATCTTGTTCGACGGTGTGTACAGCCTTGCCGACGCAGGGCTTACGCTGGCCGCCTTTTTCGCCGCGCGGCTGATCGCGCGTGGCGCAGACCGCCGGTTCCAATATGGCTACTGGCACATCGAGCCGATGCTTGGGTTCGTCAACGGCAGCGTTCTGCTCCTCGCCTGCGCCTATGCATTGATTGACGGAGTAGACACCGTGATGATGGGAGGACGGAACGTGAGTTTCGGGCCCGGTATCGGATATGCCGGCGCGAGCGCGCTCATCGGCTTCGGGATGTATATTTATATCCGGCGCCGCGCTCGCGGCCTCGGGTCCTCGCTTCTGAATATCGACGCGGCCGCGTGGCTTTTCGGCGCACTTCTCAACGCCGGGCTGAGCGCCGCATTTGTCACCGCGGTCGTGCTCGAGGGAACGCAGGCGGAGAAGCTCTCGGCCTATTTCGATCCGGCAATCCTCATCCTCCTTGCAATCTTCCTGGCTCCGCTTCCCCTTCGGGCCTTGGCAGCGGCCGGTCGCGAGATACTGCAGATCGCGCCAGCCGATCTCGATGCGCAGGTCAGCAGCATCGCACGCGAAGTCGCGGCACGGCACGGCTTCGTCGAGCATCAATCCTATGTGACCCAGGTCGGCCGCGCAGGGTTTATCGAGATCGGCTTTGTCGGTGTCGCGGCATCGACCACGATGACGCTTGGCGAGCAGGACGCCATTCGTCAGGAATTTGCGGACGCGATGGGCGGGCTGCGCCCCGGATATTGGCTCACGATCGACTTCACGGCCGATCGCCGTTGGCTCTAAGCGCGAGCAACTCCGGGGCGGCTCACGGTAACGCGCAAACGGGCGCCCGCTGTTCGGCGGACGCCCGTTAGTTTCAGACGAGCATCTTTTCGCGCAGCAGCAAATCGAGGCCGCCGTCGGCATCGAGCGCCACCAGATCATCCGACCCGCCCACATGCGTACCGTTGATGAAGATCTGCGGAACCGTCCTGCGTCCACCAGACGCTGTCTGCATTGCACGGAACTGCACCGGATCATCTTCGACGTCGATTTCGATCCAGTCGGTCACCCCCTTGGCGCGAAGATGCGCCTTGGCCCGGTGACAAAAGGGGCAATAGTCCTTGGTATAGAGGGTTATGTTCGGTTTCATTTCATGTCTCCGATCAAGCTGCCTCAGACTGCTCGCCGGCCGATGGAAGGACCCAGGCGGCGCGCGGAAAGTGGCAGGTGTAACCATTGGGACGGCGCTCCAGATAATCCTGGTGCTCCGGCTCCGCCTCCCAGAAGGGGCCAATCGGCTCCAACTCGCTCGCTACCTTTCCCGGCCAGAGGCCGGATGCGTTGACGTCCGCGATCGTCTGCAACGCGGTTTCACGCTGCGCTTCGTCGGCATAATAGATCGCCGAGCGATAGCTCCCGCCGCGGTCGTTGCCCTGGCGATTGCGCGTGGTCGGATCGTGGATCTGGAAGAAAAATTCGAGGATCCGGCGGTAGCTGATCTGATCGGGATCGAAATTGATCTCGATCGCCTCGGCGTGCGTGCCGTGGTTGCGATAGGTCGCGTTCGGCACATCGCCGCCGCTGTAACCGACACGGGTGCTGACGACGCCGGGGAGTTTGCGGATCAGGTCCTGCATGCCCCAGAAGCAGCCGCCGGCAAGGATGGAACGTTCGGTCATGATCAATTCTCCTCGATCTGGTTCAGAAATTCGGAATAGCCCTCGGCTTCCATGTCATCGCGGTGGACGAAGCGGAGTGAAGCCGAGTTGATGCAGTAGCGCTGGCCGCCACGGTCGCGCGGACCGTCGGGAAACACATGTCCCAAGTGGCTGTCGCCATGAGCCGAGCGCACCTCGGTGCGGATCATCCCGTAGCTGTCGTCGCGTATTTCATCGACATTGGCGGGGACGATGGGCTTGGTGAAGCTCGGCCATCCACTGCCGGAATCGAATTTGTCGGTCGAGGCGAACAAGGGCTCGCCGCTGACGATATCGACGTAGATGCCGGGCTCCTTATTGTGCAGCAGTTCCCCACTGCCGGCACGCTCGGTGCCGCCTTCCTGGGTGACATGGCGCTGTTGGGGCGTCAGCTTCGCAATGGCTTCGCTGGTCTTGAGGTAGGTCATTCGATATCTCCTTTGTCTGACAGTTGCGGCACGTCTTTCCACCCCGGTGCGCCGCATGCGCGCCGGTGGAGACAGTCCCGAAATTCGAAATTTGGCTCAGAGGCGGTCGAGGATGCTCATGAGAACCGCCGGGTCGAGCCGGTTGCGATAATTGGGATCGAGAAAACTATATCTGATGATCCCGTCGGTACTGATCACATAGGTTGCCGGCATCGGAATGCGCCAGTCGGCGCCGTCGTCGCCTGCGACCATCCCGTCCGCAAGCGCCGCCCGGCGCATACTCTCGGGCAGTTCGAAGGCGAGGCCATAATCGCTCGCGACCGTCATTCCGCGATCGGCGAGCAACGGAAGCGTCATTTCCTCGGCCCGCGCCATTGCGATGCTGTCGGCGAGCGGCTGCGGGGAGATCGCGAGCAGGCTCGCTCCTCTATCCTCGACCGCTTGCGCCGCCTTCGACATCGCCCGAAGTTCGGCGCGGCAGAAGGGGCACCATCCGCCGCGAAAGAAACTCAGGACCACTGGTCCGCCAATCAATCGGCCACGCAGCGAGACTGTGCCGCCGAGGGCGTTTTCCAGCAGGAACTCCGGCGCGACATCTCCGGCCTGGACAGCCGAGACCTCGATGCCCATGGCCAGGATCTGCCGATCGCCTTCGGCGATTGCCACCCTCCCCTCGTCGCCGGCTGCCTGGAAATAGGCTTGCTCGATCATGCTCATGTCCGTTCGGAAGTTCATTCGACTCTTCTGCATCGAAAATTGGGGAGGGGAAAGGCTGGCGCGGCTCGCGCCAGCCTTTCCTTCAATGTCCACCTCGAGCCGGGCGCCGGGAGTCACGCCCAGCCCAAGGTGGATCGAGCGAAGCGACGAAGCCGGGAAGGGGAATTACCGGCTCGGACGTCGCGTCCGGGCTCGAGGCTTTTGCGGCGGTAAGGGAAGGCCGCCGCAACCCGCAAGGAAACGGACCCCGCGATCCAGGGCCGCGAAAGCGGCGTCGGTTCTGATCTGGCATTCATGATGGTCATCTCAAAACTCCAGGAGGCTTTGTCTCGGGTCCGTTTTTGCGGATGAGCCGTATTTAGGCTGTAGCGATTGCTTGCGGCAGATGGGTTGAGTCGATAGGACCTATTCCGCAGGGGAATGAAATGGATCGACTTGCCGTCATGGAGCAGTTCCTCGCCGTGGCCGAGGCGGGTTCCTTTTCCGCGGCGGCGCGACGGCTCAATGTCGGTCAGCCATCGATTTCGAAAGCCGTGGCGCAGCTTGAGGCCTATCTCGGCGTCCGGCTGTTCCAGCGCTCAACCCGCAGCCTGACGCTCACCGAGGCGGGCCGTCGCTACCGCGACGGCGCCGAGCGTGCGATTGCAGCCGCCGCCGCCGCGGAGATTGCCGCCAAGGAAGACGGGGGCCGTCTCGCCGGACCGGTGCGCGTCGTGGTCCCGACTTGCCTTGCCCGGCTGCATCTCGTGCCGTGTCTCCGGGAATTCTCTGATCGCTTTCCCGAAGTCACGCTCGATCTGGAGATCACCGATCGCGAAACCGATGTCGTGGCATCGGGCGTGGATATCGCGCTGCGAATTGGCACGCTCGCCGACACCGCGCTCGTCGCCTCTCGCATGGCGCGCACGCGGATGGCGCTGGTCGCGAACAAGGCCGAAAATGGTCTCGACGCCCCGCACAATTTCATGGGGCAGCCCGCGATCATCTCGCGCCTTCATCATGCGAAGAATAGCTGGGTCTTCCGCGATGGCAGCGCGCGCATCGCGATCATGGTGCATCCTGCGCTCATTCTCGACAGCGACGACGCAGCCCGGTCGGCAGCGCTTGCCGGTCTCGGCTATGCGATGTTGCCCCGGCCCTTCGTCGCCGATCTGATCGATACCGGCGATCTTGTCGAGTTGCTGCCCAACCATATGCTCGAAGACATTGATCTATGGGCCCTGCTGCCGGCTGGCCGCGACCAGACCGCGAGAGTGCGCGCTTTTCTCGACTGGCTCCGCCCGCAGATGAACGCGATCTTTGCCGATGAGCGACCCGGCTTGCTCTCATGAACGCTATTGCGGTTGCCATCGCTGCTTCGATGCTGAGTTTTGCGATGGGTTTCGCGATCAGGCGGGGGACGGTCTGCGTGGTCGTTGCGGCGCAGGATCTTGTCGTGCGGCGCCGACCCGACAAGTTCATCGGGTTCGCGACGGCGGCTTGCTGGTCAGGGCTTCTGCTTGTTCCACTGGCATGGACCGCACCAGCTGTTTTCCATCTGTCCCCGGGCTACGACCAGCTGATCCAGGCTTTCCTGTTCGGGTGTCTTTACGGGATCGGCGCGTGGGCGAACCAGGCTTGCGGCTTTGGAACACTCGCGCATTTGACCGGCGGCAGGCTCGGATATCTTCTGACCCTCGCCGGCTGGGTAATCGGCGCCTCGTTCATATCCAAAGTCTACAGGCCCCAGCAAATTCCCGAGCCCTCGCTGCTTGCGACGTCACCGCTCGCCGCGATAGCGGCGTGGCTGGCCTTCGCCGCAGTCTGCTGGTGGAGCTGGCCGCGCCTGCGACTGTTGCGCCGCCGGTCGCGCTGGCGCAAGATGCTGCTTGGACGCGCGCGGATGCGTCCCTTCGAGGCCATGCTCATCATCGGCATCGGCGGCGGCCTGCTGTACGCCTGCGCCGGGAGCTGGACCTATCTGGGCCTCCTGTCCAGCTACGCCTCGCAGCTCGTCATGCACGATTTCGCCCCGATTTCTCCTTTGCCGGCGCTTTTGGGCACCGCGATGATGATCGGCGGCGGACTATTTGCAGCCGTCCGCTCCGCCAGCTTCCGGTTGCGCGGCACCAACTGGCGTCAAGGCTCGCGGCATCTCGTCGGCGGCACCATCATGGGGTTGGCCACCCAGCTCATCCCGGGCGGCAATGGGGTCATCATCGTCTACGGGCTGCCCTCCTTCGCTCCCCATGCCCTGACCGCCTATTTCGGGATGACATTGACCCTCATGCTCATCTTCGCCGCCACAAACTATTCCCGCAGGGCATAGAAACCATGCCCACGGGCCAACTGTTTTTGCGCGCTCGATGCGCGCAATATGCGCATCGTGTAATCAGGAAGGGACAGCGGGATGACCGATTTCGACTATGACGTGGCGATAATCGGCGCGGGCACCGCTGGAATGTCGGCGTACCGGGAAGCGCTCAAATATAGCGATCGCGTCGTCATGATCGATGGCGGCCCCTTGGGGACCACATGCGCCCGCGTTGGCTGCATGCCCTCCAAATTGCTGATCGCTGCGGCAGAGGCGCGCCACCGTGCCGAAAGCGTCGGCCTGTTCGGACTTCGCGCCGGACCCGTCGAGGTCGATGGTGTGCAGGTCATGAACCGCGTCCGCGCCGAGCGCGACCACTTTGTTAGCTTCGCCACCGAGGCGATTGCGGGGTTTGCACCCGGAGGCCTGCTTCGCGAGCAGGCGCGTTTTGTCGATGACAATCGGCTCGAACTTGCGAGCGGCAAGCAGATCAGCGCGCGCAGCATCGTGATCGCAACGGGCTCGCGGCCGGTCGTACCCGCAGGCCTGGAACCGGCGGGCGATCGGCTGATTTTCAACGACCAACTGTTCGACTGGACCGATCTGCCGTCCTCGGTTGCAGTCTTCGGCACCGGCGCGATCGGGTTGGAGCTCGGGCAGGCTTTGCATCGCCTCGGTGTCCGCACCCATATCTATGGGCGCGGCGGCAGCGTCGGCCCGCTCACCGATCCCGACGTCGCGGCTTATGCGGCGGCACAGTTCTCGAGCGAAATTCCTATCGACTGGATGGCAGCCGATGCAAGCGTCGCGCGCGACGGGGACGCTGTGATCGTCCGGTCAGCGGGGGGCGAGGAGCGGTTCGATTATCTCCTCGCGGCCGCAGGCCGACGGGCCAATGTCGACAATCTCGGACTGGAAAACACCTCGCTCACGCTCGATGCCCATGGCGTCCCCACTTATGATCACCTGTCGATGCGCGCCAGTTACAGCGACATCTTCATCGCGGGCGACTCGGCGGTCGATCTCTCGCTCCTTCACGAGGCCGCGGACGAAGGCCGGGTGGCAGGCGAAAATGCCGCGCGCTATCCGCACAGCTATCGCCGCGCGCGCCGGACCCCGTTGACGATCGTCTTCACCGATCCCCAGATCGCCATCGCCGGGCGCAGCCATGCCGACCTTCTTCGCGACCGGATGGATTTCGCCATCGGCGAAGTGTCGTTCGAAGACCAGGGACGGGCTCGCATATTGGGGCTCAACCGGGGATTGCTGCGCGTCTATGGCGATCGGCCGAGCGGGTTGCTGCTTGGCGCCGAAATCTTCGGTCCAGCGGCGGAACATCTCGCTCATCTCCTCGCCTGGTCGATCGAGAGCCGGCTCACCGTCGCCGAATTGCTCGAACGACCCTTCTATCATCCTGTCATTGAGGAAGGGCTGCGCACCGCGCTTCGCCACCTCAACCACCATCTCGGGTTCGGACCGAATCCGCCGCTGCGCTGCATCGACTGTGGTCCGGGAGGCTAGGCCAAGCGGTGCCCGCCTTCGGCTCGGATAGAATATCGGCACCTTGCAACGGTGCAAATCCGGCAGAGCCTTTGCCCGAGCCTGGATCGCGCACGGCCGAGGGGGAGATCCGCCCTGATTCCTGCTCGCGCGAGCGAAGCATAGCGTTCCGGCCTCACCTCCCCGGTGGGGCGGAAAGCCCGCGAGGATCGATGAGCAAGCTCGCGGCGCCTGTCGCTGGGGGAGCCTCACGCTCCCCGCCACAGGTCCGCATCGTAACTTGCGGTTTGTTGGTGCCTTAGACCTGGGCGTCGGCAGGCTTTTTCCGTCGGATAGCCGCCGAGAGTAATACCAGCGAAGCGGCAAGCAGAACGGCGTCTTTCAACAGAAATTGCCCGGGGATGGCCGAAATGGCCGGGAACCCGCCGGCGGTCGGCTCTGCGACACCAGGCGTTGACAAGAAGAATGTCAAGGTGATGGTATAGGTCGCCACCGACATGGCGCCGCCGAGGACCGAGAAAATCGGTTTGAATGCACCGAGGATCAGGGCAGCGGCCGTGGCGAGTTCCATCGTGCCGATGAACTGGCTGGCGCCCTGGACGCCGAACAGCGGGTGAAGCCAGCTCATAAGCGGGCTGTGTTCGATGAATGGGGCAATGCCTTGCGCCTCATAAGCCGTGAATTTCATGCCGCCGAACCACAGAAAGACAATGACTAGGGCCCATCGCAGCAGAGCGAGTTCGCGCATTTGATGCTCGGGGACGCTGAATGAATATTTCTCCAATAAGCTCATAATCAATGCCCTTTTTGTTGATGGAAATGTGGCGAGAGGCGTCAGTTTGTAATTCCGGGACCGACGATGTCGGTCGGACAGTTGGTGCACTTCTCTTCGTCGCAGAAACGGCAGGTCGTGCGCGCGCGCACTTCGTCGCGCGGCAATGACGCGAGGATGGTTTCCGCGACGCGCTCCAGCGCAGCGCGGTCCTTCTCGCCGACCGCAGCGAGCAACCCGGTGATCGCTGTGCTGCGCAGATTCAGGAGCGCCCTGCGTTCCGTCTCGCCGCCGGACGTCAACGACACGTGCATGACGCGGCGATCGCCGGGGGATTGCGATTTCGAGACGAAATTCTGAGCGACCAGCCGTTCGACCACGCGGGCAGCACCGGCATGCGACAGGCGCAGGGCCTTGCCGATCTGGTCGATCGAAAGGCCCGGTTCATGGCCGATGAGGCTCAATGCCGCCGCGGTCTCCCCGCCGGCCGGAAAGCGCTGTGATATCGCACCGCGCATCTCATCCGACACCCCCTGCGCGAGGGCGCCGAAGAGATTGATCAGCCGATCGGAAGGTGAAGCGTCCTTGGTCAATCGCATTCCAGTATATATGCGTCGCGCATATAAATAGCGCAGCGGCTGGAGAATGCAAGAGGCGATGCGAGCTTCAGAGCTTGAGCCTCTCCTTCATGGGCTCGCGATCCGTCTGTTCGATGGGGTACCAGCGGTAGCCGGATCCGTCGGCGGCAATGTGACCCACCCCCGGGAACGGAAGATGGGGCGCCGCAATCATCATACGGTCGCGAGCGAAGCGGGTGAACGCGGCTTTCCGCACGGCGCGCGCCTCGTCCTAGCGAACATCGAAAGTGATCGTCACGTCGGGGCGTGGAAATTGAACCGCGCCGGCGTGGATGACATCGCCGACGAAGACGATACTCTGCCCCTTGCTGGTCAAGGTGTAGAAGGCGGTGCCCGGGGTGTGCCCAGGCTGCAGTTCGGCACGAATGCCCGGCACGACTTCGCCATCGGTATCGATCGGCTTCACCCGGCCGGCCGTGACATAGGGCGTCAGCGTCTGCTCGGTCTGGGTCCAGAAGCGCTTGTCGATCCCGCTTTTAGCCGCGTTGGCAACATCGGAGAAAAAGCGAATATCTGCACCGCCGGCATAGACCGTCGCGCGCGGGAAGACGATCTTGCCCGCCTTCGTGAGACCGCCGCTATGGTCGCTGTGGACATGGGTGATGAGTATGTCGGTGATTGTCTCCGGCGCGGCCCCAGCTGCTGCCAGCGCTTCGAGCAGCCTGCCGCCGTTGCCTAGGCCGAAAAGATCGCCGGCACCGACATCGACAAGGATCCGCCGCCCGTTGAAGTCGATCAGATAAGCGTTGATCGAAGCCTCTGCGGGATTAGCTAGGAAACTGCGGGCAAGAATTTCGTCGATCGTTTGCGCCGAGACGCCGCGCAGCAACTGGTGCAGGTCCAGCGGGACCGACCCATCCGACAATGCCGTTATCTGGGCATCGCCAATCGTAAATCGATAAATTGCGGGAGCGGTCTGGCGGACGGTCCCGGCTATGGTGTCGGGCACCGCGGCGGGCGTCGGAGCCGCTAAACCGGGAGAAGAGGATATCGGGCCAAGCAGCGCCAGGGCGAGAGGGAGAATAGTGAATGGCTTTTTGATCATCATGGCGACGTCCTTGATTGAGTTGCGATGGATGAAGAACTGTCAGTCATTATCCCAGCGCTGGCGGGGTCTTGCGAGACATTGTCGCGATCGACAGCGTGCTCGGCGACAGAGTTCGGTTCAGGCAGGGCCACTTCCGAAAAATGCTGCCGAATATAGTCCAGCTTGGGATCGATGAAGCGGCGGCAGAAGGGTCGGCTCGGATCGGTTCGATAATAGTTCTGGTAACGCTCGTCCGAAGCCTTGAAGCTTCTGAACGGCAGAACCAGGGTATGCGCCGTATTGCCGAATTCCTCGGCAAATCGGACGATCGCCAATTCGGCCTCATGCCGCTGGTTGTCATCGAAAATATAGATCGCGCTGCGGTACTTGTCGCTAGGAGAGCGGGCCCGGGTGGCTGAATGCGTTCTCAGATGCACCTCGCACAGCGTTGCCAACGGAATGATTGAAGGATCGAAGGTGACGATCACCCCTTCTGACCAGCTATCTGCCGGAGCGTCCGATTGGACAAAGCCCTGGTCGACCTGCGCAACGCCGCGCAGCGCCTGGAACACCCCTTCGGTGCACCAATGGCACCCCCCTCCAAAGCCGATCTTCGCCATCTTCACCTCTCGCGCCTAGACGTATTTCTTTCCGCGGATCAGCGCCGTCTCGCGCGCCTGAGCCTTCTGGCTGCGGACGCAATCAATGTAAGCATCAGCGCGCCGATAAGAACGCCCAGTAGCAGTGGACTGTGGACATGCATCATCGCTGGGCGCAAATACAGGCCGACTAACCCGAGGATCACGAAAGCGACCGATGCAAGTCGCAATGCGCGCCAAGCACGGGGTTTGTTGTCTTTGAACCAAAGGGAAGTTCCGAAGATATTGATCATAAATGGTTGCCTTCCGGCAGCAAGGTTCAAGGTACGCAGTAAGTCAGAGCGGCCGTGCACATTCCGAACGAAGCCAGGTTTCCTGCACGCTGCTGAAGCCGGCCTCGCGTAATGTCTGGGTCGCCGCAGCCAACCGCTGGCCCCGCCGATGCAGGAGGTTAACGAACGCGCGGAGTATTTCGAGCCGGGGATCAGCGAGTGTCCCATTTGCACGCCGTCCCGGGAGAAGTTGATGTTTCTTGAAGAGGGCCTGCGCGAGACCGGCTCGCGATCCGAACCTTTGGCCTTTCTCGCTCCGCGCCAGTGCGATTACCGTCAGTTCCATCGGCGTGAAGATGAAGGCGCCGGATGGAAGTATCTCTGGCTCGATGAGGTGCAGCACTGTGGCGCGAGCTCCCTTGTTCTCTTCATCGTCTTCGCGGCCGTACCTATTTTAACGAACCGCGGCGCCGTTGAAGATTGTCCGTTCGGCTAAGACGCTCTCATTCATCCTGGGGCGCAGCGTCAGGCACGCCGTCGCTTCTGTGTCAGCCGTTGCGCCGACTATCGCAGTGAGCCAGACGTTTTTCCAATAGGCTGTGCCTATAGTTTTCATAGCGCCGGATAGCGTGACGCGTCACTTATTGCGGCATCTCGACATGCCCACCGAAGCCAAAGCGCATCGCCGAGAGAAGCTTGTCGCCAAAAGTGTGGTCGACGCGGCTGCGGTAGCGCGCAAACAAGGCGGCCGAAAGGACATAGGCCGGGACGGCTTCTTCCATTGCCGCATCGATCGTCCACCGGCCCTCGCCAGAGTCCGAGACCTGGCCGGTGAATTGCTCGAGCATCGGATCCCTGGCCAGGCCGATCGCGCAAAGGTCGAGCAGCCAGGACGAGATGACACTGCCGCGACGCCAGACTTCGGCCACGTCGGTCAGGTTGATGTCGAAGCGTTCATCAGGCTCGAGCCGTTCGGAGGACTTGCCCTTGAGAATGTCGAAGCCCTCGGCATAGGCCTGCATCAGGCCATATTCGATTCCGTTGTGGACCATCTTGACGAAATGCCCGGCGCCGGTTGGGCCGGCGTGGATATAGCCGCGCTCGGCGCGACTGTCGGGCGCGTCGCGTCCAATGGTGCGGACGATCGAACCATAGCCCGGCGCGAGCGTATCGAAGATGGGATCCAGCAGATCGACGATCTCCTTGTCGCCGCCGATCATCATGCAATAACCGCGTTCGAGCCCCCATATCCCGCCTGATGTGCCAACATCGATATAATGGAGCCCCTTGTCCCTTGCCGCAGCACCACATTTGATGTCGTCTTTGTAGAAGCTGTTGCCGCCATCGATGATGATGTCGCCGGGCTCCGACAATTCCATCAGCTTGTCGACCGTGTCTTGGGTGGGAGCGCCCGCCGGGAGCATTACCCAGAAGATCCGCGGCGCAGTGAGTTTGGCGACGACATCTTCAAGCGAATTCGCTCCGATGGCACCTTCACCGGCGAGCTGAGTAACCGCGGCCGGATCGCGATTGAAGGCGACGACCTCGTGGCCGCCGCGCATCAGCCGACGCGCGATATTGGCACCCATGCGGCCGAGGCCGATCATTGCAAGACGCATTGTTCAAATCCTTCTGTCAGAAGTTCACCCGGCGCGGACAGTTCCGACCAACGCCCCGCCGTCACGATCCAACGAGACCGCACCGCTCGCTGGCAGGTTACCATGAGTATGCAAATTTCGCCGCGCCTTGGCACTGAATGGAGGATGAGTTCATCGCCAGACGAAGTCCAATAACCAGGCGCTATAGTTTCGATACCCATTTAGCGACATGCGCAGTGCCGGGGCGGACATTGCGAACAGAGCAGCGACTGCGACACCCTCAGTCCGGTTGGAAGCCAAGCACGAAATCCACGACCTTTTTCGCAGACATCTCGCACGGCTTGAGCGATGTTTTGCCTGATGTGAACCGATACAGGTTGAAGCTGACGATGTCGGTCCCAGCCAACTCCCTGGCAAACAGGCTGTTGCGGCGCCCGTCGTCGGACCGCCGGACGATCAAGCCGAAACGCCGGCCTTCGTGAATGCCTTCGCTATGACCCTCGGGAAGCCTTTTGAAGGCAGCGTCGAAATCGGTAAGCTCCATCTCGTTCCACCAGTATCAGAAGACGCACAGCATGTTCGGGCCCGCCAACTCTGGCGCGCGCAACGAGCCCCAGGAACAAGCGCGCATTCGACTAGGCCCTCTCCATCTCATGTGTCGGTTCAACCCCCATCAGCGCCAGGCCGTTGCGGATGACCTGCCCGATCGCGGCGGCCAGGAACAACCGCGCGCGGCTAACCGGCAGGTTTTCCGGGTAGGCGAAGCGGCGCGTCGGGTCGGCATTTCCTGTGTTCCACAGCGCATGGAATTCCGCGGCCAGCCCCTCAAGGAAGAAGGCGATCCGGTGCGGCTCGCGCGCTGCCGCAGCCGCCTCGACGATGCGGGGGAATTCTGCCGCACGCTTCACAAGCGTAAGGCTCGGACCGTCCAGAAGAGCGAGATCGGGCGGGTCGCCCAACTCGATACCCGCTTCGGCCGCGCGGCTTGCTAGCGAGCAAATCCGCGCATGGGCATATTGCACATAGAAGACCGGATTATCCTTCGATGCCTCGACGACGGTCGCAAAGTCGAAGTCCATGGACGCTTCCGCTTTGCGGGTCAGCATCATGAAGCGAACGACGTCCTTTCCGACTTCTCGAATGACATCGGCCAGCGTGACGAAATTGCCTGCGCGCTTGGACATCTTGACCGGCTCACCCGCGCGCAGCAGCCGCACGATCTGCACCAGCTTGACGTCGAACCGCTTCCTGCCTTCGGTTAGAGCTTCGGCGGCGGCAACGATGCGCATCACGGTCCCGGCATGATCGGCGCCCCAGATGTCGATCAGTTCGTCGGCATCGCGCGCCTTCTCGAAATGATAGGCCAGATCCACGCCGAAATAGGTCCAGCTCCCATCCGGTTTACGGATAGGACGGTCCTGGTCATCGCCAAATTTCGTCGACCGGAACAGCGGCAGCGCGATCGGCTCCCAGTCCTTGGAGACTTCACCCTTCGGAGGTTCGAGAACGCCGTCATAGACAAGATCGCGCTCGCGCAGCCAGGCCTCGGCATCATCCGGCTTTCCGGCAGCGACGAGGTCCGCCTCCGACGCGAAGCGGTCGTGACTTATGCCGAGCAGCGCCAGATCTTCGCGGATCGTCTCCATCATCGCGGCAACGGTCCGCGCACGAAAGATTGCGAGCCAGTCCGTCTCCGGGGCGTCGGCATAGCGGCCCCCAAAATCGGCGGCCAGCGCCTCCCCGACCGGCTTCAGATAATCGCCCGGGTATAGACCTTCCGCTATCTCGCCGAGGCTCTCGCCCAACGCCTCGCGATATCTCTGGTGTGCCGAGCGAGCGAGAATATCGACCTGCCCGCCGGCATCATTGATATAATATTCGCGGATGACGCGATGGCCGGTGAAAGCGAGCAGGTTGGCGAGCGCATCTCCGACCACTGCCCCTCGGCAGTGCCCCATATGCATCGGACCGGTCGGGTTGGCCGAGACAAACTCTATATTCACCGTCTTACCCGCGCCGACGGGCGACATGCCGTAGCGGTCCTTCTGGTCCGCAATCACCGCCAGCTCGTTTTGCCAGGCCTGGTCGGTCAGCCGGATATTTACAAAGCCCGGGCCAGCGACGGCCACGTCTGCAACATCCTCCAACATGGCCAACCGGCCCGCCAACTTCTCAGCGAGTTGGCGCGGATGCGTGCCGGTAAGTTTTGCCAGGACCATCGCCGCGTTGGTCGACAGATCGCCATGCGCCGGGTCGTGCGGACGCTCCACGGTCAGCCCCGCCCGGTCGAGGCCCGCAGGAACGTCCCCCGCCACCTGCAGATCGCCAATTACCCGCGCGAGATGATCAAGGATGCGCGCATGAAGCGACACAGCCATCAGCGAAGGCCCGCTGCGCCTTGGCTGCTATCCAACCTCTACGCCTTTCCAGAAAGCGATGTGATCCCGGATGGCTTCCGCAACCGGATTCGGATCGGGATATGACCAAGCCGCGTCCGCGTTGAGCGCGCTGCCTACGCGGATATGGAAGTATCTCGCGGTGCCCTTGATCGGGCAGACAGAAGTGTGTGCGCTCGCTTCAAGGAGCTCCTGATTGACCGCGGAAGGTGGGAAATAGTGGTTTCCCTCGACGACGATTGTCTCGTCGCTTGCGGCGATGGTGGTGTCGTTCCAAACTGCTGAGACCAACGGAATATCCTCTCATATTGTCAATGGCACGGCGTTCGCAGCGGCCCGTGAATCAGGGGCGTTCGAGGAGTGCGACGGTGCCTTGGCCGCCGTCGGCGCAGATGCTGACGATTGCCCGTGATCCGCTCGGCATGTCCCAGAGCTCCTTCACTGCCTGGCTGAGGTCGCGCGCGCCTGTCGCGCCGAAGGGATGACCGATTGCTACCGAGCCCCCGTTGGGATTGACGCGGTCCCAGTCGAAGTCGCCCAAATCCGACTGGACACCGGCGGTTTCGCGCACCCACTCCCGGTCGGTGATGGCCGCGACATTCGCCAGGACCTGGGCGGCGAAGGCTTCGTGGATTTCCCAAAGAGCGATATCGGAGAAGCTTAGTTGATGCCGCGCGAGCAGACGTGGAATGCCATAGGAGGGTGCCATCAACAGACCCTCGGTGTGGAAATCGACGGCCGACACCTCGTAATCGATGAGCCGCGCGTAGGGGGTGCCCGCCGGCAGTCGTGCCACGCCGGCTTCGTTTGCCACCCAGCAACCGGCGGCGCCATCCGTTATCGGCGAGCTGTTGCCGGCAGTCAGCGTTCCCCTGCCACTGTCGCGATCGAAGACGGGCTTGAGTGCGGCAAGCCGTTCGGGCGACGTATCGGCGCGGGGGTTCGCATCGCGCGCCAGTTCAGGAAGGGAAATCGCGAGATCGTCGAAGAAACCTCGCTCCCAACCAGCGACCGACCGCTGGTGGCTCTTTAGCGCCCAATCGTCCTGCGCCTCGCGCGAGATCCGCCAGGCCTTGGCGGTGTCCTCCATATGATCGCCCATTGTCCTGCCGGTGATCCGGTTGGCCCATCCCTTGGTCGGGAGCACATAGTCGTGGAGGGCAAGAGACTGGAGGGCCGCAAGCGCCGCCGCTGGATCTTGCGCAAAGAGGTCGGTGAGCCGCTTCGATGCATCGGCCGTCAAAGCGATGGGAGGTCGGCTCATGACTTCGGCACCGCCCACCATCGTGAGATCGGTTCCTCCGCCCAGCATCCCTGCCGCAGCGAAAGTCGCCGTCATGCTGGTAGAGCATGCCAAAACGACCGAAAATGCGGGGACATTCGGATTGAGCTTGGCGTCAAGCCAGGTCTCGCGAGCAATGTTGCTCCAACCCAAATTCGGGATCACGGTACCCCAGATGAGAAGATCCGGCTCTGCTTGCGCCGCCATCGCCTGCACAAGAGGGACGGACAAAGAGACGGCATCATAAGCAGCCAAAGCCCCTCCGCCGCGGCCGAAGGGAGTGCGAAGGCCGGCGGCAACAAAGACGGGTTCAGCAAAGCGGCTCATGACGATCTCCAAATATTATCCGCAGGGTGAAAGGTGGGGCGCGACGGAGTATGCGCCGCTAACCACCATAGCGCTCGGTCTTGATTATCGAGGGGTCGACCCCGGCCAGCAGCGCGCCCTCGGTCGCAATGTTGACGAAATCGTTGGATCCGCAAACGAATATCTGTGTGGGCTTTCGGTGAAGCCGGGCGAGAACCTCTTCGACCATGGCGCTGTCGATCCGCCGCCCGAAATCCGATGCGCGGATCGGATCTTCGCGCGTGATCGCCAGCGCCAGGACAAATGCGGCATCGTTGATCTCGACGGAATGTAGTTCTTCCGAAAACAGAACATCCTCAGCGGTGCGCGCGGACAGGAGCAACGCGGTTGGCACGGCCGGGTCTTGTGTGCGGCGATGCCGGATCATCGCCATCAACGGCACGAGCCCGGAGCCTGCTGCGATCAACAGCACCGCGTCTACGGCAGGTTCAGGCCATAGGAAGTGCCCGCCGAGCGGACCGCGAAGCTCGATCTCATCGCCGACTATCGCGATATCGTGAAAATAGGCCGACACCTCGCCATCGGGCAGGCGTTCGACAGCGAGCTCGATGATCGGGGACGAGGCTGCCGATGACGCGATCGAGTAACTGCGCATCGCGCTATAGCCATCAGGCGCGGTCAGCCGGACATCGACATGTTGGCCTGCGATGTGCGCGAACGGCCTGCTCAATCGGAGGAAGAAGCTTTTGATGCTCGGCGTCTGCTGGACGATTTCCTCGATCACGCATGATTGCCATGACGCGGTTTGCGTGCCGTTGTCAGTCATCGGTGTATCGTTGCTCGCGCCACGGATCGCCGTAAATATGATAGCCGCGCAGCTCCCAGAAGCCGGCCTCGTCACGGGTTGTGAATTGCAGCGCCTTCACCCATTTGGCGGACTTCCAGAAGTACAGATGCGGAACCAGCAGACGCGCCGGCCCGCCATGATCGCGGGTAATCGGCTGGCCGGCAAATTTGAGAGCGACCATCGCTTTCCCGGACAGCAGGTCCGCCAGCGGGACGTTTGTCGAATAATCGTCGTAGGAATGCGCCAGGACGAAATCAGTGGGCCGGTCGAGCCCTGCATCCGCAAGGATGTCTTCAATGAGGACGCCCTCCCATATGGTATCCAGCTTGGACCAAGAGGTCACACAGTGAATATCCTTGGTCACCTTGGTCTTTGGCAGGGCGTTAAACTCGCTCCAGTTCCACACTTTGACCGGCTTCGGGCCGACTTTGACGGTGAATTTCCAATCAGCCAGCTCCACGTTCGGCGTCGGCCCCGCCGTGAGAACCGGAAAATTCTCCACGAGATGCTGACCCGGCGGAATCCGGCCGGACTGGTCGCCACTTGAACCGCGACCGGTGAAACCTCTGGTGACCATAGTGCCCCCTTTTTGCTCGATGCGACAGACGATAACCGGCTTCACTTCAGACCTGATACGCGTGGCCGCGGTACGAACCGATGGCTTGAAGCCTGAAACGCCCGATGCTTCATCGGATTTTCGATGATCGCATTTTCGTGAATCGGTGATTTGATGCTTATGGACTATAACGCGACGCCGGGCCGATTTCCCAATACCCTATCGCTATAGTTTTTATAGCTTTGAATAAATTACGCGCGCATCACGTCGGCTGCAGATTTAGGCACGGCATGAGGCTCGGTCCGCCTGCTTTCCAGGTTGGCTGCCGCGCCTCACAGCTTCGTAAGCGCCTCTCAGGGATAGAACGGCAACAAGGTATGGAAACTATGTTCCGCCGCTATTGGAAATAGTCGGTGCACATCTTCATAGTCCTGCGTGCGAAACCCTTGAACCCCGTGCGAATTTTCGAAGAAGTGGCGCTCTGATCGATCGAGACTTCGGGGCGCAGCAAGATGGAGACATTGATGAAAGCCGTTGGTTACAAGGTCCCGGGACCCATCGCCGAGGATGCTGCGCTGGTCGACATCGAGCTGCCCCAGCCTGTCGCGGCAGGATATGATATCCTGGTTGAGGTGAAGGCCGTCTCGGTGAACCCGGTCGACTATAAGGTCCGCGGCAGCTCGCCGCCAGCCGATGGTGAATGGAAGGTGCTGGGGTGGGATGCGTCCGGGATCGTGCGCGAGGTCGGCCCCGACGTGACGCAGTTCCAGCCGGGCGACGAGGTCTATTATGCCGGATCGATTACCCGGCCCGGCACCAATGTCGAGTTCCATCTTGTCGACGCCCGGATCGTCGGTCGCAAACCCGCCTCGCTCGACTGGGCGGAAGCAGCAGCGCTGCCGCTAACGACGTTGACCGCCTGGGAGGCGATGTTCGATCGCCTCGACGTGGCGAAGCCAGTCCCCGGTGCGGCGCCGGCGATCCTCATCATCGGTGGCGCGGGTGGGGTCGGGTCGATCGCGATCCAGATCGCGCGCCAGCGCACAGACCTCACCGTCATCACCACCGCCTCCCGAGCGGAAACCCAGGAGTGGGTGAAGGAGCTTGGCGCGCACCATGTCATCGACCATAGGCGCCCGCTCGCGGCACAGATTGCCGAGCTTGGCATCGGCGCTCCCGCGTTCGTCTTTTCGACCACGCATACAGAGCAGCATGCCGCCGACATCGCCGAGCTGATCGCGCCGCAAGGGCGGTTCGCGCTGATCGACGATCCCACGGCATTCGACATCATGCTGTTCAAGCGCAAGGCGGTGTCGATACACCATGAGCTGATGTTCACCCGGTCGATCTACGGCACGCCCGATATGCATGAGCAGGGCAAGATCCTCGACGCGCTGGCCGTGCTGGTCGATGAGGGCAAAATCCGTACGACACTGACCGAGCGACTGTCGCCGATCAATGCTGCCAATCTGAAGACAGTGCACGCACTGATCGAAAGTGGCGCGGCGAAAGGCAAGACCGTCCTCGAAGGATTCTGATCTTTTCCAGTCCAAGTAACGCCGGACGATAACGCCGCGGCGAAGGAAATCCCATGACCAAGTCCATTGCCACTGCCTCGATCAACCGTGAAACCGCAGTCGCCCTCATCGACGCAGCGATAACCGCCGCCCGTGCAATCGGCATCCCGGCTGCCGTCGCCGTCGTCGACGCAACCGGGTATCTGCGGGCGTTCGAGCGCACCGACGACGCGCCGTTTCTCACCGTCGATGTTGCCATCGACAAAGCGTGGAGTTCCGCCTCCTTTGGATATCCGACCCATGTCTGGAACGACTATGTGAGCAACGATCCCAAAGTGGCGCCGCTGGCCTATCGCCCCCGGATGGTCGCCGTCGGTGGCGGCTATCCGATCCTTGAGGACGGAAAGCTGATCGGCGGAATCGGCATCTCCGGAGGCACTTATCAGCAGGACCAGGATGCCTGCGTTGAGGCACTCCAGAAAATCGGGTTCGAACTGCCAGCCTGACGACTGTCAGGCCATCGTCGGTGGCGATGGCCGGCAGATCTCACCTTGCGAAGGATCTTATGATGGAAGCGTTTGTCGTATTCACGCGGGAAGACACCACGGATGTGGATGAACTCGCGGCTTATTCTGCCCGCGTCGGCCCGTCGTTCGATGGGCATGACGTCACTTTTCTCGCCGCTTATGGCGCGATGGAGAATTTGGAGGGGTCGCCGATCGAAGGCGCCGTCATCTTGCGGTTCCCCACGATGCAAGCCGCGCATGACTGGTATCATAGCCCCGCCTACCAAGCTGTTGCTGCGCATCGCTTCGCCGGTGCCCGCTACCGCGGGTTTATCGTCGAGGGGCTGCGTTGACTCCCCCGCATTATAATGGCGGTACTGACCAAGAGCTGTGCGCCCAAACACCAACACCGGGAGTTTCTAAATGATCGAGGCCGAGGCACGCATCGCTACGATCGAATCGAGTCGATATCTGACGAGACTCGCTGAGGCGTGGGTTCATACTTACCCGGTTCGATATGACGCGCTGACAGCCGAAATCCAGCTTCCGGGCGGCGAGCTTATATTAACTGCGGACGGCGACAGCCTCTCCTTGAGGCTCGTGGGCAAAGATCGCGAACGTTTCGATGCAACCAAGCAATCGGTCGCCACGCTTGTTGATCGCGTCGCGGAGCACGACACCGGGGTCCGATGCGTTTGGAATGACATATCATGATAGCGCGCACCACAATTCGCCGCGGTTCTTCATCGCGCTGGAGGATCAGATGAGCATGCTCGAACCCCAAGCGCCGGATCTTCGGGTGCAGAAATGGATCGGCGCGGACGGAGAAAGCACCGGGCCGCTCAAGCTGTCGGATCTCGGCTCCGGCCCAAAGATCCTGTTCGCCTTCCAGCACTGGTGCCGCGGCTGCCATGTGCATGGCTTCCCGACGCTACAAAGATTGCATAGTGCATTGAGCCCCAGGGGCGTGGGATTTGCGGTGATCCAGACCGTCTTCGAAGGTGCGGATGAAAACACCTTCGAGAAGTTGCGTGTGAACCAGCTCGAATATGCGCTTCCTGTCGCCTTCGGCCATGATGAACCACTGGTCGGCGCGACGCTGCCTACCTTCA
This sequence comes from Sphingopyxis sp. H115, assembly GCF_001468465.1. Classification (GTDB taxonomy): domain Bacteria; phylum Pseudomonadota; class Alphaproteobacteria; order Sphingomonadales; family Sphingomonadaceae; genus Sphingopyxis. The sequence continues at coordinate 111,534 of NZ_LNSA01000011.1, forward strand.
TGGAGGATTATCGCACGCGAGGAACGCCCTGGTTCTCGATCATTGACGCTGGCGGCCGTATCGTCTTCTCGGACTTCCATCTCGACGCGGACAGGATCGTAAAGGATCTGGAGCTGGTGTAATCCGTGCGGCCTTGGCTCTTCCTGACCGCCAGCCACCTCGCAATGCTCGGCATTGGTTTTGCGGCCGGCATTTACACGCTGCCAATCCTCACCGCGGCCAGGCCGCCGAAGCCGGCAGCCTATCAGGCCATCGTCGACGTGCCTGTCGGGATCGATGTTCGCGACTACAACACGGTCGTCATCTGGTGCGAAGCGTTCGACCAGTTCATCAGCGCGGCAGCGTATCGACCGTCGCGTCAGGCGCTAAAATGAGCCCGGCGATGGATAGCATGCGGTCGGCGGGCCGACGTGGCCTCAAGCTCGCACCGGTGGCGGCGTTGCTGGCGAGCGTCGCGGCTCTGCTGCTGGGTAATGGTTTGCTGGGCACGCTCCTGATCGTCAGGGCCGGCCAGGAGGGCTTCTCGTCCGGCGCGATCAGCGCGATGATGTCGTTCTACTTCGCCGGTTTCACGATCGGCGCGCTCATGTTGCCGCGGATCATCGTCGCCGTGGGTCATGTCAGAACCTTTGCTGGCTTTGCGGCGATCGCCTCGATGACTGCCCTTCTCCATGTTGCGCTCGTGGAACCGATCGCCTGGATACCGCTTCGCCTGATCACGGGCTTCGCCTACGCGGGCATGATCCTCGCAACGGAGAGCTGGCTCAACGCCCATGCAGTGCCATCCACGCGCGGCCAACTCCTGTCGATCTTCGGAGTCGTCTCGATGGGCTCATGGGCCATCGGCCAGGCCTTGCTCAACGTCGCCCCGCCCGCCGACATGACCTTGTTCCTTATCGTGTCGCTGTTAATTTCCGCGGCGGTGGTTCCGATCACCTTGCTGCCCAGCCATCCGCCGGCGCAGGTGACACAGGAACGGGTCGCGTTCAGCGACCTCGTGCGCGCATCACCGCTCGCTGCGGCTGGCGCTTTCCTCGCTGGCCTGGCTATCGGCGGTTTTTGGGGCATGGGCCCGAACTTCGCCCAGAGGATCGGACTCGATGTCGGCGGCATCTCCGCTTTCATGGCTGCGGTGCTGGGTGGGACGCTCCTATTGCAGTGGCCCCTCGGCTGGCTTTCGGATCGCGTGTCGCGGAACCTTGTCATCGCCGCTGCGGCCCTGGCGTCCGCAGCGGCGGCCGTCGGCGTCGCCCTCGCGGTAGGGGCGCCCCTGCCGCTGCTCCTCGCGGCGGGCGCGCTGTTCGGCGGCTTTGGCATCCCGATCTATTCATTGTGTCTCGCGGTTGCCAACGACGACCTTCCGGCCGGCCGGCTGCTCGGTACCGCCCGCGGGCTTCTGCTGCTCAACGGGATCGGGACAGCCGCCGGACCCCTTATCGGGGGTGCTGCGATGACTATCGCCGGCCCCGGTGGGCTGTTCCTTTATGCGGCCGCATTGCTTGCCATATTGGCGGTGTTGGCTATCGGGAGCAGCCAGCCAAGGCGCCGCATCCACGCCAAGGCTGCCCGCTCTCCAAGCACACCGATGATCACGGGATCTCTTGATGTGATGATATGCATGGAGTCAGAGACGGAGGCCGCCCGGCACTAGCGCGCCTACTGCGACGGGCGTCCTATTCTACATCTTCTACGATGAGGTCCCGGCCGTTGAACTGCACGGTCTCTCCTGTTCGTGCTCCTTCGATCGCCTCGAAGATCGGCGCCATCGTTGAAATGCCCATGAACTCACGCCCATCACAGGTGAACTTGCTCGTTGACACTGCGATCACGAAATGGCGCCCCGACAGTTTGATGACAGCACCCTCCTCCACTGCCGACTTGGGGCCGAAGTCGATCGTCCTGAGCTTTTCAAGTTTATCGGCATAGTCGTGCAATGTGTCGTCAAGCGCTTCAGCCAAGTCGCTCGCGACTTCGGCCTGCGCCTGCTCGTCATTCTCGATCGGCTCGCTCCGATCCAGCTGAGCGATGGAGACATAATCCAGATAATTGGTGCGAGCGCTATGCAGGGCGGCAGTCTCCAGCGAAAGCATGGTTTCGCGGATGTGGCTTTTATTCCAGTTCATCATCACCTCGTTGTGTTTGGATCATTCGAAAGTTCGTGCTTCGGTCCGTCACCGCCGCGGGAGTGCCCCCATTGGGCTCGCCGGCCCGCTACTCGTCGCCTGGGGCGTCATCTCCCTGGTAGGGCGCTCTGATCAGCCGGGAATCCCGGATGATGCTGGTTACAAGCCAGACATAGGATTGCTCGGCGGTATCGAAGCCGAGAATGCTGAAGGCGCCGCCGAAAGGGCATAGCGGGAAGTCTGGAAAGCCCTCGCGCAGCACATAGCGCTCGGGATCGCGCTCAAACTCATTCTTGTAGACTTTGCGCAGGCCGTGCTTGCTCGGAACATCCTCGTCGCCCGCTGGCGTCGTTTGCCGATCCGCGACAAGCCGCTCGGAAAGGTCGCGGTGACAGATTTCGTCGAAGACATCGAAGGCGTCGATCAGCAGACCCTTATGGTTGGTCGCGGGATCGGTAATCGCGTATATGTTGGACGCGTCTTCTCCATCATCCCCGCTTTCGAGGCGCAACGCCGCATCGACGGTTATCGCGCATGGATCGAGCGTTGATCCCAGTTCGAGATCGATGAGATGGCCGTCCTTGACGCGGTACTCGCGGTCGTAGCCCTTCGCGACGAAGGACTGGACTGCTGCTAGGACGTCGGTCACTTGGGATGTCATTGTTGCACCTTGGCTTTGCATGGCATTGGACACGCTCTAATATCAGGGAGGCTGTTGCGGCTCAGCTGACGGAGATGAAAAGCAAACGCGCGCTATTCATATCCACTTGGCCTTCTTGAACCGCACGAACAGGTACAGGCAGAACATCGTCATCAACCCGAGCACGACAAAATAGCCATAGACCGTGTCCAGCTCGGGCATGTTCCTGAAGTTCATGCCATATATCCCGGCGATGGCCGTCGGGACCGCCAATATGGCGGCCCAGGCCGCGAGCTGGCGCGTGGTCACGCCCGTTCTTTGCGCTTCCAACAGGCTGCTGAACTCGAAGACGGTGGACAGAACCTGCAGGAGGCCATCGACCATGGTCTGCACGCGAGCGACATGATCCGCGACGTCGCTGAAATAGGGTCTGACTTCTGAACTGATGCAGGGGAAATGGCCTCGGACGAGTTTCCGGACCAGTTCAGCCATAGCGCCGAGCGTGCGCTGGAAGCGCGTGAGTTCGCTTCTCAGCCCGAAGATGCGGTCGATTTCTGTCCGTCCGAGAAAGTCGTCGAGCGATCGTCTCTCCATCGCCAGAACGTCATCCTCGATCATCTCGAAGATGGGAAGATATTGATCGACGATCCGGTGCAGGATCGCATGCAGCACATAGTCGACACCTTTGCCAAAAAGCGCCGGCGAAGCCTCGAGTTGCTCGCGAAGATTGCCGAGCGCTCCGCCGTTGCCGTGCCGTACGCTGATGAGATGGTTGTGACCGGTGAAGATCGCCATCTTGCCGTAGCGGATCTGGTCTCCATCCAGCTCGGCGGTCTGAGCGACAACATAGAGCTCTTCATTATACGCTTCGAGCTTGGGCGGGCAGAGCGGGTGCATCGCGTTGTCGATTGCCAACGGATGGAGGTTATACGTCGTTTGGATCGCTTTAAGCTCGTCGGCGGTGGGCTCGCGAAGCGCGATCCAGCAAAAGCCGGAGCGATCCTTATCGAGCTGGACCTGCTCGTCGATCGCGATTTCGCGGACCCGCAGGCCCTTGTTGTAATAATAAGCAGCGATGACGCTCATGCCGGTCTCGCAGGGATGCGCAGGCCGCGCTGCACCGCGGGCCGCGCCAGCCCGCGGCGGAGCCATGTCTGGACGTTCGAATATTCGCCGAGGCCGAGGATGTCGCCGGCCGCGTAGACTTCGGCCAGTGCGTTGACCCACCCAAGTGTCGCAATGTCCGCGATCGAATAATCATCGACAAGCCATTCGCGGCCTTCGAGCTGGCGGTCCAGCACCCCCAAGAGACGCTTGGATTCATCGATAAAGCGCTGCCGAGGGCGCTTGTCCTCATAGTCCTTGCCGGCAAATTTCAGGAAAAAACCAAGCTGACCGAAGGTCGGCCCGACGCCGGATACTTGAAAGAATACCCAAGCCAGCGTCTCGTAACGCTGCGCGGGCGCACTCGAATTGAGCTGGCCGGTTTTGTCGGCCAGGTAGAGGAGGATCGCGCCCGATTCCCATATGGCGATAGGGTTGCCGTCAGGACCAGCCGGATCGATGATCGCCGGTATGCGGCCGTTGGGGTTCAACGATACGAACGCTGGATCCTTCGACTCGTTGTTCGAGATATCGACCAGGTGGGGCTCGTACGCCAGGCCGGTCTCCTCGAGCATGATCGAGACCTTGACGCCATTGGGGGTGGGAGCGGCGTAGAGTTGCAGGCGATCGGGATGCAATGCGGGCCAGCGCTGCGTAATAGGAAAGGTCGAGAGGTCTGGCATAAATCTGCGATCCTGTGCTGCGATGGCGACTATATGGACCGACCCGTCTCTCTGAAGCAGGGTTGGATGACCGCGTCGTTGTACGACGCGGTCATGAAGATTGCGAACGGGATCGGCGGAGCGGCAACAGCAGTTAAGCCTATCCCGCTGCCGTCCCCGCCGCGGACTGATCATCATCAACTTTCTGGCGCTTTGGAAGCACCCAGCCGGGACGGACGAAATGGCAGGTGTAGCCGCCCGGGCGTTTCTCGAGATAATCCTGATGGTCCGGCTCGGCCTCCCAGAAATCTCCGACCGGCACGACCTCTGTCACCACCTTGCCATCCCACAGTCCGGAGGCATCCACATCGGCGATCGTGTCCTCGGCGACGCGCTTCTGCTCCTCGTCGACATAATAGATGCCCGACCGGTAGGAGAGCCCGATATCACCGCCTTGGCGATTCTTGGTCGTCGGGTCGTGGATCTGGAAGAAATATTCCAGGATATTGCGGAAGGTCGTCACTGCCGGGTCGAAGATGATCTCGATCCCTTCGGCATGCGTGCCGTGATTGCGATAAGTGGCGTCCGGGACATCGCCGCCGGTGTAGCCGACACGGGTCGATACGATGCCGGGCTGCTTGCGGATCAGATCCTGCATGCCCCAGAAACATCCGCCGGCGAGAATAGCGCGCTGGTGCATGTCAGGCCTCCTCGACCTGATCGAGATATTCGCCATATCCTTCGCTCTCCATCTCGTCGCGCGGAATGAAGCGAAGCGACGCGGAGTTAATGCAGTAGCGCAAACCTCCGCGATCGGAGGGACCGTCCGGGAATACATGACCGAGATGACTGTCGGCGTGCACCGATCTGACTTCCGTCCGCACCATACCGTGCGCGCTGTCGCGCAACTCGTTCACATTTGCTGCAACGATCGGCTTGGTGAAGCTGGGCCAGCCAGAACCCGAGTCGAATTTGTCGGTCGAGGCGAACAAAGGCTCTCCCGACACGATATCGACGTAGATGCCTGGTTCCTTGTTGTCATCATACTCCCCCGTGAAGGGCCGCTCGGTGCCCGACTCCTGGGTGACGTAGCGCTGCTCGGCAGTAAGGAGATCAACAGCTTCCTGCGACTTTTCGAACTTCATGATAGTCTCCGATATTGATCTGAGAGGGCGAAAAAGCCGCCGCTTATCGTGTCAGTCACTGCGCCGACTATCGCAGTGCGCCTAGGATTTATCCAATAGGCTGTGCCTATAGTTTCCATAGCACCGACGCTCTCGCGACGGGGTTTAGTGCCACGCATATCCGGCTGCCAGTTGCGCGATCTTCCGTATCTCGACGGGTGCGGTGGAGCCAGATACCGTCGCGATCACGACTTCGCGCTCCAGGGCAAATCCCTCGATCGGCCGCGTAACAAGACCGGGCGCCGTGGCGGATCGTTCCGGAAGAATGCATATGGCGGTGCCATCGGCGACGAAGTGTTGCACCCAGTCCTCGCGGTCCGATCGAAAGCGGGGCTGCATGAGCAGGTCGTGCCGCGCGAAATGATCGAGGATCTGATCGCGAAACTCGCACTTGAGGCGATCGACGAAAGGAAACTCGAGCAGGTCTTCTCCGCGCACGATTTCGCGGGATGCCAAGGGATGGCTCGCAGAACAGCCCAGTACGAAGCGCTCTCTGAATAGCGGATGCACATCGAGCTTAGGCTCCGGCCTTGTCTCGCGCGGCATGATGCACGCATGATATTTTCCGGACAGAATGTCCGAGGTGTCCTCGTTCGGCTGAAGCGAGTGCAGCTTGATTTCAATGGATGGCACCTCCGCCAACGCGCTCTCGAAAAACGCGGCAAACTCCTGCGGTCCGACAGTCGGCGCGACCGCCACATCCAGAACACGGTGCATCCCCATCGCCCAGTTCTCGGAATGATTGCGGACGCTTCGCATCGCCACCAGCATGCGCCGGAATTCTGTCTCGACGTCCCGGCCAAGGCCGGTCAGGCGACTGTTTTTCCCGTCGCGGTGAATCAGCGGCCCGCCGAGCTCCTCTTCCAAGCGGCGGATTGCGCGGGTCAGGCTCGGCTGCGACACACCGCTCAGGCGAGCGGCCGCTGTAAAATTCAGCGTCTTGGCCAAGTTGATGAAATAGCTGACCTGATTGAGTTCCATAGTCCGTCGATCCATGCGCCTGACTGATGCTTCTTCCGAAAGACCGGTCGCGTCCGTCAAGGTGGTGTAATTTCGGCTGTGGCCGTGGGCCATCGTCAGGCGGCTTTGGCGGTGATGTGTAGGGGCTGATTTTCCTCCTGGAAG
>NZ_LNSA01000012.1 GCF_001468465.1 Sphingopyxis sp. H115
CACTCCAGTTTTTACCCCATCAAGGCAATTGACGCCATCTTTGAGGGATTTGATTTTGTGATGTCAGCTTGGAGTATAGCCTAACCGGACGTCAGGGCGGTGCTTCCAATTCTGTCAGATTAGAGTTGGTGAACGCATTTGTTGACGTCTGTTGCGCGGTGTCATAGATTTCAACCTGACAAATTGACCGGAGGCGGCGATGAAAGGCCAGAGGATCGGTTACGTCCGGGTGAGCACATTCGATCAGAATGTCGATCGCCAGTTGGAAGGTCAGTCGCTCGACCGGATCTTTACCGACAAAGCATCGGGCAAGGACGTCAATCGGCCCCAGCTCGACGCCATGCTCGCCTTCGCCCGCGAGGGCGATACCGTCGTGGTGCACAGCATGGATCGACTGGCGCGCAATCTCGACGATCTGCGCAAGCTGGTCCAGTCTCTCACGAAGAGAGACATCCGCATCGAGTTCATGAAGGAGAGCCTTGCCTTTTCCGGCGAGGATTCCCCCATGGCCAATCTGATGCTTTCGGTCATGGGCGCGTTCGCCGAATTTGAGCGTGCCTTGATCCGGGAACGGCAGCGCGAAGGAATTGCGCTTGCCAGGCAACGCGGCGCTTATCGCGGACGGAAACGGTCCCTCTCTGACGATAAGGTCGCCGAGCTGCTCCGCCGCATTGCCGCCGGCGAGCGTAAGGCCACAATCGCCCGCGACCTGGGGATCAGCCGTGAAACCCTATACCAGTATCTCCGCGTCGCCGCCTGACGCCTATGTTCCCACAATGTCCGGCAAATCGTTGTCTGGCGCACAAACCTTGAGGTGACGCCAAGGTGGCAAAAAGCACGTCGCTTCACGACGTCCAGAAGGCGTCGTTCGAACTGGCCGAACGCATGCTTGTCGAAGCCAAATCGAGGACCGGCAAATGAGCACAATCGACTTCCGGCCAAGGCTGTCCGCTGACCTGCGAAATGACATCGAGCGCGCGGCAAAAATGCGCGGAATTTCGGCTTCCGAATGGATCGAAGCGGCGGTCCGAAAAGAGCTGAAAACCAACATCGGACGCGCGGAGCGGGCGGTGGGATTGAAGGCTGATCGCACGCTCGACCGGATCGATAATTTTTTCGGCGAGCTCGACCGCTTCATCGGTCAGTTCAATCATCTGCTGAACACCACCGCGCAGGCGATTCCGAGGCAGCTCAAGAAGGAGTTCGACGGCCTCAAAACCACGATCACGAATACTGGCGGCACGGCCCATTTGCGCGACCTTCTGAAGCAGCTGATCGCTGACTTCGAGACACGTCAGAATGCGCGTTTTTCCAAGCTTGAAAGCGCCGTCGATCAGGGCGCGGAGCATCGTGTTACGCGGGCAGCGATCGGTCAATTGCAACGCGGCAAATTGCGCGACCGCTGGATGGTTGGAGCGGGTGCGTTGGGCTGCTTTTTGACCCTTGCTGCCTTGGCATTCCTGTTTGCGGATACCGCGCCTTCGCGCTGGGTCGCGACGCGACTGGTGGGCGAAAGCTCGGCGCTGCCCGCCGGGATCAAGTTGTCTTCTGAATACGAGGTCGTTCGGCGCCCGCTTTTGCAGACCAGAATCCTGTTAGGATCGAGCGAAGAATTCACTCGGAACTTCAGCGCATGTGTCGACCGTCTGGCGCGCGCCAGCGAGCCTGCGAGCTGCCGGCTGACCTATGATCCGGCCGCAATAAGCGCGGCGAATTCAGCGCAATGACCGTCTCACCCGCCGCGATCTCCAGCGCCGAATATTACGCCCAGGATAACTACTATACGCAGGACGAAGGCCCCTCCGAATGGGGCGGCAAAGGCGCTGGCACGCTTGGTCTTGCGGGTGCCGTCGAGGCAGGGACATTCGCGCGGGTCGTGGACGGCATCTTGCCCAATGGCGATGTGCTTGCACGCGGAGCCGACGGGGCGCGCAACATGGGTACCGATCTCACTTTCAGCGCGCCGAAATCGGTTTCCCTTGTAGCACTTGTCGGCGGCGACGAGCGCGTCATTGAGGCGCATCGAAACGCGGTTCGCGACACCATGAACTGGGCGGAGGAACGATTCGCTCTCGCCCGCGCGGGAAGGGGCGGCGCGGAGCAGATTGCGACTGGCAATCTTGTCCATGCAAGCTTCCACCATGACCTCAGCCGCAGCCTTGATCCGCAGCTGCACAGTCACGTCGCAGTCGCCAATATGACGCAGCGCGCGGACGGTGAATGGCGGGCATTGCACAATGTGAAACTGTGGCAGCACGCACCGGTGATCGGGGCGGCTTATCACGCCCAGTTGAGGGCAAATCTGGCGCAACTGGGATACGAAACGCGCATCACAGGCAAGCACGGATCGTTCGAAATTGCCGGCATTTCGCGCGCGGCCATTGAGGCATTCAGCGAACGCAGGGCCCACATCCAGGCAAAGGCGGACGAACTCGGCGTAACCTCGCCGAAGGCGATGGAGGCCATCGCTGTTCGCACCCGCGATGCCAAGCAACACGGCTCTGGTGATGCAGCCCGACAGAAGTGGGCGGAGAAGGAGGGTCCGTTTCGTGCAGAGATTGCCGATGTCATCAAGGAGGCCATGGAACGGACGCAACCTCGCTCCATCCTCGCAGCCGTGCGCGAATGGGGTGAGGCGCTTATCGAGCGCATCACCCGCGCCTTAGGACCCCGGCCCGAACCGTTGATGGTCGGCGCTTCCGGGCAACGGACTGGAGCCAACCTGGCTGCTGCCTACTCGACAGCTGCTGGAGTGCGGCATCTGGCCGAGCGGTCGGCCAGTTTTGAGCGGATGGATGTCCTCAAGGCGGCGCTCGGGTTCGCGGAAAAAGGGGCTACCGTTCGTGAGATCGAAAGGCGGGTCGATACGCTGGTTGGGGAAGGCGTGCTGATTGGGGGCCGTTCCGGTACCGAGCATGCCGACCGGCTGACCACCCGAGATCTCCTCAAGACCGAACAAACAATCATCCGGGCAGCTCGAGAAGGAGCTGGAAACGGCGTGGCGCTTCTCGATAGGACCATGGCAACAGAGGCGATTGTCGCACTGGAACAGCAGCGCGGTTTCGCGCTTAGTGACGAGCAGAAGGGCGCGATCCTGGCTCTGGTATCCGGTAATAATGCTATTCAGGTCATTCAGGGCGATGCAGGTACCGGCAAGTCGACCCTGTTCAGCTTTGCGGCCGCGATCACGGCACAAGTTGGTCGCGCGCCCTTGTTCCTTACGTCGCAGGCCTCGCTCGTCGCCGAAATGCGCGAAAGCGGCCTCGATGCGCATACGCTTGCCTCGGTGCTGGTCGCGCATGCCGACAGGGCGGGGCGCATGTCGCCAGGCGAGCGGGGAAGGGCGCTTTTTGAGGACCGCCTCGTCATCGTCGAGGAGGCGTCCATGGTCTCGACCCGCGAGGCAGCACTGTTGATCGAGCTGGCCGACAAGGCAGGCGCGCTGAAGCTTGCCTTTGTAGGGGACGAAAGGCAGATCGACCCGGTCCAGGCAGGACGCGCATTCAGCCTGATGCAACAGCACGGCGTGCCGACCGAGACCTTGACCGAAAATCGCCGTCAGCTCGATCCTGCGCTACGCGAAGCAGTAGAACATGCGCGGAAAGGGGATCTCGGCAAGACCTTCGATGTGCTGGGCGAGCGCGTTATCGAACGGGCAGACCCGGCTGCAGCGGCGGCCGCCTTGTACCTGTCCCTGTCGCCACATGAACGGGACCGGACGGCGTTGCTGACATCGGGGCATGTGCTGCGGGAAGCCGTGCTCGACCATGTCCGCGACGGCTTGCTAGCGCGCGGCGAACTCGGCTCGCAGGTGCTTTCCATCGAAACGCTGGACCGGCTGAACCTCACGCGGGAGGAATTGCGCAACATCCGCAGTTGGGCCGAAGGCATGAGGCTGGAGGTGTATCGGGATCAGGCGGGCCTCAATCGCGGTTCGTACAAGATCGGCATCGTCTCGCCTGAAGACAATCTTGTGCAGCTGACGTCGGGAGGCGAAGAATATTGGCTCGATCCGCGCGGGCTTCCTCCATCTGGCTCAGGTGTCAGCCTGGCTGTACCCGGGCGGACGGAGGTGAGCGAAGGGGACCGGCTGATGTTCACCACGCCCGACAAGGATCTCGGTGTCGTCAACGGGACGCGGGCAGTGGTGACTGCGATCGAAGGAGAGACGCTTCACCTGGCGAATGGCGAGCGGCAATATGCTCTTGGCCCGGACGATCCGGCGCGGGAGCACATTGGTCATGCGGCGGTGCTCAACATGCACCGTGCTCAGGGGATCACGGTCGATCGCGCTATCGCGGTGATGTCGAGCGGTGACCGGCTCCTCAACAGCGAAAGCCTCCACTATGTTCTGGAGACGCGGGCGCGAGAGGAGCTTACTCTTGTGACCGACGACAAGGCCGCGCTTCGAGACAGCATCGAGGGCCACCGCGGCAGTGTCCCGCACGCGATGGATCTCGCGCCCGAACTGAGTGACGCTGACGGGGAGGCGTTCGACCCTAAAACAGGCGAGTTGCTGGAGAACCCGGTCCGCGATGCGCCAAGCCCGGCCGAACTGTTCGAAAAGGCGATGGCGAGGGAATTTCCCGCTCCTGAAAAGGAACGTGAGCCCCAGCGGGAGAATGAGGTGGAACGCGAGGAGCCCGACATCGGCGACGACTTCGAGATGGAGATGTGAAAGTGCAGCCTTGCTCTATGCGTTGACCAGCGGGAACATCACTCGTCGACAAGACAGGCATGTTCGGACCAACTTTTTCCCCAGCGTTCCAGGGGCTCCGATCATGAATAGCGGGGTCGAGGTCTGAATGTCCCATGATGGTTCTCCGATGGCCGGAATGGCCAGCGCGAGTATAGACCCATCGCCTCTCACCTTTGACATGTGTCGCGCGACACTTGACAGTCCTGCGGCACCGGGCTAAGCCCGCATGATGGAAATAGAGAGCATCAGGCACAAGGGCCTGCGCCGCTTCTTCGAGACGGGTAACGCCAAAGGCCTGGTTGGAGATGCGGGGCGACTGCGCAAGATGCTCGCCTTCATCGACGCTGCGGAAAGCTTCGAGGAGCTGTCGGTGCCTCCGAACTTCGGATTGCATGAGCTGACAGGCGATCGGAAGGGGATCTGGTCGATGACGGTTACGAGAAACTGGCGGATGACCTTCGGTTTGAATGACGAAGGCGCGCTGATCGATATGGATCTGGAGGATTATCATGGCGCTTAAGATGCACCCGTCGCTCGCGGTCCACGTGGGGGACTGGCTGAAGACGGAAATCGTGGAGCCCGCGCAGGTCAGCGTGACGGCTTTGGCCGAGCATTTTGGTGTATCGAGGCAGGCATTGAGCACCTTGCTGAATGGCAATTCGAACCTGTCTGCCGATATGGCTATCCGGTTTGAGAAGGCCTTTGGCATCAAGGCCGACACGCTGTTGCGGATGCAGACGACCTATGAACTGGCCCAGGCTCGCAAGCACGAGCAGGATATAAAGGTCGAGAAACTCGCAACAGCTGCCTGACATCGCCAACATAACCGACATTCAATGGCAATTACCTGCCCCCTGAAACCCTCCGTTCGTTCATCAAACTACAACATCGGCACCAACAACCGATCTTGGGGACGAAGCCGTTATTCCTCCCCGCATCGCCAAAACGTCGGTTTTCGACAAGAGCCGACTTACGCGCACCGGGCCAACCTCGTCGATTGGCATGGCCGTACGTAGGTGATGCAGTGCATCCCGCGGCGAGGACGAGTCATCAGGACTTACGCAATGCCCAGTGCCTTCGCCCTAGGGGCGGACCCAGCCCAACCATCTCGCGCTTCATCGTGCTAGACTGCGAACAAGATAGGTCTCGAGCTTCTTACGAAACGCAGGGTCATTAGCGCGAACCACTTCATCGTGTCCCAAGCCCTCCAGTATCCACCACTCGCTTCCTGGCGGTGCTGCCCGGTACATGGCTTCAATCTCAGCGGGAGGAGTGTATGCGTCGAGCTCTCCCCCAACCACCATGACCGGAACGCGAACCTTGTTCATGGCTGCGAGGGGAGACAATTTATCCGGTCCAACTCCATAGCGTGGAATGGACTGATAGCTCAGCATCGGTTCGATTGCCACTGCCGGCAGGGTCCTGACGGCGGCTTCGATGCGATTGAAAATGGCCGTGCGAATGTCAGGGTAGACCGACATCATCACAAGAGCGTCGACGTCGAGAGGGCCTCTGTCGCCAAGAACGCTGGCCGCACCGCCCAGAGAGAAACCGATTGCCCCCAGCTTGCTCGCGGGGTGCTGCTGCCTGAGCCACGCGAGTGCGGCATGGGCATCACGGGCTTCAAGATAGCCGAAACTTTTGCTTTGTGGACTGGATTGGCCATGTCCGCGCATATCGATGGACAGCACGGAATAGCCTTCGCCTGCCAACCACGTTGCCATATCGAGCATATCTCGCCGATTGCCGCCGTTGCCGTGCAACAAGAGAATGGCCGGGGCGGTGGAATCGTCAGCCTTCCAGTAACTCGCAGCGATCTCGACCTGATCCGATGTCGTCAACCGGATTTCGGTGGCGGGCGCGGGGGCAGGTTCAACCGACGCGTTGGTCGCGCCAGTCATTGCCGAACCAACAACCCAGATGCCGGTAAGTCCGGCAATCAAAGCCAGCATCCCCATACAGCCCAATCGTGTTCGCCACGTTAGGAATGATCGCCTTCTTGCCTTTGAGGACATTTCAACCTTCGCCAAGGCTGGAATTTTCGAGGGTCTATCACAATATAATTCAAAGCTATGTTAATGTGACCGCTTTTGGCTTGTGTCCGGAAAATCCGGTTCCGGGATGCCAATTGCAATAGCTGCGGTTAGGGTTTGGCAGGCTGCTGCCGCCAACAGAGCCGTCGTTCCCGGTCTCAGAACCAACCGTTGAAACCGGACATAGATTCACGCGGCGGATCATGGGTGAAACAGGGCCGGTTTCGGACCGTCCGGTCTGGGCTCTAAAACTAAAGAAAGCCGCCATTCCTCGATAGGGCAAGATGACGATCTTAGTCCCGTGGGCAGTCCCGCCTAAATGAGGCACCCGCCATCCGCGGCTGCTGACGCCATTGCTCGCAGAAAATCGTACCACGCGTCCATCCCTTCACCGGTGCGGGCGGAAACCAGCAAGACGCGCGCATTGGGGTTTACTGAGGAGATGTTTGAGCGGCATGCGGCCTCGTCGAATCCAACATGCGGGGCGAGGTCGATCTTGTTGATCAGCACCACCTCTGCTGCGCGGAACATGTGCGGATATTTGAGTGGCTTGTCCTCGCCCTCCGGGGTGGAGATAACGGCGACCTTCATCCGCTCACCCAGATCGAACATCGCCGGACAAACAAGATTGCCGACATTCTCGATCAGCAGCAACGAGCCGGATTTCGGTGCGAGTTCTTCAACAGCGCGGGCAACCATATCGGCTTCGAGGTGACAGCCGGCCCCTGTGTTGATCTGGATTGCACGGGCCCCCGCTTCGCGAATGCGCGTGGCATCATTGGCCGTCTGTTGATCACCTTCGATAACGGCAATCGGCAGACTTCCTTCCAGCGCCCGGATCGTGGTTTCGAGCAAGGTCGTCTTGCCAGCCCCAGGCGAACTGACGAGATTGAGCGCGACAACACCGCGCCCTTCGAACCAGCCCCGGTTGCGAGCCGCCTGGCGATCATTCCGGTCAAGCACGGCGGTTTCCAGCGATACACGCGCCGCTTGTTCACCGTGGTGGTGATGGTCATGCCCGTGATCATGATGATGGTGATGATGGTGCCCGTGTGAATGATCATGATCGTGTGAATGATTGTGATCGTGGGTGTGGTCATGATCGTGGGAATGGTCATCGCCGCCGCGAAGCAGCACTCGCTTTCCGGTTTCCGGGTCGATCATCGCGATCTCGTTGTCAGGATCGGTGCATCCGCAGGTGCCGCACATCAGGCCATTTCCTCCATATCGAAATCCTTGATGATGAACTGGTCGGTCTCGCCTTCCAGAAATTCGAGTGCAGCCTTCTCGAGCAGCGTACCTTCGCTCGCCACCTCGAATGAAAATCGGATCGCCTCGCGCTCTACGCAGGCATAGGGGCCGACTGCCAGGCGAACACGCGACACCCGCCGACCCTGCGCGTGATCACCAACAATGGCGACAATATTCCGGGCAAGAGACAGCTCGTGCATCAGGCCGCCCCCAACACGCCAGGCAGGTTGGCGTAGATCGTGTGCAATCCCAGGCCAAGTGCCAGCACAGCCAACGACAGATTCAGCGCTCGATGAAGTCGCAAGGCAACACGCTCTGCATAGCCAAGCGGCCAGGAGGCGACAAAGCTGAGCGCAGCCATTCCTGCAATTGAGCCAACTCCGAACAGCAGGACATAGATAACCGCCAGCAGAGGATCACCAACCGAAGCGACTGCCAGGGTAAGCAGGGCAGCCGATCCTGCCGCGCCATGCACCAGCCCGACAGCCAGCGCTTTCAAGGGAAATTTGTGGGGGTGAGAGTGTTCGTGGCGGCTCGCATCATGGGGCGCCCGTTCGCCAAGATGGCTGTGAGCATGAAAATGACGTTCGCCATCGGAATGATCGTGCAGATGGAAATGCACCCGTGCCTTGCGCATCCGCCAAAGTACATCGCCCCCCAGCAGAATCAGCATGAAGCCAACGGCGCTCTCCAGAAGGGCTGCCGTACGGCCTGTCAATGCCATGCCCAGCAGGATCACTGCAGAACAGATCGCGAGCAGGGTGAGCGTATGCCCTAGCCCCCACGCAGCACCCCGCAGCACCATCGACCGGCGCGAATTCCGTCCCGTGGCCATGGCACCGACTGCGGCGAGGTGATCGGGTTCGAGCGCATGGCCCATTCCGGCAAGGAAACCCAGGGCGATCAACGAGAGTTGCATGGCAGGTCTTCTCCCTCAGCAGATACGCGGCAGTTGCTCGCCGACCAGCATGTCGACGATCCGGCTTCCGCCGAACAGGCTATGCATGACCACGCGCGGGCTGCGCATCTCTGCCGCGCGCCCGATAATGGCTGCATCGCGCCCTGCCTCGGTTGAGCGCATGGCTGCCAGCGCAGCTTCCGCCTGCTCCTCTGGAACGAACAGCACCAGCGCCCCTTCATTGGCGAGATAGAGTGGATCAAGCCCGAGCAGTTCGCACACGCCCTTGACCTCGGCCCTCATTGGCAATCTGGCCTCGTCGATCTCGATCCCGATGGCCGAGGCTTGCGATATTTCGTTGAGTGCGCTGGCCAGGCCTCCTCTGGTGGCATCCCGCGCACAGCGCACACCCGGTGCGGCTTCGATCACCGCTTCCATCAGGTGATTGAGCGGGCGGCAATCCGAACGAATATCCGCCTCGAAAACCATGTCTCCGCGCGCGGCCAGAATGGCGGCGCCATGATCACCCAGTACGCCGTTGACCAGCGCGACATCGCCCGCGCGAACTTTCTCCGCGGCAAGTTCGCGTCCCGCAGGGATGACTCCCACTCCGGAAGTGGTGACGAACAGCGTATCGGCGGCACCGCGCTCAACCACCTTGGTATCGCCGGTCACGATCCGCACACCGGCCTGGTCGGCCGCCCTACGCATGGCCGCTGCCACGCGGCGTAGCAAGGCGACTTCGGTGCCTTCCTCAATGATAAAGGCCGCCGACAGCCACAGCGGTTGCGCGCCGCCGACGGTAAGGTCGTTAACTGTGCCGCAAACCGCAATCTTGCCGATATCGCCACCGGGGAACTCGAGCGGCTGCACTACGAAACTGTCCGTGGTGAAGGCCAGCCGGGCACCCTCCACGGCCAACATTTCGTGGCTCAACCGCGCCTGGTCTTCCAACCCGTCGGGTTCGAAAACCGAGGTAAACACATCCTCGATCAGATCCCGCATGGCCTTGCCGCCACCGCCATGCGCCAGCGTGACCCGCTCCGCTCGCAGCCGTCCGTTGCCAGTGGGAGTTACAGCGTTCATTGCGCTGGCTCCGGCACCGCATCGATCCCGCCATACTGATAATAGGCGGCACATGCTCCTTCAGACGAAACCATCAGGGCACCCATCGGTGTTTCCGGTGTGCACGACCGACCGAACAGCTTGCACTGCCATGGCTTGATCGCGCCTTTCAGCACTTCGCCGCACTGGCAAGCCTTGGGATCCGGAATGCTAGGCGATGCAACGGCAAATTTTCGCTCAGCATCCCAGGCCGCATAGGCCTCGCGAATCTGGACGCCAGAATGGTCGATCGAGCCCAGCCCGCGCCATTCGAAGAATTCCCGCAGTTCGAATACTTCCGTAACCGCAGCCAGCGAAGCTTCATTGCCATAGCGTGGCACAATCCGGGCATACTGGTTTTCGATCTCCGCCCGGCCTTCGGCCATTTGCCGAAGCACCATCCAAACCGAATGCAATACGTCGAGCGGTTCGAAGCCGGCGACCACCAGCGGACGGTGATAGTCGCGTGCGATGAAGTCATAGGGATCAGTGCCGATGACCATCGAGACATGGCCCGGCCCGAGAAAGCCATCGATCCCCATATCGGGTGAATCGAGGATCGCCTTGATCGTGGGGATGATGGTGATGTGGTTGCAGAACAGCGAGAAATTGCCGATCCCTTCTGCCTGGGCCTGCAGGATTGTCAGGGCTGTGGAGGGCATCGTCGTCTCGAAGCCGAGGCCGAAGAAAACCACTTCGCGGTCCGGGTTCGCACGGGCCAGCGCGAGGGCATCGAGTGGTGAATAGACCATCCGCACATCGGCCCCTTCGGCCTTTGCGCCTAGCAGGCTGAGCCGCGATCCCGGCACGCGCATGGCATCGCCAAACGTAGTGAAGATCACCTCCGGCTTCATAGCCAGTTCCACGCAATCATCGACCCGGCCCATCGGCAACACGCAAACCGGACAGCCCGGCCCATGGGCAAACTCGATTTCCGGCGGAAGCATCTTCTCGATGCCGTATCGGAAGATCGAATGCGTGTGGCCGCCGCACACTTCCATGATGACGACTGGGCGATCGCGCCCGGCCATGATCTGTGCAGTCAGGGCCTCGATTTCCTTGAGCAGGACACCGGCGCGAACCGGATCGCGGAATTCGTCGACATACTTCATGCGCCTGCCTCCAGCGGTGCGGCCCGGTCATTGGCTAGCAGCGTGTGGGTCAGGTCCCAGAGGATGTGATAGGCCGCGAGGTGGCATTCCTGCACCCGGTGGATCGAGCCTGTTGGGACCACCAGCAGATGATCCAGTCCGGCGCGGGCCATCTCGCCCCCGTCACCACCCGCCAGGCCGATCGTGGCAATGCCCATCTCCCGTGCCTTGGCAAAAGCCCGGATGAGGTTTGCGGAATTGCCGCTGGTCGAAAAGCCGATCAGGCAATCACCGTGCCGCCCGTGGGCAATCAGCGGACGCACGAACACATGGTCCTGTCCGACATCATTACCGACTGCCGTCAGCATCGCGACATCGGCCGCGAGGTTGATCGCACCCAGCGCCGGCCTTCCGGCGGTCACTGGATGGAGAAACTCCACCGCGACATGCGCGGCATCACAGCTCGATCCGCCATTGCCCATGGCCAGCAGGCGCCCGCCCTGGCGATAGCTTGCGGCCAGCGTGGTCGCGGCGGCGACCAGCTCGTCTGCCTGTTCTGCAAAAAACTTGCCGAACACCTCAGTGTGGTCCCGAGCCTTGCTCTCAACCGAATGGCGCAGGCTTTGCGCCGAGGCACGGAGCTGTTCGCCACGTCTGCGCATATGCGGATAAAGCGCATTCAAGGCAGGGCCAGTGGTCACCACTGCGCGTCTCCCAACGCGCGATCGCCGTCGCGCATGGCTGCAAGTTCCTGCTGCGCCTCTCCCAGCTCGGTCAGGATGCGCAGTGTTTCGGCCGCCTGATCCTCGTCAATCTTGCTCATGGCAAATCCGACATGGATCAGCACCCATGTGCCGATCAGGTCTTCGACACTGCCTTCGCCAATAACGCAGGCGAGGTTGACCGGGCGCCGCACGCCCGAGACATTGGCCACGCCCAGCTTGCGCCCGGCATCGGTGATCTCCACGATCTGTCCCGGAATACCTAAGCACATACTTCTCTCCCATTTTCGGTTTCCGCGGTCGCTTCGTGCAAATGGGCCATGGCCACAGCGGCCTGCCCCAAAGCCAGACCGCCATCATTGGCGGGCACTCTCGAGTGGCTGAGGACGTTGAGCCCCAGTTGTTCCAATCCTTCATGGACCAGGCGGAACAGCGTGGCGTTCTGGAAACAGCCGCCAGACAGGGCCACAGTATCAGGGCCATCGTCTGCGGTCAGGCGCTGCGCCATGGCCACAACAGACCGTGCGAGGCCGCGATGGAACCGCGCGGACATCACCCCAACAGGCGTATTCAGCAGCAGGTCACCCAGCATCGCCCGCCACACGGCGAGCGGTTCAACATAGGGAAGCCCACGCCCGCCCAGCAACGGAATGGAAAAAGGATAGGCCAGATCGTCCGGCTCATTCAGCGCCGCCGGATCGATTGCTGCTTCCAGCAACATGGCTGCCTGCCCTTCATATTCCTGCCGATCCCAGGCGAGACCGCAGATCGCCGCAGCGGCATCGAACAACCGCCCGCATGAGGAAGAAAGTGGGCTATTGGTGCCGCTGGCGATCATCGCATCGATCGTGGATCGCGGCATGGCGGAAAGGCGGGCAAACAATGGCAGGTCAGCGAAATTCATCGCGAATTCGGCCCAGCCCATCTGCGCCATCAAATGGGCATAGGCATTGCGCCAGGGTTCGCGGATCGCCGCAGTCCCACCCGGTAGTGCGACCGGCTTGAGCATCCCGGCACGACGGTATCCGCGATAATCGCAGATCAGGAACTCACCGCCCCAGATCGTGCCGTCATCACCCAGACCCAGACCGTCAAGCGCGATTCCCAGTACAGGGGCGGCATCGAGCGAGCGGCCGTTTTCTGCCAGACAGGCGGCGATATGGGCGTGGTGATGCTGTACCGCGATCACCGGTCGTCCATCCGCGATTTCGCGCCCATGCTTGGTCGAAAGATATTCAGGATGCGCGTCCACCGCGATTGCCGCTGGCTGATGGTCGTAGAGCTGGGTATAAAGATCGAGGTTGCGGCGCACATCATCTTCGGTGGCCGCATCTTCCAGATCGCCCATGTGCTGGCTCAGCACAGCTTCGCCATCGCGCACCAGACAGAAGCTGTTCTTGAGCTCCGCGCCCATGGCCAGTATTGAAATGTCACGCGGAAAGCCGGTGGGCAGGTCGATAGCTCTGGGGGCATAGCCGCGTGCGCGGCGCAGCAGCCGGACCCGGCCCAGATCGACCCGCGCAACGCTGTCGTCGATCCGGTTGGCAATGTGCCGGTCGTGCATCAGCGCGAATTCGGCAATGCCTTCCAGTTCGGCGCGGGCCTGCTCGTTAGTCGTGCATTGCGGGCGGCCTGAGAGATTGCCTGAAGTCATCACCACCGGGCGCTTCATCCGCCGCAACAGCAGGTGATGTAGCGGGGTGTGCGGCAGCATGAAGCCGATACGGTCCAGCCCCGGCGCAACCGCTTCGGGCAGCGGTTCCCCCGATGCGCGCAGCAACACGATCGGCGCTTCAGGCGATGCCAGCAGTTCGGCTTCCTGTTCCGAGAATTCGGCATAACGGCAGATAACGTCCAGATCGCGCGCCATCAGGGCAAAGGCCTTGCCCCTGCGCCGTTTGCGCATACGCAGATCGGCCACCACCTCCGCGCGGGTGGCATCACAGGCGAGATGAAAGCCGCCAAGCCCCTTGATGGCGACGATATGCCCGTTCATCAGCATGCCGCCTGCGGCATCCACGTCGTCCATCATCGAAAAGGCTTCGTGATTAACAGTACCGGGGCCAAGGCGCTCGATCCATGCGCGTGGTCCGCAAACATGGCACGCGATAGGTTGGGCATGGAAGCGCCGGTCTGTCGGATCGGAATATTGCTCTCCGCATTCCGGGCACATCGCGAAACCCCTCATGGTCGTGCGGGCACGATCATAGGGGCCGGTCTCGATAATCGAGAAACGCGGCCCGCATTCGGTACAATTGGTAAAGGGGTAGCGATAGCGACGCTCGAAAGGGTCGCGCACTTCTTCAAGGCAGGCGGAGCAGATTGCCGCATCGGGCGTTACAGCCCCGCGCATGCCATCACCTTCCGATGCACCGATAACGAAGCTCTCGGGCCGCACAGCATCAATTGCCACGCGTTCTATCGCATCAATCCGCGCCAATGCAGGCAGAGCCGCGCGCAGTTCGCTTTCAAAGCGCGACACCGCTTCGCCCCAAAGGCGAATTTCAACCCCGCTGCTGGTGTTGCGCACATCACCGGTTAGCTCAAGCTCGCGTGCAACCCGCCATACAGTGGGCCGGAAGCCTACGCCCTGCACCTGGCCGCGTACCAGAAGGCGTTCGCCGGTCACCGCGCCAGATTCCACAAAAGGACGCGATTGTTGCCGCTATCGGCAACCGCCACCAGATCACCCAGCGCTGACAGGCCATAGGGCCAGCACAGGCTGTCTCGTTCGGGCATGCCCCAGCGATTGTCGCCTTTGCTGGCGAAGTCCGGCTGACCACAAAGCCGGTTCGCCGCAATGCCGGTGGCGCTGTCTGCCCAGCCGAGCAGACGCGAGTTCGCGGTATCGGCCACAATCAGCTGGCCACCGGCTTCAACCGTCGCATAGGGCATGTTCACACTGGCCGCGCTGGGATAGTAGGAGGACATATTGTGATCGCAATGCGCGGCGTCCCGCTGTCCCAGGATTGCGTCGCAAGGCGCGCCATTGTGCTCTGGAAATCCGCGCCACAGCATTACACGATTGTTGCCGCTATCTGCCAGCGCGAGATGGCCATTCCACCAGCAGGCTCCATGCGGCCACCGCATCGACATCGCCGTGACTTCGCCGCCCGCGTTCTCGTCGCGCGTAGAGAAGTCGTGCTGGCCCAGCACCAGATCGGCTGGCTGGCCGGTTTCTGAAGGATCGCTCCAAACCAGCAGGCGGCGGTTGCCGCTGTCGCATACGACCAGTCTGCCGGCCACTTCGGCCACGCCATAGGGCCAGTGCAGGCTGGCCGAGGTTGGACGGTCAGCGCCGCGATTGGCCAGAACGGATTCACTATCCTCCTGACCCAGCACCAGATCGGCTGGCTGGCCATTGCCTGTTGGCACTTCGCGCCAGATCAGCACGCGGTGGTTCCAGGCATCAGCCACGGCTAATCCGCCGCGCCATGAGCACAGGCCAGTTGGCACATTGAGCGTAGCAGGACCGGGAGGCCCCTTGGCGTTGCGGCCTTCGCGTGAGAAACTCGGCTGGCCGATCAGAATGTCGGCAGGCTCATTGTCCGATTGTGGAATTTTTCGCCATCCCAGCAGCCGATGATGCCCGGTATCCGCGACCCACAATGTTCCATCAGGATGCAGGCAGACACCGCGCGGCCCGAACAGGCTTGCAGCGGCGGGAGACAGCGGCGTTGCAATGTCGCCGGGCGACCACCCGAGCACAACGCGCGGCCCGCCTTCTTCCAGCAGCGGTGCCCCCGCGATTTGCGTCCCTTCGGCTTTGACCGGACGGAAGGAGGGCGCGAGCGATACTTTCATCGCGTCAGCCTCAGTTCGATGGCGTCCCCTCGGACGCGTACGGCATGAGGTTGCAATTGCACTTCCGGTGCCGTCAGGCATTCACCGCTTTCGAGCGCATAACGGAAACCATGGTGCGGACAGGTGATGAAGCCATCGGTAATTTCCGCCTGGTCCATCGGCATGCCAAGATGCGCACAGGCGTTCTCGAAACAGGTAACCTTGTCCCCGAAGCGCGAAAGAAGCAGCGAACGCCCTTCCAGCTCCAGGACAGAAGTCGTCCCGTCGGGCAATTCAGTCAGTTGCAGCGCGTGGAGCCAGCCTTCATGCTCATGCGCGGCGAAGGGAGAGGTGAAATGCACCGTGTCACCGCCGCCGCCACCCAGCCCCTTGGCCTGTTTGACTTCGCGGATTTCGGGCACTTGCTCAGTGATCGCTTTCTTTACCCCGGCATAGAAAGTCAGCGCCGAAGCGGGACATCCATCACAGGCCCCCAGAAAACGGACCACTGCCTTGTCGCCAGATACTTCGACCAGTTCGGCATCGCCGCCATGGCCGGCCAGCGTCGGGCGCACCGTGGCAAGCGCGGCATCGACCCGCTCGAACAGGCTGGCCTTGAGGATGCCATGGCGGCGGAGCACGCAATAGACCACCTCGTCCGCCGCCGCCTGACGCAAAGCCTCGGCTGCGCCGGGCAGCTCACGCAGCGACCGGATCAGGCGACGGAAGGCTTCGGCATTGAGCGCGTCAAGCGCCGCTGCCCGTGCCTGCGCACCATTGCGTGCACCTTCTTCCCAGTTCTCTGCCAGCGCTTCCAGCGCGGTCAGATCCCCCAGCAGGCGGGAAAGCGTTGGCTCGGGCCGCTGGGGATCCGCCTCTGACATCGGATCAGGCGTACTTGATGTTCCGGTAGAGGTAAGGCTGAAGCAAGCCGCCCACCAGGCCCCCGGCAATCGCCGCTCCCCATAGTGGTGCAACCATGCCAACCAATACAGTTGCAACGGTAGCTGCGGCAGCCCCGGTCACAAGTAGACGGATGGCGAGGGCCGTATCCTGGAACAGCTTGCCCTGAAAAAACAACTTGGTTGAACTGAAAACCATATCAAACATGGTAGTCTCCCTCAGGCCGATTGCATGAAAAACAGCACGGCGAGTCCCATGACTACACCGGGAACTCCGGCGAGCAGGCCGTATAGCCCGCCCAGTTGGGCTGCCAGTTGCTTGCCCAGCGCAGCCCCGCCAATCTTCAGGCCCGAGAGCGCGCCGCCGACAAGAGCCCCTGCTATTCCGGCCACTAGGGCCAGCAGTAAAATTACGAGCAAATTCACCTCCATTGTTCTCTAAAATCCGCCGTTGGCGCGCGAGGGTTCGCCGCGCACTGCCATTTCAAGTTCGATGATCGTTTGCGCCGCGCTCTCGGCCCGGTCCTGCGCTCCGGAAGCGGCAAATATTTCGCGCGCTTCGCGCAGCAGCTTGATCGCCTGCGCGATGTTGCGTGGATTGCCTGCTTCTCCGTCTTCCGGATCGTCAGGGAGGTTGCAAAGGCAATTGGCCTTGTTCGCTATGGTGTTGGCATATTCAAGCGGAGTGTTGTCCCGCTGGCGCACCTTCAACGCCTCGTCATAGGCCTCCAGCGCACGGAAACCGTTCTCGACCCGGTGGCTCGATGATGCATATTGCAGCGCATTGCCCAGATTGTTCTGCAGCATTGCATATTCCATCGGCTGATCGATCAGATTGACCGCCGAAAGTCCTTCTTCAAATGATTGCACCGCCAGCGCTTCGCTGATCTTGCCGCTTTCGCTCGTAATCGGAACGGAGAGGAAGGCGGTCGCCAGATTGTTGTTCAGAATGGCATATTCGCGTGGATGACGCAGCTTGTTGAACGTCCGCAGCGATCGCTGATAGGCGGATATTGCATCTGTAATTCGTGCCATGCCTGCGCCTGCAAGAGTCTGCAGGGCGAGGCCAAGGTTCATTTCCGCTTCAGCCACCTCTTCGCCGCTGCCTCCCTCCGCCAGGACCGGTGTTGCCTGTTTCAGCAAGTCACGAGCCTGTTCGATCGGTGCGGCAATTTCGGAAGGAATTGCCATGAGCGCCGTGGCCATTCGCGCACGAATCCGGGCAGTCAGCAGTGCATCCTGGTCTCCGCACTGATGGATTGCCTGTTCATAGAGTTCGATGGCTGCCAGCAGGTCGTCGGCTTCCTTCGGCCGCTGTTGCAGACCCATGGCAATTTCCATGAGCATTTCGGCTTTCTCGATAACCGAAGCGTCACTTTCCTCCACCACCTTCAAGGCGGCCGCCAGCTGATCCTCTGTGCGACTGAGCGCAACCATCCCGACTCTCCCCGGCCTCCCCTTGATCGGATTCGGGCCTGCAGCCCTTAAAACGAGCGCCGGGTAAATTGTCTACCAGTTTTTCGTTATGTAAACTTAGTTATCAGTTACGGGGAGGTCCGCAAGAAGCGCCGCATCTCCGCTTGACCACCTTACGGGGACGTCCTGCGCCTCGAAGTCGGCCAGGCCGTGCGCCTCGAACACATCGAAAGCGCCAACTACCCGATCACCCTGAGCATTGCGTTGTTTCAACAGCGCTCCTCCGGCCGCCGCGTGAAACACCGGCAAAATCCGCAAGGTCGCGCCATCGATCAGCACCGCAACTGCATCGATGCCCGAGAAATAGGTAGCGACCAGGCCTGCGGGAAACCGGATCGTCCCGCGCGCGACCGAGATGGTCTGCTCCATGACTTAAGCCTCGGGGGCGATGACGAGCCGCGCCGCGATCTTGGCCGCCACCTTCTCGACCGCTGCAACTACCGGCCCGGAAAGCTCGGTGGCATAGTCCAGCGTCTGCGCTTCGATCAGATAGACTTGCACATCAGAAGGGAAGTCATCGCCAAAGATCTTGCGTCCCACAAACAGGGCGTTGTCCCAACGGAACGCGTGAAGACCCACGCCATGGACCGGTTCTGCCGCCAGCACATCGCCGGGAACCTCGTAGATAGCCCCCGGCTTGCCTTCGGGCTCCCTTGCATCGATCACGATAAGCTGCTGCGCCCCGCGCGCACGGTACATCACTGCCATCCCATCAGTGCCGGCATCCAGCAGCGCTACATCAGACGGCAAATCTTCAGCAGCAAGCCGGGCGATGACGGCCGGACCAGCCCCGTCATCACCGCGATTGATATTGCCGCAGCCAATGATCGCAGTGGCAGGTGCGTCTAAATTCGCCACAGGCGGCACGACCACTCGGGTTCAACCGGCAGCATAAGTTCAGGCAGATCACAGAAACGGCGCTTGATAAGGTAATACATGCAGGTTTCGCAGGGCTGTTCCAGTTCATCAGCCGTGATGGTGTGATCTGTAAACCCGGCAATCACAAGTTTGGAAGCAAGGTCCTTGCCTTCCGATTGCAGGCGGGACACGATCGCGTTGACCTGCGCGGAGTCTTCGGCTCTGGGGAAGACTTCGGTTTCAAGGCCGCCAGCCAGAAGACCCGCGATCTCCCGCCGTAGGGTTTCGTCTGCATCAGTGGCCATGCGCAACTCCTTCAAATGCGCCAGAGGCGACACCACCATTCGGGCTCGGCGGGCAAGCTTAGCTCCGGCAGGTCACACCAGCGCCTGTGGACCAGATAATACATGCATTCCTGACAGCGCATCTCGTCTGCCCCGTACGGGCGAAGCAACCAGCCGGAAATGTCGAGCTTGGCCCTTAGATCATCCGGGTCGAGCGCCCTTAACTCGTCAAGAATGCCTGAAAACTCGCGGTCGGTTTCGGGAAATGGCTCAACCTGCGTTTCCAGCCCTTCGTTGAGATAATCCTCGATCATGCGCAGAAGTGTCGCATGATCGGCCTCTGAAGGCACCACGCCATACCGGGACAGGAGCCATTCGCGCTGGCGCTGCAATTCGGTGTTGTCGCCAGTCATTCCGGCGCATTCTCCCAACGGGTTGTTATTCTATTCGCAGCCTCGGGTGGGAGACACCTCACAGCGTCCTCCCACCCGGCGGCCCGATATCAAGCTGTGCGGAAGCGCGCCAGTTCCTCGCCCGTTTTCGCATCGTGTGCGTGGACCGTACAAACCAGGCAGCTGTCGTAGGAACGGCAGACATGTCCGACTTCAACCGGATCGGCAGTATTTGTAATCGGGGTGCCGATGAGTGCCTCCTCGATCGGTCCCAACTCGCCATTGCTCGCACGCGGGCCGACATTCCATGTGGTCGGAGCGATGATCTGGTAATTGTGGATCTTGCCATCGCGCACGTCGATCCAGTGGCACAAGGCGCCACGCGCAGCCTCGGTCGCGCCCCATCCCTGGCCATCGCGCTCAGTAGGCTTGATGTACCATTCATCGTTGAGACGGAACTCGCGCAGGATGCGTTCGGCTTCGCGGTATAGCTTGCACAGCTCATGCAGGCGGGCGAAGTGGCGCAGGTAGGTCGAAGCGCCGCCAAGCTTGCGATACATGTCGAGCACCAGTCCATCACTGTGTTGCCAGGCCTCGCCATGATCGCCACCAGCGATCAGCTGCCGCGCGAGCGGGCCGGCCTCAAGACGACCATGTTCGGCGTGGCGAACGGCAGTCGACCAGCTGTATTTGCCATCAGTATCGATGTCGTTTTTCGCGATTGGCATCGTCGTCCGGTCGAATGGGTGGATATCGTCCCCTTCGTTGTACCACGCGCGCTGCATGTCCTCGCGGACATTGCCCTGATCCATCAGCTTGAACGCGCCGCTGGCACCGTCGAACGTCCCCGATTTCATGATCACGGCGCTGTTGCGGCCTTCAATCGTGGGGTTGTTGTAACGGTCTTCATGCGGGAGATAGCCCCACGAGATGAACTTGCCGTGGCCAGTGCCATATTTCTCCAGTCCGATGTCGAGCGACATGCGGATAAACATGCCGAGATCGGAATTCGCGTGTTCCGGCCGCTCATCAAGCCACGCCATCAGTTGATCGTACGTGGTGATTTCCTCATAGCGCTCCATCGAGCAACCAAGGAACAACGGTTCGATCCAGTTGCGGCGGAAGTGCTCCAGGATCGACCAGGCGCGGGTCACGTCGGTCAGGGTCGGGGCGCACATCACGCCGCCAGGAACCATGAAGGAAGAATGCGGCCACTGCCCGCCAAGCAGGGCATAGATTTCTACCGGGCGGCCCGAAATGGTCACACCCGCTTCATAGGAGGTCCCTGTGAAGGGCGCATAGCGCTTCACCGCTTCTTCGTAGAACTTGGACTTCGCATAGTTCTGGTTGGTGTAGTCGATCATGAACAGACCATAGTGATGTCGCGGGATTGACTGGAGTGTTTCGACGATTTGCCCGAGATTGCGGGCAAGGATCGCGTTACGCGGAACGGTGGTACCCCAGGCGGAATCGAGTGCCCAGGCAGCACAGGACAGGTGCGAGGCACCGCAGATGCCGCAAGCACGAGGCGTAACGACAAGCCCGGCCTGTGGATCCTTGTTCTTGAGGATGACTTCGAAGCCGCGGAACATTTCCGCTTGCGTCCATGCATTGGTGACGATCCCGTTCTCGATGTCGACGCGGACATCAAGGTCGCCCTCCACCCGGCCAACGGGCGAAATGTCGAGGGTTTGTGTAGCTGCCATTGTAATTCTCCCGAAATTCTGTGTGCGGCGCGCTTCGCTGCGCGCCATGAACCCTCATGAATCAGACGACGAAGATATCCTCTTCGGCCCACGCCGGAGCCGCACCCTTGGCGGCAGCTGTGAGCTTGACGTAGCCGGTACGATCAACCCCTAGCGGCAGATCCTTCGGCACGCCCATCACAGTCTGGGTCTTGAAGACAGTTCCTGGGGCGAGATCGAAGAAGGGGAATTCCGGTTCCGTACAGCCAAGGCAGGGCATGCCAGCACGGGTCTTGGACGAAACGCGGTTCCACAGAATGCGGTTGCAGGGGCTGTGAGTCATCGGGCCGCGGCACCCCAGATCGTAATAGAGGCAGCCCTTGCGCTGACCGAAGGCCGTGGTCGAGACCTTGTAGGCGAAGTGCATGTTGCGGGTGCAGCCCGTCTGCGTGAAGCTGGAGAAGAAGGTCTTTGGCCGATGGAATTCGTCCAGCGTCAGGTCGCCCGCGCGGCCCGTGGCAACGGCGACAAGGATCTGCGTTACCCAGTCAGGGTGAGCGGGGCAGCCGGGAATATTGATGACCGGAAGGCCAGCCTGAGACGTGAAGCCTTCGCCCAGCGCTCCACCCTTGGCCCGCTTGAGGAACTGCAAGCCTTCGCTTTCAGACGGGTTCGGCGCCGTTGCCGGGATGCCGCCCCAGGTGGCGCAATCGCCGATTGCCACAACAAATTGCGCCTTGGCAGAAAGATCTGCCACCCAGTCTTTCATCGGGCGGCCACAGAAGCGATTCCATTCGCCGGTACCGTTGGGCGCATTGATGACGCTGCCTTCGAACACGAAAATGTCGAGCGGGATTTCGCCGGAAAGGCACTTTTCCATCATGACTTTGACATTCTCACCCAGCTCGAGGCCAAGCGAGGGATGCCAAAGGACATTGATGCCAAAATCCGTCACCAGATCGCATGCGCTGGGCTCCTCGGCATTAAGGAAGGACATGGTGTTGCCAGAGCACGCACCGCCTTGAAGCCACAACAGATTCGCCATTTCTCAGTCTCCCAACTTCCCGGCGGAGTGCCCGACCGGCCAAATGCCCCTGCGGGCTATGGGAGGACATTAAGCATGATTCGTGCCAGAAAAATAATAAAGCATTTTCAGTATTTTATGATGAAGCTCATATTTTCGGCGAAGAAAATGCAAAGAAACTTTGCACGCACTCCTTGAAACATTCTTTGCAGTCGGAGCCGCAGGAGGTGCGTATGCCAACCGTTCAGGCTAGCCGTGCCGGTTGCCGCAGACCGGGCATTCAACTTCGCCGAACGCCGAATACCAGATGCCTTTGCAGCGCCCGCACCAATGGCCATGCGCACCAGAAAGTCCTGCACCCGCTGTTCGCGTCAGTTTTGTCGAGCCGAGGTCTTGTGGCGCCTCTTGCCCCGGATAGGGCATGCGGGAAAAACGCAAGCGAACAACATTGTCCCGGTCTGCCATTTCACTGCCACTCCCGTTCCTGCTCCTGCTCCTGCATGAGACCAACGTCAGCCATCATGCAGACCGTAGCGCTTGATCTTGTTGGCCAGGCCCACGCGGGATAGCCCCAGCGCGTCGGCAGTCTTGCTCTGGTTCCAGCGAAAACGGGTGAGTGCACCTACCACGACCCGTTGCTCCAGACGCTCGACCATCTCCTTGAGTGTGCCGCCTTCCATTTCCGCCTGCTGGCCGACATCCGGGGCAACAACGAGATTATCAAACACGGCCGAAAGGTTACGCTCTGTAATGTAACCACCATTTTCAGCCAGCGCCACCGCGCGCCTGATCTCGCTTTCCAGTTCCCGGACATTGCCTGGATATTGATGAGCCTGCAGCCTGTCGAGCGCACTCTGCGTAATGCCAATTACCCTGCGGCCGACTACTCCGGCATATTTCTCGATGAAGAAATCTGTAAGAACAGGAATATCCTCCCGCCTGTCTCGCAGCGCCGGGATGCTCAGCGAAAAGCCTTTGAGACGATAATACAGGTCACGCCGAAATTCGCCTTTTTCGACCATTTCCAGAAGCGGCCGGTTCGACGCCGCAATGATCCGGACATTGGCATGCAACAACTTGTCCGACCCTAGCGGTTTAACCTCGCCATTCTGAAGGAAGCGCAGCAGGCTGACCTGGAAACTCGGCGAAACATCTGAAATTTCGTCAAGGAACACCGTTCCGCCATCTGCGGCACGGAACAGCCCAAGCCGGTCTGCGGTGGCTCCGGTGTAAGCCCCCCGCACATGTCCGAACAATTCGGAATGGAGCGTGGAATCCAGCATACCGCCGCAATTCTGTACATGGATCGGAGAATCGACACGTGTAGAGTTGAAATGGATCGCTCGCGCCAGCAGTTCCTTGCCCGTCCCGGTGTCGCCCTCGATGAGGACTGGCAGATCGGTAACCGCCGCCTTGCGCGCTTCAACGATCAAATCAGCCATCTTGGCGCTGGCATAAACGAGCTTCTCGAATTGCGAGTAACCGCCCTTGACTGACATATCCACGCGTTCCTCGAAGATCTGGTCATCGACCGAAATCTTCAGTTCACGCGAAAGAAGGCGATGGCGTCGCGAAAGTTCGTTCATTTCCAGGCTGCGCTTTACCATGAGCGCAATCTGATGAGGTGTTAGCGGCTTGAACAGATAGAGATAGGCGGCAGAGCGACGGACTGCCTCGCTGTCAGCTTCGTCGCGATTCTGCGAAGAGACCGCAATTCGACAAACCCCCGGATGTGACACGCGCGCGCGTGTCAGTATGTTGTCCTGGGCATCGTCCACCGTGTCGAGATCGCAAAGCAAGAGGTGTACTTCGATGTCGTTGAGCCGCTCCTGCGCGGCCTTGCCGTCCTCAGCTATGACCAGCCGGTAATCTGCTCGCTCCTTCAGCCCAGCTCGCGCCGCGCTGATCAGCGCATCGTCGCGCGAAACAACAAGGATCGTCAATTCCCCGGCCAAATGCACCTCCCAACATGCAGCGGACCGCAACTGCTACTGCCAGTCGCGACCGATGTGCAAGGAAAGTTTGCATTTCGCCTGCTAACTTAACAATGAAATGTGCTTGGAGGCTGGTAACAGGCGCTGTCGCTTGCGCAATTTCCGCGTGGATGCAGTTAATGGCCGCCCAGAACCCGCTTCTTGAGCGAATGGAGCGCAAACCACACGGATCCCAGGACCGGCAGCACCAGCAAAGCGATCGCAACTTCCGGATCAACCCAGTCAAAGTGATGGGACGCACCCTTTATGGCATACCCTAGCAGGCCGATGGCATAATAACTCACGGCCACTACTGAGAGGCCCTCGACGATCTGCTGCAAGCGCACTTGCATCGTCGTGCTGCGCTCCATCGATCGAAGCAGCTTCGCGTTCTGGTTCTCGATTCGCGTCTCGATGCGGGCGCGCAGCAGTTCGGAGATTTGGCGCGCACGCCGTGTCAGCTGGCGTTCGCGCTCAGTCAAGGCGGCGCAGGTGCGCGCTGCTGGCAGGAAGCGGCGTTCAGTGAAGTCGACGAGCGAAGCGAACCCACGGATCGGTTCCGGAGCAAGTTGTGCGAGCCTCTCTTCCACCAGACGCGAATAGGCTGCGGTAGCGTTCATGCGATAGCCGATTGACGTGGCAATGGTCGAAAGTTCCAGGCTGAGGTCAGACAATTGCGCCAGCAAATCATCGTCAGAGGCCACCGAGGACGTTACGGCCTTGGCAAGTGCGGCCAATTCGCGTTCGGCCGCGTCCAGCCTTGGCCAGGCCTCTTGTGCCACCGGCAGCCCCAAGAGCGCCTTGTTGCGGTAATTCCCAAGCTCCTGCAATTGCTGCAGTTGCCGGGTGAGATCACTCCGGTCGACTTCCCCGGCTGACACCACAAGGCGCCCCCGGCCATCGGGGTGAATGCGAAAATCCGACCAGATACGCACTCCCCCGGAGAGGCCGCATGACACAAGCTCGCTGCGATTGAAATCAACCGCCGGCAATGCCCTCTCGACTTCGGCTTCGTCGCCACCAACCCAGATCGATGTCGCGCGAATGATTGCGCCCGGCAGGGTTTCCGCCCAGTCAATGGCCTCGCCCACCGAAGAGTCCAGTCCGGGGTCGAGCAAAACTTCGATGGCGCGTTCCGGACAAAACACTGTCAGCGTCGAACCTTCGCTCTGTCGCTCCCATGTAAAGGAGACGTCGCCAAAGAGTGCACCTGACAGGTGGCGCGGATTCTCTTCATCCGATTGGCTTCCGCACAGAGCGGACAAGACTGAGCGCTCCGCCTCACGCTCGCCAGGCCCAACCTCAAGCACCCACTGGAACACTGCGACCGGCAGTTGCAACAGCGGCCAGCGACGCAAATGCATTTCGCTGACAACTTGCCGCCGCAACTCATGTTCTCGCATAGCCTCATTCCCCGCCAGTGGATTCCGGGCCAGACCTATTCAAACAAGCGCGAAGCCGCAATGCCGGTAAAATCGATCTCGGCTAGCTGCCATCGGACATGGCCGCAACAATGGGCAGCTATCCCTCGTTCACTCCCCAAAACCTGCCGTT
Source organism: Sphingopyxis sp. H115 (assembly GCF_001468465.1). GTDB lineage: Bacteria > Pseudomonadota > Alphaproteobacteria > Sphingomonadales > Sphingomonadaceae > Sphingopyxis. Next base: position 25,730 of record NZ_LNSA01000012.1, read on the forward strand.
CCGGACCGTCCAACAAAGTTGCCGCTTCAATCTTTGATCGGCCCATATGTCAACGGGTCCCTGGTCCAGGATGGACCGAGGTGGAAATCTTCGCTTGCCGACGGTACCGGGCCATCAGGTTGGGAGGCGACATAAGGAGGGCAGGGCGGCTCCACCTCTGCCTTCGTTCGCAGGACTTCGCCCATTGCACCCGCCCTTCCGCGGAGAATGCGGACCAGCCACGACAGGGACAGGAGCATAACGCCAGCTCCTCGCCCAGCGAGGCAGTAATAGAGGCAACGCTGGTAATCGTCGCAGTCCGCCGAAAGAATGCCTGCCAGCCTTACCTTTGCCCCGGGTGTCTTTCTCTGGACCGCCTCCAGCACCTCGAGCAGTTCCTGCGCCGCGTAGTAGGCGTCGAAGGGCTCGACGCCCAGGCTGGCATTTGCCACCATTCGCATGGTCGGCAAGATCTCCTCTTCGACGGCGGCATCCATCAAGGTGACCTCGGGATCGAATTTGCCAAGATCGAATGAGGTACGCATCGCTTTCTCCTTCGACACTCCGACTGCGTATGTGCCGGACCAAGGTCAATGAGCGATCGAAGGGGTCTTCGATGCAGTCCGAAGCGAGGGGAGGGCGGCCCTTTGGTGGACACCGTTTGCTCGACCTCCCGCCGCAGCGCACGCCGATGAAGGATCAGGCATCGACAAGCCGCATTCCCGGGCAGTCCTCGATCACCTGCGGCCGCCATTCGCCGCGATCGGGGTGCTTGATCCAGATCTGGTCGGGCTTGTACTCCTCGCCATCGAGGAATTTCTCGCGGAAGGCCTCCCAGGTCTGCGATTCTGACATCAGGCGTTCGCAGAAATGCACCTCGTCGCTGACGGCGATGAACAGGCGCCTGAGCAGGTCGGGCGCCTGGGACAGGTCCACCACGCAGCTGTCGAAGCGGGTGGCGAAACTGGCCATCTGGTCGCGCAACCTGTCGAGAATATCGCCGACGCTGTCATAGCAGGTGAGCGCCAGCAGCACCTCTTCTTCGCATGCATCATAGGGGTGCCGCTGTTCCCGCAGGTCCAACAGGCAGAGTCGCGGAAGGGCTTCCTGCCGTAGCCATACTCCAGCGGGCCATGCGCCGAAGATCAGCGATGCGTCACCCAGCGTCTCGAAACCACGACCGAGATTCTTGCGGCCGAGCATTTGGGTGTTGCCCAGATCGATGGCCAGAATTGCCTCCTTTGCACGCAGCTTGTCGGCGATGATTTCGGTGGCAACGCTGGTAACACCGGTGCCGCCGGCAATGCTCTGGACTGAGATTATGCGCATTTGTTGATCCTCCTCGTGAATGTGGACTTGTGGGGATGTGTAATTGTGGGTCTGTGGGCGTCAGAGGCCGAAAGTGCAGATCGCGTAGCCGGGCGGCGCGAGGCGCTCGATCCGCGACCAGAAGGTGCTTTCCCCATTGGGCGCACGCCGGTTGGTCGGCACCGCAATCTCTGCCATGGGGCCGCGAACCTCGATCACCGTGCCGCAGTTGCTTTCGTCGCCGATCGCCAGGTTCCGCTGGAACTCCGCGATCCGCTCGCTCGCTGCCTCGAACCGCTCTTCGACCGCGGCAATCCGGCGCTCTTCCTCGTCGACGACCGCAGCGGCATCGGCAACGGTCGGCAGTCGATCCGGGTGAAACAGGTAAATCGCCGTGGTGTTGGACAGGCCGCCGAACAAACGCCCCATCACCTGGCTCCCGATATCGCCGGACCGTGAAATCTCCGAATTATCCATCAGGAGAGACACGAACCCCACCAGCGGCTCGCCTCCGCTGCCGTCGCAGATCGCCACTTCACCGCGCCATTGATGACGATACCCGGTGGGTCGGGTCAGGTGGGCAATGACGCGGTTGCGGAACATCCCGGTCCGCAGGTCATCGGCCGGGACGATGGTGCCACCGTGAGCCTCGCAACTTTCTGAGAAGACCTGCTGGCTACGGCGCGTGACAATCATGGCGTCGGTATTGCCGCGCTCCTTGAAGAGGGCATAGCGTGGGAGGTACGCCAAGCAACGCTAAGGACGAACAATACCGGAACGGCGTGCAAGGGCATCACCTGCGGAGGCCGATGATGCCCAGCTCTTGCCACATCCACGTAAAATCATAGGTAGCCATTGGCTCGCCGACCCCGGATTTTGCTGCGCCATTCTCTATATATTTGAGCCAGTCGGCCACTTTCGCCCGGCCAGCCTTCGTGCGGGCCAGAGCGCGCGGCGTCTTGTTGCCAAGGGCAGGCACCGCTTCATCAAGCGTTTTGGTATATTCGCGTGTCAGCATATCATGAACGATGCGCTCCATTTCGTCCGGCGGGATATCGAGCGGCTCTTCCTGCGGAGCGCGGGCGGCGTCATCAGCCATGAACTGGGCCAGAGTCCGGATTTCGGTCATAGGTGTGCTCACGCAATCACCAAGCCATTCGCCCATTTGCGCAATCGCTTTCTCCGCACGGGCGGCACTATTGACCTCAACGATCAGTTTGCGTCCCGCCAACTCGACATTGGCGAAGACGGGTGTGCCGTCCTCCATGGTCGTCACAAAAGCCTGCCCGCCTTTGGCCGTTCGTGGTTTTCTCTCCTTCGTCACCGGCACCAGCCAGTTCCAGAATGTGTCGCTGGCAGGCTCCAGCCATTGTGCCGCGTTCAGCCTGCGAACCACGCTCTTGCCGATCACGCCCTTGGCCAGGGGGAAGACGATGCGGTGGAACACAAGATCATCGCCATCGGCGTTGACCATATCCGGCATGGTGCCAGGCATGGCTTTGCCCAGACAATCGAGCAGCCACATGTTCGTGAACATCGGGCCTGATGCCCGTAAAATAGCATCCCGGTCGGTCTGGTTTAGTTCGGAGGTGTCCTTTGCATCGTCCGCAAGCCGGCCAAACGCGTCGATCAGTTGTAGGGCGCCATCAGCGCTGAACGGCAACAGCGCGCCCGAGATGCCATGGCGACCGTTCACATCGACAACCCGTGCAGCGATCTTGTCCCAGTTGACGAGGGTCTGTGTCGCGCCGTGTTCGCGGACCGTGACTGGCGCAACATCCCGCAACAGATCACGCAAGGTCATCGACTGACCGGGGACGACCTCGCTAACCTCATAGAGCGACATCATCGTATCCCGCAGCGCGCGCATATAGGCCTTGTTCGGCGCCTTCTCGTTCCAGCCTCGGCGCTTGAGATAGTCATCGACCAGATTGCGACCGTCAGGTTCCAGTTCCTGTGTCAGCAGATCTTCAAAGGCGCAGCCCCATAGCGGCCCTTGCCAATGATCACCGATGATCTCGAATATGGCGTCGGGTTCGAGGCCGGTCGCTTCACATGCCGGACCGAGATGCGCGGACAGCATTTCATCCATCGCCTCGTCCCACGGAGCACGATCCGCATATTTCATCAGCCCGGACAGATCGTGAGCAGATTTCAATCTGGACATTCAGGCAGGCCTTTCCACGCCAAGGCGGCGCATTTCGCGATAGATGGTGGATCTGCCGATGCCGAGTTGCCGTGCTGCCTCTGTCGGCGAGATACGGGCTTCGACCAGTTTGATGGCCGCATCCACCTTGGACATGTCGAGCGGCTGACGGCCAGGCTGCTTGCCCTTGGCGCGTGCAGCGGCGATCCCATCGCGGGTCCGCTCAGAGATTAGCCGCCGCTCGAAATGGGCGATAGCTCCGAACACATGGAAGATGAGTTCGCCGGCGGCCGACGAGGTGTCGATTTTTTCCTCAAGACTCAGGAGGGCGATGCCTTGGCTGCGCAAAGTTTCGACTGTGGCGAGCAGTTCAGTCAGCGAACGCCCAAGCCGATCGAGGCGGACCACGGCGAGCGTGTCACCCTTGCGGGCATAGGCGATCAGTTCGGCCAGTCCAGGCCGCTCCATGCTTTTTCCCGATATTACATCGGTGAACACCTTGATGGCGCCGGCATTCTCCAGTCGCATGGTCTGGCCCGCCACATCCTGATCGCCGGTGCTGACGCGGGCGTAGCCCAGAATGCCGCCCATCTATCGTGTCTCCCAAACGGTCGTTCTGTGGACGCTCTGAAGGGCGACCGCTTCACCCCGCCCATAGCCGTCCACATACTATGTCTCTTTACTCATGGCTGTCCATAGGCGCAGTTGACCTTTTGTGGACGGGAATCGGCATGACGAAGCGCAAGCATCAACTCCTGACCGAGAGCGAGCGCAATCAGATCCTTGCCATCCCGACCGATCGCGACCACTTGGCTCGGCTCTACACCTTCGAGCCTGCGGACATCGAGATCATCGGCGCGCGACGGGAACGACGGAACCAGTTGGGCGTCGCGCTGCAACTCGCGCTCTTGCGCCACCCGGGCATCACACTGGCGCAGTTGATACAGAACAGGGGAGCGATGCCCCATGATCTCGCCGCCTTCGTCGCAGAACAGCTTGGCCTGCGCGTCACGGATCTGGCTGACTATGCGGCGAGGGACCAGACCATGACGGACCATGCTCGCGAGCTAGCCGCGCGCTTGGGACTGCGAGGGCCGACGCGTGCCGATATTCCGTTCATGATCGAAGCGGCCACGAAAACGGCATGGGCGACCGACAAGGGGATGACGATAGCGACCGGTGTTGTCACCGCCCTTCGTGAGGCCCGGATTCTGCTGCCGTCCATCTCCACCATCGAGCGTGCCAGCAGCGCGGGGCGCGCGCGTGCCCGCAAGCAAGCCGCCTATGCCCTGATCGACGATCTCAGCGCTGAACAGGTCCACGCCCTCGACCAGCTCTTTGACGACGCCGGGGGCATGAGCCAGCTCGCTTCGCTCAAGACCATTCCCATCGCGGCAAGGCCCGATCATATCCGCCAGATTCTCGACCGCCTGCGGCAAGTGCGGAAGATCGGCATCTCCCCGGACGTGGCTGGCCGCATCCACGCGGACCGCTTCCGGCAATATGTCCGGGAAGGCCGTGCATCGCCTGCCTATATGATCGAGCGATACGTTCCCTCCCGGCGGCGCGCCACGCTGGTTGCCTTCCTGCTCGATCTTGAAGAGCAGCTGACCGACAGCGCTCTGGAGATGGCGGACAAGCTGATCGGCAGCATCTTCACCCGCGCGAAGAATGCCCAGGCGCGTAGCTATGCCGCCACATCGAAGAACGTGGCGCGGCTGATGCTGATCTTTCGCAGAACGATCGATGCGCTGACCGATGCGGTCGATACTGGCGAAGATCCAATTGAGGTCCTGGACGCATCGGTCGGGTGGAACACCCTGATGAAGGCGAGGCCGGAAGTGGCGAGCATCGCGGAAACCGCCAACCTCGATCCGCTGACGGTCGCGGCCGACCGCTATGCGACGTTACGCAAGTTCGCCCCCGACCTGCTTGAGACGCTCCAGTTCAGGGCCGGAAAGGGCAGTGCGAAAACGATCGCTGCCATCGAAATGCTGCGCGACCTCAACAGGTCGGGCAAACGCGATCTTCCTACCGACGCTCCGATGCCCTTCCGTAAAGAATGGCGAAAAATCGTCGTTGGCGATAACGGCAAGATCAACCGGCGGCTCTGGGAAATCGCAACGATCGCGCATCTGCGCAACAAGTTGCGTTCGGGGGATGTCTGGGTGGAGCGATCGGCGGGATACCGCCAGTTCGACAGCTACCTGCTCAGCGAACCGAAGGCGAAGCCAATCGTGTCGGCTCTTGGTCTGCCACCCACAGCCAGCGAATGGCTCGAACAACGGGGCCGCGAACTGGACTGGCGACTGAAGAAATTTGCCCAGCGCCTGAAGCGCGACGCTCTGGAGGGTGTGCGGTTCCGCGACGGCCGCCTCCAGATATCCCCGGTTCGCACGATCGCGATGCCCGATGCCGAAGCGCTGGCTGACCGGCTCGATGCGATGATGCCCCGCATCCGCATCACCGAGCTGCTGCATGAAGTGGCGCAGGAAACCGGCTTTCTTGCTGCATTCACGAACCTGCGCACCGGCGAAGCGTGCCCCAACGAAAACGCGCTGCTCGCCACCATCCTTGCGGATGCCACCAATCTCGGCCTGTCGCGCATGGCTGCCGCGAGCCAGGGCGTGACGCGCGACCAGCTCCTGTGGACCCATGACGCCTATATCCGCGACGACAGCTACTGCGCGGCGCTGGCCGTGCTCATCAACGCGCATCACCGCCTGCCATTCTCGCGCGTATGGGGCGACGGCACAACGTCCAGTTCCGATGGCCAGTTCTTCAGGGGCGCGAAGCGCGGTGCATCGGGCGGCGATATCAACGCCCGCTATGGCGTCGATCATGGCTTCAGCTTCTACACTCATGTTTCCGACCAGCGTGCGCCTTACCACGTCAACGTGATCTCTGCCGCGACGCATGAGGCACCCTATGTTCTCGACGGCCTCACCAGCCACGGCACCGATCTGAAAATCGTCGAGCATTACACCGACACTGGCGGGGCGACCGATCATGTCTTCGCCCTGTGCGCGATGCTGGGATTTCGCTTCTGCCCGCGCCTGCGCGACTTTCCAGACCGGCGCCTCGCGCCGATCGCGCCGGTTAAGGCCTATCCGGCCATCGCCCCGCTAATGGGCAAGCGTATCCGCACCGACATCATCGCTGAACAATGGGATGACGTGCTGCGCCTCGTCGGCTCGATCAAGGCCGGCCATGTCGCGCCATCGGTCATGCTGCGAAAGCTCGCCGCGTACGAACGGCAGAACCAACTCGACGTCGCGCTACAGGAAATCGGCAAGATCGAGCGAACCCTGTTCATGCTGGACTGGCTGGAAAATCCCGATCTGCGCCAGCGATGCCATGCTGGTCTCAACAACAGCGAACAACGCCATGCCCTGACGCAGGCAATCTACACCTTCCGCCAAGGCCGGATCATCGACCGCAGCCATGAGGCGCAACAATATCGGGCATCCGGCCTCAATCTAGTCATCGCCGCGATCGTCTACTGGAACACGATCTACATGGATGCTGCCGCCCAGCATCTACGATCAACCTCGGTCGCGGTGCCTGATTATCTGCTCGCCCATACGTCCCCCGTGGGTTGGGAGCATATTGCCTTCTCCGGCGATTTCCTCTGGGATCGCGCAGCCGCTTCCGCTGGCCGCAAGGCCCTCAATCTCCCGCCGGATAGCCGCGTCGCATAAGCGTTCGCTGATTGTTCGCCCTTAGCGTTGTTTAGCGTACCATCCACGCTATGCCCTCAACTGAAGCTGATCAAGATCGGGGCACGTGTCGTCCGCCATGCCCGCGCCATCACCTTCCAGCTGGCCGAGGTGGCCGTCACCGGTCCGATGGTCCGCGCCATCCTCGCCGCCATCCGCCGATTGCGAGCGCCTCCGCTATGCGCATGACCGCCATCCACGCCCAAACTGAACGAAAACGGCAGGATGGGTCTGTCCGCTGCGCTGAAAAACACCGCCACCAGGGCACAACACGGCGGCTTCGCGGGCCGATCTGCCCTGTCTCAGCGCCTTGCGCGCCCGACGACGCCGCTCGGGACGGAAAATGATTGTCCTGCGGTCGGATTCAGGCGAAGCTCACGTCAGACGGCATGCCACTTGGGGAATGTATGGTCATAAGATTTGCGGCGGTCCGCCTCGCAGAGGAGCGCCATACCGACTCAAGGGTTTTGATGCTGAGCGCGACCCAACGCAGCGCAGTCTAACGCTTTCACGCGACAGGCTTGCCTCGACGCCAATGCAACCGGCAATGCGCCCAATCGAACAACCGGCAAACCCTTGATAGTTAGTGATACAGTCTTGACATACGGTCCACAGCAATGCGACCGATCACAGGGTCGAAACGAGCACCGAATGGCAAACTACGACGACGCTCTGAAAGTAATGGACGCGGTCGCAAAGTACCGTGAGGACGAGAGCTTGCCTAACGACCCGCACGAAATCGACCGCCTGTGCGAACGCTTGTTCTCGAACGATGGATTTGACGAAATCGCCATCGCATGGAAGCGTATTTCGAAATACGAGCGTGAGGTACACGGAGGCGATTGGCCAAAGGCCGATTGATGAGAATTGCCGTCATGCTACTATTGCCGCATGGCGAAACGGATTGAGCTCTACCAGGAAGCTGCCAAGCGGATGGCGATCAGCCCTGACGCGTGCATGGAGCAAATTCGGCGCTGCAGCATCAGTTCCAAGTTCGGATATGAGGGCACTGACCCAGCTTCGCTTGCCGCGATCGTGGGAATGGACGCAGACTGGGGTGCCGCCGCATTTGCGGAACTGCGGAGCACCGGTTTCATTAAGACGGACTGGGCCCGTTTCAAATGGTACCAGCCCAGCGGCAAGCAACTCGATGATAAGATAGCCGAACTAGCGGCAATCGAAGCCGCGGCAATCATCAGGCTGTCGTCCATGGACTGCGCGCCGGCACTACCTGTTATCCGCGCCTTGGCTGAGAACTTCCTCGAAGAAGCGGATGGCGGGGACACGATTGGGACGAGCCTTGCTCATAACAGGATGATGCTGGCGATCGTCAGCGCCACCGGCGAGCTTCGCCTCATGGAAGATTACGTCAAACACGCCAGTTTGGCGGTCGCCTATGCAGTTGCGGCTCGACTTGAGGCTGCCGACCTCGAGGGCATGAAACGTTCAGCTAATGTCATTGTGGACCTCATCGGGACGCCCGAACCGCGGGACTGTGCAGCCGAAGCTGTCGCCATGCGGCTCCACCCGAGAGAGCCCGTGATCGCGTAGGAGGCCTCACTCAGCAAAGCGGCAGGGCTACCTGACCGACCTCTTCCAAAGGCTCTATAATCGGCGTGAATGTGCGGGAGCTGCCCGCATAGGTTGGATACCCGGCTATGTTGTCCTCGATCGTCTGAAACCCATCCTGGCGGTCGTTGACCGGATAGATGCCCTCGCCCATCTTTTCGATGAGCGTCTGGAGCGAAGGGGCGATGCCATCGAAGAAGATCCGGCTAGCTGCGCGAACGCCCGCAAGGTCGCCTGACCTGGCAGATCCAAGAAACTGGTCGCTCGCCTCCACTAGAAATCCTGTGCGGACAGCATAAGAATCTGCCATCCAAAGGAGGCGGAAAAACGCCTGGGGGATGAATTGCGAGACAAGGTTGGCAAGGGTGCTTTCCTTGCCACCCAGGACGATATGCGTCAGCCCCATGGCACCAAGAAAAAAATCCTCGTGTTTCACAGGGACGTTTCGAATGCGTTCGTCGATGAATGCCGCAAGCGGGCCAAGAGTTCCACCCCCGGACTGCGCCAACCGTACTGCTCCGATCTCGACGATTGCGCCCAACGAAAGGCGCCATTCCTCAACTTGGCTCTGCGAGAATGTTGAGATGACATAGGACGTGCCCGAGCGGGTAAGATAGCCGCCGACCTTCAAGGCGACCAGCAGCCTGCGCGCCATATTGATATGAAGCCCGTAGTAGGCAGCCATGTCCTGGGCAGAGTACGGTGCTCCAGCCTTGAGCTCGCCAAATAGAATGCGCTCTCGAAGATCGAGATAGGTCGCGTCAGTCTTCGATAACATGCTCTCAACGGCTCGCTTGAATTCAGCGCAACCGCTCCCCTTCTGGTATGATTCTGGCACCCCACGCAATCGCTGATACAAATCGAATCGGCAATCGACTCCTAACCCCTCGCAGCGTTGATCCTATGATTGTCTTTTTGGCGTAAAAACGCTACGGAAAGGCTAGGAGAACCCCGATGGACGATTTCAACAACAGATCGAACATGGATCCGATCACTTATGCTGTCGTCACTGGCGATATCTCACGCGGCGCATCCCCAACTGATCTCCCTGGCCGTTTCGGCAACCCTAAGAGCCCGGAAGAGTATCTCACCTACGGAGGGAAGCCTTCGAAGGGTGGTTCGCTGATTGCACTGGCTCTTTCGATTGCCTTCCTCATCGTGGCCGTCCTTAGCTGGTAGCCTTTCCGGAATAGCGGTTGGGTTTAAAAGGTCACCGCTGATCACGATCATAGAAGCGCTCATTGAAGCGATCGTCGGCACCGTCCTCGCCTTTGCGATCCTGCTGAAAATCCTGACGGCGCTGGCCGGATCGCGTGACATTGGTCTCATAACGCTGTCCGAGAGACTGACCGCCTTCCTCAATTCGATTGCCGATCGCGCTGTCTGACGCCCCCTCGACAAGATTGCGCGGTGACCCGGCTGAACGACGGGGACCCTGTCCGCGTAAGTCTGCTTCGGTAAATGAGCCCGGACCTGAGACATTGCCCACAAGCGAACCAGATTCTGGTATCAGATCGCTGAACGGCGCCACCCGCTGATCGTAATAGTCGGAGATTATCGCCCGAGCGACCACTTCAGCAGTCGCCTGCTCCTGGGGGCTAAGATCAGTACGGGCCAGACTCGGTGCCGTCAGACCCAGTTCACCAGCCTTTTCCTGGTACCGGCTTGCGATAATCTGGCTGAGGTCAAAGGAGAGATTGGACCCATAGCCATCCCTACTTGAGGTGTTGCTGCTGAGGGATTTCGAGACCTCGTCGATCGCCGCAATGCGCTTATCAATCCGCCGAACGTCCTCAAGAGCCTGTTCACGGGAAAAGGCCTTTTCCGAGTACCCTTCGCTCCGGCTGAAGCTGCCGCTCTGCGAATAGCTGCCGCTGTCCTGCGTTGCGTTGGATCCATTTGAACGATTTTCAGATGTCGATGAGTCGAAGCCTTGGCTCTGGTTGGCTTCAGTTCCTCGGGTGACCGAATCTAGCCGCGAACGGCCGCCACTAATTCCCGCTTGAACGTTGCCGCCAATGGCACCATTCGCCCCGCTTCCGCCCTCGCCATTTGCAGCGCGATTACCGCCGCGGCCCGCTGAACCACCAACGCTCAGCGAGCCACCCTTGGTTGTTTCGAGACGATCCGTATTGCTTTGCTGGGCTCCCTGCGAGGAACTCACACGATCGCTCTCCGAGACCGTGTCGCGTGCATCAAGCGACTGGTTGTCAAACCGCTGAAGGTTCTCGCCCGACCGGAACCCTGCAGAACTCTCGGAGCCGCTGGAATTGCGGGTGCCGGTTGTTTGCCGGCTCGAAGTTCGATCAGCCAACGATAGCGCGCGGGAGCGCTCTTCGCTCAGCGTATTGCGCGCAGTCTCCAGCTCGGACAGCGTCTGCTGACGCTCAGCATTCGCGAATTGGCTGACAGAAGATGCAAACGCGAGGCGGCTCATCGCAGGTGAGGTATCGTAAATCGTCGACCCATCTGATGTTGTTCGGGTTATCGCGGCATTCGCACCTACGCTCGACATGATCGGCGCGCCCCCGGAGAACGACGGCGCCGTATTCCACTGGTCAGACTGCCGGTTGGAGCTCGAGAGGTTCATGTAGCTCTCGTTGCCGTAAGCGTAGTTTCCGGTCGTGCGCTCCACCGCTGCGGCCTCGGCCGCAGACTGGGCAGGTGCCAACATCGAAGTTGCCTGAGACGACACCGCCATCGCGCCTTTGGCCATGCCTGCAGCCAGAAACGGAATCGACATCATCAGGAAGCCAGCAATCGTTGCCGTATCCGTGTTGACGGCATCGATTCCTGCCATCCCGGCCATCGTCACCCCGCCCGGCGAGGTCGCGTTCATCGCATCAGCCGTCCGGTCCATGATGAACATGTGCAGGACCACGTAGAGCGGTCCCCAGGCGGCAAGGTAGAAGAAGCCGGTAAAGTATCCCTTCAGCGCAGGCGTCCCACTGCGCGGGATGAGAAAGAGCGGGAAGATCACCGGGAACATCGCATAGAAGACGACCGTCAGCACGATGTTGAGGAGCGGGACCCATGTCATGGCCTGCTCCGCTATCGACGTATAGGTATTGCGCGCCTGCTCCTCGGCACGCAGGACCGCGAAGGTGTCACCATCGGCCGCACCAAGGTTGGCGCGCGCCTGAAGGAAAGCGTTGACGAGCGAGCGCTGTTGGAAAATCTGCTGCGCGGACTGCGAACTGCCATGGAAATGGTTGGCGACAATCGGAAGGTCCGCAATCAGCTTCGAGCGCGCGAGCGCTGGGGTTAACCCCGGGAAAATCTTGCGACCTTCTTCCTCCAGTGCCGTGTCGGAATAGGTCGTAACGCCGGTGGCGATCGCCGTATAACCGGCCTGACACGTGACGATGGTAGGAGGGCCGCTTTCGGGCACGAACTTCATCCCTCGCGCGGGCGATCCCGGCCCCATCTCCGTCAGGATATCGTTGGAGTTCGCGATCGTATCGAAAGATTTGAAGCCGAGCAGAATGTCGTAGAAGAGGCACTGCTTCATGTACTCTTCAAGATTGGCGCTGATGCGGGGATCGCGGATCCGGAAGTCCTGGGTGCGGTCCCACAGGCGCGCGCCGTAGATCATGCCGTTGCTCGACATTTGGAGCGAACCTGGCATCACGAAAACCGTCTCAGCCGTGCGCGTGAGCCAATCACCAGCAGTCGAACTGACCGAGGCTATCATTGCCAGTCCCAGAGGGACGTTTGCGACCGTAGCGGGTGCCAGGGATGGATTGAGGCGGTCGGTAACCCTCACCGTCATCGTGGGTACGATGAGGGCACCGTACATGAGCGTGGCCCCCAGAAACCAGTTGAACCAGGCACGCCAGTTGAGGCTGAACGCCACCACTAGCAGCGTGTAAATCAAGCCCATGACCATCACGACGCGCAGCAGCGAGCGAAAGCCCCCTCCCCCTGTCCAAGCGGATACCGCGTTGAAGACATTGACGATGTATTCGCCCCCGCCGATCGTGAATATCTCCATCATGGCACGCGGTCCCTACTGGATGCCCTGGCGCGAAAGCGACGTGCTGAATGACAGCGCGGCCGACATCTGCGGCGACAGATTGTTCCTGAGCGTGCCCTCGAGGAACACCGCGCGCTGAACGACATGCTGGGTCCGGTCGAGGCGCAGCTTCATGCCTTGCGAGTATGTGTCGAGCACCTGTCGGACCGAATTGATCTGATCGCGCCACTGCGAAAGAGCTTCCTCATTGGCATTCTGGAAGGTCCCTACCCCGCGCGAGGCATAGCCATAATATTGCTGCGCAAGCGCATCGAGCAGATCCATCGCCACGATTTCGGCGAGGTCATTCATGTCGTTGCTGGTCATGCCCCCGAGGGTTGCGGCAGCGTTGACCGTCATGATCTTGTAGAGTGGAATGGTGGTCGCCCCGAGCAAGCCGATTTCGTCACTGGTGAGCGCGGCATTGCTGCGAACCTTCGCGTTCATGCTCTCGATCATCGCCCGGACCCTGGGTTTCAACGCCTGTGACGCCGAAATCGACATGGCCTGCGTGGTCGGGTTGAGGCACTTGTCGTTGGTATCGCAATTCAGCATCGTGACCGAGCTGGTACCGTCCAGAAGCGCGGTCAGAAGGGCGCGGTCGCCCTGCCCCACGAACTGGAACCCGCGTTTGCCACTGGCATCGCCATCCTGGTAGAAGATCACCGTTCCGACGAAGGTCATGAGGTACTCACGAAACTCGGTCGAGAAACTGGGGTAGCTTTGCTTGAGCATCTCCCACGTGAAGTTGTAACTCTGTGCAGGAATGTCGGGATCGCTGTTGGCCGCGATCGTCGAGGCACGCTGCCCCCCTGTCCCGCATTCATGGCGGCTCTTGGCCCAATCGGAGAACAACCCCTGGCTGTTGCCGACCGACTTGCAAATCTCCGAGGACATCCGATCGGACTTGCCCCACAAGCCGCCGACGAGGTTCTGCGCCACTTCGCAGCTGTTCATGTTGAATTGGTTCATCTGCTGAACCTTCTGTGCCATTTCCTCGATGGTCGAGGCGATCTGCGGGCTGATTGACTTGATTGCGAGCTGGAAGGCAAAGCCCAGCGCGTTGTTGGCAGTCGCTTTCAGCATGGCCACTATTTCGTCGGTGTTGATGAAGGAGAAGCTGCCGGAGAAGACGTCGATGCCCCCGCATCCAGCTTTGACCCCCGGCAGCTGCAGATTGACCGGGTTCACGTTCTTTTGCGGAAAACGGGTCCAGATGTTGCCACCCGAGTAATAGCCTGCCGACTGGCCCTGATAGGCGACGGGGCCGGTGGCATTGGCGGCAGCGCCCATGTCGTCAAAGAAGCTATTGAGCTCCGACCCGACATTGGCACTGACCGGGGCTGCCGCAAAACTCGCAGCGGCAAGCACGGCAAGGGCCGTCCCCGAAGAGCGGAAGAGGCGGGCGGCAAAGCCGCGCTTGGTCTGGCGTGCCATCAGTAGTCACTCCCGGGCTCAATCTGGGTGAGGTAGAAAATGCGCTGCATCACATCGTCGGCCGCCATCACGCCGTAGCCGATCGGAATCGGCTTGCGTGTCTGGGTGTCGAAAAGGACCAGCGCCGGCACAGCTCCGCCCTGCAGACCCATGCGCTGGTACTGGCCGCTATCGACGACATAATTGGGGAACGCTTCGTTGGGTCCGCCATCCATCGAGACCGCGAGAACCTCGAGCCCATAGGTGTCGGACAGCGCCCGCATTACCGGCGAAAAGGTTCGGCAAGCCGAGCAGGATGAGGAGTAGAAATAGAAGACCCCGTAGCGCTCGGTAAGCGCCGCCATCGAGCCCTCACGCTGGGCTTTGCGATCCTCCGCCCAAGTCTGCTTTGCGAGGGTCGAGACGGGTCGTTCGAGCGTATAGTCGAGATCGGGGTTCTGCCAGATCGAGCGGCCCCACACATCCGCGAATGTCGAAGCACGGTCGAGCTGCTCACGCTGAAACCGGATATAGCTGACGATGTTTTCGGACGTTGGCTCGAGAATGGCACGTGCCTTGAGCTCATCGAGCTTCGCCGTAATCTGGGCCATGCGCTCAGTCGCAGGAATGGCAGGCGATGCAGGCATTGCCTGCTCGCGTGCCCTGCGCTTGGCCTCCTCGGAGTTGCAGTAAAACCAGCTCCCAAGCTTGCGCTCGTCGCAGTAGAACGCATCGCGATTGGCATCAGCCGGTGGCTGGGCCAGCAAGGGAACAGCCGCGGCCCCGAGGGCCGCCGCAAGGCTCAGGAGCGCTAGTCTCGTCATGGGCATTTTCCTTTTTCAAGGTCGAGCATCTGCAAGAGGAAGGCGGTCTTGAAGTAACCGCGGCCCCGGTCGATCATCCGGATCATTCCCCCCGACAGGGTGGTGGTCGCCTCCACACCTGCCGGCGTGAGGCAAAAGTCGAACTCGCCATCGCTCACCCGAGTGATCGAGCCGCAATCAAGAAGACGCTTGATCGATGCTGCGAGCTCACCGACCGTCGCAGGCCGCAAGAACCAGTCTTTGATGAGCGCGAACATCTCGGTCTCGCTGCGCGCCAGATCGCGGCCGATGGCGACGCTGACCGCGAGATCGAGCACCTGCGCTGGCGGAAACGGCTCGCTATGCGGGAAGGCAAGAATATCGGCGCTGCTCATGGGTCAGGTCCCACCGTTCGTGTTGTAGTAGTTCTGAATTTTCTGCTGGATCTGGATCGACATATCGATCTCGTCAGGCAGCTTTGCCGCATCAACGAACTCGGCATAAACTTCCCGGAAATCCATGCGGCTCAAGTCAAGCTGCTGGAATTGGGCAATCAGGAAACCTTCGCAGTCAGGGCGCTGCGGCGTCCCCCACCGCATCCCAAGTTGCGCCTTGCCCTGTTCATTGAGAATACGGACGAGCTTACTGCCATAGCAGCAGTACGACTGCTTGCGGGTCACGCAGACGCCGAGCACGCGGGCTGAGCAATAGGTCCCGATAAAGCGGCACAGACCTTCGTCATCCCGCTTGTCTACCTCACGGTCCTCGCGGTCGCACAGGAACGGCGTGAGAAGCGGCACGCCCTTGCCGCTGCAGCAGTTCGACAACCCGAAAACCTTTCGGGTGCAGCGCAAATGCTCGCCACTGAAGATCTTCAACCGGTCAGGATCAAACCCGTCCCGCAGCTCGCCCATGACGTTCATGGCCACCATGGCGTCCTTGAACTCAGGTGATGCCTCGCGCTCGACCTGAGTGCATTCCCCATTGATGCAATAGAGATCGCCTGCACAGACATAGGCGGGCGGCGGCGGCGATCCCGCGCCGGGAATGGCGCACTGGTACCAGCGATCATGGACGTTGCAGGTCACACCATCCGCGTCAAAACTCAGGCACTCATCATGGCTGAACCTGCAATCCCCACGCGCCTCAAGGGCACCACAGTCATTGGCAGGAGCCACCCCTTCACACTGATAGGTGCGCTGCCACTCCCAGCAGCTGCGCGTCACCGAAAGACCATTGATGACCCGCGTCTCTCCAGGCGCAGTGCAGACCTCGCTCGCTAGCGTGCAGGTGGCACCATTCGTGGCGCTCTGGCAGGCGGCCTCGTCAATGGTCTCGCCGACGATCCGCGAGGTATTGCGTTCAATCCCGCCGGGTACGCCGCTTAGCCGAGAGGGGCATTGCCAGAACTGGCGGAAGAACGGCTCACCCGGCTCAGCACACCACCTGCGACCAAATTCCTCTTCCACCCACTGCAGGCACCTTTGCCCTACCCGAACGGTGCGCTCGAGAGTGCAAGAGCTGGAGTCCGGTGCTTGCGCAAGCATCGGACACATCTCATTGCGATCAGCAAACGCTTCGGTTTCGCAGACGTACTCCCAGGTGCGTCGTCCCTCGGTCTGGATCTGCAGCGGCGCATTGCAGTTGCGCGCCTCCGCAAAGGGCTGCGAGCCGGCGTTGCAGCTTTCAAGATAAGTCGTGGTGCCAGTGCCTCCCGGAGGTAAGGGGTTGCAGGCTCCCGCTGCTCCTCCAGGCCCACCACCAGCGCCGAGATAGGCGTCGGGGTCAGCTTCAATCAGGCGACCGGCAGACAGGTCGACAGTCCCCGGATCGAAACGGGTCCTGTAGGGATCGACGATCACACGGTACTCATTCTGATACCGCTGCGCTTCACCCGCCGCTGTCAATCCGACAGGATCGTCGACATAATCACGCGCTGGAATATCCGTACCCTGGAAGCCGGGCACGTTTGCCGCCGAACCATTGCCAAGGATGTCCGAAGACGTGGTGTCACGGACACCCTTTGCGATTGCTTCGCCTTCTACCCTAGCATCACTGGCCGCCATCTGAGCGTGAGCAAGATGACCGCAAGCCGCAAGCGCAAGGGAGACCGCAAGGATGCGCAGGCCATTCACCTCTTCCCCCTCAGATTGGCAAGGGCGAGACGGGCAACCGGCGCGCCCGGACCGTTGGCCCCGGCGAAGGTCTCGAGCACATAAGCCACACTGGTATTGCCTGAGATGCGATCATGCGGCGGCGGCGCGGTCACACAATCGAGCTGATCGCAGGGCTCGAAATCGGTCGCTAGAGCCACATAGGTAGGCACCCGGTCGACGCCGAAGGATCGAAACAGCCGGGGATCGATTGCCACGTTGCTTGCGCCAGACTGGTCTGTAACCTTGCGGATACCGCTGATGAAGGTCTGCGGATTACCGGTGGAGAAGCCGCGGAAAACGACAACGCCGCCTGCTCTGGTCGTGTCGGCGATCATCTGTGCGAGCGCCTCTTCTGGCATCGACAGGCTGGCGAATGCCACGAACAGCGGCGCACCCTTGGGGCGGGCCATGCCGGCCCTGGCGCCAGCCACCATTTCGTCGAAGTCGACCGGGCCATCCTTGCCGGCGATCTGCGACACATCGAGGCCTTCAACTGCCTCATAGCCTTGCGCGACAACCGTCTGCGCCTCTTCGCCTTGGGTTTGCGCGTTAGCGGTAGCATAGTCGAAGAGCGCCTGGGCGTCGGCCTTGAATGTATCGGCCCGCGCCTCGATCGCTTTCGGGTCGAAGTCCGTCAAATCCTGGGCAACGACGGCTGTAACACCAAGCAGCAGGCTGGCGGCGAGAGCGGGGAAGAGTCCTCTGCGGTTCATTGGCGCGACCTCACAACATGCAGCAATTGCGTTTGCGCCAGAGGAGGAAGCCGACATCCTCGCCTTTGACGGGATAGACCTGCCCAGATTTGGGCAAGATCGTGGTCGCTCCAATCGGAGAACAGGCTTCGCGGCCACTCACCATGGGCGTCGGATTTACCTGCTGCATCCGGTACTGGCTCTTCTTGAGGATCGGCATGATGTACTTGGAACACAGCGCTTTCGATCCGCTGGTGCCCCAGGCGAGACCCTGACGGTGGAGCTTGTAGACCATGCGCTCGGCCGCGAGCCGCGCTGACTGCTTGATGCCGATATTGGCACCAACATTGCCGTTCATCGGATACATCGAACCTTGGCAACCAGAGCACCAGAACAGCTCGTCCATTGGCAATCTTGCGCTGGCCGAGATGCAATCGGCCGAGCAGGCGGCCTGCGCGATGACTGAGGTGAAAAGGGCGGCCTCGGGATTGAGCAGAGATGCCAGCTCGTCGTCCTGCCAAAGCGGATCGATCTCGCTCATATAGGCAACGTCGAACGAGCTCGCCTCGAGACAGAGGAAATCGGTCACCACCTCGAGCCAGTAGAGAAGCGGGTAGATGTAATAGTGCACGTGGTATTTGGCGGTGCGCTGGGACTGGCCCCCTAGCTGCGCGCCATCCGAGGCATAACCGTTACCGATCGAAAAACCGGGGTCGAGCTTGATGCCGCCAAGGTTCGGAAAGCACCACGGCTTGGTCGAGACATCAATCAGCCGGACCGGCTCCCAGAACCCGATTGCAAGGCCGATGCGCGGCACCGGCGTGCCGCAGGCGCAGATCGGAAGATCCGGATTGTCGGTGTCAGTACGCGATGATGGCCAAATCTTGAGCGACCCCAGCGACAAGGGGAACATGCAGCCCCAGCACACATCGGTCACCGGATTGACGAAACTGCCTGAGCACCGGCCAGGCCCGCTCGGAAGACCCTGAGCCAGAACCGGAGGGGCCAGCACGGTTGCCGCCATAAACAGGGACGCAAAGCCCAGGAGGAGCGCAAGGAGCCTAGAGCGCATCGTCTCTCTCCCTCATCAGCCAGGCATCATCCGCCGCGTTCTTGGCCCGGACCCAAAGGAACCCCTGAAGCAGAGCGAAGGTCGTAGCGCCTGCGAACATTGCGAGAGCAAAGATGCCGGTTAGCGCCCGAAGTGCCCCGAACGAGACGACGAGGGCAGCGACCAGAAAGAGCCCGGTCATCGTGCGCAAACGTGCCGCCTTGAGCGCGCGCGTTTCGGGCGCAGCAAGAGGCGCCGGAACCAGATTGCGCCAGGAGTTCATGCCCCCCTCCCCTTGCGCGCAATGGCTTGCTCAGTGACTATGAGGACGTCGCCCCGCTGCTCGACCAGCGCCGGGGTCCGGCGTATCCCGAAATAGCTGGTAAGACGGCCGTCCTGATCAAAGTAGAACCGGCGCTGGTGAGCCTTCATGAGCTCGAAGGGAGAGCCATCAACGAAGATGATCTTGGCGCGCGCATCACCCCCGTGCTTAATCGCCCATTCGACTTCTGCCGGGTCGTCTCCATCAACAAAGAGGAGCTTCTTGCTAAGCCCAGCAGCGGCAAGCGGGTTGACGCGCTGACCGGCCACAGCAATCGGGTTTCCTTTGTGATCGCGGATGTCCTTGTCGATCCGGATCGAGGGATCGAACTCCCAGCTCCGGGTCTCTTCCGCAGGCGAAATCCCGGAGACCGGGACCGGTCGCATCACCCTCGCCTTCACCTTTTCGGCGAACTGGCGATTCATCTGATCGAGTTTTCCGGTCGCAGCCGCATGGTCGAGCCGCGCCTTGATAACGCTCAGGAGATCTGGCTCAGCAATGGGCCAGGTCTGGCCCATCTGCCCGTGGTCGACGCTTTGCCCAGACACTGCCCCGCCGCTCGAAGCCGTCGCTGACACCGCAAGTCCGCCAGCAACGAGGAAGGAGAAAGCGACCCTCACAGGATTGGCTGCCCGGTGCCGACAAGCCGGTCGCGGCACACAAAACCGATGTGGGCATAGCGGCTGTCGAACCCGTCCTTGTGCGGTGTGCCTGCAAAAATGCAGCCTTCCGGCACAACCCCGAGCGGGCCAGCGGCAAGACGATCGCCGCGCTTCGTCATCGGTTTGATGGTCGCCACACGCTTGCCGTTGACGTGCACATCATTCCCGATGCGCGTCACCATGTCGCCCGGCAGACCAAGAGCGATCTTGGTGAAAGCCGCCGGCTTCGCCCCAAAATACTTGACCGTAATGGGATCATGACCGGGATGGAAAACCACATAGTCCCCGCGCACCGGAAAACGCCTGGCCTCGACCACGAACGCCCAGTTCGGGAGCGAGTCCGTCACGTTGATCATCAACGCGTGGTTCTCGCTCCACTTCGAAGCTGCGCTGAGGGCACCTGCAACGAGACAGACAGCAGCGATCGCCACAAGCCTGCCACCGGTCGAAAGGCGTCTGGTCGCACCTGTCTTCACAGGGGGCTCACTGTCCGACAAAAGCCGAGCAAACCCCTTGCGTTGAGCCGAACGAGGGAGCGGATCAGGGTTTGCCATCGCGCTGACGCCCCTGATTGGCAGCCATGAAGGCCTGCATCTCTTGTTCAACGCGGGCCGCCTGACCCTGGGGAGCGGCGCCAAGCGCTTGGGCGGGTTGGGGACGCGGAACCTTTGCGTAAACGGCAGTCTTCACGCTCTGCGTGACGTCGGGAACCTCGCCGCCCACGATCGCCTCATGAACGAGCACGACTTTCCCGGACTTCGACAGGCCAGATACAGTCTCATCAAGCGCTGCCATGAAGACAGCGGTCTGCCGCGCAGCAGTCTGCTCGTCGGCATTCGAGCGTGCCTGTGCCTGGAGATAATCCCCGATGATGCCCTGCAGCTGAAGCTGGACGAATTCCTGCTGCCCTGCCCCCTGTGCGGCAACACTCTTGGTCACCCAGGCCCCCCAGACAAAGGTCGCCGCAGCGCCCGCGAACAGGAGGATTTCACGAGCCGACAGCGCGGCAAAGCGACTGCGACGTCTGACCTGTGAGGCCTTTGCCGAAGCGGGTGTGGCAGGCGCCGCCATATGGTCGAAAAGGTCAGTCATTGGTCATCTCCGGCAATAGAAAAGGCTGAAATCAGGCTCGCGCGGCGGAAGAAGGCGATCAGCACAAAGCCCGTGAGCATGACGCCGAAGCTGATGGCCGCGAACTGGCCGCGTCTCGAAGCGTCGGCGGCAACGAAGCGCGACGCGAGATTGTCCAGATGAAGCATCAGGCCATCGAGAGTGAAGCCGCCAAGCACGAGGAAGAACAGCGTGGCGATGCCCAGGGTCGCAAGCGCGCTGGTGGCAAGCCAACCGCTGAACCGAAGGGCAATAACGACAAGATCCTGAGCGGCCTTCTTGCGGCGCGCAATGGCCGAGTGACGCATCGGGGAACGGCCAAGGGGACGTGCCAAGGGACGAGAAGGCGTGCTCATTCTGCAGCCTCCCTCATCGGAAGATATTCAGGCACCTGATGCTCTTCAGGGAATGCGACTGCCTCGATGGCATCGGGCATCCGGTAGCCACGCTGCACATAGTCCTCAATCTGAGCGAAGACGTGCGGGCTCGATGAATAGAGCGTGCCCGAAAACCGGTCGAGGACCAGGCGAGCGACGCATTCAGTCTCTGGGCCGCGGATGAAAATGTCCGAGTAGTCGGTGCCGTTTCGCTTCAGCGACCGGAGCAAAGCCTCGGTCATGTTGTCCATCTCGAACCGGTCCGAATTGCGAAAATCCGAGATGGTTTCGCCCTTCTGCTGGAGGATGAGGAACCAGTCGGAGTTTTCGAGGGCGGCCCGCGAGCCTTCGGATTTGTAGTAATCGTGGATCGACTGCGTGGCAGTGATCAGCGCGCCGCCATATTTGCGGCAGGTGCGCGAATAGGTCTCGACGAAGTCGGCCATCGCCCCGCCCTTCAGCATCTGCCAGGCCTCATCGATGATCAGCGGTTTCGGGATCGCGCGGTCCATCCGGCGCATGACCTGCGAGGCAATGAACATGATCGAGGTCAGAACGACGCCGCGCAGCTCCACCCGGGTCGCAAGGTCCGAGAGCTCGAACACGGTAAGATCGGCCGACAGATCAAGGTTGGCATCGCCAAGGAAGAACTTCCCGTATGTTCCCTTGGCCGCGAACGGCAGCAGCGAGGTCGCCAGATCATAAGCGAAGGGATGCTCGTGGCCCTTGAGGGCCTGCATCACGTGATCGATGGTGCCGTCCCGCCCATGGGTGTCCCACACAAGATTGACCGCCTGGTCGATAAGCCCGCGCTCCGTGTCATTGAGCCGGGTCTCGTTGCGCGCCATCTGCGACACGATGGATTTGAGCATCGCAAGGCAATCGACCAGATAGTCGTCGTCACCTTCGGCAAGGGCCTCGTCGATCATGCGAAACGGGTTGATCGAAATGCCCGAAGACAGCTTGAACTCGGTGAAGGTCCCGCCCAGCGCCTTGGCCATATGCTCGAAACTGCGGCCGTCATCGATCACGATGGTCTTGGCCCCGACCCCTGCAAAGCTTGCCGTGAGGTCCTGCAGCAGCACCGACTTGCCCGAGCCGGACTTGCCGGAGATCGCGACATTGTGGTTGCCGGCACTGTTCTGGAAGGGGGACCAGAATTGCGGCTGCCCCCGGCGACCTACGAAGAGCAGGTGCGGGATGTTGCCACCGATGTATTCGCCCTGGATCGGCGCAATCGCGGCAAGGTTCGCCGACCGCATGGTGCGCATGCGCTTCATCCGCTTGAGGTCGCTGTCGAGCCCGTCAGCCAGCAGCAGCGGAAAGTGCGCCATGAAGGCGGGAAGCTGGATATGGGTCTCGTCAATCAGATCCCACCCGCTCGCCTTGTAGAGAGCCTTCAGCGTGCGCTCGCAGGGCTCGCCCCGGCCCTTCGGCGCGATGATCGTAACAGCATAGTAGCAGGACACGAGCTTCTCGCCCTGCTTGACCCGGTCGGCAACGAACTGCCACTCAGCCGCTTCGGTACGCAGCTTGGGCACAAGCTTCACGCCCTTGCCTTCCGCAAGCGAGCTGGTGCGCACGAACTTGTAGCCGGCCTTCGCTTCGGAAGACTCCTGATTGGGGATCACTCCACAAGCCGTCTGCAAGACAGGACAAGGCAGCGAGAGCTTGGGGTTGAAGATGTCCCCAATCACCTTCTGGCTGTCCCAGGGTGCCCAACGATCCGGAAAATTGCGCACCGCCATGGTGCGCACATCGAAGCGCTCAGGCACGAAGTCCTTTAACTCGGGCACGCCATCGACTGATGAGCCCGTTGGCCGCAACGACTGTGCCTCAAGCACAAGGCGGTCACGACCGACATGGGTGACGAGATCGCGCCTGATGCACTGCTCATTGATAGGATCGAACCGGTTGTATCCCGGCACTTCGTCGCCAGCGCCAGTGGACGGGGCGAGGATCTCATCGAAGAAGCGGATCAGGTCGGTTGGCGCGAATTCCTTGACCGGCACATCGATGGAATCGAGCGCGGATATGATCCCCTCGCGCATGGTAAGGAGGTCATCGGTCGAAAGGCCCGAACCGTCACTTATCCCGACCGCGAGCAGCACGCGAAAGCTCCGCACAAAGAACGGGCCATCGCTCGCAAGAGTGGACCATGCTCCATTGCGCAACTTGTCGACGCGGTGACGGGCGAGCGTCTGGAAAACCCCCGAAGCCTTGTAGCGCGGCAACGCCCAGGCCTGAAGTTTCTCAGCAACGCGCGGACTCGAATAGTTCGTGACCGAGAACTTGGTGCCGGGCAGAAGAATGTCGGAGAACAGCGACCCGATCACATCATTGACCCGGTCGTTTGCACCGACAAGCGGCGCGAGCTCGATGATGAAACCCTTCGAGCGGACCTGATGAAAGATACGCTTCTCCTCATCGAACGAGCGATACCCGAGGAAATGGGAGAGCATTGGCACGCTGGCAGGCCGAGCGTTCTGCTCAGGCTTGCGAGCGTCGCCGGTTACCAGATCGATGATGTTGGTGAAGGCCTGCAGCATGGCGCGTTACTCCGGCGTTGCAGGGGGCGTTGCAGGGGGCGTTGCAGGGAATGAGGCGGCCTCGCGCCTCGGCAATCGCTGCTGTGATGCGAGGCGCTCGGAGACCTTCGCCTCGATCTCAGCGATCGGGTTGGCAGGCTGAGAAGCCGCTTGCTGGGCTGGGGCCTGCTGGATCGGCGCTGGGGTCTTTGGAAGATTGGACGCCATGGCAGTCTCAGCGCCCACGGAACCTGGCTGACCGTCATCCAAGATGCCAGGGGCAATCGCCATGAATTGCGGTGCGCTCTCGGCGGCCGCCAACAGCCCCTGAGCACGCGCAGGCTTTGCACCTCGTAGCGCAATTGTCTCGAGAGCATCGCCCCGGCCCGGGAGCATCGCCTTAACTGGCACCGCGATGCGGGCATGGGCTGTGCCTGCGGCATCCGTGTAGCCCGGAAACACGACAGACAGCTCGTAACTCGGCGACGAACGCGCAACGAGGGCTTCGAAACCGAGCGACTGGCCTCGCACAGGCGCGGAGATCCCGTCGTCCATCCGGAATGGACCTGCAGGGTTCAGAAGATCCGCCGAGGTCGTTTCCTCGATCCGCGCAATTGCGCTGTCATCGATCACCAGAGAAGGCGCGCAGATACCGTCTGCAGCCTCGCAGCGAAACTTGCCGCTGACGTTGGTACCGAGCGTCGTACAGGCCGACAGCCCGAACGTCACAGCCGCGATTGCCAATGCGCCTTTGGTGTTCATGACACCTTCTCCTTCAGCCAGGTTTCGAGGAATTCGCGAGGGCGGAAGCCGTGAAGGACAGCGCCATCGTCGCGCACAATGACCGGGGTGCCGGTGAACCCATGTTGCCTCGCAAAGGCCTCATTGGCATCAAGGCCCGAGGTGTCGCAGCGCCGACCGCTCGTGATCGCGCCTCCATCATAGGCTTCGTTCACCGCGCGGCGCTTGTCGGTCGCACAGATGACCGCCTCGGAGATTGGACGGGTGCCGAGCACCGAAATCGGGCGCTCAACGACCTTGACGTCGAGCGTCGCGAGGGTTTCGTGGAGGCGTTTGCAATACCCGCACCGGAAATCGCTGAAGACGGTGAGCGTCCGGCCACCCTTGCCCATCACGACGCTGCCGCTCGAGGGCAGAGCTGCCAGCGCTGCGGGATCGATACGTGGCAGTGGCTGCGCGCCGCCCGCACCTGCCTGCCGTGCCGGTGTCGGCTCGGCAGCGTCCTCTTGCTCCCCAGCGCCCCCCGCGCCGACCAGCATGTCCGGGTTCATCTCGAGCAACCGGGCGGCTGTGAGATCCTGCTTGGTCTCCATGTCGTAGACACGGCCAATGATGAGATAGCGCGCCGAGCGGTCGATGTAGAAGAGGTTCTGGCGTGCCTGAACTTCGCAAACGCCCTCGATCTTGTCGCAGTCGATCGTGGTGATCTCGGTCTTGGGGAGACGTTTGACCAGCGCTGCCTTGATCGTCGCAGCGTCGTCTGCCGCCGCGGCATGAGCGGCGGCTGCAATTGCGGCGAGGGAGCCAGTGAGCGCAAGGGCGGCCCCTGCGACCTTCCATGTGGTCCATTTGAATTCCATGACGGGCCTCAATTCCTGATGAAGGTGCCGTCGAGGAACACGACCTCGACCGCAGCACCGGTGGGCATCTCGACGACCGGCTGATATTGCTCGGCCCGTTCGATCAGATAATCGGAGAGAGTGTTCCCGGCGTTGGCCGCGCCGCCGCCAATCGCCTGAATGCCGACATCGGAAGCTGACGGGAGCACGGGATCTTGGGAAATCCGGGGGATCTGGTTGGCACCCTGGAAGGCGTTGCCTACCCCGCTCACCAGCCCTGCAAGAAAGGCTTGCGTGGTCAGCGAGCCTTCACGGCTGACAACCCGTCCGCGAACGCCGACTTTGCCGCCAAAGGCAATGAAGCCCTTGACCTCTGACACCGCAAAGCGCCCGCCGGGCTGCGCGCAGGTCATGCGCTGTAGCTTCACATAGACCTTTTCGCTGGAGAGATCGCCGTAAGCCGCACCATTGACCATGCAGCCCTGCACGCGGGTCGCGAGCAGCTTGCCGTCACCATAGACCGAGCGCGCCGGGCCCGTGATGCGCAGAAGAACCGGCAGAGGGTCACTCTGGCTGCGGGTATTGGTCGTCGCATCAACGCCGACCACCACGGTGGCATTCGCGATTGAATTGGGCGGAAGGTAGTTCGGGGAGTCGGTGTAAACCGCAGGGGCCTTGGCGGGATCAATGCGCGAGCCCGTCCCGCCTGCTTGCGCGAAGGACACCATCTGCACGTCGCTGCCGCGGCGGGGGATTGCGGCGGAAGGTGCGCCGGATGCAGCTGGCGAAGACACGCCCATATCACGGGCAGCCGCAACAGGTCCGGGCGCAGTCGGGCGGGCATTGCCCCTGGTGACCTGCTGGCGCAGTTGCTGGTTCTCACGCTCATAGGCCTCGAGTACCTGCTGCCCGTCGCGCGCCATCGCGGCATTTTCACCGCGCAGAGCCTGAATCTCGCTTTGCAACTGCGCAACCTGGCCAGCCTGCGCTTCGACGCCCTTGAGACGCTGATCCTGGGAGTTAACCTGACCCTCGTAGATGGCCATCCATTCCTGATCGACGCGCTGTCGGTTCATCAGGGCATCAGTCGAAACCTCGGTCTCGTGCCCAGGCTTGGTTGCCTCTTCAACCACGGTTTCCGTCCGCAAGACATACATGGTCGAAGCCACGACCGCGACACCACCCAGCCCAAAAAACAGCATTCTCTGCCGCTTCTGTGCCTTGTCATTGTCGATGATCGAGCCCGTTTCATCGACCGCATCGCGGCCATCGGCCTCGGCGCCATCCAGATCCTTGGGCTTGCGCTTGAGAAAATCCATGAGGCTTACCTTCCTGCAGGCACGACCACGTAAGCAGCAGTCGCCTGCCCGCTTGCGAGGTTGGGGTTGGAAATTGTGACGGCGATTGCACCGTCCCCGGCGATGAGTTCTTCGCGAAGCGCGATCGGTGAGGAGCTGGCATTCTCGATGCGCAGGACCTTCCCGGTCATCGTCGGGCTGCGATACTCGGTGAGGAGCTGAACCTTCATATCGCCGACGTTGACCGGGGCACGGGCCGCATCGCGGATCTCGAAGCCGGTCACCGGGCGCTGTTCGAACATCGCCCTGACGAGCCCGACAGCGCGATCCT
The DNA here is from genome assembly GCF_001468465.1 of Sphingopyxis sp. H115. Taxonomy (GTDB): domain Bacteria; phylum Pseudomonadota; class Alphaproteobacteria; order Sphingomonadales; family Sphingomonadaceae; genus Sphingopyxis. Next base: position 52,792 of record NZ_LNSA01000012.1, read on the forward strand.
GCAACGAACCCGATGCTGTAAGGACCTCAGGCTTGGCGGAAGGATTTTCGATATCGGCATTCGCCACAAAAACCTGCACCGCACTGTCACCGCCAATCTGGCAGTCGAACTTGTAGACAAGGCCCTTTTGCGTCGTCCCGAAGAAGGAGATGTTCGGCTTTGCATAGGCTTCGGGAACCGAGATGTAGATATCGCCGCGGGTGGGTTCGTGGACGATCGAGAAGTCTTGACCCTCGACGCCAGTTTGCACTCGGGACACCGACACAAACCGGTCATCCTTCAGCGAAATGCGCGTCAGGTCGGCCTTGGATGCCCGGCAGCGAACCTCTCCATTGTCGACGGCGAGGATGTTTTCGTCAGCAAAGGCTGGCGTGGCCGCCATGACGAAGCCGACCGAGAAAAGCGCAGCGCCAAGCCCACGAAGAAAATGGCTGTCGATGCGGAAAAGCAACGGCGCGCCTGAGGCAAGGCAGAGCGTCGAGACAGAGAAGGTCATTGGTTCGCTCCTTCCTTCTTAACGACGACACCAAACCCCTTCAGGCGCAGCGACACGCCGGTGTAGGTCCAGTGAAATTCGAAGATCTTGTGCTCGCGGCGCACGTCCTTGGATCCGACGATGGTATGAAGGACGCCGCCGACCTGGCTGGTGAGGTTTTCCGGATCGGTACGGATCCAGTTGATCGTGACAAACTGGGTCACCTGCGACCCCTCCTGTTCAGCCACGATCCGCAGGAGCTTGGCCTTGAGAGCCCCGCGCGCCTCCGGCGCGGAAATGGACACGATGCCATCAAGCCAGTACTGGAGTGTTTCGGGCGAGCGGTTGAGCGCGAGCTGCGCGGTGTCGCGCGTCACGGCCTCAAGATATTCGGGCGTGAGCGCCGCAGAGCTCAGCGTCATCTGGCTGGGCAGGATGGGCTGCAGCACGACCTCGCGGTCCCGCGTCGATGCCGCGGTGAACATGACCACCACGAGAATGCCGAGCACGACACAGATGAGCGCAAGCAGGTTGCGTTGCTTGAGGGTCCGCTGCGACGCCTCATGAGCAAAAGAGATTTCCATATCAGCCCGCCATCACACGAAGATGAGATGGCGGAGCGACCTTCAGACCGAAGAATTCTCCCGGCAAATGCCAATAGGCAAAATGCAGGACCCAATGCATCGAACGCCCAGCTTTGACTTTGCGATAGCCGAACCACGCAGCCAGGGCCAAAAGAAGCCCGATGACAACGTGCTGAGCGAGGATGCCCCAGGTGAAGGGTATGACCATCACCAGGAATTCATCCAGGGTCCAGAACCCGATCAGTTCTGGATCGTCGAGATGTTTTGGGATCGAATACTGGTCCAAGGATCAACTCCGCCAGAGGGAGGACAAGTAGCGGCAGCCCAAAGGGTGAACTGCGGTACCCTTGCCATCATGAAGCGAGGGCGCAGCGTTCAGACCGTGCCGGTAACCGAGGCGGTGACGATCGGAATGCCGGTCCCGGCGCCGACGCCGACGCCCACAGGGATTGCGACCTGACCGAGCGAGAAGCGGCCCGACGCCAGCGCCACGATCCCGCCGGCGAGCGAGAGCACGGTGATGATCCGGCCCCCGGAGCCTTCAAGGAAGCCGGTGAACTGGGCGAGAGCGGTGTTGAAGGTCGTGTCGGCCCCCGCCATTGCGGCATCAGCGCCGAACACGCTGGCGGCCGCGAGCGCCGCAACCGCAACAGCAAGCGTGCCGCTGCGATTCTTCAGATCGAGACTTGTCATTGAGTTTTCCCTTTCGGTTGGATGCTGGCGTCTGCCGCCACAGCCAAAATCCGACCGAGGAGAACCTTTTCTCAACAGCGAAGTGTCAGGATTTCTAAGGAAATGAGAGATTGGGGCAGAATTGAACCCCACCCAGGATTCGATTCGCTCCCAGCCTGGGAATGAGTATTTCCCACCGTGGTCCAATTTGCGACCCACACCGGGGATATTTGTGCCCCACAGCGGGCGAAAATCAGCCCCAAGGTGGAGAGGAATCCGCCCCACGGGTAAAAGGATGACCCGGAAACCGCGCAGTTGCAGGATGACAAGTTCAGACGCTGCCACATCGAGAGAAAGGAGATCGAATTGAGCAAAAGCACGCATGTAGCCCACGAGATTTCCATCAGCGCACACGCCTTCGAAGATATCGTCAGGGCCATCGCAGCACTCAGCCTTGAGCAGACGCGCTTTGTTACGTTCAAAGACGTCATTCTCCATGCGCTGGAGCGGTATCCAGCCCTCAAAGATGGACATTCCGCAGCGCTGGAGACCCTGCTTCCGGTGGACGGACCCGTTCGGATCTACGTCCGTCTCAATTCTACGGACAATGCGGCGGTCGAGCGGCTGAAAGGCGAGCTGAACGCCGCTACCAAGGCTCATTGCGGGGTGCGCGAAACACTGATTTTCTGCGCAATGTTGGTAGCGGAAGGCGAATTTTCCGCTTGCAAAATGCAAATCGACAAAGTCAAACTATGAAACTGCATGGAGTGGAATACATGGGATCGTGGAGGCACGCATGTGCGAAGGGACGGAAGATGGAGTCGCCAGCAGAGCTCACAGCGTAAACCAACTGTATGCAGCGCTCATCAAGGAACAGATGAGGCTGCAGAACACAAGCTTGCGCAAATTGACCGATGAAGGCGTGATCAAAGAAAGTCGGCGTAAAAAGTTCTTCGACAAGGTCGAAGATGGAAACCTGACGATCGACGAATTCCAACGCGTCCTGCTCCATCTGAAAATCGACCCTATCCGAGCAGGCCTCGTTCTGCTGTGCTATGAAAGCGCTAGCTCCTACGAAGACCCATGCTGCGAGACGACGGCATTGGTTGCGGTCGCACTGGCGGCCCGGCTACCAAGCGAACTCGCAGCCTGCGAAGGGCAGTTCGAGACCATTCGTCAAAGCCTGTGTGACACGATCGCCCGCAAGACATCGTCGGCCATCGCCAAACACCATATGTCGCTCGAAAGCCGGCATAACGGCGGCGGTTTTGAACATGCCTACGCTTGAGCCTTGTACGGCGGAACGAGCCCGCGCTGCATGACGAACCGCGTGACTGGTCACGGGCAAACGCCCTGCACCGCACAGCGAAGCGCAAATATGGCGCAGCACCGGAAAGCGGAGCAAAGACGCAAACGCCGTCAGGATGGTTTGCGCCCCCTCGAAATCTGGCTGCCAGCAGCCATGATTGCGATGATTGACGAGCTCAAAAGGGATAATCTGTCGTCCCGAGAGGCGATCATCACGGCAATCGTGGCGAAAACGCTGAGCGTCAGGCCACCTGAAACATCTGAAGGACAACCGATGATGCTCTGAAATTGAAAGGGGGCCCCGCGCCAACGGGACCCCCTTTAACGCATCCTGTTGCCAGAGCGCCAAGTTCACCTCGCTTTCTAGCAACAGACCGAATGGCAAACAAGCGCTTCTGCGCGCGATGAAACGCGCCCGAACGCTGCCAAGAATCGCCGCACCAGCTGGTGCATATGAAAGGGAGGTCAGCGACGCAGACATGAAAAACCCGGGCAGCGCCCGGGCCTTTCGAAGGAAGCTGTAATTTGCCGCGCCAAAGCGTGGCGAGAGACACCGGCAAGCTACCTGCTCCCTCACAACTTGCAAGCATTTTTCGCAACGTTTGCGGGCAATGTTTTTTGTCTGTGCCGCACCTCAGGACTGAGGAAGCGAAGGGATGACTATTGTCCAGAATCAGGCAGCCTGGGAGGTGGATAGCCGCCGCCGGGGAGGGCCAGCAGCGATCGGCGCCTGTCTGCCAAAACTGGGGATGCTCGAGACCGAACAGCTGACCAAGATCGCCTTCATGGAAGACCCGGCAGATCGGGCAAGACATGCTGCGCGCGTCAGCAAGATGATGCGAGGGTTCGGACATACCGGGACCGAAAGTGCAGGCAGACAGCGGCGGCGCAAACTGCTCGATATCATCGAGACCTTCGTGAGAATGCCGCCCGTGACTATCGATGTTCCGAGGATCGTCTGGCGCGATCTTTACGATGCCGCCGCGAGCATCGCCGCCATGAATATCGACTGGGACAGCCGCTGCGGCCCCCTCATCGCCGCCTCGAACGACCATCTCAAATGCCGGATAGGATGGACCGCCGCGCGCAAGAACATCAGGCGCCTTGCCGAATACGGCCTGATCATCCCCTATTGCCTCGCGGGCAACGGCAAACGATTTCTTGGATCACGAGACAGCCTGGATCGCTCTGACGCCTCAGGATGGTCGCTAGCCCCGCTGCTCCTCCTCGAAGATTACCTCACACAGCTCGCCGCCACCGAAAAGGCCCTGGCCGAGCAGAACCTGATCCTGCCCAAGGAGATTCGAAAGGCAACAAGCAGCGCCTACCGGCTGCTGCGGCCGTTCGAGCAGGGCCACCCCTGGGCTGACAAGGCCAGAAAGAAGCTCGATGCGATCGCTGCGGCGCGGCGCATATACCAGAGGCGGAAAGGATCCATGGACGCGATCGGCGTGCTCGGCCGCCTCGCCGAGGTCGCAACGCGGCTGCTTGATCGGTTGTCAGAGCGCATATCGCTCGGCGAGATTGCGTCGCTGACACCTTCCGGGGACACTAGGGTGCGCCGGGATGGCCACCATCAATACAGTCCTGAAGAAGCTCTTGAATCTGTATCCGGCTTGGCGGAGGGCGCTTGCCGACGGGAACCTGATGACGTTCGAACCACGCCTGATGCCGACAGGGTGAAGCAAGAAACAGCCGATGCTTGTCAGAACGCGCTGGTCTCTGCCGACACGAATGATGTCTACGGCATCCAGCGATCGGGGTTCGTTTGGGCCGAAGCCTCTGCCCTCTTCCCTTTCATCGACGGTATGGTCGAAATCGCGAGACGGCCCGGCCTGACCGAGCTTCACGCGGTCGCTCGCGTCTGCCAGATAGGTCAGGCTACAGCCGCTCGGGCAAGCGCCATGCTAGGGACAGAGATCGCACTCCTCTGCGCGCTAATCACCGGGCATCACCTGGCCAACGGACAAATCCGCAAGACCCCCGATGCATACATGCAAGCACTGGTGCGGCGCGCCCGCAGCGGTGAGCTCAATCTCGGCCACACGCTGCTCGGCCGCAGAAAGGCAGTATTCGGCCAGGGGGATACAAGGGCTTCGAATATGCGTATCTCTGTTCGATCATCGATGCACTAGGTCCGACTCATGAAGCAGGAAGCCCTTATCGCTTGGACATCGCTCTACATCGGCGTGGGAATGATGGCGCTGATCTGCGCAGTGCTCTCAGTTGTCGTCACGGCTGACGACTGGCGGAGTGGCAGGTGGCGACCCACGCACCAAACGGGGCTCCAGAAAGCTCTGGTCATCCCGAAGCTCTGGCTGCGCTGGCAGCTCAACTACCTCAAGGGCGCGCCAGTCATCCTGGCAATCAGCGTGTACTATGCTCGGCACGTCGGTTTCTCAGTGTTCTGGGACGTCTGATCGTCCATCGAATGAGGCAAGCATTACCCTGCGAAACGGATTGGGCGCGGGAAGTGCTGCCGAAGTCAGCGACACGCCGCCGGTCGAATTCGGAATGCCAATTGAGCCCATGATCGTACGCACATAGTTGCGGGTCTCACGAAACGGCGGGATACCGCCAAATTGGTCCACGCGTCCCGGGCCTGCATTATAGGCAGCCAGTGCAAGCTCCCATGTCCCGAAGCGATCCAACTGCTCGCGCAGATACCGCGCGCCGCCGACAAGGTTTTGCCGCACATCCCAAGGGTCGGTGACACGCAGATATTGGGCCGTACCGGGCATAAGCTGAGCCATGCCCATCGCACCGGCACTGCTTCGGGCGAAGGGACGATATCTGCTTTCCTGCGCCAGCAAGGCGTCAAATAGAACAACGGGCACGCCGGCATCGCAAGCGACGTCGACGATCAGGTTGAAATAGGCGGTCCGGCGAGCCTGAGCATCGCCGCTGATACCATATCGCGGGAAGAAGCTGCGGGACTGGCAGAGTGGGTCATCCTGCGAAGGGCGGAATGGTGAAGAAGCAGGGCTCATGAATGATGCACCTGCCCGCATCCACGAAGGAACAGCGGGACGCGCGGCATAGGGATTGATCGTGAAGCTGTGAGGGACCAACTCAAAGTCGCCGTGCAACTCTGGTGAAAACGCATCCACTGGAGCCGGAGGCACTTCCACTGATTGCTCGAGATCGACCGCCCCGCGCAACTGTGGGCGGAGCACAGCAAAATCCGGTTTTGCCTCTGGCACAAACACGTCGAGCATGGCTTCGCGCGCCGATGATGGCGTCGGCGTCAAAGCGACCAGCAAAAATAGAAGATTTTTCATGACCACACCTTTCGGCGTGGTTCGGATATCGCCCCACTTTTCTAAATGAACAGGCGGGGCATGGCAATCGCCCAGAATCTGGCATCGCACAGACGAAAGCGGCGTTGGCCATCGCGAGCCGTGCCGGAGAAGGTCGGGTCGATCCAGAGGGGAAAGATGGTGAGGCTGAGCTGAGAGGAGCGAGTTTATGCTAGTTGCGCTCAAACCCACCCAGGAGACCATCGACATCGTTGCTGCGCTGAAGGGCCGTTGGCACGGTTCCTACGCGATGTGCATCTGCCCTGCGCATGCAGACCGAACGCCGTCACTTTCAGTCCGGCAGGGCGAGCGGGGTATTCTGGTCCACTGTTTTGCGGGATGCCGCAGCGAGGATGTCCTGCGCGAAATCGGTCGGACCAAACCGATCCTGAATTCCTCTGCCCCAAGCTATCAGCCAGAACGAACTGCGCCAAACGTCAGAAGGATATGGGATCAGGCCACGGAGATCCGCGGAACGCTCGGTGAAGTCTACCTTCGGTCGCGGCGGCTGCCAATCGACCTCCCCGACTTACGCTTCCATCCGCGGTGCCCATTCGGCCGCAAGCCTAAGACCACCTTCCGGCCCGCGATACTGGTCGGTGTCAGAACCGGGCACCGGATGACGGCCATCCAGCGGATCAGGCTGACCAACGACGGAACATGGCATGATGGCAAATTCATGCTCGGAAAGCCTGAACGGGGCGCGTGGGCACCGCAGTTCGAGGGCGACGTGCTCGCCATTGCTGAGGGCATGGAGGATGCGGCGAGCTATACTCAGATCAAAGGAGTCCCTTGCTGGGCAGCACTCGGGAATAAGCGTCTCGCGCTAATCAACGTTCCGGACCAAGTTGGCACCCTTTACATCGCCGCGGACAACGATGGTCCAGGCCGATACGCTGCAATGGCGGCAGTTGGATCACATAACATACCAGAAAGGCAGCTCTTGCGTGATCCGCCGCCAAGGCCTTTCCACGATTGGGCAGAAGCTCAGAGCCATATCCGTTAAATGAACATCAGGCTGAGTGTCGGCGATGAAGATCGGGCGCGAGGCACCGACAAACGCTGTAAGCTGTTGAACGAGCCATTCGGAAACATACCGCAAACTTGCCGGTCGAATTTCAGCATCGATATGCAGTTCCGACTTCCGCCGTCGAAGTTCATAGGCCACACCATCATAGAAAACGGATCGGTCCATTGAGGAACCCGTTTCAAGCAGTGCAGCGAAACTACGCAGACCGATTACTTGCATCTTTCCCACTACAAAGCTTGCGGGATTATCAATCGCGTCAATTCGATTTATGGCGAACCATTTGCCCATGAAATCTCGGATTTTCGGTGATGGGGCCAAAGGAAAACGCTATCACTTCAAGACACAGCTTGGTTTTATCCTGTATGTCAATTATACTGCCGCTGACTTCGGTTAAAATCCGTTGTCAACAGATCGCGCCGGTGCCCGAGAGGGTTTAATTCGGGAACACGGTGAGGAGCGGCTTTTGCTGATCCGAGTCCGAGGCTGTCCCTGCAACTGTAAGCGGCGAGCGCGATGCACATCGCTTCCACCTTCGGGCGGGAGCAGCCACTGGGCCGGACGCTAAGTCATGCGGGGCCTGGGAAGGCCGTGCATCAAGCTGTGACCCGCGAGCCAGGAGACCTGCCGGCGCTTGGTCGCTCTTGCTGCGGTCCAGGGGATGGCCATGGCACGGTAAACCTCCGTCTGAGCGACGAATCGATGTGACTGGGTCTTTCAGCGGCCCCGGCGCTGCGGGCGCGCGCCAGGAGAAAGCTGCTGACCACCTCACGTGGCGACTTGGTCTTGGTTCGTGGCGTCCGGACCGGAGACACCTGCAATGCAAATGTCATATAGTGCCTGACGTTATGGCAATCCGCCGCTTGGTCACCCTCAAGAAAGACAATGACCATTTGGTCGTAGAGGTAGACCTCGATGGGCCGATGCCGATTGGCCTTGTGGTCCATAAGGGCGAGCGCGACGCTACCATGCGGCTACTCATGGCGAAGAGTGGCAGCGCAATCGACAAACCCGGAAGAGTTTGCAGATTTCAACCCGATCAGTTGGGCTCTGCTGAAATGCTTGTCGATGAGCTTCGCGACAGGCTCCGCCGGATCGCTTCGAAACCCCTTAGTCTCAAGCAGATTGAGAAGCTGTTGTCGCTCACCCCCGCCGAACGCAACCGGTGGTCGAAAGATGGCCGACTGCAAATTTCCGGGACATCCAAAATACGCCGAGGGGACAACCTCATTTCGCTCGCGACCTATAATGTGGATGCGGTGGAACGGTTGCTTGAAAATCCTGCCATCGTTGAGGCTTGGCGTCGTTCCGATGCCAGTCGTTAAGGGATTGGCTTTCGGGCGACTTTCGACTAGTGGATCAACGTCAACGGTTTAAGACCGTTGTCAACAGATCGCGCCGGTGCCCGAGAGGGCTTAATTCGGGAACACGGTGAGGAGCGGCCTTGGCTGATCCGAATCCGAGGCTGTCCCTGCAACTGTAAGCGGCGAGCGCGATGCACATCGCTTCCACCTTCGGGCGGAAGCAGCCACTGGGCCTTACGCTTGTCCAAGCGCGGCCTGGGAAGGCCGTGCATCAAGCTATGACCCGCGAGCCAGGAGACCTGCCGGCGTTTGGTCGCTCTTGCTGCGGTCCAGGGGATGGCCATGGCACGGTAACCTCCGTCTGAGCGACGAACCATTGCGGCTGGGGCCGCAGGGTTAGTCCTGCGCGGGTGAATTGTGCCCACTCGCGTTGGCCTGGCCGACCGTTCGTGCGCTCTCCCGACTCGCCTTGGGAGTTGATGGATCCGGTTGCCCCTTTTCGTCGCGCAGTTGCTCGGCACCAAGGGGGTATCCCGATGAAGAAACCTGTTCTCGTATCCACGTTTGCGCTGGCGCTAGCCAGCTGCCCGGCCTTCGCGCAGTCGAACCCGGGACAGCCTACAACCAATGACAGCGGAGAAACCATTGTCGTGACGGCGTCACGGTCCGGTGAGGCCGTGGCCGTAAACAAGCTCGGTGCGTCGGTGACGGTACTGGACAGCGAAGCGTTGGAGCAGCGCCAGACCCGGATTGTTTCGGACATTCTGCGCGATGTGCCGGGCGTTGCCGTGAGCCGCACCGGCGCTGCTGGCGGCCTCACCCAGCTCCGGCTTCGCGGCTCCGAGGGCAACCACGTCCTCGTTCTGATTGACGGTATAGAAGCTTCGGACCCGTATTTTGGCGAGTTCGATTTCGCCACTCTCATTGCCGATCCCGAAGCCCGCGTTGAAGTCCTGCGAGGGCAGCAGTCCTCGCTTTACGGTTCGGACGCGATCGGCGGCGTTATCCAGTATCTGACATTGACCGGGAAGGAGGCTCCGGGGGTCAGCTTGCGCGCAGAGGGAGGCAGCTTCAACACCTTCACCGGAAGCGCGCGTGCTGGCGGAGTGTCTGGCGATCTCGATTATGCTGTGTCTGGCGCTTACTATCACACCGGCGGCTATCCCACGGCACGAAATGGCAGCAGGGATGTCGGCTCCGACATCGCAGGCCTTTCGGCCAAGCTCATCTGGTCGCCGTCCGAAACCTTCAAACTGACCGGCGTTGCCCGCTACAGCTTCACGGAAGCCGATACCAACAACAGCGAGAACAATCCGGCGAGCCCGCTATTCGGATTCACCGTCGACAGCCCCGGCGTGTTCTTCAGAAACAAGGCCTTCTATGGTCTTGTGAGAGCTGAACTGATCGGGCTCGACGGCCGCTGGACGAACGCAGTGACAGGGCAAGTCGCGTTGAGCGAGCGCAAGGGCTTCGACGCTGCGGGCTTCGATTACGGCAACAAGGGTAACCGCTACAAAGGCTCGTTCGAATCGAGCCTGCGGCTGGGCACCGACGCCATCCGGCATCGCCTGACCGCCGCAATCGACGTCGAGCGCGAAGAATTCCAGAACACCACACCGTCATCCTTCGCGTTTCAGGGAAAAAGATCGACCGACAATGTCGGGATTGTCGGGCAGTATGAACTGCTGATCAACGACGCATTCTCTTTTGGTGCATCGATCCGCCATGACGAAAATGATCGCTTTGATGACCCCACAACTTGGCGGGTTCAAGGCAGTTATTCGCTCCCGACTGGTACCCGTGTTCGCGGTGCCTATGGAACGGGGGTCAAGAATCCGGGCTATTTCGAGCTCTATGGATTTTCCGATGGCCGCTATATTGGCAACCCTAACCTGAGGCCCGAGAAGTCGGAAGGGTGGGAAGCCGGCATCGAGCAAAGCTTCAGCGATGGCAAGGCCACCATAAGCGCGACCTATTTCGATAGCCGCCTGAAGGACGAAATTTTCACGACCTTCCCCGCTCCGACCTTCATAGCGACGCCATCAAACCGTGCAACTTTGTCGAAACAGCATGGCATTGAGGTGGCCCTTGCCGCCCGTCCAATTCCCCAGATCAGGCTGGACGCCGCCTACACATGGCTTCATGCGCGAGAAAACGGCACAGTCGAGGTGCGTCGCCCCAAGCATATCGGCAGTTTCAACGCGACAGTGTTCAGCAAGGATGAGCGCTTTTCGGGTACGTTGACAGTGCGCTACAACGGGCGTCAGACCGATGTCGCGTTTACAAATCCAAGCTTCATTCCGGTGCGCGTGTCCCTGAGGGAATATGTACTGGTTAACCTGAATGCCGAATACAAGTTGCGCCCCAACATTTCGTTGTTTGCGCGCGTAGAAAACCTCATCAACGAGCAATACGAAGAGGTGTTCAGTTTCGCCACTCCGGGCCGCGCAGGCTATGGTGGCGTTCGCGTCCGCTTCTGATGTTCCGCAAGGCGCTCTGCCTCCTTTGGATGATCTCCGTGCTTCCGGCTCTGGCCGGTTGCACGGAGCCGTCTGGTAGTCGCAGCCAGGCGGCAGCAAAGCCAGTCCATGTCATGTCGATGAACCAGTGCACGGATCAGCTTGTCCTGGCATTGCTGCCACCTGAGCGGATCGCGTCGGTCACTTGGCTGTCGCGCGATCCCGACGGCTCCCTCATGTTCCGCGAGGCTGCGCGTGTCGACATCAACCATGGAATGTCGGAGGAGGTCCTGCGCCAGAAGCCGGACCTGGTTATTGCCGGGGCATTTACGACGCCGGCAACACGCGGACTGCTTAAGCGATTAGGGTTTCCAATGATCGAGGTCGATCATGCGGAAACCTACGAAGATATCCGCAAGATAACCCGACAGGTCGCCAAGGCAGTAGGAGAGCCCGCTCGCGGCGAGGAATTGATCGCAAAAATGGACCGCCAACTGGCCGACCTTGCGCGCGATCCGGGCCCGCCGCTACGAGTGGCTGCGTGGGATGGTGCTGGCTTCAATGCAAGCACGGGGTCTCTCTATGACACTGTGCTCAAGACAGCCGGTGCGACCAATGTTGCCAACACACTGCAGAAGAGCAGCTACGGCAAACCGGATATCGAAATCCTGCTCCTTTCTGCTCCGTCCCTGCTGGTGAAAGGCGCCGGGGTAGGTCGCCGCCCGGGGCTTCGCGAAAACGTCGAGCGACACCCTCTAATCCGTCGCTACTGGGACGGTGACCGTACGCTGACGATCCGACAGGCGTACTACGTTTGCGGAACGCCGATGGTGACGGAAGCCGCGATGCAGTTGCGCAACGAACTTCGTTCAGCGGCTCTCCATGCCCGCTCTCCCCTTCCCTTTGCCGGTGGGAAATCGCTATGACCCGGTGGCTTGTTCCCATGCTGGTCAGTTGTCTGCTCGCCAGCGCTTTCGCTTCGGTGCTGGCTGGCTCCGTCTGGTTGACACCACGCGAAGCGTTTCAGGCGCTGGCTTTCGATCATGCGGATCTGGCTGGCCAGATCGTCACCCAGATCCGCCTGCCACGGGTTGTCCTTTCGATGGCCATCGGTGGCATCCTTGGCCTCTCGGGTGCCGTCATGCAGGGGCTGTTGCGAAACCCGCTGGCTGACCCCGGCCTGCTGGGCGTTTCGGCAGGTGCCTCGCTCGGTGCGGTCATCGCCATCTATTTCGGCTTTGCCGCCAGTTTTACCCTTGCCGCTCCGCTGTTTGGTCTGACAGGTGCATTCGTCACCACAGGCATTGCCTTCATCCTTGCGCGGGGAGGCGGTACCCTATCGCTCATCCTGGCCGGGGCAGCAGTCAGCAGCATAGCCAGTGCAGGCGTCAGTCTGGCGCTCAACCTCTCCCCCAATCCTTATGCCGCTTACGAGATCATGACCTGGCTGATGGGTTCGCTTGCCGATCGAAGCTGGGATCATGTCCGCCTTGCCACACCCTTTATCCTTGCCGGGGGTACGATGCTTCTGCTGACGGGCCGAGCTCTGGATGCTCTTGCATTGGGTGAAGCGCAGGCTGAAAGCCTGGGGATTGCGGTTTCACGAACGCGCATGCTGGCGCTGATCGGTACGGCCCTTGGCGTCGGAGGCGCAACCGCCGTATCCGGAACGATCGGTTTCGTAGGCCTGATTGCGCCTCACCTTGTCCGGCCTCTGGTCGCCCATCGTCCAGGCAAGGTGCTCATCCCGGCCATGCTGGTTGGAGCCGTTCTGGTAACCCTCGCCGACATCGCGTCGCGCACATTGGTATTCCGGGGCATGCCGCTAAATCTCGGGGTGTTCATCAGCCTGATCGGGGCACCGTTCTTCCTGTGGCTGGTCCTTCATGTCCGGAGACGCACCGCATGAGCGCGCTGCACTTTCATGGTGTTTCGGCGCGCCGGGGGCAGCGTCTGGTCCTTGACGGGATATCGGCGCGTGTTCCATCGGGCCATCTGACTGCTGTGATCGGCCCCAATGGCGCCGGCAAGAGCACCTTGCTGGACATCACATCGGGCCTCAAACGCCCGGTGCAAGGTTCGGTCGAACTCGATGGCAAGGACCTCCACCGCCTTGGCCGCCGGGAACTTGCCAAGTTGCGTGCCTATCTGCCGCAACGTGCGGGGGTTGATTGGCCGATCACCGTAGAGCGCGTGGTTGCGCTCGGGCTGACTCCGGCGCTGCCAGCATTCGGCACCATACCGTCCGCTCTGCTTCCCGCCATCGACGATGCACTGCTCGCCTGCGATCTGCTGGGTTTGCGGGATCGGCCAGCCACGCAATTGTCGGGTGGCGAACTGGCGCGGGCAATGCTGGCCCGCGCGATTGTCGGCGATCCAGCGCTTCTGATCGTTGATGAACCAACCGCGGGTCTGGATCCACGCCATGCCATCGATGCCGTCCAGCGTCTCAAGGCCCGGACCACGGCCGGGTGCACGGTTGTCATGGCGATCCACGATCTTGATCTGGCCTTGGCCTTCGCGGACTCGATCCTCGCAATCCGCGATGGGCGATTGCTTGCACACGGTCCGACGCACGAAGTCGTCACCGAAAGCCTACTCACCTCGCTCTATGACGTTCCGGTCCGGTTATCTCGTGACGGGGACGGCATTTCCGTCCGCTTTCTCAAGTCCGGGGTATCATCATGAACCAGATTTCCTTTGACGAACTGGCACGTCTCGCGTGCGACCCTGGCCATGGCTGGAGCATCGGCACATTCGGTGCGATCGGCGAATTCATTCGCGACGAGGATGAGCCGGCCACGGTTCAAAACGACCGCGACAATATCGAAATCGTGACCGCTCGCGGTGCCTTGCGGATCAGGCATTCGGATAGCTTTGAATGCCTTGCCTGGGATAGCCTGTCCTCTGATGGCGAAAGCTGGGGTCATGCAATGGCGCTCTGCGCGCCTCTGACTGGTTCGGTCGATCGGGCTGTCGTATCTTTGGGCGCCGATACCGACGCCATTCGCAGGGAAGACCAGTCGAGCCGCCTGTTCGACATGGGCGTTTGTAACGGCACCATAAGGATGTGCGCCCGCACTGACGACGAAGCGCTGATCGGGGCTCTCGAGGCTCTTGAAGGTCAGGACCTGCTGTCTTCGCCAACAGTCATGGCCGAGGTTCTGCGTGCGCAGCCCCACCGGGTCATGCTCTCGCCTGCCGGACGGATCGAAGTCTTCCAACCGATTCCGCCTCCGGATGGGAAATCGCCGGAAGGCCCGCACACCCATCTGCTTGCCAAGCTTATCGGGAAGGGTCGGCCACATGGCGCCAACGTCCCCATTCCGGATGGCTATCAGTCGATCCTGAACATTCACCCTCGCTCACCTTGGCGGAACGCACTGGGTGAACGGCACGATTTCGTGCCCGATACGGACACCGCCTTTTCACCTATGCTTGAACGCTTTGGCCTTGATCAGGATCGTGCCGTGGACGCACATATCCGCACCGCTGTGGCTGAAGGCGCAAACCCTGAATTCTTTGATTGGCCCGACACACGGCGGGGCCGAACGAAAGCCCGCATCGTCCTGCGCCGTCTTGCCGCTGCCGGTCACGAGCACGTGGGTCCCTGGCGCGTCTGGTTCGACCGCGCTCCCGTTGAAACCGATGAAACGGAACAGTGAGGTTGCGCCTGCAATTTCAGCGCGAACTTTGATTGGCATGATCGAAGTTTGGGTCTAGAGATATTCAATGATGATGCGGGTTTGCCCGTGCCATCGATGATCGCGCCGGTGCCCCCAACGGGGCTTAATCGGGAATGCGGTGCGGGAGCGTAGCTCCCAAATCCGCGGCTGTCCCTGCAACTGTAAGCGGATAGCGCGATGCACATTTTTCCTGCGCGTGCAGGAAAAGCCACTGGACCGCGCATGAACGCGCATCTGGGAAGGCGTGCATCAAGCTGTGACCCGCGAGCCAGGAGACCTGCCGGCGCTCTGGTCGCTCTTGCCCGGGTCCAGGGGATGGCCAAGGCACGGTACTCTTCCGTCTGAGCGACGAAGCTGTGCGGCTGGGGCTGCACGGCCGCGTGGTTTCGGGCGTCTGTCGCGCCAGCCCGTTGTCGCGCGCCGACCGGACCTGTCCGGCAAGCCCTGCCCGGTGTCGCTCTGGCGCGCGGAGGAACTGCCATGTCGGACCTGTCAAAGGTACCCGTCACGATCATCACCGGCTTTCTGGGTGCCGGTAAGACCACGCTGATCAGCCACCTGATCCGCAACGCTGGCGGACGCCGATTGGCTGTGGTCGTCAATGAATTCGGTACTCTGGGGGTGGATGGGGACATCCTACAATCCTGCGCCATTCCCGATTGCCCGGCGGAAAACATCGTCGAACTGGCCAACGGCTGCATCTGCTGCACCGTGGCGGACGATTTCATTCCCACCGTAGAGCGCCTGCTCGCGCTTGATCCGCGCCCTGACCATATCCTGATCGAGACATCAGGGCTGGCCCTGCCCAAGCCCTTGCTCAAGGCCTTCGACTGGCCGGCAATCCGCAGTCGCATCACGGTGGATGGCGTCCTTGCGCTGGCCGATGCCGAAGCGGTTGCTGCCGGACGGTTTGCCCCCGATCTTGCAGCGCTGGAGGCCCAGCGCGCCGCAGACCCGGGGATCGACCACGAAACCCCGCTGTCCGAAGTCTTCGAGGACCAGCTTGCCTGCGCCGATCTCGTTTTGCTGACCAAGGTTGATCTGGCCGGACCTGACGGAGTCGCTGCCGCAAGGGCAGCCATTGCGGCCGAAGCACCCCGCCCCGTGCCTGTGATCGAGATAGCCGAAGGGATTGTCGACCCTCGCGTGATCCTTGGACTTGGAGCTGCCGCCGAAGACGATATCGCTGCCCGGCCCTCGCATCACGACAATGAGGATGATCACGAGCACGACGATTTCGACAGCACCGTCATCGCGCTCGGCGAGATTGCCGATCCCGCCGATTTGGTGGCGCGTATCGAAACGCTCGCCCGCGACCATCGCATCCTGCGGGTAAAAGGCTACGCTGCCGTGACTGGCAAGCCCTTGCGCCTCTTGGTGCAGGCCGTCGGGTCGAGGGTTCGTCACCAGTACGACCGCCCATGGCGCCCCGATGAGCGGCGCCAGACCACCCTGGTCGCCATCGCCGAGCATGACGATATCGACGAGCCTGCCATTCGCGCGGTGCTGGCAGGCTAAGCTAGGCCGTGCACGTCATCTTTCGCGAAACGCATGGGATGGAGGAAACGGCCATCCCACAGGATCTGGGGCAGGAGCCTGCGGATCTTGTCGTCCTGTCCTTCTCGGACAGCGATCTTGGTGCGTTCGCGGAAGGCTGGCGCCAGGCGCAAGCGGCGGATCCGGCATTTCCTTCGTTGCGGCTCGCCAATCTTGCCGCGCTGATCCACCCTTTGTCGGTCGACACCTATATCGAAAAGACATTGGCCGGGGCAAAGGCCGTGCTGATCCGGCTGATCGGCGGCACGCCCTATTGGAGCTACGGCCTTCAACAGGTCGAGACCCTCGCCCGATCGCGCGGGATTGCGCTTGCTGTCCTGCCTGCCGATGGTCGGCCGGATTGGCACCTCGACAGTGTCTCCACGCTTCCTGCCGCCACGCTGGCCAAGCTTTGCCAGTTGTGTGACGAGGGCGGCGCGGCAGCGGCGCGCGCGGCCCTGGCCGCTCTCGCGCACGCCGCAGGGCTTGGCGTCAGCACTGTGACGCAATGCACGGCTTTGCCGGCAACTGGCGGATGGCACCCCTCCTGCGGGATCATCGATCCTGCCAGCTTCAGGCCCAATGCGGATCGGCCGCTGATCCTGATCGTCTTCTACCGTGCGTACCTCGCCGCACACGACCTGCACCCGATCGCCGCGCTTCATTCCGCGCTTGAACAACGCGGCTTTGACGCGCTCTCGATCTTCGTCCCCTCGCTCAAGCCCCCTGAGGTCAGGGCACAGGTGGATCGCTGGGTGCGTTCGCTGGCGCCTGCAGCCATCGTCAATGCCACGGCTTTTTCAGCGCGGGGCGAGGATGGCGGAACGCCGCTCGACGGGGGGGGCGTTCCGGTCTTCCAGATCGCGCTTGCCACCGCACCGCGCGCAGGATGGGCGCGCACATCGCGTGGCCTCTCGCCGGCTGACCTTGCCATGCATGTCGTACTCCCCGAGATTGACGGGCGCATCTTTGCAGGCGTGTCGAGCTTCAAGGAAGCGGGCGAACGCGATCCGGCACTCGGCTTCGCTCCCTATTCGCACCGCGGCGATGACAACCGGATCGCAGCGGTCGCCGACCGCGTGGCGCGCTGGATCGGGCTGGCCCGCAAGCCGGCATGCGAACGCCGCGTCGCCCTGATCCTGTCGACCTACCCCGGCAAGGCCTACCAGATGGCGCACGCCGTGGGTCTTGACGCGCTGGCCTCAGTCGATGCGATTGTCGCCGATCTGGCAGAGGCCGGGTACAAGGTCAGCCGCCCCACCGATCTTGCCAGGCAGCTGGCGACCGAGCATCTGGTCTGGCCTTTGAATGCCTATCGCACTGCCATGTCCGCCCTGCCCGAGACGCTGCGGCAGGACCTTGCCTCGGCATGGGGAGAGCCGGAAGACGATCCGCTGGCTGTCGATGGGGCATTTCGCTTCCCGGCGCTCACGCTCGGCCAGGTGCTGGTGGCGCTTCAGCCCGAGCGGGGCGAGCCTATCAGTCGCGATGCAGACTATCACGACCTCTCGCGCTGCCCGCGGCACGCCTATGTCGCCTTCTACCTGTGGCTGGGCCAGCAGGGTACGGATGCGCTGGTCCATGTTGGCGCGCATGGTACGCTGGAATGGCTGCCGGGGAAGGCTGTAGCGCTGTCTGACGCTTGCTGGCCCGAAGCGCTGACACAAGCGATGCCGGTCATCTATCCCTTCATCGTCAACGATCCGGGCGAGGCAGCGCAGGCCAAGCGCCGCATCGGTGCTGTCACCATCGGCCATGTGCCGCCGCCGCTCGTCCCGACCGGAAGCGGCGCCGGGCTGGGCCGGATCGAGGCTTTGCTGGACGAATTCTCCAATGCCGACGGGCTGGACCCTGCCCGCCGGGACCGTCTGCAGAAATCCATCCGCGAGGAAGCTGCCGCGCTGGGGCTGGAGGCAGAGCTCGGCCTTGATACCGCCACCACTCTGGTCGAAGCGATCACCCGGATCGATCGCTTCGTCTGCGATGTGAAAGCCAGCCAGTTCGGTGACGGTCTCCACGTTTTCGGCCGCGGTGAACAGGGCGCGGCAGAGCGGAACGGGCTTCTGGCTGGGCTGGACGGCCGATGGATCGCTCCCGGACCATCTGGCTCGCCCCATCGCGGACGAACCGATGTGCTGCCGACGGGACGCAACCTCTACACGATCGATCCGCGCGCAGTACCTTCGCGCGCAGCGCATGCACAGGGCGTCGTGCTCGCCGAGGAGCTGCTCCGCCGCCATCTGCAGGATCACGGCGACTACCCGCGTGGCCTTGTGGTGGATCTGTGGGGTTCGGCCACCATGCGCACGGCTGGTGAAGAGTTTGCGATGGCGCTGCACCTTCTGGGGGCAAAGCCGATGTGGGACATGGCTTCAGAGCGCGTGACGGGGGTTGAGATTCTCCCACTCGCCATGCTCGACCGCCCTCGCCTCGATGTAACGCTGCGCGTTTCGGGCCTGTTTCGTGATGCCTTTCCCACCCTGCCCGCCTTGTTCGGTCAGGCCGTCCGGGCGCTGTGCACCAGGGACGAACCCGCCGACTGGAACCCTTTCGTTGCCTTGGCCCCAGCGCCGCGCGTCTATGGTCCGCGTCCGGGCCGGTATGGACTCGGGATCGGAGACGCGGCCGAAACCTATACCGATGATGCCCGGCGTGCGGCGGGCGAAGCATGGCTGGCAGCCTCCGACCACGCGCTGGATAGCGTTTCCGATTCCAGCACGGGAAGCGAGGCTGACCCCGATGGCATCCGTCTGCGAGTGGCCAGCGCGGACGCCTTCGTCCACCTGCAGGACCTGCCTGAAACCGACCTCTTGCTGGCCGCGGACTATGCCGGGCACGAGGCAGGCTTTGCCGCAGCCCAGGCGATTGTCGGAGGCAAGGCCGCACTCTATCATCTCGACAATCGGGACCCGAACAACCCGGCGGCCCGCACGCTGACCGAAGAAATTGCCCGCGTGGTCCGTGCCCGAGCCGCCAATCCAGGCTGGATCGCAGGAATGATGCGCCACGGCTTTCGTGGGGGCGCGGAACTGGCCGCGACGCTGGACCATCTTGGCGCTTTCGCACATCTTTCCGGCAGCGTGCCGCCGCAGCTGATCGACCTTTATCACGAGGCAACGCTCGGCCAGTCCGAAGTTCGCGCCTTCCTCGAACGCGAAAATCCCGATGCACTGGCGGCGATGGAAGCGCGCTTTGCCGCGCTGCATGCCGCGGGCCTCTGGCGCACCCGGCGAAATTCCATCCTGGCCAGCCTGCGGGAGGCACCATGACCGGATTTGCCGTCAAGGGCTGGTGCCCGGACGCATGGCACCCGATGATATCCGGCGACGGCCTACTGGTGCGGGTCAAACCCCGGCTCGGGCGGCTGACACGGGAGCAGGCGCTGGCCCTTTGCGATGCGGCCGCCACCTGCGGCAGCGGGCTGATCGACCTGACGCGGCGCGCCAATCTGCAGATTCGCGGCGTTGCCCAAGATCGCTGGCCCTTGCTGATCCAAAGGCTGATTGCGCTGGAATTAGTGCAGCCCGAGCCTGCACTCGAAGCGCGGCGCAACGTCCTTGTCGCGCCCGACTGGCAGGAGAACGACGACACCCACCGCATCGCCAACGCCCTGCTGGCCCGGATAGGCGAATGGCCCGATCTTCCCGGCAAGGTCGGGTTCGTCATCGATGCCGGCCCTGCCGCTGTGCTGACCGGCGCATCCGGCGATTTCCGTGTCGAACGCGGCACGGACGGCAGCCTCATCCTTCGCGCCGATGGTTGCCTCACCGGATCAAGCCTGTCTCCAGGCACGGAAGCGGACGCCCTGATCGCTCTCGCTCACTGGTTCGCCGCGAGCGGCGCCGCCGCAGCCGGGCGCATGGCCCGTTGGGATGCGGAACTTCCCGCATGGGCAAAAGGTGCGATCGCGCCTGCAATGGCTGAACCGGGCCATGTGCTTGGCACCGGACATCATCCATCGATCGCGCTGGCGTTCGGGCTGATAGAGGCTTCGGAGCTCGCCATCCTGCTCGAATCCGGTTCTGCTTCTGGACTGCGAACAACACCGTGGCGGCGGCTGTTGATCGAGGGGGCGGCGGCTGCCCGGACCCACCCGTCCACCGGCGCTAAACCTGATCCGCTGCCCCATGTGGAAGCCTGCCCGGGCGCACCATTGTGCGCACAGGCGACGGTTGAAACCCGTGCGCTTGCGCGCCGACTTGCGCCCTATGTCTCGGGACGGCTGCACGTTTCGGGTTGTGCCAAAGGCTGCGCCTGCTCGCAGGTGGCCGATGTCACGCTGACCGGACGCAACGGCAGGTTCGATCTGGTCCTTGCTGGCAAAGCCGGATCGCCTCCGTCCCGCTCCGGCTTGAGCGCCAGCGAAATCCTCG
The DNA here is from genome assembly GCF_001468465.1 of Sphingopyxis sp. H115. Taxonomy (GTDB): domain Bacteria; phylum Pseudomonadota; class Alphaproteobacteria; order Sphingomonadales; family Sphingomonadaceae; genus Sphingopyxis. The sequence continues at coordinate 73,515 of NZ_LNSA01000012.1, forward strand.
CGCATTTTGGAGCCGTCTGATGCCCCATGTCTATGAAACCGACGGGGCAGCGATCTATCGCCAGTCGTTTGCCACGATCCGCGCCGAAGCCGATCTCTCCCCTTTCGCGCCAGGCGAAGAGCAGGTGGCAGTGCGGATGATCCATGCGGCCGGGATGGTCGGACTTGCAGCGCATATCCGGTTCTCGTCGGGATTTGCCGATGCGGCACGCGCTGCGCTGGCCGGCGGCGCGCCGATACTGTGCGATGCGCGGATGGTGTCTGAAGGGATCACCCGCGCCCGGCTTCCCGGGAGCAACGCAATCATCTGCACGCTGCAAGATCCTGCGGTGCCTGACCTTGCACGCAAGATCGGCAACACCCGATCCGCTGCCGCGCTGGAACTGTGGCGGCCCATTCTGGCGGGTGCGGTCGTGGCGATCGGCAATGCACCAACCGCGCTGTTTCATCTGCTGAACATGCTGGAAGACCCCGCCTGCCCACGCCCTGCGGCGATCATCGGCTGTCCGGTGGGCTTCGTGGGAGCAGCTGAATCCAAGGCTGCCCTCTGGGCCGCTCCTCCTGCACCCTGCTGCGTCGTCGAGGGCCGCCTTGGCGGCAGTGCCATCACCGTGGCGGCCATCAACGCGCTGGCGAGTACGGCCGAATGAACGCCGGCACGAACATCGGCACCATTCACGGTGTCGGGCTTGGTCCGGGTGCGGCAGACCTGCTGAGCGTGCGCGCCGACCGGCTTGTACGCACGGCGCACCACGTCGCCTATTTCCGCAAGGCTGGGCGGCCCGGCCAGGCAAGGCGCATCGTGGAAGGGATGCTCCGCGCTGACGTGATCGAGTTTCCGATGGAATATCCGGTAACCACCGAAATCCCGGTATCCGATCCTCGCTACAATGCCTGCCTGTCGGCGTTCTACACGCACTGTTCGGAGCGGCTTGCAGCGATTTCGCAGCAGGGTGAGGACGTCGTCGTGCTGTGTGAGGGCGACCCGTTCTTCTACGGCTCCTTCATGCACCTCCATGCCCGCCTTTCAGGCCGCATACCGGTGGAAGTCGTCCCTGGCATCACGGGCATGTCTGGCGCCTGGACCGCGACGGACCTGCCGATCACCTGGGGCGATGATGTGATGACCGTGGTCATGGCCACGCTGCCGGAAGCCGAGCTTGCCCGCCGGATCCGCGAGACTGACGCGCTGGTGGTGATGAAGATCGGTCGGAACCTGCCCAAGCTTCGCCGCGCCGTGGCAGCCGCCGGGCGCATGGATGCGGCATGGCTGGTCGAACACGCAGCGATGCCCGGACAGCGCGTCACCATGCTGGCCGAGGCTGAGGCGGTGACCCCCTATTTCTCGATCCTGCTGATCCATGGTCAGGGGAGGCGACCATGACCGGGGAAAAGGACAAGGGTTGGCTAGCAATCGCCGGTCTGGGACCAGGAGACGAGGCACTCGTCACACCCGAAGTCACCGCCGCGCTGGCCGGGGCTACGGACGTGATCGGGTACATTCCCTATGTCGCCCGGATAGCTGCACGCGAAGGCCTGACGCTTCACCCCTCGGACAACCGGGTGGAGCTCGACCGCGCCGCTCTGGCGCTCGATCTTGCGGCGCAGGGCCGCAGGGTCGTTGTCGTATCGTCAGGTGATCCGGGGGTGTTCGCGATGGCCTCGGCGGTATTCGAAGCGCTTGAGGCAGGTCCTTCCCGCTGGCGGACGCTGGATATCAGGGTGCTGCCGGGCATCACCGCCATGCTGGCCGCCAGTGCACGGGCCGGGGCACCGCTGGGTCACGATTTTTGCGCGATCAATCTTTCCGACAACCTGAAACCCTGGGCCATGATCGAAAAGCGGCTGCGGCTGGCCGTGGAGGCGGACTTTGCCTTGGCGCTTTACAACCCCCGCTCGAAGGCACGTCCCGAAGGCTTCGCCCGTGCGCTGGCCTTATTGAAGGAGCTGTGCGGCGATGATCGCCCGATGCTGTTTGCCCGCGCCGTCACAACGCCGCAGGAAGATCTGCGCATCGTGCCGCTGGGCAAGGCGCACGATGAAATGGCCGACATGCGCACCACGGTGATCGTGGGATCAAGCCGGACGCGGATCATCGAACGTGCGGCAGGCCCTATCCTCTATACGCCCCGGTCCGTTGCGGAAGTGGCCTCATGACCAAGCCATTCCAGCACATCTTCTGCGCGACAGACCTCGATCCGGTCACCGATCACCGGGCGGTCGATCATCACGACCGGAAGCTTGAGCTGGCGCGCAGCGACAAGCTTTGCCTCGGCGCCCGTGCCACCGGCGTTCTTGCACACAACAAGGTCGATCATGTGAGACTGCATCAGCAGCCGATCACCTTCAGCCGTAAACGGCCCGCGATCGATGACAAGGTCGTGGGAGGGCAGGCCTGGGGGCGCAGCCGGAGGGTCAACAAAGCGCAGCAGGTAGTGATGCTGCGGCTGTGCGGCAAAGGCTTCCACATGCATTCGGCCCAGCGCGAGCAGGATGCGGCGCGGCGTGCCCGCAAGTTTGGCCACCGCAGCGGCAGTGTCTCTCACGCATGTCCAGCGATCGCCCGACCCGGCCTCCCATGCGGGTCTGGTCAAGGCGATATGGGCAATCCCGGCAATCCGCGCGGCCTTTATGGCATGTGCGCTCATAGTCGCGGCAAAGGGATGCGTCGCATCGACCAGATGCGTGATGCGATGGTCTTGGAGATAGGCCACAAGCCCCGCCACCCCACCAAAGCCGCCGACGCGGATCGGCACCGGCTGTGGCCGCGGGTTGTCGGTCCTGCCCGCGTAGCTGAGTGTCGTCGCAACCTGCGCTGCCGCAAGCAGGCGCGCCAGTGCGCTCGCTTCGGTTGTTCCGCCAAGCAGGAGAACATTCGGCATGGCTGACATGGACCCTCGCGCATGGTTGACGATCATCGGCATCGGTGAAGACGGCGTGGACGGCCTGTGCTCAGCGGGCCGGGCCGCGCTGGCCAGGGCCGAACTGGTCATGGGATCGGCGCGCCATCTAGCGCTGCTTCCCGCGCTTACCTGCGCGGTCTTCAAATGGCCAGTTCCCTTTGCCGACGGCATAGCCGAACTGCTGGCGCATCGCGGGCGGCGGGTGGTCATGCTGTCATCGGGCGATCCGTTCTGGTTCGGCGCAGGCGCAAGCCTTGCGCGCCATCTCGGTCCGGCGGAATGGGTTGCGCACCCCGCGCCATCGACCTTCAGCCTTGCTGCCGCCCGGCTGGGCTGGCCGATCGAGGAAACGGCCTGCCTCGGCCTGCACGCAGCGCCGCTGGACCGCTTGTGCCCCCATATCGCACCCGCCCAGCGCGCCATTGTCCTGCTGCGCGATGGCGATGCCGTTGCCACGGCGGCGCAATATCTGACCAGCAAGGGCTTCGGCCCATCGACGCTTCATGTGATGGAAGCGCTGGGCGGCCCCCATGAACGCCTCCGCGTGACGACCGCGCAAGCCCTGCCGTTCGCAGACATTGCCCATCCCGTTGCCGTGGGCATCGCGTTCGCCGGTTCAGGCAATGTCCTGCCCGTCACATCCGGCAGACCGGATGCGTGGTTCGATCACGACGGACAGATCACCAAGGCCCCGGTGCGCGCCCTGACCCTCTCGGCCCTCGCCCCGCGTGCCGGTGAATGGCTCTGGGATATCGGCACGGGTTCTGGGTCAATCGCGATCGAATGGCTGCTGGCTCATCCCGCCAACCGGGCGACCGCGTTCGAAGCCGATCCGCTACGGGCCGGCCGCGCCCGCGCAAACGCCAAGGCTCTGGGTGTAGACCGGTTGGATGTGATCAATGCCCGGATGCCCGAAGGCCTGCCGGAAGGCCCCCATCCGCATGCTGTGTTCATCGGTGGCGGCTTGTCCGACCCGCTGCTCGATGCCCTCTGGGCCCGGCTGCCTGATGGAACGCGGCTGGTGGCGAACGCCGTGAGCCTTGAATCTGAAGCCGCTCTTACCCGTTGGCATGGCGCAAAGGGCGGCAGTCTGCTGCGGATCGAACTGGCCGATGCCGTGCCCCTTGGCCAGCGGCATGGCTGGAAGGGGCGCTATCCCGTGGTACAGTGGAGCGTCACGCTATGATCGTGGCTGGCTTCGGCTTTCGGCGCGGCGCAGGCCTCGCTTCGCTGCGGGCGGCGCTGGAACTGGCGCAGGACGGGCTGCCCCCTATAACCCATTTGGCGACCGCCATCGACAAGACGTCTGCGTTGGTACCGCTTGCAGAGGCACTGGGACTGCCGATGACCGGCATCCCATCGGCGTCCCTGTCCACCACGCCTACGCCCACCAGCTCTGCCGCCAGCCTGAAGGCACGCGCGACCGGCAGTGTCGCAGAAGCCTGCGCGCTGGTCGCCGCTGGTCCGGGCGCCCGCCTTTTGCGCACGCGCCACATCTCGCCCGATCGCATGGCCAGCTGCGCCATTGCCGAAGGATCACAGCCATGACCGTCCACTTCATCGGCGCCGGCCCCGGCGCACCCGATCTTTTGACCCTGCGAGGGCGCGACCTGATCGCCGCCAGCCCGGTCTGCCTCTATGCCGGTTCGCTGGTTCCCGTGGCTGTACTCGATCACTGTCCGCCCGGTGCCCGCATCGTCAACACCGCGCCCATGACGCTGGACGAGATCATCGCCGAGATAGCGGAGGCTGACGCCGCAGGGTGCGATGTTGCCCGCCTCCATTCGGGCGACCTGTCCGTCTGGTCGGCAATGGGCGAACAATTGCGCCGCCTGCGCGCACTGGACATTCCGTTTACGGTCACGCCGGGTGTTCCCGCCTTCTCGGCGGCAGCGGCGGCTCTGGAAGCCGAACTGACCTTGCCCGAGCTCGGCCAGTCGCTGGTACTCACGCGCACGCCAGGGCGGGCCAGCGCGATGCCGCAGAGCGAGAGCCTCGCCAATTTCGCTGTGACGGGCGCGACTCTGGCTATCCATCTATCGATCCACAACCTCGCGCGGGTCGTGGCCGATCTTGCTCCCGCCTATGGCGCGGATTGCCCCGTTGCGGTCGTCTGGCGCGCCAGCTGGCCCGACCAGCGGATCGTCCGGGCCACCCTCGACACCGTCGAAACAGCCATCGCCGGCAGCATGGAACGAACCGCGCTGATCCTTGTCGGACGGGTGCTGGGGGCGGAGGACTTCGCACAAAGCAGCCTCTACGCCCACGGCTACGACCGGCGCTTCCGCCCACAGGATGCGAGCTCGCGCTTTGCAGGAGCCGGGGAATGAGCGTTTCAGGCCTGATGATCGCCGCTCCGGCATCGGGAACGGGCAAGACTACGGTCATGCTGGGCCTGCTGCGAGCGCTGGTTGAAGACGGCGCGGTGGTCCAGCCCTTCAAGAGCGGTCCCGACTATATCGATCCCGCCTTTCACCGCGCCGCCTGCGGCCGTGCGTCGTTCAACCTCGATACTTGGGCCATGAATGGCGAGCTGATCGCTGCAATCGCGGGAGAGGCTGTTGGCGCGGACATGGTGCTTGCCGAGGCTTCGATGGGCCTTTTCGATGGTGTCGCGAGCCGGGGTGCCGTTGGCAATGGCGCCAGTGCGGACATTGCACGGACAATGGGCTGGCCGGTTGTGCTGGTGCTGGACGTGTCCGGACAAGCCCAATCCGCCGCTGCAACGGCGCTCGGTTTCAAGCATCTGGATGACACGCTGCCGTTTGCAGGCGTGATCCTGAACCGGGTGGCCAGTCCCCGCCATGAACGGCTGGTGCGCCGGGGGATGGAAGCGATAGGCATGCCTGTGCTGGGTGCCCTGCCCCGGCGCGGCGATCTCACCCTGCCAGAACGCCATCTCGGTCTGGTCCAGGCTGTCGAGCATCCCGATCTCGAGCGGGCGATATCGGACTATGCCGCATTTCTGCGTGCAAATGTCGATCTGAATGCCATCCGCCATGCCGCCAGCAGCAACAGCGCCCCGCCTCCGGCCCCCGGCCAACTGCCGCTTCCCCCTGCCCAGCGGATTGCCATCGCCCGCGATCCCGCCTTTTCCTTCGTCTATCCCCATGTGCTCGAAGGTTGGCGGCGGGCTGGCGCGGAGATCATGCCCTTCTCGCCATTGGCAAACGAGGCCCCTGCCCGCGATGCCGATCTTGTCTGGCTGCCGGGCGGCTATCCGGAATTGCACGCAGGGACCATCGCTGCAGCGACGAACTTCCTGACCGGCCTGCGCCATCACGCCAAGACCCGCCCGGTCCACGGCGAATGCGGCGGCTACATGGTTCTGGGCGAGGCCTTGGTGGACAAGTCGGGAGAACGGCATCGTATGGCCGGCCTGCTGGGGCTTGTTACCAGCTATGCACAGCGCAAGATGCATCTCGGCTATCGCCAGGCCGAACTGCTGGCACCGATAGCCGGACTGGCCAAAGGCAAAAGACTGCGCGGCCACGAGTTCCACTACTCGACGATCCTCGAGCAGACAGACGCAGCGCTGGCATGTGTAACCGATGCAGATGGCGTCGCGGTTGCCGAAACAGGCTCGTATCGCGGCCGCGTGACCGGAACCTTCTTCCACATGATCGCGAACGCATCGTGAAAGGGTTCGTATCATTTGTGGGTGCGGGCCCTGGCGATCCCGAGCTGCTGACCCTTAAAGCCGTTTCTCGTCTTGAGACAGCGCAGGTGGTCCTGTTTGATGATCTGGCTGCGGGACCGATCCTGGCCCGCGCGCGCGATGACGCTGAACTGGTAGCGGTAGGCAAGCGCGCCGGTCGGCCATCTCCAAGTCAGGCCGAAGTCAGCCGTCTTCTGGTGGACCATGCCCTGGCCGGGAAGCATGTCATCCGGCTCAAATCGGGAGATGCTGGCTTGTTCGGCCGACTCGAAGAAGAAATTGAGGCGCTTCGCCATGCGGGAATCTCGTTCGAGATCATTCCTGGCGTCAGCTCGGCGACCGCCGCAGCGGCAGCTGCCGCGATACCACTGACACGACGCGAGCACGCTAGACGCGTCCAGTTCGTAACCGGACATGGCAAGACTGGCACTTTACCCGAAGACCTCAATCTATCAGCGCTTGCCGACCCTTGTGCCACAACGGTCGTCTTCATGCCAAAGCGCACATTTCCGGCGCTTGCTGCGCAGCTTGTCGCGGCAGGACTTGCGGACGATACTGCAGCCTTGTTGGCAGAAAACATTAGCCGACCGGACCAAAGACTTACCAGAAGCACTATTGCCGGACTTGCTCGGTCACTTGCCGACGGCGGATCGGATGCAACCGCACTGGTGATCTACGGCCCCATGATGGAGGAGGCATGATCCACCTCCATCTGATCGGCATAGGCACCGGGAATCCCGACCACCTGACGCGTGCTGCAATACGCACAATCAACGCGGTCGATCTCATTCTGCTGCCCCGCAAAGGCGATGCCAAATCAGATCTCCTGGACCTGCGCCACTCCATCTGTGGCGCCGCATTGGCCTCACCGGTCCGCATGGCCGAGTTCGACATGCCCGTTCGCCGACAGGATGGCGACTACACGCAGGCCGTCGACGATTGGCACGATGCGATTGCAGCGATTTGGGCAGAGCAGATAGCAGTTCACCTTCCTGATGGTGGGCGGGTCGCGCTGCTCGTGTGGGGCGATCCGTCGCTTTACGACAGCACACTGCGTATTGCCGATCGGCTCCGGACGGCTGGGGTCGACCTAACTGTTCGCGTCGAACCCGGTATCACCAGCATTCAGGCTCTTACGGCTGCTCACGCCATCCCGCTGAACGCCTTGGCCGAACCTGTCACGATCACCACCGGCCGCAGGTTGCGCCGGGAAGGCTGGCCGCTGGGAGTGCACACGATCGTCGTCATGCTCGATTCCGGCTGCGCCTTCGAAGTCCTCGATCCTGCTGGCATCACGATCTGGTGGGGTGCCTATCTGGGCATGTCGCAAGAAGCACTGGTGCATGGGCCACTTGCCGATTCTGCGCCGCAGATTGCCGCGCGCCGCGCGGAACTGCGCGCTCGCCACGGCTGGATCATGGATGTCTACCTGATGCGAAAGGAACGAGCCGATGCCTGCTGACCGCGAAGAAGAAGCTGCAAGCGCAGATGCGCGCCATGCCGAGAAAATGCGCAAGATCCAGGCTGCGCGTAGCACCATGATGGCCACCAAGACCCGCGAGCAGGGGCTGCTGATCGTTCACACTGGCACGGGCAAGGGCAAGACAAGCGCTGCACTCGGTATGGTCGTGCGCGCAATAGGACATGGCATGAAGGTCGGGGTCGTCCAGTTCGTCAAGGGCGCGATGGCGACAGGCGAAAAGACGGTGTTCGACGCTTTCCCGGAAAATGTCGAGTTCAAGCCGATGGGTGAAGGTTTCACCTGGGATACGCAAGACCGGACACGCGATATCGCTTCGGCACGTACTGCCTGGGATGAAGTCTGCCGCATGATCGCCGATCCGGCTTACCAGATGGTGGTAGCCGACGAACTCAACATCGTCCTTCGGTATGACTACCTGCCCTTGGATGAGGTTCTTAAGGCGTTTGCCGCGAAACCCGAGATGAAACATGTCATCGTCACCGGACGCAATGCGCCCGATGCACTGATCGAGGCGGCCGATCTCGTCACCGAGATGACCATGATCAAGCACCCTTTCCGCTCGGGCGTGAAGGCGCAGGCAGGGATCGAGTTCTGAGCGATCTGCCGCCCCAGTTCGATGCCGAGTTCGCGGCTCGATTTGCGCAGCTGCTGCGCTGGCGACGCGATGTGCGGCACTTCGAAGCCCGTGCTGTCGCGGAAGAGGAGATGTGTGCGCTGCTGGAGTGTGCCTCCCTCGCGCCTTCGGTCGGGAATGCGCAGCCCTGGCGGTTCGTGCGCGTGCGTTCATCCACCCTTCGTCAGGCGCTGGCCGACCATGTCGATGCACAGAACGCACAAGCAGCGCAGCAATATGCCTGCCAAGCCCGGCAGGAACTGTATCGTTCGCTCAAGCTGCATGGCCTTCGCGAAGCCCCGGAACTGATCGTGGTGTTCTGTGATGAGCAGCCCAAAGCAGGCCATGGACTTGGCATTGTCAGTATGCCGGAGATGTTGCGCTATTCATGCGTGCTGGCGATCCACACACTCTGGCTGGCGGCAAGGCTCCGCGGCATTGGCGTCGGATGGGTATCGATCCTCGAGCCCGGTGTCATCCGCGCCTTGCTGGACGTACCCGCCGACTGGTCGCTGATTGCACTGCTGTGCTTCGGATACCCCCAGGACCCGTCCCAGACACCCGAATTGGAGCGGCGGGGCTGGCAAGCCCGGGAACCTGTGACCAACCGAGTGTTCGACCGATGACCCCCAATCTATGGAGCAAGAAATTATGTTGATCCCCGTCGAGGACGGCCCTGCCGTAGTAGCATGCAACACCTGCCGACACAGCAGCACCGCAAAGGAGGATGACGCCGGTGTGCGTGGTGGCGCGCGTATGGTCGAGGCCCTGCGCGCCGTGCAGGCACGCGATGAACGCTATTCCGGTATCGCGGTGCAGGAAATGCCCTGCTTGTTCGCCTGCAGCGAATTCTGCACGGTCCATCTTCGTGCGCCAGGCAAAGTCGGGTATGTTCTGGGCCGCTTCACTCCCGATGAAGATGCCGCCGCTGCCATCCTCGATTATGCCGTCCATTATGCGCAAAGCGAACATGGCCGGGTTCCGTTCAAGGACTGGCCGCAGGGCGTCAAAGGCCACTTCATCACCCGCACACCGCCGCCGGGCTTTGTCGCGCAATGAGCACGTTTTCTTCCGTCGATGCCTTTGATGCTGCCATTGCCGATATGCCTGCGCCAGATGAAACAGCAATGGCCAGCGCGCGCAACCGGCAGTCGCAACTGACCAAGCCGCCAGGATCCCTGGGACGGCTGGAAGAGATCGCGATCTTCATGGCCGGTTGGCAAGGCCACGAAAGACCCCGGCTGGAACGGGGGCGTGCAGTCGTGTTTGCGGGCAATCATGGCGTCACGGCACGGGGCGTGAGCGCCTTTCCTCCCGAAGTCACCCACCAGATGGTGGCCAATTTTGAAGCAGGTGGCGCTGCCATCAACGCGCTGTGTGCCGCTGCCGGGCTCGATCTTCAGGTGCTGGCGCTGGAGCTTGACCGGCCAACCGCCGATTTCACCTCAGCCCCGGCCATGACCGAAAGCGAATGCCTTGCCGCGCTGTCTTCCGGGGCCGCCATGGTCGAAGCCGGCCTTGATCTCCTTGTCCCTGGCGAGATGGGCATCGGCAACACCACGGCCGCTGCAGCCCTCTGTGCAAAGGCGCTGGGAGGCGGTGCAGGCGAATGGGTCGGCCCGGGAACGGGGCTCGATCCGGCGGGCGTGGCGCGCAAGATCGGTGTAATCGAAGCGGCACTCGTCTTCCATCAGGTTGCACCGTCAACGCCTTTCGAAACCCTGCGGCGTCTGGGCGGGAGGGAAATAGCCGCAATGGCAGGTGCAATTGTCCGTGCAAGGCAACTTCGGGTGCCGGTGCTCCTGGATGGCTTCATCTGCTGCGCTGCCATCGCGCCGATCTTTGCCGCCGAACCTGCAATTGTCGACCATTGCCTGGCAGGGCATTGTTCGGCCGAACCTGGTCACAAACGGTTGCTCGAGCGGTTCGGTCTCGCACCGCTCCTCACTCTGGGCATGCGCCTGGGCGAAGGGAGCGGCGCTGCGGTCGCGGCCCAGATCGTGCGTTCAGCTCTCGCCGCACACAACCAGATGGCCACTTTTGCCGAAGCTGGCGTGGCTGCTGGCGTATGAGCGAGTTTTTCCTGCACCTCATGCGGCATGGCGAGCCCATCCACCCCGGTCTGCTTCTCGGAAGGACCGATGCGCCTACGACGCCCGAGGGCGTCGCATCATGCGTGGCACAGGTCGAGGAACTGTCGTTCCAGTCGATTGTATGTTCCGATCTCCAGCGCTCGGCAGAGGCAGCAAGAGCTATCGCCGATCCAAGAGGGCTGCACCCGATCCTCGACTCACGGTGGCGCGAACTGGACTTCGGCGACTGGGACGGTCTGGCACCCGCTAAGGTCGACAGTGCCGCGATCAGCGCGTTCTGGGACGACCCGGACGCCAATCCGCCACCCGGTGGTGAGCGCTGGTCTGCTCTGGTTTCGCGCGTGGAAGCGGCCTTGGCCGCAATCCCGCCGCAAGACACGCTGGTCGTAACGCATGGCGGAGCAATCCGGGCTGCGCTGGCCAGCCTGTTCGGCTTCGGACAGCGGCAGGTCTGGGCGTTTGACCTTCCCTATGCCGCGCTGATCAGCCTGCGGGTCTGGCCGGGAACGCCGCGCTCAGCCCAGATCGCGGGCCTTTGGACATGAAGCGCCCGATCGCATGAAAGGCTTCCTCATCGCACTCCAGTTCCTCACCCGTTTGCCGACACCCCGGCTCACGGTTTCTGCCGAGGAATTCGCCCAGTCCATGCGCTGGTTTCCAGCTGCTGGGCTGGTGATTGGCCTTATCGTTGCCGGGGCCGCCTGGGTTGGAGCAAGGACCGATCCCTGGACCGGAGCCCTTGCCGCCTTGATCGCCTGGGTTCTCGTCACCGGAGCCCTTCACCTGGACGGTCTGGGAGATATGGCCGATGCCAGCGGCGCGGCCCACAAGGACCGCGAGCGGCTCCTGGCCGTCCTGGCAGATCCGCATGTCGGCAGCTTCGGCGTAACGGCCATCACCATGCAACTGCTGACCAAGCTCGTGCTGCTGCATGGCATGATCGAGCACAGCCAGTTTCTGGCACTGATCTGGGTGCCGGTCGCCGCGCGCATCGCGCCGCTGGCATGGACCTTGTTGCTATCGCCGTTGCACGATGGCCTTGGTGCGCGCTTTCGGGGCGCGATCAGGCCGATCGATCTGGCGCTGTGGGCCGCAGTACTTCTCGCCACCACGGTGGCGTTTCCTGCATTGCTCATTGCGGTTCCTGCTGCGGCACTATGGGGCCTGTGGATCAAGCGCGCTATTGGCGGCATCTCGGGCGATGGACACGGCGCCGGAATTGAACTGATCGAGGCGGCGCTGCTGCTGGCGCTTGTCGTGATGGCGGCCGCATGACCCGCGATCGCTGGACATGGCACGGCGGCGGCCTCTCTGCGGCCCGCGCGCATTTCGGCGACGATGCGCGTGGTTGGATCGATTTTTCCACCGGGATCAATCCGCATGTCTGGCACGGTGCAGGGGCGGTGGAGATCGATTGGCGTGCCCTGCCAGACGAAATGGCCCTGCGCGCGCTGGAGCAAGCGGCCGCCGCCAGCTTCGGGTGTCATGCCGATCATGTCTGCGCGGTGCCAGGCACCGAAGTTGGCCTTCGCCTCGCCGGCAGGGTGCTGGGCGATGACGTCTGCCACGCCGTTCCATCCTATCGCACCCACGGCGAGATGGCGGCCTCCAGCCATCCCGTAACGCTTGGCAATCTGGCGCTGGCCGATGGATCAAGCCTGATCCTTGCCAACCCCAACAACCCGGATGGCGTCCTGCTTTCTCGGGAAGCCTTGAGCGATCTTCTGGTGCGGCGTGGTCGGAAAGGGTGGCTGGTAATCGACGAAGCCTTTGCAGACTGCCACCCCGACCACAGTTTCGCCGACCAAGTTGATGATCGGCACAGACTCCTGATCTTTCGGTCCTTCGGGAAATTCTTTGGCCTCGCCGGATTGCGGCTCGGTTTTGTGCTGGGCCCTCGTCCGATCCTGGCGAGTCTGCGTAAGCAGCTAGGTGCCTGGCCGGTCTCGGCGGCTGCGATCGCCATCGGCACCCGCGCCTATCAGGATATCGCCTGGCAGGACGCGATGCGGGAGCGCCTCATCGCCGAGGCCACCAGCTTCGATCAGCGCTTGGCCTCGTTCGGTTTGTTGGCAAGCGGCGCATGCCCACTCTTCCGGCTGATAACGACGCCGGACGCGTCACACCTGTTTGAACGTCTTGCCCGGGCTGCGATCCTCAGCCGCCCCTTCGCCGATAAACCGGATTGGTTACGCTTTGGCCTGCCCGCCAACGACGAGGCGATGGAGCGTCTCTGTGCCGTGCTCGAAGACCATGGCTGAACCGTTCGCGCTCATGGCCCTGGTGCTGGATGCTGCCATTGGCTGGCCTGGCGCGCTGTATCGCCGTGTCGGACATCCGGTCGGCCTGTTTGCCCGGATCATCAATGCCTGCGAAGGCGCATGGAACCGGCCAACTCACTCAGACGGCATACGCAAGACGCTCGGCGTCATGACCGTTCTGATACTGCTGGTGCTGACAATCGGGGCTGGACTTGGCCTTACCGCGCTCGCCCGGCACCTGCTGGGCTCATGCTGGTGGCTTGGTGCCGCAGCACTGGCCTGGCCCGCTCTGGCCCAACGCAGCCTCTACGATCATGTTCTTCCCATCGCAGTCGCACTGGAGCAGAATGATCTCGAAAGTGCGCGCCATGCCGTCTCCATGATCGTCGGGCGTGATACCGACACCCTTGATCGCGCGGGTGTGGCACGAGCTGCAATCGAAAGTCTGGCCGAAAGCTTTTGCGACGGCATCGCCGCGCCGCTGTTCTGGCTGGTTATCGGCGGCCTGCCCGGCGTCTGGGCCTACAAGGCGATCAATACGGCAGACAGCCTGATCGGCCATAAGGAAGCGCGCTGGCGCGCCTTTGGGTGGGCTGCGGCGCGCACGGACGATGTGATGAACCTGCTGCCGGCTCGGCTTGGCGGCGTCGTGGTATGTCTTGCCGGCGGCGGAGGGTGGGCCACGCTGTGGCGCGATCACCGCCGCCACGCCTCACCCAATGCAGGCTGGACCGAGGCGGCCATGGCGGGCGCGCTAGATCTCGCGCTCGCGGGACCAGTGTCCTACGATGGTGTGACCCATGCCAAGGACTGGATCGGCAGCGGGCGGCGCGATGCTGGCGCTGCTGACGTCAGGCGCGCTTTGCGCATTTATGTCCGCGCCTGCCTGTTGCTCTGGGCCATCGTGGCCGCTCTCACCTGGAAGGATATCGTATGGGCGCTCTGATGTTGCAGGGCACGGGTTCCGATGTCGGGAAATCGGTGCTGGTTGCCGGGCTGTGCCGCGCCCTTGCCAATCGCGGGCTGAGCGTTCGCCCGTTCAAGCCCCAGAACATGTCGAACAATGCTGCGGTTACCGTCGATGGCGGCGAGATCGGCCGCGCCCAGGCTTTGCAGGCTCTAGCATGCCGGGTCGAACCGCACACCGACATGAACCCGGTACTGCTCAAGCCTCAGGCCGACCACACATCGCAATTGGTCGTTCACGGCAAGGTCCGCGGCACGCTGGGCGGTGGCAATTTCCGGCACAAGCGTGGCGAACTGCTGCCCGAGGTCATGGAAAGCTGGCACCGGCTGCAGGCGCAGTGCGATGTCGTCGTGGTTGAAGGCGCCGGCTCGCCGGCGGAGATCAACCTGCGGGCAGGCGACATCGCCAACATGGGCTTTGCCCGTGCTGCCGGTGTGCCAGTCGTGCTGGTCGGCGATATCGATCGCGGCGGCGTCATTGCTGCGCTCGTTGGCACGAGGGCGGTATTGGACCCGGACGACGCGGCGATGATCCGGGGTTTTCTCATCAACAAGTTTCGCGGCGATCCGGCGCTCTTTGCCGACGGTTATCGGCAGATCGAGGCGCTTTCGGGCTGGCGAGGCTATGGCGTGGTGCCCTGGCTGCGCGCCACTGCCCATTTGCCAAGCGAAGATGCGGTCGTGCTTGAACGAACCGCACGCGAAACCGCCGGTCGCCTGAAAATCGCCTGCCCGATCATCCCCCGGATCGCCAATTTTGACGATCTCGATCCGATCAAAGCGGAAAGCTCGGTCGAACTGGTCATGGTACCGCCAGGCCAGCCCATCCCCGGTGATTGTGCGCTGATCGTCCTGCCCGGATCAAAAGCCACGATCGCTGATATGAAGGCGATGCGCGAACAAGGCTGGGACATTGATATCCTTGCGCATCATCGGCGCGGTGGAAAGGTCCTGGGCATCTGCGGCGGCTATCAGATGCTCGGCCGCCGCATCGCCGATCCGGAAGGGATCGAGGGACCACCTGAAGATATCCCCGGTCTGGGTCTGCTGGATGTCGAAACGGTCCTGACCGGAGATAAGGCGCTGCGCCAGGTTGCAGGCACTGCGCTCGATCAAGCCTTCACCGGCTTTGAAATGCACATGGGCGTGACCAGCGGTCCCGATTGCCGTCACCCCTTTGCGCTGCTCGGCGAAGGGCGGCCCGACGGCGCAACCAGTGCAGACAGGCAAGTCACGGGCACTTACGTCCACGGAGCATTTGCCAGCACGGCGCTGCGTTCAGCTCTGCTCGGCATGCTCGGCGCGCAGTCGGACGGGATCGACCATGATGCGAAGGTGGATGACGCGCTCAATGCGATCGCGGCTGAGCTTGAACATCATCTCGATGTGGATGGTTTGTTGAAACTCGCAATGGGGAAAGACGATGCGTAGCCTGTTCGTGATTGGCGGAGCGCGCTCGGGCAAGAGCCGCTATGCACAGGCCAGAGCCGAGGCGACCGGCCTGTCGCCAGTCTTCATCGCTACGGCTCAAGCTTTCGACGAGGAAATGCGCAACCGTATCGTTCGGCACCAGGCGGATCGCGGCGTGGAATGGGAAACGGTCGAGGCCCCCCTTAAACTTGCGGAAGCGATCGAGTTGCATGCCTCACCCGACCGGGTCTTGCTGGTGGACTGCCTCACGCTATGGGTGACCAATCTCCTGATCGGCGATCACGATATCCCGGCGGCAGTCCGCACACTCATTGAGACCATCACGGTTGCGCAAGGGACCCTCATACTCGTCAGCAATGAGGTCGGATTGGGCATCGTCCCGGAAAACCAGTTGGCGCGCCGGTTTCGGGATGAGGCCGGGTTTCTTCATCAACGTGTCGCGGCTTGCGCGAACGAGGTGCAGTTGCTGTGCGCTGGCTTGAATTTGCAGTTCAAATGAAAATGTCCCATTGTATTAATGGCATATTTGGAATTCAAATTGCGCGAGAGCCGGCCAGAAAGACCGCCAGAAGCTGGATCATGGCGCTGCCCATGGCGATGGTTGGCTGCCCGGTTTGGAAGGCGTTCATAACGTTGATGCGGCTTGTCGGGACATCTTTTTCCGCGACGAGAGTGCCTATCTGGTGGCGGAAAACTCTAGACCCAAGCGGTTCAAAGTTGGGTAGCAGTGCAACTTGGCGTCGGACTCTGCTCAAAATCGGTTACATTTCAGACCACCGTCACGGTGTATGTGCGCGCGGTAAGTGTCGCGGTGGCTCCCTTGGTCCTTGGGGCACCGCGTTTCAGCCTGAACCTAGGCTAGAGAAAGCTCTTGCCAGCGTGGTTCTCAAACAAAGCCGCATCTCGGACATAGCCAAGCAGCACCTCCACCTTTTTCTGTCGCGAGACCTCCTGCATTTTTGGCAGTGAAGCACCAGCCTTCGCAGCTTCGGTCAGGAATCCCGATCGAAGCGAGTGCGCCCCGACCGCAGCCGGATCGAGACCGACCTTCTCGGCGTAGCGCTGGATCAGGCGAGCAACCGAGCGATCTGACATGGGCTCCTTCGTCATCAAGCCCTGAGCATCGGTTCGATAGAAAAGGGGCCCCGCCTCCCCTCCCCTGACGCTCAGCCATTCGTTGAGGCGGGGACCGGGCTTGAGCACCTTGCCCGACGGAACTGCGATGACCTGCCCCTCCCCCTCCTGGTCGGTCTTCGAGTGCCGGATCGTCAGCTTGAGCCCTTCGCGCACGAGCTCGAGATCGGCGAGCTGCAGAGCGACCAGCTCCGAGCGCCGAAGTGCTGCTGCAAGGCCCAGCGCCATGACCGCACGGTCACGGATTGCCCTCGGGCTCGATCCTTCTGCAGCCGCAATCATCCGCGCCAGATCGGCCGCCAGAATGGCGCTCTTCTTGCGTGTCGGCCGTGCGCGCTGCTCGCGCCGAATGCCGGCGAGCGTATCGGCGATGACATCGCGGGGATCACGGTGCTGCGGCGCCACGTGCCCCGCCTGCCTGTGGTGCCAGGCAATGGCAGCAAGGTGCCGCCCGATCGTACTGTCCGCCCTCCCCGCTTGAGCCAGTGACGCCAGCCAGGTTGCAACCACCTCGGGCATCGCGGGCATGGGCTCAAGGTCGCGCGTCCAGCACCATTCTTCGAACTGCCGCCAGTCGCTGTCATAGGCGCGGACGGTGTTCGCGGCCTTGGATCGCGCCCTGTAGGAACGGGCGGCCTCGATTTCGGCGGCGAGCTGCGGAGGGATTGCCTGTCCGAGCGAGACGAGGCCCTCATCGATCGGCACCTCAACGATCAGCCCGGTGCCGTCAGCCAAAGCGCCTCTCCTTCATGCTCGATCGCGCCGCTGGTTTCTTCGGCGTTCTGCCCTTGGGAGAGCGGCGGCGTCGCAGCGGATTTGAGGCACTCTATATAGATTGTCGTGTTGTCCGTGAAGGGCTCTTATCGGACAGCAAACCCACCGTACAAGCTGGGTATACTTTTTATGCCATTTATATACTATCTGGCCGATGGTATCCGCCCCAGCACCTTGGCAACTGACGCTTGCCCGCATCGAAGGCGCCCTCCCCTTCATCTCACCCGAGTTGTCCGAATGCCTTGCGCTGGCCTCACTTCGGCGCCTCTGGCGCGTGCATGTGCGCGATTATCCGTTTGATAATCTTGGAATTGAACACAATCCGGGGCTCGAAGCGAGCGAGCTGATGCGCTCGTGGTATTCCGAGGAACGCCGTCAGTTCTTGTCGTGGATTAGCCGGCGAGGACACCCTCCCCTCGCCCATGCTGCCAAGCTGGTCATGGCCGCCAAGAACCACTCTGAAGGGTTCACCGAGACCTATTGGCCCGCCGATCGCGCGCTGGAGCGGCTTGACGCGCTGCTACCAAGCCGTGACCCGATGAGCACCTTGCTTGAATGGCTGACGGAACTGAGAACGGAAGAAATCGACTTTCTCGAAGGCGGCAGCGAGATGGTCCAGGTCGGAGGGTTCGCGGTAACACGTATGGCACCGCGTGGGGCGGCCTGGGCGGCATCGCTCGCTGCTGCCATGCGGCCACACTTGTTTGGGCTGGGCTCGGCGCCAATGGCGCTTGCTGGGGTCATGCCGCGGGCTCTGTTCCGTGAACTTCACGAGGAACCCCTGCCCGTCCTATTAGGCCGTGCGCTTCAGGCTACCGCTGAGAGTGCAGCCGCAGACCTCCGTGCCATGCAAAGGGCTCACCTGCAGGCTGAGGGAGCACTTTCAGGCCTGTACGCCTCCTCGACGGCTCCCCTGGCTTGGCGTCTGGTAGCCGGCATCGGACCTCTCACCCGTGCGGAGCTTGCCAGAGGCCTTGGGGTGACCAAGCGAACCGCTTCACAATCAGTTGCGGCTATGGTGACTGCCAGCATGGTCAGCCTTCGAACTTCCGATGGAGCAATCGTCCCAACGGACACGTGAACGTATCATGGACCCCGGAATACTTCCCGGTAGCAAACGCCAATTCGATGATGTGAGGTCGCTCTGCGACGCAGCAACTGTTCTACGAACTTTGTCGCCCTGCCTGCGTCGGCGAAGGATAAGATGCGTCGCTGTCCACGCGTTCCAATCCGCCCCCACGAGAATTCAACAATCGTGACACCGAACAGGTCCTGGCTTCGAGATATGACGTACCGCCTTGCAACATTGAGATCGGGATCTTTGGCTTCGAGCCAGATCTGACATTCCCTTTGTCCAACCTCTAACATGCGGAGGACTATGCGATAGCCACGTGAAGTTAGGCCAATCGGAAGTTTGAATCACAGGTCCCTGTCGTGATTCACGGAATCGATCTTAAGGCTGTGACCAGCGCTAATCTGCCGAGTTGCCATTCTGGTGGAATGTACGCATCGCACGCAAAGCGGTCATCGTCGAAGGGATATGTCGGCCTTCCTTAATCTTGAATCAAATCAATAACAAATCCGCCGCAGGCGTGAACGTTAGGGGATTTAGATTCTAAGGTTAAGAGGTTACCTGCTCGTGATCAGCCTGCAAACTCCTGATTTCTCGCGAGTCGGGGCGGCTATGCCGAATCTGAAAACACGATGTTCGGTTTCTGATAGCACGACCGCCAGATTCTAATAACACGTCATCTGATGCCCGATCACACGTTCGCCACCTCCCCGCCCTGTTGATAACTTTGAAAGCGCGGCTGTGAGCGTGAGGCCAGAGGATCAGTTAGCGTTCCGATTCACATATGATGCGCCGATCCCAAACTTTCTGATCCCCCATTTGCTCCTAGGCTGAAACGAACGTGTTTTCGGAAATGTGGTATTTCCGGTCGAACGTGTTTTCAGGAATGGTTTTTGGAGGCATTTTCCATCGTCCAGATTGAAGGCCGACCTGTCGGGTTTCTGGATCGCAGTGACTGAAGTGGAGCCTCAGGCGATCTGCCAGCTGGCTTGAGCGCTGCACAGTAGATCGCTGATTTCAGTCAAAGATGGACGGCAGAAGCACGGCTGTAGGGTCTATGCCGGTACTCTTGGGCCTAGTCAGCGATTTATTTACCTGGCGCCGAACGTAGACGCGGTCCTCTGATCGGGCGGGCTAAGCGAAGTGATTCCCGAAAACACGTTCGCTAGCTGCCGTGCATGATGAGACTGTTCTTATTCTTACGATAGATCGCTATGCCTGCGGCAGAGCGTAATCAGGCCTGAAGCCGAGCGGCAGCTCTACCAGCGCGCCGGGCGCCGCTACCAAGTCCTGCAGAAGGTCGCGATCTTCAAAAGCCCGGAAGCGTATGCTTGTTGCGCTCGTGGTGCTTCTTCATGAAGCCGTAGAACCGTTTCGAGTAGTTCCTTGGCAACTCATGCGGATTGCTGTTCAAAAAGGAATCGAATTGCCGCATCAGCACATCGAGATCCCAACCAGGACATTCAGCACGGATGGCCTGATAGATTTCGGGGTCAAGAGTGTCCTGAGCGCCCCCTCCCCTTCGTCGTGACTGAGATTGGCTCGCATTGCTGTCCAATGCCGCTGATGCATCGGCTTGCTGTTCGGGGCGCAAGCTCGCGCTTGTTGTTGCAAGGAGCTTGCGCACGAGGGCAGGATCAACGAATTCCTGCGGAGGGCTGACCTTGGCTGCCTTTTCGGGGGTTGCGCGCTGAATGCGCTGGGGTCTGCTCTCCGTGGCGACAGAGCCACTATGTTCGGTTTTTCCAGAAGGTTTTTCGAGATGGCGACGCATCACCATCTTTAGCTTTGGACGCGGCGTCTCTGCTCCAATGACCTCCAGACTGATATCCGGCAGGTTGTTAGCTCGCGCCAATTCAAGAATCTTGTTCTTGAACGAGGGTAGGGAGCTTTCGCTGCCGCTTTTCTGATGAAGAGTTTCGAAGCCAATCGTGAAACCTTCTGGCCCATTGCCACCAGCGTGCTTGCGAGCTGCGCGGTAGAGCCATTTCCCAAGTCCGCTCGTTATCTCGAAATACAGAGGCGAAATCGCAAGGACATTTCGCTTGTCCATGACCCCGTCGAAGAACCACTTAGAAAGCGTGATTTCCATCCCAAGCGAACGCTGGGTTCGCTCATCAACGAGATGAGTATAGCTATCGATCCACGAAAATGTGGTCTCGCGGGATTTGGAGTTCGCTCGGATGTTCGTCTTGATCGTCGTGGCCTGAAGGCGATCAAGCGCTGCGATCAGTCGCTCATAGGCGCGCCCGCTTACACCCCAGCAGATTCGCTTGAGAAGATCGCCAGGTTGAACACGAATGGTCGGCGACAGGTCATTGTCACCCCGCTCGCGCAATTCGTTGAGGTGGGACGCCAGATAGATCATGATATCTGCATCCCAGATGGTCGCCATCCCATAGGCTGGGTTGGCTGATACATGCACGGTGACCGACTTGTCCGGACTGAGGTACTCAATGGGTTTCAGGCGCTTCTTCTTCGAAAGGCTGAAGAAAGGGCGCTGCATGGTCTCCTGATAGTCCCGCAGCGAGATATCGCTGAAATCAGGCAGCGTGAAGAACATCTCGAACTGCACCCGGCGACCGGAGGAGGACTGATCTTTCTCGCTCACGTTCTTCGCCTAGTAAATCTGCCGCTGTCCCACATGTGGGACAAGTGAGCTAAACATATGAAATAAAACGATAAAAGCCACATTTTCAGAGTGGTAAAGGCATGGCCATAGGTGGGTCCAAAACCCTCCTTCATGGGGCAGGCCTTTTCAGAATCTTCGCCTTCTCAATCAGAGGGCGCAATGCATCAAGGATTTCGTCAGCGCTCAAATCAGTGGGGTTGATCGTTATCGTGAGCCCTCGTGCACGATCCTTTTCGATGACACCAATGGACGATCCTGCGGCTTCGATTACGGCTTTCTGGGCACGGCCAGGCCTGCCCGAAACTGCCTTGAGCAGACGGACAACAACCTGAGGGCCAGAAATTGGCTCTTCGTCTCCGGATTGCCGGAAACTTTGTTCCGCAGCGATTTGCTTTGCTGCTTCCTCCATCCTGGGGCGCAGCGATGGGTTGCGTATGGCTGGAAGAAGCTTGTCACCGTACCGGACCTGAAGTTCCATTGGCGAGGCAAATGCGCTTACGATTGTTTGCGGGATCTCTGTCAGGCCGATGTACCGGGCGAGCGTAGATTTCGAGATCTTCACGCGTTCAGCAAGCCGTGCCTGAAGGCCATCGTAATAGGTGTCGACTGCTGCCTTGTAGTTCAAACCGCGTTCTAAGTCTGAGATATCTTCCCTCTCGCGGTTCTCGATATCAGCAAGGCGGAACGCAGCTTCGTCATCGAGATCTTCGATAATCGCTACGAGCTCGATATCCGGGTAGTGATTGGCGTTGAGCCACGCGACAGCCCAGTGACGCCTTGTGCCAATGATCAGTTCGTACTGCAGCTCACCTTGCTGCTTACGACGCACGACTACTGGGATGCGGTTCCCGTTTTCTGCTTGGATCGACTCAATCAGAGATCGCAAACGGGGTTCGGTGAGCTGTTCGTAATCACGGGCGTTTCCCGGCCAGATCGAACATTCTGCAGGTTTGAGCCGGATGGTCGGGCGCTTGACCATCCGCGCTGCTTCCGTGAAGCCTTCAAGCCGACGTGTTGTGAAATTGCGCGATGCAGTTGCCCCTGCAGCGTCCTTGGCTTCAGAGACGGAAGGCTGGTCAGGGGCAGGGGAGGCGAGGGCCTCGCCAATCAATGAACGACGGCTCACGCTGCAACACTCCCTGCCGTGTCAGATGACCGTCTCGAAATGCTCTTCGACGGCCACTGCTCGTGTATTTCGTTCAGAACTTCTCCGAAGACTGCGTTGAGATTGTCCCGGCAACGCTGGTAGGTTGCGTGCGCAGCTGAAGGCTTGCTTTCATAGATCGACCGGAATGCTTGAGTGGCATTCTTGATTTCCTCAGAAGCCAGAATTGGCTGATTCAGCAGGAAATTGGCATATGTGGCCTTCATCATCTTCCACATGTCGGCTTCACCTGGCTTGCTGGGGGTGTAGGCCGAGCAGACGACGCGAATGAACCCATAATCAACAGGCGTTCCGTGATCCTCGAGGATCTCGATATTCTCGGCGATGGTGTCCATGAAATGGATGGTTGAAAGATAGTCGAGCTGCCTTGCCGGAACCGGGATGAGCATACCTGTTGCGGCGGCCATCACATTGAGGCCCAGGAACCCCATGGCCGGCGGAGGATCGAGCAAGACGACGTCGAAGTCCTTGATGATACTGTCGATGCCAATTCGGAGACGCTGAAGTCCCTCGCGCACTGCTTGTCCGCCCTCCGTCAACGTTGCCGTGAGGTCCCACTCTGCATCCTGCAGGCCAAGGCTTGACGGCACTATTTTGATTGTAGGCCAAGCGGTTTCTCGGATTGCCTTCCTGAAATCATCGAATGTACTGCGAGGCGACAGGAAGTTTCCTAAAGTCTCCTCTTCATCGATAAGTGCTTCGGGCTGGATGTCGAACATAGTTGTCGTTGACGCCTGCGGATCGCAGTCGATCACGAGAACGCTATATCCGTTCAGTGCGAGAAAATCGGCGAAATGCTTGGTAATCGTACTCTTGCCGACGCCGCCCTTGAAATTCTGCACGGCTACTACGACCGCATTCTCATGGGCTAGCTTGCCCGGATGAATGTTCAGCGCCTTGCGAATATGAGTAAGGTCTTCGAGCGTGTAATAGCGACGGCCATTGTTAAGCTGCTTCGGAGGCGCGAGACGTCCCTCCTTCTCTGCCTTGGCAAGCGCTTCAGGCGTTCTTCCGACCAATTCCGCTGCCGCCGTAGGCCCAAACGTGATATCCAGGACCTTGCGTTCATCAGGTTTGAACACCACAGCTTTGACCCGATCGCGCATCATTTCGCAGGATCTGGTCATATTTCGCAGTGTGTTCACGGTGTAGGACATGCGTCTGCCTTTCGATGAATCGCAGTTCTGCGACCCAGTTCGTGTTTTATGATCATTTTCGGCGGTAGAAGTCAAACCGATATCTTCGGGATGGTGCCGGTCCCGAATCCTCGTCGCTGCCGGGCACCCCTTGTCGCATAGCCCGTAGTGATCACGGGCTCATAAACCCGAGGCGAGAGGGAAGGGGGATGACCTGATGCGGTTCAGCATCAGGAGCAGACCGTGACCGACCTATTTGAACAATCCAGCCAGAAGCTGGACGCAGCAATCACCGAAATCCAGAACGCCATCGCCACCGGAATGGCGAACAAACAACGCCTGTTTGAGACGATGAGCCAGCTCTACGGGGAGGGCTCCGCAAACGGCGCCTGGAGCCAGAGGGACGCCTTTGACCTGCTCGAGGCGGCATTGACGCGCCACATGGCCGGACTCCTGAGCAAACCTCAGATGCTGACCCAAATTTCGGAGATCAGCGCGCTTATCGAGGCGCTGCCGACACATACGGTCAGAAGTGAAAACCAGCTCAGGTACCAGCAATTCTCGACGCCCGCTGACCTCGCAGCGCTATCCGTGATTTTGGCGCAGCCGCTTGCAACCGATATCGTTCTTGAGCCGAGCGCCGGACATGGCGCTCTGGTGGCAACTTTGCCCGATGTCCGCGCATTGCATCTCAATGAGATCGATCCGCGCAGGCGGGAGAAGCTGGCTCTGCTGTTCCCCCAGGCCACCACCACGGGGATCGATGGAGCCATGCTGGCATCGCATCTCGACGCTGCTGTGCAGCCCAGCCTGATCCTGATGAACCCGCCGTTTTCCCGCTCAATGGGACGAGGAGCAGACGAGTTCGCGGCTGTGCGTCACCTGCGCGCTGCCATAACGCGGATAGGGCAGGGGGGGCGGATCGTCGCGATCATGCCGGACTGGTTCACGACGAGCGCGAAGCTTGCGAAAATCTACGACGACACCTTCGCCTCTTGCACGGTCCGCACATCAATCCGCCTCGATAAATGCTATCACAAGCAGGGCACTAGCGTGGCTGTGCGCTTGTACGTGATCGACAAGATCCCGGGGCAAACCAGACCAGCAGTTTTGGCGCGGGAAACGGTTGCAGACGTGGCGTCTGCGGTTCCAATCATCAAACGCGTGACAGCCCAGCCCGACTGCGAACCGCGCGCGGTGCCGCCGAAAACAAAGCCGGGCGCGCTCTTCAAAGCCATGCGGGCAACGCCGATCACAAAGCCCGTCAAAGCGAGGGCAGCCCAAGCGCCCAAGATCGAAGCACTGGCGTTCAGTACCCTGGACAAGCCGCGCGTTCTCGGTGAGCAAAGCGGGGTCTACATCCCATACCGGCCAAGCCGGATCGACATTGTTGGTGCACGCGAGCATCCGACGCCGCTCGTCGAAAGCGTGGCCATGGGTTCGATCCCGGCACCGATCCCGGATTATGTCCCGGCGCTGCAGGATCGGGTTTTGCAGGAAAGCCTGCTATCCGAGGCCCAGATCGAAACTGTCATCTATGCTGGGAACGCGTGGCAGCAGTATCTGCCTGGCCAGTTCGTTCCGGCTGAAGAGGGCGTAGGCCTCCAACTCGACGAGCAAGGACGGGCCTATCGCAAAGGCTATTTCCTCGGCGATGGCACGGGGGCAGGGAAGGGCAGGCAGATCGCCGCCTGCATCCTTGATGGATGGCTTGCCGGACGCCGGAAGGCCATCTGGGTATCGAAGAACGAGAGTCTGCTCGAAGACGCGCGCCGCGACTGGAGTGCCATCGGCGGCCTTGCTGCCGACATTCAGCCGCTTTCGAACTGGAAGATCGATCAGGCGGTTCCGTTTCGCGAAGGAATCCTGTTCGTCACTTACCCGACCCTTCGGAGCCAGCGTCAGGATGCCACGCGCCTCAAGCAACTACTGGACTGGGCGGGCGAGGATTTCGACGGTGTCATCGCCTTCGACGAGAGCCACGAGATGGGCGGGGTTGCGGGAGGCGAGGGCGCCCGGGGCACGAAAAGCGGATCCTTGCAGGGCATCGCCGGCGTACTGCTGCAAAACAATTTGCCCAATGCCCGGGTTATCTACGCCTCTGCAACCGGGGCCTCGGAGGTCAACAACCTTGCCTATGCCGTGCGGCTCGGTCTGTGGGGACCGGGCACTGCGTTTGCCAACCGCGAAGATTTCATCAGCCAGATCAGGGCAGGGGGCATCGCAGCGATGGAACTCGTGTCGCGCGACCTCAAGGCACTCGGGCTCTATCAGGCGCGCGCGCTCAGCTTTGCAGGGGTCGAATACGACATCCTGAAGCATGATCTGACCGCCGAGCAGATCGCGGTCTATGATACTTATGCGGATGCCTGGGCGATCATCCATCAGAACATGGAGGAAGCGCTGGAGCTCACCGGCGTGGTCGATGAAATCGGCGGCGCAACGCTCAACAGCGGCGCAAAAGCTGCGGCACGCAGCCGGTTTGAAAGCACCAAGCAGCGGTTCTTCAACCAGCTGCTGCTGTCGATGAAGCTGCCAACGCTGATCGCTGCCATCAATCATCATCTGGACCGGGACGAGGTGGTGGTGGTTCAGCTGGTCTCGACTGCCGAAAGCATCCTCGATCGCCGTCTCGACAGCCTTTCGCCAGAAGAGCGCGCGGAGCTCGACCTCGACCTCAGCCCGCTCGACGCTGTGATCGAGTACCTCGAACGCGCCTTCCCCACGCAACAGATGCAGGTATTCGTCGATGATACCGGCACCCAGCGCTCTGCACCGATGTTCGACGAGGAAGGCCGTCCCGTCCACAACCAGACTGCGATCGCCCGCCGCGGCGAGATGATCGAGCACCTGTGCGCCATGCCGCCGATCAAGCCAGCGCTGGACGGGATCATCGAGCACTATGGCCCGGAGAAAGTCGCCGAGGTGACCGGGCGCAGCAAGCGGCTCATAACCCAGAGCGACGGGCAGCAGCGGCTCGAGACCCGCTCGCCGCGGACGAACCAGTCCGAGACCGACCAGTTCATGGATGGCAGGAAGCCGATCCTGGTCTTCAGTGATGCGGGCGGCACCGGGCGGTCCTATCACGCCAGCCTCGATGCAACTTGCCAGAAGCGGCGCATCCACTTCCTGCTGGAGCCTGGATGGCGAGCCGACCGGGCCATCCAGGGGCTGGGCCGAACGCACCGGACGCATCAAGCCAACACGCCGCTGTTCCGGCCTGTGACCACGAACTGCAAGGGGGAACTGCGGTTCACCAGCACCATTGCGCGCAGGCTCGATAGCCTCGGCGCGCTTACTCGGGGCCAACGCCAGACGGGCGGGCAGAACCTGTTTGACCCTGCCGACAATCTCGAGAGCGAATATGCCAAGGCGGCCCTCTCGACATGGTTTGCCTTGCTGGCGGACGGCAAGCTCAAGAGCGCTACGCTGATCGATTTTCAGCGCCGCAGTGGGCTCAAGATCGTCTCCGACGATGGCGTGCTCGAAGAGGACCTTCCGCCGATCCAGCGCTGGCTCAATCGCATCCTCGCGCTGCCGATCGGGATGCAGAATGCGATCTTCGAGGAGTTTCTGGGGTTGGTCGAAGCGCGGGTGTCAGCAGCGCGCGAGGCCGGATCGCTCGATGTTGGCGTCGAAACCCTGCGGGTTGAACAGGCCGATATTGTCGAGGACATAGTCCTTCGGACCGATGAGCGAACCGGCGCCACGTCGCATTTGCTGCAGCTAGCCCTCAAGACCAGAGCACGGCCGATCTCGCTTGAGCGTGTCCTTGAGCGCCGCGACTATGCCGACGGCTGCATTCTGCTCCACAATATCAAGAGCGGGAAGGCGGCCTTGGCCGAACCTTCGCGGCACTTCATGACAGAACAGGGGGATTTGATCCGGCGGGTTATCCTCCACCGTCCGCTTCGCCGCGAATACCACCACTTCGATGACCTCGCCGAATCCGCATGGGAGGAAGTCCCGCGCAGGACCTTCGAGAAGCTGTGGCAAAGCGAGGTTGCGGAGCTTGCCGAACGGCTAACGACGGAGACCGTGTACCTTGCGACCGGACTTCTCCTGCCGATCTGGTCGAGCCTGCCTATCGACTATCTGGAGGTCCGGCGGATCGTGGACGAAGAGGGCAGAAGCTGGCTCGGCCGTATGGTCCACGAACTCGACGTGGCGAAGCTGCTCGAGAAATTCGACATTGCCTCCACCGTTGAACTCAGCCCGGAAATGATCATCAGGTCGCTCGGCGAAGGCCGGACAGTCCCGATCAATCAGCCCTTCGAGGCGACCTTGAAATGCTCCCGCGTGGCAGGCGAGCAGCGCTATGAAATCGTGGGGGTCCCGCCTGAACAGCTGCCTTGGCTCAAGAGCATCGGCTGCTTTACGGAAATCATTGCGTTTCGCACACGGGTGTTCATCCCGACAAAGGCAGCGCTGTCGGTCATAGGCGCGATGTTTCGAGCATGATGAAAAGCAATGCTGGGAACATCGATGCCGGAGCCCTGACGTCCCACGGTTTTCCTCTTGGTCTGCACTATCTGTGCAGCATGGAAGGCCACGAAGTGGGGCATTCCTGTCAGTGTCGGTGGCGTTTGCTAGCAACGGCTCGCGCCAGAATCAGATGTTTCCTGCTTGTTCGCAACGACGAGTGAGGCTGGCCGGTTGGGGAGGGCGACAGTGCTCGTAGCACCCTCGGCGCAGCCGAAGCCGATCAGCTTCGACAGTTCGGGTCAGTCGAGTGGATGGAGTCAGCGACGTGACCGCATCACCGACACCGCTGCCTACTTCTTTCTCAGCGTCAGGGTGTTCGGCCCCAAAGCCTTTGCAGGTACGGCAGGCGGTACCTGAACTGGCGTGGCCCCCGCCGCTACAGCGGTCTGCGCAGGTCCGAACGCAGCGCCCAGAACCTTTTGCACTACCGCGAAGATCGCGGTCAGATCGTGCGGCTCTACCTTGGGAAAGACAGCCTTCCCATTGTGGACCAATGGGCGGAGGCGGTTGATGTTGACCGTGTAGAGATGGTCGCAGACGACATAGGCGATCCGCCCTGCAGCCTGCCCTTTGGGATTGGGATTCCTGGAGAGCTGATGAAAGTTCGTCCCCGCTTTCTGCTGCGCGCTCGTAACGGGCAGGATAATGCAGGTGTCGTGTAGCGAATTGGCCGCGCGAATAACAATGCCAGGGTGCTCTTTCACGAACTCGGGCGCATAAGCGTCGTGCGGAAAATCGATCCAATACATTTGGCCCATGCGCGGTCGGCTTACGATACGCCGTTCGCGGCGGCTGATTGGCACATAGCCCGCTTTGATGATCTCATGATGCAACGGAAAAGGATGCCCGGCTTCCGTCAGTAAATGGGCCACGTCCGGCATGTTTGTGAAATCGATCGGCACATAGCCCTGTGCCAGCAACTCTTCGTCTGTCGGGATTGGCACATAGCCCGCTGCAAGCAGTTCGGCCTCGGTCGGGAACGGCACTTCCATAGTCGGCTGATCATCTGAATTGTCGTCATTCGGCATGGAGAGGCTGCTTTTTCCCGGCGGTTGGTTGTCTCATTGCGGCGTGCTGGTATTCATTGGTCGACTATATTCACCCCGTAGCGCATCGAGTGCTATTTGGGTGTAGCCAGCTTCGTAGATTTCGATCTGGGTTCGGCGCTTGTAATAGGAAAGCCGACGACCCGGCGTATCCGCCTCGATCCGCATACGCGCCACGCCCCGGATACCTGGCGCGCGACGATGCTGCGCGAGGGTCACTAACATGTCGATGCCATAGCGTTCGAGCAGGTTGCTGCGCTCTTCAGAAAGATTGGCCGCAGCGTCGAGCATCGTGCGGGTGAGCTGATAGACATCGTCACCCTCACCCTGATGATACAGGGCGCCGGGATCGACTGGAAACAGCGGCTCGGCATCCGATTCCTCGCTGTCGAAGATCCATGCTTCATACCAGACGGCCCCGATCTTCTCGAGCATCGCCACCCGCGCCCAGAAATCCCCCCAGGCTCCATCCTTGTTGCGGCTTTTCGAGCGATGATAACTCGCCCAATCACCTTTCGCAGACTTCGACCCACCGACGAGGCGAAGTGCCCAAACGGAATGGATGCCGATCTCAAAAACCTTTCGAGCAGGATAATCGTCGGGCGGGGTCTGGCTCAACGCGCCGATTGGCACACCGAATGTCGCATCGAGCTGGACCAAACCATAGAGGTCCACCAGCATTCGCAGTAAGAGCGCGTCGCCGGTCTCGCGGACACGGCGAAGCATTGAAGCCTCAGTTTCAATTCCCGTTACCAACGCGACCGGCAGAAAGATGGGGTCGCTGTCGAGAGGGATCGGCTGCAGGCGATATTGCGGATAGAGCTTCGTCGAGCGGTCGGTGTGCGCAACGAACCCATGCTGGATCAGCTCGTCGATCGCGACCTTGGCCCGTGGCTTGCCCATTCCTGCATGCTGTTCGCAAGCCTTGGTCGACCATTTGCTGAGCTGATGGTCGCTGCCGGTCCCGGCAAGCAGCACAATATATGCGGTGACGAGGTTCAGCCTGTTGTTAGTCTCAACCTCCCATAGGCGTTCCCATGCTGCGCGATCAATGGCAAGAAAGTTGCCGCCTCGCCCCTTCCCCCGAATGCGATCGGCACCGACTGATTCGGCTTCACGGGACGCCGAATCGTCCAAAGGCGCATTTTTCGATCGTTCCACGAGGGCGTGGTAACACGTCTTTCTGTCCCCATCAAGGTATTCAATGCAATCAAGGGTATCAAGGCAATCAAGAACAATGGAACATATCAAGGGAATCAAGGAAAATGGATCATGCCGTATAACGGCCTGGCTCGCAAGGAATGTCTGAAATCAGGGACTTAGGATTCAAACGCGAGTTGAATTTTAACGCCTTTGGCCTATATAGAACTCACAGCTCAGGCTGCTCGGCTTAACGGCCTTTTGGAATTACACCGCAAGGTGCTCGGGGAGAGCTTCGCAAGAGGCTCTCCCCTTTCCTCATCCAGATTCCTTTAGCATCAAGCGCTTTCCGATCACCGATCGCGCATTGTGCGTTCAGCTCTCGCCTTCAGGCAGGTGCTGTCGAGAAGCGATGAAAACTGCCTTTCAAAGCTCGACTAGCTAACGTCGCATTCTGGCTCAAAGCCGGTCTGGTTACGCCGCGAATGGTGGCCATCCCAGAATCGCGAGCTCCAACCCTTTCGGCATTTTGTTCTTTTATGAGTCGCTCCGTCCAGCTCAAGACCATGTTATGCTGTTCACCCTCAGGGGAGAAGATGGTCAACTCTTAGTCCTGCGTGAAACGCAGATCGGAAGGGGAGGGGGAGGGGATGTGTGCCCGGGTGATTGCCGGGTGCACATCAGGAGCGACCACGATGCTTATTCCCTTTTCCCGGCTCTATCTGAGCGATGCCAATGTGCGCAAAACGCGCAGCGAAGAAGACGATATCCAGCTTTCCGCCGACATCGAAGCGCGCGGCCTTTTGCAGAACCTGCTGGTCACCAGGAGCAAGAAGCGCGGCAAGTTTGCCGTGATCGCCGGTGGCCGGCGATTGCGGGCCATCGAGATGATCGTCACGCGCGGTGCCTGGGCCCCCGATACCGAGATCGAATGCAAGCTGCTCGAAGGCAGCGAAGAGGAAGCAGGCGAGGCCTCGCTTGCCGAGAACTTCCAGCGCGTCGGGATGTCACCGGCTGAGGAATGCCGGGCCTTCCAGCACTTTATCAAGGAAGGCAGCGACGTTGCCGCGGTCGCCAAACGCTTCGGCCTCACCCTGCGCTTCGTGGAAGGCCGCTTGCGGCTAGCGAACCTTGCCGAGCCGATTTTCGAGGCACTCGCCAAAGGCGATGTCACACTCGAGATCGCCAAGGCCTACGCAGCGACCGACCAGCACGAGGTGCAACTGCGGGTCTTTGAGCAGATGCGCTACGCCTATAACCCAAGCGCCGATGCCATCCGGCGTATGGTGGCGAACGGTTCCATGCGCGGCAATGACCCGATTGCGCTGCTGATCGGCGAAGATGCCTATGTGGCCGCCGGCGGGAAGATCGAACGCGACCTCTTCAGCGAAGCGGCAGATGATCGCTGGATCGACATCGAGATCGCCCACAGGCTTGCGGCCGAGAAAATGGAGGCCGAAGCCCAGCGGATCGCTGCTGAAACTGGCCTTGCCTGGATCAGCCCAGTGGCGTCGACCAATTCATGGCAGGCGCGCAGCGAAATGGGCGTCAATGCTGTCCGGCTGCCGCCCGCGCCGCTGTCCGAAGAAGCACGAGCCCGAATTGACGCGATCGATGCCCGCATGGAAGAAATCAGCGAGATCATCGACGAAGGCCATGAAGGCGGCCCTGAAGGCGACGGGGCCGATTTCGGGCAGCTCGAGGCCGAGTATGAGGATCTCGATGCTGAGCGCAGCGACCTCAATAACCCGGTGCGCGAACTGCCCGAAGAATGGCGCAGTGAGGCCGGGCGGTTCCTGGTTCTCACCACCCGCGGCGAGATGGTGCTCGAGGCCGATTACTACAGCGAAAAGCGCCTGTCGTTCGAGACCGATGAGAATGGCAAGGTGACAGCGACGGCCGAAGAGCCGGTGTCAGGTTCCACCAAGCGCGGTAGCGCTGCACCTTCCAGACCCGAGGCAGTTGCGCCGGGCACGGAGAAGCCGATCAGCGCCCGTCTGTTCGACGAGCTTTCCGTGCAGCGCCGTAATATCCTGTCGGCATCCCTCCTCAGCGATGCCGGGCTCGCGCTCGACTTCGCCATCTTCGCGCTGGCTGACAGCCGCAGCTATGAAAGCCGGGGAACCTCGATCAGGGGCGGGCACCCCAGCGATCCGGCGACCGGAGAACTTCCGCAGTCCACAGCCGAAGGGATTCTCGCCGAGGCCGAAAGCGCGCTCGACAAGGCATGGCAGGAACATGGGTGTGCGGCGCAGCGCTTCATTGCCTTTCGCGAACTTGCCGACGAAGCCAAGGCGGCGTGGCTCGCCTATGCGGTGGCCATCTCGCTCGAAGCCAAGAAGGGCTATGGTTCGGAATACCATCCGATCCATGCCGTCATCGGCAGCATGCTCGACATTGACGTTGCAGCAATGTGGCGCCCGACAGCCGAGAATTTCTTCGACCGGGTGAGCAAGACCTCGTGTCTTGCGGCACTGACCGAAGTCGGCGGCAGCGATCTTGCGGCGCGTTATGCCGCATCGAAGAAGGCTGACCTTGCCAAGACCTGCGAGACGATCTTCGCCGGCAAGGCGATCATTGAACAGGACGTCAAGGAAGCAGCGCTGGCCTGGCTCCCCGAAGGCATGAAGTTCACGATTGGTGCCAACCCCGCTGATCCGGTCATCCCGGACACCGACGAAAGCGCCCCTGTCTCCGGCGCCTGCGATGGCGATGGCGCTGAACCTGAAGCTGAAGCCGATAGCGAGGCCGACGAGCTTATCAATGACCATCAACCTGAAGTCGCCTGTGAAGAAGCGGCGGTAGCCGCCTGAGGCGGCAAATCACCCCTCCTGATGACCTGGCCCGGCCACTCGCCTGAGTGAGCTGGGCCTCTTTTTGTTGAGGAGCAGGCCAATGCGCCAAAGACCCAAGCGCGACGTCGCGCAGGAAATCACCAATCTGATCATCGCTACAATCGAGGCCGGAACGCTGCCCTGGCGCCGGCCCTGGAAGAAGACTGGGATGGGCGGAGCGCCGCTGCGCGCGGCAGGCGTCCCTTACACAGGGATCAACCGCCTCTATCTTTGGGCGGTCGCCGACCATTATGGTTATGGCTCGCGCTACTGGATGACCTGGCGGCAAGCCATCGAGCTTGGCGGAAAGGTGCGCAAGGGCGAGACCGCCGAGCCGAGCATCTACTTCAACAGCACGAAGAAGACTGCGATCGACCAGGCGACCGGCGAGGAATCCTCGAAAACAATCCGGTTCATGCGCGCCTACAGTGTGTTCAACGCATCGCAAATCGACGGGCTGCCGCCGCATTTCTATCCGAGCCCGGTGCCTGAAGCGCCGCCGACGCCCTCGCAGAAGGCCGCTGCCATCGAGCGCTTCTTCTCACCCGTTCCGGCTGACATACGCCTCGGCGGAGACCGCGCGTTCTACTCGCCGGGCGCTGATTATATTCAGCTTCCGCACCCCAATGTCTTCAACACCGAAGACGGGTTCGTGGCGACGAAAGCGCATGAACTCGGGCATTGGTCGGGCCATGCCTCGCGGCTCGCCCGCGAGTTTGGCAAGCGTTTCGGCGACAAGGCATACGCTTTCGAGGAGCTGGTGGCCGAGCAGGTGAGTGCGCGCATTTGCTATGAATTGGGTCTGCCGGCAGACCTTCACGAAAGCCATGCCAGCTACGTCTCGCACTGGCTGGAGATCCTCAAGGCCGACAAGACGGCGATCATCACCGCAGCCGCGAAGGCCGATCAGGCGTTCAACCATCTTGCGGCCTATTCGGGCTTCCAGAGCGAACCTGCCGGCGAAGAGGGGGAGGAAGCCGATGAGACGGCGCCAGTTCCGGCTTTTGCTTGAGCCGGCACCGCAGGAGGTCGTTTGCCTCACCCAGCTTCACCGTTATGCGGGCGATGTTGCAGGCCGGAGGAGGGCGCCGATCGGCGAGGAGCTGGACCAGCATATCGCAGGCCTGTTCCCCCAGAGGGACCCGCGCCAGGTGCTGGACGGCCTTCTCGGCAAGGGGGGCGTCGGTTGGTCGCTTGGCACAGTTCCGGGTCAAGGCCGATCGCTCATCATCCAGACAACCGAGGCGGGCGTTGCGGTCTCGGCAATAGCGAGGATCCTCGAACAGATTGCGCCAGGGGCGCTCCTGCGACCGATGATCTACGAGCCGTTGCTGCTGGAGAACCCGAGCGAGCACTGCGGCAGCCTGCATTGAGGAAAGGGGGATGGGGCCATTGCATCTTGCAATGGAAAGGAAGCCTCATGTCCTGCGACATTGATTACCGTTACCGCCGCGCACTCCAGCCCGATGGGCTGACGACCTTCGAAAATGCGCTGCGAGCATTGAACGAGGCCGTGGATGATGTCCGTCTGGCAGGCCGGCAGGCCGCAACCTGTCCGGCAGTGCTGCTGCTGACGCGCCACCTTCAACGCATTGCTGACGGAAGGCCGACCGAATGTGAGGCAGACGACCAGGCTCTGCGGTCCCAATGCATTGAACGCCTTGCCGAGCTCAAACACAGGCCTGCGATCATTGCGCTGGTCAAACGCGGGATCGACTATCGTCCCGAAGAACTGCGCCACTACCGGCGCGAGGGCACGCGGGCGCTGCGCCAGATCGCAGCAGGGATCGGGCTCGAGCACGCCGATTATCGCATCAGCTATTACACCTCACAGGAACAGCTCGCGGGCGAGCATGTGCTGGAAGCCGACGGGATCTACGTCCGGATCAGCCCGGAAAGGTTCGGCGAGCCGGGTCTCGCCTGGCGCAACCCGTTCTGGAAACCGCCTGGCGCGGTGATGCGCAAAGCGCCGATCACCGCCCTTGCAGACATTCCCGCACTCACGGCGCGGATCGCGCGCGAATTGAAGATCGCACCTCCGGCGCAGCCGGGGCTCATCTGAAGGAGAACACGCATGGGCTGGCTTTACATGCACCGTGCCGGAATGGGGGGCTTCGACACTCCCAAGGCCTATCTTGACAATCAGCTCACATGGGAGCGCGAGAATGAAGAAACCGGCACCTTCGAAGGATGCCGGGTCATCAGAAGCGTGTCCACAACCGGTGCCTACTACGCGGCTGTCCAGCGCTATGGACCGAACAACCAGACCCACGCCATCTCCGCGGTGATCTGTCTGGTCCGCTGGAACCCCAAGGCAGCCGACGGCCTCCTGTTCGGCTACAAGGACATGGATGAAAATTCAGGACCGGTGGAGGCCGGGTGCCCCAGAAGTGTCCTGGAGGAGTTGGGGCCAACCAGTCATCCTTATGCCCTCGACTGGCGCAACCGGTGCTACCGCCAGCTCCGGCTCAAGGAACGCAAGATCGCCGATGGCGACATGATCCGGCTGCCTGAACCGATGAAGTTCACCGACGGCACCGAACACGCTGAATTCAGGGTGACAAAGCGCGGCGCGAAAATTGAACTCAGCACGCCCGATGGCCGAGGCCGGTTTCGCATCAGCAGATTGATGGAGCGCCGATTTGAAGTCGTGCCCCCAAAGCGCGCGGTGCGCACATTCTTCCCGGCGACGCCGTAACGCTCGGGAGGTGATCATGCTGCCTCAGAGCCTGGACCCCAGAAGGGCGATCCTGTGCGGGCGCGCCAATGCCGAGCGTGTCGCCATTCGGATGACCGCAAATTCCGGGCAGAGCCATGCCGTGGTGAGGACGGACAGCAAGCTCCAGCCCTTTTGCGTTCTGCCTGCAGAAGAGGGCCTTGCCGGCGCGATCGAATTGCAGGTCGTGGTTTTGTAAGAGCGGGTAACCTCTTCGGCAAAACGGGAACACCTGCTGGGTTTGACACCCAAACCTTGATTACCGCAGATATTGACGCTATATCGCGTCAGAATTCATGGGAAAGTGCAATGGCGATTCAAAACTACGCTGACAACGGCGCGTTTGCTCCGCGCAAGATCGTCGACGCGCTGCGGACGACCAGCGACGAACTCGCACGCTCGCTGGGCCTCGGCAAGGATGCGATCCAGCGCAAGGACCGGATCGCGTCCGACCGGACGCAGCGCCGCCTTCGCCAGATGGTCGAGGTGCTCAACAAGGTCGAGCCGCGCTTTGGTTCGGCGTTGTTGGCCTATGCCTGGTACCGCTCGGAACCACTGCCGGGTTTCTCGGGCCAGACTGCCATGCAGCTCGTGCAGAGCAACCGGGCCGATGACGTGCT
This sequence comes from Sphingopyxis sp. H115, assembly GCF_001468465.1. Classification (GTDB taxonomy): domain Bacteria; phylum Pseudomonadota; class Alphaproteobacteria; order Sphingomonadales; family Sphingomonadaceae; genus Sphingopyxis. The sequence continues at coordinate 109,676 of NZ_LNSA01000012.1, forward strand.
GACCTATATCGACGCGGTCGACGCCGGCGTCCACGCCTAGTCCAATGCACTTTACCGGGCTGCTCTACCGCGCCCACAATCCGGTCTGGTCCCGTGAACCCCTCTCAGGGGAGGGGGCCGCCCGATTTGGCGGACGGTTCAATCGCATGGGGCGCACGGCGCTCTATACTTCCCTCGCCCCTGAGACCGCGCTGCGCGAGGCCAATCAGGCTGGCACGCTGCAGCCCACCACGCTGGTGGCCTATCAGGCCGACATCGGGCCGCTGCTCGATGGCCGGGACACGGCTGCATTGCATCCCTTCGGCATCACACCGGCTGAACTCGCCGACCCGTCATGGCGTGATCGGATGCTCTCCGGCAAGCCGGTCCCGACGCAGGACCTGGCGGAGGCCGCGATCGCGCAAGGCTATGCTGGCATCGTTGTCCCGAGCTACGCCCGCGGCGCCCCCGCAGACGCGCTCAATCTTGTCCTATGGGACTGGGACGGGCGCATCACGCTTGTTGATGACGACGACCGACTTGGCCTTCGCAATAACTGATGGCCTCTTATTCCTCGATCATCCCTCCGAGGCCGGGATCGAGATACCACGATGGGCCTTCGGTAAAGTCGGCGTTGCGGGCAGGAACAGGGCCATCAGGCTCTGACGAGACGTAAGGGTTGACCATCGGTGCCGGGTGCTGGCCCGAGCGCAGAATGTGGCCCGACATCTGGCACCGCGGCCCGAGGAGCTCGAAGAGCCATTCGAGATCGTCGAGCATCTGGACAACCCCGCGCCCTGCCAGTGCATAGTAGAGGCAGCGCTGATAGTCATCGCAATGGCAGGACAGGATCTGCGTCAGCCGAGCCTTGGCATTGGGCAGGCCCTGAAACACGCCCTGCAAGGTCTCATAGAGCTCGCGCGCTGAGTAATAGGCATCGAACGGCTCCACTCCGATCGAGGCATTGGCGAGCATACGCTTGGTTGGACGGCAATTGGGATCAAGTGCCGCGTCGCGCAGCGTGACATCGAGGTCGAACTTGCCGATATCAAAGACCTTGTTCATTATTCATGGGCTCCTGCAGATTATGAACATAACGTGAACAAACGACAGGGTCAAGGCGTCATCATGCATGTGGCTGGTAGGTAAGGACACCACAGGAAAGACCGGCAGGGTCGCCATCAGCGACGAGCTGAAGGCTGCGCTGGTGCGCTGGTATACAGGCCGGGGCAGCGAGGCCGACCACCGCGCTTGCGTCTCACTGGTCTCGACCGCGCGAGAGAACCACAAGTGGATCGCCTGCGATTGCCTTGGGGCAGAGCGGCCGCCGCCGCTGATGAGCGCGGCCTATCTCAGTTTTCAGGAAACCTATTACCTCCGGCGTCTTACCTCGCGGCCAGGCCACGAGCCGGGCTGCCCGTTTCATCTGCCGCAGGCGCCACCGCGCATCCGCGAGACCGTGAAGGATTCGCTCTATGCCATCGGCCTTCCAAAAGGCCTGTTCAGCGCACACCAGAAGGCGCCGGAGAAGCTTGCACAGAGGCCAGAGGACATAGAGCCCGACGACCGCTCACGCGGCGTCGCGATCCCGCGCCTCGGCAAGCTGCTCTGGTTGCTGCTCGAACGCGCAGGCTCGAATATCCTGCGCGAATTACCGCCCAGCGGCAGGCGCGCAGGCTCGATCAGCGAAGAAATGCGTCACCTCAAGCGCGCCGCTCAGGGCCTCGAAATCGCGCCGGGCATCCGGCTGTCGGATCATCTCTACACCAACGCGATCGATTACGAGAAACGGCGGGTCCATGCCCGATTGCGGGCTGCGGCCGAGACCTGGCCGCCCGAGTTTGCACCGCAAGCCTTTCTGCTTCTCGAAGCGAGCGAGGTCACATCGAGCGAGGTGGTGACGGGGCTCGGAACTGTCGAAATCCGCAACCGCATCCAGCACACCGGGATCATCCGCGCCGAGGTCGAGCCCCCATTTCTGGTGCTTGCTGTCGTCGGCGAGCACAGCCGGCGCGAAGGATACCTGGCGCTGCGGGCATATGCCCAGCCTGTGTTCAGCGGAAACCAGTTCGTGCCCGCCGAGCGCGACCACGATCGCGATGTGCTGCGCGCGCTCCAACAGGCCCAGTATGAACTGCGTCGCCTCGGCGTCAGGATGGCGGTCAAGAAGGTCCTTTTTGACATCACGCTGGGTGCTGGCTCGGCGAGGCCGGATTTCCTGGTGGCGCTGCTCGATGAGCATAGCGGGGAGGAATGCAAATTCGCGCTCCAGATCCTGCAGTCGGATGATGCCGACTATCTTGAGCTGTGCAGCATCGAGCGCGAGCGTCTCGCTCAGGCAGGGCATGTCGTATGCCTGTCGGTCAGCAGCGTGACGCCTCAGAAAATTATCAGCGAAGCCCGCCGCATTCTCGCGTGAAGGGGAGGGGGAGGATTTGAGCGAACCTGAAGAAGGAGAGTTCGCTCATGACATGCTTTGCTCCGTCGCCGCGCCCATCGACATCGATCTGGGGTGCTGTCCAACAGGCCGATCAGCTTGGCCCCGGGATTTGGTCGGTGATGACCGCCAGCCACGGCGGCATCATTCTGTCCGATCAGAGACAGGCCGCCATGCCGTCAGCGCTACAGATCGACGGAGGGTCCTACGAAGAAGACTGCGATTGGGCGCTCCCGATCCTTGCCTTTTCCAGCGAGCTTGATGGGCAGGGCTCCTGCTCTGCAGGCTTTCTGCAGCTTGCCCGCGATACCGCCAAATGTTGGCATCCGGACCGCTTCAGTGCCTTTACCGGCGAGGCTGTCGAGGAGAATGCCTCCACGATCCTGCGGACGCGTAAGGCCTACATCGCCGCCATCGGCGAGTTCTGCGTCACCAGCGCCTGGGGCGATTGGGCCGAATGGGTGCCGGAAGGCAAGGTTGGCGTGATTGCCCGGCAAGTCGAACGCGTCGATCACCTTGGCCGACCAACCTATGGCGAGGCCGAAGTCTGCGCGCTCATCGCCAAGGACCTCTACGCCGCGCGCGGCGAGGTCACGGCGCTGCGCGATACGGCGCACGAGGTCATCCCGATACCTGAGGCCCTGCGGCCCAAGCGAGTCGGATGAAGAGCAGGCCGAAGGCCACCCGGCTCTGGCCAGGCATTGATCCGCCGATCTGAAGGGGAGGGGGAGGGGAAGGGCGAACCAGTGCGATGAAGGACCCTTTGCCATGAACCTGACAGTCATCCGACCCAGCGTCAGCCCGAAGACGATCACCAAAGTCACGCGCCTCTTTAACGGCACCATCGGCGATATCCTCGGCGAGCTCCTCCAGAACAGTCGCCGCGCTGGCGCTTCCCGGATCGATATCGCCTGCTGCGCGGATCAGGACGGAGCGCGCCTGACCCTTGTCGATGATGGGTCCGGGGTAGCCGATCCCCAGACCATGATTGCGCTGGGGGATTCGGGCTGGAGCCAGCACATCCATGAGGCCGAAGACCCGGCAGGCATGGGTGTCTTCAGCCTGGCGGGCAAGGAAACCCGGATCAGCTCGCGTCATACCGATGCCGACATCGGATGGTCGGTCCATGTCCCAGCGGATGGCTGGACCGGTGCGCAGGACATTGCCGTGCAGCCCCTTGCTCGCCCCGTCGGGACGACAATCAGCTTCCTGATGCCCGGCGTGAGCGAGCAGACCACCGAGCGGATTCTGCGCGAGGTCGCGAAGTTCTACCCGCTGCCGGTGTTCTTCAATGGCACGGAAATGCCACGCGAGGACTTTCTCGCCAAAGCAATCTACATCGCCGAGTGGAACGGCAGCCAGATCGGCGTGTTCGAAGGGCGCGAATACCACCAGGACCCCACCACGAATTTCTATGGGATGGTGCTCACCCGCAAGCTTGCCAGCGTCTCGGAGAGCCTGGGCGGCAAAACATACCATGCCCGGCTCGATATCGGGGCCACCCCGGGCCTTGCCCTTGTGCTCCCGGCGCGCAAGGAATTCGTCGAGAATGCCGCGTTTGCGGCGCTGCAGGCAGCGTGCAGGCGCACGATCTATGCCGCGCTGGCGCACAGAGGCCAGCACCGGCTTTCCTTCGAGAACTGGAAGGAAGCGCGCGATCTTGGGGTTGCCCTGCCGGAGGCCGACCCCTGCCTGCCCCGCTGGCATGCTGCCATTGCGGAGAGCGACAACGTCAATGTCGAGTATGAGGAAATCGCAGCAGGTGCGGACACGATCCTTGTCGCGGATCTTGAGCCCGATATTGCCCAGGGACTGGAGCGCGCGCTGCGCGACCACCCCTTGCGCCCGCACCTCGTCGAGAACCATCCCGCATACGCTGGCTATGGCTGGTATGACGCGCTGCATCAGCTCGGCAACGTGCGCTTCTATGTTGCAGCCGGAGAGCGCGACCACGTCATCGCCGAAAACGGCAGCTTCCCCCCGCTCGATGACCATGTTCGTGCCGAGACGATCGAGCTGAGGTTCTGCGTCTTCCACCGCGCCAGCGTAACGCAGCGCGAGGAACGGATCTCGGCAGATGTCGCCTTCGTCCTCGGCGAGGATGGTTGGTACAGCGGCATCGACCAGATCCGCATTGCCTATGTTCCGGGTCCGGCGCTGACTCCTGAAACGCTGGTCGATCTGATCGAGAACGTCTGTTTCTGCGCGAACGACGACAGCGAGGCCGACTCCTGGGACACCCAGCACGAGCACTTCCTGCGCGATGCGCGCGAGCTCGCGGCCCGGGTGCTGCTCGGCGAGGACGAAGCCATTGCGGCGCGTATCCGCGACACGCTTGCCGGCATCCTCTGGGTCATTCCCAAGGACCGGCAGGTTGCCATTACCGTTGCTGCCGGGACCGCGATCGATGTTCAGCTTTCCGCTTTTCAACCTGCGGGCTGAGTCCCGCGAGGCCGTCCGGTTGTCCGCTCGTCGTCTCTTGGATCAGGAGGAGACCTCCAATGCATGACACATCTGACCTCACTTGCGCGCGGCAACGCACCGAGCGCATTGCGCTGCTCAATGATGCCGCGCGCCAGGGCCGTGACCGAACGGCCCGCATCGTCATGACCTCCGGGTTGCTTGCAGAATTCGGCGGCGACACGGTGGCACAAAGCATGATGGTTCAGGCTCGGTTGATGGCCGCTCTGCGCCATTGCACCTTCGCCCCGGATTCGCCCGAGCGAGACTTTGCAAGCATGGATGTCGATGGCATCAAGGTGCTGATGAAAGTCGATTTGTATGATCCGGGCCTTGTCAAGTTCGCATTGAACGGTTCCTTCTGTTGACGGGTTGGGGGCCCCCACACGCAATGCTCAAGGATTGGCTTCATTAGTTCCGAGGTCAGCTGATGCACTATCCGTGCATAGACTTGTATCCGGTCGAGGCCGTGGCCGCGTACCATAATCCGTATTCACATCCCCGGATCGAGCAAAGGCGGATGCGGACCAAACTACTACTGGGCGTTTTCAGGCGCCATCAACTTTCCCGGTCACACATCACACCAATCCGCGTCGCCTTATCGAGCCTGTTGCAACATAAGCATCAGGCGGCGCGGAGCTCGGCAC